>CAWCKO010000010.1:0-192045 GCA_963796145.1 uncultured Acidobacteriaceae bacterium | reverse complement strand
TAATCCTTTGACGCCGCTAGCGTGTGGCGAGCGGCGCCGCATTTGGCGTCGTGCCCTTGCGGCGGCTTGCCGGCCAAGGTTTGGGAATCGCCGAACTGCTCCAATTTCACGCCGAAACGATCCCTCAACGACAAGTCCTCGTCGTTATTCATTCAAACTGGTTCAAATCGGTGTCGGGAGCAGGGTGACCCAACGCACGACACATGGCAACGATCTGGCCTTTGTGGTGAAAGGCATGCGTCAGGACATGATGAAGGACGAGCGCCGGAGTGCGGACGGCGACGTCCCCATCGGGGAAATGAAGCTCCGCATCGGCATTGAGCTGTTGATTGGTCAAATTCGACAAATAAGCATGGGTCGACTGGCCGACTTCTTTCTGCAGCAGTCTTGCATCGGCAACGAGCGGGCATTCCTCAAGGGTCCGGTCGGCGTACCGCAACCCCTGGAGTGTGTGAATCCAAAACCCTTCGCAGTTGAAAATATGAATCGCTTGTTCACGCAGCGTGCGGAAGCCGAAGCCGGATAGTTCCCTCACATAATCGTTTGTGGGCATTGTGGACAGGTGATCCAGAACCAGATTGAGGCTGGCGTGTGTCCAGCCATGGAATTTTCGAACACCATCGAGAGTGAACACTGATCTCTCCTTACAGCTAATAAATAGAGCGAAAGCTTCGGGGTGTTCCCGAATGGGGGGAACCCGGGAATGGGCGGGACCGTACTTTGCTTAGACGTAACGGATTGGGGTGAACGTCCCGTCCGTTTGTGTCCCCGAAACGTCCTGCCTCCGGGGGATGGGTGGCTGTAAAGTCGTAGATATAGTATAAGGATAATTTCCCGCGCGCCGGGAGGCGGTCACACCGCGCCGTTTGGCATCCAACTCGACGAGGAGGAAACGATGAAAAATCCCACAATTCACCGCAAACCGATTGAGTACGGCAGCGCATTGCTGCTCATCGGAGCCATCTGCATCGCTCCCCCCCTTGCCCTGACGCAGTCACCCGCTGATGGCCAAACTCCGGGAGCGGGCATAAACTCGACGCCCGGGACCAGCACGCTTCCGAACCCTGCAGACCAATTGGGCAACATGGGTGGCGTGAATGCAGTCCAGCAAGCCGCCATCGATAAAATTTTCGTCAAGAAGGCCATCCAGGGCAGCATCGCAGAGGTGCAATTGGGCGAACTCACCCTGCAAAAGAGCAACAACGACCAGGTCAAGCAATTTGCCCGGAAAATGATTGACGACCACACCAAGATGAACGAGCAGATGAAGCCCGTAGCCCAGGAGCTCCGCGTAGAAATCCCCACCGAAATCTCCAAAAAAGACAAATCGCTCATGAGCAAGATGCAAGCCCTCTCGGGCGCTGCCTACGACCAGGCCTACATCAAAGACATGGTGAAAGACCACAAGGAGGATCTGAGCGAATTCCACATGGAAGTCTCAAACGGTCGTGATGTCGGCGTAAAAAACGCCGCCCTGCAAGCCAGCAAGACCCTCTCCGAACACCTGCAAATGGCCCAGCAACTGGCCAAAGACCAAAACATAGACCTGGCCAAAAAGTAGTTGAACCGTTCTCCCCCAACAAGGGAGATCCCACAAGGGAAATCGGGGGACAGCATACCTATTGCAGCAATTTCTGGGCGATAGGTAGGCTGTCTCCTTATCTCCTCGCTCGTCCCTCCTCGGTCCCGCACCGTTGCGCCGCAGTCACAGTCCCCATACATTGAGAGAGAGCAATTGCTGACACGGCAATTGCAAATTCTCTTCAGAGGCTTTACTTGATGCCGGTTCGTCATCTGCTGCTTGGGATTCTGTCCGCAATTCTGTTCACTCACTTCGCGCAGGCGCAGGCAGCGCATGCCGACGGAGCTACAACTTCGAACTCTGCCAACGGCGGATATATTCACGATGATCGCCAGCATCCTCGGGAGCCTTCACGGGACAATGCTTTTTCGATGACGATCAACCGTTCCGGCATTGCGGCTACCCTTCAGACGCTCGCTTCCCAGGCCAGCGCAACGATCCTTGCCAAAGGCGGGAACGCCGTGGATGCGGCGATTGCCGCCAATGCGGCTCTCGGCGTGATCGAGCCGATGATGAACGGCATCGGAGGCGACCTGTTCGCGATCGTATGGGATCCCAAAGAGAAGAATATGTATGCGCTTAACGCCAGCGGCTGGTCGGCGAAGGCGGAGACCATCGAGGCTATGAAGGCCAAAGGGCTAACCATGATGGGCGAGAGCAGCATTTATTCGGTTACGGTTCCCGGAGCCGTTGCCGGCTGGGAAGCGCTGCACGCAAGGTTCGGCCAGTTGCCTCTCGCTGCCGACCTTGCGCCTGCGATCGCGCTGGCGGAAAATGGCTTTCCGGTCACGGAGACCGACTCGGCAAACTGGGTCGAGTACGGAATGAAATTCAAAGACCGGCCTGCTTTTGCCAGTGTCTTTCTGCCTGGGGGGACCTATCCTCGCGTGGGGCAGCTGTTCCGCAATCCCGACCTCGCCAACAGCCTCCGCCTGATCGCCAAGGACGGCGCAGACGCTTTTTACCGCGGACCGATCGCGGATGCCATGGTGAAACTTTCGGACGAACAGAATGGCTTTCTTGCCGAAACTGACTTCGCCGATTACAAGCCGGAGTGGGTTGAGCCCGTTTCCACCAGCTATCATGGATGGCGGGTGTGGGAGACTCCTCCGAATACGCAGGGCATCGCGGCGCTCTCGATGCTGAATGTCATGGAGCTTTATCCGCTGCGGGAATGGGGACACGACTCGGCCAAGACACTGCATATCGAGATGGAGGCCAAGGCGCTGGCCTACGCGGACATGCTGCACTACGTGGGAGATCCCCGCACGGGAGAAATTCCCACTGCGAAGCTGATCTCTAAGGAACTGGCGAAAGAGCGAGCGAAGGGTATCACCGACAGAGCCAATTGTAAGGTTTTGCCTTCGGATCGCAAGGAACAGCTGGACAAACTGCAGTCGGATACGACGTATCTGGCCACGGTTGACCGGGATGGGATGGTGGTCTCCTTTATTCAGTCGAATGCAGGCAACTTTGGCGCCGGGCTGGTCGCAGAGCATACCGGCTTTGTGCTGCAAAATCGCGGCACCGGCTTCTATATGGAACCCGGGCAGCCTAACTCGCTGGCCGGCCACAAGCGGCCGCTGCACACGATCATCCCGGCCATGATGCAGAAGGATGGGCAGACAATCGGGTTCGGAATCATGTCTGGTTTTAACCAGGCGCAGGCGCATGCGCAGTTCGTGGCCAACGTCGTGGACTTCGACATGAACCTGCAGGCCGCAATGGATGCGGCGCGCTTCAACAAAGACAATTCCGGCTGCGGGGTCAACCTTGAGGACGGATATCCACGTAAGGTGATGGAACAGCTGGCGGCGCAAGGGCACCAGATCAACCTGGTCCCGCGCTACTCGCAGGTGATGGGCCGCGGGAACGCCGTCATGCACGACGATAAGTCCGGCGTAAATTTTGGAGCATCCGATCCCCGCGCCGATGGACAGGCGGTTCCGGAGCAGCCGCCCTACTAAGCAGGCCGGTTTATCTGAAAATGCCAGCTCCGCCCACGAAGCTTCATTAGGCTCGAATGCTTGCTGGGTAGAAGGATACCTCGCCGCTCTCCGGGAAGAGCCTGCTGCCACCCGCCGTATCCGCTCTCGGCTAGTAAAACCGGCGTGTACGAGCTTTTGCTCCATCCTGCCCCAACTCTGACCTAAATAGCGAAAATCGAGACCACAACCTAACCGGAATACCATTTTCTTATCTAATGCGCTGGATGGAAGAGAGTGACGACTCCATACGCCGGGCGATCCTTTCCGGCGACAAGGAAGCTTACAAGGTGCTCATGGCGCGCTATACCCAAATTGTCTTCCGAGTGGCCTATCGCATTACCGGCAATGAGTCCGATGCCGAAGAGGCCGTGCAGGAGGTATTCCTGCGTGGGTACCAATCCCTCGCGACCTTTCAAGGGCGGTCCAGTATGGCGACCTGGTTCTATCGCATCGCAGCCAATTGCGCCCTTGAGGTTGTGGGCAAAAGAAGGCCGGAAGCCCAGAGCCGTATCGCGGAAGAGAACGATCCGGAACGGAGTGAGGTCCAGTTGGCCGACATAAAAGCAGGCCCCGACCGGCTGCTGTTGAGCCGCGAGATCGAGGCCAGGCAGCAGGCGGCGATGAGCGAGCTCACCCCCACCGAGCGTACCGCCTTCGTGCTGCGCCACATGGAAGACCGAACGACCGAAGAGATTGCAGCCGCTCTTAACATCGCTCCCAATGCGGCCAAGCAGGCAGTCTTTCGCGCGGTGCAGAAACTCAGGCGCCAACTCGCGCCCCTATGGGTAAACACATGAAGCATTTGGAAGAAGCAGAACTAGTCGAGCACTACTACGAAGAATCCGCCAACATGGGCGAAAGTGAGCGTCACCTGAAAGCTTGCCCGGTGTGCGCCAAGCAGTACGCGGAGTTGTGCCGAGTCCTCGACGGAATAGCCACACCCACGCCACCGGGGCGCAGAGAGGACTACATCGAACAAGTTTGGCAATCCATTGACGCCTCTCTCCCGGTATACGAAAAGCCCAAACGCAGTTGGATGCGATATTACCGGCCCCTCGGTTGGGCAGCCGCCTGCGTGCTGCTGGTTGCTGTGACCTTCGTTGCCGGGCGCCGGTGGGAGCGCAAGCAGGCCTCATCGGTGGCCGTGGCGGTTGACCCGCAAGCCCGTCAGCGGGTGGTGATCGTTTTTCTTGGGGACCACCTCGATCGTTCTGAGCAGCTCCTGGTGCAGCTCAATCACGCGGATGGCAACGATCTTTCGGCTTTGCCGCTGCGCAGCGAAGCCAGAGAATTGCTGGCCAGCAACCGCCTGGTCAGGCAGAGCGCGATGCAGGCCGGCGACCTCAATGTGGAAGCCTCGCTCGACCGCCTGGAACGTCTGCTGATGGAGCTTGCCAACGAGCCGGACCGCTTCACCGAGGCCGATCTCAACCGCCTCAGGCAAGAGATGAATACCGACGGTCTTCTTTTTGACATTCGCGTCTTGCGCTCCCGGGTTTACTCCCCGGGCCCCGAACAGCAAAGCGCTCCCACAGCAACGAAAGGGGTTCCCATCTAAATGAATACGAAATCACTACTGTTCGCGACACTGCTGATTGCCTTGTCGGCGCCGCCGGCGCTATGCGCGGAGTCTCCTCTCCCGCTCCCCGATGACAACGCAGCCGCCCAAGGGAAGGAAGAAGCGCTCTACTCGGAAGGCACGCGCGCCATCAACGATGCCCATTGGGCCCAGGCGGAGTCCATCTTCTCCAAGCTCGCCTCGCAGCATGGCGGCCGCGCGGAAGCAGCTCTCTATTGGGAAGCATATGCCTCGAATAAACAGGGCAATGCCGCCCATGCCCTCGAGATCTGCGCCGAGCTCAGGCACGCGTACAGCCAAGGAAATTGGGTAAAGGAATGCAGCGCGCTGGAAATAGAGATTCATGGCAAGAGCGACGATCCTCTGCCGCCTCAGGCCGAGCAAGATGAAGAGCTCAAGCTGCTCGCCCTCAACTCGCTCATGCAGCAGGATGAAGCGCGCGCAGTGCCGATCATTCAACAGATTCTGAACAGCGACAAATCAGACAAGCTCAAGGATCGGGCGCTCTTCGTTCTGGCCCAGGATCAATCCCCGCAGGCGCAGGCGCTGCTCGGCCAGGTGGCAAGCGGCGAGCGCAACCCGGCCTTGCAGCGGAAGGCCATCGAGATGTTGGCCGTTACCCGCGGCAAGCAAGCCGCCGAGACCCTCGCCAATATCTACCGCCAGACCACGAACGAAGAGGTAAAGAACGCCATTCTCCATACCTATCTCGTCATCGGCACCCCCGATCCTCTGGTGGAAGCGGCGCGTCATGAATCCGACCCCCACCTCGTGCGCACTGCGGTGCACACCCTGGGAGCGATGGGCGCTACCTCGCAATTGCTCACTCTTTATCACGACACCAGCAACCCCGAGGTCAAAGCGGAGGTGATCAACGGGTTCATCCCCGCGGGGCAAAAGGGCGCCGAGGCGCTGGGCAGCATCGCCAGCTCAGAGCAGGATCCCGAACTCCGCCGCAAAGCGATTCACAACCTGGGGATAGCAGGTGGTATGTCCGCGGCGCCTGCGCTGGTCGCGATTTATAAGAAGAATACAGATCTGGAAACGAGGAAAGCCGTCGCCCAGGCGCTCTTCCTCGCAGGGGATAGCCACGATCTGGTCGAACTTGCGCGGGCCGAGAAGGACCCGGTCGTCAAGCAGTCGCTGGTGCAGCAACTCAGCCTTATGCACAACAAAGAAGCCACCGACTACATGCTCGAAATTCTCAACAAATAACTGGAAGGAGATCGCTCCATGAAGAACAACGCGCTTATGGTCCTGGCACTCGCCGCCTCCGCGCTGATGACCAGCGCTCAGGAGCCCCGGGTCACGCATACGCAGTTTCACTCCGGACCGGTGAGTCTGGGACTGTCCGCGACGGTGGACCGATTTCGCCACTCCAATGCTCCGCTTTGGTTGGGATATGCGGTGCCGGCTCTTCCGCGAACACATCATTCTTCGTGTTCGTTTGGCACGGGATCATCAGAAGTGGAAGCTGGATGCTGCAATGAGCTTCAACTCGAGGACGCAGCAGACAATCTGAATACCCCGGCTTCGCCTGCTCCCGGCGTCGACGTGGTTTTTAGGGACGTGCTTTTTCGGCTTGACCACGGCGAGGTTACGAAGACGCGCGTGGTTCCCGTGGGATGCACCCTTGATGCCGGCGGAGTACCGTTCGAGTGGCTGACCGATGTGCACCCGGAAGACAGTGCTGCCTTTCTCGGCAAGCTTGCCCAAAATGCCGCTGCGCTTCGCGCCAGCGGAGCCGGGCACGGCGGGGCGGTAGATGAGAATCTGGCTGCCCTGAGCATCCATGCAACGCCACGGGCAACCGAAGTGCTCGTCTCGCTCGCCTCTCCCGAAAGCAGCGCCTACCTGCGCGAGAAGGCGGCATTCTGGTTGGGCGCGCAGCGCGGGCACGAAGGATTGCTGGCCTTGCGTCAGCTCATGGGTAGCGAGCAAGACGGCAAGCTCCGCGAGAAGCTCGCCTTTGATCTCTCTATCAATTCAGACCCGGGTGCAACCGACGATTTGATCCAGCTGGCGAAGTCGGACGCCGACAGCCGGGTTCGTGCTCAGGCTCTTTTCTGGTTGGCGCAGAAGGCGGGCAAGAGAGCCATCGGCGCTTTGAACGCGTCCATTGAGAACGATCCCAACTTTGAAGTCAAGAAGAAGGCCGTCTTTGCCCTCAGCCAATTGCCCCGCGAAGAAAGTGTGCCCCAACTGGTCCACGTTGCCGACACCAATTCCAACTTCGCCATTCGCAAGGAAGCGATCTTCTGGCTAGGACAAACCAACGATCCACGTGCCCTTGCCTACATCGAGCAAGTGCTCAAACGCTGAGCGGTCGGAGAGGGTTGGAGAATTACGGTGAACCGCTAAGGAAAAGGAGAACGGCCCACGTTACCTTCCGCTTGGAGTGGTCAGGAAGCACAGAAAACCTTAGATACACTGAGGATAATCTCCCGCGCGCCGGGAGGCGATCGCGCCGCGGTGTTTGGCATCCAACTCGACGAGGAGGAAAGATGAAAAATCTCACAATTCGCCACAAAGCGGTGGAGTACGGCTGCGCATTGCTGCTCATCGGAGCCCTCTCGCGATCCCCCCTTGCCATGACCCAGTCACCCGCTGGCCAAACTCCGACCATAAACATAGACGCCCGGACCAAAACGTAATCTGTAGCCAAGTTGAAGCGAGCGTCGAGTTGAAGTGCCTTCTTGGATGATGGCGATGACGACAGAACAGCGTCTAGCATACGTTTATAGCAACGCGGATCCCTCCACTAAGCTCCCCTAGTTTCCTGTGGAACTTGGTAGCGCTGGCGAACATCATGCGTCTTTCTCTACGGAAAGTCGCATATGTAGCTGTTGCGAGTGCCAGTCGAGATAACAATTGCAAGCTAAGCGCGGTCGAAAAACATTTCCAGGAAAGGTCCGCGGAACTGCAGATCCCTCGGCTGCCCCGGATTTCCTGTAAAACTTCGTGGCGTTGGCGAACTTCATGCGCCTTTCCTTACTGAAAGGCGCACACGCGACCGTGTCCGGTACAGCGTGGCAGGAAATCCGGGTACGCTCCGGATGACAAAGGGGGAGCCACGCTTCTACAGAGAGCAGTTGCTGGAGCGTAGCGTGGTGGAAAGATCTGCGGTTCCCTCTTGCCTCCGGGTCGTTCAACCCCCAAATCATCGCAAAACCGTATCGCATCTTTCAAATCGTGGACACCCCGAATCTTCAGAAACCACACTCGATACTGTACTTAGCGGCACTCCCCCAGCAAACGAACCGGACAGTTGTGATGTTGTCCCCTTATCTCCTGTCTTCCTGTTATGGCGAATGGCCTCGTGGCGGCTAAGTCCTTTGTTTCATGAAGGCGCTCAAATTTTTTAATTATTTATTTGATCATCTTGCCTCCTTCATGAGCGGTTGCTGTTCCCCAAGGGCACGTAAGGACCAGTACCAGGCACCATTGACTCCATCCTTGACTGAGGCTGTGGGTCCCCAGTTTTCCAAAAAAGTGCGCTAGAAGCGCTATAAGTCTCCTTCTCATTTGCCGGCTTGCCGATCCTTTCCGATTGGGGACGCTCTGCTCCGCCTTCGTCCCACGAGTAAGCGGATGAAGACAGCTCATGATTCGCGGAGATTGCCTGCTATGACGGTATTACGGGGTAGTTTTGGCGTCCATGGCCGGGAGCAGAAAAGATGTGGATAAAGGGGGATGGAACTAGGGGAGGCGGGTTTGCGAGTTAAGGCTGTTGGGTTCGAATCTCAGCAGAATGCGCGCGTTATCTTAGTGCCGGAATCTGTCGCTGTGGACGAAGATAAATCGCTGAGAAGGGCGGCCTTGGCCGGTCTTGTCGCTCTTCTTCTTGGCTTCAGTCTCACACCCAGGTTTAGTGTGGCGCCGCCGACAGCCCGGTGTTGGTGTTGAACCACAGAAATTTGATTGGGTTGTCGCCGGGTTCTCCAAAGTGAATGTTGGAGTGCGTCGTCAGGCCATCCGGACGCAGGATATAGGCCTGACCAGGATACTGGATGCGCAGCTGAGGGCCGACAAACGCGAGGCTCGTGCCCTCAATCTCGCACCAGACCTCTTCTTTACCAGGAAGGTGCGGGTGCGGCTCGCCGAGCTGCATCGGTAGGATCTCGACGGTGATAATACCCTGGATCGTGGCGAGACCATCCCTGCTGTTGAAAAAGCTGTGAGTGATATGAGCCCAGTGACCGCCCGCTCCCGGGTTGGTGAACGGCGAAGGGGTGGCCGGTGCGCTATGAGGGAGCTTATCTTCATCTTTGACCACGAAGGACGAAAGAGGCTTGAATCCCGGGTAGGTCGGGTCGCCGACCAGGTAGGCTTTGAGCCTGGTCTGTCCAGTGTTATGCAGAGTGAATTCGATGCCCTCGGGCATGAGGATTGCGCTCCCTCCGTGGATACCCTCAGTCTTGCCGCCGGCTGAGACCTCACCCTCACCCTCCACTACATAGAAGAAAATCTGCAGGTCTTTCAGTGTCGAGGGAATGGTCAGTTCCCCTGGCTCGAGACTGGCATAGGAGAGAAACCGGGCATGCTCGAGAACAGCGCCGGGGAAGGGCGGGCTGAGATTGTCGCCTGGAGTGAGAATGTCGCGCACGACAAGCGAGCCGAAGAGGACACGTGGTTCCGAGTTACGCCAGTCGCCGAAATACATGTTGAGGCGGGTATCCTCGGGTGGACGTGTAGGGGGATAGACCACATCCTTCGGTCCCGCGAAATGGTTGCCGCCCGAAGCCCGGACCCAGACCTGCGGCGGCTGGTTGGGTGTGGATGCAGGCGGCGCAACCGGGGCCTGCGCGGAGACAGGCCGAGTGCCGGCAACGGAGAACAACACTGTAACAATTGCATATACGATCCAAATCTTCTTCCTGTTACGAACATCGCTCAAAGCATGCCCTCCCACTCTCGCGATCATAGGCTTAGGTTAACGCACAGAAATACGAGGAAGATCCGGACAGTTTTGGGGTGCAGTTTTGGGGACGAGCAGTTTCGGTGCAAAGATCACACTCTCGAAAAGGCCATGGCGCCCGATTCTGATTCGTAATACCAACGGCCTCATCCGCTGTGTCCAAACGTGAAATGATGTACATGGCTTCGCGGCAGCGTAAACCACTGCCCCCGAAGCCACTCAATCGACGCTTTTTGGGAGATAAAGCTGATGGCAATGTGGACACGAAGAGGATTTGTGGGATCCCTTTCAGGGATGGCAGGGGCAACCATGTTCGGAGGCAGGGCGAGCGCTGCTGCGATGAATCCCCCTGAAGCGGCAAAGGCTAGCGGGCCGATCAAGATTACCGACCTCAAGTGCGCCGTCATCGGCCGCAATCCGACGGTTCGCATCGTTACCGACCAGGGAATTTCCGGCTACGGTCAGGCGGAGTCGGCCAAGCCGTATCTCAAGCCGATGGTGCTGTTTTATAAACAGTATCTCATCGGCGAAGACCCGACCAACGTGGCCGCGATCATGCTGAAGATTCGCCGCATGGGCGCCTCCAAGCCCTGGGGCGCGGCGATCAGTGCCATCGAAATCGCACTCTGGGATGTCGCCGGCCAAGCGGCTGGATTGCCGGTCCACAAGCTGCTTGGGGGAAAGATCCGCGACCGTGTCCGTCCCTACGGAAACTCCGAAAACAACATAGGGGCCACGATGACGATGCCCCGCACGCCGCAGGACTACGCCGAGTTTGCGGCCAAGATGAAGGAAGCCAAAGAGGGCTATACCCTGGTCAAGATGCCCATCGGCTTCCACAATACGGCCATGATGACGGCCATCCCCAACGCCTGGTACGGTTCGCAATGGCATGGGCAGTCGGCGCCGTACATGGATCGTGGGCTCATGACGGAACGCGGCATCGACAATTGCATCGCCTGCGCCGAAGCCGCGAGAAAGGCCCTCGGGAATGACATCGGGCTGGCCTTCGACTGCGGGCCAGGGTGGGTCGTCAAGGATGCGATCCGGTTTGCACGCGCGGTGGAACCGCTGAAGCTGGCATGGCTCGAAGACCTCATCACCGGCGATTACGAGCCTTATCCAAAACCGCAAGTCTTCAAGCAAGTGACCGATAGCACGTCCACGCCCATTCACACCGGGGAGGAGCTCTATCTGCGGGAAAACTGCATGGAGCTCATCGAGATGCAGGCCGTCAACGTGCTCGGGCCCGACCCGGAAGATGTGGGCGGAATCGCCGAATTGAAGTGGATCGCCGAGTACGCCGATCTCCACGGGATCCTGGTAGCTCCGCACGGAATTTTCGACGGATTATTCGGCGTCGCTGCGCAGGTGCATATGGGCGCGGCGCTGCCGCAGAACTACATCGCCTTCGAATATGCCAAGGGCCTGCCCGAATGGTGGTATGACATTGTGGATGGCCTGCCGGATCCAGTGGTCAAAAACGGCTTCATCGACGTTTGGGACAGACCTGGTCTCGGTGTCATTTTCAGAGTCCAGCAAGCCAAGGCGCACCTCGCGGAAGATGATCGCGACTTCTTCGACTAACCTACGGCCGCGGGAATTCAGACAAAGCCGCGGTATTCCCGCGGCTTTGGAGTTTCGTGGATAGGTATCATGTCCCCTTACCTTCTTAAATAATCACGTGCTCATGTAACGAATCGTTGGATTAAGTCACTTATAGTTGTTGACCCGTCACTTCTTCGCTCCAATAGACGGCTTTGTCGGCAGGCGAGCGTCCTCTCGACCTTTGATCTCGAACAGTCTTAACAGAAGATTCTCGCTCGCTGCCAACCACGGTGCTAATGTCGTGACACTCGTCCCTAACGGAGATAGACATGAGCGAATTTAAATCCTTTGTAGAGGGTCGCGGTAAGGGCCAGCGCAGCACGCACGCACCAGTCGCGGGAGGCGCGGGCAAGTTCCCCGTTCAATCGGCTAAGTTTCAGGATCCACACTTTCCCTTTCAGCCTCTACCCCCACCAAATGGCCCGTCGCCGTTTCGCTACAATCTCTCGAAATTTCTC
This sequence comes from uncultured Acidobacteriaceae bacterium, assembly GCA_963796145.1. GTDB lineage: Bacteria > Acidobacteriota > Terriglobia > Terriglobales > Acidobacteriaceae > PALSA-350. Next base: position 179,912 of record CAWCKO010000010.1, on the reverse strand, counting down.
GATCCCGCCGACCTCCAACTCATTCGGAGCACCGGAACGATGGTCTTCCAAACGGTGGGAGATACCGGCGATTTCCGGGGGCGCCAGCAGGACTTCGTAGCCGCGCTCATGACCCAGGACGCGGATCAGCTTGCTGCCAATATGAAGCCCGCGTTCTACTATCATCTCGGCGACGTCGTCTACTTCGCCGGCGATATCGACATGTATGGTGACAACTTCTACGAAACCTACAAGGACTACCCCGCCTTCATTGTAGCCATCCCCGGTAACCACGACTGCCAGCCCGATGATCCGCAGGACGGTCCCGTGGACCCCAATAAGAAACCCCTCGATGGCTGGATTCAAAACTTCATGTCCAAAACACCCGGCCAACTCGGATCGCTCAAGACCAGTTCCAACCGCACCCAGATGGATCTGCCTAACGTCTACTGGACCTTTAACACGCCATTCGCTACCATCATCGGCCTCTTCTCAAACGTCGGTGAGGACGAAGGTGAAATCCATAAGGACCAAATTGATTGGTTCCATGGCGAACTGGCCGCAGCCGACCCGGCTATCGCTCTGATTGTTGCCGTCCATCATCCGCCTTTCTCTGGAGATGTCGAACATTCTGGAAGCAGTGCGGTAAGCGGAGTACTTTTCGACAGCTTTAAGGCGACAAACGTCTATCCCAACCTGATCCTTAGCGGCCACGTCCATAACTACCAGCGCTTCACTCATATTGTTCCGGCGCCTGGCGGTAAAGTCGCAATACCTTGCGTTGTCGCCGGCAACGGGGGATACACCAATCTGGGGAAGCTGCATAAGATCGACGGAAACTTTCCTGTCGTTCCCCTCAAAGTAAACGACACCCTCTCGCTCGAACAGTACGATCAGATGAATTTCGGTTTTCTTCGCATGGAAGTCACTAAGTCCACCATCACCGGAAGGTATTTTTCAGCACCGTATACGGTCAGTGGAACGCCCCAAGCTGCGTTGCTTGATAGCTTTGCGATCGACATCGCCTCAAAAACTGTAACAACCCTCTAAGCACCCCTGGCTTCTACTGATGGGTTGTGTTGCGGACAGAGGCCACATACTGACCCGATCTGTCAGTCGCAGAATCAACAGACCGGGAGGTGTGTAAGGCATTGCTGCCATCATAGGTACAGGCGAAGGTCGCGGGGAGAGTGCGCGGCTTGTAACTCTCCGGCAACGAGCCGACGGTCGTAGTACGCAGAACGGCCCGGACGCAAGCGTAGTCTAAGGAACCCCATCCGCTGGGCTTGCCAATTCTGACATTGCTGAGAGAACCATCGCGATTCACATCGAACCACGTCTCTGCCGAGTTTCCCGCAGGAACCTTTGCATCGACAAGTTCGTAATTATGAAAATTCTGTTGGATCCTCTCAGCCATTTGCTTCATGTACAGATGTGAGGGTTTGACAGAATCGGCTACGGGCGCGGTTATCTTTTCAGGTGCTTGCTGAACGTCCTGCTCAGGTGCCGGCTGAACATCCTGCTCAGATGACGGCTGAACATCCTGCGGGTGATAGGAGCAGTCGTAGATAACGTTCAGACTGTCTTTGGTTCCCCCTTCCGGCGGCCCGAATGTTCTGACTTGCCGCACTGCGTTCACACAGGAGAAGTCCAGCGAGGGATGCCAGCTTGATGCAACCAGGGAGACATTTTGAGGAGAGCCCTCGCGTGAGATGGTGAACGCGATGACCGCAGTGGCTCCTGCAGGTGTGTCGACGACCGTGGATGGATTCAGGTTCTGGGAGATCCTGTTGTGAATCACGTCTCCATACGACTTGGGCGGCCCAGGCTGACCCACTTCCCCGTGAGCTTTTATGGGAGCCTTGATGCGATCGACCTGTGCTCTGAGGCTGTTCGCCACAGCATGCTGACTGGTTGTTATCGAATAAAGGGAGAAACCTCCGCAAATGAGAATTACGACCGTTATCGCTACAGGAAGCAAGCGCTTAAGGGAGAACGCGGTCCCAGGGGGGAAAGACATGGGTGGTTGTGAGGGTGTGAGAACTGCTCTCAATGCCTCCAGGTCGCCAGCCTGATATGCCTCATTGGCCAACTTTGTGAGCAGTTCGCACCGTATTCGATCCTGCTCGTCAATTGCCAAATCAGGATGAACGCGCTTGAGAACTCGAATCCATAGCTGCTTTAATTCCGGCGATGGCATGTCCATGCTGCACTCTCGGTCCTTCAGCGGTTCACGGGAAGATGGGCTGCGCTACAGCCTAGAGAACAGATTTAAGAGGAAGCCAGAAAACAGAACACGCTCCAAAGCCAATGCCTGGTGATGGACAGGCCGATATTTGCCAGAGTGAAGACGGGGAGGAGTCTCGTTGTTGACCCAGTTCACGGGCAGTAGCAAACTCCCAACCGTTACCACCATCCTGGTTCGTGCCGCCGCCACAGCCCTGTCGACGTGGGCCTCTACGCCATCTCCGCCATTTTCATTTTCCACATAGTACGGTCGACTGCGCACGGGTACAACACCGTTCATGAACGTGTCCGTTACCTTTGCGTCGGGCTTCTCACGCTTTCCGGGTAGCCGAGCTGACGTGAGAGCGTCGTGTTCCCCGGAGCCTGCATATGCCGATTTTGATGGATCGGGGGGGAGCTAAGTTCTTTGTTTGATCAAGGTGATCAAATTTTGCAAAGGTATCGTCCCGTCTGGAAACTTCCTTAGGGTAGGCTGTGTTTCTTCGGGGATGAATCAGTGATTGGCAGATCCTCGGCTGTGATTTTCTTGAAGCTTACCAGCTGCCCCTTCGAACACACCATCTGCCATAACTGTCCTGTTTCCTGGTCGAGTAGGAAGGTATGGCTTCCAATAACCCCGCGCGCGACTGTGTGTTGAGGGGAGAAGCGGCCCCATCTTGGGGGAAACTGGGGAGGGACGGGAAGATTATCTGATGCTTTGGTGATAGGCGAATCAGAAGGCAAGAACTGAACCTAAAACTTACTTCATTCAACATTTTCTTGCTAGAGTTCCAGCTGTGGGACGCTTGGCCCGAATCATCGCCGTCCCCTAGTTCCCCCCCAGGTGGACCGCATGATAGCTAACACTGCCGGCAATATTCTTGCCAACCTGCCCGCATCACTGTCGGAAGAAGTCTTTCACGAAATAATCCACGGGGAAAGATTTAGATTGGAACGAATCATCTCTTTCGGTCAGGCAACACCCGATGGGCAATGGTATGACCAGGAGCAGCATGAATGGGTTGTATTGTTAGCCGGTGCAGCGGGCTTGCGTTTCGAGGAAGAAGAAAGTGTACGAGTATTACATCCCGGAGATTTTGTTAACATACCTGCGCACACGCGGCATAGGGTTGAATGGACAGACGAGAAGCAAAATACTGTTTGGCTAGCTTTGCATTACTCAAAATCTGAAGCAGCACGATAAAATTTGTTGGTTCAGCCTGAAATGGAAAGAGGGCGCGGTTTCAAACGCGGTAACGACAGCGTAGAATTTGTGCCAATTCCACGGAGAGCGAAAAACAATGCGCCGGTACCATCACATCGGAATTCCCACTACTGAAGCGAAGCCTGGCGAGACCCACTTGAAACACCTGAAACTCTTTGTCGTCAGCCACGAGAAAAGCGAATTTGGCGTGGAGTGGATGCGTTTCGAAGCGGACGCGGCGGTCCCTGATCTCGTCCGGCAAGTTCCGCACGTCGCGTTTGAAGTGACTGATCTCGCCTCCGAGCTTGCTGGCCGCGAAATCCTGATTCCTCCCAACAGCCCATCCGACGGCGTCCGCGTCGCGTTCATAGTCGAAAACGGCGCGCCCATCGAACTGCTCGAATTCACCGACCCCAACCATCCTGGCCGCCGCCAGCAGAGCAAGATGCTGATATAAACACCCTCCATCCAAAGCACCTCTTATAGCGAAGGCGAGCACTTGACACCTTTCAAGAGTGGCCAGCTAACGAGCTAGAGTTCCATCAAGCAAGCATTTCCCAACCCCCGCCTCCAAGCCAACCTGACTCCCCGTTTGTCGGCAAACCGGAAGGAAAAACTCCTTCTGCCGGCGATAGAACACGGTTGGCTGGAGTCCCCGTTCGTCACACAGATCCCGGGATATTTCATAAAATTCGATAAAATTTGGCTTTTTATAGCCTTCAGCGGCGCCGCGCAGAGGGGCCTCTTTTGGGGAAAAAGGGCAGCCGGGGGGAGCCGGCTGTGTCGAGAACGGCATCGAAGATGTGGCCGGTCGCGGCGGGAACCCGGTTCAGCGGCTGCGGGTTGATGAAGGGGTTGGCGGGGCTGGGCTGGTTCGGGTCAAAATTCCGGTGAAGGGGCGGAGGAGGCTCCGGGTGGGGGGCCTGGGGCGCGGCGGGTTGGGCTTCCGTGGCAGCAGCGGGATCGCCTGGCTCCTCGACCGCGGCTTGAGGCTGCTGGTTGCGCCACTGAGCGCTGTAGATTTGTGCCTTGACGGGCGGGGCCGCGGGCTGCGTCCCGGATGGAGAAAGGCGACGGGCATTCATGGTTCCGGACGGGATCAAGCCTTCGATGGCTACGATCATCGAAAGGGCTTTGATTTGACCGGCGATGATGCCTCTGGTCGCTTCGGGGCTGAGATTGGCCAGTTCCCAGAGCCGGGCCAGGATCTGGTCGCGACCAAGGTTTAGCTTACGCAGCCCTTCGGCTTCCTGGTCCACCAGCTTTTCCTTGACGGCGGCGCGGTGCTCGATCATGTAGGCGCGGACGCGGGGCTTGGCTTTGGTATAGGCGGCGGTGTCGGGATTGAGGCCGACAGCTTCCGCAGCGCGGCGGTCATTCATGGTTCCGGACATGATCAGGTGAGCAAAGGCCATTTCCTGATCGGTGATGGGATCGCTGACAGTATTTTTGGGCATAGGTAGTCTCGTTTCCTCGGTTTGCTGGTGATTGGGTGCGGGTTTCTTTGCTGCTTCCTAATGGCGCAAAAGGGTTGGAAGCCGCGGTGGGTCGCGTATGGCTGGTTTTGGTGATTTTGTGACAGGGATAGGGTGAGGGACCGGATAGCGGTGAAGCTATCCTTCGCTCACGCGGAAGGCCGAAACTACCGGCAACTGCCGGCCAGGGCGCGGTTGCGTGAGAAGCCGTCGCCTGCCGATATCGTCTACTCTAAGAGATATAGCGTTTCCAACTTTGCATGTAAGTGGCGAGATGCGTTTTTCTGCACAGGAGTACAAGCCCAAAGGTAACTCGCGTTCGATACGCTCGTCGCCTTTTGCAGCACCCCGTCACCCACTTGGGCCGCGAGCAAACCGACCCGCTCTTCCCACCCCAGGCTGCAGTACCCGGCGTCTATCGCATTTCTTAATTGACTTGATTATCGCTCCAGGAATAAGGTTGGAGCGCATTTCCCCCCCGAGTTAATCCCCAAATCAAACTCAAGAAAGAGGTTCGTATGCGTCCTTGGTTACTTGTCCCTGCCTTAGGTCTCTCCTGCGCGTTCGCCGCAGCAACCGCTCAAACCTATACCGTCACTAATCTGGCTGTACTCCCGGACTATCGCTATGCGGCGACCTACCCTGCAGGCGTCAATGAGTCCGGCCAAGTGACCGGCGCTGATATCAGCTACTTCGTCGGGCCCCCAGGCGTCCCGATACCCGAGGCCTTCCTGTATCGCGACGGCGAGATGGTCGCTCTTGCCGGGGAATACAGTTATGGATACGCCATCACGGGCGACAATCGCCAAACCCAGGAGCACGGAGACGAAGAAAGAAGAAAGCTCCGCGTCGTCGGAGAAGCACTATTTACGCAAAGCCGCCATGCTTTCTTATACGAGGATCACCTCCTGCGTGACTTGGGACTTCTGCCCGGGGGGACCTCCAGCGCGGCCACCGCGGTCAACTCGTTCGGCGAGATTGCAGGAACAGCCGACAATGCCGACGGGGTCTATGTGGCTTTCCTGTTTCGCCATGGAAATATGATCAGCCTGGGCACACTTCCGGGAGGCACCGGAAGTGGGGCGGCCGGCATCAACAATTGGGGCGACGTGACGGGCGTTGCCCATATGCCTGACTACCATGACCGTGCGTTCCTGTACCACGGCGGAAAAATGATTAGCTTAGGGACGCTGCCGGGGACCGACGTCAGCACGGCAACAGCAATTAACGACTCGGTGCAGATCACCGGCACCGCAAGTTCTCTCAATTTTGAATTCGGGCATGCCTTCCTGTGGAGCAAGGGCACGATGATCGATCTAGGCGTTTTGCCCAACGACACCATCAGCCAGGCCAATAGCATCAACGCATGGGGACAGGTGGTGGGCTCGTCAAGTGCAAATACGCCCACAGGCATTGACCACGCCTTCCTGTACAGCAATGGCAAGATGCACGACCTGAATGACATGATCCCGACGAATTCCGGTTGGGTCCTGTCAACCGCAACGGGAATCAACAACCGCGGACAGATCGTCGGCTCCGGCCTGTTGAACGGAGTTTTCAATGGATTCATCCTGAGTCCGGATTGCAAGGACCCCAAGAACAGGGACTGCGGCTTTTGCAGGCATGAATTCTAGTTACTTGGCAGGCTGCTGAAAAACCTGCTTTCCTGCAGGCTACGCTCAGCGGAAATTGGATGCCGGCCTCGCGCAGTTCGCAGGCAAGGCCCTCCATCGAGAGCCCGGCCAGTGGCAGAAGGCCGGCATCCGAAAATGGGATTATAAGTAGGAGATGGGGGACAGGGTCCGCCCCAGAATTGTCGACTTGGAGCCTAAACGAACACGACTGTCTTGTTCTGGTAGACCAAGATGCGATTTTCCAGATGCCAGCGCACGGCACGCGAGAGCACGACCTTCTCCAAGTCACGGCCTTTGCACAACATATCCTCGACAGTATCGCGATGGGAGACACGCACCACGTCTTGCTCGATGATTGGTCCTTCGTCCAGGGTAGCGGTCACATAATGGCTGGTGGCACCGATCAGTTTCACGCCGCGCCCGTAGGCTTGATGATAGGGTTTCGCCCCGATGAAAGCGGGAAGAAAAGAATGGTGGATGTTGATCATACGTAACAAGTACTGAGCGACGAATTCCGGTCCCAGGATCTGCATGTAGCGCGCGAGCACGATCAGGTCCACGTCCTGCCCGAGCAGCTCAAGCATTTCCCGCTCCGATTCGCGCTTGTCGTTGGGGTTGGTCAGTAAATTGAAGGGGACGTGATAGAAGTCAGCCATCCGCTTGGCGGTGGTGTGATTGCTGATGATCCTGACGATGTCACACCTCAGCTCGCCCGTGTTCTGCCGGTACAACAGATCGGCAAGACAGTGGTCATAGCCGGAAACCAGGATGGCAATCTTGGGGCGGTAGTCCGTCAATGCCAGGTGGTAGTTGATCAAGAAACGTTCGGCCAGCGGCTTGAAGTGGTGCTCGAAATCGGCAATTGGAATATCGAACCCGTCCAGGTCCCACTCCAGCCTTGATAGGAACAGGTCGCGGCCACTGTCCAGGTGGTCATCGCTGTGCAAGACGCTACCGTTGTGCGCAATCAGGAACTGGGAGATTGCCGCGACCACACCTTTGCATGCAAGGCACCGAGGAATGCTCAGAAGCAGGACGGCGGTGTTCATTTCCCGCCAATCATACTCCAGGGGAACAGATGTGCAGGGTGGAGTTCCGGCCCTGGACGTCCCCGAGTTCCCCACGTACTTCTATTGGTGGTCGGCCTCGTAGTGCTGCTGGAGCAGGTCCTGACCGAAGTCGCCCGTGACGTCGCGCCATACAGAGTGGATATGATTTGCGTCGTCCTGTGTGTCATCCAATTCAATGAGAAATGAAGGCGACTGAACGCGATAGTAGTGCGGGTCACCGCGGTTCATTCCACCCGACCAGGCGAAGTAGATATTCCGACCAGCCTCGTTGATCTGGGCTATCCGGTTTTCGGCCAACTCGGCCGCCACGTTGCGGGCGTATTCCTCCATGAGGGCCATGAGCGCATCGAATTGCATGGCGTTCATCCTGGAACCGGACAGGCCGGATGACTGGCCCTGAAGCGCTGCCTTCCGGCTGGCGGCGGTTAGGATGTCCTTGTAGGCGGTTGGGTCCACGATCGCGACCTTCTGTTGGTGCTCGTCGAGGAGATGGATCAGCTCGATTCCAAGGTCGTCCTCTCCAGCGAGGGTGCGCAGGCCCTTGCGCGGTCCTTGCCGAACTTCGGCGGGGTTGGAGCCGAAGAAGCTCGGGCCGTCAACAACTTTGCCATTCACGACTGTGTAGTTCTGGCTGAGATGGTGGCCCTCGACGCGGTAGCCCCAGGTGCCACTGTCGGAAGGAGTGCCGAACACCGAGAAATAGTATTTCTCCGGGTTGCGGTTCTCGCCGCTGTCGTTCTCCATGATCTTGAGCACGTCTTCCAGGCTCATGATCGTCACGGCCTTGATGTACCCCGTCTGGCTCAACCCAGCCGCCAGCAGCGCGCTGGCGAGGTGCTTCTGATAGGGTTTCATCTCGCGCAATGGCAGCCCCTTGCGCTCCTTGGGGATGAAGTGCCAGTTCATACGCTCATCGGTATCGAACGGGAAAGTCGCTTTGCCGCGCTGACCGGCATCGAGCGCGGCGAGAAAGCGCTGGGCACACTCGGTCATGAGCGACGCCGCATGGACGCTGTGCGGATGGATATGGTCGGCGTGGCTATCGTCCGAGCCGAGCACACCGACTCCCACGAGCGCGGCGGACGAACGGAGAAACGATCGGCGTTTCATGCACATGAATTTCCTCCCGCTTGTCTGTTTTGTCAACCGAGTACAGAAATGCGGGCGGCTTTCCCCCAAAACTCGGGGGATAGTTATTATGTCCCCTTATCTTCCCCTGCGAGGTGTCGCGAGCTTAACAATTATTAAGATGACGTGCGCAGCGGCGTGTTTCTAATGGGAAAAGCTTTCACAAGCGCGCGCTTCCTCGTCATGCTCCCCGTGCGTCCGGAAGGACAAGTGCAATACAGCCACATGCTCTCGCATCAGGCCGTCACCTCACAGCCAAAGAGGAGAAGCGAAGTCATCCTTGCAGATCGGGTGCAATCCGAGTTCACACAAAAGCGGATCCTCTGCGTCGACGATAACGTACTGGAACTGACACTTCGCGGGAAGATTCTGGAGTCGCAGGGCTACTCAGTTGTATTGGTTAGTTGCCCTATACAGGCATTGCGCTGCGATTTTTCAGCCTTCGATCTTGCGGTCCTCGATTTCGATATGCCCGGACTGAACGGCAGAGATCTGTTCCTGCGCATGAGAGCGCTCCATGCCCGGTTCCCAATCCTGCTGCTCAGCGCTTTTGCTTCCACTCTCTGTCCCGAGGACTGTGTTTTGTTTTCAAAATGTCTCAACAAGGGCGAGCCGGTAGGCCACCTCTTGGATGTCATCGCCGCGTTTCTGGATCCGAATGAGATTCCTGACTTTGGCTGCTGATGGATGCCGCGGAAGATCGGATTATCTCTCCCGATACTCACCAAACTGGGGGCTTTGGCGTGGCTAGCACAATGCCTTCAAAACCAGCCTCGAAAGTGGCGTTGAAGACGACAGCACCCCGATTGTTGATCACCGCGGGAAGACCGAGACCGTTGAGAATGTGGCCGTCAATCGTATCTCCATAATCCACCAGCGGCGTCTGGTTGACCATCAGGCCGTTCGATCCGAGATAGACAACCGTACCCGAATTATTCACGGCCGCTGCCGGAGGGAGTAGACCGCCTGTTGCAACAATGATCGATCGCGGCGTAAAGATGCCGGCGCCGGTCGCATAAACCCCGCCGAAGACCAACTCTCCCTGCTCGCTGGCTGCCGGGTAGCCGAACGCTGCGCCACCGGTCGGTTCGAACTGATAACCGCTCACCACATCCCCGATTTTCACGAGCAGACTGTGCAACGTGAACATTCCTTCGCCAATGCTTGAGTTGAATCCATGAAAGAACACGTCTCTGGAACTCAAGGCAAACATACTGTCGATGCCAGTGAGTACGTTATGATCCACCTCACTGCCTGGAGCTACGAGAACCTTGCTGGGAGTGAAGATGGCGGTTTCGAGACTATGGTCCGGAGAATAGCAGCTGGCGGAGAACACGACTTCTCCAAAATCGTTGATGGCAATGTTCGAGAAGTTTTGTAATTCCAGGCCGCCGATCTTTTCGCCCACAACGGCGACGCGCGCGGTCGGGCCTATCCCGGGCTTAACAAACAAGGCAGTTTTTCCGGGTTCCTGCAGGCCACCCCCGTAGACGAGGGTGCCGGAGTTATTGAGGGCGCAATAAAAGACGCCGGTCAGGACCTCTCCGTCTACTTTGTCTCCCGTTTTGACAATGACGTGATAAGGAGTAAAGATCGCGGTGTTATTAGTGGGTCCGTAGGCCCCCCCAAATACAACTGTACCAAAGTCATTGATGCAAGGCTGACCAGCAACGAAAGTAGTGAGTGTAAGTCCGTCGATGGTTTGGCCGTTAATTGCAACAATCGAGAAGTTGTAATTCGGATTGAGCGCCCGCACAGGCAGCGAAACAAAAACAAACAGGCTTAGCGATAAGAGCCACTTCCAAGAATACTTCATTGCTGTTCGCCTCCAGTTCGACATGGAATCCAGAGCGGCGAAACTCTACCACCAAGGTTGGACGAAGGACAAGTAAAAAATGACGGCTTTTCGGGGACGGAATTTCCCCTAATGAGCGTCGCGTGCACCCCAGCATGAAGGGCTGCTTCAGGTTGTCAGCGTGCTGCTGCAGGTTGTCGATCAAGGGCGCCATGCGATCTTCCGGGCAGGCGGGAGTAATCGGTGATTTCTGAAGTTTGGGCGAAGCCCTTCGGCACCGTACGTCCGGACTGATTAAATGTAATTCATATCTCAGGCAGGAGATATTTACCAACTCTGCAGCATGATTGTGTGCATGGCGGATGGAGCGACCTCAGTAAGACGTTCGTGGCCGCTGGGCCATCCATCACTCAAGTGGTTATGTTTGGCAAGGGCGCTATTATTCCTGCCCTCTGGATGAGGCGCACGTCTGGGAAGCGTTGCGCCACGCGGAGCTGGAAATTTGTGGTCGAAATTTGTGGTCAGGCCACTCAATCCCAAAGTACCAGTCCCGTCCACTAAATCCCTGACCACTGGTCAAGCGCCTGCAAACGCTTCATGGAACTTTATTGTGAAGAGCGAAGCCGAGGGAGTATGATTCGGGCGCTGTCGGTCCCTGTCACGCACGACCGGCAAATTGGGCCCCTCGAAGCAACACGGCCCTACATTGTCCCCCTCCAGAGAACGGGACTTTGCAGAGTACATCGGTACTGACTCTCTCCCCCGCGTTTAGATCTTCACAAGGAGGAAATTTCCTATGCTTGTCAATCGGTTGCGTCTGTTGACGATCCCCTGTTTCGTTGTTCTGTACCTGTCCCTAACCCAAACCCTCGCGGCTGCTACTCTTTGCGTTAATCCTCATCAGTCCGGCTGTTGGGCGACCATCCAGGCGGCTGTCGATCATGCCTCCGCGTACGACGTTATTCAAGTTGCAGCTGGTACCTATAAGGAATACGTGACCATCGGCATTGCCGTTTCAATCTTCGGTGCCGGCGCCGAATCAACGATCGTGAATGCCGCTAACCTGCCGCATGGCTTCTTCGTAGACGGATTTGACCATCCCGGCCTCGCCTGGGTGAGCATCGCCGGCCTCACCGTCGAGAATGCTCTCTTCGAAGGAATCCTGGTAGTGAGTGCTTCGCATGTGACGATTCGCAAAAATAACATCAACGACAATGACACTAGTCCGGGCCTGCTTTTCACCATGGCAACCACGGGGTGCCCGGACCAACCCGGCTCCGGCACATACGAAACCGATGAAACGGGTGACTGCGGCGGCGCTCTTCACCTGGTAGGAACGAGCCATTCGATTGTGTCTGACAATTTGATGACCGGGAATGCGGATGGCGTCCTGATCAGCGACGAAACTGCAGAAAGCCACGACAATCTGCTCATTCACAACACGATTAAGGATAATCCGTTAGAGTGCGGCATCGTTTTTGGCTCTCATCCGCCCAGCGGACATGCTTCTCCCCCTTATGCTCCTCACTTCGGCATTAACAACAATACCGTGGCCGAGAACGTTTCCTCAGGGAACGGGGTCAAGATTGGAGGTGCGGGTGTAGGCCTGTTTTCGGATGGCAATGGCGCCGGGACGGTGTCCGGCAATTTGATTATTCGCAACACACTGATCGGGAATGGTCTTGGAGGTGTTGCGCTACACACCCACGTGGGTCCGGCTATCAAGGTGGGTCCGGGTATCACGCTGCCCCCGGATCACTTTTATGGCAACGTCATTATCGGCAACTATATTGCGAAAAACCTCGCCGACCAGGCCGACACCGCCACCCCGGGCAGTGTGGGAATTAACATCAATAGCGGCGGTGGCGGCACTCCCGTGCGCGGCACCGTCATCTCCTACAACGTGATCCGCGAAGAAGACGTGGACATTGCGGTAAACACTCCTGCCGAAGTGGACATCCATCTCAATGACCTGGGTGGGGACAAGATTGGTGTCGCCGATGTGTGCACCTTCGACAAGGCCACTGTATGTACCGGCAGCATCCATGCAACCCTGAACTATTGGGGCTGCAAGGATGGCCCGGGCGCTGCAGGGTGCACCACGGTCAGCGGATCCGATATCAGTTTTGCCCCTTGGCTTCGCGAAGCCATCCGTAAGGACGAAGATCAGCACGACGATTAGGGCGGACAGCAAGCGTCGGGTGCCCATTCACGCCCTCCTTTGGCTTGAGTGGGCTCCTGGCCAAGCTGCGTTGGATATTCTGACAGAAGTTAAGGGACGGTGCATATCATGACCCCTTATCGCCATTCGAGTTCGCCGAGCGCCCCAGATTCAAAACTGACCACCACCAATTTCCCTGTCGCCGGCTTAGCATCGACCGGGATGTTGGATTTTGCTTGGTTCGCCCGACTCACGCTTTGGACACATTAGCAAAACTTGCAAATGTCCCTTCCCGTAGGCGCGGCGCCGGCGCCACTTCTAGATCGCTTCGGATTTGGGGTGTCGAGGATCGTGCCGGCCGGCATGCTCCAGAACAAGTGCGCCAATCGGGCGCGACGCAAGCGGCCCTCGCTCTTGACAAATGGAAACCATATGGTTACATTGTTGGTAACCATATGGTTTCTATTAAACGCAAACATCGCGACGCTGTATTTCGGGCGATAGCCGATCCGACCCGCCGGGAATCCTGAGTCTCCTTCGCGGCCTGCCAACAAACGGTTGGCGAGATCGCGGGAAATTTTCGATGAGCCGTCTTGCGGTTTCGAAGCACCTTCGTTTGTTGCGCTCCGCGGGTTTGGTCGTTACCCGCGAACACGGCACTGCACGCCTGTGTAGTTTGAACGCCAAACCCCTGCGAGAGATCAACGATTGGCTTCGGGAATACGAAGCATTCTGGAGCGAGACTATGCAAAGCCTGAAGAGTTACGTGGAGAAGAATCAATGAATCTGACAAGTGCAAGCGACACAATCGTTCAGGAAATCACGATAAAAGGTCCGGCGGAACGGATATTTGAGGCGCTGACGAATCCCGATAAGCGTATGAAATGGTGGGGTGCCGAAGGGAGGTTCCAAGTCACCCACATCGAGTCTGATCTGCGTCCCGGCGGCAAGTGGGTGATGCGCGGCATCGGCATGGGCGGGAAGCCATTTACCGTAGCCGGGGAGTATCGCCAAATCGAACGTCCACGGTTGCTGGTCTTCACGTGGCTTCCCGACTGGTATGAGAATCCAACGGAGACCCTTGTGCAATGGGATTTAGAAGAGAAGGACGGCGCCACGACGGTGCGGCTGACACACTCTGGCCTTGCGAGCGAAAGTTCCCGCACCAGCCATCGAGGCTGGCCTCAGATCCTGGGCTGGCTGCAAGCTTACGTCGAACAGCAGCTCTAACGAGATAGGCTTTGAAACGTTTCGTCCGCGAACTGCACTAACTCCAGAGACGCCCCAAACCGTTGGATTCTCTTCGGGGAACGTCGCGCTGCCCCGGGCCCGCCTACGTAAAGCCATAAGGAGGAGCGATGAGCACGCCAAACAAGGTCCCAGCAAAGATCTCTCTGCCCAGCGGTTTCGTGTTCGGTGAAGTCCCCACCGCCCCACCCGCCTTGCGCCCTGCCGTCGGGGTTGTCGCTGCCGCCCCTACGCCCCCGCCCGGTCTTGGGCCGCTCGCCGCGTTTGTGGGCACCTGGAACGGAAACGGTTTCAACACTATCTTTCGTCCCAACAACAGCGTAACGCCGACGGCCCTGCCCATCCCGGTCACTCCGGGAGACAACATTCTGGAGTTAAATCTCACCAGCGAAAGCCTGGCGTTCTCACCTAGCCTGGGCTCCGTTCCCAACCGCGGGACAACGCCCCAGGGCGATATCTTCCTCAATGGCGTGCCTTACCTGCAGACCATCCAGGATGTGACGACCCCCGGGCAAAGTGTCGGGATCCATGTGGAACCAGGTCTGTGGATGAATTTTCCGTCTACGAACGACCCGGCCGAGGGGCCCACCGTCGCCCGCATGGGGTCCATCCCGCACGGCACCACCATTCAGGCCCAAGGCACCTTTCTTTCCGTAAACGGGCCGCCGATCATAAATCCCGTCAGCATTACGCCGTTTGTTACCGGGCAGACGCCGGTGCATCAAATCCCGTTTCCCAGTCAGACCGCGGCCACGCAAGGGACGCCCAGAATCCCCCAGGACCTGACTACTTTCATCGCCAACGGCACTATCACGCAGGCCATGCTGGACGATCCCAACACCGTCCTGCGCAATCAGATCGCCCAACAAACGATCACTGCCACCACGGTAATCATCATTAATACCGACCCGGCGGCGCCGCTGTTTGGCGGGGGCACGGATAATGTTGCTTTCCTGCAGGGGAATCCGCCGACCAGCAGCCCGAACGCTCAGGCTCTGCAGATGTCGGCAATCTTCTGGATTGAGACGGTGCAAGCGCCGATCCCGGTGCAGCCATTCCCATTAGGCCCGGATCCGTTGATATTGCCATGCCCGCCGAGCGTTCCTGGACAGGTCGTACCAACGTTTTGCGTGCAGCCGCCCCCGGCTGCCATTACGCAGCCGGTGTCCATCATCGTTACGTATACCCAGATTCAATATACGCAGCTGGTCCTGCTGAACTTCAATGGGCTTACCTGGCCGCACGTCTCGGTGGCCACGCTGGTTCCCGCCGATCCCGTCCAGGTTCCGGCTTCGGTATGGCCGGCCACGGGGAGCTGATCCCGGCATTGTTCCCGTGCGCATGCAGCCGTTTGCTGCGCCCCATGGCGACTATTTTGAGAAAACCTTCAAACCGGCCGTCTGTCACCGGGTTTTGTCACCGTCACCGGGTTCTGTCCCTACCAGAGGTGCCTTAGCACCATCTGCTTTTTCCAAAGTACCGGTCTCGTCAGACGACTAAATTCCAAATTCCAGGAGTGTCCCCGAAACTCCGCGATCGTATCAACAGCGAGTTGAACTGCTCGTTCGGTTCCCCGATGACCTCCAGTTCTTGTCGAAATCAGGGGCGTCGTGGAACGGACCGCCCCAGATGCTCGGCATTCCAACGTGTTGCACTAGGGACGGTGTGTGATAAAGGACAGGAACAACGCGGGCCGCCAAGCGCAACAGTTTGACATCAGCATGTGGGCCGGGTTCGACTCCCCAGCACGTAACGAAATACCGCGCGGTCGCCTTGGAAATAAGAAGTGCCTGGCTTCCAAAGGCTACATGCGGGTCGGCCTCCCGGTAAGCCAGATCGGGGCATGATTTTCGAAACGCAACGCCGAGATTGCACATCGAGGCAAAAAAGTGCTGGCCCGGAGAAAACTGTCGGAGGGGATGCCAAGTCGTCAAGTTGTGGATGAAGTGTAGATTGAAATCGAGATCGTCTTCAAGAAACAGAAACATCTCTACGTTGTTCTCGGCGCCCCGACGCAGGATGCGCCGTACAAGTCGTGCATGACGTTCGAGAGGTACGGAAAGGGTTGGGTCATCAAACTCAACGGTTACGGTTCCCTTCCAATCGGTGGAAGCGAGGTTCTCAAGCGTACGTTCACGGATCGAATCTCGAGCGCGGCAGGATGCCATGTACGCGTCGTACATAAACATCGGAAAATCTTACAGCATTTCTTTGACAGCCATTCCGGCAGGGGGCACAATTGACAAACCAATATGGAATTGAATTCTCCAAACGTTATGGTTGCGTTACGAGATAACCTTGCGAACGACGTGGAAGGCCTGCGCAAACTGTTTCAGCTGGATGCGTACTATGGGCCCTTCAGGGTCGAGAACGAGCTTCGCCAACTGGAAGAGGCTGGGCTGGTCGAGAAAAAGGTTTCCGCCGGAAGCCAACCTGACACGTTTGAAGTGGCCCCGAACTGGCACAGAATTCAGGCCACGCTCGGCCTGAGCCTGAGAAAGTTGGGAGAGGCGACTAGCGATTCGATGGTTGTCCGACCGTACTTTGGAAAGCCGGTGGGATTTGGCACTTCCCTCGACGTGTTTGTGCTGATGTCGTTTAAGCCGGAGTTGCGGCCGGTTTATGAAGATCACATTCTCAATGTGACGAATTCTCTCAAGCTGGTGGCCAAACGGGCGGACGATTTCTTTGGAGCACATCACATCATGTCGGATGTGTGGGAAGCGATTAACTCGGCCCGAGTAATCATTGCAGACTGCACGGAACGAAACCCCAACGTGTTCTATGAAATCGGGGTGGCGCATACGCTGGGACGTACAGTGATCCTGATCACTCAAAACGGAAGCGATGTACCCTTTGACCTGCAAGCCATTCGCTACATTCGCTACGAGTACACTCCGCGCGGGATGACAATATTTGAAAAGAGTCTGGAGCAAACATTGAAGGCGGAACTCGTAGTGACTGCGGAAACGCGAGTGCCAGGGGAGATACGGGGACATGATACCTACCCCCCGGCGCGATAGAAACTCTGTCCACGAAACCTCGTCCGCGAAACTGCCCGTCAAATCCCCAAAGTACCAGTCCCGTCTGAGCTTGAGCCGGTATGCACGCCCATGAAATGAGGTACGTGCAAAGAAGAATCGGAACTGCGGACCAAACGCTTGAAATGCGCATGCCGTGCTCTCCCCTTGGCGGATAACCGCGAAGATGTACCCGGGGGGCTCAATTTTAACGGAACCCCGGGAAGCAGAAATGCGCTAGGCACGCCTTCTCCGCACTCTTCTGTTGTGGTGAGAAGCCCCAGATCCACCCCATACCAGGATCGCCGTCACCAGGTGTATCCAGAACCAGAAGTCGAACCCCTGATGCGCGTGAATAAAGATCAGGACCAGCACCCTGGGAAGACAAGCCCACAACACAGCAGCCCAGGGCTGAGGGACAAAAAACCACCACATATGGATCCATCCGATAAATAGCGAAAGCCTGGGCAGAAACAAGCTCAAAACAAGGAACCAGATAGGGATCCCGTGCGTCAGCGTCAATACTGGCATTGGCATGTATTGGCTCCCGGCCAGAGTGCATCTTCGCCACCATACGGCGGCAACCTACCCTCGGCGTCCACCGCAACAGCATGCCCGTCGCTTGCCGCCTGGCCAATTGTAGTCAAAAAACCCGGTGCCAGTCTGGAGTGGACCCGTCAAAGTGCCGGCTCCGTCTGGTCCCCGAGTTCGTCCGACCGGGTTTTCTTATAGTCCGAAATGCGTCGACATGATATCTATTGCAGCAATTCCAGGGTCTGCCGAGCAATCGTTCAAGACCGGTGACAAACTCAGATGTGCCAAGCGGTCGCCCACTTCCTTCGGCTAGAGCAGAGATGTCGTATCGACGGAACGAACCCCCTAAGCACCTGCCGAACCGAAGCCAAAATACTCGGGCCTCTACGTGATGCCGGGGGATGCGCGCAAGAGGTCTAGGCTGGAGATCTGAGAAGCAAACTTAAACTTGGTTAATGTCCCTCCCATGAGAACTTCATCAACAGCGATGCATGATTGATGTGGGTGTGCTCTGCCCTGGCGATCAGAGTGGCCTCAGACGCTTTTCGGTCTTCAACGTCCTCGCCAAAGGATCCAAGCGGAATGAGGCGGATGAATGGCGCGTCTCGCTCGTGTAATCGCCGTCGGGTTGCCCCATCACATAACGCAGCGGGGGAACGCACGGCGTTTTATCCTGGAAGGCGAAGCTGATCGCAAGGTATATCTCGACTTGCTGCGGCAAAGCATGGAACTGTACGAGATAGAACTGATTGGCTACTGCTTGATGTCCAACCATGTTCACCTTGTTGCTATCCCGCGGAAGCCAGATGTTCTGGCAGTAGCTCTGAAGGACACGCACGGCCGGTTTGCTTCCTACTGGAATGCGATTCATTACTCTTCAGGTCATGTTTGGCAGGGGCGGTACTATTCTTGTCCTCTGGATGAACCACACCTCTGGGAAGCCTTGCGCTATACGGAGTTGAATCCGGTGCGCGCCTCGCTAGTGGCCAGGCCGGAATGCTGGGAATGTTCCAGTGCAGCTGCTCATTGCGGCGCGGCGACGGCGGAAACATGGTTGGCGATGGACTTGTGGCGGACTCGATGGTCTCCTGGTAGCTGGCGCGCCTATCTCGATGCAGGCGAATCCGAATCCAAGCTGGATGCTATTCGTCGTAGCACGCACACCGGCCGGCCCCTCGGATCAGCGGAGTTCACGCGCAGGCTGGAAAAGGAAATCAAGCGCCGCTTGGTTCCGCGAAAACCCGGGCCCAAACGGAGGCCTGAGCCGGGCGAGAGCCAGGGAACATTGTCCTTCGGCACCTAGTCAACCATCTGCATGTTTTTAGCCCGATATGGGTGTTTAGTTTTGCATGCGTAGAAGTTTTTCGGTGGGGGTTGCTCCGTCTGGAAGCTGTGAAAAAATTGACGGTAGCATCAAGGTATCCACTTTTGCGTCAAGTGCAACCACCTTAGACTGCAAGCGTGAATGCATCGCCAGCTCTACGCCGCCTTGTTCCGATTGATCGCAATCAGCTGATTTTGCGCACTGTCGATGTTGAACGGTTGATCGAGCAAGATCACAGCGCACGCTCGATCTGGGAGGTGGTCGGTCGTATGGACTTGAGTCTTTACGACGGCGAGATCGCGGCGGTTGAAGGTCGCGCAGGTCGTGACCATACCGCCCCTCGGTTACTGATCAGCTTGTGGTTGTACGCGTACAGCCGAGGCATAAGCTCGGCGCGTGAGCTATCCCGGCAGTGCGAGTTCGAGCCGGGCGCGCTGTGGCTCTGTGGGTGCCAGCCGATCAGCTATCGAACCCTCTCCGGGTTCCGCTGTGATTACCAGGTAGCCCTGGAGAATCTGTTTGTGCAGGTGGTGGGCATGCTGAGCGCCGAGGGACTGATCACCATGGAACGAGTCACGCTGGATGGCACGAAGATCAAGGCCAATGCCAGCGGTAATACATTTCGACGCAAAGAGAAGCTGGAAGCTCATCTGGCGTTAGCGCGCGAGCAGGTGGAGCGGATCAATGAGCAAGCGGCAGAAGAGGGAAAGAGAACCAACCGTCAGCTGGCAGCACAACGGCGGGCAGCTCGGCAGCGAAAGAGTCGGCTAGAGTCTGCGGTGCGTGAGGTGGAGCGGCTGCAGCAGGCACGGAAGCGTGATCGCGAAGAGTTTGTTGCTCGAGCTTCCAGCACCGACCCACAGGCCCACGTGATGAGAAACGGTGAAGGTGGAACCGTACCCAGCTATAACGTGCAGTTAGTCACCGACACGACCCACGGGCTGGTGGTGAACGTAGAGGCGACCACCGATGCGATTGACTACCGCCAACTAGAGCCTGCCCTGGACCGCTGCAAGACAACGTTGGGTTGTTTACCAAAGCAGATAGTAGCTGATGGCGACTACACCAACCACGCTTCTGTAAAAGCAGCCGGAGCAGCCGGAGTCGATTTTTATGGTTCCTGGCAAGAGAGCTGGAAGCCAGTGGAAAGGGATGCACAGGGTCGCAGTTCCGCCTTTATGAGCAGTGCTTTTATTTATGACGCGGAGCGGGACATCTATCTCTGCCCAGCAGGCGAGAAGTTAACGCACCATGCGGTTTCCAATGCCAAGAACGGGGTGCGTTGGCACGTATACAAACAACCCAGATGGGCTTGCCGCACCTGCGTGCACCGTGAGCAGTGTGCTTCCAAAACGCCACCAGCCAACTGGAGACGGTCAATTACACGCAATGAAGAGCCAGCCGCCACGGTGGCATTCAAAGCCAGGATGAAAACGGAAGAAGCGCAGAAGATCTATAAGCAACGATCACAGATTGCAGAGTTCCCGCACGCCTGGATCAAGCAGCGGTGTGGGCTTCGGCAATTTCGCTGTCGTGGACGATGGAAAGCCTCTATGGAAGCGACTTGGGCTTGTCTCAGCTACAACATCATCCGCTGGCTCAGCATCCGCAGCAAACTCAATGCTGCCGGAGTCGCTTGATGTCGCCTAGGGTCTACTCTGCGCCCTGGCGAAGGACCCGATTAGGCCCTTTTTGGCTGGAAGACCCATAAACACGCTTAAAACACGGCATGCGTGCCTACCCAGCAAACAGCAGAAGGACTTTGCTACACACGAACCTGGTAGACGTTCCCTCTGGAAAGCTCGATTCTTTCACAGCTTCCTGTCCCCGCATCTTTCTTGTCCCCGCATCTTTCTATCCCCGCATCTTTTTACACGTAATGGCTGCAAACCCGAGTAGAGGTTGAGATTGACGCGGGGTCGACCTACTGGATCGGGGGCGGGGTCTCTTAGGGCGGCCTTGGTCGCCCAAATTGCATCCGATCCCCGAAACTTCCAGAATGATGGGGGTTATTTCGTCTGGTCCACGAAACTCCTCATTTTCTCTGGTTGCTGTGGCAGGTCAGGTCTATGCGGTTGCGAGCGCACTTGCTACATGATATTTGTCCCATGCCTCCAAGAGTGAATGGAAATACCTGCGGAAATTCTCATCGAAGGTTGACCATGGAGCATGGATTAGCGACAATTCAGGCCGCAATGCGAATTCGATCAACTCGTATAGAGAATTAAAACGCTCCCGAACTTTTGTCTCGTGGAGCGGAAGGCGCCATAACGTCAGCCCACCGATTCTCTGGCAAAAACTATCGAAATCCACGCTCTTGTCGGCAAGATGTTTGCTTGTTTCAAAAAACTCTTTCCATAAGTAGATATGTTCAAGCAATCTCAAATAACCGGCGGCTAGCGAAGTAATATCAGCACTGACAGGACCTCCGATGGGTCTTGATAGCACTCCAGCAATCTCCGATGCCCGGACGTTTGTCCACTTGTTCTTCCACTCATTCCATGAACCGTCAGGCATGTCTTGTATGCAATTCGAGCAGAAGCTTGCCAGATCGTCGCGTGACATCCTAAAAGCAATCGTAAGCGCATGCGGGAACAAGGGTGATTCAAAGCCCTGCTGGGGTCCTGCCTGCATTTGGAGACTTGAACGAAATGGCTGCATCGAGCCTCGTAGGTTGTCAAAGGAGGGTTTTAGATGAGGGATCAGCCAGCCATATTTGGGTTTGCTCACTATCTCTGACGCAGGTTGGATCGCATTCCAGGATGTATTGCTAGAGTGCGTGTCGAAGTAGCCACAGAATACACCCTCCACTAGCCATCCTATTGCTTCTACCAACGCCTTCTCAGTGTATTCCCGCGAGATAACGCCGTGCAGTTGTGACGGATAGTCCGTAGCGTACAGAAACCGCTGCTGCAAAAAAGAATTGTGAAATTCAAGGACCCTGATTGACTTCTCATCCATCGCGCCTCCCTTGCTCATCGATGAAATAAATCGGCTTCAAGTAGCCGGAGTGTGGCTTGCAGATATCGGTGTGTCCGCGGTCTTCGAAGTCTTCGAAGTCCAGGTCATATTTTCTAGGTTCAACCACACCATCCTGTCTACCCCACATTATTTTGGCGATGAATGCGGGCTCCCCCCGCTTTGATGCCTGCTCCTCTGTATCAGCGCGGATCTTGCCGAGATATTTCGTATTGCGAAGGTCTTTGTATGCTGGAGAGGCCATTAGTACTGCATTCACTACTGGGCCTACACCTGGAAAGTTGGCCATTGTGCCGAGTAATCCCGCTGGGCTGTATCCCTCCAATGCGGGGGCGAAGAGGATCAAACGAGATTGCAAGATCGGAGACGTAGCATTTCCAGCCCGTTGCAGAATCGCATTTCGGATTACCACGCCACCTTCAGAGTGTCCAATCAGGGTCAGCTGTTTGTAGGTGCGCATTTCCTGCAAAGCAGAAGCGTAGCCTGGACCATCGATGAGCTTTAATTGGAAGTGCTTCATGTTCAGTGAAAAGATCAACTCGTCCATAAAGGTGAGAAGTCTGTTGCTGGAAGACTGGATATACTCGGTCACACTGTGATATTGGAAGAAGAAAAAATCAGTCGCGAGGTCAAACCTGATTTTCGCCACCATCATCTGGAAATTGGCCCAGGTGCCGTATGCGTCACCAGCAAATCCGTGGACAAAAACAATCGCACGATTGACATTTGGTCGTGGTGCGATCAATACAAAACTGCCCGGAAAATCAAGCAAATCGTGATACCTGTGCACATCCACTTGAAAACCTCACTCGGCAAACGTTCGCAATGTAAACGCGGTCATCTGTTAAATGCAATGAGAATAATACAGGAATCTAGGGAAAGGCAGAGGGAGAGGCA
This sequence comes from uncultured Acidobacteriaceae bacterium, assembly GCA_963796145.1. GTDB lineage: Bacteria > Acidobacteriota > Terriglobia > Terriglobales > Acidobacteriaceae > PALSA-350. The sequence goes on along the minus strand of CAWCKO010000010.1, from coordinate 157,238 downwards.
GTCCATCCTGTCCGCACAACTTCCGGTCGGAGTGAAAGGGACGCTGCTACTTTCTCATTCGGGCGGACCGGGAAGTTAAAAGGAAATCCTGGGAACAGTGGGGATAGGTATCAAGTCCCACAACTGTCCGGTTAGATCTCGAAAAGAATCGGCTGGTTAGGGTGGCATGCTGGATCTGAGAGTAAAAAGGGATGCTGTAAAGCGCATGAAATCTCGGTTTTCTCGAAGATCGAGACCGACAGAATCTGTAGACAGGTATAGAGAGAAGCGTTGAGCTTGAGCTCTTTCTTGACGATGGCGATTAAGACATAGGTGGCAATAGCGCACCAGCTTTGAGTCTTCACTGCGTTTTCGCTGGTGGCCAAGAATCGTTTGATTCGCAGGTGCTGTTTGATCCATTTGAAGAACAATTCGACTTGCCAGCGGCTCTTGTAGAGCGCAGCAATCGTTAGCGCGGGCAAAGCGGTGTTATTAGTTAGAAAGACCAGCGTCTTGCCGGAGTCGGGGTCCTTGAAGCGAATGCGGCGTATCTGCTCAGGATATTTTTTGCTGGTTTTGCGGTCGTTAAGCATGACCCGCTGGTCGCAGATGACTCCGTTGTTGCGGTCTGCAACGGTGGAGTAGACACGTCTTGCATTCATCGCCGACCTGGCGCGTGTAACAAAGAAGGCCCCCACCTGGTGCATCGCGAAGAGACGCCTGAAGTCCAGGTAGCCCCGATCCATCACATAAAAACTGCCAGCTTCTATCGGCAGAATATCCAGCACGTTAACTTCATTCAGCTTGCCACCACTGATGTAAAGGAAAGCAGGAATAGCGCCGCGCAGATCCAGTAGGGCGTGCAGCTTGATGGCAGCGCGGTTAGCGCGAAACGGCGCCCATTCAAATAAGCTTAGGCACAAGTCGACTGTGGTCGCATCAAGCGCGTAGATAGTAGCGTCGATATCGAGCAGCGGATCCTCGGCATACAGCGCACGCGCGCGGCTAATTAAGCGCTGCGCCAATGCCTGATAAATGCGCCAATCACGAATGTTGAGCGCATCGGCTAGCGTGGAGCGAGCAGGCGGCTGCGCCAGCCCCATGTGAAACAGCTTCGTCTGATTAGCCGCCAGGCAAACCTCGATATCACGTAGTGACTCGCGCCATGTAAGTTGGGAAAACGCCAGTATTCGAAACAAGTCAGCACAGCTCAGCGTGCGTACACCGCAGTCGCCCTTATGCTTTGCAATGATGCGGCCGAACGTCTTCCACGGGACAAACTCCATCACCTGCGCAAATAGCGTCTTGCCTGCGTTCATGCCACCCTCCGGGTCGGTGAAACCCGGAAGCACCGCAAGACCGCATCGTCCGTTTCAAATCGTGGACACCACCGAATCGTCAGAAACCATACTCAATAATGGACTTGTCGGCCCTCAATAGCCAACCAACCGGACAGTTGTGATCATGTCCCCTTATCTCCCAAGCAAGACGCGTTATCGAACGCCATACGGGGTGAACTTGGCTTCTAGTTGAGGTCGCTCGTGACGCCCAACGCTCAATGCCAGGCGGCACCCAGTGACAGTCCCCGCAACCCCAGAGGATTCCTGGACTATGATTGATCTACACAAAACCTTAGCTTGCAGTCAGTTTCCGGAGGGACCCCGATGTCAGACGACCTGAACCTTGATTTACCAACCGGGCTTGGCGAACTTCTCAAACAGATCTCGTTGGTGATTGCCAAGGGCGCCGCTCCCTCTCTCGGAGACGTGGTCCAAAAGATCGTCCCCACCATGATGGTCTCGGCGGCGCAGACGCTTCTCGCCGCTTCGGGAGCTGTCCTGCCATCATGTACGCTTACCCCGCCTCCGGAGGATATCTTCATTTCGATGGACGCTCGCACCAAGAGCCTTCGTTTAGAGTGCAAGCACTCTCCTCCCCATTGCTGGGATCTGAACGGCACGTCGGGGAGTTGCTGAGACTCGGGAGAAGCGCATGCCGAACGCTTGGCCAAATATTGCACCTATGCTCACCACCGCGGCGAATGTCGTACTCGCCCTCGTGTCGCTCGCCCTCTTGGGGCTGATCGCAAGCCCGTTGCTGATGCGTGCGCCGCATGCCCGTCCCAGAACCCGCGACCTCGGATGCTTTCTCTACTCAGCCGGACTCTGGGTCTTGGTTCGTTGCCTGATCGGTGGACTCGGCGCTGTCCTGGGCGTCATCATTTATCTGTGGGAAAAGGGAAAAGACATCGACCCATTCAAGAAGTCAACGGATGATCTTCAGAAAAGGATTAGCGTTGGCTGGCTGCTGATGTTTATCTGCGCCATCGGTGTTCTCGGTCTAGTCGGAGAGCGGTTGCGCAAAATCAGCGAGAAGCATCACGAGATCGCGCGCGCAGGGTTCCGCAAACTCTTTAGGTCGCAGGTCTCCTCGGCTTTTCCGTACGGGTTGAATAACGCCGCGGGCGTAGTGCTAGCGTATCGCGCGGTTTGGGAGGAGTGCTTTAATGTCCCAGGCGCTAAAAACATCGAAGGGTGGAAGCTTAGGAACCTTTGCGAGCGGGTTCGCCTGATCCATTTCTCCCCATCGGTCGGAGCGATTCAACCGCCCACTGCGGCCGCCGGCGCAGCGATCACAGTGACCGGCACCGGATTCACCGAAGCGCGCGCCGTGCACTTTGGACCGGCTCCGGCCAGCACAATGCACGTGAACTCCGACACCCAGATCACCGCAACCATACCCGCGGGTCACGGTACGGTTCTCTTAAGAGTGACGAGCCGAGCTGGAGTCACGTCCACCCCCTCTCCTGCATCTACCTTCACCTACGTCACCCCCGGATCCCCCCATCCGCCATAGGAGAGTGGTCCTAGACGAAATTGGGGGACGTCCATGATAGGTAAAAGTCAACGGGAAACGGAGGTTCGCCTTGACTCGGCCGAACTTGAACGGGACACCAGCGCTCCCCGCGCCGACAAAGCAATTTAGCTGCCCGTTTTCCACAGCTTTACCCTACGCGGTAACCCTCGGCCTTCCGGCAATAGACGAATATAGACACAGCCCATTTCTGGGCCGGAGGGAGAGTTAGATGGATTTTCACAGCGCTATCCCTATAAGTCAAATGTTGAGCTCAACGCTTTCTATAGTCAGGAATGCGAGGGACCTCGCAAAGGAGTCTACCGACACCGAGTTGAAGACGGTAATCGGCCAATTACTCGATGCCTTCTCCGCCATGAAAGAGCGGATGTTGGCTATGGACGATGAAATAACAAACCTCAAAGCGCAGCTCACCAAAAAGGTCGCTATTACCGGGCCCATTGCACCGTTTGGCTATTTTCATAAGAACGGCGACGCAGAGCATCCGCTATGCCCAAAATGTTATCAAGAGAAGGGACACGAATTTATGCTCACAACAGACCACTTCAACGGCGGTGTAAGGCGAGTTTGCCAGTGCGGTTGGAGCATAGAGGAAGTCCCGACTCAAGCTGTGGGCCAGGTAAGGTTGGGTCGGATGTCAAGGCGTCGCTGAAGCAAACTGCAGTGGCAAGCGCGCGCCCTGAAACGGCACGGTCATCGTCGATCCTGATTGTTGATCTGGATTTCCTGCGCCGGGCAACACGGTACTTGGAGGATTGACATGTTCTCTCACCGGATCGGGAAAACTGGTAAATAGGTATGCTGTCGCCGCACCAGTCCGTCTGTCCCTCCTCAGTCTGAGTTGCGTATTTTTTTGCTGATTGTGACGCTTGATCGGTGTAACGTGAGGCATCGTTGGGCAGCAGATTTAAGGTCGATCGTTGAAATGGATGAAGTCATAAGAGTTCTTTCGGATTGGTACATACGCGTTGATGCGTCGCAGCGAGCACATTACCTGTCAGCGGATAAATTCCGCAACTTCTCATATTGGCTTGGGGTGCCGACCGTTATTCTGACCCTTTTTGTTGGTACGTCAGTATTTGCGACATTACGAAGCAAGCCAAGTTTATCTTGGCAGATTTTTGTGGGAGTTTGTTCGGTCCTTGCAGCAATTCTTGCCGGATTGCAGACGTTCTTTGGCTACGCTGAGCGCTCAGAGAAACACAGGATGGCTGGCGCGAAATACGGAGCGCTCGGCAGAGAGTTGGAAGTGTTGCGAGCATCTTCCGTGGTCGTCGACTCAAAAGTTATAGATCGAATTCGAGAGAAAATCGACGCGCTTGCCCTAGAGTCGCCCATAAATTCCAAGCGTATCTACGAGATTGGGGTGAAGCTGTCGTCCTAGTCGTACACCGACAGTGAACAAATCATGTTCGTTGAATCTCAGTATGGATGCGGGACACATTCGCACCTGCTTCAGTTTCGAAAGGGTGGACGGGATGTTCACCCAATCCGTAGGTCCAGCAGGGGTATCGTCCCGTCCGTGCCCGGGTTCCCCTTAGGAGAAACCGGGGGAAAGGTCTCCCTCAAGGCGGGTCGATAGGCCTCATACTCCACTTGAAGGCCGTTGCCCTTTCCGGCATCGGATACTTCTCCTGGATTTGCTCGAGCGATGGAGTCGATGAGTCCAGTGGTTTCCGGCCGCTGAGGTACCTAGTCAGCGCAGCTTTGATAATGCCTGCTGGTTCAGCGATGCTGATGTTTGTATTCAGGGTATATGTGAGAGAGGTGGTTGACGACTCAGCGTGGCGGTGTTCGAGCACTCCGCCCCACATCATTCCCACAACACGCGGCGAGTCCCCCGCAAAAATCGGCGATCCACTTGAGCCGCCTTGCTGCATGATGTCGATGGTGAACCCATGTGGCTGGTGACTCGAAAATGGATAGACGCTGCTTACAATTCCGCGCCGTATGAACGGCCCTAGTTGATTTACCGCGCTTTGTAACACCAACGGTTGTGTCCCTAGAGGATAGCCCATAGTGGATATGTCCATTCCTGGCCTTATAGCAAAGTCCTCAGTCGCCAACTCCACGAACGGAGTGCCCGTAAGTTCGAGTTGCGCAAATCCGACATCAGGAACACTTTGGCCGTACCAGTCTCGATCAGATGAAAAATCCTGTAGGATGGCTACATCGCGGATGGTCAAATTCAGCAACTGCCCACCGCGCTTATCTTCGGACACGATAAAGATGAATGCACCGTCGACTCGCTCTCCGTTCTCTGGCGTCCTCGGCAGGCTCAAAAGCGCGTCAACGACGTGACGGTTGGTTGCTACTACGCCGTCACTAGTCACGAGGAAACCGGTGCCTATGATTGTCGGAAACGCCGGTGGCGGGTCATCAACAGGTGCGGTTACCATCCTTGACATGAAACCGACGATGCAGGGACCGGCTGAGTCGTACAGATCGGTGAGGGCCATGAATCATGGTAGTCTAGGGTCGATTTGTTTGGAAAGAGCGTCAGCCGGCCAATCGGGATTCAAACGTGCACCGACGAGACCGGGTGGCAAACGAAACGCCTCCGTCAACAACCGGCGCCAGCCGCCATTCGTTAGGTTACATTTCGTCCCGGAGATTTCCGAGGATTTTATTACCTGCAATAGATGTCCTGCTTTTCTCTAGCGTGGCGTCAAACGATTCGAAGGCATTATCGGCATTTGGAGGCCGTACCTTTGTAGAACGCGTCTTGCTAATTCCGTGACCCAAGGGCGCTCTCTCGGGCCTACAACAACATCCGTGATCATTCGGCTAACTTCGATAGGAACCTTTATGCCATGGGGCGGGTCAATTACGCTGCGAACATCCCATGCTTTCTCACTACCACTAATGCCAGAAAATACACTGGCGTTTGAAGGTACGCCTTCCCAGATCATTGCTCTTGACTTCAGATTCATGTTGATAACTGGAATCTTTGCGAGCACACATCACGAGGGCATTGTTGTGCCAAGGAGCACTTTCCCAATCAACATAGCGGACTTTTGCAATATTGACCGACCCGCTGAAGCTGATCAATTCATTTTTCAGTAGACCTACAGACGATTTCACTGCTACGATCCCGCTTCCTTTACCGTAGAGGTCCCACATCGCTAGGGATTCTCCTTCACCGGCTCGCCAGCAATTGACGTAGGTCGAAGCGCGCATGATTTTGGACATCCCTTGGTAAGCCTCAAACATCGATCTCCCAGGGCGGTCGGGTGGCGGCGGATTTGATCGAAAGTGATCCAGTTCGGCGTCAGTAAATGTCGCTTCTAGGGGGTCCTCCATTTGATCTACCCGAGCGAACCAGAGGGTTTGGCTTTCTAGCAACTGAACGAACCGAGCGAAATCCATGTAACGCCAGAGAACGGTGGTGTCAGGCGGGGTAATTAACCCCGAATGCGGTTCATAGGGCATCCAAATGAGTCTAGAGCGTACCCGCTGAAAAATCGACAGGGGACTGCGGGAACCTGGGAACAAATAGAACTTTTTCTGTCCCACAAAAGAAACCATGTCTCACACTTATCGGAACGGGGGGGCCAGACGAAAAATATCCCAATGAATGGCGCACAATGCATAGCAATACGGTCCTTCTTGAAGGGCTACGTTTCGCCTGTCCCAGGACCTCCAAAGTGCCACTTCCGTCTGGAACGAAAAGGCCCGTCACCGAAACTTGTCGAGGCGGGACTGTCCCGCTTTTCCCTCCATTAGTCAATCTCCACAATGAACTCGCGCTTACGAGTCAACCTCCCCTGCATATTTCCGCTTTCATGAAACACATCGGCGTCAACCACGGTTTTCTTCCGCTTTTTGCCTTTGGCCGGCCTTTCCATTGAATCTGCAAGCCAGTCATGCGGGAGGCCACTAAGACCTCGGAGGGACAGACAGGAAGTACCCTAAAGGAATAGCGACGGCTACAAAAGTGAGACTCTGAGGAAGCCACACCGGGCCTGGACATTTAAGCGAGAGACGGTGAATCCACTCCGCTTCCACGGCGGGCCCGGACAGGTCGCTTCGGTCCCACGGCACGCCGGGACAGGCGGAATGGCAAAGAGAGAAAGGTGGCTGAGGGAGCAAGATCAGAGCCTACTGTCTGCCCAGTGCGCCGATCGTTGCCGCCACAGTGGCCTTCGCCGTGGGGATCGCGCGGCGCTCCTCGCACGAAGCAGGCTTGGACAGGATGTAACTTATAGGTTACAATAAGATTGTGATTGAGATCCGCCGCTACACGACTGCGGAGGGCAGAGATGTTTTCGGGGAGTGGCTCGCCAATCTGGCCGATCTAAAGGCACGCGCACGCATAGCCGTGCGGATTGATCGGCTCGCCGGCGGGAACTTTGGAGATTCGAAGTCGATCGGCGCAGGCCTGCACGAACTGCGGATCGACTGGGGGCCTGGATATCGCGTGTATTACGGGAAAATCGAAACGGCTTGCGTGCTGCTGTTGTGCGGAGGAGACAAACGGAAACAATCTGCGGATATCAAGAAAGCGCGGGCGTACTGGAAGGACTACAAGAAGAGGACGGAGATGGAATGAAACGCAAACCAAGTATTTCTCATGATGAGGCTATGGCAAAAGAGCTGCGTGAGAATCCGGAGTTCGCCGTTGAGTATCTCCGTGCGGCGCTTGAGGAAGGTGATGATCCGCAGATTCTGCTGATTGCCCTGCGACGTATCGCTGAAGCAAGAGGCGGGGTGGCCAAAGTTGCGAAAGAGGCTGGCGTTGAGCGGGAGAGCCTTTACCGCGCGCTGTCGGCCAAAGGGAATCCACGGCTCTCGACGTTGGTTGCTGTAACCAAGGCGGTGGGGCTCCGGCTTACCGTGGAGGCGGCTCACTAGTGGACTGTAACAGCTGATTCGGTAGAGACGCAGGGGCTAAAGCCCAATGTTTTCTCAGCCCTTTGCGGCCCGACTAAAGTCAGGCCCTGATACAAAGCATGAGAGCCGTGAAGGATCGCACATTTTCGCAGATTTGGTTCTACTACCGAATCAGCTGTTACAGTCCACTAGAATGTCTGCCGCATCCGGAAAGCGCGTTTGCTTAAAGCCGCTCCAACCGCGTCTGCGAATCTCCGAACTGCTCCAACTTCACGCCAAAACGATCCATCAGCGACAAGTACAAACTGCACATCTTACGATTGTCTTCGCTGTCCTTGAGGTAATTCAGGGTACGCCCCGTTTGTAAGGTCCCGCCAAGCCCCCCGGCCAGCACGAGCGGCAGCCGGAAGTTGTCGTGTTTGCGCCCGATCCACATATTCGATAGGAACATCAGGCAGGTGTTGTCGAGTACCGTGCCGTTCCCTTCTTTCATGGTGTCCAGCTTAGACGCCAAGTAGGCGTACTGCTCGACGTGGAAACGAGAGATGCGCTCGTAATCATCGGAATTGTTGTTGTGCGACGCGGAATGGTGGCCGTCTTTTACATTCAGGAAGGGATAATACATGGCCGATAGATCATGAGAGATGATCAACGAGGCGACGCGCGTCTTGTTGGTTTGGAACGCTATCGCAATGATGTCGCACATCAGGCGGGCGTGATCGCGTAGGTCTTCCGGCAGTCCATTAGCCGGCCGCTCCATGGTGGCGGCGACGGTGTTTTTGGCTTTCGCTGCGTCTTGGGCATCGTCCTTGTCTTTGCGCATTCCCTCGACGCGCTTTTCTACTTCGCGCACGCTGGTCAGGTATTCATCGAGCTTGCCTTTGTCGGTTCCACTGATGCACGTGGAAAGATCCTGGGCGCGGTCCTTGACGCGGTCGAGAATGCTGATGTTCTGCAGGCTGCCACGGTTGTCAAACAGGTTGTCCCAGGCGAGCGATGGGTACACTTCTACCGGGACGGGCGAGTCAGGACTTTGCCAGGAGAGGTGGGAACTGTAGGCGAGCGAAAAGTTCGACTCGTGATAGCCCGTCATGGGTTGCTCGCAGGCCAGCACGATGCTGGATTGGGGCGTGTCTTCGCCGACGCGGTTGGCTATCATCTGGTCGATGCTGATGCCGGAGTGGATGATGGCGCCTTTCGAAATGTGGGCGCCGGATAAGAGACTGCCGGTCTGGGCGGGATGAATTCCCTGCCCCGTAAGCGCGTGGACGTACAGACCGTCAATGACGTTGATCTTCTCTTTGACCGGCTCCAGGGGCGACAGCGTCTTCGAGAGTTTCATGTCGGCGCCCTGGCCCTCGGCGCTCCAGTGATCCTCGTTGACGCCACAACCCAGGAAGACGATGCCGAAACGCTTGGGGAACGCGGACGGCGGGGGGACATCCGCCAAGGCGTGCAGCGACTCAAGCCAGGGCAGCGCCACGGTGCAACCGGCTCCGCGGAGTACGGCGCGGCGGGAAACGGGAAATGCGAATTTCCTGGTCAGTCGAGACATGCTAGTTGCTCCCTCGGCGGCTGAAGCCGCAAGTCAATTTTCACGATCTATGTACGGACTGGAGCTCGCTGCGGCGAGGCAGGCCGTACCCTTCAAATGGGCTTCAGCTCCGAACTGGCAACACCAGGGCTAAAGCCCTCAATCGATATACCGAAGCGTTTTCGCGGGTTTGAAAACCCGCTCCCCCGGACTAAAGTCCGGGGCTGGCACAACAGCGAGTTCTTCCGCAGCCTGTAAAGCCCATCTCTGTTAGGCCCGTACGGCCCGACTAAAGTCGTGCCCTGATACAACATGAGTTTTTCCGCGGCCTGTGAAGGCGTGCCCTGATACAAAGCGGGTTTTCCGCGGCCTGTAACGCCCCTACAGCACAGCCCTGGCATTGCCAGCGCTAAAGCGCAGGATCGAGTCGTGACTGTTTCCCGGAGCGCTGAAGCGCTCCTTCCCCCGCATAAATGCGGGGGCTGCCACCACGCATACTCTGAAGCCTGGACCCTTCGAAACGGATAAACCACTAGTTCACCTTTCTGGATGCTATCTGGGTCGGGGGCGCTGGTATTCGTTTATTTCGGAACTGTGGGCTCAAGACGATGGTTTCGACCAGCGAATCAAAGCGATCGCCTTGCGCGGCAAGGTTGGTCTGCATGGTATCGACCAGGGCTTCGTCGGAGAGTTGCAGCGACCGGTCGAGCGCGTAAGTGAGCAGCTTGCGGCTAAGGTTGTTGATGAATTGGTCCTGGCGATGATCGCGGATAAAATCGCGCAAACCTTGAAAGCCAACGCCGTTGATGCCGCCGGGATAGGTGACGGCGGTATCGACGGGGCGCCCGGCCAGGTCTTTGGTGCGCACATCCCCGATGGGTCCGTAGCCTTCGTAGGCCAGGCCAAAGGAATCAAAGCGTTGGTGGCAGGCGGCGCAGAAAGGAATCGAGCGATGCTTGGCCAGCATGTCGCGTATGGGAAGATCGGTCTTCGACTCATCACTCGGCAGCTCGGGAACCACGGGTGGTGGCGGAGGAACGCGGATGCCTAATACCTTTTGGACAACCCAATTGCCACGCTTCACCGGACTGGTGCGCAGTCCGGGTGAGTTCTGGGTCATGAATACCGACATGGGCAGCAGACCGCCGCGCCCGTATTGCTGGGCATTGTCCACGCGCACCCAGTGGTTTGCGTCGCCCTCGACTCCTGGTATGCCGTAGTGTTTGGCCAGCACCGGATTCACGAATGTGTAGTCGCCATAGAGAAGGTCCAGGACGGAACGGTTGTTCTGAATGGCGTCTTCGACGTAGCGGATGGGTTCCTGGAACATCGCTTCCCGCAGATCGTTGTTGAACTGGGGAAAACGCGCGCGATCGACCGCGTTGTTGTTTTCAAACAGACGGAAAGCGAGCCAGTTGCCGGTGAACTCCGTGGCCAGGCCGCGGACACGGGGATCTTTCATCATGCGGCGCGCCTGCGCCAGCAGAATTGCCGGTTTTTGCAAGTCGTTGGCGGCGGCGTGGCGTAACAGCTCTTCATCCGGCATGCTAGCCCAGAGGAAGTAGCTTAAACGGCTCGCCAGGGCGTAGCTCGATAATGGCGCAGAAGGGACGGCGGTCGAGAAAACAGCAGGTCTCTCCACTGCGCTTCGCTTCGGCCGAGATGACAAAGTTGTTGCGACGTTCATATCAAGGCGGTAGAGGAAGTCCGGCTCCATGAGCACGCTGGTGATCGCATTGCGGAGGGCCGCCTCGTGGGATAACTGATATTGGGTTCGATCCTGGTGGTAATAGGCCAGCAAATCGGCGCGTTCCGCAGGGGTGAGGGGTCGCCGGTAGGCACGCGCGGCAAATTGGAGGAGAGTTTCCAGTTGCCTTGGTTCCGCCTCTGCGTGCTCCTTTTCAAGGCTGCGGAGAGTGGCGTTCATCTGGTCGAAGTGATCGCGAATCGCCTCAGCAGCTACGGGGTCATTGGTTGGATCCGCCGCAGCCTTGGCCAGGTAGGCGTCTCGCATCTTGAAAATGACTTCCGTATCGGTCACGGCGTGATCGGGGGGGCGCTCTGTGCCGGATTCGGCGCCTTTGCCAAACACCTCTCCGCTTTGATTGAAGTAGAACTGAGTCCAGGTACGCGCCGAATAGTCCGCAATGTAATCGAACTCGTTCCAAAGACGGTCCAGTTCCCTCTTCCCGTTGTCATCCAGGATGAGCTGCATCAGAGGAAGATCGTCGCGGTAATAGCCCATGATGTTGTGATAGCCGGCGCTGAGCAGGCGGCCTTTGTCCTGCGAGTCGTCGGGGAAATAACGGCCTCGTTCTGAGACGTAAAAGGCATCCGGAAAGACTGAGGCGAAGCGCGAAAATGCGGCCTCATAGCGGGCGCGCTGAGCGGCGGGAACGATCAGATCGGCGTCGTTGGCGCGCGCCTTTGCGGAGAGCGCGGCCCAACGGGGCGCTGCTTCCTCATGAAGATCAGGATATTTAGGGATGTCTGGAACCACGGGGGGTGGATCGGTGTCATTCCGCAGATCCTTGGGATCGCTGTCGCGCCGGTGCTCGGCATACTGCTTCAGCTTCCAGTTCAGTAGAGGCTCGGATTGCGCGGGCAAACCCTTCACCACCGGGGCGGCAAACTGCATCGCGGTGTGGGCGCGAATTTTCATCACGAAATCACGCATTGCCGAGCATTTTGCACGCAGCGCCCCGGTCTGCGCCGCGTCGGGTGGGGGCAGGGCCAGCCACATTTTCTGCAGCTTGAGGACCGGGCCTACCGCATTCTGATCGTGCAGGATGCCCCAAACCAGGGGAAGGTATTTGGGGCTCAGCTTTAGATCTGCCGCGGTGGTGGCCAGGGTGGCGTGGGGTTTCTTAAGGGCGATTCGATACTTATAGCGCCAGGCGGCCTCGAAATAGTCCGCGTAGTTGGTGGGCTGCGCGGCGTAGAAGCCCACAATGCGCTGGATGGCGTACTTTTCACGATCGGTCTCTACCAACATGGGATAGGGCGCGAAGTCGATTCCATCGGGTTTGAGAACGGCATGATCCGCCACTTCGCGAGATGCCTTCAGGTACTTGTTCAACAGCGCCGGGGACATGGTTAAGGATTCGCCTGAATTGTCGAAACCGGCCTGGTTGGCAGGATCCACGGGGAACTCTTTGGCGACGTGCATGTCCTGGCCGGTGAGGTCGCGAACCGTGTAGTCGTACTCGGCATTGCTCAAACGGCGCGCCAGCACTACGCCTGGGTCGCCGGCGGCCTTCTTGATTTGTTCCGCGCGGACGGCGGCTACCCAATCGATGATTTGCTGGGCTTCGTTCGCCGGCGGGGGCGGGATCGGCTTGGGCGGCATTTCTTTGGCTTTTAGCCTCTCCGCCAGCAGTGCCCAACGGGCAAAGTCGTCGGTCACCATATCCACGCTGGTGTAGGATTTCAGGTCGAACTGCGCCGGGGCCATCTTGCCGCTATGGCATGCCACGCAGTATTTGCCGACAAAGGGTTTGACGGTCTGTTCAAATTGCTGGTCGATAGCGGGAGTTGGGGCGGGCGTGGCTGCCTCCGCCATAGAGGCTGCGGTGAGGGAGAGGGAGAGGAGAAGGGTCCGAAACTTCATGACAAAGCGCCTCTGGCCTCAAAGTGGGGGAGCGAAACGGGTCTTAAACATGATACCTATTCGCCGTCAAGAATGCTCATTTTTGCAGTGGGAGTAGTGCAAAGCGGGTCAGAGTTGCCCTAATTCGCGGATAACTGGCTGCCAGCTTCACCACCCGCGGTACCGCTCAGCGGGTTGCGTATTTGAGGTTACCTTCGTGCCAGGGAACCGCGGCGCGCGCGTTGAGGTCGAAGACAATGTGGCCCGCGCGGATGGTCATTTCGGCCAAGATGCGTTCGGTGCCGTCGACCTTGCCGCCGGCAAGATCGGCGTAGCCAAAGTTGCCGTGCTCGACGTGCAGGACGGCAATGTCAGCGACCGAGCCTACAGCGATCTGCCCCAGTTCGGGGTGGCCGATTTCGGTGGCCGGGTTGGTGGTGGATTCCCGAATGACCTCGGACAGGGGGACGCCTAGCGCGAGCAGCTTGCTCATCACGTTGGGCAGGTTGAGCATGACGCCGGTGGCGGAGCCGACGTGGAGGTCGGTTGAAATGGAGTCTGGATAGAAACCGTTCTTTACCATGGGCTCCGCGAGGGCGAAAGTGAAGGAACCGCCACCGTGGCCGACGTCAAACTTGATTCCGCGCTTGCGGGCGTCGAGCATGTAGGGGGCAGGCTTGCCTTCTGGAGTGAGTAGCGGCGCGGGCATGCGGAAGACGTGGGTGCTGATGTCCCCCGGGCGCAGGATGGTGGAGATCATCTGCTGGTAGGATTTGTTGTCGAACCAGCCGAAGTCGACCATGACGGGCAGATGGTTGCGATTGCCTGCCTCGACGGCCTTCTGCACGGAGATGAAGTTGGGCTGTTGCCAGTGTGCGGTCTTAATGCCGACGATGATGTCGCGGTTCTGTTCGATGGTCTTCGAAAGCGCATCGAGATCCATGTCGTGTTCGTTCTGCTCGGCGACATCGTCGTTATTGGCCATGCCCGCTCCGACAATGTTGGGGAAGGCGAAGATGCGGGTGGCGGAATTGTCAATGATGCGGCGACGGAACTCGGGAAAGTCACGCCAGCCAGAGGAGCCGGCGTCGGCGACGGTGGTAACGCCGTTTGGGATGGCCATGACGTCGGCGGGGACGGAGAGGTCGCCGTTGCCCCAGGCGTTGTGGCGAAGTCCGGTGAAGACGTGCACGTGGATGTCGACGAGCCCGGGCGTGAGATAGAGACCGGAGATGTCGACGGATTGTTTGGCGGCGCTGGTGGGAATGGTTGGTTCGATGGCGGCAATCTTGCCGTCGCGAATGGCTACGTCCCGTTTCGCGTCAACGTTGTTTTTCGGATCGAGGACATGGCCGTTGCGAAGGACGAGATCGTACTGCTGAGCATGCCCAGAGATAGCACAGGCAAGGAGAGTGGCGGCCAGGATGCGAAGCATTAGTTGGGAGTATACCCAACGCATTACGGTGGCTTCTTTGGATGGGGCACGGGAATGCCACAAGGCGAGCTGAAGCGCTTCTTAGTTGTTCGTCAGATGAGCACGGCTTGCACTGGACGGCGGGGACTGGCGTGTGCCGGCAGTGTGGGATAGCCCATATAGAAAACGAAGGTTGGCTGCCAGGTAGGATCACCGGTGATCTGGTTAAGCAGAGCGGCACGGGAGGCCGGTCTACCCAGCGCCCTCTCGTGGTCCACCATTTCCACGCTCTCGTTGCAGGGGCGCGCGGCGAGGCCGCGGGTGGTTGCGAAGAGATGCGCGCGCTGCCAGATGCGGCCTGCCTGCAAACATTGCTCCTGATCGTATCGGTCACGCACGGCGATAAAGCCGATCAGCGGTGCGCTGAGCATCAGGTCCGAATAGGCATTCTTCGCACCGCGCGCAGCAACCCATCGGAACATCTGCTGGGGCATCATCTTGGCCACCGTCACCACTACGGGAGGCTGGCCGAAGGCGTCAATGGACAGGCCATCGCGAAATTTCTGCAATGAACTCCACTGCGTGCGGACCCACCGTTCGCTGCTCTGATGGACGTCAGGATCAGAATAGATTTCTGTGTTCGCGGCGGAACTGACTTCGGCGATCTTTCTTCGATCGGCTTCGTCCGTGAAGAGAAAAAGCTTCACGTCTGGGTTGTCGCCAGTCAGATGACTGAGCGCTGCTACGAAGTCAGGCGGGATCGGTTTGTGCGGGTCGTAGGGACTTCGATTGGTGTGGCGCCGAGGGATGGCATTATAAAGTTCCCCTTCTTCTCGTTGTCCGGGTACGAGGTCCACGCGGGCCACAAGCTTTGGTTTTGGTTCAGTGGGAATCGGGCCGAGTTTTCCCGGTAGAAGAGCCGCTGTCGCGGCGTAGCTGTTAGCGGGCGCGGCGAGCATCAGATTCTCCAAAGCGCAACCCATGCCGATATGTTCTTCCCGGAGATAAGGATCGAGCGCGCCGACGTTCCTCTGGGCGTCGAGGTGCAACTCGATCGAGGAAGGGGTGATCTTGAATAGCCAGGGCTGAGTATTATGCGGGCTGGCAGCGAGAATTGCAGCGCGCACCAGCGCGAGCGGACCATCGTTTGCGGTGTTGCGCCAGTCTCTCCACGGCTCGTAAGCGGGTCCTGTCCCGACGCTGAAGACACCTTGATCGTAGGCGCGCCAGACGCCACCGCCCACGGCGACGACGGTCACAACTCCTGCGCCCTTGAGGAACGATCTGCGCTGCACGGACCATCTCCTCGCTGAGCCTTGTCGGGCTGCAGCTTTTCCAGGAATTATACGCTCGGCATTGACGTCTACGAACTCCACGAAACTCTGTCCACGAAACTCAATTTATACGATCTCGTCATTGTTACACTTACACGAGACGCTGGGCCTTCTCGAGCGGATTTTTGTTTGGCCAGCCGTCTTACTGTGGGCGGGACACGATGGTCCTTGTGGGCGCCGCTCTCGAGGGGGATGTTCGTCGCGTCTATACACTCCATCTCGATGGCAGCGGATTGACACAGGTGACGAAGGGACCGATGGATTCATTTCCGGAGTGCACGGCGGATGGCGAATGGATCTTGTATGCCGATGCCGCCGACGAGAACAATCCGATTCTGATGCGGCAGTCCCTCCGGGGTGGAGCTCCGCAGAAGGTAGCGCAGGGAGGACGGTGAATTGGATTCGGCCATCACCGGACGGCAAAAGGCTTGGCCTGATCCTTGAGGCACCCACCTCAGAGGCCGTCCTTCTCCGCGATGTGCGGTGATTGCAGGATCAGATAAAGAAGAAGTCGGCTGCATCGAATTAAGCCAACCTCGCCACCCTCGGCCGGCATCCATATTGATTGGTGTTTGCGAGGAAACTGCATGAGAAAAATCTATAAGATTCTAGCCGTCACCACGCTAAGCGCAAGCCTCATCGGCCCTATATCGTTTGCCCAGGATAATCGCGACGATCATCACGACAACTACGTTCGCCATGATGAATGGAAGAAGGGCTACCACATGAAACCGGAAGACTGGCACAGGGCGCAACCGGTTGACTATCGACAGTATCATCTAAGCCCTCCACCACACGGCTATGAGTGGCGGTCGGTCGATGGCAACTATGTCCTTGCCGCTGTCGCTACCGGTGTCATCGCGTCTGCCGTCGTTGCCTCGACAGTTCACTAGGCTGCGAAAAAACTCAATGTCGAGGCTCACAAGCTGCGGAACGTCTCTGTACGAAGGGCACGGCTGATTCAGCCGTGCCCGAAGCACATAAGTTATCCGTGGCTTTAGCTGCTGAGATATGCCCTTAGAGAAACCTAAGAGCGAAACTATCCCGCTTTACCAGCCACCTACTTAGCCGGGCCCAATTCCTCCTCGTCATAACGCCGCAACCTCGTTTGCCTCATCCTGATTGGGGTGGTTCTTCTCCAGCAGGGAATTTCGATGTACCCCCAAACCATTCCTGACGAGCCACTGGTGCTTTACATCTGGTAAAATGTAAAGGAGGAGACGTTAGCAGTGGAAGCGACCCTTAGCAGCAAAAACCAAGTTACCATCCCCAAATTGGTACGGGAATACCTCAACCTCAAACCGGGCGATCGGTTCAAGTTCTTCCTTCAGCCGGATGGGACCGTCGCCGTTCTTCCGAAGATTCGGACATCGCGGCTGAAAGGCAGCGTGCCCAAACGCAACCGGCCTATCTCCGTTGGGGAAATGAACATCGCAATTGAAGCTGGCTCGACGCAGCGCCACCGCTGATGATTGGCCTGGATAGCAACGTCATCTTGCGCTATTTGCTCCAAGATGACCCAAAACAGACACGACAGGCCAACCAAATCGTCGACCGGCAGCTGAGCGAACAAAACCTGGGGTTCCTTAGTCTGGTTACAGTGCTCGAAATTGTTTGGGTCTTGCGCAGCCTCTTGAAGCAGAACCGTTCTCAGATCGCCTCTCATCTCGAGAATCTTCTCACCGCGGATTTCCTTGAAGTTCAGAACGAGCAACAGGTCTTCGAGGCTGTTTTTGCCCTCAAGCGCGGTACCGGAGAGTTTGAAGATGCTTTGATCGGAGCGCTCAATGCATGGGCAGGTTGTTCGCATACGTTGACCTTCGATCGAAAGGCTGCGCGGCTGCCGCATTTCCGAGCGATACTCTGACGGCGATTTTCCGCAAAGCCATGGAAAAAAAGCGTACCTCAGGGCCTAAAGGCCAGATTTTCATTGGGCGTTTATGGCCCGACTAAAGTCGTGCCCTGATACAAAGCGAGTTTTCCGCAACCTGTAAAGTCCTTACAGCACAGCCCTAGCATTGCCAGCGCTAAAGCGCATGATCGAGTCGAGACTGTTTCTCGGAGCGCTGAAGCGCTCCTTCCCCCGCATAAATGCGGGGGCATCGAGTTTCTACATTTTTCTGAGTCGAAGCGTGCCGAGAGTGTCTGAAAAGGAGGGCCAGCAGAAGCGGTCACCCTCAGCCTCGACCGATGGCGGAGTTCCCCTCCCGCTTATCCACATCATTATTTGATAGCCCTCTGGACGACAGTCCTGGTCGCCTGTAGCGTGACAGTAGGAAGCAACAAATCGCTCCAAAGTGGGCCGCAGTCATGCGTCTGCATGATCGTGTGCATCGGACTTGGGCTGTCGCGGTACAAGCACAATGATGGGCAAGATGATCAAATTAATTGCTTGAGCATCTTGAGCATCTTGACGAAACAAAGGACTTATTTGAGCATCTTGAGCATCTTGATGAAACAAAGGACTTATTTGCGAACGCTAAGCAAATCGCTTTGAAAAACATTTGCCGGAGAGGCCCGCTGAACTGCAGACCCCATCATGCGGCCTTTGCTTAAGGGAAGGGCGCAGGAGCGGCGGCATGGAAGCGTGCGGGTGAAGAGCCTACGAAAACCCAGTTTGTATCAGGGCCCGACTTAAAGTCGTGCCCTAACTAATACAAAGCCAAAACACGGCATCCAAAGGAGCTTCTCTGGTTGAAATATCAACCGCTTTGCCCTGGTTATGTAGAAACTCCAGTCCCCCGCATAAATGCGGGGGCTGCCACCACGAATCCTGAAGCTTGCAGTTCTCACGCACACTCTAAAGGCCGGATCTGCCCTAGAGCAACTTATTCCGTAGCCTGCTAAGAATGCGAAGCCGTGGGATGCAAGAGCACAGGATTTCATCCTGGGTTATGCACGGCCGTCGCTAACGGGACTGGTTCCACCCCTCGTTCCTCGGCCGTTCACGATGGCGTCAACTTTGAACAGACATTGTTACCTAAATGGCAACCTGATCGGCCCCCTTCAGGTGGAGTCTTTCTCTTACTTCGGCGGGGGTCGCAATGGTGAAGGAAAGTTCTTCCAGGATCGTGCGGAGCTTTCTCACCTGGTCGGCACTGGATTTGGCCAGTTCTCCCTTGCGCAGCCACAGACTGTCTTCCAGGCCTACACGAGCGTTCCCTCCCAGGATCGCTGCCAACGTTCCTATCCGCATCTGGTGGCGCCCGGCGCCGATCACCGACCACACGTAGTTCTCCCGGCCAAACAGGCGGTCCGCGGTTGCCCGGACATAACTGAGCAATTCCACATCGGTGCCCATCCCTCCCAGAATGCCAAAGACGGTCTGCAGCAACAGCGGCGGCTCGACTAATTTTTCGTCCAGCAGATAGGCCAGATTGTAAAGATGGCCCAGATCGTAGCACTCGTATTCGAACCGGGTTCCGCAGCCTCCTCCCAGTTCCTTCACCACTCGCTTCATATCCACAAACGTGTTGCGGAAAATATTTGCTTCGGTTCCTTTCAGGTAAGGTTCTTCCCAGTCATGTTTCCATTCGCTGTGGCGGCGGGCCGATCGATGGATAGAGAAGTTCATCGAGCCCATGTTGAACGAGGCCAGTTCAGGCTTGATGCGCAGCGCGGGCGCGAGCCGCTGATCCAGATTCATATGCAAGCCACCGCCGGTGGTGATGTTGATGATCGCGTCGGATGCCGCTCGCACCGTGGGCAGAAACTGCAGGTAGACCGCAGGGTCGCCACTCGGTTCTCCAGTCTTAGGATCGCGGGCATGGAAGTGCAGGATGGCAGCGCCGGCTTCAGCCGCTTC
The DNA here is from genome assembly GCA_963796145.1 of uncultured Acidobacteriaceae bacterium. Lineage (GTDB taxonomy): Bacteria > Acidobacteriota > Terriglobia > Terriglobales > Acidobacteriaceae > PALSA-350. Next base: position 137,876 of record CAWCKO010000010.1, on the reverse strand, counting down.
GATCGCATGGCGCGCGATACCTTCCGGGGTGAACGGCAGGTAAGGAGACATGGTCGGGGTATGAATGGACCCCGTGACCGCACAGCTGATAATTACTTTGTTATCCATGGAATCGACGGTAGATGCCACACCGTCTCCGGTTTGCCGGTTACAAAACCGATCCGGGTTCCATCCGGATCCTGGATGGTCAGCATATAACTCTGTTTCTGGAATGCAATATGCAACGCATTGAGCTGCGCGGCTGCATGCCGCAGGCTGGCAACGGAGAAAAGGATCTGATCCGGATTGGGCGTTATCTCCACTACCTCGCCCGACGTGCCGGGCAGAAGCAGCGGAATCAGCCCCGGCTCAAGAGCATAGCGGGATTCATGGAAGCCGAGCATCTGTTCGTAGAAGGCCCGTGCCGCGACCGGATCCTCCATCCTTAAGCTGACGCCGTAGATCTCCGTGGAGATGCGGTTTGCCCCCAGGTGTTGACCCTTGTCTTTGGAGTGCAGCGAACCAGGCATGTACTGGGTAAATTCGATGTTCTGCTGCTCCGGGCCAACCATGGTGAAAAGCAAGTTGCCTGCGCCGGCACGCTTAACAGGAGTGGGCGTGAGACTGCGCGCCAGGTAAGAGCGATTGAGCGCCTCGAGGTCAGTGGACTCGAAGCAGAGATGCATGAAGCCGACTTCCTGCCCAGGCTGCTGCTGCGGATAGATCTCAATAAACTGCCGATCGTTTACTTTGAAAAACGCTTCGGTGATGGTTCCATCTTTGCTCGATAGGAAGGCCTGCTCAAAGCCAAGCTTCTGATAGAAGTCGTGGGAACGCTTGAGATCGGAAACGCGGATGGCGACATGCGCGATCCCGGCAAGTGTTGTTGGGGGCGGTATCTGCGCCATCCCAAGCGCGGGAACGATGAACAGGCCGATCGACAACAGGCAAGCGCGGAGAGATCTCATGGCGTCTTGTGGTCGACGCTGGCCAGGCAACCATGGGCCCGCATAGAGTGGAAGTAGGTCAAGAAAATGCCTCCCGGCAGGAGAGATTGTAACTCGAATTGTTATGGAGAGGGCACAGCCATCGCCGCCTGAAGAGCCTGTTCTGTGTGCGGTGTCATCACTGCGTAACCGGCGGCGCTGGGATGGACGCCATCCACTGTCAGCGCCGGAATATAATTTTCTCCATTGGCGGCGGCGAGCAACGAATGATAATCGACCATCTGAATGCCTTGGTCCGCGGCAAACTGCGCTATCCATTGATTGAGCTGGTCGATGCGCTGGAACCTCTGCGGACTGGGATCCGCCTTTTCCGGCAAGGCCCCCGGTCCCCACGGCGGAATGGTTCCAATCACCACGGCGATATGGTGCTGTTGCGCTTTTTTCACCATCGTTTGGATGTTGTTCGCGGTCTCAGATAACTGCCATCCGGGATAAACGTCGTTGGTGCCGGCGAGGATGTGCACTGCTTGGGGCTGCAGGTCAATCACATAGGCATCAAACCCTGCGGCGATCTGGCTCGAAGTCAGCCCTACAACGCCCACGTCGAGCCAGTTGTTTTGAGCGAAGGTTGTCTGCTGGCCGGCCCAACTCTGCGACCAGTTGTAGGTGATGGAGTCGCCTATGAAGACCACGGTGGGCCGGATATGAAAGCTCGCTCCGCACCCCGAGGTGCAGAGAAGAAGCAGCAGCGTCAGGAGTTTTTTGCCCACAATCTGTGTTGCCCGTGATCTTTTCTTAACCACCCGCCAGGCTGGTTCAAGGCTGGAGGACGTATCGGCCGTTGACAGCGAACTGGCCTTCGACACCGTCGCCCTGGCTGGGCTGTCCTCCACCCAGAAAGATAGTGTAGCTGCCCGCCTGCATGGCGCGGGTCCCGTCGTGATCGACCTCGCTCAATCGCTGGGGATCGAGGGTAAAGAGCACGTGCGTTGTCTCCCCAGCCCCAAGTGTGACTCGTTGAAACCCGCGTAGCGAACGCAGCGGTGCACCGCCGGTTTGGGGACCGCGAAGATAGAGTTCGACGACGTCCTCTCCTTTTCGCTTCCCGGTATTGGTCACGTCGGCTTCCACGGTGAGCGGTTCTCCTGCCTTGAGGTTGGTCTGCGACAACTTGAGATGGCTGAAAGCGAACGAGGTGTAGCTGAGGCCGTAGCCGAAACCATAGAGCGGCTGCCCGGCAAAATATCGGTAAGTGCGGCCGGCCATGGAATAATTTTCGAATGGGGGAAGCTGATCGAGCGAACCATAGAAGGTAACGGGCAGCCGGCCGGACGGATTGTTGTCGCCGGCGAGGGTCTCGGCGATAGCGGCACCTCCCTCTTCACCCGGGTACCAGGCTTCCAGAATTGCCGCGGCATGCTCTTTGGCCCACGGTACGGCAAGGGCGCTGCCGTTCATCAGCACCACCACCAGTGGTTTTCCGGTTGCGGCAACGGCCTGCAGCAGGTCTTCCTGTAGCTGGGGCAAATTAATCCTGGTTCGGTCGCCACCACTGAATCCCTCCAGGTGCACGGGCATTTCTTCCCCTTCCAGGCTCGGCGACAGGCCCACGAAGGCCACTACCACGTCTGCCTGTTTGGCAACCTGGACCGCCTGGTCGCGCAGAACGCCGGCCTCGGGTTGCCACTTGAGGTGCACTCCGGCGCCAAACATGGGAGCTGTGTGGGTATAGTCCACGCGGATGGCATGCGGCGCGGAATCGCTGAAGTGCATGGTGAAGGAAGCCTGTCCCGTAGAATGCTTTTGATCACGGCCCGCCTCCATGACCTGTTTGTCATCCAGGAACAGCCGGTATTTATCAAGCCCGTCGCAGGGGGAACAATGCTCCGGTGATATTTCAAAGACATAATCGCCCGCGCCCGGTACGGCGATGGAGCCGCTCCAGCGGACACTGAATGCGCTTGCAGCGATGCCTTTGGCTGGGGAGGCAGCGTCCCAATCAAAATCCACCTGCTTGTCGACCCGGGTCAGCACCGGTTGACCTTGCCATTCTGCGTTGTTGAAGTACTCACCCTTCAGTCCGATGTCGTTGCCGGTGCGCAACACAGTGCGCGGCACCACCACCGGAAACCCTGCGACATACGATGAGCCTTGCGCATACAGCACCTTAGCGTCCGCGCCGAAGCGACTCTCAATGCCATCGAGCGGCAACACCGGATGGGTGGGCTGGCCGTTGTAATTGCCTTCGAGCGATTCGAGCATGGTGGCATTGGGACCGATGACCGCGATGGTCTTCCCTTTCGCTTGCAGCGGCAATATGCCGTCCGCGTTCTTGAGCAGCACGATCGATTCCCTCGCCACCCGGCGAGCCAGTTCACGGTGGGCCTGCGAATCCACTTCGCTCATGGGAATCTGCGCATAGGGAACATCCTGGGGCGGATCGAACATGCCCAGACGAAAGCGCGCGGTGAACAGGCGCTTCACCGCCGCATCGATTTCACTCTCGCTCACCAGCTTGTCTTTGAGCGCCTGGTTAAGAGCCGCAAACTCCGGACCGCAACTGGTGTCAGTGCCCGCGCGGAGCGACAATGCCGCGGCATGTTCCTCATCCGGGGCAAACTTGTGTCCCTTCCATACGTCGGTCAGTGCCCAGCAGTCGGAGGTGACAAAGCCGCTGAATTTCCACTCGCCGCGCAATGTCTTTTGCAGCAGCAGGTCGCTGGCACACGCAGGTGCACCATCGATGGCGTTGTAGGCGCACATGGTAGATGCCGCGTGGGCCTCCGTGATGGTGGTGTGGAAGGCAGGAAGGTAAGTCGCCTGCAGATCCTGGGGCGAGACGTTTACGTTGAACTCGTGCCGCAACTGTTCCGGCCCGCTGTGTACGGCAAAGTGCTTGGGCGTGGCCACTACCTTCAGATACCTGGGATCATCCCCTTGCAGTCCAGTGACAAAGGCCAGGCCCATGCGCGAGGTCAGGTACGGATCCTCACCGTAGGTCTCCTGCCCTCGTCCCCATCGGGGATCGCGAAAGATGTTAATGTTCGGAGACCATATGGTCAGACCGAAGTAGATGCGGTGGTTGTCGTGGGCGATGGCATCGGAGTATTTGGCCCGCGCTTCGGTCGAGATGGTGTCTCCTACGGAATGCATCAGGCGGGTGTCCCAGGTTGCGGCGAGGCCGATGGCCTGGGGAAAAACGGTCGCATAACCGGATCGCGCCACGCCATGCAGCCCCTCATTCCACCAGGTATATTCGGGAACACCCAGGCGCGGAATGGCGGCCGCGGTCATGGTCATCTGGGAGATCTTCTCCTCCGGCGTCATGCGCCCCACCAGATCGCTGACGCGCTGCTCAATTGGGAGCGACGGGTTCTGAAAAGGAAAATCCGCTGCCTCGGCATGGCTTAGGAAAAGTGCCAGAAACAGCCCGGCCAAGCCCCATACTTTTGCAACACCTCGCATTGTTAACCTCGCAAGTGAACTTGAGCATAGTACAAGCTGGCAGAGATTGGCGACAACAAGCCAGATCGGTGATGGCTAGAATATAGACTCGGGCGAGGTGGTGTATCGATGGCAAAGCAATTCGGGCGTATGGAACCGCAGCACCGCGAATTCATTCTGCAGCAGCGGTTATTCTTCGCGGCCTCCGCCGCTGCCGAAGGACGAGTGAACGTTTCTCCAAAAGATGGGGCAGCCTTGCAGATCCTCAGCGCCAGCAGCGTCGCTTATCTCGACCAAACCGGTAGCGGGAACGAGACGGCGGCCCATCTGCGTGCCAACGGACGCTTGACGCTGATGTTCTGTGCCTTTGCAGGCGCACCGATGATTCTCCGTCTCTATGGGCAGGGCAAGGTTCTCGCTCGCGGCGGCAGCGCATACTGTAGCCTGCTCGCTTCTGCGTTTGCCAATGTAGAGCGGCCCGGATCGCGTCAGATCGTAGTGCTCGACATTGATCTGGTCCAAACATCCTGCGGATATGGCGTACCGCTCTTTGAATACGTCGACGAGCGTCGAACACTGACGCGGTGGGCAGAGGCAAAAGGGGAAGCGGAACTGGAAGAATACAGGCGCTTGAAAAATGCGTTCAGTATCGACGGCTTGCCAACGGGAAGCTTGGAGTGTTCCTGAACAAGTCCGACACAGACGTTCTTATCATCGGTGCAGGGCCGACGGGCCTGGTGCTGGCCCTTTGGCTGACGCGGCTGAGCGTCCGGGTGAGAATCGTTGACAAGACGGCAGAGCCAGGGACGACCTCCCGCGCGCTGGCTGTTCAGGCACGGACGCTCGAGTTCTACAACCAGATTGGCATCGCGGATGAGGTGGTGGAGCGCGGGCGGAAGACCATCGCCGCGAATCTCTGGGTTGCCGGCAAGCGAGCCGCACATGTCGTCCTGGGCGAAATGGGCGTGGGGCTCAGCCCATTTCCCTACGCGCTCGTCTTTCCCCAGGATGAGCACGAGCGGCTCCTAGTTGAGCGCCTCGGCGAGTGTGGTGTCCAGGTTGAACGCCAAACGGAGCTCCTGAAATTCGAAGACACCGCGGGTGGAGTGATCGCCTATCTGCAGCGATCGAATGGGGAGCAGGAGATCTGCGAGGCCGCCTACATCGCCGGGTGCGACGGAGCACACTCTACCATTCGCCAGGCGCTGCAGATCGGTTTTGCCGGCGGCATATACGCGCATCTCTTTTACGTCGCGGATGTGCAGGCCAGCGGCGCCACCATGAACGGTGAATTGCACATTGCGCTGGACCGCACCGATTTTCTTGTCGTCTTCCCGCTAAAGTGCGAGGGACAAGCGCGGCTGGTCGGCACCTTGCGTCAGGAAGCTGAACACCAGCAGCAGGACCTGTCGTGGAACGACGTGAGCCGACGCGTGCTGGAGTGGATCAGCATCGACGTTGAGCGAGTGAATTGGTTCTCGACTTACCGCGTACACCATCGGGTCGCTGCCCATTTTCGCCAGGGCCGAGCATTCCTGCTGGGGGACGCCTCCCACATCCACAGTCCCGTAGGTGGACAAGGGATGAACACCGGCATCGGCGACGCTGTGAACCTCGCCTGGAAGCTGGCTGCCGTGGTGCAGGGGCGGGCCGACGCTTCGCTTCTCGATAGCTACGAGCCGGAACGAATCGCCTTTGCCCGGCGCCTGGTTGCGACCACCGATCGGGCCTTCACTGCTGTAACCAGCTCCGGGGCGATGGCGCGGCTCATTCGACTGCGCATCGTGCCCCTCCTGCTCGCGCCCCTGTACGCGCTCAAGACCGCGCGGCGCTTGATGTTTCTTACGGTCTCACAGACCGGGGTCAATTACCGTGGAAGCCGCTTGAGCGAAGGACACGCCGGAACAGTGCACGGTGGCGACCGCCTTCCATGGGTTAAATCAGAGGCGAAGGGGCTCGACAACTTCAGGGCTTTGACTTCGCTGGACTGGCAGGTCCACGTCTATGGTGATGCTGCAGCCGAAATCGAAACTGTGTGCAAGGACCATCACTTGCCGCTGCACATCTTTCCCTGGGGTCCGGAGGTGAGCCGCACCGGGCTGCGGCGCAATGCCGTTTACCTTGTGCGCCCTGACGGGTACGTTGCCCTGGCGGACTCTGAGGGTCGCGCGACGGCGATCTCCTCTTATCTCGACGCGCGTCATCTCACTCAGTAGCGATGCGCTTTCCCTGCGCAAAGACCATTGCCGGCCGCTGCGTGCCCAGAAAATAAGGTATCTCTCTGTAGTCGCTCGCTTCGTGAACCACAAAGTCGGCGGACTTGCCGGGTTCGAGGGAGCCAATTTCACCGCCGAGGTTGAGGCTCCACGCGGCGTTGATAGTCGCCGCGGTCATGCCTTCTGCCGGGGTCATCTTCATCTGGGTGCAGGCAAGCGACAGCACGACGGGCATGGATGCCACGGGTGAAGAACCGGGATTAAAGTCGGTTGCCAACACCACCGCCAGCCCGGCATCCATCATGGCGCGGGCGGGCGCGTAATGCCGGGAGCCAATTGAATACACGGAGCCGGGCAACAGAACCGGCTGCACGTTTGATTTGGCGAGGGCGGCGATGGAGGCGCTATCCGTGTGCTCCAGATGATCGGCTGTGGCAGCGCGCAGACGCGCCGCCAGCACGGCGCCGCCGGAGCAGCTGAACTGGTCAGCATGGACCCGCAGGCCGAATCCCAGATTTCGGCCCGCTTCCAGAATGCGCCCAGCGGATTGCTGATCGAAGATGTGCGGTTCGCAGAAGACATCGCAAAAACGGGCCAGCTTCTGTGCAGCCACCAGCGGAAGCATCTCCCCGATCACCAGCTCGACGTAGGCGTTGGTTCGGCCGAGAAACTCCTCCGGCACTTCATGTGCGCCGAGAAAGGTGGGCACGCAGCGCAATGGCGTGGTCTTCTCCGTCTGCTGGACCACACGCAGGATCTTCATCTCCGCATCGGCGTTCAGCCCGTAACCGGACTTGGCTTCGATAGTCGTTGTGCCGCCGCGCAGAAACCAGGATGCATGCTTTTGCGCGATGGCCAGCAGTTCGCTTTCTGTCGCGGCGCGCGTACGCCGGACGGTGGAGAGGATGCCTCCGCCCTGCTTGGCAATCTCCTGATAGGTGATGCCGGAGCAACGCATTTCAAATTCATCGGCGCGGTTGCCGGCGAAGACCAGGTGTGTGTGCGCGTCCACGAAACCGGGAGTCACGACCCGTCCCCCGGCGTCGATGATCTGAGCATCGCTGCTGAGGAGGGCTTCCATCTGACTTCTCGACCCCACCGCTTCGATTTTGCCGCCGCTCACCAGCATGGCTCCGTCGCGAAGGATAGCCAAGTCGCGCATTTCCGGCCCTACACGCGGGCGGTTTGGCCCAGCCAGGGTGATCAGTTGCGAGCAGTTCACCAGCGCGGATAATGGGCGGTTTTCCGAAGTCGTCATGCAGGTATGGGAAAAGGGCAGCGGTTCTATGGTAATCAAAAGTACCTTAATGCACTTAGTGCGCTTAGTGCGCTTATTTTTGCACCAGGCAGGAAGATCGCCGGCAGTTGCCCAAGAGATAGCGTGAATGTCATGCTCGAGACATGAAGCGAGATAAAGTGCTCCGCGCAATTGTGGGGTCGGCGCTAGCCTGCTGTCTAACAACTGCGGCACAGGAAAAAGGAAATTGGCGAGCTGCGAGTTCTACGGCCCAGGCCATCACGGGCGACGTGGCGCTGTCTGCTGACAAACTATTTATCAACTTTTCCGGCTTTGCGATCGCCCAGATACGCAGTCTTGCGCCGGGCGAGGTGAACGCGCTTTTCGAAGATAGCGGCGCGGGCGGAGGCGGCAACCTCTACAGGCTGAACATCCCGGCGGCAAAAAAGTTTCAGCACCACAACAGCCTGTGTGGGGGTGAGGATACCCAGTGGATGGCCACTTACGTCGCGGGCCAGTCCTTGCATCTGGCATTCTTCTCGGGACAAAAGGCGCCGGTCCTTACGCCGGATGCGATCGCGAATTCAACCGATCTGTGTGGCACGTTCTCTTATATAAGGTGAGCGATGCAGGAGCTGGAATTTCGGCGGCAAACTCCCTCGGAAATATCATCATTCCGTAACAATACGTTTGTACCGTGGTGCAGAGTCATGACAATCCATTGGCGGGGTTGATTCACGCCCCGTCGTGAAGGGGTGCCCCATGGGTGGTCGCCGCACCAGCATACTTCGCGGAGCGCCACGCGCTGCGGCTTTGACCGTCGGGATGGCGCTACTGTCGTTCGCCGCGTATTCAGCTTCGCTGACTGTCTCCGAAACGGGTTCCACCTTAATCCTCCCCCTGTTCAAAGCCTGGGTCACCGCCTACGAAAAAGTCGATCCAGATCTGCAGATGACAGTAGGAGCCACGGGCTCGGAGGCCGGCATCGCTCAGGCAATCGCGAATCAGGTGCAGATCGGCACCTCGGACGCCTACATGTCCGACACCGAGGCGATGGCTCACCCGCACATCCTCAACATTCCGCTCGCCATCTCGGCGCAGACGGTGGTAGCCAACCTGCCTGAGCTGCGAGGCGCTACGCTGAAACTGAGCGGCCCGGTGCTGGCTTCCATTTATGCCGGCGCCATTCGCGAATGGGATGAGCCTCGAATCGCAGCCATCAATCAGGGCGTCCCCCTGCCCCACCACGCCATCGTGCCCATCCGTCGCGCCGACGGCTCAGGAGACACCTTCGTCTTCAGCCAATTCCTCACTTTCTCCACCCCCGATCAACAACATCTTTCGTTAAAGGATTTCAATTGGGAAGGCAAGATCGGCTACGGCACGACGGTGAGCTGGCCGTCGGTAGCGGGCAGTCTGAGTGCATCTGGCAATCAGGGCATGGTAGAGACACTTGCCGAACACGCCGTATTCCGTGGGCTATCTTGGCGCGAGCTTCCAGGCCGATGCGGACAAGGCCGGTCTACAAACCGCGATGCTGGAAAACCAGGCTGGAAAGTTTTTGCTTCCGACCCCGGAAACGGTTACCGCTGCCGCTGCCGCACTCACCCCCCGCACGCCGCCCGACGAGCGTCTTACGCTGGTGTTCGCCCCGGGGCCGGATTCGTATCCGCTTATCAACTACGAATACGCAGTTGTCTCGGCCAAACAACCGAACCCGCAGATGGCGGACGCTATCAGCAACTTTCTCCTCTGGTGCATTGGACCGCAGGGCGGCAATGCACGGAGCTACCTCGAACCGGTGCATTTTATTGCGTTGCCGAGACCCATCCGTGCTCTGAGTGAAATACAGATTGCCAAAATCCAGTAGGCGCCCGGATCGGACGCGCCGTCCATAAAGGAGATCACTATGTCGAATGTTGCCCAGCCCCTGCCGGGCCAGGTCCGTACAGTGCAGGACTATATCGACGAGCTGCCGATGTGGCCGGACGGTACCCGGCTGCACTCCAACCCCATGACCTCGATGCAGCGGCGCATCTGGATGCTGGCCGCCGCCGGCAAGTTCTTCGAGGGGTTTGTCGTTTTCATGACCGGCGTCGCATTGCCGCTGATCGCGCGCGAATTCAATATCACTCCCGCCCAGAACGGCTTCATCAGCGCCGCGAGCTTGTGCGGAATCCTGATCGGCGCAGTCGGCCTGGGCAGCTTGTCGGATCGGTACGGCCGCAAGTCCATGTTCATTGTGGAGATGATTATCTTCACCGCGTTCCTTGGCGCTGCCGTGTTCTGCACAAATTTCGTGTCCCTGGTGATTTGCCTCTTCGGGCTCGGGCTGGCCCTAGGTTGTGACTATCCGACGGCGCACATGATCATTTCCGAGAACATCCCCAGCACCAGCCGGGGCAAATTGGTGCTGGGCGCGTTCGCGTTCCAGGCGGTGGGCGCCCTGGCCGGCACCGCTGTCGGCTATGCGGTATTGATCCTGGTGCCGAACCTCAGCGCCTGGCGCTGGATGTATGCGACCGCGGTCATTCCCGCCCTGATCGTCACCATCGGCCGTTTCTATGTCACCGAAAGCGCGAATTGGCTGCATAGTCGCGGTTCCACCGATCGGGCCCAGCTCGCAGCCAGCCGGCTGCTGAAGCGCACCCCGCAATATCCGTCCAAAATCGTGTTGTCGCAGCAAGCCGCAGCGGGTGAATCACATGGGGGCGGTTCCTTCATGGATTTGTTCAAGAAACGCTACCGCCGCGCAACCATCCTCGCCTCCGTGCCCTGGTTCCTGCAGGACCTCAGCACCTATGGCATCGGCATCTTCACCCCGACCATCCTGGCCTCGGCGCTGGGCAAGGAGGCCGACCACGTACGCAGCATGAGCGACCTGATCTCGAACGATATCCTGGCCGCCAGGGGAGCGGCGATGATCACCGTGCTGCTGATCGTGGGCATTGGCTTTGCCGTCTTGCTGGCCGATAAGCTGGGCCGGATTCGGCTGCAAATCATCGGCTTCATCGGCTGCGCAGTTGGCTTGTTGCTGGCTTCAGTCTCGGTCGATGTCAGCGGCGGACTTAAGACCATACTGATCTTTGCCGGCTTCATGTTGTTCAACTTCATGACCAATCTGGGCCCGAATGCGCAGACCTACCTGCTCGCCGGTGAGGTATTCCCGACCGCAATCCGGGGTAAGGGCGCCGGGTTCGCGGCAGCCTTTGCCAAGATCGGGGCGGTGGCGACGGCGTTCTTATTTCCTATCCTGCTGGTCAGCATCGGCACCCGGTTTCTGCTTTACGGCCTGATCGTCGCTTCGCTGGTTGGGGCGGCGGTGACGTGGATGTACCGCATCGAGACCACGGGGGTTAATCTCGACCGGATCGGCGAGGTAGCCAGCGAGCCGGTTCCCAGCCGCAGGGCAGTCGCTTAACGTAGCTGCGGAAAAACTCGCCCTCGGGTAGGTCCGGGCTTTACAGGATGCGGAAAAAGTCTGCGGGAGTCCCGAAGGGACGGGCTGAAATTAGCCCAGGACGTAGTCCTGGGGAAATATCGGAGATTTGAACAGTCCCGTCAGGGACGGCTGAACAATGGCGACAGGGATTTCAGCCGTCCCTGACGGGACTCAGTCCGTTTTGGTCGGGGTCTACCCAGGACTGCGTCCTGGGCTACTGTCAGCCGTCCCTTCGTCTCACGCAGACTTTTTCCGCAGTCTGTAAAGCCCGGACCTACCCGAGAGCGAGTTTTTCCGGAGCTTGTAAAGTCGAGTAGCCGGCCCGCCGGCAAGACTATACTTGCCCTAGAGTGTCGGCTCTGCAGCGCGCGCTACCAGCGCAGGGCGCAGGCATCGACTTCTCTTCGGAGTGCAACCATGAAATTGACAGGACTATCCATAATTGGTTTCCGTGCAGGTTCAGCGACCAAAGAAGTCTTCCATGCTACGAACGCCCGCACCGGGGAGCGCCTGGAGACAGACTTTTTCTCTGCGACACCAGAAGAAGTAGACGCAGCCGCGGTCCTGGCGGACGAAGCTTTTGCTGTTTATAGTCGAGCGACCGGCCGCGAGAAAGCGGCGTTCTTACGCGCCATCGCCGCCAATATCGAATCGATCGCTCCCGAATTAATCGAACGTGCGGAACAGGAAACGGCCCTCCCCAAAGCCCGCTTACAGGGTGAAACTGCGCGTACCTGTGGCCAGCTCCGCTTGTTTGCCCAGGTCGCTGAGGAAGGCTCCTGGGTCATGGCTCGCGTCGATCGCCCCGATGCAGAGCGTAAACCTGCTCCCAAGCCGGACCTGCGCTCCATGCTGCGTCCCCTGGGCCCGGTCGTCGTCTTCGGCGCGAGTAACTTTCCCCTGGCGTTTTCCGTGGCCGGCGGAGATACCGCGTCCGCCTTAGCGGCGGGATGTCCGGTCATCGTCAAAGCCCATTCGGCTCATCCCGGCACCAGCGAACTGGTAGGCCAAGCTGTGCAGCAAGCCGTCCGGCAATGCAATTTGCCCGAAGGTGTTTTTTCCCTTCTGTTTGGTCGCGGTGCGCAAATCGGTGTCGCCTTGATGAAACATCCTCTGGTGAAAGCCGGCGGGTTTACCGGATCACGGGGGGCCGGCAGGCAATTAATGGATACGGCGGCCGCCCGGCCGGAACCAATCCCGTTTTATGCCGAGATGAGCAGCACCAACCCGGTGTTCATTCTTCCGGGTGCGTTGCGGGAACGAGCTGCCGGTATCGCCAGCGGATTGCATGCTTCGTTCACCCTCGGAGCGGGTCAGTTCTGCACCAAACCCGGAATGGTATTTTTGCCCGAAGGCGCCGACGCTCCGAAGTTCGTCGACCAACTGCGGCAATCGGTGGATGAGTCGGCGCCATTCTACTTGCTCACCGGGGGCATACGTTCGGCTTATCAAACCAGCGTTGCCGATCGCAAGAGCCGGCATGGTGTGAGCGTGGTTGCTGAGAAGTCCATCGCCAGTAATGGCCGGGAACTCGGTGTCGGCGCAGCCCTGTTCGAAACAGATGGCCAGACTTTCCTGAAGGACGCGGAACTCGAAGAGGAGATTTTCGGCCCGGCAACCTTGTTAGTCCGCCATGCCAACCGCGAGCAGATGCTGGAGGCCGCACGTAATTTTGAAGGCCACCTCACCGCAACCATCCACGGTACCGAGGAGGACCTGCGCAGTTTTGGCGATTTAATTGCGATCCTCGAGAACAAAGCCGGCAGACTTTTGATCAATGGTTTTCCAACCGGAGTCGAGGTTTCCCATGCCATGGTGCATGGCGGACCCTACCCATCGACTTCCGATGGGCGCTCAACCTCGGTGGGCAGCCAGGCGATTTTCCGTTTCACGCGGCTCATCTGTTACCAGAATTTTCCCGACGCTGCATTGCCCGCGGAGTTGAGAAACGAAAATCCTCTTCATATCTGGCGCATGGTGGATGGCGAGATGACGAGAGATGCCGTCTTGCAAGCGCACGAAGTCGCGCGATAAGGTGTTTGGGGCGTATCTCTACTCTGAACGAGCCAGGACGACGGACTTGGGGGGACTAGGCAATTGGGTGCCCCACATCTCGCGCTTTTTGCGCGAAAGTAAGTGGGGTGAACGGCCAAAGTTGGGGTTAGATTTTTGATTTCCCACATCTCGCAAGAACGCGAGATACCCCGAATTTCCTGCGTGCAGCACTAGACGGGAATGACCGTGGCGGGTCCGCCAGGTGCGGGCTTCGGTGGTTGAAAAGCTCCGAGCGGCATAGGTAAAGATAAGCATCCTCGGGGTTCCCTCGGCTACGCTCGGGACAGGCTCTTCGACTCCGCGCATCAAGCGTTGTGTCACGCGAAAAATCTGTGACGCGCTCCGCTCAGGATGACGTTTTTGTGGTGAGTTGGAGATGCAAGAAAGTTTGTGGCGAGTTGGAGATCAAGAAAAAGCGTCTTCTCGGATTTCTATTGTCTCCCTTGCATAAGCATTTCGTGCAGGATGTGCCATGGCAGGGGCTGAAGCCCAATTCTCTTTGTGTCCTTTACGGCCCGACTAAAGTCGTGCCCTGATACAAAGCCCGAACACAGCATCCAAAGAAGCTTCCCCGAAATTTCGACCGCTTCGCCCGAAAGCTACTCTTCTTCCATTGGAAGACGCAGACCGGAAGCGTGGGCGAAGGTTCGGGCTTCAGGATAGCCTGCATCCGCATGGCGGAGCACGCCCATGCCGGGATCGGTCGTCAGTACACGCTCCAGGCGGAGAGCGGCTTCAGCTGGTGCCGTCTGCCACTACCACCATGCCGGCATGCTGGGAATAGCCGATGCCCACGCCTCCACCGTTGTGGATGCTGACCCAGGACGCGCCCGCCGCCGTGTTCACCAGCGCGTTCAGCAGCGGCCAATCGGCGACCGCATCCGAGCCGTCCAACATGCCCTCGGTCTCACGATAAGGAGAGGCGACCGATCCGGTGTCAAGATGGTCGCGGCCAATCACGATCGGGGCCGAAATTTCGCCGGAACGCACCAGCTCGTTCATCGCCAGACCCAGCTTCGCCCGTTGGCCGTAGCCCAGCCAGCAGATGCGAGCAGGCAGACCCTGGAAGTGAATGCGCTCGCCAGCCAGCTTGATCCAGCGTTTGAGCGCTTCGTCTCCAGGAAAGAGCGATAACACCAGCTGATCGGTCTTGCGAATGTCTTCAGGATCGCCGGAGAGCGCGACCCAGCGGAAAGGCCCCTTGCCCTCGCAAAATAACGGCCGGATGTACTCGGGCACAAAGCCGGGAATGTCGAAGGCATCTTCTACCCCCGCCAGCTTAGCGTTGGTTCTGAGATTGTTGCCGTAGTCGAAGACCACCGAACCGCGGCGCTTCAACTCCAGCATCGCCTCTATATGCTTGCCCATGGTGGCCATCGAGCGGGCAACATAGTTGTCGCTGTCCTGCTGCCGCAGCGCCAGCGCAGCCTCGAGACTCATGCCGTTGGGGACGTATCCGTTCAAGGGATCGTGAGCGCTGGTCTGATCGGTAACAATGTCGGGGATAATATTGCGGCGCAGCAATTCAGGCAGAACGTCGGCGGCATTTCCTACCAGGCCGACAGAGAGAGCAGTGCCCTTCTTCCCGGCCTGTGCAAGCAGCTGCAAAGCCTCATCGACAGAGGTCGCAATACAGTCGCAATAGCCACTCTCGACCCGCTTCTGAATGCGCTTCGGATCCACGTCGATGCCGAGAAAGCGCGCCCCGGTCATGGTAGCGGCCAGAGGCTGCGCGCCACCCATGCCTCCCATGCCTCCGGAGACGATCAGCTTGCCTTCCAGGCTGCCGCCGAAATGCTTGCGGCCTGCAGCGGCAAAAGTTTCGTACGTGCCCTGCACGATGCCCTGGCTTCCAATGTAGATCCAGGACCCTGCGGTCATCTGGCCGTACATCATTAATCCCTTTTGCTCCAGCTCGCGAAAGACTTCCCAGCTGGACCATTTGCCGACCAGGTTGGCGTTCGCGATCAGGACCCGAGGCGCCATCGCGTGGGTGCGCAGAATGCCCACTGGTTTGCCCGATTGGATCAACAGCGTCTCATCGTTTTCCAGGCTCTCGAGCGCGCGCACGATGGCGTGGAAGGAAGGCCAGTCGCGAGCCGCCTTCCCTGTTCCGCCGTAGACCACCAGCTCCTCCGGAGCCTCGGCTACTTCCGGGTCGAGGTTGTTCATCAGCATGCGCAGGGCAGCTTCCTGTTGCCAGCCTTTGGTGCTCAGCTTTGTTCCTCTGGGTGCGCGAATCGCGCCTTTATGCGGACCAGCTATCAAAGTCTCCATCGCGAATCCCCTTTGCTATGCGTTCCATATCTCCAGCAATGACCCGGTCTTCCTCCAGGCGCGGAACCAGGGTGCGCACGAATTGCCGCGCTCGCTCGATCTCGGTCGCGGCCTTGAGCGGCCGACGGTACTCCAGTCCCTGGGCCGCGGTCATCAACTCGATCGCCAAGACCTTCTCTGCGTTGTCGACAATCTGCTTCAGCTTGAGCGCAGCGGTCATGCCCATGGAGACATGATCTTCCTTGCCTCCCGAAGTGGGCAAACTGTCTACGCTCGCGGGATGCGCCAGCACCTTGGCTTCACTGAGTAACGCAGCCGCGGTGACATGAGCAATCATAAGTCCTGAGGAGAGGCCGGCCCGTTCGGATAGAAAGGGAGGCAGGCCCTCATTGCAGTCAGGGTTGATGAGGCGGTCGATCCTGCGTTCGCTGATGCTCATCAGGTCGGTCACCGCGATGGCGGCGTAGTCGAGCGCCAGGCCTAAGGGCGCGCCGTGGAAATTGCCGCCGGAGAGCACCTCGTCGGAGAAAATCAGCGGGTTGTCGGTGGCCGATCCGGTTTCGATCTCGATCACCTCGCGTACGTGCTGCAGGGCGCCCCGCGCGGCCCCGTGTACTTGCGGCATGCAGCGGAGGCAATAGGCGTCCTGTACCCGGGGATCATTCAGCCGGTGAGACTCGCGAATTTCGCTGTCGCGGAGCAGCGCTCGCAGGTGTTCGGCAGCCTGCATCTGGCCCGGGTGCGGCCGTGCCTGGTGAATGCGTTCGTCGAAGGCCACGGGGGTGCCCCGCAGGGCTTCGAGCGCCATGGCGCCGGCCAGATCAAAGAGGCGGTTCACACGCACCGCGCGCAGCACTGCCAGACCGCCCACTGCGGCCATGGCCTGGGTTCCGTTGAGCAGCGCCAGGCCCTCCTTGGCTTCGAGCGCGAGCGGAGCGAGGCCGGCTTTGGTAAGCGCGGCAGCAGCGGGCATCCTCGCGCCCTCGAAAAACGCCTCGCCCTCTCCGATGAGCACCAGGGCAAGATGCGCCAGGGGAGCCAGATCCCCACTCGCTCCCACCGATCCCCTGGCCGGGATGACCGGATGCACGCGGCGGTTGAGCAAGCCGGTGAGCAACTCAATGAGTTGGTAGCGGACGCCGCTCAATCCTTTGGCGAGGACGTTGGCACGCAGCAAGAGCATGGCCCGGACCTCGGGCTCCTCCAGCGGCTCGCCCACCCCGCAGGCGTGGCTGCGGACCAGGTTGCGCTGCAGCTGCTGCAGGTCTCCGGGCCCGATGCGCACATCGGATAGTTTGCCGAAGCCGGTGTTGATGCCGTAGGCGGTTTCGTTGCTGGTCACAATGCGCTCCACCACGGCTTGGGACGCTGCAATTCGCTGCCGCGCTGCCGGCGCAATGGCTGCGTCCATCGAGCCGCTGGCCACCTCGTGGATCTGGTCGAGCGAAAGTGGTTGGCCGTTCAGTTCCAGAACGCCTGTTGTCATGCTGACCATCGTAAGAGGTTAGGAACAACTAGGCCAGCGGTCACGGCAGTTAAGGGCTCACCGTCAACTCTGCTGCTCTATGGGCGGATTGAGGTCAAGGTTGCGTATCCCACATCTCGCAAAAGAAGCGAGATATGGGGCACCCTTTGATTTGTGGCTGGGAGAGATCCCCAGGGCGGCGCAACGTCCATTGGTCAGCTCCTAACCAGCTTACCCACTCCAGCGCCGGTGGCTCCTCGTAACCCGAATTTCTCGCCATCCGCGTTTTCCCTGTTGCGTTTCCTGTGTTTCCGTCAGAAACTGCGAGGAAGAGCTCAAACGGGGATTGGTGACGTATGCATCCAACGGCTTTGGAGAAGGGTGGATTCACCACAACTCTGAACATGGCCTTAAGCTCTACCGCGCCCGAGCGGTCAGCCGAGACGATGCACCGCAAGCAGCTCGCCCGGTTCGGTAAGTGGTTGTATCGATTGGGCTTCGTGCCCGGCACCGCGGGGAACCTCTCGGTACGCTTGAGCCACGACCGCATCCTGGCTACGCCCACCGCGATGAGCAAGTGCCTGCTCAAGGCCTCGGACATGGTGGTGGTCGACATGGAGGGCCGCCGGGTCGGCGAAAGCCGCAACGTGACCAGCGAAATCGGCATGCACCTGGCCATTTATCGCCAACGGCCCGATGTGCAGGCGGTGGTCCATGCGCATCCGCCCATCGCGACCGGATTTGCTTCCTGCGGCCTGGCGCTCGAGGAACCCCTGTGCTCTGAGGTCGTCATGGCCCTCGGCTCCATTCCACTGGCGCCCTACGCGACCACCGGAACGGCCGACGTCGCCTCCAGCATTCAGCCCCTGATCGTCGATCATGACGCGGTGCTGCTCGCCAACCATGGCGTGGTCACCGCCGGCGACACGCTGCAAAACGCCTTCATGCGCATGGAAACAGTGGAGCATTATGCCCACATCTGCCTGGTGGCACGCCAACTCGGCTGCGCCCAGCCCCTCTCCTGCGACCATCTGCAACAGCTGGCCGAAGCCCGCTCCCGTTATGAGAGGAACGCCGCTCCCGGCTGCTGACCAGGGGATTCCTATTCTCTTGCAACCAGTCATCTTCAGGCCGAGGTGGTCCCCGTGGACATCGAGCTGCGTCCTCTAAGGCTGGCTGAGATCCTGGACAGGATTTTTCAGCTCTATCGCGCGCGCTTCACCTTGTTTCTGGGGATCGCCGCCGTGACCACGATCGTCGAGATGCTGTGGAATCTGATCAACCTGGGGGAGACCCGCTGGATGATCAGCCACCACGTCTCCGCGACCACGCGGCAGTGGGTCACCAGTGTGTCCACGATCCCCGGCTGGACATTCATGTTCGGCGCCGCCGCTCTCAGCCTCGCAGCCAGCAACCGCGCAGTGGCAGCAATCTATAATGGCGAGCCGACCAGCATCGTAAAGGCGTTCGCCGGGTTGCGCTCCAGCTGGCTAAGATCCATCTGGGTGAATACCGTCGCCTTTCTCATTGCCTGGGGCTCCATCATCGTGGTCCTGCTGGGGGGATTCACGGCAACGGTGCTCGCGACTCGCGCCAAAACATTGGGGCAGGCCAACTCCATCGCCCTGGTGTATGGCGGAATGGGCTTTCTTGTACTGTTGGCATTGCCCCTTTGCCTGTGGCTGACGCTCAGGTATTCGCTCGCGGTTCCGGCTTGCGTTGAGGAAGGATTGGGGACGCTGCGTTCGCTCAAGAGGAGCGTGTTCCTGACCCAGGAAACAAAAGGCCGCATTCTGATACTTCTGCTGATCGTGATGGCTGCACAGGGCATGCTGGCAACCGCGTTCCTAACTCCGGTGTTTGCGTTCATGGTGAGAGCGCGGGGACAAACATCGCCGGGACTGGTCGCCTACACCCTGGCCGCAACCGGGCTGGGCAGCGCGTTGATCAAGCCGATCTACTCCATCGGGCTGACCCTCTTTTACTACGATGCTCGGGTGCGGAAAGAAGGCTTCGATGTGGAGAGGATGCTGGAGCGGTCTACTACGGAAGCCGCCAACGAAGGCCTGGCATCGACAGGATCCACTCTGTGATCAAACGCATCGGCATCGGACTGTGCTTCATTGGCGTCCTCACCCCTGGCACGACAGCAGGCGCCAGCCCTCTACCGCCGATCAGCCTCCCAGAGTACAAACAAGAGCTCGAGCGCCTGCACACGGTGGTGGAAGACTGCGCGCAGGACCTGGCAAGCAAGATGGCAAGCAAGACGACGCCACCGAAGGCGTGCGATCCCGCGCTGGTCGGCCCCGATGAGATTGTCTCCACCGCTAGCGGCAAGCGAATCGTGGAGTATGACTGGCTGCGGGACAGCCTGCGGCAGGCCGGGCAGAGCTCGAAGGCCTCGAACAAGCTTCGCGATGCCGGAACCAGGCTGGGGCAGATGAGCCAGGAAATAGCATCACCGCCTGCGACCGCATATGTGCCTGGCGGTGTTGCGAATATCCGCCGCCAGCTGGATGCCATTCTCGATAGCGGAGACTACCCCCAAGCCAAACCACCTTCGTACCTGGAAAGGCTTTGGAATGACTTCGCGCGATGGCTGCTGAATGCCATTTTCAGGGTGTTGCCAAGCGGCTCTTCATCCTCGGCAATCTATTTTCTGGAACTTGCGGTGATCGCGATTCCCTGCGGGCTACTGATCTGGTGGTTTGTCCGCAAGCTGCAGGTGCAGAAACTCGGCCTTTCGCGGGACAACGCCCCTCATCCCTCTGCCCCTTCAGCCCAGCCCTGGGATGAGTGGCTGGAGCAGGGCCAAAGGCTGGGCGGTGAAGGGCGCTGGCGGGAGGCCGTCCATCATGTGTACTGGGCCGCGATTTCGTGTCTCGAATCCCGCCGTTTGTGGCCGGCCGATCGGACTCGTACTCCGCGTGAGTACCTGGGTTTGCTGCAGGGAAACCCCGAGACGCGCGCCGACCTGACTTCCCTGACATGGTCGTTTGAGCACACCTGGTACGGCGAAACTCCAGCGGGGAAAGAAGACTTCGACCAGGCCTGCAGCGTGCTCACAAGGATTGCAGCACGATGAAGTTGCTGGCCTCGCTCGACCGCAAGGACAGGATGCTGCTGCTGGGCTGCGGCGCATTGGTGACGATCTTGATTGCCTTGCTTGCACTGCTCTCTCCGGCCAACGACAACGACGATCCCACGACCTCCAGCTATTCCACCGCGCCTCACGGGGCCAAAGCTGCCTATGAGCTCCTACGGAAGGCCGGCTACCAGGTGGAGCGACAGAGCGAACCTCTGGCTCAGATCGCAGATCGCGTGGATGAACATACGACCGTGGTGCTTGCAGAGCCATTCCTGCAAAACGTGATGGTTTCGCAAACGGCTGTGAAGGCCCTGCTGGATCGGGGAGCCCGCGTTCTGGTGACCGGCTTTGCCGGTGGTCTGCTGGTGCCCGGCAATGCGGTTGAGAGCAACCGGTTTCCGCCATCTGCGTGTGACGCCGATGCGAACGGTTTTGGGGAACTGGCCGGGTCGGGCACGATCCGTATCACGCCAGAGGCGCATTGGGGCCAGTCGAATCCCCTGCACCAGGTGGCCTACAGCTGCCAGGGTGACGCAGTCGCGGTGACGTATACAGCCGGCAAAGGGACGGTGATCTGGTGGGCTAGTTCGTTACCGCTCGAAAACTCGGGCATACAGCAGAAAGATAACCTGGTCTTTTTCCTGAATAGCATCGGACCGCAGGCAATGACCCACGTGTTCTGGGACGAGTCGCTCCACGGCGATTCCCCTTCGCTGTTGTCTTACACGCGAGGCACACCGCTGCAGCTGATCGGTTGGCAGCTGCTTCTGGTCGCTGCTCTGCTGCTGTGGAGTTATGGGCGAAGAAGCGGGCCGCTTCGGCCCGATCCAATCTTGCCTCGCGCGACTCCGATCGAGTTCGTGCATTCGCTGGGCTCTTTGTATCAGGCTTCCGGCGCAACCCAAACTGCGGTCAGCGATGCCTACCAGCAGTTCCGCCAACAGTTGGAACGATCCGTTGGCATTTCTCAATCGCTTGCGGCCGAAGCACCCGGAATGTCCGTCGTTCTGGCGCAGCGCTTCGGCGCGGGCGCTGAGCGGCTGCAACAGACCCTGGTGGCAAGCGAACAGGCCCGGGGCATGGAGAAACTATCCCCCAAAACCGCGCTCGCACGGGTGCAAGCGCTACACGACTGTAATGATGTGATCGATGGACGAATGCGAACTTATCCAGCCATACCGGGAACCCAACAGTGGAAGAAAACTTATCCGTAGAACTAAAGGCAGCCACGCAGTTGCTGGAACACGGCAGGCGTGAACTGAGCAAGATCATTGCCGGCCAAAACACCTTCATCGATCAAACTTTAGTCGTGGCCCTCTGCCGGGGGCACGCTCTGATCGAAGGTGTTCCGGGGATCGCAAAAACACTCGTGGTCAAACTGCTGGCACAATTGCTGGGGCTCGAATTCCATCGAGTGCAGTCGACACCTGACCTCATGCCGGCCGACATTTTAGGCACCAATGTCTTTCGCAGCGCGAGTGAGGAGTTCGTGCTGCACCAGGGACCCGTCTTTACCAGCTTCCTGCTGGTCGACGAGGTCAACCGCATGCCGCCGCGAACGCAGTCGGCGCTGTTGGAGTGCATGGAGGAGCGGCAGGTAACGATCGACAGAACTGGTTATCCTCTTCCGCCGGCGTTTACTGTCTTCGCCACCCAAAATCCAATCGATTTCGAAGGTACTTATCCGTTGCCTGAGGCGCAGTTGGATCGCTTCCTGATGAAGCTTCGCATCACCTATCCGACCGCGGAAGAAGAAAAAGTTGTGCTGCAGCGCCATCATGCCAGCACCGGGCCGAAGGGGTTGGAATCCGATTTGCTGCTTCCGGTGGAGGCAGGTCTGCTGGAAGCGGCGCAAGCGGAAGTGCGCCGGGTGCGGATCGAGGCAAGCCTCTATGACTATATTGTGGCGGTCGTCCGCCGCACCCGTGAGTGGCCATCGCTCGCGCTGGGAGCAAGCCCCAGAGCGGCTGTCAGCCTGATGCTGGTGGCGCAAGGCTTTGCTGCGCTCGATGGGAGAAACTATCTCATCCCGGATGATGTGAAGCAGGCCGCGCTCCCGGTCTTGCGCCACCGCTTGATTCTGAAACCGGAGGCGGAACTGGAAGGTTACGATACCGACCGGGTGATCACTGAGATACTTGCGGCGGTGGCGGTGCCCAAGGAGTGATCTCTCCCTCCATCGTCGCGGAACCAAGAGTCTCCCCGGCTGCGCCGCTTGGCCGCTTCTCGTTCGGGCTCACCCGGCGGACGCTGCTTCTGCTGCTGTTCGGTACGTTGTGGCTGGTACCCGCTTTCTTTGTCCGTCGCTTTGTTTGGGGCGTGGTTGTCTGGGACGCAACGGTTCTGCTGTTTGCCTTTATCGATGGTTTGCTATTGCCGGCTCCCTCGCGGTTGGAGGCTAAGCGGACGTGGATCTCGGCCGCGTCTTTGGGAAGTGAGACGGAAGCAGAATTGTCCATTTTGCAGCGTGGCCGGCGGTTGCTCTGGTGCCGGGTGATGGACGATTTGCCGGGCGCTTTTATTGAGGCGCCGCAATGGCTGGAAGTGACATGTTATCCGAATGTAGCGGCGACGTTACGATACGCTTTCACACCCCGTGCTCGCGGGGATCATGCAGCGAGAAAGCTCTATTTGCGCTATCGCAGCGCGGTCGGGCTGCTGGAACGCTGGTCGGCTGCCGACCTTACGCAGACGGTTCGCATCTATCCGGCAACCGGTGCCGGGCAGGACCAGAGCTTGTTTCTCGCCCGGTCACGGCAAATGGAATTGCAACTCCGGAAACAGCGGCAACGGGGCCTGGGGAGAGAGTTCGAGGCTTTGCGCGACTACCTGGAGGGCGATGATCTGCGCGATGTGTGCTGGAAGGCTTCTGCCCGAAGGGGCGCCCTGATCACCCGGCAGTACCAGACGGAACGCAGCCAGGCGGTATGGTTGCTGCTTGATGCAGGACGGCTGCTTCAGGGACGGGTGGGCCCATACACCAAGCTCGATTACGCAACCGCGACTGCGCTCGCTATGAGCCGGCTTGCCATTGCCTCCGGCGACCGTGTCGGATTGCTGGCCTATGGCCGGGAGACGCAGCAGTTGATTGCACCCGCGCGCGGCGGGGCGCATCTTCGCCAGATCATGGAATCGCTTGCCCTGGTGCGCGGAGAAGCGGCGGAGGCCGACCATTTGCGGGCAACCGTGACATTGAACCGGTTGCAGCCCCGGCGAAGCCTGGTGCTTTGGCTTACCGATCCGGCAGAAACTTCGATGCAGCCGGAAGTCGCGGAGGGCGCAGCCCAGTTGATGCGGCGGCATCTGGTGTTGTTTGTCGCCATCGAGCAACGGGACTTGAGGCAGATGGCCGCGATGCGCCCTGAGAATCAGCAACAGATGTTCGCCGGCGCAGCCGCGCAGGAGATGGTGCGCTGGCGGGAGCTTTTGCTTGCCAGATTGCGCCAACGCGGAGCGTTGACGCTGGAGACTTATCCGGAAGAGATGACTTCTTTCGTGCTCAATCGCTATCTGGAAATTAAAGAGAAGGCACTGTTGTAGAGGCGTGCTTACCTCAGCATCGGATGCTGATTGAGAGAACTGCAGATCCCTCCGCTACGCTACGCTCCGGTCGGGATGACAAAGGGGAGAGTGGTGCTTACCTCAGCGTCGGATGCTGATTGAGAGAACTGCAGATCCCTCCGCTTCGCTACGCTCCGGTCGGGATGACAAAGGGGAGAGTGGTGCTTACCTCAGCATCGGATGCTGATTGGGAGAACTGCAGATCCCTCCGCTTCGCTACGCTCCGGTCGGGATGACAAAGGGGAGAGTAGTGACCTTGCATCGATGCTGAGAGAACTGCATCCGCCGATGCTCGATTGAGGAGACACCTGCATGATGCTCATTGCTCGATCCCTCCGCTTCGCTACCTCCGGTCGGGATGACAAAGGGGAGAGTAGTGCTTACCTCAGCATCGGATGCTGATTGGGAGAACTGCAGATCCCTCCACTCCGCTACGCTCCGGTCGGGATGACAAAGGAGAGAGTAGTGCTTACCTCAGCATCGGATGCTGATTGGGAGAACTGCAGGTCCCTCCACTCCGCTGCGCTCCGGTTCAGTTGGATTTGTTGACCAAAGCCAGAGCACCAACAAAGTGAAAAGCAGGAAGGCGGTCACAAACTTCAGCCACACAGGAGCGGCTGAGGGAGAAAGAAAGCCTTCGAGAATGCCGGCGACAATAAGCATGGGCACGACCCCACTCACGAGGCGGACGGACTCCGACCCTGCCACGAAGAGCGAATGCCGACGGCTGTAAATGCCGGGAAAGAGCAGTCCGTAGGCCAGGCGGAGGCCGGCGCCTCCGGCGATGATGATTGCTGGAAGCTCCAACGATCCGTGGGGAGCGACGAAACTCCATAGCTTGATACTCATTTGAGCCTGATGACAGGCAGTCGCGATTACCCCGAGCAGCACGCCATTCCAGACGATCATGTATAAGGTACCGAGACCGGCAGTGATTCCTGCAGCGAAGACGGTAAAGGTGACGGCCAGATTGTTGGTCATGATCGCACTCGAGGCCTGAGGCGCCATTGAATTGACTGACTGAGTCCACATCTCGCGCCGCTCAATGGTCTGCGTCATCACCGGGCCGAGAAAGTGGCGCTTGAACTCAGGGCGCACCAAAGTGAGCAGGCTTCCTACAACCGCGCCCCCCGAAAACAACATGAGGGAGGCGAGCGTAAACGGAAGCAGCTTGCGAAAGAGGCGCGGATACTCTCGAGAAAAGAATCGCCACAGGTCAGAGAAATCGGTTTTGCGCCTGGAATAAATCATTGCGTGAGCCTGGCCGAGCAGCTGGTTCAGCTCCGCTTCGAGCGAGCGCGCGCTGCGCTCCTGGCGCAAGGCGGAAAGATCGCTGGCAACCTGACGGTAGAGCAAAGCCATCTCGCGCAACTCGTCAGGAGGCAAGCTGCGCACTCCTCGCGACTCAAGCGCTCCAATCAGCGAGCGCAGACGGTCCCAGGAGCTTCTACGTTTTTCGATCCAGCGATTGGATATCATAGTTGACAACGACAATTGACGACGATGAGCGACGAAAGTATCGATCTTCGGGATCAGCTTAGCATCGAGACCCCGGAACTGGTAGGGATTGAACTCCCCCTCGCCGGGATCGGCAGCAGGTGTGTCGCCTTGCTGGTCGATTCCGTGGTGCAGGGATTTACGCTGGCGGCGATGGTGGTCGTCATGCTCTTGCTGGTTGCTGCGCTGCCGCGCGTGTCGTCGACTCAGCACGCTGCGCGATCGGGCGATCCGGCAAAATGGGCGATCGCGGTGGTCATTCTTATTCCCTTCCTTCTTCAGTGGGGTTATTTCACTCTCTTTGAGGCGTTCTGGCATGGCCAAACTCCGGGTAAGCGGCTGCTGCACCTGCGCGTGATCCAGCAGAGCGGCAGGCCGATCGGCTTGTTCGAATCGATGGGTCGAAACCTGATTCGCATTATCGATATGGTGCCAGGCTTTTACCTGGTCGGCGCCCTTTGCATCTTCACCACGCGCCGCCAGCAGCGATTGGGCGACATGGTCGCCGGTACCCTGGTGGTGCACAGCGTTCCGGCGCAAACACCCATGCTGCCGGCAGGCACTCGAACCTTCACCGCCGCTGTCTTCGAACGGCCACTCCAGCCGGTCGCAGCGAAGACCCTCGACCTGCCCGCGGATGCGGTCGCACGTCTGTCGCGTATGGACCTGCAGTTGATCGAGAACTTCCTGGTACGAAGGCTCGACCTGCCCCTCGATGTGGGAGCGAGCCTGGCAGAGAAACTGTCGCACAAAATGGCGGAAAAAATGAAGCTTCCGGTCCCATCAGGCATCAGCAACGAAACCTTCCTGGAAGCACTTGTTTTAGGCCTGCGGGAGGTGGGCCCGGGCAACTCACGCTAGCATAGAAGGGAGAGGACTCGCAGGAATCAAGCATGGCTACGCAGATCTTCGAGAAGAGTGAGGTGCAGGACCCCGGGCTGGTGAAAGAGGGGACAATTTTTCGGGTGCTGATAGCAGTGAGCTTTTGCCACTTGCTGAATGACACCATGCAGTCTCTACTGCCCTCCATCTATCCCATTTTGAAGAGCTCGTTCCATCTGAACTTCGGTCAGATCGGTTTGCTGACGCTGACGTTCCAGATGACGGCCTCCATCCTGCAGCCTTTCATCGGACACTTTACCGACCACAGGCCCATGCCCTACTCACTCCCCACGGGCATGGTGTTCACGCTGATAGGTCTCCTCCTGCTGGCGATCGCGCCTAGCTTCCCCTTGCTGTTGCTGGCCGCGTCTTTGATTGGCATGGGCTCGGCGGTCTTCCATCCGGAGTCTTCGCGGGTGGCGCGGCTTGCTTCCGGCGGGCGGCTCGGCATGGCGCAATCGGTCTTTCAGGTTGGCGGGAATACTGGATCGGCGCTGGGGCCGCTGCTGGCTGCTTTTGTCGTGCTGCCGCACGGGCAGCGCGGGGTGGCATGGTTTTCCCTGGTGGCCTTAACCGCTATCGTGGTGCTGACGCGGGTGAGCGGCTGGTATAAGGCCCGCTTGTCGTATCTGCAAATCCGGCCCGCGAAGCATAGCGATCAGGTGAGGGGCCTATCGCGTGGGCGAGTGGCCTCGGCGATCGCGGTTCTGATCGCGCTGGTCTTTTCCAAATATTTTTATCTGGCCAGTTTCACCAGTTACTACACCTTCTACCTGATCAGCCGCTTCCATGTTGGGGTGCGGAGCTCGCAGATCCACCTGTTTGCTTTCCTCGGCGCAGTGGCTGCCGGAACATTGATTGGAGGACCCATCGGCGACCGCATTGGCCGCAAGACTGTGATCTGGTGCTCCATTCTCGGGGTCCTGCCGCTGACCTTGCTGCTGCCTTACGCAAACCTGTTCTGGACGGGCGTGTTGAGCGTCGTCGTCGGCTTAGTGCTAGCCTCCGCCTTTCCCGCGATTCTGGTCTACGCTCAGGAACTGGTTCCCGGAAGAGTGGGAATGATTTCTGGCCTGTTCTTCGGCTTTGCCTTTGGCATGGGCGGCATCGGAGCGGCCATACTGGGCCGAATCGCAGATGCTACCAGCATCCTCTTCGTTTATAAGGTGTGTGCGTATCTCCCGGCGATTGGATTACTCGCCGGGTTTCTTCCTTCTATGTCCCGCGGAGCTGTTTTAAGGAGCTAATTGTCCACCACTCATCCGCGATTCAAGAGCGCGCTTAAAGGTCTTCAAACTTCAAATTCTGGATTGGGTACTGCTTCCAATCCTTGTAATCGAAGTGCCACCACTCGTCTGGATTGACCGTGAAACCCTGCTTTTCCATGGCTTGGCGCAGTAGAGCGCGGCGGGCGCGCTCCTCGGGCGTGCCGCCGGCGTAGTTGGCAAAGGCGCGATCGGTCATCTCGTCATATCCGCTGGGCATCTTCACTTCTTTGCCCGTTTGCAAATCGTATAAGGATAGGTCCACCGCACATCCGCGGTTATGCCTCGAGCCCTCGGCGGGATTGGCGACGAAAATCTTCTTGTCGTTCGGGGTCGCCTCCCAGAAAATTTCCGTCACGTACCAGGGGCGGTAGCCGTCGTGGATGATCAGCCCGTACCCGTGCGCCTTGAGCTCGCGATGCGCGCGCAGCAGCGCTTCCGCCGCCGGCCGCTGCAAAAACGCACGCGCCTGGGTGTACAAGGGAGTACCGAGAAAATTGTTGGTAGTGGCGTAACGGATGTCGAGCTTGATGGTGGGATCGAGTTTTACCAACTCCACCAGCTCCGGTTTGCGGAAAGTTCCCTGCTCGCGCGGCGGCGACGCTTTGAGCGCCTCTGCGCGCAGCTCCTCCACCGGGTGCAAAGGTGTAATACGAAAGCTGACCTCTTGTACGTAGCCGGTTGGCAGCCAAAGCAGGAGGCAACACAGGCTAATCAGCCGGTCTATTCTGGGCACATTTCCTCATCGAAAGCGGGCGGGCCGGCTGGGAACAGCTCACGGTCTCAAGCCCAGCCTACCATTTATCCGGCACAAGCCTAAAGCTCATTTCAGGTGCCTGCCGAAGATGGAAAGCACACGGTTGCCGCGGCGCAGTACGCGTCAAGTGCGCGCCAATCCACCGGTTTGACACATTGGTATGGCCGATGTACCATTGCGCCTGCCTGAGAAATCATGAGGAAAGTTGACACTCGCTGATGCATCTGGGAAGGCAGCTGGTGTTAGACCTTAGCCAGAATTTATTGGAGGGTGACCATGCCCAAAGTAGCAACCGTTGCAAAACTCGCGGTCTTCATATCCCTTGCCTTGAGCGTCGCCAGCGCGCAAATTTCCACCGGAACGATCGTCGGTGTGGTCGAGGACAATACCGGTGGAGTTGTTCCCAACGCCGCGGTGACACTCACGCAGACAGCGACCGGGCAGGCACGACAAGCACAGACCAACGATCACGGCCAGTTCAATGCTCCGTTCTTGCCCCTCGGCAGTTACAGCGTGAGCGTGTCCGCACCGGGCTTCGAGACACAAACGATTTCGGGAATTAATCTCCAGGTGGACCAGACAGCAAATCTGCACATCGCATTGAAGGTAGGGTCGGTCAGTCAAACCGTTCAGGTCACCGCAGCTTCGCCTCTGCTGGACCAGGTAACCTCCTCTCTTGGCCAGGTGATTAACAACAACGAGATTCTGAACATGCCCCTGAATGGCCGCAATCCATTTGCTCTCGGACAGCTTGTGGGGAACACTACGGCTGTTTCCGCTGCGACCGGAACGGGAACCAACATGCCCTTCATAGCCGGCGGCGGCCGCTTCACCGAGATGGATGTCTCGCTCAATGGGGTGGATAACAATACTTTTGCAACTGCAGGATCCATCGGACGTCAAGGCATCGCGATTATTCCCTCGGTGGATGCGGTGCAGGAGTTCAAGGTCATTACCAACAATTTCTCAGCGGAATACGGTCATGCCGCGGGCTCCATCGTCAGCGCGACCATTAAGAGCGGCACCAATCAATTTCACGGGGTGGTTTTTGAGTTTTTGCGGAACGACGATTTCGATGCCAACAACTACTTCACGAATCTAGCCGGAAAGCCCAGGGCGCCCTTTCATCAAAATCAGTTTGGCGGCACATTAGGCGGCCCCATCATTCGCAACCGGGTCTTCATTTTTGGCGATTATCAAGGCACCCGGCAAAGCAGCGTCAACGGCAGCTCCATTGAAAATATCCCGCCGCCCGCCTTCCGTACTGGGGATTTCTCCTCCAGCTCAACCATCATCTATGACCCAAGGACACGGCACGTAGGGCCAGCGGGAACAGTGATTGCTAATCCCTTTCCAGGAAATGTGATTCCCCAAAGCCTGCTCAATCCAACCTCTGTGGCAATCCTCGGTCTGATTCCCCAGCCGAACTTTGGAGAACCGGGCGCAGTCAGCCGAAACTATTTCTACCAGGCTCCGCAGTTCTCCAACACTGACCAGGGAGATGTCAGGATTGACGCGACCCTCACGCAAAAGAACAGTATTTTCGGCAGCTACTCCATCTCCAACAACTACCAGCCTGCCGTAGGGTCTTTTCCCGGCTTCATTGGAGGGGGCTCTTCCGCACTGAACGATTCCGATCAGATAACTCTAACCGATGTCCATATCTTCACCCCGTCGCTCATCAATGAACTCAGGCTCGGTTATTTGCGCAACAACGGGACGCAACCCGGCAGCGGACAGCAGGGTGCGAGCTTTGGCCAAAAGAACGGTCTCGCTCTGTTTCCGGCCCCCGTGCTAGGTTTCCCCGCAATTTCGTTCGACTACTCTGGCGGCCTATCCGGCTCCACGGAGTTCACCGGTTTCGGTGGCGGCGATAAAAACCTCAACATTCTCAGCACCAAACAGTTGTCGGACAATTTAAGTTGGACGCGTGGCCGACACTCGTGGAAATTTGGCGCAGATATTCGCAAATCGCGGTTCGATGTTCTCAAGGGTGATCCCTTCTTTGGGCAGGATGTCTTTGGAGCTATTTTCAGCTCCAGCTCCAATGCACCCGGATCCGGCCTTCCACTGGCCGATTTCCTGATGGGGTATCCATCGGAGATCAATGGTTCCCCAATGCTTGCTGAAGGGCGTCAGCTCAACGCATATATTGGCGGCTACGCCCAGGACGATTGGAAGATTACCAACCGATTAACCCTCAATCTGGGCATACGTTACGAGTTATATACCCAACCGATTGATTCGAATAACCTGGGCAGTCTGTTCGATTTGGTGACGCACGAGTTTGCTGTACCTGGCCAGGGTGGCTTTAGCCGTGCCATCGTGCAGGGGGATCACAACAACTGGGCGCCCCGTATAGGTTTTGCCTATCAGGCCTCGCCCAAGGTGGTTGTGCGGGGCGGCTTTGGAATGTTCTATGCGATGCGTGACCAGAACCAGTCCGTAACCCAGTTTTCCGGCAATACTCCCAACGTGCCCACGGTGTCGCTGCCGCCCGTCAGCGCTACCGAGACGGTCACGCCTCCGTATACGATCAACACTCCGATCACGGTGTTGCCTGCGACTACGACCCTTGACGGCTTTACACCGACAAAGCCCTACAGCGTTGAAATCAAAACGCAGTCCTTGAACAACGCGCTGATGCCGAGGTTGTATCAATTCAATCTGGACATTCAAAACCAACTGACCAACAGCACGCTTTTCGAAATTTCCTATAGCGGCGCACTGGGGAGGGACCAGGCTTCCTTGTTTATTGACGGGAACCAGGTTCCCTTCTCGGCTGCGTTGGCCGGAGAAAACAAACAGGTCAATCGTCCCTACTCCAATATCAATGCGAACGTGCTCGGTGTGTATTCCAACGCAAACTCAAACTACAACGCTCTGAACGTGAAAGTACAACAGCGGATGGCACACGGCTTGGCGTTCCTGGCTAATTATTCGTGGCAGAAGAACATTGAGTCTCAAGGAACCGGACCCGATTCCTACAACCAAAACGGCGGCACCAGTATCGCCCTCGATACCTACGACCTTAGCAAGGAACACGGCGTTGCGCCTATCAACGTTGGTCAAACTGTTACCACAAGCGCAATTTACGAGCTTCCCTTCGGCCCCGGAAAGCTCTTCTTCTCAGGGAGAGGAGTTACCGAGCGGCTTCTCGGGGGATGGGTGGTGAATGGCATCCTTACTTTGCGCGGCGGATATCCCACGGATATCCGGACGAATCTCCTTCCCCCTGTATTCAACACTTTCAATGTAGCCAGTTGCGTTCCAGGGGTACCCCTGAAGCTGCCGAATGCCGGGGTTAAGGGGTATTTCAATCCGGCCGCCTTTACCGTGCCAGACGTAACCCCCAGCGTGACCGGCGCGCCGATTCAGGAGTTCGGCAATTGTGGCCGCCGCATCGGCGTCGGACCCGGATTGAAAAATCTCGATTCCTCCATCTTCAAGAATTTCTACTTTACCGACTCCCAACGCACGTTTTTGCAGTTCCGTACCGAGTTCTTCAACACCAGCAACACGCCGGGGTTCTCACTTCCATCGGCGAGCGATCCTACCCTTACCTGCGAGGGCGCTCCCGGCGCGATTTGTAATCAGACCAACCCGAACTTTGGGAAGTTGTCAAATGGGAGTGCTACCGGCAGGCAGATTCAATTCTCTGCCAAGCTGTATTTCTAGCGTCGTACGCAACCCGGTTGCCAGGAGCGTCCATTGGAGAGCACTAGAAGAACATTTCTCAAACAAGCAGCGGGCCTCTCCGCTGCCTGCATAGTCGGTTTTGACGGGCAGTCTGGCGCAGAGGCGACCGTGCTTTCGGGTGCAGCAAACAGCGCCGGGACCGCTTCCTGGTACGACCGTCCGATGCGCTGGGCCCAGCTAAGCTTTGTCGAAGACGATCCCGGCAACTACGACATGCAGTTCTGGCTGGACTATTTCAAGAGAATCCATGCCGATGCCACGATCCTCAATGCGGGCGGGTGCGTGGCCTTCTACCCCACGCAGATCCCTCTGCATTACCGCAGCAAGTGGCTGGGCAATATGGATGCTTTCGGTGACATAGCGCACGGCTGCCGAAAGCTGGGCATGAACGTAGTAGCACGAACCGACCCGCACGCATGCCACAAGGATGTTTACGACGCTCATCCGGACTGGCTGGCCGTCGATGAAAATGGAAACAAGCGCCAACACGCGTCCGATCCTGACTTCTGGCTCACCTGCGCCTTAGGACCCTACAACTTTGAATTCATGACCTCGGTTCATCAGGAGATCATGACCAAGTACATGGTCGACGGCATCTTCACGAATCGATGGGCCGGATCGGGAATGTGTTATTGCGAGCACTGCCAGAAGAACTTCCACGACTTTTCAGGGCTGGATCTTCCCCGCACCAGCAATCCCCAGGACCCGGCTCAGCGGCAATACATTGTCTGGCACCAGGCGCGGTTGTTCGAGTTGTGGCGGCTTTGGAATGGAAAAATACAGGAAATCAATCCCCAGGCGAGCTATATCGCGAACGCCGGCGGTGGGGCTCTAAGCCTGTTGGATATGAAAACCGTCGGAGAGCTTGCGCCGACGTTGCTGGCGGATCGGCAGGGCCGGGCAGGTGTTGTGGCCCCATGGGCCAGCGGCAAGAGCGCTAAGGAGTTTCGCTCCACCATGGGACGCAAAGCGATCGCAGGTATTTTCAGCGTTGGTCTGGAAGATAAGTACCGCTGGAAGGATTCCGTGCAGAGCAGCGACGAGATCAGGCTCTGGGTGGCCGATGGTATGGCCCAGGATTTTCGTCCAACCTTCACAAAATTCAACGCCAAGCCTTACGACAAGCGCTGGTTTCCCGTTGTAGAAGAGATCTTCAAGTGGCATTACGCAAACGAGGATTACTTCCGCAACGAGAAATCCCTGGCGCGGGTAGGCATGGTTTATTCCCAGCAAACCGCCTCATTCTATGGCGGAGTCAATGCGGTCGCCACCGTTGACGATCCCGCGCTCGGCTTCTATCAAGCGCTCGTTGAAGCCAGAATCCCATTTGAGATGGTGCACGACCGATTGCTGGATCGTGAGCACACGGAGCAATTTCGCACCTTGATCCTGCCCAACGTCGCGGCTCTTTCAGCCCAGCAGTGCGACCAGATCCGTGAGTTTGTGGAGCGCGGCGGCGGCATCGTCGCCACCTATGAAACCTCGCTGTATGACGAATGGGGCGTGCAGCGGAAGGATTTCGGGCTCGCTTCGTTGTTTGGAGCGTCCTTCGCCGGCAGCAAAGAGGGCCCCATGCTCAACTCCTACCTCTCGCTCGAGAAGGATCCATCCACGGGCCAATACCATTCTGTGCTGGCTGGATTCGAGGATGCGAATCGGATCATCAATGGCATCCACAAGGTCCACGTAACGGCGATCAGGGGAAAGTCTCTCCCCGCCCCTGCGCGTGGTTCCAACCTATCCCGACCTGCCCATGGAAGAATGTTTCCCCAGACCTGGACGGATGCATGACGCGGGAATTTTTATGCGCCAGGCCGGCCAGGGCCGTGTGGTCTATTTTCCCTGGGATATTGACCGCACCTTTTGGGAGGTGCTCAATACCGATCACGGGAAGCTATTGCGCAACGCAGTACTCTGGGCTACCAACGAGCCGGCTCCGCTGTCGGTCGAAGGGAAAGGCGTTCTGGACCTCTCTGTCTGGGAACAGAAAAACTCCATGACCGTGCACCTGGTGAATCTCACCAATCCGATGATGATGAAAGGACCTGTGCGCGAAGTGATCCCGATCTCCAGCCAGCAGGTTCGAATTCGCGTTCCTGCCGGCAGGCGGATCACCAAGGCCCATTTGCTGGTCGCGGGGGTCGAGACCCATTACCGTACAGAGGGCGACGCGGTTTTGATCGAAGTACCTTCGATCCACGTGCACGAGGTGATCGCGCTTGATCTCTCCGCGTAAATCAAACAAGGGCTAAAGGGCATATGGCTGACTTCTTCGACATCACGCGCCGGGAGTTCATTCGCAACTCGGCGCTCTTCACTGCCGGCACGGCGTTGGCTCATGCTGCGGAGCTGCCACAAGCAACGGCAACACCGCAGCCCCATGCGTTGACACCCGCGTTTCCCTACGGCGCCGTTTATTTCCGCAAGACCAACCCGCCGGAAACAGACTGGGCACGAGACCATGAGACCGCGGCACGGACCGGAATGAACATTTTCCGCCACTGGTTCATGTGGTCCGCGATTGAGGTCGCTCCAGGAAAATATGATTGGTCCGATTACGACCGCATGATGGACCTGGCGGCGAAAAATGAAATCAAGGTGGTCATCGAAGAATTGGTTGGGTGTGCGCCGGAGTGGGCCTTTCGCAAGTATCCCCATGCCCGGTATCTCGGAAGCGATGACTTTGTCGTCGACAGCACTGTATCGGAGAGCAGCGCCACGGGAGGCTTTCCTGGCTTGTGCCTCGACAATCCAGAGGTACGGGCGATTGCTCAGACCTTCCTGGTCGCCCTGGTGGAGCGCTACCGCAATCATCCGGCTACGTTCGGCTACGACATATGGAACGAGGGCACATCCTTCGGAGGAAATCCGCACAGGATGTACTGCTACTGCGAAGGCACGAAACGAAAACTGCGGGAGTGGCTACAGGTCCGCTACGGATCGCTGGAAAAAGCCGCTAAGGAATGGCACCGCTATAGTTACCAGACATGGGAAGATGTAGAACCGCCCCGGTCTTTCTCCGGATATCCCGATAGTCTTGATTGGCTTCAGTTTCGCATCGACAACGCCTATAGTCTATTCGATTGGCGGGTGAAGCTATTTCGCAAGCTCGATCCGAAGCACCGCATCACCGCGCACGGTGTTTCGGGAACCCTCATTAGCCTGCCTTCCGCATCCCATAACGAATGGCGTTCGGCTGCAGAAGTCGATATCTGGGGCCTGACCTGGATCGCAGCGAGACAAGGCGACGAACCATGGAAACAGTTTCAGGCGGTCGACCTGGTGCGGGGCGGAGCGCGGGGTAAGCCGTTCTGGCATGCGGAAGCACAGGGTGGTCCTCTGTGGATGCAACCTCAAGTCATCGGACGGCGCATCGATGACGGGCGCGTTCCGGACGCCGAAGATGTTCGCATATGGAACCTCGTCTCCTGTGCGGCCGGCGCCAAAGGGATTCTCTTCTGCCGTTGGCGGCCTCTGCTCGATGGACCTTTGTTTGGAGCGTTCGGCCCCTTCGCCATGGATGGCTCGCCTACGCCTCGATCGGAGATGGCGGGCCGCGTCGCGCGCTGGGCAAACGACCACCCGGCGATCTGGAAATCGAACCCAATAAAGGGCGACGTCGGCCTGGTTTTCGTCCCCGAAGCTGAGATATTCAACTACGTTCAGCAAGGCGACACAGATTTCTATTCTCAATCCGTGCGCGGGGCCTATCAGGCTTTCTTCGATTCCAATATTCAACCGGACTTTGTCGCCCTGGACAATATCGGGGAATACAAGATTATCTATCTGCCCTATCCCGTGATGATGAAGCAGGAGACTGCCGCCAAGCTACGCAATTTCGTCGAACAGGGCGGGACATTGGTAAGTGAGGGACTGCCCGGATACTTTGGCGATCATGGTCACGTGGGGACAATCCAACCGAATTACGGGCTGGATGAGGTATTTGGAGCACGGGAAAGCTACGTCGAATTTGCTCCGGATATTTCCAACGAGTTGATGCTGGAGATGAAAGGCTCCAAAATCTATGGCCGCTTTTTCCGGCAGGATTATGAATTGCGCGGCGGCACTGCCGTTGGGCATTACTCGAATGGAGCTATCGCGGCGGTTGAGCACACGTTCGGTCAGGGCCGTACCTTGTTGATAGGATCCTTCCCAGGCGCCGGCTATTACCTGCATCATGCTGCCGCCACCAAGGATCTCTTCGCAAATCTCCTGACCATGGCCGGGGTCGCGCCTCAGGTAACCATCGACGATAGCAGCGTGCAGGCCAGACTCCACCAGGGCGCCGGCGGCACTTATCTGTGGGTAACCAACTCAACCCGGGACGGTCGAAACGTCAAGGTACAACTTGCGACCGCGGTGGCAAATTACAAATCAGGAGAAGATACTTGGGGGAAACAAAGCGTTGCCATCGATGGCCGGCAAGTCACGGTAAGCGTCGGCGGCCGTGATGCGGCGGTGATCGCTCTGCAGTAGGCGTCTTAAATATGAGGATCTCTCGATGAGAAAACTATGTATGCTACTCGCGGCTTCCCTATGTCTGCCGGTTTTTTGCTCAACCGCTGTTTCACAAACAGCCGCCGCTGTCGCGTATTCACCGGATCAACTGCTGCAGCTCGCGCAGCAGATGCGCGAGCAGGCTAAGAATTCAAAGGAAGCGGGAAGTGGCATCCTGGAGAAGCATTTAGACAGCTCCACAATCCTTGCTTTTCGCGACAGAGACGGAAAAGGCGAACTGCACGAGCAATTCGGAGACGTGTTCGTCGTGCTTCAGGGCACAGCTACGTTGGTTACCGGAGGCACGATCGCAAATCCGGTAACATCCGCTCCCGGTGAGATACGAGGCGCTTCGGTACAGGACGGGGTTCGCAAAAAATTACAGGAAGGAGACATAGTCCATATACCTCCGGGTGTTCCTCATCAATTGCTGCTTGACTCCGGTGGCGCCTTCACCTATTTCGTGGTGAAGATTCCGCTGAAATGACCGCCCTCCACGAATAGTCTCGATCGCTTTTTGATCGCCTTTTTTGACCGCGCCTTTTTTGATCGCCTTTTTGCAGTAAACGGCGGGCGCAAGTTTCGCTCACGAGGGTGTTCCTCGAATCTTTTCGATTGGTATGTCCAACAGGCCTTAGAAGAATGAATCCAGTCTGGCAGCAGACCTATAGCTTATTCGGGCAACGGCTCCCCATTTCGGCAGCTATTGCCGCGATACCCATCCTGACGTTGCTGCTTCTGCTTGGCGTGATGCGCAAGCCGGCATGGATCGCCTCCCTTTCAGGCTTGACCATCACCGTTCTATTGGCGGCTGTAGGTTACAGGATGCCTACCCAGATTAATCTTGAGCGCCGCTACCTATGGCGCGGCGTTCGGACTCTTCCCGATCTCCTGGATTGTGCTGTGGGCGATTGCGCTTTATCAGGTCACAGTACAAACCGGAAAATTCCACGTTATCCGCGCCTCCCTGGGCTCCCTGACTACCGATTTGCGTTTGCAGGCATTGCTGGTTGCCTTTACTTTCGGCGCGTTCGTGGAAGGAGCCACAGGTTTCGGAACGCCGGTCGCTGTCGCCGCAGCCATGCTGGTCGGATTTGGATTCTCTCCCTTTTATGCTTCTGCACTTTGCCTGCTGGCCAATACAGCTCCGGTTGCCTTTGGCTCCATTGGCATCCCCGTGATCACGCTGGCGGGTATTACGGCATTGCCCATCGACTCATTGAGTGGAGCTGTTGGACGCCTCTGTGCACCCCTATCCATGATCATCCCGGGATACCTGATTACCACCATGGTCGGATGGCGTCGCATGCGCGAGATATGGCCCGCCGTCCTGGTCGCAGGCGGAGTATTCGGTGCGGTTCAGTTCCTCATGTCAACGTTTGTGGGACCGCAACTTACCGACATTTTGAGTTCTCTGACGGCCCTCGGTGCCCTGCTGCTGCTTTTACGCTTCTGGCGGCCGCGCCGCCTGCTTGAGGTAGGAGATCCCGCTGCGGCCGCGTTTGTAGAGGCCCAGAGAGACCTCTCCTCAGCCAGAGCTAAGGACCCACACTACACGACCAAAGAGATTCTGAGTGCATGGATGCCGTACGGCTTGCTGGTTGTATTCGTCTTGATGTGGGGATTTAAACCCATTCAGGCGTTGCTCAATTCGGTGACTGCAAACCTTGCATGGCCATTGCTTCACAACCAGATTCAGCGAATGCCGCCTGTGGTCTCTAAGCCGGCGCTCTATGGCGCGCTTTACCAGGTGAATTGGCTGTCCGCCGCGGGAACGGCTTGCATGTTCGCGACCCTGGGATCTGTGTTGTTGCTGCGGATGTCGCCTCGAAGCTTCGCCCGGCTCATGCTATCAGTGGGCCGCCAACTACTCTTACCGACGGTTACCGTGACCTCGGTTCTCTCCATGGCCTTCGTTATGAACTATTGCGGGGCAACGGCCACCCTGGGACTGGCCTTTGCCGGATCGGGGGTGCTGTTTCCTTTCTTTAGCCCGCTCCTTGGCTGGCTAGGCGTGTTCCTGACTGGCTCAGACACTTCGGCCAATGCGCTGTTTGGAAGTTTGCAGGTCTTAACCGCAAACCGTCTGGGGTTTGATCCGGTGCTGATGGCTGCGGCCAATTCCGCCGGGGGTGTCATGGGCAAAATGATTAGCCTGCAGACCATCGCCGTCGCTACTGCGGCGACCGGCATGTCCGTGTCTGATCAGGCAAGCCTATTTCGATTCACTTTGCGGCACAGCCTTGTTTTGGCGGCGGCCATTGGCCTCGAAGTGATGCTGTATGCGTACGTGTTTGCAGCCCGTTGATTTTGTAAAACCGACTCAAGGAGTGATCTTCTTATGGCAAAGCTGGGATTTCTAGGATTGGGGATCATGGGCGGCCCGATGGCCCGCCATCTAGCCGGAGCCGGCCATACATTAGCCGTGTGGTCGCACAGCCAACATAAGGCCAAAGAACTGGCCGAATCCGCAGGGGCAACTTTCTGCGCTTCTCCAGAGGAGGTCGCGAAGCAAAGCGAATGCGTCTTTCTTTGTGTCGGAGATACGGCGATGTCGCGAAAAGTTATTCTGGGACCGCGCGGCCTGGTTCACGGCGCCCAAGCGGGATTCACGATCGTCGACTGCAGTACGGTATCTCCGCTCGAGAGCTCGTGCATCGCACGAGAATTGTTGGAGAAGAAAATCGATTTTCTGGATGCCCCGTGTACCGGGTCTAAGGCCGGCGCCGAGAATGGGACGTTAACCTTCATGGTAGGCGGCCCTGCGGCGGTCTTCTACCGCGTTCGCCCCTATTTCGAGGCGATGGGCAAGTCTCTTTATTACTGTGGCGAGTCGGGGATGGGATTACGGGCCAAATTAACGCAAAACCTGATTCTGGGAAATCTGCTCCAGGCATTCAACGAGGGCCTGGTGCTGAGCACCAAGGCGGGTGTCGATCCCGAGCTCATGCTCGACATCCTGAACAACAGCGCAGCGCGGTCAGGACTGATCGCGGCCAAGGCGCCTGCCGTCTTCAAGCGCGATTTCTCAACCAATTTTTCCGTTAAGTGGCTCTCGAAAGACATCCGCCTGGCCGTCGATCTGGCCTCTGCCCTGGACGTTCCGGTACCTCTTACCGCGCTTGCCCAACAGCTCTATCAAGCTGCCATGGCGAAGGGCTATGGTGAGGACGACATTTGCGGTTCGATCAGGGTTCTGGAGGAGCTTGCTCGATGCGAAGTGAAGGCCAAGGCGAACGGGAAAGCGATCTAGCCCTCGGCCCCAGGGAAAGACCGTGGCGGGTCCGCCAAGTGCGGGCTTCGGTGGTTGAAAAGCTCAGAGCGACATGGGTAAGATAAGCACCCTCGGGGTTCCCTCGGCTACGCTCGGGACAGGCTCTTCGACTCCGCGCCATCAAGCGCTGTGTCACGCGATAAATCTGTGAAGCGCTCCGCTCAGGATGACGATTTTGTGGGAGTTTTGACAAAATCGTTTTTCGCGAGAGGTGGGACTCCACTGCACTGCGACTGGTATCCGTCCAGGTTGGAAAGGGGCGACCAACGGTCGCCCCCCACATCTCGCGAAAAAGGAGCGAGATATGGGGCACCGGGTTCGTGGCAGGTCAATCGCAGGATGCTTTCGTGTGACGCACTACACTAGCTGGTCATTCTCTCTACCGAGCGTCGACCCCGGTCTTCAGGTGCAGATTCGCGCAAAGGCGCGGGAGATTGCCTGGCTTTTGAGGCGACGGCTCGTTGCCCGGAACGCCCCGTTACCTGCAATTCCCGCTGCTCCACAACCTGGGTGACGAGTTTCATCGTTTCTTCAAGATGCCGGCGCATCTCGGTTCGTGCGCTACTCGGTTTGCGGCGCAAGATGGCGCGATAGATGGCCACGTGACGCTTGAGAATGGTGGGGGCTATATCCGGGATAAGGAGTTTGTAGTAAATCCACTGGCGCATCAGATTGCGCAATAACTGGACAGCATTGCGCAACACCTCATTCCGGGCAGCCTGGCAGATCGCTATATGAAATGCCATGTCCGCTTCCAGAATGGTGTCGCCTCTGGCGATGCTGTCACGCATGGCCTGCACGGCTTCGCCGATTCGGGCGATTTCCTCATCCGAACCCCGCTCGGCCGCTAAGCCGGCGAGATTCTCCTCGATGATGGTACGAGCCTCCATGATGTCGTGCAGCTCGCTGTGATCGGTGCCCGTAAACGCCCAGAGTAAGGGACGGGAAAGAAATTCCGTTCGCGGACAAACGAACGTTCCATCTCCCACCCTGCTGTCGAGCATGCCGATGAGTTCCATCGCCTTCAGCGCCTCGCGGAGGGAGGTGCGGGCGATACCCAATTGCTGGCATAACTCGCGTTCCGGCGGGATACGATCACCCGCCTTCCAACTTCCCTTAACCACATAAGAAATGAGTTGTTCGAAGGCGGCCGCAGTGAGCGTAGTTCGCGGAATCGGCGTCACGGCTTTAAGTGCACGTCCCATGTTGCGAACTCCTTCGGGTGTTCTCGCCTGACGAAAACTGCAGCGGTTTGCAGTGACGGCTGCGCTAAACTAACGTTTTGGTCAGACCAATGAGCCAAGAAAATCTTACTCAGATTAGCATGCAGGTGCAGGACCGATCAGAACGACTGGAAGGTACCCCGGACGTGTGCTCGGCCGGGAGACCTTGCGTTGCTTGAGTTATTAGATTTAACTCATTGATTGCAGCTAGGATACGTTGCCGTTAGTCGTAATATTCCAGGCCCAGGTGGGTAATCAGCGATTCACCCTGAATATGGCGCAGCGTATTCTTCAGCTTCATCAGCTGAATGAAGAGATCGTGCTCTGGGTAAAGCCCGGGAGCCGTCATGGGCGACTTCCAGTAAAAGCTCAGCCACTCCTGAATGCCGATATCCTTCAGCTCCGGAGTGCGCGCCGCCAAGTCCAGGAAGAGGACGAGATCGAGCGCGATGGGCGCAGCCAGGATTGAATCCCGGCACAGGAAGTCGACCTTGATCTGCATCGGATAGCCGAGCCAGCCAAAAATGTCGATGTTATCCCAACCCTCTTTGTTATCACCACGTGGCGGATAATAGTTAATCCTCACCTTGTGGTAAATATCTTTGTATAGATCGGGATAGAGCTCGGGCTGCAGGATGAAGTCCAGCACGCTCAGCTTGGATTCTTCCTTGGTCTTGAAGGACTCCGGATCGTCCAGCACTTCGCCATCGCGATTGCCCAGGATATTGGTGGAGTACCAACCGCTTACCCCAAGCATGCGCGCCTTGAAGGCCGGCGCCAGGACCGTCTTCATGAAGGTTTGCCCGGTCTTGAAGTCTTTCCCGGTAATGGGCGCGCTGTTGTTGCGGGAAAGCTCCTGCATGACGGGCAGATCGACAGTCAGATTCGGCGCTCCCATAGCAAACGGGACGCCTTCCTGCAGCGAGGCGTAGGCGTAAATCATGGAAGGGGCGATGTTGATGTCGTTCTCTTCCAGGCCTTTTTCGAATGCGGCCAGGGACTGGTGGACCGCCGCAGGGGTGAGAAAGATCTCGGTCGAGCCACACCAGATCATCACCTGGCGTTGGGTCACCTTTTTGTAGGCCTGGATATCCGCCCGCAGCTGCTCTGCCAGGTCGCGCTTGTTCTTGCCCTTCTTTACGTTG
The DNA here is from genome assembly GCA_963796145.1 of uncultured Acidobacteriaceae bacterium. GTDB lineage: Bacteria > Acidobacteriota > Terriglobia > Terriglobales > Acidobacteriaceae > PALSA-350. The sequence continues at coordinate 95,926 of CAWCKO010000010.1, read as the reverse complement.
GAGCCGTTCAGGCGCTTGACGTAATACTGATCGAAAACCGCCGGCATGGGCCGGATGCCTTCCAGGAACGGGCGAACGGTTTCCAACTGGTCCCGGTCGAGGACCCGTGCCGTCTTGGCAGCCTCGAACATGTTGTCGGCGAAAATGTCCCAGCCTGTGAAGCAGAGATTATCGAGCTTCGCCAGGGGAACGAAATCCTTAATAAGTGGGCTGCGCGCCTCGGTGCGCTTGCCCAGGCGAACGGTTCCCATCTGGGTAAGGGAGCCGATTGGCTTGGCGATCCCTTTGCGCACGGCTTCCACGCCGGCCACCAGGGTGGTCGCAACCGACCCCATTCCGGGGATCATGATTCCTAGTTTTCCATTAGCGGGCTGAATGGGTGAACTGCCAGCGGCCTCCTGGCTGCTGCTTGTGGGGGTAGACATTTTCTAGCGGATCCGTCCTCTCGCGTCTTTTGCTCAAGTCTCGCCTTTCGCTTCCGACTTTGGCAAATGGGAGCCGCTCAAAGGAGAGAATGCAAGGCTTAACGGTAGTCATGGCTGCCTTAGAAGTGAAGCAACTCTCAAGTGGGAATTTCCACCAGCCACAAATCCTGGGTGCCCCATATCTCGCTCGTTTTTCGCGAGATGTGGGATTCCACGAATCTTAACCGGACATCCCATAGGGCTCCAACGCTGCCTGTCGAGCACAGTGGAATCCCACATCTCGCGAAAAACGAGCGAGATATGGGGCACCCAGGATTTGTGGTAGGGTGAGAATTTTCGGTTGAGCTTCTCGGGCGCGGGGAAAGAGTTTAAAAGGCGGCGGCCTCGCTGCGATGCTTCCAGTGGGACCAAACGAACCAGAGGATAGCCGCCAGCAACACCACCTCAACCCCCAGGTGAAAGCGATGAAAAACTGCTTTGAAGCGGGGATCGGTTTCCCACGACTGGCCCAGCCTCATGCCCACATAGGCCAACGCAAAACACCACGGCCATGAGCCCAGGAAGGTGTAGATGTGGAACCGCCATAACGGCATCCGGGCAATTCCGGCCGGTAATGCAATAAAGGTCCGCACCACCGGGAGCAGGCGGGCCAGAAACACGGTAATGGATCCGTATTTCAGGAAGAAATGCGTGGTGCGGTCCAGGTCGTGGCGGCTGAGCAGGACATACTTGCCATAGCGCTCCACCAGCGGGCGCCCGCCATGCGCTCCCAACCAGTACGCGACAGCGGAACCCAGATTGCAGCCGATCGCGCCCGCCGTGGCCACCCACACCAGCTGGAACCTGCCGGTGTAAACCAGGTAGCCGGAGAACGGCATGATGATCTCGGAGGGCAATGGAATGCAGGCCGACTCAATGGCCATCAGCAGCGCAATCCCCAGATAACCCGTGGCCGAAATGACGGCAATGATGAAGTGCGCGAGAACACCTAAAATTTTCTCAGTCATCCGGAGGAAGTATAAGCGGTTTCACCGTTACGTTGCCCGGTAAGGATCGCGAGGTGTGGTTTTCTTTGAGAGAAAACCACGAAAACATCTTTCGCTTCGATTTACGGCTACGGTGAAGCCGCTAAGCGGTTGGACGCTTTGCTACCATGGAACTTACGAGGAGTACCCCATGGCAGAAACTCTTATCCCGGAAGTTTCCGAGCAGACCCAGGCCGCCGCGGAGCCGCAGCGTGCCCCGGCCAAGGAAGTGAAGCGGCAGACGATTGGTTTCACGTTTTTCAAGGTTCTTCCCGAATGGCGCCGGCTGCCCCTGGCGGAAAAGGATGCCCACCGCGCCGCCTTTGCCGAGGTGATCAAACGCTGGAACCAGCCCGGACGCCTGCTCACGCTGACCTATTCCACGGTGGGCATGCGCGGCGATTGCGACATGGTGCTGTGGCGCATCTGCTATACCGCGGAAGATCTAAACCAGATGACGGCGGAGCTGATGGCGACCCCGATGGGTGGTTATCTCGTAACGGCCTACAGCTACCTGTCCATGACCAAGCGGTCCCAATATTTGATCGGACACGAGCACGAAGGCCAGCACGATTCGCGGGGCAGCATCCGGCCCGGCGGGCAGAAGTATATTTTCATCTATCCCTTCTGGAAAACTCGCGCGTGGTACCTGTTGCCGCAAGAGGAGCGCCAGCGCCTGATGAACGAACACATCCGGGTGGGCCATCTCTATCCTCGAGTCAAACTGAACACCACCTACTCCTTCGGCATCGACGACCAGGAATTTGTGGTGGCGTTTGAAACCAACTACCCCGAGGACTTCCTCGACCTGGTGCAGCAGTTGCGGGAAACCGAGATCAGCCCCTACACGCTGAGGGACACACCCATCTTTACCTGCATTCGCATGACGCCGGAAGATATGCTGGCGCGGCTCGGCTAGGCGCCGATGAAGGCCCGCGTCGCGAAGACCCCTGCGAAGAAACCGAAAAAGGCCGCGGCCGGGAAGCCGCGGCGCAATCCCCTGGCCCCGGAGCGCATTGCCGCGCTGCTGGAGCACCTGGCGAAGGCCTATCCCGGGGCGGAATGCGCCTTGCACCACAGCAATGCGTGGGAGCTGCTGGTGGCCACCATCCTCTCCGCGCAATGTACCGACGCGCGGGTGAACATGGTCACCCCGGCACTGTTCAAGAAATTTCCTACACCCACTGACTTCGCGCATGCGCCGTTGGTCGAGATCGAAGAACAGATTCGCTCGACCGGCTTTTATCACAATAAAGCCAAATCCCTGAATGGCGCGGCGCGCAAACTCACCGAGCAATACGCGGGCAAGGTTCCACAAACCATGGATGAGCTGCTGACCCTGCCGGGAGTGGCGCGCAAGACGGCCAATGTGGTGCTGGGTGTAGCCTTCGGCAAAGCGGTGGGCGTGGTGGTGGATACGCACGTGCTTCGGCTATCAAGACGTCTCGAACTTACCAAGGCTACCGAGCCGATCCTGGTGGAGAAGGATCTCATGAAGATCATTCCTCAGGACCACTGGATCACCTTTTCCCACGAGATGATCCATCACGGACGCCAGGTTTGCATTGCCCGCAAACCGCGCTGTGTGGATTGCACATTGGAGCCATTGTGCAACTCCGGTGACAAGACGTGGAGTAGTCACGACTAGACGACAGCGTGGCATGAAATGTCGCGCCGGATGCCCAACCGATAGCCTATATTTAGCCGTTAGATAGCTTTATGGCGTGGTTCCCTGCACCATCCCCTCGGTATACTTAAAACCCAGTATCTTCGTGTACCATTAACGATCGCAGGATCGAGTTGGCACTAGATGATTGAACAGACTCTTGGTAACTCTCTGCGTTACTTAAGAGAGCAACAGGGAATTTCACTGCGAGCTCTTGCCGAACGGACGGACTTTTCTGCCAGCTTTTTGTCACAGATTGAGAACGGACAGTGCTCCCCCTCCATCTCTTCGATGGAAAAAATAGCGAATGCGCTGGGGGTAACGCTGGGCCAGTTCTTCCTTTCGGCAAATCAGCAGGTAGCAACGATCGTGCGCGCGAGCGACCGTGCCCACATGGCGCTTGATTGGTCGCGGGCGGAAATTGCTTCCCTGGGTTCGCTTTCCAACCCGTCGCAGTTCCGGGCTTCGATGCTGATCATCAAGCCGGGCGGCCTCACGGGAAAACACGCCACGCCATCCATCTCCGACGAGTTCGCCATGGTATTTGAAGGCAGGGTGATCTTGAAGCTGCACGAAGGCGAGCAGAACCTCGAACGCGGCGATTCCGTGACGGTAGTTGCAGGAACAGCCCGTCAATGGCGCAATGAATCCGACGCGTTAGCCGAGATTCTGGTCATTTCCCTGGGGCCCTATCGTTGATCGGGCCTGAAGGGAATATGTGAGAACCCACCCTTCACCGATTTAGTCCCGGAGGGACGGCTGAGAGTAGCCCAGGACGCAGTCCTGGGAACCATGCACATAACGACGAAAAGTCCCGCAAGGGACGGCTGAAAGTTAACCAGGTTGTACCCAGGACTGCATCCTTGGTAATTTTCAGCCGTCCCTGCGGGACTGGTCCGTCTCTCGAATCTCTCCCCAGGACTGCGTCCTGGGCTACTCTCAGCCGTCCCTCCGGGACTAAATCGGTGAAGGGCCGGTTCTCACACACGCTCTGAAGAGGACGGGTTTAGAGGGTGCGTGAGAACACGAAAAAGAAGACTTGGCAGGCTGGTCCGGGGGGCAATGCAAAAACCACCAAATGTATATGTTCTGGCTCTCGTCCTGCTTAGTGGGTTCAATCCCGGTGTTGCCGCGCAGTCCTTCGGCACCCGGTTAGTGCCGGTCTCAAAAGCCAATCTTTGCGTCACAGAGGGCACGATCGACGAAGTGCCCGGGGGTCGGTTGTCGGTCGACGTGTCTAAAATGCGGGCGTACGTCAACTCGTATACGCAACCGTTGGCAGAGGCGCGATTCACTTATCTAGGCTCCACGCTCAACGAGGCACCGCTCGCTTCTGGTGAAATGCGCCGCCAGTTTGGCCTCAAGCTGCGGGCTCAGGATGCCTGCAACCTGGTATATGCAATGTGGCGCATCGAGCCAGAATCGAAACTCGTCGTGTCGGTGAAAAGTAACCCGGGCGAGCACACCAGCGCGCAATGCAGCAATCGGGGCTACCAGAACATCAAGCCGCGCCGCAGCTCACCCGTTCCCGCGCTGAGGCCTGGAGACACGCATACTCTCCGTGCCGAAATGAATGGAGCAGAGACGAAGGTCTTTGCCGATAACTCGCTGGTGTGGGAGGGCTCTGTTGGGCCGCTGGATTTTGATGGACCGGTCGGCATTCGTTCCGATAATGCCCGGCTACAGATCGAGCTTGAGACTGGTCCGCTCATCCAGCAGCAATCCTCGCCAGGTTGCCGGGCCGCAGAATCTGAATAACCGCCTTCCAACTTAGTGTCGGGTGTTCAGCTTGTCGATGGCGCGCTTTAGCTCTTCCAGCTTTTGTCCCGCCTCGCCAAGCTTGCCTTCGGCGGTTAACCGCTGGTAGTCGGCAAGGTCTTTGGCGGCTTCAGCGATGGTTGGATTAAGGTCCGTAGCGGACTGGGATGCAGTGGCGATCGATGGCGCTGCGGTCCGCTGCGGTTCCGCCGCAGTCAAGGATGAGCCTGCCCCTCCAAACAGCGCTGCCAGCGCCGCCTCGAAGGTAGATCCATAGGCCAGCCGGTCTTGCAGCGCGAGCACCACCAGGCGCAGCTCCGGCATCGGGCTTCGCTCCGCCTGCAGGTAGATGGGTTCGGCGTATAGAAGCGCGCGCCCGGTAGGAATCACCAGCAAGGTGCCACGCCGCACGTGCGAGCCCTGCTGGTTCCACAGCGTCAATTGCCCGGAAAGCTGTGCGTTCTGATCGATGCGCGCTTCGATCTGCAGCGGCCCATCCACCAGCTTGTTCTTGGGGAAGTTATAGACCACCGAGGTACCGTAGTTGGCGCCGTCACTGCGGCCGCCGATCCAGCCAATCAGGTTGTTACGATTGGCGGGCGTGAAGGGCAGAATCTCGACGAACTCCATGCCGGTTTCGTCCGGCAGCTTCATCAACACGAAATTCGGCTGCATCGGCTGGGTGGTCTGTCCACCGCCCTCGCTCATGCCGACTTCGGTCGCCACCGTCCACAAATCTTCGCGGTTGTAGAACACCTCGGGATTGGTCATGTGATACAGGCCGTAGACCTCTGCCTGCAACTTGAGCAATAACTCGGGGTAGCGCATATGCTTGCGGAGGCCAGGCGGCATCGCGGCCGCATCTTTGAACAGGCTGGGAAAAATACGGCGCCAGGCCGCGACAATGGGATCCTGGTTATCAAAGACATAAAAAGTAGTCGAGCCATCGTAAGCGTCGATGACCACCTTGACGCTGTTGCGCATGTAGTTGATGGAATCGTCGCCCAGGCGGTAATGGCTGGAGTACGGATACTGGTCTGAGGTGGTGAACGCGTCCATCACCCACGACAGCCTGCCATCTTCACCGACCACAATGTAAGGATCGGGGTCGTAGGTGAGGAACGGCGCCAGGGCCGTTACACGATCGCGCACGTTGCGCCGCATCAGCAGGCGGCTCTGCGCGTTCACATCGTCGCTGAAGGGTAATTTTCCCACGTCGCCGCGATCGAGCGCGAGCACAATGCGGCGCAGCAAGCCCCCCACAACAATGCCGCCGTCGCCCTGATACGAGGTAAGGTTGTTGCTCTGCCCTTGCGGATAATTGAATTCCTGTTGCCGGGTCTTGACGTAAACGTCGGTGTTCGTCAGCTCGCCAAAATAGATCTCAGGCCGGGTTACGTTTAGTCCGGGAACGGTGCTCTGCACCGGCATGTTGCTCAGATAGAGTGTTGGCAGCCCCTCGGTAGTGAACCCATTGACGGGGTTCATCGTAATACCGTAGCCATGCGTGTAAATCAGCTTTTCATTGATCCAGTTCCGGCTGCTCTCGGGGAGCTTTTCGACATTCAGTTCCCGGGCGGCGAGCATCACCTGGCGCAGTTCGCCACCGATTTGGTAGCGATCGATGTCGATATCGGGAAAGTCATAGTAGGTGCGGATTTCCTGAATCTGACGCAGAGTGTCCTGGAGCGCCTGCCAATCCCACAGGCGGATGTTCTGCAGGGTAGGTTGATTATTGGCCGGATCCGCTGCGCCGACGGTGGTCTCCGCGGGAAACTCGCGCAGGGAGAAGCGATCCAATCCGTACGCCTGGCGGGTCATGAGGATGTTGTGAGCGATGTAGGGCTGCTCGCGCACCAATTCGTTCGGTTTGACGATAAAGCTGCTCATCCACCAACCGGCCACGCGAACGCCGGCAAAACAGAGAGCGGCGGGAAGAATGGCCGCCACCAGCCAGCGTCCCCGGGCCACCGTCATGGCGTTGACTGCCGCGGCCACCGCGCCACCAACCAGGGCTATGCATACCAGGAGCAGGCCGGTGAGCGTGACGTGCGCGTCGGTGTAGGTAACGCCTCCGAAGACCGTGTGATCGTCAAATAAAAGATCGAAGCGGCCAAGATACACGCGTATCGCCAGAATCAGTAGAAGGAACGCAAAGGTGATGGAGAGCCCACGCCAGGGAATTGTGAGGTAACTGCGGCGGCCGGTGAGCGCACCCGCGCCGCCGGTGATGAGGATGAAAAAAACGGCCAGTATGCAGGTAATGATGGCCAGGGTAAGCAGCCAACCGGAGATGAGCTGCCAAGCCGGAAGGGTAAAGAGAAAAAAGTTCAGCGCCTTGCCAAAGATCGGGTCTAAAACGGAAACTGGCACGCCACCCATGGCGGCCGGCGCGTACCAAAAGAGGGCCAGGGTTGGCCATTCCGCCATCATGCCGGCGCCCGTCACCAAGCTAATGGCGATCGATCCGCCGAAGGCAATGAAGCGCAGGACAGGTTCAACCGGGAGCTTTACCGGCTGTCCGCCGAAGAAGATGGTGTGACTACTGGGCAAATCGGGTAGATGCGTCCGCTTGAGAGCGGCAAACGATCCGTAGAGAACGAAAAAGGTGGCCAGGGAAAAGATGGTGAAGATGCACCACTCAACCGCCAGCGTTTTGGTAAAGACGCTGCCGTAACCGAGCGACCGGAACCACAGCAGGTCAACGAAATATGACAACGCGGTCCGGGCGCCGAGGACGATTACGGCGATGGCTGCGAGGATGAGAAAGAAACGGCGGCGGCGGCGGCGGGGGTGCTTCAGTGGCCAGTCGATGGATGTGGGCATTGCTAGCCTTCATTCTACAGCGGCATCTACTCGTAACTTCCTTGGGAACGCATACCAGCATAGTATGGGGGGCATTAAATTCGCGGGTCGCGCGACGATCCGAAAATGTGTCGAATTGGAGAGACTTCCCCATGGCCCCTAAGAAATCCACCTCTCACTTTGCTTCCCAGCAGCGCCTTGTGTTGCCGGGGAGCGAAAAAGCACCCCTATCCGCGGCCACCGGCGAGAAGCCGGCGCCCCCCTCCAGCGTCCTCACTGTTTCCGTGATCGTGAAGCGCAAGAATCCGCTCAAGACCAATCGCCTGGGCAAGGACCGGCTCACCCGTACCCAGTATCGCCAACAACACGGTGCTGATCCTGCAGCCATCAAGCTGGTGCACGCTTTTGCGAAGGAATTCGGGCTTACGGTCGAGAAGGACACGCCCAAACCCGAGCGGCGCACGATCAAGCTCAGCGGGACGGTCGCTGCTATGCAGAAGGCCTTCGGCGTCACCCTCACGCAGAAAGTTCTCGATGGCAACACCTATCGCGTCCGCGAAGGCAGTATCCGTTTGCCCGCCGAGCTGGCGGGTGCGGTTGAGGCCGTCCTGGGGCTTGACAATCGCCCTCAGGCCCAACCCCACTTCCGTGCCAATGCGAGCTCAGCCAACACCTCCTTCACGCCGGTTCAGGTGGCCCAGCTTTACCAGTTTCCCCAGGGCACGAGTGCCGCCGGGCAGACCATCGGCATCATCGAGCTGGGCGGGGGTTACCGCACAGCGGATCTTACCGCCTATTTCAAGACGCTAGGCCAAAAGGCGCCCATGGTGACGGCGGTGTCGGTGGATAAGGGCAAAAACTCTCCTGGCAACGCGAGCGGTGCGGATGGCGAGGTCATGCTCGATATTGAAGTATCGGCGGCGGTCGCCCCGGGGGCAAAGATTGTCGTCTACTTCGCGCCCAATACAGACCAGGGGTTTATCGACGCCGTCAGCAGCGCGGTGCACGACACGGCCAACACCCCGAGCGTGATCTCGATCAGCTGGGGCGGCCCGGAATCCAGTTGGACTACGCAGGCGATGAATGCGCTCGACGCCGCTTGCCAGTCCGCCGCCGCACTCGGGATCACCGTGACCGTCGCCGCAGGTGACAACGGCTCGAGCGACGGAGCTACTGGCAATAACGTCGACTTCCCTGCCTCCAGCCCTCATGTGCTTGCGTGTGGTGGAACCAAACTGGTTGGCAGCGGCAGCGCCATTACGTCGGAGGTGGTGTGGAACGAGCAGGCCAGCAGCGAGGGCGCGACCGGGGGCGGAGTGAGCAACGTGTTCGCGCTGCCTTCCTGGCAGACGAATGCGAATGTGCCGCCGTCTTCCTCGAGTACTGGCGGCCGAGGCGTGCCGGATGTTGCCGGCGATGCCGACCCTACAACCGGCTACCAGGTGCGCGTCGATGGCAAAAGCATGGTGATTGGGGGCACCAGCGCCGTGGCCCCGCTCTGGGCTGGACTTATCGCGCTGAACAATCAGCAGAACGGAAAGAGCGCCGGGTTTATCCAGCCGCAGATTTATGCCGCGAAGGCTGCGTCGGCGTTCAACGACATCGTGTCGGGAAACAACGGCGCGTTTTCTGCCGGTCCGGGTTGGGATGCATGCACCGGCCTTGGGTCTCCCATTGGGGCCAAGCTCATTGCGCTTCTGGGTGGTTCTACTGCGGCAACGAAGAAGGGCGGGAAAAAGAAGCCGGTCCGCATGCGGTCGGCTAAGAAAAAGGTGGTTCGGCGAGGAAAGGGCAGATAGTGCGTTCGCAGTAAAAAGAAACAGCAGGTCCCTCCGACTCGTTCAGGGCAGCTTCCCGACGCGGAGTGCCTTGTGATAGGGACTCTTTAAGTGGGCCACTGAGGCCGCATAAATGATCAAGGGCTTTTAGAGTCTGCGGAACGAGTCTGCGTGAGTCGAAGAGCCTGCCTTGAGCTTGCCGAACAGAAGCTTTTTTCGTAGCCTGGGCTTTAGCCCCTGTACTTGTGCTTGTCTGAAAAGCGCGGGGCTGAGCCCTCAATGCTCTCGCGATTACGGCCGACTAAAGTCGGCCTGATAAAAGCGAGTTTTCCCAATCACTTGCAGCGCAAGCCCATGATGAGTCGAGACGTTTCCCGGAAGCTGAAGTGCGCCTTCGCCCCGATAAAAGCGGGGGTACCACGAACCTGAAGATTGCAGTTTCACGCATGCTGAAACCCAGATTTTTGTTGGGGTTTTATGGCCCGACTAAAATCGTGGCCTGATAGATACGCAACAGTTACTTAAGTTGTAACTACAACTTTGGCGTGGCGTTCTGTCTCGATACAGATTCACTTGGTATGGATTACTGATTTAGCATCAGGAGCATAGAAGAATATGTAGTTGCTTTCTATCTGGACACTTCCCCCATCTGCGTTGCCATTTCTACCGAATGAGCAAGAGGAAGTACGGCCATGCAGAAATTGGGAATGAGTCTGATCCTTGGGATGACGGCGCTTCTCGCCGGATGCAGCAGTTCGAATAACAACAGCGGCTCGGGTAGCAGCAACAACGGCACCGGAACCTCGACTCAGTCAAGTAGCACCCTGACCATCACGACGACCTCCCTTGCCGGCGGAACCGTGGGCGCGGCATACAGCAGTGCAGTGGCGGCATCCGGCGGCTCAACGCCCTACACATACAGCGCTACGGGCCTTCCCAGCGGCTTGTCTATCAGTAGCGCAACGGGAGCGATCACAGGCACTCCGGCGCAAAGCTCCATCGGCACAGCTTCAGCAACCATCAAGGTGACGGACTCGACCCAACCCACATCGCAGTCGGCCACTACCAGCCTGAGCATCAAGATCAGCCCGGCGACCCTTGCGGTAACCACCACCTCACTTCCCGCAGGCACTGCCGCATCGCCTTATCCATCCACTACGCTCCAGGCCTCCGGCGGCGTGCCACCTTATACATGGGCACTAGCCTCCGGTAGCAACTTGCCTGCCGGGTTGAGTTTGTCGGCATCGGGAGCCATCTCCGGAACGCCGGCCACGGCAGGGTCCTATCCGGTGACCTTCGTGGTGACGGACTCTTTCACCACTCCAGAGACTGCCAAGGCAGCACTTACGCTTACGATTTCCGGCGGCACGGCAACGCTGACCCTGACCACAACCACGCTCGCAGCCGCCACCCTAAATACAGCCTACACGGCAACATTGACCGCGGCTGGTGGAGTTCCGCCTTATATGTTCAGCCTGGCGAACGGTACCTCCCTGCCGGCTGGATTGGCGCTTTCCTCGGCCGGGACGATCAGCGGCACGCCCACAGTGGCGGGAAGCACGACCTTCTCAGTGGATGTGGTGGATTCAACGGCACCCACACCACTTTCCCAGACCGGCAGCCTGAGTATTACCGTAAATTCGTCGGCCGGGCCATCCTGCGGCAACATGAGCACAGGTAACGGAGCCAGTCTCAATGGCTACGTACCATTTCCCTCCTCAAACCTCTGGAACACGAACATTGCATCCGCCCCGGTTGACCCCAATTCGGCGGCTATCATCGGTGTGCTTACCGGGAGCCATCTGCATCCGGACTTCTCCAACGTTGTCGACGGTAACTACGGGATACCCTACGTTGTCGTGGACTCGAGTGTCACGCCAGGAGTGCCGGTGACGATGACCACCTATCAAAGCGAAAGTGACATCACCCTGTACCCGATCCCGATCACGGCTCCCATCGAAGGCTTCCCTGCGAACTGCACCATCACGGGAGACGATCACCTGCTGGTGATCGACAAGAACAAGTGCTGGATCTATGAAACCTGGCAAACGCAGCTCTGCAACGGCGCCTGGAGCGCGGCGAACGGGGCGATCTGGGACCTGACGAGCACGGAGCACCGCCCTTATGGATGGACCTCAGCGGATGCCGCAGGCCTGCCCATCTTTCCCGGGCTGGTACGCTACGACGAAGTGGCAGCGGGGGCAATCAATCATGCCTTCCGCATGACCCTGGCTCAAACCAAAAGCGATTCAAATGGCGGATATTTTGTAGCTCCGGCGACCCACGCGGCGGGGAATAATTCGGGCACCGACAACATCATGGGAATGAGGCTTCGGCTTAAGGCGAGCTTCGACATCTCCGGCTTCAGCGCCGCCAACCAGGTGATCCTCACCGCCATGAAGAATTACGGCATGATCGTCGCCGATAACGGCAGCAACATGTATTTCCAGGGAGCGCCAGATTCCCGCTGGGACGACAACGACCTGGGCGCTCTGAAAGCGATTGATGCGTCGAATTTCGACGTGGTACAGATGGGGACGGTATACGATGCGGCCACTGCGCCAACCGGTGCCGTGCCCACAATCAGCAGCTTCACCGCCTCGCAGACTACGGTCGCGGCCGGCACCCCGGTGACTTTGAGCTGGACGGTCAGCAATGACTCCTACGATTACATCGACGTGGTAGGCCCGGTGCGTGGAGGCACGCAAACGGTGACCCCAACTGTCACCACTATCTACACCTTGAATTCAACGAACCAGTTTGGACGTTCGACCAAGTCGGTTACGGTGAACGTTCAGTAGTCATTTTATGACACATAACTGGACCAGCGTAATGTGTGTGTCCGGCTACCGGCCAATTCAGACAAGCCTAAAGTTGCGCCAGAAAAATCGAAAGTTGCCTGAACGATTTTCGCCACTGTGCCGATAGTGGTTTTATCTTTTTCTGTCCAAAGATAGTTCGTTTTCTGAAAGAGGCCACCATGTCCATATCTACGCTTACATCCGCCTCGCTTCTAGATGATTCACTCACAACCGGCACTGACGAAAAGCGCCAACCAGACCAGCGCAAAGACTGCCAGCACATTCAGTGCCGCAACCACGCGCAAGAGCACCACGTCGGGCAGTTCGTCAGGCAGCTCGCCTGATCTCCTCACCCAGGACATAATCAACTTACTCAAAGACCTGGCCTTTGGAGATGTTTCTGGAGCGAAGAACGACCTGGTTAAGTTCAAGACAGATCTGAAGGCTCAATCTGCCTCGGTTACATCCAACAGCCTTGCTAAAGACGCCACCGCGCTTATCAAGGACCTGGCTTCTGGAAATAGCTCCGCAGCCAAGACGGATGTCAGCAAGCTTCAGGCGGATTTGCAGGCGCAGGACACGTCGACCACCTCCACCACCCCGACCGTCAGCCCGCTCGAAAGCCTGGTTGCCAAGATCTCAGACGCGCTCAGCTCGGGCGCCGTACAGGGCGCGGTGCAGGATCTAGCCGGCTACCTGGTGCAAAACGGACAGGCTACCGGAAGCTTGATCAATACGACTGCTTAAAGAACTCGGATCTTCGCCGGGTGAGCTCCAGCAGTCGAAGCCCCAGCAACACCCCCAGGACGCCGAGTACTGGAGAGGTGATGAGGCCAGGAAAATATCCATGACCGACGACCGCGAGCACCGGGTGCGCGATTCCATTTGCGACCGCTGCAATGGCAAAGAACCACACCGGGAACAGGGCGAGCCGGTGTCCCCTTTGCAGGTCCATCGCCGCCAGGATCCAGATGCTCATCCAGATCAGATTGAAGGCCAGGAAGAAGTTCTCCGGCCACGCCGGGAGGCCCAGCAGTGCAGGAAACCGGTCTTGAAACCGGGTGATAAATTCCTCCGTGAAATGGAGACTCTGCACCGCCAACCCGAGCAAAAAGAGGCGCACCGTTCGCTCCCGGGCGATCAGATCGCCGGCTGGCGGCTGGCGTAGAAACGTGAGCAACAGCGCTGCGACGGCTGCCGCGGAAAGCCCAGCCGTCCCCGTAAGTATGCTTCGCAGTTGCTCGTTCATGACGGTTTGCGCGGCCGGCTCAATTTTAGAGGCGATCTTACGAAATGGCAGTGTTTTAGACTTTCAATGAGGCCTCGAACATGTGCCGGAATATCAAGATACTTTTCAACTTCGATCCCCCTGTGACTGCTGAGGAGGTTCGCGCCGCCTCGCTCCAGTACGTAAGGAAGATTAGCGGCTTTAACAAGCCGTCGAAGGCCAACGAAAGCGCCTTCCTGGCGGCTGTCGATGAGGTTGCCGCCATTTCGACCCGTCTTCTTCGTTCGCTCGAAACCAATGCTGCCCCAAGGACGCGGGAGGAAGAGGCAGCCAAAGCAAAGGCTCGCGGCGAAGAAAGATTCCGCGCTTAACCGGTCCTTGGCAAGGACCGCGGACATGGGGAACATCTCGGTTGATGGTCTTCTCATACCTAACCTGTATCCTTGCGTTGCATGACTGACGCCATTCCCAACAGCAAGTCACACCTGGCCACACGAGGTCTGGCCGCGGTGGGCGCCGGCGCCGTGGTGTTCTTTGGCGCACGCTTCCTGATAGGTTTCTTCGGGTCGGCCCTGGCCTATTCCATGCCGGACAAGAACGATGCCGCTCTCGACTCGGAGGATTTCATTCAATTCCTCAGCCTGGTGACCGACGGCACCAGGCGGCATACCCGGATCACGCGACTTAAGAATGGAGTCGAGTTTTACCCGGCCTATCTGGAGGCCATCCGGCGGGCGAAATATGCTGTCAATCTCGAATTCTACGAATTCTTAGAGGGACAGGTCGGCGATGAGATATTGGCTGCGTTGACGGAACGCGCCGCAGCAGGGGTCGAGGTGCGCATTATCGTCGATGCATTCGGCAGCTTCGCTACCCATTCCGCCTACTTCGACGGTTTGCGCGCTGTAGGCGGCCAGATGTGCTGGTATCACCCGATGCGATGGAATACATGGCCGAAAGCCAACAATCGCACCCATCGCAAGCTGCTGATCGTGGATGGGGAGACGGGATTTATCGGCGGTGCGGGCATCGCCGATCATTGGTTGTACCCAACCTCTGTACCGACGTGGCGGGACACCGTATTTTGCGTGGAAGGCGAAGCGGTCGCCGGCTTGATCTCAGCCTTTTGCGAAAACTGGTTGGAAGCGTCCGGGGAAATTCTTTCCAGCCCCAAACAATTTGGGTTTCGCGCTACACCGGAGGGCGCGGAAGGCTTTGTCGTTTCCAGTACCCCCCACGGCGGAGGCACCCAGGCGCGCATCCTCTTTCAGGCCTTGATCAACAGCGCGCGCCATACCATTCGCATTACCACCCCTTACTTCCTGCCCGATCGAAGCGCGCGCCAAGCCTTGATTGCGGCCATTGAGGATCGTGGAGTGGCGGTGCAAATTCTGACCGCCGGCCCGCACATCGATCATCCGATCATCCGCAAGCTGAGCCGTCGCAGCATAAGCCGCCTGCTGCGGGCGGGGGCGGAGATCTTCGAGTATGGCCCGTCGATGATCCATGCGAAATTGATGACTGTGGACGGCATGTGGAATGTGGTTGGATCCACCAACTTTGACCACCGCTCCTTTGCCCTGAACGATGAAGTAAATCTTGCCGTGCTCGACCGGCAGCTGGCGGGGACCATCGAAGCAGACTTTTTTGAGGATCTGGAGCAGAGCTACAAGCTTAGTTTGTCCGACATAGACCAAGACACCCTGCTGGCGGAAGACGACTCCGTAGTCGACCACATCCTGAAACAGGAGAGCTGAGCAGCAAGTCATGGGTGCCTGAATTTATGAGTCAAACGACCCTCTGGTTCGAACGTAAGTTCGAGTTTTCATTTCCTGTGGAACTGCGTCCGAATCTATGCGCAAGGCTCCGCGGCACTCCCGCGAGACTGGAAGAAGTGCTGGCGGACCGCTCTCACCAGATACTGACATGGAAGGCGCAGGAAAAATGGTCGGCTCAGGAACACGCCGGTCACTTGCTTGACCTCGAACCGCTCTGGCTGGCGCGCGTGAACGACTACGTGGCATCCAGCGATCAACTGACTCCGACGGATCTAAGCAATCGAAAAACCGACGACGCGAACCACAATGCGCGCCCATTGAAACAGATTCTGGCTGAGTTCCGCGCGGCAAGAGGCCTGCTGCTCCAGCGTGTAGAGGATCTGGACCCGTCGCTCTTTGCTCGAGCGATTCCCCACCCGCGTTTAAAGACGCCCATGCGCCTGGTTGACCATTTGTATTTTGTGGCCGAACACGACGATCATCACCTCGCGCGAATATGGGAGCTAATCAACGCCGCTGGGTAGGAGAAAACCGGGCAGTTGCGATATCCTTTAACAGCCGCCGAAAAAAGTTCAAATAGGAAAACACAAACGCCGGCGCTCAAACATTGGAGTTATTTGAATCACTATGTACGCAACTGCCTTGCGCCTGATGTTCTTGGCCGTGCTTTGCCTTCTTGCAGGCAGCTTATTGCCTGCAGCCGCAACCACGCTTCCTCATGCTTCCAGAGTGGATTCTCTTCCCTCGGCACCTGCGCCTGCGCCCTCGGTCGCCAGCATCCCCTCTTCGCCAGAGATGCACGCGGTGGTCATTCACCCCGACCACGTCGCCATTCCGCGGCTGGAGATTGAGCCGCGCCTGAGCGACTTTCTGACCGCCCCGGTGCACTCCCCGGCGGCCAGACAAATGCTGCGCATCAACAACTTCATCGAGCGTTATCCCAACGATGGCCGGCCTGCGACCGAATCGACCGTGGCCTACCTGGGCTACACGCGGGAATATTTCTTCGCCGCTTTCGTTTGTAAAGACAAGACGCCGGCCCTCATCCGCGCGCACATGCTGGCGCGTGATTCGCTCGGAGACGACGATTATGTGCAGGTGATGCTCGATACCTTCGACGATCAGCGGCGGGCATTTATGTTTGAAAGCAATGCCCTCGGCATTCAAAGCGACGGTCTTTACAGCGAACAAAACGCCGCCGACTATTCCTTCGACACAGTATGGGACAGCTGGGGCAAACGCACGCCGTTTGGGTATGTTGTGCTCATGCGGATCCCTTTTGCCAGCCTGTATTTCAAAAAGGCCGATCCCGGCCAGACGCGAACCTGGGGCATTATCCTCGAGCGGAATATTTCGCATGCCAACGAGCAGGCCTTCTGGCCGCAGAACCGGCACGCCATCGCGGGCCGCCTGACGCAGGACATGGCTGTCGAGGGTTTCAGCGATATCGAGCATGGCCAGAACCTTCAATTTGAACCTTATGTATTGGGTCGCAACCTACGGGAACTAAACACTATCGACTCCGATAATCCATACTTTCAGGACAAGCATTTCCAGGCCTACAGCGGGCTCGACGCCAAGTTCATCCTGCATAACAGCCTGATTCTCGATACTACGGTCAACCCCGATTTCAGCCAGGTCGGCATCGACAATCCGGCTATCCCCAATCAGCGCTTCCCTCCCTACTTCGCGGAAGTGCGCCCGTTTTTTCTCGAAAACAGCAGTTACTTTCAGACTCCGGTCAGCCTGTACTACACCAACAATATTGTTAAGCCGCAGTATGGCGCGCGGCTCACGGGGAAACTTGGTCCGTGGGCCCTGGGCATCCTGGGCGTCGATGATAGAAGTCCGGGGGAGGCTGTTACTCCGCAGGATCCGGAATTCGGCACCCGTGCGCATTTCTACACCGGCCGTGTGAATCGCGATCTGGGCACGCTCTCGAATGTCGGCATCATTTATGCCGACCGTGAATATCTCGATTCGTTCAATCGCGTCGGAGGTTTGGATTATCGCGCACGGCTGAAAAATCGCTGGACGCTGACCGGGCAGGCCGTTACCAGCGCCACGGAAAACATCGGCAACTCCACCCAGGGCGAACAGGAGTGTGAAACGCTTACCTTGACCTGCAGCGGCCAGTCGTATTCCCAGCAGGTGGATTATTCCAGCCTGCACCGCAACTGGTGGGTGGCGTACAACGATACGTCTGCGGGTTACGTCACGGACACTGGATTTTTTCGCCGTCCCGATGTGCGTGAGCCCAACGGCTCTTACAGCTATACCTTTCGCCCCAGCCACGGAATTATTCTTTCCCACGGACCGGGTGTCTACGGGGAACGAATCTGGGACCATAGCGGAACACCGCTGGACGCTTACATCAATCCTTCCTACAGCGTTACTTTCAAGTACCGAACATCGGTATCCGCGTATCTTGATTTAGGGCAAGACCGCTTGCGGCCTGTCGATTACCCCGCGCTGCCCCACGATGTGGAATATGAGAGCCGAACCAGCGGAGTGAACTTCTATAGTTCTCCCGGAGCTTATCTCGCAATCGGAGGCGGGTTTCGTGCAGGAACAGTCATCAACTACTCCCCACCAAATAATGACGGGCCCGCGCCTGTGAATGTAAGCTCACCGAACCTGAACGTGGAAGTAAAACCGGTGAGTTCGATCGATCTGCAGAACAGTTACGTATACACGCATTTCACCAACCCGGCGAACGGCGATGTGGTCTATGACAACCACGAACTGATCTCGCGCTGGAATTACCAGATGACCAAGGCCTTTTCTTTTAATCTTATCGGCCAATACATCTCTACCTTGCCCAACCCGGAGTACACCAGTCTGGCAAACTCCAAGACCCTTTTCGCGGACGCGCTGGTGACCTACATGCCGCATCCTGGCACGGCCATCTACTTCGGATATCTGGGCAATTTCGCGAACATTGACCGCGCCCTCTGCACCCGCGATGCAAACGGGCAGTGCGATACCAACGATCCGATTCTGCCACCGACCTATTCGTCGCTGATGAACGACGGCAAGACGTTGTATGTGAAGGTAAGCTATCTGCTGCGCTTCTAGAGTCGGGAAAGGGCTTTGAGACCCAAGGCGCTTTCGCCCATCAGCCTTTCTGTTTAAGCTTCCAATATGATGACCATCGGACATTCGACACTTCCGATTGAGTCATTCCTGCGTGCTCTCAGAGAGAACGGATGCCGCCTCCTGGTTGATGTGCGCCGTTACCCTGGTTCACGGAGACACCCGCAGTACGGTCAGGCGCAGCTTTTCTCTTCTCTCGAGGAGCAAGGCATACGTGCTGTTTGGCGCGAGGGACTCGGCGGCAGGCGCGCCGCAAACAAGGATTCCATCAACCTGGGCTGGCAAAACGAAGGCTTTCGGGGCTATGCAGACTATATGCAAACACGGGAATTCGCAGATCAGATTGACTGGCTGATTGGTCAGCAGGAACTGAGTAACGTCGTGGTCATGTGCGCCGAGGCCCTTCCCTGGCATTGTCACCGTTCGCTGATTGGCGATGCCGTCCTGGCCCGCGGGGGTGTTGTTGAAGATATCTTCGTTCTGCCCGACGGCCGGTCATCCCGCAAGCCTCATATCATGACTCGTTTCGCCCAAGTGAACGATGGTCGCGTCTTCTATCCGCCAGATCAAGCGACCCTCTTCTCAGGGTAGAGTAACACGTCGTAATGACGTCGTCATTACGACGTGTTATCCTTCATAGAGAGCGGAAGCCATGGCAATGTTGGAAGACAAGAAGACCAAACGCGAGACGCTTAATTTGCGCATCCGGCCGGAGATCCGAGAGCTGATTGATCGTGCTGCCAGGCTGGCGGGCAAGAACCGCACCGACTTTGTACTCGAAGCGGCGCGACAGGCCGCAGAAAATGCCATCCTGGATCGCGCGGTGCTTACATTCAGCGCAAAGGCATACGCTGAGTTCGTAGCCCGTCTCGATGCCCCGCCCCGTCCCAACCCCCGGCTAAAGCGTAGCCTACAGACCAGGGCGCCCTGGGAATAGTACGTGACGCTCTCACGGCCCGAATTGTTGGCCGACCATCATGATCTCGAGAACTTTGCGTCAGGCGAAGCCTCTTTGGACGACTGGCTGAGGCGGCGAGCGCGGGCCAACCAACTCAGTGGCGCGTCCCGAAGTTATGTCGTCAGTGAAGACGACCGGGTCGTGGGTTACTACGCGCTGGCTTCCGGTGCGGTCGCAACGGAAGCGGTACCCGGCCGTTTTCGACGCAACATGCCCGACCCTGTTCCTGTCGTCATTCTTGGTCGTCTCGCAGTCGACCGCGCATGGCAGGGACGCAGTGTGGGACGCGGGCTCTTTCAGGATGCTGCGCGACGCGTCGTTCAGGCAGCCGAAACGATTGGCATCCGTGGCATCCTGGTGCATGCAATTTCGGAGCAGGCCCGCAATTTCTATCTCGCTCTCGGCTTCGATGAATGTCCCGGCCAACCTATGATGCTGGTCGTCACATTGGCCAATCTGCGCGCCGCATTAGCTGAGTAGCAGGCTCGGCTTCCTGAGGTTGTGCCTTAGGTTCCCGTCCCGATTACGAGCCTCTTTGGCACCTTGCCAACCTTCACGGTGGCAAGTGCCCGGCGTTCTTTTACGTCGAAGATCGAAACATCGTCACTGTCGGTATTGCTCACGCAACCATATTTTCCATCGGGAGAAAAGACGATCCAGTTTGGTCCATCGCCGGTGGCCAGGCGGCCGTTAAATTTCCTGGTTTGTAAGTCATAAATGTAAATGCAATCATCCAGCAGACTCGTGACCCACAATTCTTTGCCGTCGGGAGTAAGTGCAAGACCATGAGTCAAGGTGTCTGGCGTTTCGAACTTACGCGGGCGAGGAGGGCCGGGATGCTGGGCCGGCATCTCAACCCGCTCCAGAACTTTTTTCTCCGGGATATTGACGATGTCGAACCCATGCAAATAGGACACTGCCACATACATCGTCTTGCCGTCGAACGAAATCACGTACGGCCTGGGCCTTCCCCCCGCAGGCACAACCGCGGAAAAGGACAGTGTCTCGAGGTCAATGATGTTGACCGCGTTGGACCCCATGGAACTCACAAAGATGTAGCGATTGCTGGCGGTGCTGACGGCATTGTGCGGCTCCTTGATCGGCAAGGTTTTAACCACCTTCTGCTGCATCACGTCGACGATGTCGACGCTATCTCCGTCGCGAATGGGCACAGCTACGTAGCGGCCGTCCGGGGTTACCGCGCACTCATTGGGCCGTCCGCTGAGCTTGATCGTGGCCTTGGTCTGCCCTGTCGTAGTATCGACAAACCGCAGAGTGTGATCCGACTCAACGGTGACAAATAGCATTTTGCCATCGGGCCGCAAGGCCAGGCCGTGAATCTGGAAAGCACCGATATTCAGATCCTCCACCACCTTCAACGAGTCCAGGTCGATGACCGAAACATTGTTGCCGTTGCTGTTATCGACATACAGCCGATAACTCTCCGCCCACAGGGAGAGGGGCAAAGCCAGCGTCCATACGAGTACCGCGAACTTAACTTTCATGGAGACGCTCCCGGGCTCAGAAGAGCGGCCTAAGTCTACTTATGTGCCTGATGTGGCGTCAACAGCCTGACACAAGCATCCACCACTCCCGGGATGTCGTATTGAGTAGCCTCAGATGCTGGCTCCCGGTGATGTTGGCGCAGGGTGCGCGTCGTGACCGGGCCTATCGAGACGGCGCGCAGGCCGTTGGGTGGCTTCATCCCGGCTGCCTCGAGCAACGCGAAGAAATTATTCACCGTTGAGGAACTGGTGAAGGTCACCGCGTCGGGCAGCGGCTTCCCTTCCCCAAACAATTCACGGACTTGCACCATCGAATCGGCGGGAACGACGGTACGGTAGGCCTCGACCACGTGAATATCTGCTCCGCATTTCCGCAGGTGTTCGGGGATAACGTCGCGGGCCACCGCTGCTCGCGCCAGCAGAACGCGCCGCCCCGCAACCTTTTCTTTGAGGATGGCAACCACCGCCTCCGCCACATACTCTTCTGGTATCGCAGAGACCTTCAGACCAATGCGGCCGACCGCCGCCGCCGTGGCGGGACCAATGGCGGCAATCTGTAAATGCTGCAACCGCTCCGGCGGAATTCTCAGAAACTGCATCCGGTCGGCGAGCGCCGCCGCGCCATTGGCGCTGGTCACGATCAGCCAATCGAAGCCGGTGATCACTTCGAGGACCGCGTCCAGGTGGGCATAGGTTTCAGGGGGAACGATCTCGATAGTCGGCAGCCTCAGCACGTCTGCGCCTAGCGCCTCGAGCGCTTCCGCCAACCGGCCTGCCTGGTGACGCGCACGTGTGATCAGGATGCGCTTGCCGGCCAGAGGTTGTGCGGCGCTCACGCCCGCTTTTCCTCGAGACCAAGGATGGCGCCCGCGCCCTGGTCTAACAACTGCCGCGCCAGTTGCTCCCCCAGTATCTCCGGATCGGTGTGCCGCCGCTCCGCGGAGATCATCTCGCGCCCATCCGCGGAGGCGACGACGGCGCGCAACGATAATTCGTCGCCGACACAGTGGCAATAGGCGCCGATGGGCACCAGACATCCACCGCCCAGGGCGGCCAGGCACCTGCGCTCGGCGGTGATGGCCAGGCGCGTGCCGGGGTCCTCCAGCGGCTGCAAAGCAGCCTGGATCGCCCCGTCCCCCGCCCTGCACTCAATGGCCAGCGCTCCCTGGCCGGGTGCCGGGCATAGCACTTCGGGCGCAAATCGTTCTCGGATAGCAGCCACCTTCTGCAAACGGTCGAGGCCGGCGGCGGCCAGGATAATCGCGTCCGCCTTCCCTTGCTCGAGCTTGGCCAGCCGGGTGTCTACGTTGCCGCGAAACTCAACGTATTCGAGGTCGGGCCGCCGCGCGCGCAGCTGGGCCTGGCGGCGCAGGCTGCTGGTGCCCACCACCGCTCCTGCAGGCAGTGCGTCGAATCCACCATAGCGCTCCGAGACCAGCACGTCGCGCGGATCCGCTCGCTGGGGAATGGCCGCCAGCGTGAACTGCTCCCCCAACTCCGTCGGCAGATCCTTCAGGCTATGTACCGCCAGGTCGATGGTCTCCGCCAGCAGCGCGTCTTCAATCTCGCGGGTGAACATGCCCTTGGCGCCGACCGAGGCAAAGGCGATGTTCTGCATACGATCGCCGGTAGTGCGGATGATTTCGATCGAAACCTCATGCCCCAGGTTACGCAGCTCTTCGGCAATGTGATTGGCTTGCCATAACGCGAGCTGCGATCCGCGGGAGCCGATGCGGATCAATTTTTTCGTTCCTGGGGACTTCGTTCCTGGGGATCAAACTCATCGTCCTCGGTCAGCTCCTCCGAAAGGCTTGCTCCGAAGGCTTCGCGCAGAGCATCCACGGCCGCAGCGTTGCCCTGGCTGGCGGCGGCCTTGATCGCCTGCACCGGCTGATGGAGAAACTTGTTAACCAGCCCGCGGGTCAGGGCTTCGACAGCAGCCTGCTGCTCCGGGGAGAGACCCTGCAGGCGGCTCGCCAGGCGGCGCAATTCCCCACGCCGCATCTGCTCGGCGGATTGCTGGAACTGGACAATCTCCGGCGCCACGTTCAGGGAGTGCAGCCGGCGCTGATACTTATCGACTTCGGCCAGGATCATTGCCTCGGCCAACTCCGCCTCTTTGCTGCGCTCTTTCAGGTGCGACCCGGCGACGGATTGCAGGTCATCGATGTCGTACAGGAAGATGCCGTCCAGCTTGTTGACCTCAGGGTCGACGTCGCGCGGCACCGCAATGTCGATAAAGAACATGGGCCGGCCGCGCCGCTGCTGCAGAAAGTGGTGGGCGTGCTCGCGGCGAAAGATGGGTCGTGCAGAGCCGGTGGAGGTGATGATGATGTCGGCCTGGTCCGCGTTCGCGTAGAGGTCGTCAAAATGAATGGTCCGGCCCCCGAAGCGCTGGGCCATCTGCGCCGCGCGCTCGTGGGTGCGGTTGGCTACCAGGACGGTTCCGGCGCCCTGATCCATGAGGTGGCGCGCCGCCTGCTCGCTCATCTTCCCTGCGCCTACCAGCAGAACCTTCTTATCCTGCGAGGGAGCCAAAAATCTTCCGCGCCAGCTCCACTGCGACCGAAGCAATGGATACCGAGGAGCTACCAATCTGGGTCTCACTGCGCACCCGCTTGGCGACCACAAAGGCGCGCTGCAACACTTTATCCAGGTGGCCACGGATGGCCCCGGCGGAGCGCGCCGCCAGGTAACTGCTCTTTACCTGACCCAGAATCTGGGGCTCGCCAATCACCATGGAGTCGAGACTGCAGGCGACACGGAAGAGATGGCGGACGGCGTTCTCCTGCCGGTACTCATAAATGTGCGGAGCGAGCACGGCGGGCTCGATGCCGAAGTAGGTCCCGATAAACTCCAGCAGATGGGGTGCATCCGGTCTTTGGCTGGTGAGCAGCTCGACCCGGTTGCAAGTTGAGAGGATCATTCCCTCCAACACCCCCGGCGCCTGCATCAGGGAGCGTGTAGCATCCTCCAGCTGCTCTGGGGCGATGGCCAGCCGCTCGCGCAACTCGATGGGCGCGGTCTTATGGTTCAACCCCAGCAAGACGATATTCATGGCGCGGTGAACCGATGTACGGAGCTAAGCTGGTTGGCCGCCCAGACACTGATCACCACCAGAAAGGTGAGGCTTGAAAGGTAGACCGCTCGCCTTCCCCGCAAGCCCGCCTGCCGGCGAACGAAAAGCATGACCAGGTAGAGCGCCCACATGGCAAAAGAGAGCAGCACTTTGGGGTCTTTGAAATAGGCCGGCCCGACACTCTCCTGGGCGATCAACGATCCGGCCAAAAGCCCCAGCGTCATGAAAGGAAACCCGATGAGCAGCATGCCTGAGGCGATGCGCTCCATGGTCTCGAGCGGGGGCAGCCAGGCCAGGAAATCTACATTGCTCTTATTCTTGAGCCGCCGTTCCTGCACCAGGTAGAGGAAATTGGCGATCAGGCTGAAGATAAGGGCTGCATAGGCCGCCAGCAGGGCGATGATATGCAGCGAGAGCCATCCGCTGCGGATTTCAGGAGAGTGAAAGGTCCAGTGGTCCGGCCCCATGGCCGGCCCCAGCACCAGCAGCAGGCATAGGGGCAGCGCAAAGAGGCCAAAAGAGACGGTGCGGTAGAACACGGCGACCAGCAGAAAGGCGGCGCAGATCAGCAGCGCCAGCAACGACTGTACCTCGTGCATTCCGACCGGCAGCGAATGGTGGGAGGCGGAAAGCATCTCGATCAGAGAGACAAAATGGAAGAAGAAGGCGGAGACAGCCGCGGGGACGCAAACCTTCTTCCACCCCGGCCGGTCATAGAGCACCGCAGGCAGTGCAGAAACACTCGCGACCGCGTAGAGCGCCACCGCAACTCTCAACCACAGTAGAAACATGCCGATTCCCGCAACTTTTAAGTATAACCGCCCTGAAATGGGGTGCCCGAGGTCAGCCTTCCAGTCGGGAGGGGCGTTCAGACAGAGAAATGGAGAACTGGCCATCGTAGTGCCGCCAAACCTTTGATGCCGGGAACCAGGCACCGGAGTCCAGTCCCAGAACAGAACGTAGCGTAGTGGGGAGATCTGCGGTTTTCGTCCGTTCCGAGACAATTCTCGATTGATTTCGTGTCAGCCCACCCCTCCAGTCCCGGGCGGCTTCGAGGGACCATGAACACGTTCTCTCTGCTCCCCACAAAAAACGGCCGGAAATTTGACCCTGTTCAAGTTTGGGATTTCGCCCCCAAACCGAGCCCGGCAGCGTGCATCCTTTCCGTAGACCTTACCCTCCCAGCCGGTGAGAGGTATTTTGACCCCCTCGTTGCGGCGGCCAGAGTTCCCCATCCAAACCCGTACTTGCCTCACAGGAGATTCAACAAATGGATTATCGCGTACACGCCGGAGATATCCCGGAAGATCAAACTACCGCCTTGATGGAGAGCTACTCCGCCAAGCTGCCCACCAGCTTTTTTCTGGGCGCGGCCCTGACCTCGATCGTGGGTTCCCTCATCCTCAAGACCAGCGGGAAAGACCATCATGCCCTGTTCATCGGCCAATGGGCCGCCCCGTTCCTTCTTCTGGGGATTTACAACAAGATGGTCAAGCAGCACGGCTCCGACGCCCACGTGCACCGGGAATCCCGCAACGCCGCCTGATGTAACCGGCCCTCCGATTCCGTATCTTTGAACGCCGGCATGTCATTCACGATATGCTGGCGTTTTCCGTGTCTACTCTTCCTCCAGCTCCAGCGGCCGACGCGACCACCACGCCGCTCATGCGCCAGTACGCGGCCGCCAAGCGTCAAAACCCCGATGCCCTGCTGTTTTTCCGCATGGGCGATTTCTACGAGCTCTTCTTCGAAGATGCGCAGATTGCCGCCCGGGAACTGCAAATTACTCTCACGGCACGGGATAAGGAACGGTCGGTGCCGATGTGCGGCGTTCCCTACCATGCCGCCGACAACTACCTCTCGCGCCTCCTGCGCAAAGGCTACCGGGTCGCCATCTGCGAACAGATGGAAGACCCCAAGCTCACCAAAAAGATCGTCCGCCGCGAAGTCACGCGGGTGCTCACCCCCGGCACCGCCGTTGATCCGGCGCTGGCTTCGGAACGAAACAACTACCTGGCGGCGCTGCATATTGCGGGCCCGGTCGCGGCCCTGGCCCTGCTCGATCTTTCGACCGGAGACTTTCGCGCGACGGAGTTCACCGGACCCGGAAGCGTAAGCCTCTGCGTCGATGAGTTGATCAAGACCCAGCCCAGCGAGCTACTGCTCTCCTCGGATTTGCCCCCGCTCGATCCGCAAATGGAAGCGGAGCTGGAGAAGATCGGCACCAAAACGCGCCTGGAGGAGTGGGTCTACACCGCGGACTATGCCATTCCTCTGCTGGAAAGGCAGTTAGGGGCGAATGGGCTGGAAGGCTTCGGGTTGGCGAGCGCCCGTGCGGCAGCCATTGCGGCCGGGGCCGTGGTGCATTATGCGCGCACTACCCAGCAGATCGAATTGCAGCACGTGAATCACATCCGGTACTACCAGCGGGCCGAAAACCTGCAGCTGGATGCAGTGACGGTGCGCAACCTGGAGCTGATTGAACCGCTCTTCTCCGGCGGCGCGACCGAGGCTACGCTCTATGCGAATCTCGACTGCTGCATGACCCCGATGGGCAAGCGGCTGTTACGGGCTTCGCTGGTGCGGCCGCTGATCGACCGGGCAGAGATCGAATCGCGGCTCGAGGCAGTCGGGACCGCGGCCCACAGCTTGATCGACCGCGAACATCTGCGCAAGACCCTGTCCGCCATCCAGGACATGGAGCGGATGCTCTCCCGTATTTCGCTCGATAGCGCAGGGCCCCGGGATGGAGCTGCACTCTCCGCATCGCTCGCCCGGCTACCCGACCTGCATGCTGGTTTGGAGCGCCTCGAAGCCCCGCGCTGGCGGGCCTGCGCGGCGCGGCTCGACCTGCTCCAGGACCTGCGGGAACGGTTGGAGCGGACGCTCTTGCCCGATCCACCGGTGAACCTTTCCGACGGGGGCGCCATCGCGGCCGGCGTCGATGCTGAGCTGGACGAGCTGCGCTCGCTGGGTGCCAACGCTCGCCAATCCATCACCACCATCGAGGAGCGGGAGCGCAAGCGGACTGGCATCCATTCCCTCAAGGTTCGCTTTAATAATGTCTTCGGATATGCAATTGAGGTCACGCGTTCCAACCTGGCGCTGGTCCCGGCAGAATACGAACGCAAGCAAACCCTGGCCAACGCCGAGCGCTTCACGACTCCGGAGCTGAAGCGATACGAGGTCAGCGTGCTTACCGCGCATGAGCGGTCAATCGAGATTGAAAAGCGCATCTTTAGCGAACTGCGCCAGACCATACTGCAAGCGGCGGGACGAATTCGCGTCAGCAGCGGAGTGATCGCCGAAGTAGACCTGTTGGCGAACTTCGCTCACCTGGCCACGCTGCGGAGCTACGTTCGCCCGCAACTGGCAGAGTCCGCAGTGCTGGAAACGGTAAGCGCCCGTCATCCGGTGGTAGAGTGCCTGCTGGAGGCGGCCGGACAGACCACGTTCGTGGCCAATGATCTATACGTCGAATCCGGCGGCCCCAGCCTGCTGCTCATTACCGGCCCAAACATGGGCGGCAAGTCTACCTATCTGCGCCAGGCGGCCCTGTTGGTCATCATGGCGCAAATGGGCTGTTTCGTTCCCGCCAAGAGCATGCGGCTGGGCATTGTGGACCGGATCTACACCCGCATCGGCGCCAGCGACAACGTAGCGCGCGGACGTTCGACCTTCATGGTCGAAATGACGGAGACCGCCACCATTCTCAACACCGCCACGGGGCAGTCGCTCATCCTGCTGGACGAGATGGGCCGCGGAACCGCGACCTTCGATGGTCTCTCGCTGGCCTGGGCCACGCTGGAATATCTGCATGCGCAGGTCGGCGCCAGGACGCTCTTCGCGACCCACTACCATGAGCTCACGCTGCTGGCCGAGCAGTTGCCGGGGTTGAAGAACCTGCGCGTCGCGGTCAAAGAAACCCCTAAGGGGATTGTGTTTTTGCATGCCATCGAGCCCGGCGCGGCAAGCAAGAGCTACGGCATCGAGGTCGCGCGGCTGGCCGGGCTGCCACTCTCCGTCATTGAGCGCGCACGCCAGGTGCTGCTGCAGCACGAGCAGTCAGAGAAGAGGAACGTGGCCCAGGAAACAGATGCGCCGCTGCAACTGACCATGTTCACCCCGCTCTCGCAGCGCATTCTCGACCGCCTGGAGCAGACCGACACCAACAGCCTGACGCCGCTGCAGGCGCTGAATCTTCTCGAAGAGCTCAAGAACGAGATTCGGGGGAATTCGTGAGCCTCATGACATTGCGGCAGGCTGCCGGCCAGGTTCTGGTCGTGGGTCTGGAAGGCGCACAGCTGAGTGCGATGGAATCGGCCTGGCTGCGGCTGCTGCAGCCCGGCGGGGTCATTCTCTTTCGCCGCAATATAGAAAGTGCAGCGCAGACCCATGCCCTGCTGCACGCGACCGGGCAGGCGGTTGATCATCCACTTCTCCGCTACATCGATGTCGAAGGGGGCACAGTCGACCGGCTGCGGGACTTGATTGCGCCCATGCCCTCGCCCTTCGCGGTTGCAGCTACCAACAAGCTGGCGTTGTTCGAAAAGCATGGCAGCCTCATCGGCGAGGAGGTGCGCATGCTGGGGTTGAATACGACCTTTGCTCCGGTGCTCGACTTGAGAACGCTTGCTTCCGAGGCCGTTATGACCACCCGGGTTGTCTCCGGCGATCCAGACCAGGTCACCCGCTACGCGAGGTACTTCCTCAAAGGGCTGGCGCGACACGGCGTGCTCGGCTGCGGTAAGCATTTCCCTGGGCTGGGCAGCGGCCAGGTGGATTCGCACCATGCCACTCCTTCGATCACCAAACCATTCGACCTGCTGTGGCAGGAAGACCTGCTGCCCTACCGGCGGCTGGCGAAGCAGCTTCCGATGGTGATGGTTTCGCACGCTTCGTATTCTGCTTCGGTCCCCGAGCCCGCATCCGTCTCCAGCTACTGGATTACGAAGGTGCTGATCCGGGAGATTGGATATAAGGGGCTGATCGTTTCCGACGATATGGAGATGGGTGGCATTCTCACCCATATGGGCATTGCCGAAGCGGCGGTCAGTTCGCTTGTGGCAGGCATGGAAATTGTGGAAATCTGCCGCGACCCAGCACTGCTCTTCGCCGCCTATGAGGCGGTGCTGCGAGAGGCGGAAACTTCACCTTCATTTGCGCGCCTGCTGCGGCGCGCCGCGGGAAAGGTGCGGACGGTTGCAGCCGCGCGTCCCAGGCGGCTTCCGCCTTCGCCCACCAACGGTGCGGTCAAGCAAATGCGCACCGCGGTCGAGCGCTTTACAGAGCAAGTGACAAAAGCGAGTCCGGCATGAGCACTCCGCTGACATCCCCCCCGCTGACAGCAATGACCGTCGCCGGCATCATGAGCGGGACCTCCGCCGACGGGATCGACGTTGCCTTTACCCGGATTGCGCCCAACCCCGATGATCCGGCGCTCCCTGATTTGAAACTTCTCGGTCATGCCGGCTTCCCTTTTCCGCCGGCACTGCGCCGCGCGGTGCTGGCGGCGATGAATGCCGACGCGATTGCCACGGCGGAGCTGGCGCGGCTGAATTGGCGGCTGGGCCAGGCCTATTCCGAGGCGCTCATGACCGCGCTGCAGCGCAATCCCTACCCCCTGGATCTGATTGGCTGTCATGGTCAAACGATCTATCACCAGGCCGCTCCGGCGCGGTACCTGGGCCGCGAGGCAGCCTGCACCTGGCAGATTGGCGAGATGGCGATGCTGGCGGAGCAGAGTGGCGTGCCTGTGGTCTCAAACTTTCGCCCCGCCGATATGGTGGTTGGGGGACAGGGTGCTCCGCTGGTCCCGCTGCTGGACTACGTGCTGTTTCGCCATCCTACGAGGGGCCGCGTGCTGCAGAACCTGGGAGGCATCGGCAACTTGACGGCGCTGCCGCCGAACCCTGGCCCCTTGCAGGTGGTGGCCTTCGATACAGGTCCGGGGAACATGGTGATCGATCAACTGATGCAGCAGCTTTTTGCCAAATCGTTTGACCGTGGGGGAAAGACAGGTGCGCGCGGCACGGTGATCAAGGCGGTGGTGAGCGCGAAGCTGCGCGAACCTTTCTTCCAGGCGCGCCCACCCAAGACGGCCGGCCGGGAGCAATTCGGCAGCGACTACACAGCGCGCTTTCTCGAGGCGTGCCGCAAAGCAGGCGGCAGCCCGGAAGATACAATTGCAACCGCAACTGCACTCACTGCACAAAGTGTAGGACTGGCTTACTCCAGCTTTCTGCTTAAGAGCATGCATGAGGCGCAGGTGGATTTCATCGTCTCCGGCGGAGGCGCGCGCAACCTGGCGCTGATGCAGATGCTGCGCGACCAGCTGGAGCCGCAGGGGTGTACGCTGCAGGCCAGCGATGCTCTCGGCCTGCCGGCGGAAGCCAAGGAGGCCGCCGCTTTCGCCTTGCTGGCGTATGAGACCTGGCATCGGCGGCCAGGAAATATTCCGTCGGCGACCGGTGCGGCGCGGCCGGTGATCCTGGGCGAGATCACCTATGTCTAAAGCAGTTTCGCGCTGGGTGTTTGCCCTGTGCCTTGCGGTGGGTCTTTCCGGATGCGGGAACGGCCGGCCATCGCCACAAACCGTAACCATGGTGATTGAGAGCAGCCCCAACAGCCTTGATCTGCGGGTCGGGGTCGATAGCCAATCGGAACATATCGGAAGCCTGATCTTCGACAGCCTGGTGCACAAGGATGCTCACTTCAACCTGGAACCCTGGCTCGCCACCAGCTGGGAGACTCCTGATCCGCTTACCTATCGCTTTCATCTGCGGACGGATGTTCATTTTCATAACGGACAGAAGCTGACCTCTGCGGATGTGAAGTACACGCTTGACTCGATGCGCAACGGCACTGTCATCACCGCCAAGGCGGCAGCGTTTGCGCATGTCGATCACATCGATGCGCCGGACGCCGCGACCGTCGTTATCCACTTGAATCGGCCCGACGCGGCCCTGTTGTGGAATTTGTCTGACGGCGCTATTGGGATTGTTCCCGTGGGGAGCGGGCGCGATTTCGCGTTTCATCCCATTGGCAGCGGCCCCTTCCGGTTTGTAAGCCAGCTGCAGGATGAAAACGTGATTCTGGAACGAAATGACAATTCCTGGCTGCCTCGTCCTGCGATTGAGCGCATCCGGTTCGCCGTTGTACCCGACGCGATTACCCGGGCGCTCGAACTGGAGAAAGGTTCGGCCGATGTCTGCATCAATTGCATGACCGCGGATATGGTCGACGCCCTGATCAAGCGCCCCAATCTGCAAGTGGAGAGCGCTCCCGGCACCAACCTGAATTACATCTCGTTCAACACCCAGGACAGCGTACTGCGCGATATGCGCGTGCGCCAGGCGATCGCCTACGCCATGAATCGCCCGCTGATCATTCATTCATTATGGAGAGACCGCGCCCAGCTGGCGGAGAGCCTGCTGCCGACGCAGCACTGGGCCTGGACCGGGGACGTGCAGCAGT
This sequence comes from uncultured Acidobacteriaceae bacterium, assembly GCA_963796145.1. GTDB lineage: Bacteria > Acidobacteriota > Terriglobia > Terriglobales > Acidobacteriaceae > PALSA-350. The sequence goes on along the minus strand of CAWCKO010000010.1, from coordinate 64,548 downwards.
ATCCGTATGATCCAGCCATGGCCAACGCTCTGCTCGATGCCGGGGGATGGAAGCGAGGCAAGGATGGTGTTCGCTTCCACCTGGCGATGAAGACCTCCACCGATGAAACCAGCCGGCTGCTGGCCATGATTCTGCAACAGCAACTGCGCGACATAGGCATTGCCTTGGAGGTAAGGAGCTTCGAGTTCGCCACGTTCTACTCGGACATCAGCAAGGGCGCTTTTCAGATGTACACGCTACGTTGGGTAGGGGGCAATGAGGATCCGGATATCTTTCGCTACGCTTATGACAGCAACTCGTTTCCGCCCCATGGGGCCAACCGTGGCCGCTACTCCGATGCAGTATTAGACAAACTGATACGCGAGGCGGCCATGTCGGGTGACCAGGCCCTTCGCCGTGCGGACTATGTAAAGGTGCAGCAGATTCTTGCCGCCGAATTACCGTCGATTAATCTCTGGTATCTGGACGCGGTGCTGGTCCATACCAAGCGTCTGGAGAATATTACAATCTCCAGCTCAGGGAGCTTCGATTTTCTCCGCACAGCTACCGTTGCACCATAGCAGCCCTACACCGCGGCTGAGGACTACTACTACGTCTAGAGCCTGAGAGCCCGATCGTTACGGTGTCTGGCAAGATCTTTCAGCAGCCGCGCTATCTACTTTCTTTCCTTTGCCCTCTTCAATGGTGAGGTAGCAGTCGATCGGTAAATTCGTATAGCGCTCAATCAGTCCGCTCGGTTTTGGCCATCTAATTTCGAGCCAGTCGATCTTTGTGTGCGTTCCAATTCCTAGAACTACGCGGGGATCGTGCGAGGCAAGATAGCTGCCGCCGCCAACCTTTAAACGATGCCGCCTCAAGCTACCCGCTTGCCAGATTATCAACGCGCCGATGGCATCGCGATTTGCCTTCTTGCCGATAAGATTAAGTCCCAACCAATGGTTGCCGTGAGCCGCGGTATTCCTCAGCAGGAGAGGGGCGCCGTTGTTTACCGACACCAGCACATCGACGGCGCCATCATTATCGAAGTCACCTAGCGCCATGCCGCGCGCTGCGAATTGTTGGTCGAAAATGGGGCCCCCAAGTTCGCTCACATTTTCAAAACGGTGTTCCAATCCAATTCCCCTATTGCGAAACAGCAGCATGGGCTCGGCATACTTCACCTCGTCTGTCCTGGTCTCGACGCGGTCGTCGGGATGTCCGTTGGCGAGAAACAGGTCGACATTGCCGTCATTGTCGAAGTCGACGAACTTCAGCCCCCAGCCACTCATGAGCAGGGTACTTTCCCCGATGCCATTCCGCATTGCCTGGTCATCGAAGGTCAGATTGTGCTCGTTGCGGTAAAGAGAATACTTTTCGTGATCTACGTTGGCTACGAAAAGGTCCATCCATCCATCGCAATCGTAGTCCGCGGAATCGACCCCCATGCCGGATCTCGGGCTGCCATCTTCGCTGTACGCAATCCCAGACTCAACGCCAATGTCTTTGAATTTGCCTTTGCCATCATTCACAAGAAGAAAGTTGGCCACCGTATCGTTGGCGACAAACAAGTCCATGTTGCCATCATTATTAATGTCAGTAGCTACTACTCCCCAGGCCTTTCCCAGGTACCGTGCGATTCCGGACTCTTTGCTGACGTCAGTGAATGTCCCATCTCCGTTATTGTGAAATAGCCAACTTGGCATGGGAGTATAAACCCGCGGCACGCAATAGTATCGCTCCCCTGTCGCCGTATTTCCACAAAACTTATTGAGCTCCTTGGTGAAGTCGACAAATCGGCACACGAACAGATCGAGTTTGCCGTCGTTGTCGTAGTCAAACCAGACGGCGCTCGATGCCCATCCCGGCGCCGCAACCCCAGCTTTCTTGGTAACGTCGGTAAAAGTGCCATCTCCATTGTTGCGGTACAGGATGCTACTGCCGTATTGCGTTACATACAGGTCAGGAAACCCGTCATTATCAAAATCCCCGACCGCCGCGCCCATCCCATAGCCGCCTCCTGGGACTCCGGCCTGTGCGGTGACATCCGTAAATGTGCCATTGCGATTGTTTCGGTAGAGGGCATTGCGTAGCGGCGGAGATGGATCGTAAAAATCGCAACGGCCGCTATTGATGAGATAGAGGTCCATCCAGCCATCCGCGTCATAATCAATAAAAGCGCAGCCGGCTCCCGTTGTTTCGGGAAGATAATATTGCGAGGAGCGGCCATTTACATGCCGCCAGCTGATTCCGCTGGAGGAAGGCGGAACCTGAACGAAAAGAGGATTGGTCGACTGTGAGGCCTTAGTTTCCGAAGCCGCGGCAGGTGAAAAGAGCAGACGAAGGGGCGAACCGAGGCTGCTTCTACCCAGGCCTAACACAGCAATGCGTTTTAGAAAAGCGCGCCTGGAATAGGTATGCAGGAGGTGCAACGCGGAATCCGGAGGCACCTAACGCCTCACACTTTTCTGGCGTCTGCTCACAGGCGAGGCGTTGCTGGACATAGAACACAAAGACATTCAGACCATCATAAGTGAAACGAATGCTTGACCCAGCTTGGTATTTTCGGTTTTCCCGGCCTTCAACTGCGCACCAGGGGTAGCCGAGTGTCTGGCTGTCTCCAACTCGATCGAAGCCAAACATGATCTGGATCTTCCGTGACCATCATGGCTCGTGAGGTACCGGCAAGGAAATTCAGGTAATAGATGTCGTATCCCGGTCCAGCCACTACGGGGTGATATCCGTCCCGCACCAGCACGGCGTCACCATCACGCACCTTCAGTATAGAATCCCGCGCGTTGTCGGAACTGTACAGATTCTGGAACCCGAAAGCACGGGGACTCTTCATGCGGTAGTAATATATCTCGTCCAGGTCCACTTCCACGGGCGGATTGTGGACCTCGTGCTTGTGAGGGGGATAGCTCGACCAATTACCCCCCGGCGTGTAGACCTCCACCACGACTAACTTGTCGGCCGGAAAGTCAGGCTGAATGACGTCGATAATTTGCCGCGACGCGTTCTCGCCGCCGCGCAGGCTGCTGGAGATATCTTTCGGAGTAATAAGCCTGGGCTGCAAGGAAGCGGTGGACGGCACCTTGCACTCGGCGAACTCGCAGACCGACTCGGCCTTCAGCACAACACGATTCGAGGAGGGAAGGTACAAGGCATAAGGCGGTCCATCAAAGACATTTTTTCTGCCGCCTATCAACACCTCCCCTTCACCCCAGTCCGCTGCGCATTCGCCCCCAAGCAGGACCAAGGCCATCTCTTCATCTTGTGTTTGCAGTGGCAGCGTGTCTCCCGGGACCAGGCGTCGAACAACAAGGCTCATCCATTCCCAACCAACTTCTTTGCGAGAAAAGCGAAGCAATTCACCTGATTGGCCGTGGGGTAAATTTTGCGAATGCACGATAGAAGTATTTGGCTTCATTCATTTGCTCCAGCAAGCCGGCGACTCATGAATCGTTTCGCTCGCGAGATGTTGTTGCGTCAGGTCAGAAGAATAGAGGAGCAGCGACATACGTTCTAACCGTTTAGACTATACCACAGCCAATTCCCGTTTTTGCTATTGCATCGCCGAAGTAGTTCGGCTCACCGGCGCAAAATTGGCCAACGCCTCAGTGCATTCGCATAAGTAAAACAGGAGTAATAAGCATCAGAAGTGCTGCGCCTACCGGTATAAGTACCCCGCGGCTAACTCCCGACCGATCCGCAACGAATCCTACGGCCGGCGGAATAGCGATTGCGCCTATCCACCCGCCGGTAGTGACCAGGCTGATCGCCGTACCTACCGATAACGGAAAGTATCTGCCGGCGAGTCCGATGGCGGTTGGAAAAATGGCGGCCATGAACCATCCTCCGGCCAATGCAGCGACGATGACCGGTATCCGTCCGCGGATAAGATAGAGTGCGCCCAGGCTGATGACTGCTCCGGCAGCGCTAATAAGCAAAAGGAGCAGGGGGCCGAACTTGACCAGGGTCCATTGGCTCGCCCAGCGGCCGGCGATCATAGCCAGAGCGAATATGGAGATGATGCGCGATGCGGACTGCTGCGGGTACCCTCGTTCCGTGGTAAAGAACGTAACCGTCCAGCTCCAAACGGAGAACTCAGTCCCGACGTACAGAAATACCAGCAGCATGAGCAGCAGTAATCGTGGCTCGCCAAGGAGCGTGGCGACACTAGCCAAAGGAAAGCGCGCGCCAACCACAGGAGCAGGAAAAGTAAGTGACAGATGGAAAGCCAGAATCGCGCTGGTTAAAATGGCTGAGGTCTTCAGTACACCGGAAAAGCCTCTTGCCTTGAGGATCGGCATCACGATGAATGGAGCAATAAAGGCTCCTACGCCAAAGAAGAGGTTTAGCAAATTGGATGCGACCTCCCGGGTGCTGGTGTTGGCCAGCGAAATCGTGGTGTTCTCTCCGGCGATCACCATTGCCCCGCCAAGCCCTAGGAGAAAAGAGAGCGCGTACAAGAACCTGGGCGACTTGATCGATCCGAGTCCCCAAAAGGCCGCCCCAACTGCCAGCAAACCAAGACACGTCACGATCTTTGTTCCTGAGTAATCCATGGTCAACCCGGCGGGGACGGAGGAGACGAGCAGGCCAATAGAGATGAACATGAAAAACTTGCCCGCCTGGGTTTTATCCAGCTTAAGCATCTCCATCAGGTTGGGCAGCACAATGCCCAACATCGCGTTCAGGTAGCCATAGATAAATACACCGGACCACGCGGCGAAGATAAGGGCCCTGCCACCAATCATGAAGAGACCCTCCCGGACGGAAAGACGCGCACAGCGGCGGACACTCCCCGAGTGTCTGCCACTGGTTTAATTCTCGAGCAAGAGGCTACGCCCGCTTGCCGTTGCGCCACGCGGAACCCTCCCATTGCTGCTTAATATATTCAGCAGCTCTAAACGCAACCGCCTGGATAGTTAATGATGGATTGAGTCCAGCATCGGTCACCAACACGCTCCCATCCGTAATGAACAGGTTGTCGACATCATGGCTTTGGCAATAGGAACTGACGACCGAGGTCTTAGGATCGTTTCCCATTCTGCAGGTTCCATTTTGATGGTCAGCCACCCCGCCTTTTGGGTTCTCGCCATGCCAGGTTTTGATTGCTCCAGCCTCTTTTAGCAATTGCTCTTGTTTGGCCATCACAAAATTGGCGACATCAAAATCTTCCTGCAGATAGGAATGAGTAATCCGAGCCACGGGCATGCCCCAGGAATCGCGAACCTTCGGATCGAGATCAACGCGATTTCTCTCTTGGGGCAACGCCTGGCAGTTGCTGCCGAGATGGATATAACGATAGAAATACTTGCGTTGGAAGTCTTTGTGGGCTTGGCCCCACATGGGCTCGCCCGGCGGGCGGTTCGACGCGAATTCGATCGGCAGCGTGCAATAGTAGTTATAGATATAACCGCCTCCGCGTATTTCGCGGCCGCGCGGATGATTCCAGTCATTGAACGCAATGGATGGGCCGGGCCCCTTATCGTGAGGGATCTCCTGCTCGAAAATGCCAAATGCGTCTGCCCCGGTATGGTCGTTCAGATTCCTGCCCACCTGGCCGGATGAATTTCCCAGCCCCTGTGGGTGAAATTTGTTTGCCGAATTGAGCAACAACCGCGCCGATTCTGTGGCGGAGCAAGCCACCACGATCAAATCGGCATACTGCTCATGTCCCTTCTTATTTGCGTCGAAATACTGCACACCACTGGGACGGCCCTTTTCGTCGGTCAAAATACGAGTGACAAAAGAGTCTACCCTCAACTCGCATTTCCCGGTCTTAAGGGCCAGGGGCAGCATACTGATTTGTGTGCCCGACTTCGCGTTCACTTCACAAGCGTGAGCAAGGCACCAGCGACATTGAACACAAGGATATCGGTCATTGTAGGGTTGGGTAAGAATCGCGAAGGGGGGTGGAAAGGGATGCCAGCCCAGCCGCAAACCAGCGTCGCGGATGATTTCTCCTTGCCGGTTGATGGGCAGGGGGCGAACCGGAAAAGGCCTTTTCCGGGGCTCTGCGAATGGGTCGGCGCCAGCCAGGCCGGCCACTCCAATCTCATACTCCGCCCGCTCATAGTACGGTTCGAGGTCATCGTAACTAATCGGCCAATCTTCCAGCGAGCTCCCTTTGACCGCGCCGTAGGTCGACTTCATGCGAAAGTCTTCCCGCTTGAAGCGCCAAGCGGCAGCCCCATACGCGAGCGTGGCTCCTCCCACCGAAGCCGCGGTCTTTCCGTAGACCTCGTCCACTCCGGGATAGACCAGGCGTGCAGTTTCGCTGTCGGTATAACGAAAGGTGCGGGGGTTGGCAAACACGGATGGGCCATATGCCGGCGGCACGGAATACTGCGACTGCAATTCGGAGTGGTCGAAGTCGTCCGTGCTGTAGTGGTTGCCGCGCTCGAATATCACGACCGATAGCCCTGCTTGCGCGAGCTCCTTGGCGAGGATGCCCCCGCCGGCCCCTGAACCCACCACCACTGCATCGACTTTGTTTTGGGGCACGGACTAACCTCCAAACCCGATCATTTTCCAGCTCTCGCCGTTTCGATTTGCGCCGTGCTCAGGATCACCGTAATAACCCTCGAAGGTGTGCTCCCGGATCAAGCCAAAGAATCCCTGGGCGGTCGGTTCCCCGTCGATTCCTGCTTCCAGACTGCTTAAGACCTTCTGTTGTTGCGCGGAGTTCAGAGATATGAAGTCTCCACCGGCGAACTTCTGGCTAACCTTATCCACCAGTTTCAGTCCCGACTCATAGCGATCTACGTAGAACTCCCCGTAAGGCCCGGCAAGTTTGGCATCGATGAACTGGACCACGCCTGCTTCTTTGCCACCGGGATACTCGTCTTTAGGTACCAGCTGCTCCGCGATAGCTCCCACCATGGCCGCCTGGGGAGCGGTGAATATCTTGTAAGTCGGCTGCGCGGGGAGTGTCGGCAGCGGATAATTCAGCCAGCGCCGGCCATCCGCTCATGGCAACGGTTCCGCTGGCCGCGATCGATTTCACGAAATCTCTTCTGTCCATTTTTGCTGCTGACAAGGCGCCCACCTCGGGATGGAGTGTATGCCGGCTCGCATACGGTAAAGCGTGGTTGATGGAACGAAGCGGTTAGCCACGCCACCACAAGAGGGAAATGTATATCAAACCTGCTACGAAAGTCGATGATCAAATCCCCGTCTTGAGGACGGTCTCGCCGCTTTGAAACTGAGCCGCAGCGACGGGCTTCAACGCCGCTGCCAGGAGCGCAGTACGCAGAGATTAGCAACCTGTACTGGAGTACCGATGACGGGCGATTCGGGTGCGTCCCCGCCGGGTTTACTTCGCCGCCTGCATTAGTCTCTTGACAATTGCCCGGGTGTAGCTGTAAAAGGCTGGGGTCGAGTATAACCGGTTATGAGCGTCGTCAAACACGGGGCTGAATCGCAGACCATCCCGCATGTCGAACCGTCTGGGACAGTTCATCGACCCGCGGAACCCTCCGGCACACCTTGGAGGTGAATGTTGGCGCTGAGGCTAAGCACAAACCGCGACATAGAGGTGGATTTCTTTTGTCGAGACGTTGCAAGGGAAAGACTGGTCAAGCAAGGCTCTCATCCGCCGAACATCTTTCCTCTTTGCTAAGAGCATCACGACTTCAACCGAGCAACACGTCGTCCTGGGCCAGCATTAGAGAAAACTCAGTTTCGGGAGGATAGTGGCGTCCGCATAATAAATGCGGAACGCGAAGTTTCTACATCAAGTTTTGGCAACAATATAAGCGGTTAGAAGCGTACCCGAGGGTTTGCGCTAGCGCTTTTGATCTTCTCGCAAAGCGACTGCACAGCCTCATTTCTTAGGAGGAGTTATGCGATTTTCCGATCTTAGCCTGGGCCGCTCATGCCGGATGAGCGCTGTACTGATGATGACGTTTACCTCGGCTGTTCTCTACGCGCAGGTTGACACCGCAAGCATCGTGGGTACGGTTAAGGATTCAACCGGCGCCCTGATCCAGAGCGCGACCGTGACAGTCCAGAACGTGGCCACCGGCGAATCGCAAACGGTTAAGGTGAGTAACGCCGGCAGCTATGTCTTCCCATACCTGAGAGTCGGAAACTATACCGTCACCGCCGATGCGGGCGGATTCAAGAAGGTGATTCGCGACGGGATCGTCCTCGACGTCCAGGACCGTAAGCAGGTAGATTTCACCATGCAAGTAGGTTCCAACAACCAGGAGGTCACGGTCACAGACAGCGCTCCCTTGCTCCAGACCCAGAACGCCGATGTTGGAACTGTTGTCGATTCGCAACAGGCTACGGACCTACCCCTGAATGGCAGGCGCTACGATCAACTCTCTTTGTTGACCGCGGGAGTGAATCAGTCCAGTGCTTCATTCCAGGGCCGCGCTGAAGGAGTTTTCAGCGTGAACGGCAATAGCTCCACGGAGAACAACTACGTTCTCGACGGCGCGGACAACAATTCCTATACCACCAACCTTCAGGATCAAAGCGCCCAAAGCGCGCAGCCGGCGGTCGACTCCCTGGCGGAATTCAAGCTGCAAACGCGCGATTACGACGTTGAGTACGGGCGCAGCGCCGGCGGGGTGGTCAACGCCTCCATAAAATCCGGCACCAATTCGGTGCACGGCGATGTTTATGAATTCATCCGCAACGACAAATTGGACGCGAACGATTATTTTCTGAACCAGGCCGGCCAGCCCAGAGCGGCTTTCAGGCAGAACCAGTTTGGAGGTACCCTGGGCGGCCCCATTCGCAAAAACAGGGTGTTCATTTTTGGCAACTACGAGGGAACCCGAGTTGCCGAGGGCCAGAGCCTTGTCGGAACCGTTCCAACCCCGCTCATGCGGCAATACAATTTCAATGAGCTGAGCTCACCGCCGACCAACCCCACCTATCCTGGAGCACAGGCCAACTGCATTGTGGCCGGCGTTGTGAACCCCAGTTGTGTAGATCCAGTAGGGGCAAAGATTTTTGCGCTATACCCCCTGCCCAACACCAACCTGGCGCAGAATGGACAGCTAGGTGCATTCAGTGGGAATAACTACATTGCCAGCCCCACCGAGTCGCGAAACTCTGATCAGTTTGGCACTCGCGTCGACTACAAGATCAGCGACAAGGACAGCATTTATGGCCACTATGTTGTCTTTGACCTGCGTCAGAATATCCCCGGAATTTTCTCCTTAGTCGATCCCATCGCAGACGGTACTCTTGGCTCAACACAGGGGCTCAACGATGACCGTGGCACAAACGTCACCATGGCATGGGTCCATCTATTCAGTCCTGCTTTGATCAGCGATGCGCATTACACCTTCAATCGGGCGGCGTCGCACTCCAAGCAGGCTACATTAGGCGTGGACGGTAATAGCCAGGTCGGACTGACCGGAATCCCCGTGTATGCGGGCGTATCGGGCGGACTCCCGGAAATCGATATTTCCGGCTTTTCTCAGCTCGGAAGCCCCCGCTGGCTGCCACAGAATCAATTCGCGCAAATCTGGCAGTTCAAAGACACCATTACCCTGATCAAGGGAACACACAGCCTCAAGGCCGGCATCGAGTGGCGCCGCGACGCGGATAACTTCAGCGACCTGTGCTGTACGCGCGGCTTCTTCAACTTTAACGGTCAGTACACTGGCAACCAGGGCATCACCGACCTTCTCCTCGGGCTTCCTAACCAGGCTGAGCTGGAAAACCTGAACATCGCTCATATCTATCGCAACGGTTTCAACTGGTTCGTCGGCGACAGCTGGAGGGCAAAGCCAAAACTCACGATCAACTATGGCGTGAGATACGAGTATGAGAGCCCGCTCTTCGAACGCAATAACCATGTGACCAACTTCAGCCCGACGCTCAATGGAGGCCAGGGAGGCCTGTTTACCATCCCCAGCAATGCGTCTGGCACCTTCAACCGGACGACCGTCCACCCCAAGATGGATAACTTTGCTCCCCGTGTAGGCATCGCCTATCAGATCTCCCCCAACCTGGTCATGCGCACTGGGGCTGGTGTCTACTTCCAGAATACTTACCGCTATGGCAGCGAGAGCCAGTTGGCGCTCAATCCGCCTTTTCTCACCGACCACTCCCTGAACAGCTCGGCCAACGCTGCCCCGGCCTTGATTCTGCAGAACGGGTTCCCTTCAGGGTTCGTTAATCCCGTGAGCATTGATGACATCGCGGCAGTTAGCGAGCTGCAGATTCGCGCCATCAACTCACATCTCATCCCTTCGGATATTTATGAAGGGAGTTTCGGTTTCCAATACTCGGTCAGCAAAGATCTGGCGGTTGAGGCCAACTACGTGTTCAACCAGGGTCGTCACCTGTGGAGTCTTAGCAACGAAAACCAGGGCTATCTTAACGATCCCGGCAGTCCGCCGATCATCCCCTTCCCGCAGTTCGTTCAAGGCACAACGCCGACTTACGTCGAGTGGTTGGATAGCGACCTCAGTTCCAGCTACAACGGCTTGCAGATCAGCGTCGACAAACGAATGGCAAACAACTTCGCCTTCCACGTGGCGTACACCTGGAGCAAGGCTCTGAGTCAGGGGAGCGACTTCGAGGCCGGGCTGCGCCCCATTCAGAATCGCTACAACCTCAATAAAGAATGGGGTCTTTGGGACAACGACACCCCCCAACGCTTCATAGCCAGCACCACCTACGGCTTGCCGATAGGGAAGGGCCACGACCTCAATCCGTCCGGCTTTGCAGGCAAGCTGGTCGACGACTGGCAGCTGAACGGAATCGTGAACTACTCGGATGGCCAACCGATCACCATCTCGTCGAGCTCTGACTTGTCTGGGACGAATTTCGGAAATGGATCTCCCACCAGGGCTAATTGCATTGCCACGCCGCATATCAATCAGACGATCGGCCACTGGCTTGACCCGAATGCATACTCCGCTCCTTTGCCGTACTACTTCGGCACGTGCGGACCGACGCCGGGCCCAAGGAACCCCGGAGTCTCAACCTGGGATACGTCCCTGTTCAAGAATCTGCCCATCTCAGAAACCATGTTCTTCCAGTTTCGCGCAGAGGCTTTTAACCTTTGGAATAAACCGCAATTCGGCGTGCCGAATTCAACCGTTGGGACGCCGGCCTTCGGTCAAATATCGAGTCTCGCCACCAATCCCCGGCAGCTTCAATTTGCCCTTAAGTTTATCTTCTAAGGGGAGCAGCGAGGTCCTGAGAACGGCCATAACTCGACGTGAGCAATTAACCGTGATTGATTCGATCCGCACGCGCCTTGTAGGATAACTGCCTGGCAAGTCAACCGGGTTGAATCGATCACCTGCGTGGTGACAAAAAGAACGGAGTATGCCGTCCATGATGGAGCGACGGAAGTTTCTTAAGGTGGCAACACTGGGCGCTCTTGCCTACGCCTGCCCTTGGGACGGGCGCGCGGAAGAAAAGCCACAGAAATTCAAGATCGGCATGGCCGCAACCACCTGGCTTGCCACCGATCACTCGACCGCCATGTATTGGAAGGCGGTGGCGGCGATTTCCCAGCTGGGGATCGGTGCGACCGAGGCGGACAATAGCGACGCCCATCTGGACTCCGCGTACGGGGCAGATCCTGCTGCATTCGTTACCCGGTCTCGCGGAATCGGAGTACAACTCGAGGGCGTCTACCAGGCACTGCCGCTGCACGAGCAGAAGAGCTGGCCCGCCATCATGGCAAAAGTACGTTCGGATGGCAAATTCCTGAAAGCGGCAAACGCAAAATATATCGCGTTGGGATGGGCTCCGCCGGCCCCTGTGGGAGGCAAGCCCTATCAACGGACTGCGGCAGATGTGCAGCAGGTCATCCGTGCCGCGGACGAGATCGGCCGAATCTCCAGCGAAGAATACGGCATCATCGTTGCCTTGCATGCAGAACGCGATATCCCTAAAGATGTCGTCCTGGAAATCCTCGACGGCACGAACCCCAAATACTTGAAATTCTGCGCCGATGTAGGTCATCTTGCGGGTATGGGGCTCGATCCGCTGCAAACCGTGAAGAGATACGCTTCGCGCTTGGCCGTAAGTCACTGGAAAGACTTCGATCCAAAACTTCCGGGTCCTCCTTATTTGGGAGCGAAGGCCACGGGAGACTTTGTCGAGGTCGGACAGGGCACCGTCGATTTTCGAGGTTTGGCCGCTTTCTATCGGCAAATTGGCTTTGACGGATGGGTGATGGTGGAGCTGGATCGTACCCGCAAGCCGAGTATCATGGAGAGTGTTCGCCAAATGAAGGGATTTGTCACCGATCAGTTGAAGCTTCAGTTTGTCCCGCTCCAACACTAGGCAGGCCGGATGTGCTCCACTGAGCCGGCAAATCTCGGCCAAACGTATGATGACCTCCCGATGGATTCACTGGCAAGGCATTGCTTTGTCGCTGTTGCTTCCCCTTCTTCCGTGCACCCTACTCGGGCAACAACCGAATCCACTGAGCGCTGTTCGCCGCGAACTCGACAGTGGCCACAGCGCAGAAGCCATCCAAACCCTCGAGACTTATCGCCGCGACCATCCCCTCGATGCGGACGTTTGCAATCTCCTGGGTATCGCCTATGACAGGGTGGGCGATGCCGACAAATCATTGCGGATGTTCGAGGAGTTTGCGCGCCTGGCTCCCAATCGGCCGGAAGCATTCAACAATCTGGGCGCGGCTTACCTCCGCGCGGGCAATTTAGATCAAGCGGAAACGGCTTTTCGCCGCAGCCTGGCCCTCCGTCCTGGCGCTGTCGATGCACTTTACAACCTGGGCGCCCTGCTGAATGCGCAAGGGAAATATTCCGAGTCAAAACCGCTTCTGGAACAGGCATATCGCCTGGAGCATTCCGGCGCAGTCGCCTATGAACTTGCTGTGGCCATGGCCGGAATGGGCGATAAGAAAGAGGCGTTGAAGATCCTCGAGTCGGCGGCTCCTCCTAAAGGTGCGAATGCCGCCCCGTGGTTAAAGCTAGCTGGGACGCTGGAATTAGAACAGGGAAAAACCGAGGCCGCATCCAGAGCTCTGGACGCGGCAATTCTGTTGCAGCCGGATGACCTCGCACTGTCTTACGATCTGGCTCTGGTCCGGCTTCAGCAAGGCCGGCCCGACGCTGCGATTCCACTACTGGATAGGAGTCTTGCTCAGCTCCCTACGAGTTCAAGGGATGTACGTGAAGGCGCGATATTGGCCTCGAAAGGATTTCCTCAACAGGCTCTGTCACGCTTTGAACAAGCTGCCATAGAAGACCCGGGATCATACGATGCTTTGTACAACGTTGCCGTCTTGCGCCTGGAAAGATCCGATCCCAAAGATCTGGACATCTCTCTCGACGCGGCGCAGCGGGCGATGACCGTTCACAACACAGGTGAAATTCATGATTTGTTGGCTGATATCTACGAGCGCAGAAAAGACTACAAAAACGCACTGCTGGAGTATCAGGAAGCGGCTCGCATCGATCCAGACAACGACCGGTTTGCCTTTGACCTCGGCTCCGAGCTGCTGCTTCATGAGAACTATCAGGCAGCAGAAACCATCCTGCACGCAGCGCAGGCTCGCAATCCGCAGTCGTCGCAGATCTACTTAGCCCTGGGTGCTGCGGAATTCATGGCCGGTAAAACAGCGGATTCGGTCGACGCTTTTCTGAAGGCGGTCGATCTGAATCCGAACTTCGACCCGGCCTACCTTTTCCTTGGCGAAGCCTACACCTTCTCGGGCGCCCGGTCTGAAGAAGTACTAGCTAAGCTCGCGCACCTTGCTGCCAAGGAGCCACAAAGCTTCGGGGCACAATATTACTACGGCACGTGCCTTGTGGTGGCGATGAATAACGATGGAATATTGACGAATGCGTCATTGGCGATGGCAACCCTGAATCGAGCGGCACAACTGCGACCTCGTGATGCGCGTGTCTACTATCAGATGGGCGAAGTGCTTCGGTTAGAAAAGCGGCCGGCCAACTCCGTGTCGTACTACACAAAGGCTATAGCTCTTGATCCGGATTATCCTGAACCGCTGTATAAGCTGGGTCAGGCATATGTTCAATTGGGAAGGCACGAAGATGCGCAAAAAATGTTTGACCGGCATCGTGAGGTCATGAGTAGGCAAGAAGCAATCCTCGATCGCCGTTCAAGCGAGATTCAGAGTTTCATTGTCAGCATGAGAGGTGTCGACGAGTCTAAATCGAATCCTGAGGCCACCAGGCACAACTAATTTTTAGACGTACTGCATTGGGTGTTCGGCATTGTCGCTCCGATCTGGATCAGCGACCAGTGCCGAATAAGTGCGAGTGCAACCTCTTGAGCTGGCAATAGACCGCGCACGATGAAATGGCTGTCGCCATGCACGAGAATACCTACCATGGCGAGTTCATGCCTCGAGGCGTGGATCGGGAATCGGATAACCGATCGCGAAATGGTAGACCACCTGTCCCTGGCCGGGTGCCAGGTTGAGATAACGGTGCACGTCCTCATCGAAGAAGGCGCCAATGCCCGTCGCTCCTAGTCCGAGCGCTTCCGCAGCGAGATATAGGCGGTGGCCGATAGCGCCTGCTTCGAAATGCACATAACGATAGCCGCGGTCACCGTGAGCGCGAACGGCGCGCTCAAGATCACCGATCATCGAAAAGGCAATACATGCATTGCCGGCGAGGTCCTGCCCGAGGCTCAGCCCTGCGGCGGCGACGCGTTGGTCGCCATTCCTGATCTGCTCCAACTCGGCATGTTCGGGCCAGAACCGATACACGCCGGGTTGCAGCCCATCGACACGATGAATGTACAGATATAGCTGGATGAAACGACCACCGGCAAAGTCAGCTGAAAATGGCCGGTTCGCCGCGGCAAGGATCAACGAGAGCTGGGTCAACGACATCGACTGCGTACCACCCAGGAAGTCGAGCGCCGAACGCCGCGTCCGGGCAACCTCACCGAAGGCGAGCTTCGATGAAGCTGGCGGAGGCAACTTGATCTCGCCGGTGCCAGTGGGTGCCGACTGGGCGGCGGAGACGCCGGACGCGAGGTCGCTGAGTTTCGTTGCGCCATGAATCTCGTCAATCCGGGTGTAAGCGGTCGTTTCTCGCGAGAGTTGATTCGCCTGCCCGCCATACCAAACGGTTGTGGGAGGGTCTGGTTCTCGCAATGGAATAGATCCGCCACGAAGCTCGACAATGAGCATTGGCGACTCATCCTCGTGGAGGCGGCAGGACTGCGCTACTTCATCGTCCGGGAAATGACCGACCGCAAAGCTGTCGCATCCAATCGCCCGGGCTGCAAGCGCGAGTGCCTGCCAGGCGTGCCCAATGTCGTGCAAGCAGTACCGGTAGGCCCGGTCACGGTACTTCCACGCCTCGCGCCACGCGATGCTGGTCAAGACAAAGATGATTGGCGCGAGCTCTACCGGCCACGTTCAACTCACAATTCCCCAGTGCACGCTGCTCGGCCATGTGCGCAGAGGGACGGTAATGATACAGCCCATCGGGCCACTGTTTCAGGCCCCGAGTGAGGAAGTGGAATTCGGTCGGGTGCAGATTCCCAGAGGATGGATTCACGCGCAACGCGTACCGATCTCCGGTGGATGGAACGCGCTTGGACGCACTAATGGCAGCGGAATAGAAGAGCAGTTGCGAAAGAAATGTCGCGCCGTCAGCGGCAGGTGTGGTGCCTGAGACTCCTTGAAGCACCTCGAGGGCCGGCGTTTCAGGAACGGGTGGATCTGCCGGCAGGTCGAGCACGGGCACGCCCTCGTAGTGACGGAACGGATCGGGCATGTTCGCCCAGTCGAGCACGCGGGGGGCTCGGCGCAGTGAGGCAGCGCTGTGCTTAGTAAATTCGTGATATTCGCGCCATGTCATCGCCGAGAACGATTCATACGTCGACAGGATACCTACCCTGGAAATTCGTGGAAAGAAATTCGTGGACGGAACTGGCTTGGCGCACGGGCATGATACCTATTCCCCCGGGTTAATTCACCGTGGAGGAGGTGGGATATAGAGGAACTGACACTCTAAAAGAGCATGGGGTTAGTTTCGTTCGGCCACGAATTTCTGGCCACGAATTTCCCGCCTCATGACGGTTGATTGCACAACGCGATCAGTTGCGTTATCGTCGTGGTGGCTCCATGTCGGCGAAGATTCCAGCGCGACTTTCTTTTCTGTTGTCCCCAGCTGGACCAGCATCGTTAGGGCTATCTGTTTTGTTCGCTGCTGCGTGACGGCTGGGCCGGCGGCACCTTCCACGGAAGAAGATCTACATGCTCGCGTGATGTGCATAGTCTTCCCCCGGCTTTCCACTAGCTAACTAGAAGGAGAAGTGAGAATGAAAAGCGCACACATTTTTATTCGAACCGTCGTCACCGCATGCGCTCTCGCGCTTGTGTCGGTCGCCGCTCATGCGGCAACGATTCATCTGAAGGCAGAACTGAAGGCGTCCGCCGAAGTTCCGCCTAAAGACAGCGCTGGCACGGGTACCTTGACCGCTACGTTGGATACTGAAACCAACGAATTCACCTATCACGCTGAATTCAGCGGCTTGACTGGTCCGGTCGTCGCAGCACATTTTCACGGCCCGGCGGCGGAGGGAGCGAATGCGAAGCCACAGCTTCCGGTAAAAGGCAGTCCTATCACCAGTCCCATTGAGGGCAAGGCAACCCTGACGCCGGAACAGGCAAAGGACCTGTTAGCTGGCAAGTGGTATTTCAATCTCCACACGTCCGCAAACCCTGGCGGCGAGATTCGCGGTCAGGTTCTGAAGTCTGAATGACGGCCGGTGTGCAGGTTGCTAGATTGCCTGCATGACGTGTCCAGTGGTAACTATGTCTGTTCTTTATCGTTCGGAGGTGTGCGAGGTTTACATTTCTTCGTCAAACTACGAAACGTCAAGAAGGTTGGCTGCGGCCACGCGCCCATACCAGAGGCCCGAGTCTTTCACGGTGCACTTCTGGTCACGGAAATCCACGTAGGTGAGCCCGTAGCGTTGGCTGTACCCGTCCGCCCATTCGAAATTGAGCCAGCAGAGTCCAACGCGTGAAACGCGCGAACCTTCGCACCATCGGATATGGCTCGCGCCAGCTCTGCGAGTTCTGCGCGAAAGAAATCGATGCGCCGCGTGTCGGGGACAAGAGAAGCACAAATTTCCATCGTTCCAGCTGGGCTTCGATTACTCTGGATCTACTCCGGATTTCCGGCACTTCGGCATCCTATGCTACGAAGGATCACGTTTTGGTCTGTGACGGCGCTTCTTCTCCTCTCCCTGGGCAGCCTTGGAGCCATAGGTTGGGTGGGATCTGAGCGTGCACTTCACCCTGAATACCGGCGGTATGAATGGTCTCTTGCCACATTTCCCGACCTGCATCCTGAACACATCCAGGTTCGAGGCACCGATAACATCCTCCTGGACGGGCGCTTTTTTCCCGGGACTCATCCTTCGCTGGTAATTCTCGCTAGTGGCTACGGCGATACGCAGGATCAAATGCTGTCCATTGCGGAGTTTCTCCATCACGCGGGATTTAGCGTGTTGACCTACAACGCGAGGGCACGTGCCCCAAGCGGCGGCAAATATGTGACGTTGGGCGCTATGGAGCAACTGGACTTAATCTCGCTTGTAAACTATGCGGCCATGCGCAACGATATAGACGCGAGCCGGATGGGCATCCTGGGTATCTCCATGGGCGGGGCTACTGCCGTGCTTGCTGCGGCAAAAGACAAACGCCTCCGCGCGGTCGTGGACGATTCCGGATTCAGCGATGCCCCACGCGTAATCGCTGCCGCCTTCGAGCACTTTATTCATCTTCCCGCCTTCCCATTTGCGCCCATAACCGTCGGCATCGCCGATCTCAGGGCAGGAATCGACGTGAGTCGTGTGCGCCCTATGGACGTCATTGCTGGAATCAGTCCCCGGCCTGTGCTGATCATTCACGAGCAGGGAGACGCAGTCGTACCAGTGGAAAATAGCTTAAGGAACTTCGCCGCAGCCCACCAGCCAAAACAACTTTGGCTGGTACCTGGCTCGGGACATGGGCAGGCTCAGACAATCGCAAAGTCGGAATACGCGTCGAAAGTTACGGATTTTTTTGAGCAGGCACTTCGCTGAAGTTCAGCATCCTCTTGTTCGCATTCCCTCTTGGTACACGCGTAATCTCTTAGGCCGGACCATAAGTGGTGAATTTGCAATCCAGAACCAGAGCGAGATTTCCGTCCAATAGGCCAACCTGTTCCTACCCGAAAGAGGGGGCGAGAAAAACCACTTAATTGGCTTTCTTAGAAGAGACAGTGGGGGAATCCTAGGAGAACACTGGGGAAGCCAGGATGGATCGCACACGCTACTTTGATAACGGAATCCTCAACCCGTGGATACTTCCGTCGCCATTGATCGTTGAGGGCACAGACTAGCTCTCCACTGGCAACGCCCCCGCCACCAGCAGCGCAGTCCCGCCGAACATCAGTGTATCCGCAACAAAGTTGATCGCTTCCGTCATCTGGGAGGGATCACGAGTGAGAGCTAGAATCGGCAGGTAAAAGAATGCCGCGAGCATCGTCATCAACACACCGATCCAGCCAGCGGCAGTGCGGGGCCTGATGTTGATGAGCAGTGCCGCTCCCGCCACCAGCAGGAAAGCTCCCACCGGGTATCCCCACAGCGCGTGAAGCGGAACCCAGGCCGGCGTCAGTTTGGCATCCGGAACTCCCGGCGTAAATTCCGGATGAAGCACCTGCTCCAGTCCAAAGTAAGTTACGGCAATCGCTACACAGAAACGGCCAAACAGGATCATCCAATTCGGCTTTCCTGCCTGTGAGTTCCCGCGATCGCTGCCGGCCAGGGCCCACGCGCCGCCCGCGAAAGCTGTCTCTCTCAGCACAAAGTTCCAACCAAGCCGATCTCCCGGATGCGCGATGGCGTATGGCAGATCAAGCATGAGGACGAACAGCAGGAACATCACTCCCAGCAGGGTTGCGGACAGGCGTACGAACTTCATCGCAACCAGACTGGTGGCCGCTGCAATCAAAGCGCAGCCGACGAAGTAGACCCAGAACAGGCGTGCCGGCATCCAAACCGGGACCATCTGCTCCATAGACCTCGCCGCCACAAAATGTTCAGCCGCGAAGACCGCGAGCGGGGCGGCAACAAACACCGGTCCCAGCTCGATCCACCTGTCCAGGCCGCGGGCGCTGACCAACTCTCTTCTGATAGCGACCAAACCGCCGGCAAGATAAGCGATCCCAACAAACCAGGGCCAAAATACGAAATGTGTGAACATTGAGACGCCTTCCATTAGAAGCCCAGGTTGTAGATCGTTGAAGCGTCGAAAGGAGATACGGAAAGGCAATGCTGGCCTCAATCAAAGCAAATGCGCGCAAAGAAAAACGAGAGTGCCACATGTTCGGAGCTTCTTTGCCATAGCGATCAGGAGACCTCTGAATCGTACGCCAACAGCTTACAATCAAGACGTGCGGGTGTTTTATGGCAAACGCTGAGGCATCACTGAACCAGGAAGCGCTTTCAACACCCCTCGCGCAAACCCTGCCCAGCGATGCGGTGCTCGATGCGTTGAAGATGATCCTTCTCGGCGCACCCCTGAACGAAGTTCTGACGACTATCACCCGCCTGATCGAAGCTCACAGTACGGGAATGCTGTGCTCGATTTTCCTGCTTGACGAAGACGGCTTGCACCTGCGCTATGGCGTCGCCGCGAGCCTGCCAGAAGCGTACCGGGCAGCGACTGATAGATTGTGCATTGGTCCTAATGTCGGATCATGCGGCACAGCCGCTTACCTTCGTCAGCCTGTCTTCGTCTCTGACATCGCTTCTGACCCGAGATGGGTGAAGTATAGAGACGTTGCTCTACAGAATGGACTGCGCGCGGCTTGGTCAACTCCCATGATGTCGCACGACGGCAAAGTGCTGGGGACATTCTGCATGTACTACCGCGAAGTTCGGCATCCGGGGCCCGCCGAAATTCAGTTGATCGATTACGCCGGCCGCATTGCCGGAATCGCCATCGAGCGTGATCGATCGCAGACGGCTCTGACAAGGGCATTCGAACAGATCGAGAAATCAGAAGCTCAACTTCGACATATTGTTGATGCCATACCCCAAACGATCGCGGTGCTGAAACGGGATGGCACTGCCCTTTATGCGAATCAGGCCCTGCTCGACTACACGGGCTTCACGATCGAAGAGGTGATGGCGGCGGATTTTCGCGCTCGGGCCTTTCATCCGGAGGATGTCGCGCGACTGCGAAGCGAGCGCCTGGAATCGCTTTCGCGGGATGTGCCATTCAAAAACGAGCAAAGAATCCTGCGCAAAGATGGACAGTACCGGTGGTGTCTCATTCAATACAATCCGCTGCTTGACGACCAGGGAGGTGTGATTCGCTGGTATGCGACGGGAACTGACATCGATGATCGCGTCCAAGCCGAAGCGAGGATCCGCAATGAAAACCTGGCGTTGCGGGAGCAAATCGATCGTGACTCGATGTTTGAGGACATAGTCGGCTCCTCGGCAGCACTGAGTAACGTGCTCCGCCAAGTCCGCAAGGTGGCACATTCAGATTCCACGGTTCTGATTCTGGGCGAAACCGGTACGGGAAAGGAGTTGATTGCGCGCGCCATCCACAAGCGATCGAACCGTGCAGAACGGGCATTCATTGGTGTGAATTGCGCCGCAATCCCACCATCGTTGATTGCTTCCGAGCTCTTCGGTCACGAGAAAGGCGCCTTCACCGGTGCCACACAACGGCGCCTGGGGCGTTTTGAATCGGCGAATGGCGGGACGATTTTCCTGGACGAAGTCGGCGACTTGCCCCCGGAGGTCCAAATCGCACTGTTACGAGTGCTGCAAGAACGTGAAATCGAACGCGTCGGCAGTAACAAACCAATTTCCATCGACGTGAGAGTGCTGGCCGCCACTCATCGCGATTTGAACGCGCTTGTGGCCGAAGGCCAGTTTCGGCAAGATCTCCTGTACAGACTGAATGTCGTGCCCATTGAGATGCCCTCGTTGCGCGAGCGCGCGGCTGACATTCCCTTGCTTGTCGAGTACTTCATTGATCGCTTTGGAAAAAAGGCTGGAAAGAAGTTCAGAACAATCGATAAAAAAACTCTCAAACTGTTCCAAGCGTACGGCTGGCCGGGCAACATTCGTGAGCTACAAAATGTGATTGAGCGGGCCGTCATCCTGAGCGACGGTGATACTTTTTCTGTGGACGAGACATGGCTCAAGCGGGAACCGCCCCAAGTCCCTAGTCCAACAGTCGCACTTAATGGTGCTCTGCTTGGGCAAGAGAAGGAAATGATTGAAGCCGCGCTGGCAGAAAGCCACGGCCGAATCTCAGGGCCAATCGGGCGCGGCGGCCAAACTAGGGCTTCCGACGCGGACCCTGGACTCAAAAATCAAACGCTTGGGAATCAACAAATTTCGGTTCAAAGTTCAACAGTCCAGCTGATTCGATCGCGGCAAACCTGTTAATCGACCGCGCGTTTTCCTCACCATACAGGAATTCCTCAAAATTCAGGATAGGCAGCAATTCTAAGTCGCATCTCCTCAAGAAATTGTGAATGGCCTCGTAGTTGCATTCGTACGACTGCGCTTTGGAGCCGGAAAATCCATGACGCTGAAGATTGAACGGATTTCTGGTAAGGGCAAACCACGGATTCGGCTGAGCGGGGAGTTTCGATCTGAGCACGTTGATCAGGTCAAGACCGAGATTGAACGTGGCGGACCGCGAGCAGCTTTGGATTTGGAAGAAGTGGATCTCGTCGATGTCGAAGGCATTCGCTTTCTTAATACGTGTAAGGCCGAGGGCATACCGATACTGCACTGTTCGTCTTATATCCGGGAGTGGATGCTCCGGGAGCAAGGTCGGCCAAAAGCACGCACCAATAAGCGTAAGAAGGGACAAGCTCCCTGGGAGAATGAAATGAGAAGCACGTATAGGGCAGTGGAAGTGTCAACACCGGGCGTACTCCGTGTTGTCGAGCGGCCGATTTCGAAGCCGGCGGCTGGTCAAGTCCGCCTACGCGTCGAAGCATGTGGCGTTTGTCATTCCGATTTAGCGACGGTACAGGGAGATTATCCAGGCCTGAAATTGCCCAGAGTACCCGGGCATGAGGTCGTAGGCCGAATCGAGGAGATTGGCCCGAATGTCTCTAAATGGAAGATCGGGCAGCGGGTAGGTGTCGGCTTTTTGGGCGGGCAAGACGGCGAATGTGAGCCGTGCCTACGCGGAGATTTTGCGAACTGCTTAAACCCCGTCATATCTGGAATCACTACCGACGGGGGTTATGCCGAGGTGATGATTGCCGAAGCACGAGCGCTCGCTTCCATTCCTGATGAGCTCACGTCCGTGGAAGCTGCCCCTCTGCTCTGTGCTGGCATAACGACCTTCAACGCATTACGTAACGCCGGCTTGCGCGCGGGCGATCTGGTCGCCATTCAGGGGATCGGCGGGCTTGGACACTTGGGAGTTCAGTTTGCCCGGCGCATGGGGTTCCGCACTGTGGCCATCAATAACGGACCGGAAAAGGCGGACCTGGCCAAGGAGTTGGGCGCGCATTCCTATGTGGATACTGCGGCAGAGGATGTTGCCGCGGCGTTACAGCGAATGGGCGGCGCCAGAGGGATCCTGGCAACCGCTCCAAGCGGCAAAGCGATTGCCGCACTTGTTCCCGGCCTTGCAGTTCGCGGCAAGTTGATCGTGGTTGGAGTCGCGCCCGACGCCATCGAGGTCTCCTCCCCGTCCCTGGTGTTCGGCGGGCGCTCGATTTATGGCAGCTTGACGGGCAGCGCCATCGACACCCAGGACACGCTGGCGTTCAGCGTCCTGCAGGATGTGCGGCCCATGGTCGAAACGCTTCCGCTTGACAAGGCACCCGAGGCTTTCGCTCGCATGATGGATGGCAAGGCGCGTTTTCGCATGGTTTTAGTCATGAAAGACGGCGCAGCGGTGAGTAGTGTGTGAAGTCAGCTATAGCACTCCACGACGGCGAAGAAGAAAGGAAAATGCGATGGGCGATTTAGTAATCGAAACGGTTTCCGTTCAGGATTTGTTCGACAAACAGAAGGAATACTTTGCCACAGATGTAACCAAGACTTATGAGTGGAGAGTCGACCAGCTGAACCGGTTAACTCTCATGCTCAAGGACAACTATGAGCGTTTCGCTGATGCCTCGCGCAGGGACTTCAAGACGGCGTCCCAAGAGAACGTCTTCGAGGTTTCGGCTTCGATCGCAACCAGCGAATCCGCAAAGTCCCAGCTCAAAGAATGGATGAAGCCTGTCGAGGCCCCCCTTCCGAAGTTCCTCGCTGCATCCGGGCATAAGGGAATGGTGTACCGCGAGCCTTACGGGGTTACGCTGATCATCTGTCCATTCAATGGACCGCTTTTGTTGTCGTTGCGTCCTGCGGTCGGCGCCCTGTCGGCCGGCAACCCCTGCATCTTGAAACTCTCTGAAGCGCTACTGGCAACGGACGGGTTACTACTGGAGTTGATTCCCAAGTATTTCGAGCCGGAAGCTCTGAGCGCCGTTGTCGGTGGCCGAGAAGTAGTGACGAATCTCTTGAAGCTTCCGTTTGATTTCATGTTTCTCACAGGAAGCGTAGGCGTGGGCAAGGTAGTGATGCGAGCGGCTGCTGAGAATCTCACTCCAGTATTGCTTGAGCTGGGTGGACAGAACCCGGCTATTGTGGATGAGACAGCGAACATTCCAGATGCCGCCAAGAAACTTGTCTGGGGCGCAATGGCATGGGGAGGACAGTGGTGCACATCGCCCGGCTATGCAGTCGTTCATGAGTCCGTGGCAGAAGGGTTCGTGGCGGAATGCAAAAAAGCTGTCGTCGAGCTCTACGGCACAGATCCCAAGAGCAACTCGGATTACTCGCGTGTCATAAGCGCCGCCGCTGTCGAAAGACTCGCGGCCCTGATCGATCCTAAGAAGGTCGTTTACGGCGGGAAATCGGACGCTGCGGCCCGTTATCTTGACCCGACCATCCTCTATCCGATTTCGTGGTCCGACAAAATCATGGAAGACGAAATCTTTGGGCCGCTTTTGCCTATCCTTACTTACTCCGAACTTGGAAAGCTACTCGCAAAGGTCAAGTCACTCCCCAAACCGCTTGCCGGCTACGTGTTCAGCCGAAATCAGCAGGCGATCGATCGTGTGTTGCAATCCCTTTCATTCGGGGGAGGCGCGGTAAATCAGACCAATGTTTCCTTGTTCATTCAGTCCATGCCGTACGGAGGAGTGGGAACGTCCGGAATCGGGAATTACTACGGGAAGTACGGTTACGACTCCCTAACGCACGCCAAGTCAGTCCTGATATCTCCGCCGGACGTGGCCATCGAGCACCTTTTTCCGCCCTACACGCCCGAAAAGGTACAGGAGCTCAACCAATGGTTCGCGTACTAGAAGGCGATGCTGCGCAGCAATCCCTAAGCGTCGCGATCTACGAAGCTCGATTGGAAACAGTCCATGAACCTGTTGCGCGCCCTCTTTACCCGGAACCTCTTGATGTCAGGAGTAGCAATTGTCCGCTATATTCCTCGGGCCTTCCGGGTGAAGCAGGTGGATGGGAATCTCTTTTTCACGGAGGAGAAGCGGCAGGAGCATCGCCGTCGTGTAGAGAGTGTGACGCCTCACTCCCCGCGTCAGTGGGGGACCATGGAGGTTGACCAGATGCTTCACCACCTCAACCTAGCGTGCGGAGGCTCACTGGGTTTCTACAATCTCCCGGACGAGAGTTACCTGACTTCGCGGACGTTCTTTAAGTGGATTCTCGTCGATTGGTTTCCGGAGCAACCAGTCGGCCTACGGCTTCCAGCGGGCTTCAAAATCCCGCATTCGCAGAGATTTGAGTTCGCGTACGAAAAGACACAGCTGCTGAACATCTTAGACGCAGATTGGAACGCGAGAACTGCCGATGCCTGGAAGCCACATCCTATGTTCGGCAAGATGACACCAAAGGAGTGGGGCAAGCTCTTGCAGATTCACGTGGATTATCATCTGAGACAGTTTGCAGCTTAACAGGGTGTCAGCTATGAAGGTCCTGATTCTCGGAGCAACGGGGTTGGTGGGTCGGAATGCATTGGCACAGGCTCTCGCACAGCCAACAGTCACACAGGTCATTGCGCCAACCCGGAAACCACTGACAAAGCAGGACAAGCTGACGAATCCAGTGGCGACAAAGTTGGAACAACTGCTACCGGAGGTGACAAGCTGGGGACCCGACGCTGCAATCTGCACGACCGGCACAACTATCAAGAAGGCAGGATCGAAAGAAGCCTTTCGTTCGGTCGATCACGATCTGCCGTTGTCGTTTGCGCGGCTAGCTCACCAAGCAGGCACACAGAACTTCGCACTCGTCTCGGCCATAGGAGCATCCGTTGATTCGTCCTTCTTTTACGCAAGAGTGAAAGGTGAACTCGAACGGGATGTTCGGGAGATCGGTTTCAGGTCGCTCACCATCTTGCGGCCCAGCATCATCGAAGGAGAGCGCGATGAGGTTCGTTTTGCCGAGAGCCTCGTGCTGAAGCTTTCACATTTCCTTGCGCCCGTCCTTCCGAAACGATTCCATGTCAATCCCGCTCCGAAAATCGCCCAAGTGCTCGTCGATGCAGTAGTGACTGAGGAGCCGGGCTGCCACTTTAGATACTCAGACAGCCTCGTCTGACAGGTGGTTCCAATCGGGGAATGAAATTTCACAGAGGCGGAAGGAGAACAGAGATGGGTCAGACGATTGAATCGAAAAACAAAGCACTTGTCCTTGAAGCTTTCGACACGCTCTTCAATAAGCGTGACTACGAAGCAGCTGAACGTTATTGGTCTCCCAACTACATCCAGCATAGCGCTCATATCCCGCCTGGTCGCGATGGCCTGTTCAATCTCATTAAGAGCATTCCGCCGACGCTTAGGTATGAGCCGGGAACGGTTGTGTCCGAAGGGGACTTTGTCATGTTGCACGGGCGATACTCGGGCCACGGCTTGCCTCTGAACTGGATTGTGGCGGACATAGTTCGAATGAAGGATGGGATTCTCGTGGAGCACTGGGATGTGATTCAAGACGAGGCCACCCGTGAGTCATCAAAGAGCGGTCTTCCCATGTTCGGCGAAAAGTTTGGTGGGTGAGTGGCCGAAATCACAATTCGCTACGTACTCTGTCGCAGAAGGGAACGCAGGAGCAACTCGATTGGAGTGAGCTCACGACCCTCCGAGACGCTGACCGGAAGATTATTGAGGAGATTTGACCTGCGGGAGGGATGCCGCAGGATCGCTGATCAAGACGATGCGCCCGGGCATCGCTCTCCAAATCGCAACCTCTTCCGCGCGACCGGGTCTGCATAGAACGTAATGGATGTCGATTACAAGAAAATCCCAAGGAGTCATTCCCATGCGTACTTTCGTCCCCTCACTCGCTCTCGGAACTATTTTGATCGCTGGACTTTCAGGCAGCGCACTACTGGCCCAGAACCAGGACCAGGCCACACCACCGCCAACCTCTGCGCAGTCTTCGGCGGCGCCCTCGGCGCAGCAGCCGGCTCATGTTCCCAACCCACAACGCCAGGCAAAAAAGATGGCGAAACAACTCGGTCTTACGCCTGATCAGAAATCGAAGATCGAGCCCATACTGGCCGACCGCGCACAGCAGGTGCAGAGTGTGCGCTCCGATAGCACAATTGCCCCGCAGGATAGAAAGGCCAAGATCCACGGCATCCGTCGGGACAGTGACAGCAAGATCGAGGCCATCCTGACCGACACCCAAAAGCAGCAGTACGAACAGATCAAGCAAAGCCGCCGGGCTAACAAGCAGCAGCAGGTTGCTGCTCCCACCAACAGCTAAACCTCGCAGCCGCGTCCAAGCCGCCAGGCGGGTGGCCCATTCAAGCCCTGGTTTTTGCTTGAATGGGCCACTGCGGGTGCCGGACTCCTTCCGCTCCAGTGCCCTCGTCCCTGGGTATCACAACGAAGTAAGCTTGATCCATGAATCCTCTCGTCACACCCTCCTGGTTAGCCGACCGCCTGGGCGATCCGGACACTGTAATCCTGGACGCCACGCTGCCTCCCGTGGGCGTCACGCCGCCGGTTGATACCCACGCACAATATCTTGCCAGGCATATCTCCGGCGCGATCTTTTTCGATATCGAGGAGCTCTCTGATCGCTCCACCCCGCTGCCGCACATGTTGCCGACGGCAGAGGCTTTCTCGCGTGACATGTCGGCGCTCGGTGTCGATGATCGCACGGCCATCTGTATCTACGAACAGGAAGGTGTTTTCTCTGCTCCGCGAGCCTGGTGGATGCTTCGCACCTTCGGGGCCCACGAGGTCTACATTCTCGATGGAGGCCTCCACGCCTGGATCGAGGCCGGCCTTCCCACGTCCTCTGGGCCCGTTCACCGCGCACCAGCCACCTTCCACGCCAAACTCGACCGTGATGCCCTAAAAGATTTCGCACAGATGCAGCAGATGATCGCCCAGCGCGGGCAAATTCTGGACGCCCGCTCCGCCGGTCGCTTTACCGGCGCCGCCCCGGAGCCCCGGCCCGGCATCAGCCCGGGCCATATGCCCGGAGCCACCAACGTCCCCTTCACCGAACTGGTCGAGGATGGCCGTCTAAAGCCCGTCGAACAGCTCCATCAGATATTCACCGCCAGGGCCGTGGACATGAAACAACCAGTCACGACTACCTGCGGCTCCGGCGTCACTGCCGCTGTCATCGCCCTCGGCCTCGAAATTGCCGGCGCCCATCGGGTCAGCCTGTACGATGGCTCCTGGGCAGAATACGCCCAACACCCGGAAGCCGTGATCGAGAAGACCGCCTAGAAAAAAGCGGCTTGGCAGTCAACAACTTTCGCAGAATTAGAAACCGTGATAGTGCCATAATCATGGCCCGGCTGCCTTTACCAGGTCTTCTTGATCAGCGTATCGAACCCGAAGCCTCCGTTTTGATCACGAGTGGCGCTAAACGCAACCCGGGGCGAGAGCTGATATTGGCCTTGGATGGTCTGGTTCTGCGTGGAGGCTACATTGCTCGAGAACGTCACAAAGAGATTGCCCGTGACCCGTTGCTGAATGGTGATATTCGCTCCAGGAGGCCCTTGGCTGGT
The DNA here is from genome assembly GCA_963796145.1 of uncultured Acidobacteriaceae bacterium. GTDB lineage: Bacteria > Acidobacteriota > Terriglobia > Terriglobales > Acidobacteriaceae > PALSA-350. The sequence goes on along the minus strand of CAWCKO010000010.1, from coordinate 36,518 downwards.
TCCTCCCGCTAGTACCGGATTGATGGAAAGCTGGGAGATGCCCGCGACCTTCGATACCCGGCTTGTCACCTGGCTGCTTACCTGCGATGCCACCAGCGACTCCGCCGCCTGATTTGCCGGCGTAGCATTCATTGCGCTCGCTTCCGTCGTGGAACCGAAAGCCAGCAGGTTGATAATGTCGGCAGCCGGCAGCGACGGATCGGAAGAGTAGTTGGTGCGCAGCTGGTCGATCGGCCCATTGAACCGCATAGAGATGTTGTACTGCTGGATGTTGGTGTTCAGCGAGAGATTGACGACCGGCTGCGTCTCCGAAGGATTAACGAATTCAATGGTTCCCCCGTTGAGGACGAAGCGGTCGCCGTTGAGAAGGATGTCTCCGCCGGTGAGATTGACGCGTCCCAGGATCACCGGTTGCGCGGCCGTGCCCCGCACCCGCAGGTTCGCCGAGCCGTTGACGCTGAGCGTCCTGCTCACCAGGTTGATGTTATTTTCCGAACTCACGCCCAGGTTCAACTGGATATTTTGAGCCAGTCCCGGTGTTGGCGGCGGGGAAACGCCACCCGAAAATTGATCGATGAAGCTGTTCAGATCGAAGGCCGGCGTAAACGACAAATCGGCCAGCTTCACCTGGCCCCCGAGAACCGCGTTATCCGTGCTGCCCGCAAGCCGAAGATTGGCGTTCACGTTTTCGCGAACACCTTGCGGATAGAGTACGCGAACCCCGTTGGCTGCCAACCCGAGGTCAAATTGGAGTGCAGGGCGATAGGCGACTCCACCCTGCGCTGTAACCGTGCCGCTGCCGACGGTCCCCTGAAATTTCGTGATGTTGAGCCGGTCTTTGGTCAGGGTCAGCACGCCGTTGCCGTGTTGCAAGCCGACCGGAAGATCGCCGCTGGCAAAGTTCGCATCCACGATTTCGATCTGGCCGCCTAAGTCAGGATTGTTCGTCGCTCCATTTGAGTTGATATTGAACTTCAACTCGCCCGGAGCTCCTGATGTCGGGTTCGAACACCTGCGCCAGGTGCAGATTCACCGTGCCCAACAGCACCAAGGACATGGGGGCACCGCTGGTTGTGGACATCGACCCCTGAAACTGCAGATCGGTATCCGTGCCCTTCAGGCCCGAACGCTGCAGAGTAATTACAGTGTCCTTGTAATCCACCTGGATAGGCGAAGTCTCGGCTAACTGGACAGTATTACCGTAAGCCAGCTTCAGCGTGGGAATCGTGAGGTGCGCTTCCAACAGTTTTTTATTCTTGAGCGGTCCATGGAGCGTGGCGTGCACCTCGGTCTGTCCGGTCACATCGGCCGCTTGCCCGGGAGCATAGATGGCGAAAATGGGCTGCAACGGAATCGCCTGCGTATCGAGCGTAGCTTCCGTAGCGTAGTCCCCGGTTAGCTTGACCTTCGCGTTTGCCCGGATTGCCGTACCCACCGCGGAGGAAGTCAGATTGGCAGTAGCCAGATGATTGGCTACATTCATCTGCAGGTTGACGTCGGCGATTTTCTGATTCTGAATCTCAATTTGCGGAATCTGCAGCGTGGCGTCGAGTTGCGGGTTCTCAAACGTTCCCGCTCCGTTTGCCTTGATGCCCACCACTCCCCTGGCGTCGATATTCTGCGCTTTCAGCGCCTGCAGTTGATCCAGACGAATGCCGGAGGCGGTAAGCTGCGCGTTGTAACTCTTCTGCCGCGGCCGAACGCTCACTTTGCTCTGCACCTCGCCTGCGGGAAGCTGGACACCCAGATCGCCGTGAACTTCATCTCCAGTGCCTGCGAAGGTCAACGTCGCAGAAGTAACCGGCTGGTCGTACGCAGTGATATGGGTGACAGAGAGGTTTCCTTGCCCGATGGGACTTAATTCGGTGCCATGAACTTTAATGTTTGCCGCCAGCGTACCCGTCACCGGCACTTGCTGCCCGGAAAGCTTTACCAGATCCTGAACGTCCATCTGCGACGCATCGAGATCCACTTGCAAAGGACTCGCATCCGTGAAGGCCCACTTGCGCAGGCCGGCGCTTGCGTTGAAGGTAATCTTTCCGTGAGAGGCCGGTTCCAGATCGGCGTGCTGCAAGCTCGCCATGGATGGGCTTACGTCTACGTTGGTTCGAAGCACGCGCCAGGCTGTTCCGTTGAAGCGGAAATTAGAAGCGGTCAACTGCCCCGTCAAATGAGGATCGCTGGTCGATCCGCGGACTGTGCCCTGAAACAACGCGGTGCCGGCGAGACCAAGCGGCTGATGGGCTGCCTGGAGTGGGTGCGAAACAGGTCAGCGACCGTTTCCAGTTCGCTCAGATTGTTGGATTGAAATTTCAAATCCAGACTCGACCGCTGGCTCACCACGCCGTTCATGGTTAAGGTGCTCTGTGAGGTCCTCAGAAAACTCTGCTTGAGTGCGAGTTCCTGATTGCTGCCCGTATACGTTCCGTGAATCGCGCTCTCCACCGGGATAACCCGCGCATTCCCCGATACCTTTCCTTGAACGGTCGCGTCGGCGTGGGCCACAACGTCGTCAAACGTCTTTCCCCAGGCGGCATTTGCTTCCGCATTCAGCACGCCCCCCAAGGCAACACCCTTCGGCATCGCCGACGATTTCAGAGCGCGGTTCAGGTCCGCGAGCTGGATGCCGCGCAGCGTGGCATTGAACTTGGAGTGCGCATTGCCGTCGATGTTGCTCATTTTGCCGCTGCCGGTGAGCTCGCCGCCCAAAAGGCGGGCGCGAAAATCCTGGAGCGTTGCGTCGCCGTTCTCGAGCGAGTAGTGCGCCGCGATGTCTCTGATCTGCGAACGAAGCGTGGGGGTTTGCACGTCAAGCTGCTTGCTGCTCAGGTCGCCGCGGACCAGGACCGTATCCAGGAGTGAACGATTGGCCATCTCCTGATACGCAATCGAACCACTGGCGCGAATGAATCCAACGGGCACTGCGGGGTTGTGCGAGAATTCTGCGAAATTGGCTGCCATCGAGCGTGGCGGTATACTGCGCCTGCACTCGAGGATGGCTATAGTCCTCGAGGGTCGCAGTCAGAAGAAGCTGCGATGTATCGCTGGTCAATTTGGCTTGTTTTAAATGGAAGGTTGTGGGGGTCGCCTCGAACTCTGCATCCAGATTGTGCGGGATGGGCTTGAATGACCCCAGACTGCAGATGGCCATCCGAGTAGCTAAGCCTCCCGGAGTACTTCTGCAGCAGGCTGTCGAAGGAAGCGCGGAAGTCTACGTTGTGCAAGTCTGCGGAGAGAACGCTCTGGCGATTGTTGTAGTAGACCTCCCCCTGGTCGAGCACCGCATGGCGAATCCCCAAATCGAACAGGCTGGTATTGCTGCTGCTGGAGCCGCTGCTCTTGATGACCGGGATGTTGGTCACGCCATGCGCATCGGTAAACACCTTCACCACCGGGCGGTCGATAACAAAGCTGTCGAGATACCACTTCTCCTGCAGGACCGAAACAATGCGAACACCGACCTCTGCATGAGCTACCTGGAGCAGCGGCGAATTAGGATAAGGATCAGCGCCGTGTACGGTCAAGCCGTAAAGGTCCAGGCTAAGATTCGAAAGATGGAGAGCGAAGTTCTGTAACTGTACCTGAGTGCCGATGCTCTCGCTGGCACGCTTTTGCACGGTGCTGAGAACATAGTTGTGAAACCGCGCACTATGCAACACTACCGTAACCGCGATCCCTGCTAATACCAGGAGAGCGAGCACGCCGCCGGCGACCCAGGCCCCCACCTTCCACAGCCGCGAGTGCGGGCCGTGCTGCCCTGATTCCGGCGAAGCTTGTGTCGAGGCGTTGCGGTGCTCAAGTGACTACCTCCGTCAAAATGCCTGGCCAATGCTCACGAAGTATTGGGTCGATTTAACTCCCGGGACGGGGTTCAGGTTATGTCCGAGATCGATTCTTACCGGGCCGACCGGCGTCGCATAGCGCAGGCCCAGCCCCACATTGTTGGTGTAGAGCGACGTAAAGTCGTGAAATCCGACGGTGGGAAAGACGTTCCCTCCGTCATAAAAAACAACCAATCCCAGCCCCTGCTTGATAGGCAGCGGAATGCGGGCCTCAGTGTTGAGAATCAACTGCTCGTTTCCCCCGCTGGGCACCTGGATGTAACTACAGTCTGTGGAAGATCCCGAGCTGCAAACCTGAACCTGTCGCTGCGGGCCCGCGCCATCCAGCGGAAATCCTCGCAAGGTGTTGCCGCCGCCGGTAAAGAAGGCTTCGCTCAGGGGTACAAGGCTGTTGGAAAAGGGTTGAGCCAGCCCGATGCGAATGCTGTTCGCCCACACGATATTGTGAAAAGTCGGCCGATAGTATGCCGCCTGCCCAATCAGCTTGGCGAAGTTTACGCTCGAGCCCAGCTTGGTTGCATTGAAGTCGAGTTCGATCGACTGCAGCATACCCTTGTGTGCATCCAGAGGATTGTCGCGCGTATCGCGAGTGAAGTTAGCAGCAATCGTGGAGAGTCGGACATGCTGATCCTGCGGCAGCACCAGCTCCGGAATGAGTATGCGCGTCAAATCAGTTTGGCTGAAGCTGTAACGCATGAAGAAAGACATCGTGCTTTTTCTGATCCAGAAATCTCTGCAACTGAACGCTGCCGTTTTCAACCTGCGAGGAATAGATCGGATTTTCTTCATTGTGTTCCGTGAAGATAGACGTCGTCGAGCCCCATTTTGACCAACGGAAATTAGGGTCGATGTAATAGCCTGCCACCCGCTGATCCAGGCGTCCGGCAAACGCCGTCGCGGACAGCGATTCACCCTTGCCCCGCACATTGTTGCGCGTATATTGAAACGATCCCCGCGGCCCGTAGTAGGTAGTTTGGCTGGTGGTGAAATTCGAGGGCAATCCGACCGGAGGCAGGCCGGGGATCGCTACGGTGCCACTGGGAACGCTGCCGCCGCGATTGATCACTTCAAAACCAAAGCCGTAGGTCATCGTGTTTCTCTTGGCCTCGTGGACTTTGACCAGCACATCTTCTCTGGTCTGGGTCGTTATCTGGCGCCTGGGGTCCACTTCCGCCCAATCAAAGACTCCGGTGTGGCTATAGAGCTGGCTCTCCGCGGTGAGCAGCTGCGTCTCGGTAAGCGGCTGATTGGGAACAATTGTGGCCACATCCCTGTCGATGAGCCGCTGCTGCGTTCGTTGCTCTCCCCAGCGTCACAACATCGTGGGTATAGACCTGTGGGCCCTCGTAGATGTGATAGACCACGTTGATGTGATGAGGATCGTTCTTCGACACCACAGTTGCGGTTTGCACGAAAGCTGGAGGTCAGGTAGCCTGCCTGCAGATAATGAGCAATGATATTGGCGCGGTCTGCCTCCACAAACTTTTGCGAATAGGGCTTACCGGCGGCAAGCTTCAGCCCATCGGGCGCGAACTTCGCCTCCGGGAAAGTATCGGCGCCCTCAATCTGGAGCGAGCTCACAATATCCCGCGGCCCCTCGACTACGTGGAAGGCCACCGTCAGGTTGCCATCCTTGTGGCTCACTGAGGAAGTGACCTGCACGCTGCTGAATCCCTCGGATTGGTAGAGTGCGGTGAGATTCTTGGTGCTGGCGCGCACCAGTTGCTCGCTGTAGTCCCCGGGCGAGAACAGGTGTGACTTTTTTACCGTGACCAGGGCCATCAGGTCCGGCGTCTTGAGTTGGCTGTTGCCGGCTACGCTCACGTCCGTCACTTTGTGCTTCTTTCCCTTGGTGATGACATAGACGATGGTGTCCACCGAGTCCTGCTTGTGGAACTCAGAGTCGACGTTGACTTCGAAGAACCCTTTTTTCTGGAAATAAGAGACAAGTGCCTGACGGCCTTCCTGCACCAGCTCCGGATCGACGCCCACCCCCTGGTAAACGGGGAGCAGAGACTTGCGCGTCCAGCTCCAAAGGTGTGCACCCTTCACCTGCACATGAATGGTTGGCCCCGTCTGCACGTCGAAGTGGATATCGGCGCGGTTGGTTTCGGCAGTGTACGCTGCTCCGGCGAGTTTTACCTGCGCATCCAGCTTACCTCGCTTCTCCAGCCGCTTTTGCAGATATTGCTGGGCCTTGGTCAGGGTCGCGCGACGATAGTTCTTCCCCGGCCGGATCGCCGCTCCCCGCAACCGCGCCGTCGGTTCCCTGCAGGCTCTTGCTCATGTTGGCAGCCTGGTCCGGAGTGGTATTGGCAATCGCCACGGTGCCGAATTTGGCGCGTCGATTAAGGCTCACCATGAACCGTACATTGGCGAGATTGTGCGCGGCATCCAGGTTTACCTGGGGACGAACCTCGGCCTCAAAATATCCTTCCTGCTGGAAGAAACGAAGCAGCGCGTCGCTATCCTTCTGGACATCGCCCGCGTTGAAGGGCGCCTGTGGAGGATAGTTCGCGATTTGCACCAGCTTGGAATAAGTGAAACCTCTCCGCTCCAGGAAACTCGAAGATTCCAAACCAGACCGCGGGCTCTGCGACCAGCAGCACGCGGACCCCATTTGCCTCGGGCTCGACCTGCAGCTGCACTTCGTCGAATTTGCCGGCAGTCTTCATAGGTGTTTATGCTTTGATCGATTTTTTCTCTGGAGAACGGCTCCCCTGCATGCTGTTGCAACAGAGGAATCAACTTGCTGGTATCCAGATTCGGGCGTCCAGCGATCTCAACCGCAGTCACGTTCTGGCCCTCGTAGGAATTCAAGATGGCCTGGCTCGCGGGAGCGGTCTTGGGAAGTTGCGAGGGCTGAGTCGTATTCTGTGCGGCTAACCCGGTACACAGGGCCAGTATGATCACGACCCATTTCTTTGATGTTCCCGACCTTGGATTGAGCCGTCATTCGAGAATGTCCCACAAACAGCTCAACCCACGCCATCTCCCCATCAGATGCAGGAATAGCAAGATTCGGTTTGATCCGCAAGGACCGAGTGCTGCTTCGTATTGAAATGGGACTGGGTTCAAACTAGGAAGCTGGCGTACCAACGATCTCCGGTTTAAGCATGCCCGATGCCGCAAGTTTCTTTTCATGGACTGCGGCCTCAATTTCGCTATTGATCTCGCCTCCGAGCAGCAGCATCAGGCCGCTGAGATAAAACCAGGTGAGGAGAATGATGACGGTGCCCAGCGAGCCATAGGTAGCCGAGTAATTGTTGAAGTAATGAACATACATGCGAAGGCCAAGCGAGGCCACCAGCCAGCCCAACATGCCGAGCGCGGAACCAGGCGTAAGCCAGCGCCATTGGCTAACCTTGACGTCCGGCCCGAAGTAATAGATGAGTGCGAAGAGCAAGGAAAGAAACGCTGTGGCACAAAGCCACCCCAGCGTCCTCAGCGAGCCTGCGGCACATGCAGCAAGAAAGTGATGGTAGATATGAAGGCGAGCGAGACGGGCAAGGAAGTCTGCCGCCAGCAGCGAAGCGAGCATGAGGGTGATGACGATGGAGAGAATGAACGTGACCCCGATCGCCGACAATCGGGCCCTCCAGTACGGCCGGCTTTCCTTCACCCGGTAGACCACATTGAGGCCCTCCTGAATCGAGGAGAACCCCACAGAAGCAGACCATAGGGCCGCTGCCAGGCCGAAGGTTAACTTGCCACTACTGGCGGCGGCTGTGGTTTGATTAAATGCTTCGAGGACCGTCCCTAAGGCTGAGGGAGGAACCACAATCGAGAGATACTGCAGAAGATTTTCGTAGATGTGCGCTGCCGAGCGGGCGGCCAGACCAAGTATTGTGCAGGCCGTAAGCAAAGTGGGAAACAGCGCAAAAATGAAATAAAAGCCGAGCTCGGCGGAACGTCCCAGCAAGGTTATCGGCGAAGATTGCATTCCAGGTGTTTTTTACGATGACCTTTGCCGGTACCCCTTCGAGATTCCATAGAGACTGAAGCGGCGAACGGGAGACATAACTCCAGACTTGATGGCGGAGGGTGCGGGAAGGTTCGCGGTACGCGCTTTCCACCGGGCCGGTCGGGAGTACTTTGCGGGCGTTCGCCACGAGACCACTCCTCAAGTCAGATGCATAGCAAATATCTGGCCCGGTGTATACAGAGATAGGCTTCAAGCCCATTGTGTTGCTCGCCGCCTGACGATAGCAAATATCGTTGTTGATAGCGCTCAACAACTACTAACTTTCTCTTTAGGCCGCCCAATCAAGTACACCGGCGGGAGCCAACTACCTCGGGCGTAACCTGTCATCCAGTCATACTGCGGAAAGTCTTTGGTCAGCGCCAGCAACTCCTGTGGCGTCCGGGTGCGACAGCAGGAGACCAGCCCATCCCACAAGACCACCAGCGGGATCAGGGGCAGCAGGTAAGTCAGCAGCAGTCTCGACCAGCGGAAGGGCCGCATGCGCGGGGTGAGGATCCAGGCAAAGACCGGCATCAGCAGGATGGTCGCGAAGGCGCGGAGCGTGCGTGAAGTAACCTCCGCCATCGCGAAGCCATCCCCACAGCGCACCGCGTCCCCAAGCACATCGCGCGCGATGGCATCGGGAAAATGATGGAAAGAGGAAAAGATGGTGCGGAAACCTCTCAGACACTCAGGCACGCTGGCGGCATCGACGGAAAAGTCCACGCTACGGATGGAGGGATCTCCGCTCAGCCGGGCGGAAAGCGCGCCGCTGGGAAATTTATCGGTCAGGAACACGGTGAGCGGCGGCATGTTCGGCTAAAGCTCCACGCCAGCCGGGGCTCAACCACGGGCCACCGCCACCGGAGCAAAGATCGACAACCCGCTTGGCGCCGCAATCAGCGATGGCGCGGAAGATCTCCGCCTGAATAGGGCGATAGATGTCCGACCGGCTGATGATGGCTTCCAGACAATCTGTGGCTCCGTGCCGTACGGCTTGCGGACACCACGCCTGGTCGAGAATTTCAAACAGCTGAAGACGCCGCAAACCTCTATTGCCAATCTCTCCACAAAGCCATGGCCCCGAGCAGACCCTCCTCGTTGGAGATGATCTTGATTTCGGGACCGTGCTTAAGAGTCACTTTCTTGGCATTGCCACCCCCGATGTACAGGGTGTCCCAATTGAAGGTCGCGGCGGTTTGCTCGATGGCGCGTTTGAGCAACTTGTTCCAGCGCTTCACGCCAGCTTCTGCAACCCGCGCTCTGCCCAGATATTCCTCGTAGGTTCTTTTGCGCCAGGGATGATGTCCCAGTTCCAGGCCAGGGCACAAGACTCCATCGGTGAACAGAGCCGAGCCCATGCCCGTTCCCAACGTGATGACGAGTTCCACTCCCTTGCCCTGGACCACGGCGTAACCGCCCACTGCACAGTCGTTGGCCATCCGCACCGGCTTGCCCCATCGCTTTTCCAGCGTCTTGGCCAGCGGGAAACCAATCCATCCCGGGTCAAGGTTGGCCGCGGTGAGCGTCTTGCCTTGCTTGATCACCCCGGGGAACCCGACAGAAACCCGGTCGAAGAGAGGAACGCTTACTTTGAGTTCGTCCAGGGCGGTCAGGATCGCGGTGGTGGTTGCCGGCTCAGGTGTGGGCACGCGCAGCCGATCGCTGATCGGCCGGCCCTCCGGGCTGAGCGCCTGAATCTTTAAGCCGCTGCCGCCAATATCGATCGCCAGAGTGATCGGACCTGCTGCGTCGCCCGTGCGCGGTATCACTACTTTGCTGACCTTGCGAGCCATAGACCTCCGGAGCCCAAACCACTTGTCATTCTACTAGTTACCGAGTGACAAGCACTGGTAGAGGTGCCGCTTTTTCACACCCCGGCCGGCTCACTTTGCCAGAGCTCTTTTTTCACGCTTGGCGGTCTTCGGCGACCGGCTCTTTCTTCTTGCCAAGACGAAAGCCGGCTTCTTCCGCCTGCTCGGAGGCATCCTCAACTCTTTCCTCAATCGGCTTTGATCGAGGGACGCTGGCGGGTCTTCTTCCGCTTCCGCCTCGTCCGGGGCCGCGAGCCGGAGTAGATCGGGCAACTGCGCCCACCACAGCATCTGCTGGTGCAGCTCCTTGTTGAAGTACCACTCTCCGCGTGGACTCGTGCACTTTCAGCAGCCAGCGCGCGTCGTCATCGTCCCAGAGCCCGCGTGGGAAGCCGGCGAACGCTTCGTCTGCTTTCGCGGGCTTGGCGGGGGTCAGCGTCTGGACCAGGAAGGCCAGCCGGACCCGGGCCGCGGCGCGCCAGCCATCCTCGGTGATGTCGCCACCTCCGGAAAAGGCCCGGGCGAGAGGCTCGCGCAGCCGGAGCCGATCGAAGAGAGTCAGCGCCGTAGCCGCGGTGTCTTTGCCCCCAACCGCTTCGGCCATGCCCTCGAATCACAACGTACGCCAGCACAGGACCCCAGATTGCGGTGGGGTGGAGTGAGGCGGCGCTGCTGGGCAATACCACCCTGGCTTCGCTGGACCATAGCTGGGCGGATTCGGGCTCGGGGGATTCGGAATCGGAGAATTCGGCTTCCATCGCCGGCAGCTGCGTCATCGCATGCACTTGCCGGCAAATCGCCAGCCATAGCGCTTTCTCGTCGACAGATATCGGGGTGCCAGTCTTGCGAGCGTAGATGGCGAAGCCCTCGGTAGCAAAACGCAGGCTGAGTGTTTCTATTCGTTGCAGCAACTGGGCAGCTGGGGTGCTCTCCGCAGCCTCCTGGCCGCAGGCGGGCATGGGCTCGGTAAGACCGGCCAGTTGTTCCATCAAATCGGCTTTCAGCAGTGAGACCAGGGTCTCGTGCAGCGGAGCCACTTCCAGCGCCAGCAGCGCCTCGTCCAGGTCCAGGCACGCCACGGCCGTTCAGATGAGTCGCAGAGCAGATCCCAGCGATGCTCCTGGTCCGGCCTTAGCTCGCGCCAGTCGAGAAAGACGTGGCAGTTGTAGGCGTGCAGTTCGATCGAGAAGCCCTGAGAGACGATCTTCGACGCTCGCTCCAGATGATCCAGGCCGGTATTGATGTCGCGGAAGGCGAGGAAGAGGTTGCCATCGTTGGGCAGGCCGAACGCGCCCCCCAGCGACTGCTGGCGCAGATGACCTGCCCCCTTGTCGGCATAGGCGGCGGACTGGTGGATGGTGCCGAACGTGCTAGCAAATCGGTTGTGGTAGATGATCAGGGCCCGGTGATCGCCACGCCGGTTGGAGTAGGCGAAGACGTTCTCATCCACCGAACCGTCGGCCCGGTAGAAGTCGTAGAGCAGAAAATTTTCGCTCTCAGCAAACAGCCAGCGCTGGTGCAGCAGGGGGGCGATCTCGCGGTCGTGGCGCGCCACCAGGCCTAGATCCGGATCCTCCTGGTAGCGAGCGCGGCGGAATTCCATACCGTACTTTTCGGTGAAGCCCTCGATTTGCCCGTGCCCGAACATGGGCAGTCCGGGAAGGGTGGACATCATGGTCGCTACCCCGAAGCACTTGTCGCCATTGCCGAACTGGTCAATTGCTGTCCGCTCATCGGGATTGCTCATAAAGTTAACGTAACGCTTGAGGATGTCAGGATCGAATTCGATGGTGTTCTTGATCACCGAGCGATACTTCGCATTGTCCTCGTCGCGCATCATGTTCATGAAGGCGCTGTTGTACACCCGGTGCATGCCCAGGGTGCGGACGAAATAACCCTCCATGAGCCAGAAGGCCTCGGCCAGCAGCAGCGTGCCGGGAACTTCCTGGGCCACACGATCCACTACCTCGCGCCAGAACTCTTCCGGCATGGCACGGTCGAAGTCGGCCTTGCTCATGCTGTATTCAGCGCGCGAAGGGATCGCTCCGCCGGTGCCAGGAATGGGAAACCACAAGCGCTGAAAGTGGCGCTTGGCCAGGGTCATCGCAGCGTCGAAACGAATGATGGGAAAGAGCCGGGCCACGTGCAGGATGGTCTGGATCACCTGCTCCCGCGTAGCCGGGTTCAGGTAGTCGAGCTGGGCGGTGTCGTTCCAGGGAAAGCTGGTGCCGTCGTTGCCGTGATAGACGTAGCGGGTATCGCCGGTCCACTTGTCGCGGCGGCGAAAGACCACGGCCGCGTCGGACTGCTCGTAATAATGGTCTTCGATTTTGATCTCCACCCGGCCGTCGCGGGAGAGATCCGGCCCTTCAAAGCGGTAGGCGGGATAGGGGCTGTCGGGGCGGGACATGAACCACTCCGGGTGTTCGATGACCCAGCTGGAATCGATGCCCATGTGGTTGGGGACCATGTCGCTGGCCAGCCGGACGCCGTGAGCGAAGGCGCGGTCGCGCAGGTTGCCGTAGGCCGGCTCGCCGCCCAGATCGTGGGCAATGTTGTAGTCGTAGAGAGAATAGGCGGAAGCGACTGCGTCCTGGTTACCGCAGAGTTGCTTGATGGTCTGGGAGGCTACGCTTCGTTCCCAAACGCCGATGAGCCAGAGGGAATTGATCCCGTGCCCTGCCAGGCGGCGCAGCTCTTCATCGGGAATCTGATCCAGGCGATAGATGTGGCGGCCGTAGTAGCGGGAGAGCTGCTCCAGCCAGACGTAGGTGCTCTTGGCGATGAGCACGGTGGTGGGCATCCACTCCTGGTCCGGGCTGAAGCGCTCGGTCTCCTCGGCCTGCCCCGACGTAGGACGGCACTTCGCCCTTCTTGTCCTGCATTCCAGGGAAGGTTTCGCCTGCGGCCGGCGTTGGCGTCGGAGGGATGAAAGCGCATCCAGATGGCGATGTCTTCTTCCTTGAGCACATCGATGGCCAGCAGAAGCTTGGCAAGAGCGTCGCCGATCAGACTCGGCCCAGTGTTCGATGATGTAGGCGAGCTGGCCGCTGAGCGAATCCGGCGATGCCAGAGCCGGAGCGCGCAGCATGTCGATCAGGTTGAGCTTTTTCGCGCTCAGCGGAGGCCGGGTGCTGAAGAAGTCGCGCAGCCCGATGGTGATTTGCTGATAGCGGGTAACCGCGGCGAGGGATTGATCGGTGAAGAGCTCGGAAAAGGGTTTGAAGGCGGGGTTGGCGTTGGCCAGCCACAACAGCATCATCTCTTCGAAAGCCACGGCCCGGTTGGCGATGCCGTCGGTTGCGCCGGCCAGCCACTCGGCGGGGCGTCTTTTCCTTGCGGTAGACGTCAGCGGTGGGAAACTGCTCCACAAAGGCCAGGATGGTCTTATCCAGTTCTGCTTTGCCGAGCGGGCGTCGAACCACTCCAGCGCTCCCGCCATGACCTTGGGATCCAGGCGCTGGCGGTAATAGTCGACCAGGGCGTGACTCATCTCGTCGATCAGGCCCATGGCGTAGAGCGCTCCGGGCTGGATCGTTCTTGCGAGGGTCTTTTTCGGCTCCCCGCCGCTCGTTCATGCGAAAGGCGAACTCACGGCTGGCGCTCGAGATTGGCGAAGACTACATTGCCGCTGAAAGAAAAAAGCGTCTGGTTGAATTCATATCGGTCGCGTGCTTCACGTGAAACATGGAATTCCATTGGTGACCCTTCCAAAACACTTCTATTTGGGCAGCTTACTCTGTTCGATGCGGAATTTCGCCCCGGCAACCGCTAAAGCGGTGCTGCGAACCTAAACCGGCGCAAATCGGCTTTTTGAGCCGGATTTTGTGCCATGTGGTGCCAGCGACGGGAGTTATGTGCGGTCAACCGGAACCGCATGCAGCGCATCGGCCGCGCTGAATTCCGGGGAAAATCCGGAAGATGCCCACAAGCCAAGAGCGGGATGGGAAATGAAGAATACTTCTTCACCATCGACGGTGTTGAAGCCATCGTGCATTTTGGCCGGGTTGTAGCGCGCGATGGTGCTGGCCAGATCGGCATAGCGGAATCCTACGCCTTCTGTCTCCTCCCGGCTCAGGCCACCGGGGCAATAAGTGATGCTGAAAGCGGCCTTCCGAGGAACTGTGGATGAGATGAGCGGCGGTGCTGAGCTCGGCCGCCAGATCGGGGTTGTTTTTCACCGCTCTCGAGCGTTGCCGGGGTGCCGTGGTAGCCGAATCTGCGAATCATGCGGTCGATGGTGGGGTCTTCTCCAAATTGCTTCACCCCGGGAGCGAGCACGATCAGCTCGGCTCCATCGGCCAGCGCCATGCGGGTGCGGTAAATGGCCTTGTTCCCCAGCCAGGTGCTGTGGAACTCCTCCGGATCGAGGTAGACGACGGCCTTGTGGATGGGCTGGTCGAGGAGCTGGATGTTGACCTGGACGCTGAGCTCGGAGGCCAGGCGGAAACACTCCAGGTCATCGCCCACGAAGAGGCCGCGCACCACCAGCTCGCCGGCTTTATTGATGCCGATCACCGTCAGTACATAAACGATGGGGATATTGCGAAGAAACTCATCGGAGGCGCGATTCAAGACCCGGCGCACCGGGATTATCCGGCCCTGCCCATGATCCGCTCCATGCCCACCACCGCGCCCAGGTAGTGGCTGCGATGAATGCTCAGCGGACCGGCGGTGCCGATCAGGATGTTCTTGTTGTAATTGGCCATGCCGATCACTTCGTGAGGCACCACCTGGCCGATGGAAAGCACCAGGTCGAAGCCTCCTTCCGGGATCATGCGGTTCACCTGCGCCGGCCAGGTGTAGTCGAGCAGACCGCCTGACTGCTCCTGAATGAAGCTTGCCGGCAGCTCGCCCAGGGTGACCACGTCGGTGCGCCAGTTGTGCACCGCGAAGAGCGAGTGCGGAATGTCGCCGAACATGCGCGTGAGCGCAGCCGGCGTCATGGCCGTATGCGTTCCCAAGGCAGGCAGAACGCACCCCAGCCGGTCGCCGTAATAAGCGTATGCATATTGGGTCAGTGGACCGGCCCGGGAGTGGAAGCGGCTGCCGTCGGGGGGCACGGCCAGAACTTTGCGCCTGGTTCCGAGCCGGTCCAGCGCCTGGTAGAGCGAGTTGCGCAGACTTTCCGGCGAAAGCTCGGCTTCCGGGCCGCCCTGCTGGCAGTAGAGACTCATAGCCGGTACGCCTTGCGTGCCAGCTCGTAGGCCAGCGCATGGGCCACCTCGACGGCCTCGTCTTCGTCCAGTTGATGCTCCGCCACCAGTCTTGCCAGGTAAGCGCAGTCCACGCGGCGAGCGACGTCATGCCGCGCGGGAATGGAGAGGAAGGCTCGGGTGTCGTCATTGAAGCCGACGGTGTTGTAGAAGCCGGCGGTCTCGGTGGTCAGCTCGCGGAAGCGCATCATGCCTTCGGGGCTGTCGTAAAACCACCAGGGCGGTCCCAGGCGAAGGCAGGGGTAATGCCCTGCCAGCGGCGCCAGTTCGCGACTGTAGGTGGATTCATCCAGGGTAAAGAGGATGATGGTGAGCGAGGCGTCGTTGCCGAAGCGCTCCAGCAGCGGCTGCAGCGCATGCACATATTCGGTCGGCATGGGAATGTCGGCGCCGACGTCACGGCCAAAGCGGGTAAATACCTGGCGGTTGTGATTGCGGCGGCTGCCGGGGTGGATCTGCATCACCAGGCCGTCCTCGAGGCTCATGCGCGCCATTTCGGTCAGCATCTGGGCGCGGAAGAGCTCCTGCTCTTCGGCGTCGGCCTTGCCCGCGATCACCCTGTCGAAGAGCGCGGCCGCTGCGCTGGGCGCGAGGTCGGCCGTCCTGGCGGTCGGATGCCCGTGGTCGGTTGCGGTGCAACCGAGTTTCTTGAAGCGCTCACGGGCGTGGCGGAGAGCGAGCAGATAGCCTTGCCAGCGGGAGCAATCTTCACCGTGCATCTCGCCCAGCCGCTGTACATTCTGGCGGAAGCCGTCGAATTCGGGGTCGACGACCGAATCGGGACGGAAGGTGGGCAGGATGCGGGCTTTCCATCCGGAGTCGCGGATGGCCTGATGGTAGGTCAGCGGATCGAGCGGAGGGTTGGTGGTGGCCAGCACCTCGATGTTGAATTGATCGTAGAGCGCGCGAGGACGGAAGGCGGGAGAGGCCAGTTTGGCGCTGATGGTGTCGTAATAGTGGCCGGCGTTGGCGGCGCTGAGCCGCTCTTCGAGACCGAACAACTCCTGGAAGGCGTAGTCCAGCCACATGCGCGTGGGCGTGCCGCGAAAAAGATAGTAGGACTCAGCGAACCGGATCCAGATCTTGCGGGCTTCATCGGCATCCAGTTCCTTTTTCCCTATGCCCAGGTCTTCCATGGCGATGCCCTGGCTGTAGAGCATGCGGAAAACGTAGTGATCGGGAACGATGAACAGGCTGGTGGGGTTGGGGAATGGCTCGTTGTCTGCGAACCAGCGCGCTTCGGTGTGTCCGTGCGGGCTGACGATAGGTAGGTTGCGAATGGCCCCGTACAGCCGGCGAGCAATGGCCCGGATTGTGGGTTCGGATGGGAAAAGACGGTCGTCATGGAGAATCGTGCGGAGAATGGTCACATCCTCCATTTTCACTCGTGAGCCGGTTTTCTGCACAGCGCTGTCCCCCTTAGTGTCCCCGGTAGCGGGACTTAGTGCTTCCGAAGATAGTCGTGCCCTGATACAAAGCGAGTTTCCGCAAGCTGTTTAGCCAGCGCTAAAAGCGCATGATCGAGTCGAGACTGTTTTCCGGAGCGCTGAAGCGCTCCTTCCCCCGCATAAATGCGGGGGCTCCCACCAGTTCTCACGCATACTCTGTCGAGCACTCTCCTTTTCGAGGGCTTTCCGTTACTTTGCGGCCTTATTCTCAAATAAGAAGAGGCCGCTTTTGCCGCCTACTGCGAAGTCGAGATCTCCGTCTCTATCGATGTCCCCGACTGCGATCTCGATGCCGCCTCCGGTGCGGCCGCCGTAATCGATCACGTGCCGGGCCCAATCGACATTGTGGGTGGCCGGGTCGAGCAGCCGCTCGTACCAGTAGACTCCCAGCGGCTCGCGTGCTCCGGGATCATGTCCGTTATGCGCCAGGTAGCGCTTTCCGGTCAACAAGCCCAGGTTTCCGGTTTTTCGAAAGTCCACAATCATCATGGCGTGGGGTTGCGACCAGCTGTCATCGATCATGTGCTTGACCCATTTGCCGTCACTGGTGTTCTCGAGCCAGAAGATGCCGTATCCGTGGGCATTCGAGGTCACGATATCGGGGCGGCCATCGCCGTTTACGTCGCGGACGTACATGAAGCCGAGGGCGTCGTCGAAATGCCAATCGGGATGAAAGGTCCAGTTCTTTTGCCGCGGATCGGGGGGAGCTTCCAACCAGCCTTTCGGAGTGAGGATGTCGTTGCGGCCGTCTCCGTTTATGTCGCCCACACCAATTCCGTGGCCGTAGCTGCGGTCGCTGACAATGTGCTCCACGATTCCGCCGTGTTTGTCTCGCTCGTACCAGGCGAGGGGACGATCGTCTCCGAATTGGGGCAGAATTTCGTCGGCCGTGCCGTCGTTATCAAGATCAACCAGAAAGGAAAACTCGATGGAGTGGCCAGTTGCGATGGGATACTCTTTCCACATTTCGCCGGCTTTGCCGGGATTTCGCCACCATGACAGCTTCTTGCTAAACCAGCCTGAGGTGACCAGGTCGACGTAGCCGTCTCCATCCACGTCAAGGGGCAGGGTCGAGAGATCGTCTACGTAATTGTTGGTGTACTCGATTTCGCGGAAGCGGTGTTTGGTCCAGTGCGGCGCTTCATACCAGTACTCGCCGGAGACCAGGTCGAGTTTGCCGTCGCGATTGATGTCGGCGAAGACCGCGGTTTCGGAAGCTCCGAGGTCGATGGTGTGTTTCTCGAAGGGTATCTCGTCGGGGCGGCTGGCAGAGCGTGCTGTAGCACACAGAAAGAGCAGGATGCAGCCGGCAGCGGTTTTGGATATCGAATCGCGAAACATGCGCCTGTGCCTTTCAGTGTTCCGGAATGGTGGATTGAGGAAAAGCTGCAAGAACGGCGTCGCCGTTATATCCAAGCTCCTGCAGTAAGCCGATGCGAGAGGTGTAATAGCCATCCGCGGTCAGGTTCTTGAGGGCGTGGAAGAAATAAGCATCGGCCCCGGGTGGGGCTTGACTCAGCGAAGTAAGGATTTCGACCTGCTGCGCTTCCGTTAACTGCAGGAAGGTGCTGGTGGCGAACCTGGATCCGCTGATGGCGTCTAAGCGTGGCAACCCTTCTTGAAAGAGGGTCTGCAGCATTGGATCTTCGGTCACGACCAGGTCAATATATGCTGGAACGCCGGCGGCCGCGGCTCCCGGGGTATCGGTGGGGGGAATGATGAGGTCGGTCAAGCGGGCGACCAGCAGCAACTGCATCGCGGTGAAGAAGCGGGGCGACGGGGTGGGCGTGCCCGCTTGTTCCGATGGATGGACGTGTTGTCCGTAAAGCTCGTTGGCGGAAAAGGGGAAAGCGCAGGTTACACCGACGGCTCCGATAATTTTCAGGGCTTCGCGGCGGGTTTGCATCAGATCTCTCCTTTGCGAAAACGATCGCTGATGTTGTCGGCGGTACGCGCGGCCAGGGCCATGATGGTCAGGGTTGGATTCTTTTCGGAAGAGGAAGGAAAGACGCTGCCATCCACCACATAGAGGTTGGGTACGTCGTGGGTTCTGCAATACGCGTCGACTACGGAGGTGCGCGGATCGCTGCCCATGCGGCATCCGCCTAACTGGTGGTTCAAGGTGGGCTCTTCAAACCTGGAGACAGAGAGAACTTCTCCGCCGGCCTTTTGCAGGATACCGATTACGGCCTGATTCATGGCCGCGTAGATCTTTCTTTCGTTCTCCTGTTGCACCGCGACCGCCTTCACCTTGTATAAGCCGAACTCGTCTACCGATGACTTATCCAATGCAATAAAGCTTTGCGGGTTGGGGATCATTTCGCCAAAGCATTGGAAGCTGACGTATGCCGGAAAGCGCTGCTTGACGGCCTGCTTGTAGGAGACGCCGAAGCCCGGCACTTCGCGGGCCCAGCCGGTGGTGCGGCGGATACCAGTGTAGATCTGCACCCCGAAGCTGCGGGCGTAGTCTCGCTTTTGGGCGTGCATGTAGGAGGGCAGGTAGGCGTGATCGATGTAACCCTCGTCATTTACTACGGGCCGGCCGATCATCTCGGTTAAAAAACCTTCCACGCCGGAGTTGAAGTGGGGAATGAAATTGCGCCCGAGTTGGCCGCTGGAGTTGGCCAGCCCTTGCGGATAGAGGGTGGACTCCGACATGAGCAGCAGGCCTACGCTCTGGATACAGGCGCAGGCCACGGCGACACAGCGGGCCTGGATTTCGCCTGGGGTGCCGGTGAGGCGGTTGTGATAGATGACTCCGGTGGCGCGGTTCTCGCTGGAGACGGTGACCTCGCGCACGACCGAGTCGGAGAAGACGGTCAGGCGGCCGGTCTTCATGGCCGGGGTCAGGTGAACGTCCGCGGAGTTGTACTTGGCGGCTACGTCGCAGCCGGCCATGCAGTTTCCGCAATAGTGGCAGGCAGGGCGGGTTTCGCTTGCTTTGGTCCGGGTTGCTTTGCGGGTCTGGATGATGGGGATGCCTAATTGCTTCGCGCCGCGCTGGAGTAGAAGGTCTCCTAATTTCAGGGGTGGGGGGTCGAGGTAGATTCCGTCGGGAAGATCTTCCAGGCCGTCACGATTTCCGCAGACGCCCACTTCCCTTTCGATCCGGTCATAGTAAGGAGCCATGTCGGGATAGTCGATTGGCCAGTCGGCTCCGGCTCCGTCGATGGTGTAGCCTTTGAAGTCGCGATGACTGAAACGCAGGGCCACGGCGTTCCATAGCATGGTTTTGCCACCTACGCCGCGAGCGCGCTCTGAGGCCATGCCGGACTTGCCGGTTTTCATAGTTGGGATGTGGCGGTTGGGAAAATCAAATGGGAGCGCGTGGGTGTTGAAGTCGGTGCGGGTGTTGATGACTGGGCCGCCCTCCACGATGGCAACGTTCACCCCGCGTTGGGCGAGATGGGCAGCGAGCGTGCCTCCTCCGGCGCCCGAGCCAACGATACAGACATCAAAGACGTTCTTCGGCATTTACCCTCGTGAGCCGCGCAGGAATACGCTGCGTTTTGGACACGGGTGACAGCATAACTCCCGGCAGGCGGAAAAGGACACCTTTTGCTGCAGCTCCGGAAAGAGGTATCTGATCGCGTAATGGTTGCAGGTTGGGAGCTAAGTCCTTTGTTTCGCCAAGGTGCTCAAATTTTGTGTAATTTGCCGCCCCTTTTCGTTGGTGCTGACGGGGTTGATGACCCTCTTCGTTTTTCGGTTTAAAAGTTCCGCTGGGGAAGATTGATGGCGTGGGGAATGGTCCGTGGATGGTCATCGGAGTGCTCCGCGCATAGAGAGGCTTTTTGTTGAGATGGAAATATTCATTCGATTCGGTCCTCGGGTTTTCGTGGCACTCGAAATGTCTTCGACTCTCGACGGCTGCCGGGCCGGCGCAAATCTTGGGGCGGAGATGCCGGGCGGGACACGCAGGTGAGGCTGGTGGCCTTGGGAACAAGCAGTGTGTGATCTCTCGTTGGAAAAAGTGCGAATTAAGCGAATTAAGCGAACTAAGCGAACTAAGGGTCCCCTCGCGCCTTGATTCCTCATGTTCCATGGCCGATCGGAAGGTGGCGGGGCGATGGAAATAAAGCGTGGAAAGAGTGATAAGTCGATTATGCGTACCCCAAGCTGCCGGCGTGGCGGTTGCGGTGAATTCGCACACGTGGGGTAAACGAAGATGTTGCTGGCCATACCATATAGATTCCGATGGACTATGGTTCGATGAATCGCGAGCGCTTGTTTTCGTATCCGTGGTACCCCGTTAGGCGGGTGTTTAGTCACCCGGGGTGGTGACTTTCCGACGTTGAACTTTTTGTAGACGGGCATGATGGGATTCGTGGGAGTTGGACGCAGCTTTCAAGCCCACCAGCCACGCAACGTATACGCGAAAATGCCGCGGGGAGTAGATAACATGTCACCCTCATTCGAGAACCATTAGGGTCATTCCGTCCTGCCCGGCCGCCTACTTTGGCTCGGCTGGAGGCTCTCCGAGATCCTTCAGCTTCTGCCTGGCGTTGTCGTTGGATGGGTCTTTCTCTAGCGACTTCTTGTAACTGTCGATGGCTAGCTGTTTCTGACCGGATTGCATGTAGGCTTCGCCCAGGCTGTCATAGACGTTCCCGGAGTCGGGATAGTTCTTCGCGTTGAGTTTGAAGATGTCGATGGCTTCGGGGGAGTGGTTGTCGGTCAGGAGTTCAAAGCCCCAGGCGTTAACGGCAGATTCATCGGGCTTGAAGCTTGGCGATTCCTTCTGCATGGCTGCATAGACGTCTTCGGCGTGATCGAAGCCCTGCCGGCCGAGTTCAATACGAAAGGATTCGAGAGTTGCGGGCAGGCCTTTGGCCGGGCGATAGCTTGCGGAGAGGAAGTGGTTGGGCGCGCCATTGTCAGCAGGGGTCTTCTTGATCCAGGCCATCGCCGCTGCGTCGTGCTTCAGATAGGCGTCGAGAAAATGAACGGTGTAGCGGGCGATCCAGGCGTATCCGGCGATTCCGTCCGCGCGGTCATAGTCGGCTATCGCTTGTTCGGAAAAGTTCCTCTTCCATACATCCTCGTTCCGTTGGTACATCGAGCTGTGCTCGAAGTGCACCAGACCCAACATACGTACCAGGAGCAGATCACCGTGTGTCCATGCGTTGAGGACGCTTGGACCCTGGTTCTTTTCGCTGTTTAAGTAGCGGCTCTGGTCTTCAAGAGTCAAGCCCCCGTTGGCGAAAAACAAAAGAGGAATCGTCATCTGCTCGGGGTGAACGTCGCCTTGTTTCACCAGTCCGGGGTAATAGCGCATGCTGCCGTCGAGGGCAACTAGGGCATCGATGCGGTTGTCACGCGCAGCGGCGAAGAGGTTGGAGATGCCGCCCCAGCTGAATCCGGCGACGGCAATAGCGGACATGTCGGTGTTGGGCAAACTTTCCGCATAACTGATCAGAAAGGAGATGTCGCGTGCCTGGGCGTCGATCCCGGTGAGGTCGTTGGTCATATCGCGGGTCGATGCTCCCATGCCGGGGCCGGCGATGACGACATAACCACGGCTGGCGAGGTATTCGCACAGATCGGCGTTTTCCCAGGACATGGCGGAGAAGCTGGGTGCGTAGATCACAATCGGAAAACGCCCCGAGACCGGCGGTGCATCGCGCACCGCCCACATGGGCATGTCCAGGGTGGGCTTGATGCCTTCGAGCCAATGCTTCTGGTCGACGGACAGAGTGGGCTTGTCGAAGCTCGTCTCGCTGGCCGCGAGATTTCCGTAGTCGCCGACTGTCATTGGTTTCAGAGTGGATTTTTCGGCCGGATACCAGATGAGCGTCTGCAGGGGCCGGGCGCGCTCGCCCTGGTAGGGCGCGCCGAGATCGTTGGTCCTGGACCGGTGGGTGCGGGAGTAATCGTACTGCTCGACCACCTTAAGGCCGACAAGATGGGGGCCGGGCTTCTCTGTGAACTGAAACAGAGTTGCCTTTTGAGCCAGTGCGGCGGCCGCGAAGGCTGCAACCACCAGTGCCCCCATAAGAAAGCGAGTATTTCTGCCCACGGAACGACCTCTTATTTTGCCGCAATGGTCGCGAGTATAGCATCGCTAAGGTTCGCAATCGCCCGCGGCTCAGATGGGTATTGAGGATTCAGAGCTGTCCAAATTAGACGATCGCGATCTTACCGGCTTCATCGATGGTGACTTCCCAAGGTTGAACTTTTTATAGACGGGCATTATGGGATTCGTGGGAGTTGGACGCACTTTTCAAGCCCGCCAGCCGCGCGCTGTGACATGAAAAATACGAGGGGAGTAGTTAACATGTCTCAGTAATTCCTCGTCGCCATAGTTGCCCCGATCTGGAGTGGAGTGGACCCCTCCGGATTGATCCCGATTGACCCCCCGGGAAGAAAGAGGCCGGAATGCAGCGAATCGCGAAGTTAACGTGTCTGTTCATTTTCAGTAACACCATCATGGTGGGCATCGGACCGGCCCAGGCCAGGCCGCAGGACGCCGCCATCATCACCCGCCGCAACGCCACTGAAAAAGAACTCGAGTCCATCGCCATCATCGAGCGCAAGGTGATGGTGCCCATGCGCGACGGCAAACGCATGCAGGCCGATATCTACCGGCCCAAAGAGGAGTCGAAGAAATATCCCATCATCTTCGTCCGTACTCCGTACAACTTCAACTACTGGGATGTGGATCTGGGCGCGCCCAGAGACCTGTCTGCCAAACTAGAGGCGGTCAAGCACGGCTACGCCTACGTCGAGATGAACGAGCGCGGCCGCTACTTCTCCGAAGGCGACTATGACATTCTGGGCGCTCCCCTCACTGACTCCGACGATGCTCTCGACTGGATGGGCGCGCTGGCCTGGTCTACTGGCAAGGTCGGCCTCATCGGCTGTTCCTCCACAGCTGAGTGGCAGTTGGCCGTGGCCTCGCGCGGCAACAAGGCCCTCGGTACGTTTATCCCGGAGAGCTTCGGCGCCGGCGTCGGCCGCGTCGGCCCATACTACGAGCAAGGCAACTGGTTTCGCGGCGGGGCTGTGCAGATGCTTTTCATCGCCTGGCTCTACGACTCCGGCCTTCAAACCAGCGACGGCCGACCCACGTTACCCCCGGGCATGTCTCGGCAAGCCCTGCTTGCAGCCGCCAAGTTCTATGATCTCTCCGCGCGCCCGCCCACTGTTGACTGGGCCAAGGCCCTCCAGCACCTGCCTGAGAGGGAGATCCTTGCCGCGGTTGGCAGCCCGCACGGAATCTTTGCCGACACCACGCCCTCCGGCAAGCCCGGCATGATCCTACGCAGCCCCAACGATCCCTCCTGGTACCAGGGCGGCCTCTGGAACGACAGTATGCGCATCGATGTTCCTGGCCTTTGGCTCATGACCTGGTACGACGTCAGCGTCGCCCCCAACCTTGCCGCATACAATTATGTTCGCAACACCGCCAGCTCCGCCGTGGCCGCCCAGCAGTATGCCATCGTTGCGCCCGTGTCCCACTGCGCTTACAAGGGCGCCGCAGAACACACCATCGTAGGCGAACGTGACTTGGGCGATGCGCGCCTCGACTATGACACGCTCACCTACGGCTGGTTTGACCAATTCCTCAAGGGAGAGGACAACGGCTTCCTAGCCAAGACCCCAAAGGTCCGGTACTACACCATGGGCAGCAACAAGTGGCAGTCGTCGGACACCTGGCCACCCGAGGGGGCAAAGGCAGTTACGTATTACCTGGCCAGCGAGGGGCACGCCAATTCGCTCAATGGAGATGGCGCTCTCGTTCCCGCGCCGGCGCAGAAGGACAATTTCGACAACTTTGTCTATGACCCCATGAATCCTGTCCCAACCCACGGCGGAGGGTTCTGTTGCATGGGTGCTGATTATAAGCCCGGTGTACTCGACCAGCGCGGCCTCGAAGCGCGCGGCGACATCCTCGTCTACAGCACCGGCTCACTCAAGGAAGGCATGGAGGTCAGCGGTCCCATCGACGTTACTCTCTACGTGTCGAGCGACGCGAAGGATACCGACTTTACCGTGAGACTCATCGAAGTGTTGCCCGACGGCACCGCGTACAACATCGACGAGAATATCCAGCGTGTCCGCTATCGCGAAGGTTATACCAAGCCGCCGGTGTGGATGGAGAAGAACAAGGTCTACAAAGTCACCCTACAGCCAATGCAAACCAGCAACTACTTCGCGCCCGGACAACCAGTTGCGAATAGAAGTCAGCAGCAGCAATTTCCCCCGCTTCGATCTCAACCTTAACACTGGTGGCGACAACTACAGCGAATCACAAGGCGTCATCGCCCACAACCAGGTCCACCACTCAACGCAATATCCCTCCAGCATCACCCTGAGCGTCGTAAAAAGTAGAGAGTAAATGATGAACAGCAATCGTTTCTTTAAAGAGACCTTCTCCGATGACGACAGGAGAACTTCATCCGTCGTGTTGCATGATTGCGTTGTATCTGCGTAGTTGCTGGTCATTCGTTCGGCAGGCTGTTCTCATTCAGCGACCGTGGGCTGAAAGACTCTCGCGAGATACCTGAGCTGGGGAGCAT
The DNA here is from genome assembly GCA_963796145.1 of uncultured Acidobacteriaceae bacterium. GTDB lineage: Bacteria > Acidobacteriota > Terriglobia > Terriglobales > Acidobacteriaceae > PALSA-350. The sequence goes on along the minus strand of CAWCKO010000010.1, from coordinate 11,712 downwards.
CCGAGATGAGGTGTCATCTGAATCACGATTAGCACCCGACCAGTGTACGCATCAAGTCCGGATCAGGATCGCTAAGACGATTCGGCCAAGTGACGAGAAGGGCATTTTTCAATACCGATCCTGATTTTCGGGCGCAAATAGAGCTCAATGAGTGCGTTGGTCTGAAATCGTGAGTTGAGACGGGCCGGACGCCTTCGCCGTGGCCTCACTCCCAGTTCTTCACCTTTGGCCACAGCGCCTGGAGATTTTCATGGAGGCCTCTGCAGATGAAAACCGGCCCACGCTCATACGGCTCCAAATACGGATTTGCATCCTGTGTAAATTCCACTACCGAGTCGAAGTTTGTTTCGAGCGTCCTGCGGCTTTCGCCAAACACGATCATCGCGCTACCCGTATAAGTGCGCGGTCCCCAGAAGAAGTAGTTCTGGTGACCGCTGATGGCCCCCGGCACATCCGGCCGGTACACGTTCACCGCGCTCGCGTCGCCATAGTTTTCCGTGTAGATCACGGCCTGTGCGCGCTCCGCCTGCGGCAGCGAGTACCAGGCAGCGGCTAGCAAGTCCGCCTTCTGACGCCAATCCAGCATGTCGGCGTAGTACTGCGGCAGCGGCGCGGTGGCGCCATTCTCCATTTTCGGAGGCTGCAGATGCAGCCGCTGCTGATATGCAAGAATTTTTGCCGGTGGCAGTACCGGGAGAATGATTGGCAACAGAATCGCGATGACAAGCACGTTCATCGCCACGTAAACGGGCGTGAGCCCGCGCCGCAACCAGGCCTTGCGGAAGAGAAGATCCCAGGCGGCCGCCCCCGCGGCAAAATAGAGCGGATAAATGGCCGCAAGGTAATAGTCCTTGGCGTGCAGAATCATCATCAGGGGCAGATACAGCAGATAGGTCACGCCCAGGAATCGGAACGCCTGAGCCGCCCGGCTGAAGAGCAGCCACAGAATGCCTCCCACCCACAACGGCGCCATCAGAGGACCGAAGACGAGCATCTGGTCCAGCACAAACGCGAGGGGGCCCACACGAACGTTCTTGCCGTTAATCTGATCGTTGTGCAGCAGCTCGAGCGTTGCCCAGTGGTGGTGCATCTCCCACAGCAGATTGGGCAGAATCAGCACGACCAGGAGCGCAAGGCCGATCGGGAACCATTTCGAAGCCAGTAACTTTCTCTGGCTGGTCATCAACAGCGCCGCCAGCAGACAGGTGAGGAAGAAAACCTCGTTCCACTTGTTTTCGAGGCCCAGGCCAGCCGTCACGCCCAGCAGCATCCACCACAACGCCACTGTACGGCCACTGCGAATGCCGCGACCGGCCAGCCGTGCCAGCTCGATTGTCGCCAGCGCCACCGTCATCCAGAAGACCGGCTCAAAGGTGCTCGTCGAAAAGGTCACATCGGTGCCCATCACCATGGGCGCCAGCAGAATCCCCGTCATTGCCAGCGCTTGCGCCCAGCGCGAAGCGCCCATCCGCCATGCCAGCAGCCCCGTCATCGCAACTTCCGCGGCGCCCGCCAGCGAGGCAAAGGTCCGGAACAGGGCCAGGGATTGCAAGCCAAACAGCAACTCCGAAATGCGCGCGACCAAAGGAATGACGGGCGGCTGATCCACATACCCCCAGGCCAGATGCCGGCCGCACACGATGAAATACAACTCGTCACGAAAAATGCCGTACCCTGCATGTTGGATCGTTATCTGGCCCAGCGTTGACAGAACATACTTCAGCAGGCCAAACCCTACCGCCAGCCACAATGCGCCCTTCACCGATACCGCGGTATATTCCTGCGGCTCGGCAATTCTCGTCTCAGTCGTCACCCCGGTCGTGCCTCCATCGCTGCGTACAAATTCTTCGCCAGCATCGAACCCTACGCATAGCTTATCCCCGGTGTTCCGCGATCATGTATCCCTGAACCCGAAAGAGCGAATTGGACTGTTACCAAGAACCGACAATTATTGGTTTTCGCGCATTCGGAGCGTGGCGGATAGTCTAATTAATAGTGACTTCGCAGATTTCACTGTATTGCAGGTATATACTGGGTCGCGTTCGGCTTTCCGTGCTCGTCGTTTAAAGTCACTCACGAACTGCAGGGCCCCCAAGCAGAAAGATCGGCGACCCCGATTCCCTAAGATTCGCTTCCAAGCGAGACGTTTGACGCGCGCTCTCAAAGATAGGCATGATACGGGGCCTAAGCGTCGAGAACATGAAGGACAGAACGTGTGAATTCAGGAATATGATTCGCGGCTCCGCTAGGGGAGAAACGAATTGACTTCCTGATCATTCCGTGGGAGTTCCTCCAAGCTGCCCGTGAATCCCGTTTAGAAGCTCACGACCGGCAGGAGAGGCTCACTTTGCAAAAGGTATCGAACGCCACGCCTTCGGAAACATGTGATTCTGCTGGCTAACGCTCGCAATCAGCGATTCAGTTGAACGCAAAGGAGGAAAGACATGGCAAATGCGACGTATGAAACCCAAGCTAACGACGCGGCCAGCGAGGCTAGCGTTGCGAAAGTCGACATGAAGTTCGAAATCGTCGTTATCCCCGTCTCGGATGTCGATCGCGCGAAGGAGTTCTACGCGAGGCTCGGGTGGCGACTCGACGCCGACTACGACAACGGTAAGGACTTTCGCGTAATTCAGCTCACGCCGTCTGGCTCCGCGTGCTCGGTCATCTTCGGCAAGAACGTCACCGGGGCGGCTCCCGGCTCGGCCCAGGGCCTGTATCTGATCGTCGATGACATCGAGGCCGCCCGCAAGAATCTGCTCCGTCGCGGCGTTGAGGTCAGCGAAGTGTTTCATGGCGCCGCCGACGCCTACTCCGGTCCGGACGAGCCCTACCTGTTTGGGCGGATCCGGGTCAACGGTCCTGACCCCGAGCATCGCAGCTACCGCTCGTTCGCCTCATTCCGCGATCCAGACGGGAACAGCTGGTTGTTCCAGGAGATCACGACGCGGCTTCCCGGTCGCGTCGACGCGACGGCAACGACCTTCGCATCGGCGAACGATCTGGCCAGCGCATTTCGGCGTGCGGAGGCCGCCCACGGCGAGCACGAGAAGCGCACCGGTCAGCGCGACGCGAACTGGCCAGACTGGTACGCCGCCTACATGGTGGCGGAGCAGTCAGGCAAAGAGCTGCCGCAATGAACGACTCCGCGGGGAGCGACATCGCTCCCCGCGAGATGTCGAGGCTCTCGATCGCGGGTTCCTGGAGGAATCATGAAACTCAAAGGCAAGAAGGCTCTCATCACCGGCGGAAACAGTGGCATCGGCCTGGCCACAGCCCGCCTTTTCGTTGCAGAAGGCGCTGAGGTCGCGATTACCGGCCGGGACCAGAAGACACTGGATGAAGCGGTCGCCGAGCTGGGATCGAAAGCGCGCGGCTATCGCGCCGACGTTACGGTTGCGGAGGACCGCAAGAAGCTTTTCACTGAACTCGCCAAAGACTTTGGCAAACTTGACATCGTCTTCGCCAATGCAGGCATTTCCGGCATGACGCCGACTGGCACGACCGACGAAGCCATCTTCGAGAAGGTAGTCCACACCAACCTCTACGGTGTTTTCTTTACCGTCAATTCAGCCGCTCCTCTCATGAACGACAACGGCAGCATCATCTTCAACGGATCGGTGCAGAGCTATCTCGGTCAACCAGGTCTGGCTGCCTACGCTGCCACGAAAGGCGGACTCGTCTCGATGGCTCGATCCATCGCCGCAGACCTTGCACCGCGCAAGATTCGCGTGAACGTGGTGGCCCCTGGAGCGACGAAGACTCCCATCTGGAAGCGCGGGGAGCGCGCCAATGCCACGGCAGAGGAATCCGCAAAAGTTTCCGACTTCTTCTCTTCCACGGTTCCACTTGCCTGTTGGGGCGAGCCGGAAGATCTGGCCAAGGCTGTGCTTTTTCTTGCCTCGGACGATTCGTCGTACATCAACGCGGTCGAACTGATGGTGGATGGCGGACTGACGGGCGCTCCCTTCGGAGCCCCCATTCTTCGCGGCTGACCGCAGAGAATAGTTACGAAGGACGAACCGCCGGACTATTGGACAAAGCGTCGGTATTCACGCTACGACGGAATTTAAAGTCCACCGCCTGAGAGTGCCAAATTATGCTTTTCAAGGAGATTCTGTATGTCACATCATTTCGATACCAAACTGGCGAAGGAAGATCCGAGCCTCAACCTCAGCGACTTTTATTTATTTGAGGGTCCCTCGGGCAAGACGGTAATGGCGATGACCGTGAATCCGGATGTGGGATTATCGGCTCCGGATACGCTTCATCCAGAAGGGCTCTACGCGTTCCGGTTCGACCTGAACGGAGATGCGAGGGAAGAGGTTACGTTCAAGTTCAGGTTTGGTGAACCACGACACGGAGATGGCAGTGAGCATACTCACATTCAACCGTTTGTGGTGCGGAAGGCGACGGGTGACGATGCTCTTCGTGGTGACGCCGGAGAGAGTCTGGTTGAGGGTGAAACCGGTTCGGTCGCGACTAATTCGGGTCTTCGTGCGTATGTTGGGATTGCTCCAGAGCTATTTGCGGCAAATGTTGGATTCGGCACATTTATGACTGCTTTCTATAAGGACCAGCGCTACGATGGGGACGCCTTTCTGCATCAGCAGAATCCCTTTGCGAGGCGGAATGTTACGGCGATTGTGCTGGAGGTGCCGAGCGAACTGATTGGGAAGGGAAAAATCAACGCATGGGCGACGATCTCCCTCTGTGGCCATGCGCCAGAGGTACAAGTTTCGCGTTGGGGCCTGCCTATGGTTACGCATCTCTTCCTGAACGACCCGAGCGATCAAGAGGTGAAAGAACAATTCAATGCGTCGGTTCCGTCTGAAGATCTAGAGCGCTTCGCGAAGTCGATGGCGGATTTTGCGGAGAAGATGACGACCTATGCCGGTTCGGCGGCGGACCCGGGTGAATACGGGAAGCTGATCGCTGCACGGCTTTGTCCCGACACGTTGCCTTACGAGCTTGGAACGTCCGCCGCATTTGAGGTGGCCAGCTTCAATGGACGCGCGCTCGGCGACGATGTGCTGGATGTGATGTTGACGCTGGCGGCCAACACGCCAATTGTCGATGGACTTGCTCCCGACCGCGGGCGAATTCGCAAGGATTTCCCGTATTATGGAGCGCCGTATACGGCGGAGGAGCAGGTCGGGGTGACGCCCATGCTGCGCCCGGCTAAGAAGTAGGCGGGAAGCTACGCTTGAGAATGAGCGATCGCTACTGACGAGAAGCGGGTTTTGTCGGTAGTTATCCTGGTCCGATCGTCACCGCGGCAAACGCCATCTTCAGAACGATGGCCTCAGCTTGGGCGGCTGAGATTCCGTGTTGCGCCGTGGCATCGTAGAACTCGAACGAGGTGAGAGCAGTAAGGGCGGCGGTAGCCTCGATGACATCGCTCCCGCTCTTCCACTTCCTGGTGATACGCCCCGCAGCCGCCCGCCGGCGTTCGTTGCGGGCATTTATAAGCTCCCCGAAATCAGGGTCGATTGCGCCAATACCGTGGATTCTTCGAAAGAGCACCTGGTTCTCAGCCCAGAATGCGCAGAACACGCGAACAAACCCTTCCAACATCGCACTCGGATCGTGCAGCGACATGACGGAACGCATCTGCTCCAGGCCTCCATGGATCGCCATATTATCGAATAGGGCTTCCAGGAGGTGTTGCTTGGTTCCAAACAGATTGTGGATCGTCTGCCGCGTAACCCCGCTGTCGGCCGCTAGCGAGGCCATAGAGAACTGCTTGTAGCCCTGCCCTTCGAGTTGAGCTCGCGCAGCCTGCAGCACGGTTCGTCTGGTCTCATCCATTTGCTCAAGCCGCTTACCAAGCTCATAGCTGCGCCTCTGCTCTGTTTTCCCCACCGGTTGTTCTTCAGTCATTTTTCAAATCCAGATCGCTTGACGTATTAATTTTACATAGTGTAAAGCTAATCTAGGTACGAATCCCATGAACCGATCCGCCACCTTTTCGAAAGCCCGAAGCGTCGCAGTTCCCCGGCGCCTGCCGCGGGTACCCAGGGTTCTACAGGCAGGTTTCTGGTTTTGCATCGTTATCGGCATCGCTGTCGTACTTCGTCGCGCTCTCGCGCTGTGGCGGCCACTCGCCACGAACGCTCCTACGGACCTGCTGAGGCTCGATGCTTTTTTCAAAACACACGCGATCCTCACTTACGTGCACATCTTCGCTGCCCTTGTCTTTGTCTGTGTGCTGCCATTCGTCTTCTGGAGCCGAACTCGCGCTTCCACGTTGGTGCGTCTCCTTTTCTACACCGTTGGGACGATTGTCGGGTTCTCCGCCTTCGCCATGGTTGTTCACCCTGTCGGAGGCGCGATAGAAGGCGCTGCCGTCATCTTTTATAACGGCCTTTTCCTTGTGTCGCTGGCCTTCAGCTGTTCGGCCTGGAAGATGGGGCAAACAGAAAAGAGCTTGCGGTGGACCCTTCGCGCTACAGCCATCTCGCTGGGAATAGCGACGACCCGGCCCGTCATGGGGATCTTCTTTGCGACGTCGCATCTCACACACTGGACTCCCGAACAATTTTTCGGCCCAGCCTTTTTGGTCGGCTTCTCGATCAACACCCTGGTAATGGAACTCTGGCTTCGCAAACATCCGGTTTAACCAAAAGGAGGCTCGAATGAGCACACCTTCCACCTCTTCCCATCGAGGACCTCACCCCGGTATCCTCGCCATCCTTTACACCACACTTTTCTGGGTAGGTCTTTACCCTGTGACCGCCCTGTACAAGCAACCATACTGGCCCGGGCCATGGGAGCCACCGTCGACGATCGTGCCGTATTTTCAAGTCTACGGGCAGCGTGTGCTCTTCTGCATCGTGCTTCAACTCGGAGCTCTTATCTGTTTCGGCCTGTACTCAGTCACTGTCGTGAGCCAGCTTCGCTTTCTCGGAGCAAAAGCCGCAGGAACTTACATCGCCATGCTCGGTGGCCTGCTGGTAGTCGCAGATGCATTCGTCGGCACCATGGCGATGTGGACGCTTCTGCACCCGGGAGTCATTGAACATCCTCCCATTGTGATCGCTCTCTACTATCTCGGTTATGCGCTTGGTGGTCCCGGATTCTCGGTTCCCATGGGACTTTTTCTCGCCGGTGTGAGTATCACTGCCGGCTTCATGAAGCTGCTTCCAAAGTGGCTGGTCTTCTTTGGTGTAGTTCTGGCGATCGCAGGCGAGCTGAGCTGGTTGCACCTCGCCTTCGCGAAGCTCCTTTTCCTCATTCCTCTCGTGCGATTTCCAGGATTCATCTGGTTGATCGCGACTGGTTTTCTGCTTCCGAAAGCCCGGCCGACGCCTGGAACAGAAGTTGGCTCGGATGAGGATAGAAAAAAGATGATGAAAAGCGCTGCGGTTGGTTTGGTCGATGAAACGAAACTCCGAAACAGCATCCTTGGTAATTCTGACGCGGTTGTCAGATGGGCCGCAACCCGTCTGTTGTCAGGGGTCACGCTTAAGGAAAGCACCCTGCTTGAGTTTCTTTTTGCGGACTACCAGAGCTGGTGTCGCAGCGAGGGCTCACCCTCCCTGGTAAAGAAGAAGTGGCTTTCGACTTTGAAATTGGCCGGCTTCAAGACTTGCGGTGGCGTTCTCTCTTGCGTCAAGCTCATCGGCGCAACTAGCGATATGAATTTGTGGGGCGTGTAAAGATCATGGCAAGCAAAGAACCTCTGCGCAGCACTTGAAGTAGATAGTTTTCTAGGTTGAAAGGACAGACGGAGCAGTCATCACCCGAACTGGTGTGGACCCCAAAACTGAGACACTGAGAAACAGGGACAACTGCAGCGAACGGAGGTTCGGATGGCGGCAGCCCGTGTTTTCAAGTCTCAGATTTGGGGTCCACTCCATGGTGTCGCCGTATCTCCGGATTTTATTAGGGTTCTGTTTTTGATAGCCCTTCCTGCCCGGTCGCCTACTTTGGCTCGGCTGGAGGCTCTCCGAGGTCCTTCAGCTTCTGCCTGGCGTTGTCGTTAGACTTTCTCCAGCGACTTCTTGTAACTGTCGATGGCTAGGTGCTACCGGCACAGTGTTGTTGCAAAAGTGAAGCACAAGGTAGTTGTTCGTGAGAGCGATCAAGCGTGCGCCAGTTTGAGCGAACCCAAAGCCACCATCGTCAATGTATGAGTGAGCTCCAGGAGAACAGTTCGCAGCGCTCGTCGGGAAAAACGCGAAACCGGGTCTTGTTTACCCCCAGGCCGGCAGCGGTGGTTCGTGGAACATGAATATTTGAGTTTCACGCTAGTGAGCGCCGTTTGGGTGCTGGCGCTCTACCATGCCGCACTTCGAGCCCCATTTGTCTATGACGACGTAGAGCAAATCCTCAAAAACCCTTGGCTTGGATCCCTCCATTCGGCAGTGTATTTCCTTCACTCTTCTGTCAACTTTACCGACGATTTCCTTCATTCCGGTCAGACATCCTACAGGCCGGTATTTTGGATGAGCCTTGTTCTGGATCGCTCCGTTTGGGGCTTGGATCACCCAGGTGGATTCCATATGACCAATCTCATCCTACATTGGGCAGATGGCCTTCTGGGCTTTTTACTCCTGCGCAGGTTGGGTCTAACAAGCCTGGTTGCGGCCACTACCGCGCTCTTGTGGTTAGGGCTTCCTATCAATTCCGAGGTTGTTGCGTGGATTTCCGGACGATCCTATTCGCTGATGTTCGGTTTCATGTTGCTGGCTTTTCTGAGCGGGCAATCGTATCTGCAATCCGGCCGTCCCCGGATGCTCGCCGGCTTCGGTCTGTTCTCTCTGCTGGCGCTGCTATCCAATGAAGCGGGCGTGCTCGTCATCCCATTAGGCATATTAGTGGCCTATGCCATAGGTCGTACCGCTCGCAAGCCACGCATGCTTTTGTTGGGTGGCGCCGCCGGCGTTTATACACTGTACTTCTACTTGCGACATTTGAGTGGCATTCGTTCTCTCAATGCCCCTTCGGCAATATGGCCTGTCAGCATCTCCTTTTTCAAATACCTCGGTTGGATGTTTCTGCCATTCCACATGAGCGTGGAGCGATCCACAGACATGCCGGCAAATCATTTCTCCGCTTGGGCGTGCCTTGGACTTATCGGCATGTCGGGAATAGTCGCTCTGACATTCCGGATCCGCAAAAGCCTGCCCGATGTAGCTTGTGGGTTGATGTGGACGCTGATTGCGCTTTTGCCATTTTGCGGAGTCATTGTGATCTATCAGGGACTGGCGGAACGCTATGAGTATCTGGCGTCCGCTGGCATTTGCCTCGCGATCTGCGCGCTTATGTTCAAGGTTAAACTTCAAGAGAGACGAACGATTTTCTTTAGTCTCATTTCTATTTGGATTTTGTGGGGCGTAGGGCGAGTTCAGTCCCGGGTCGCCGACTGGACTGATCCGGCACGGCTGTATACCGCGTCTCTCCAGGCAACGCCCGACAGCACAAAACTGCTTTACAATTTGGGAGCCGTCTCGGAGCAGCGAGGCGATCTAACCACCGCTAAGAGCTCTTACAAAAAAGCCCTCACCTTTAAGCCGGACTATGAACCCGCCATCGCCGGCCTCGGAAATGTGTACCTAAGGCGTAATGATCCTCGTCTAGCCCAATCGGCTTTTTACAAAGCGCTCACGTTGGAGCCGGATGACGCCGGAAGTATTACCAATCTCGCTGTTGCATCTCAAGAGATGAACGAGACCGCTGTCGCGGAGCAGCAGTACAAGCGTGCTATTGCTGTTGCCCCAAATCGGGACGATGCATACTGCAACCTCGGAGCCCTTCTCTTTCAAGAGCGGCGCGTACCCGAAGCAATCGCGATTCTATCGAAGGCAGTGAGCGTGAATCCGCAGGATGCGACCCCGTACTACGACCTCGCCGCCATTTATCAAAATGTTGGGAAACGCGATCTTGCGTTGACTCTTTACAAAAAAGTGCTTGCCCTCAAGCCGGCTGATCCAGATGCGCTTTCGCGAGTAACTCAACTAGACTCTGAATCTAGCCACAACAGTGCAAGCCCCTAACGCGTAACTGCTACACTTGTACTGTCTTGCGTGGCGCTGCTTATGGGGCTCTTCTCAGCTTTGCTTTTCTGTCGATCTCACCAATGTTGGGCTTTCCGGGTTTACTCCACTATTGGGTGGTTATGTTGCTGTAGCCAGTTAGCTCTACATATCCTTTGCCTTCTACGAATCTGCCGTCACGTGTTCCTTGGAAACGAGAGGCCCCTTCCCAGTAAGCGGGGCTTCCTCCGCCTTGGACTGCGGGTAACTCCTGATCGTGCAAAGGCGTGGACATGTCCAGTTGAATCCGCAGAGAGGGAATGTTGATGGTCCATGCGATCGGATAGTCAGCACTGCTTATGTCGCTATGAAACGTGGTTTGACCAGGCACCAGCGTAAAGTCTCCCGACTTGAGGTGTGTCACTTCTCCATCCTGGGAGATGAACGTTCCTCTCGACGCAGGATCGAACTGCCCATTCGGAAGACGCAAGCCGTAAAGCATCATCGAAGACCCATCCTCAAGCTGGATGGAGAACCAATCCCAGGGCGGAAGCGTCTGACCAGCTCCAAGAGTAAAGTACTCGTGATCGTTCCAGGCTAGACCGTCGATCGGAATTGCTTCTCCGTTCACCGTGATCGATCCTGATGCCGTCAGCCGAGGAATCGAGTAGTACTCGAAGAACTCAGAACCATGTCCGTCCGAACCATCCAGTTCAAACAGACCATCGTGCCCATGGAGAACAGGAAGAACCTGCGGTTGCAAATACAGATCGATCCCGAAGTTGCCGTGTTGTGCCTGCAGCTGAAATACTCCGAACACTGAAGATGGTTGCTTTAATTGCCAAGGCCCGAGCTGAATGGACCACGGGTTCTCGGTGATGCCCGCAAGCGGGCTTTGCTCAGGAGCGAGAGACTTGTGGAAGAAGAACTGCTGACCGTTGATGTCGCTCACCGCGAGATCGGCAAAGATAATCGGCTGGACCTGGGGTTGACCAGCTGGTGCACCCGTTGCCTCATTCGTGCGAAAAAAGGTCAACTCAAAGCCGTATTGCTTGTTATCCGTTGAGAGTAAATTTCCTGTGAAATACCACCACTCCGTCTGGTAAAGCGGATGATCGTACAAATCCTGAGGGAACGTGATGGCAGGAGGCTCTGCATTCCGGTCCCGGACCGCATCCGTAGATGAGATCGGTTGCCCAGATTGTGCCGCAAGGGCGTTCCATGAGCCGGCCAATAAGAGGGTGGAGAGAGCGAGGAGGATAGCTTTCACGAGGGTGCTCCTTAATTTGGGTCGCAGTCGCAAATGAACAGGAAGCTCAGAAAAGAACGGGAGTCAGAACGTTCCATTGCCTCCGGTCCGATGGAAGAACACGGAACCCTCGTGTATATTCCGCAGGCGTCGCGGCCCTGTTGCATTCACGCATTGGGGCGCAGCCTTGCCGTGGTTGACTTCGGTTAAGCAGAGTGTTCGAAGAGTTTGTTGAGGAAGCGGGACCTCGGTTTTCGTAGCTGGTTTGCGGGTGATGGCCCGAGTCTCTCGCACGGACGAAAAAGGGTGGACAGAAGGGACGTTCACCTCAATCCGTTACCTCTAAGCAGAGGTAACGTCCCGTCCCGTGGTTTCGCCAACTAGCGAGACGCCAGGATCTTCGCAGCCAGCGGGGAGGTTGAACTATAATTCATCCCGATTTATGGATTTCTCCGTCCTATTCCTTGAAATACTGTCAACGGG
>CAWCKO010000009.1:0-84932 GCA_963796145.1 uncultured Acidobacteriaceae bacterium | reverse complement strand
GTAAGAAAGACCGTGGCAACGGGCACAACCGCCCCATCGGCGCCGCACTCCTCTTCAACAAAATACTCATAAGGAAGATACGGGTCGCGCTTTTCACGCGCCGGACGGCGGCTCAGTATCCAGGCATCAACGTCAGCGCTCATGAATACAGAGACAAAAATTTCTGCCGATACTCCGCTTCGCGAAACGGAAGCCGGGAATTCAGCGTGGCCTCTGAGACCGCGCCGTGCTGAAACCGCCGCTTGGAGAACACCGGCATCTCGAACCCGGTCAATGCCTTCACTCCGCGAGACACGATATCGCCCTTCAGCTGGTACAGCCGTTCCACGTCGTAATTCGTCAGCGCAATGAATGGAATGCCCTCCGCCACTGCGATCACCGACGGTTGCGTATATGGGCTAAACCCGTTAAAACCGAAGTGATGCGCCGGAGCATAGGTTCTGCAATAAGAGCGGCTAAGTCCTCCGCTATAGGTCAGGGAGTGTTTGATCTTGCCCACCCCCCATCCTTCCTGATATAGCATCGGGTTGTGGATGACGCTGCGAATTGTAAGTTCAGGATTCTGCTCGATGGGATAGTCCTTGAGATTTTCGTCGCCGCCGTCGCCGTCGATAAGATAGCGCCAGTCCGGATAGCGTTGCCGCAATCCCCGGCATAACGCCATCGCCATAGTTGCCGACTCCACATCGAGTGCTTTGTAATCTTCGATCACCCGGATGGTCTCATCGACATCGAGCGACGATGCATCCGCCCCCACCGCTTCGAGGAAGAGTCCCAGGCCAACAGCATCGAGGAAGGCGCGGGCCTGGCCCACATCGGGACCATCGCCCACATCGAGCACGAAAGCTTTCAGCCGCGAAGGACTCATGCCCAGCTTGAGCATGACATGGTAGGCGGTTAGGAAGACGCTGCCGCTGTCGATGCCGCCGGAAAAGCAAACGCCGATGGGCTCATGGGCAGGCACCCGGGGTAGCCATTGTGCCAGCTCGTCTGCCAGCGCGCCAATGTATGCTCGCCCGATCTGGTCGAGATCCGTGGTGAGCTCGCCCTGCGCAGGGGTGAAGAAACGCGTATAGATCGGGTCTGGATCGGGGCAACCAATAAGCTGGAGTTCCACCACATGATGCGCGGGGACCATCCTCGTATAGCTGGGGTGAAACTGGCCCTCGAGTCCCTCCGCTTTAAGCCAGTTGTAAATCGTATCGATGCGCGCCGCGACAACAAGCACCGGCCCCTCCTGGCGCTTGGCCAGAAAGTAACGTAGCGGCCGATCAAGCGAGCGCGCCAACTTCACCGTTTTGCCTTCACGCGCAACCAGCGCAAACGAACCTGCTATGCGGCCCACCGCTTCCGCAGATCCGTACAAAACAACCTCGCGTGCTTCCTCCACCAGGAGGCGATGAATCTGGTTGGCCTCCGGCTCCGTAAGATCAACCACGCGCTCAATATACTGGTGCTGCATCGTTTCCTCAGAATAGCTCATCTTTTAAGACCGCCGTTTCTCAGCCTAAAGTTTGATGTCAATCTCATCCCTTGTGAGGTTGACCGTTGTCCGCTGGTCAAGCACCCTTACGCAGACAACTATGACACGAAAAATTTGTACTCTTTTGTTACTTCTGGCGGCCACAACCAGCACCTTGTTTTCCCAGGACAATTTCTTTGCCAAATGGGAATCGCGAACCAGTGCGACCCAGGCGAAGCAGCCGTCCTGGCCGCCCCCGTTGGTCGCACCCTATCCCATGCTGATCCAGGTTTTCCGCGCCGACTTCACCCGTCAAATCACGCCCACGCTTACCTCCACGTGGAATTACGGCGCAAGTCGAGGTCTGAACCTCATCCCCGGCTTCAACAGCGAGGTCGACGTTTACTACGCGCCTTACCTGCAGCACAACACGCCCAAGGTGAAAGACGGTTTTGGAGACGTCGGGTTTCTGTACAAGTACCGCATCCTTTCCAGGAATGAAAAGGATGGAAACTATATGTTGAGTGCCCAGCTCACCGCCACCATCCCCACGGGCAGCCATACCAACGGCAGCCCCGATTCCTCGGTCTCTCCGACGCTGCTCTCGGGTAAGGGGTTCGGCAAGTTCGATGTGATTTCCTGCCTGGGAGGAACCCTGCCGACGGAAGAAACCAACAAGGTAGGCCGTTCCATCGCCTGGAATACCACCGCGCAATACCACCTCTCCAAATACGTGTGGCCCGAGCTCGAGTCAAACGCCACCTGGTTCTTTGCTGGAAAGAACGACGGCAAGAAGCAGAATTTCCTCACCCCCGGGATCGTCTTCAGCAAATTCAAGCTTCATCCCGATGATGAGCGAAGCCGCATCGGCGTTGCCTTCGGTGCAGGTATGCAGATTGCGACCTCCCAGTTTCATACCTATAACCATGAGCTTGCCTTTACCAGCAGACTTGTTTTTTAGGCTACGACTCGCGAAGAAGGTTGCAGCCACTTGCAAAACTGGTAAAGCAGGTACTCACCCAGGCGCGCCAGGTCTAGCAGGCTGCCAAACAAGAGTGTCTTGAACGCTCCGCGTGGCCGGAAACGCGAATAGATGGAGTTGAGGCTCCATGCCGGCACCGTATACACATCGCCCGCTTGCAAAACGCCGATCTGGTTCCTGATGGGCGACTCGTAAATCACCCTCTCGATTCCGTGATTGAAGAACTTCGCCAGGCCAAGAACCCGCCGGCTATACATGGCTGCTGACAGGTAGGGGATGCCGTGCCGGTGGCGAGACTCGATAATCAGTCGAGATCCTTCGGACGCGTGCCTCAGCGCGGCGGTCACTCCGTTCGCGGTCATCGGGTCCACCATGGCTGCGGCTTCTCCCGCGATCAACCAGTTCGGCCCGGCGACCCGGCCATGCATGCGGCAAACGAAAGAGGTCACGGAGCAAGAGATTTCAGACCGCAAAAGATTCTCAAACCGCGGAAACCGGCGGAGCTTCTCTCGAAGAATTTCTTCCACCGTTTGCCCCTGCTGCCGCTGGGCTTTAATGGTTTCGCCGGTGGCCACATATCCCACGCTGATGGTGTTGGGGTTGATCGGTATTTCCCACACCCACTCCATGTAGGCCGGCTTCACTCCGTCGGCGTACAGTGTCGTCCCTTCGCTCGGCGTGGTGATAGGCAAATAGCCCCAGATGGCGACTTTCCGTGGGCCGGACTCATACGCCGGCAGATGGAATGCCCGCGCAAACAAGCTGGCCGCCGTGCCCGAAGCGTCGATAAACCAGGGCGAAGAAATTCTGTTGCCAAGCTGTGTGCTCACAGCCGCCACTCGTCTTCCGCTAGTTTCAACCCCGACGACTTTATCCCGCAGAAAAGTCACACCTTGGCTGAGAACCTTTTTGCGCAACAGTTGATTCAGTTCACTCCGGTCTACATGCAGTGTCCGCAGTTCGATATTGAAAGGCGGTCGGCCTAACCATTCACCGGGAATATAGCAGCGGTCGCACCCATCGCCCAATTTCAGGGTCACGTGGCGCTTGTAAGTCGCTATCTTCTCCGCGATGAGCTGGTCCATGGTCAGCCCTAGAGCATTTAACAAAGCAGGCGCAGACCAATCCAGCGACTCGCCAATCACGCTGGTATCGGCCGCGTCCGGCTCGACGCACAAAACCCGCAAACCGGCCTTCGAGAGATGGATAGATGCGGCCATGCCTGCCAGGCCGCCGCCAATCACGGTCACATCGAATCCACTTACACAAGTCTGCATCGCGCGTATGCAACAGCATACTGGCAGGCGCAAGTTGGGCGCCAGTCTCCACCTTTTGGTCGAGGTACAGTTCGTGCAATGGCGCTAGAATCCGACTGCGAACCACGGGACACGATCCAGGGAAAGAAAGAGGTCGAAAGGCTTGATAGTCCGTCTCCGCCCGATCGCGCTCATCGCAGTCCTGCTGCTTGCTTTGGCAAATTGCCGTGACCCGGCACCCCATCCATCTTTTGCCAACCCCCTGGGCGGTCGTCACGGGAATCGGCGACCTTTTGCAGCACGGGCTGCTGCTGAAGTACATCGTCGCCTCGCTATTCCGCGTCACCTGGGGCTTTGTTCTCGCCGTTGTTCTGGCCGTACCCCTGGGACTGATCATCGGCTGGAACCGCAGGGCAGACATGGCGTTCAACCCCCTGATTCAGATCCTTCGTCCCATCTCACCGCTGGCCTGGATCCCGATTGCGATTCTCTGGTTCGGCGTGGGCGACCTCTCAGCCATCTTTCTTATTTTTCTGGGCTGCTTTTTTCCCCTGCTGCTGACCGCCATCAACGCGGTGCGCACCATCCCCGCGGTCTACGTCAATGCGGGCCGCAATTTCGGTCTGAGTCCAGCCGCCCTGGTCACGCGGGTCCTTCTACCTGCTGTCATGCCCCAACTGATCATTGGCATGCGCATCACGTTAGGCGTTGGCTGGCTGGTCGTAGTCGCGGCCGAGATGATCGCGGTAAGCTCCGGGCTCGGCTTCTTGATTGTGGATGCACGGAACGCCGGCAACCGTTATGACCTCGTGGTCGCCGGCATGGTTATCATCGGACTGATCGGCCTGCTTCTCGATATCGGTATGCGCTCTCTGCAGCAAGTGAAGTCGCTTCGCTGGAGCTACTCGGAGGATTAGTTGGAAAAAGCGAAGCTACAGGCCAGCCACGTCCACACCGTGTTTACCCGTGACGGCAAAACTACGCCGGTGCTCGACGATATCAGCCTCGAAGTTGCAGACGGAGAGTTTGTTTGCCTGCTCGGTCCTTCGGGCTGCGGTAAATCGACTCTGCTGAGCACCATGGCGGGTTTTCTTTCCCCCACCAGCGGAGAAATAAAAATCGATGGCCAGGTAGTGCGCGGGCCCGACCCCCGCCGCATCTTCGTCTTCCAGGAACGCGGCGTCTTTCCCTGGCTCACTGTCGAAGGCAATATTGCATTCGGGCTGTTTCACCTGGCCGGAGCGGAACGGCGGCAGCGGGTCGCCCACTACATCAAAATGGTGGGGCTCGAAGGCTTTGAAAAGGCCTATCCACCCGCGCTTTCCGGCGGCATGAAGCAGCGGCTTGAAGTGGCCCGGGCCTTGGCCGTGAACCCAGACATGCTCTTTCTCGACGAACCGTTTGGCGCCCTGGATTCCATTACCCGCCTCATCATGCGCGGCGAACTTCTGCGCATCTGGGAGGCGGAGCGCAAGACCATTATCTTTGTCACCCACGATATCGACGAAGCGGTGCAGCTGGCCGACCGGGTGGTGGTGATGAGCGCTCGCCCTGCCACCGTCCAGCAAATCGTCAAAATCGATATACCGCATCCCCGAGACATAAGCTCTGCACGCTACCTCGAACTTCGCGACGGAATTTTTCAACAGATTGGGCTGGCCCACAGAATATGAATTCCCTCGCCGAACCAAAAAAGTGGGAGAAGTTCTTCTGGCCGCTGCTGGCCAGCGCGCTGTTTCTCGCCCTGTGGCACTACTCCGTCGTGTGGACGGCAACCAAAGTCTTTCCCTCGCCGCACGACGTAGGGAAGGGAATCGCCGGGCTGATGCACAAGCAGGTCTTATGGCGCGACATTATCGATTCCCTCCGGCGCGTAGCCATTGGGTTCGGCGCCGCGGCGATCATCGGCATCCCTCTGGGCTTGACGCTGGGGTGGTATCCGGCGGCCAACCAGGTGGTAAATCCGCTGCTGCAGATTCTCCGCCCCATCAGCCCCATTGCCTGGATTCCTGTCGCCATCATCCTTCTTGGCGTGGGCGACCATGCCGCCACCTCGCTCATTTTCCTGGGCGCGCTTTTTCCCATTGTCGTGGCCTGCGTCGACGGCGTATCCAACGTGCCCTCGGTGTTCCGGCTCGCGGGGCGCAATTTCGGCCTCAACCCTGCCCGCATGCTGACCCAGGTCGTCTTTCCCGCTGCACTGCCGAAAATCATCGTCGGCTTACGCATCGCGCTGGGCATCGCCTGGCTGGTGGTGGTTGCCGCGGAAATGATCGCGGTCGATTCCGGTCTGGGCTACCTGGTCATCGATTCACGCAACTCAGGCAAGCGTTACGACTTGGTGGTGGGCGCCATGCTGATCATCGGCTTGATTGGGCTCGTCCTCGACACCGGCTTCCGTCGCCTCGAAAAAATCAAATCCGTTCGCTGGGGATTTCGCGATGAGTCTTAAGAGCAAGATCGCGTTGAGTGTGTGCGCCTGGCTGCTGCTCATTACCGGGCTGCACGCCTGGCTGAACGTAAATTGGGCGGCTGTTCTGAATGACTATCGGCCGCTCGACAAACGAAAAATTACTGTTGCCTATCTCCCCGTCACCTGCCAGCTCACTTGCCCCGTCACCGACTACATTTCCAAATACTCTCTGTCGGGCGAAATGTTTCTGCCCCGAATGTTTCAGGGCTTTCCGGAGATGAAGGAAGCGCTCATCTCCAACCGGGTGCAAGCCGCCTTCGTCGTTGCCCCTTTGGCCATTGCTCTCGTTTCCCAAGGAGTTCCAATCAAGGTTGTGTACCTGGGCCACCGTTATGGCAGCGCGGTCGTGGTCCGCAAGGACGGTCCCATTAAGACCTTTGCCGATATGCGCGGCCGAACCATCGCCATTCCCAGCCGCTTTTCTGATGAGCGGCTGCTGGTTTTTCGCGCCATGAAGGTGTGGGGAATCAAGCCCGGCGAAATCAAGATGGTCGAGATGGCGCCGCCCGACGTTTCCGGCGCCTTGGCGGCCCATGCCATCGATGCCTTCGTGATGGGCGAGCCCTTTCCCTCGCAAGCCGAACTAGGCGGCTTCGGGCGAGTCCTGTTTCAGGCCAGGGAATACTGGCCAGACTACATGTCGTGCATTCTCGTCGTGCGCCAGGACCTGATTGACAAGCGTCCCGAGGTCGTCCAGACCCTCGTGGATGGTGTCGCCCGTTCCGGCCTCTGGCTGGATACGAGCAAGCCACACCGTGAGGACGCCGCGGATTTCGTGGGCCGTTTCTACTACAACCAAAAGCCCGCACTGCTCCGCTGGGCGCTGACCAGGCCCATGGACCGGGTCACGTATAGCCCCCTTGCTCCGCGCAAGGCGGACTTCGATATGGTGCGCGATCTGATGATAGAAACCGGGGTCTTGAACAAGAAGATCGAATTCAGCGACTACACCGATACTCGCTTCTCTGACCAGGCCAGTATCCAGACACCCTGGAGATACGAACCCGGCACCGCAACCGCGCGCTAAGGAGATAACAAAAATGTTTCGCAGACGGTTTCTTCAACTACTGACGATGGCGAGTGTAAGTAGCCTGGCTTCCCTCGAAGCCATGGCAGTGACCAGGACTGTGACCTGGTTCGTCAAGGGATTCAGCTGCATCACCTGTGCCACCGGCCTCGACACCATGCTGGGCCAACAAAAGGGCATTAGTTCGAGCAAATCAACTTATCCGGAGGGCAAGGTAACGGTCGCCTTCAACCCCGGCCAGATAACCGAGCAAACCATCGTCAAATTCATCACCGATCTCGGCTTCAAGGTGGAAGGTTGAAATGTATTCACAACTAGCCGCCATCCTTGCCGCCTCGCTCGATCTTCAGCAGCCACCAGTAGCGATTTCCTTCACCGGCTCTATTCCTGCCGGCGTGAAAGCGCATGCGGGCCGTGTTCCGGCAGGCTGCAAATTCTGGGAAGACGGCGCGAAAGCTGCATTTGCCACTTCCGCCTCTGATCACGGCCTGTGTGCCATCGGCGTTTACACGCACAACCTTCAAACCTCTCCTGCTCAGCAAACCGATCTGATGGATGCTCTCAAGGTATTCGGCGAGCTTGACTATGTGAGACCACAGGACCTGGCGTTAATTCCGGTTCTGGGCTCGCGGCCCGCATACGTCGTATATGCGCCTTTGGCAGACTCTCCGTTGCCCCCGGACGTGGTGCTTCTCTTCGTGAATGCCAACCAAACCCTCATCCTTTCTGAGGCCACGCAGCAGGTAGAAAACCAGAATGCTCCAGCCATGGGCCGGCCCGCCTGTGCCATCGTGCCCCAGGTCATGAACACCGGCCGGGCGGCGTTAAGTCTGGGCTGCTGCGGAGCGCGCGCCTACCTGGACACTCTCACCGACGGCGTAGCCGTATTTGCCATTCCCGGAGCCACGCTCGATGCCTACACCCAGCGGATCGAAGCCCTGGCCAAGGCAAACGCCGTCCTTTCGAAGTTCCATCAAATCCGGCGCCACGAAATAGCCAACGGTGCCACGCCCTCAATCAAAGATTCCCTGGCAGCCGTCGCACCCTAGCAGAACCCGAAGGAACGGGACGAACACGACGGGCGCCCCTTCGCCAAAGCGTACGTGGGACGAAAATGACATGTTTCGAATGCTTTCTCTGTCCCGACCGGGATTTGCTGGTGGGAAGTCTCGCCTCTAACCACCCCAAAATTCTCCCGATTTTAATCCCCCAACCCCACCCCACCTCCGGGGTAAGCCTACTTCTGAGAGAATCCTTGCATTGGGAAAATTCCCCACGAAAGATCCAAAGTGCTGCTGGGGCATCTAACCCGCAAAGTCCCCATCAGGGAAACGGAGCAAAGCAATGGCAACGGCAGTGAAAGTGCAGCCTCTCACCCAACGGGCAGCCTGGAAGGCCCTCGACACGCATTACGAAAAAATCCGCAATCTCCCTCTGCGCACCTTGTTTTCCGACGATCCCGACCGTGCTGCCCGCTTTACCATCGAGGCGGCCGGCCTCTATCTCGACTACTCCAAGAACCGGATCACCGAGGAAACCCGCAAGCTCCTGCTCCAGCTAGCCCAGGAATCTGGCCTGCACGGAGCGTATGGACGCTATGTTTCGCGGGGAAAAGATCAACATCACCGAGAAGCGGGCCGTGCTCCACGTAGCCCTGCGAGCCCCAAAAGGGGAAAGTATCGTTGTCGATGGTGAAGATGTAGTTCCCGCAGTTCACGAAGTACTCGACAAGATGAGCGCCTTCTCCGACCGTGTCCGCAGCGGAGACTGGAAAGGCCACACTGGCAAGCGCATTCGCAACGTGATCAATATCGGTATCGGGGGCTCCGATCTGGGGCCGGTGATGGCCTACGAAGCGCTCAAATATTACAGCGACCGGTCCATGACCTTCCGCTTTGTCTCTAATGTCGACAGCACCGACTTTGCCGAAGCTGTCATCGATCTCGACCCCGCGGAGACCCTGTTCATCGTCTCCTCCAAAACCTTCACCACGCTGGAAACGATGACCAATGCCCACACCGCGCGCGACTGGGCGCTGGCGGGGTTGAAAGGGGACGAGGCTGCGGTCGCCAAGCATTTTGTCGCCGTTTCCACCAACGCCGCCGAAGTCACCAAATTCGGCATCGATACCGCCAACATGTTCGGCTTCTGGGACTGGGTCGGCGGCCGCTACTCCATGGATTCCGCCATCGGCCTTTCCACCATGCTGGCCATCGGGCCGGCGAATTTCCGCGCCCTGCTCGACGGCTTCCACCAGATGGACGAGCATTTCCGCACCGCCCCCCTGGAAAACAATCTGCCCGTGATCCTGGGGCTGCTGACCGTCTGGTACACCGACTTCTTCAAGGCCCAGACCATGGCCGTCCTGCCCTATGAGCAGTATCTAAAGCGCTTTCCCGCCTACCTGCAGCAGCTCACCATGGAAAGCAACGGAAAGCACGTCACCCTTGAAGGGGAGCGGGTCGACTACGATACCGGCCCCATCTACTGGGGCGAGCCAGGAACCAACGGGCAGCATTCCTTCTACCAGTTGATTCACCAGGGCACCAGGCTTATTCCCTGTGACTTCATCGGTTTTGAGAAGACCCTCAATCCGCTCGGACGCCACCACGACATGCTGCTAGCCAACGTCTTTGCCCAGGCCGAAGCCTTGGCCTTTGGTAAGACCCCGGAGCAGGTAAAGGCGGAAGGAACGCCGGATTGGCTCGTGCCCCATCGCGTCTTTGAGGGCAACCGCCCCTCGAACGTCCTGTTGGCGGAAAAACTGACCCCCGAGACGCTGGGCAAGCTGGTTGCCCTGTATGAGCATTCGGTATTTACCCAGGGAACCATCTGGCAGATCGACTCCTTCGATCAGTGGGGCGTGGAACTGGGCAAGGTGTTGGCCCAGAAAATCATTGCCGAGATCGGGGCCCCGGGAGATGCGGGGCTGCAACACGACGCTTCTACCAATAACCTTGTCCGCCGCTATCGCAAGCTCAAATAAGCGCGCACAACCGACGAAAACAAAACCAAGAGGAGCAAGTATGCAATTAGGAATGGTAGGTCTGGGCAGGATGGGCTCCAACATGGTCAAGCGCCTGCTGAACAACGGTCACACCAGCGTGGTATTCGACCGGTCGGCGAAAGCTGTTCAGGATCTTGAGAAGCAAAGTGCCGTGGGGGCTTCCTCGCTCGCGGACATGGTGAGCAAGCTCTCCAAACCGCGCGCCATCTGGCTGATGATCCCCGCCGCGGTAGTGGACGACACCATTGCCGAGCTCGCGCCCCACCTGGAGTCCGGCGACATTTTGATCGATGGCGGCAATTCCTATTACATCGATGACATCCGCCGCAGTCAGGAGTTGGCGCCCAAAGGCATTCATTATGTCGACGTGGGGACCAGCGGCGGTGTCTGGGGTCTGGAACGGGGCTACTGCCTCATGATTGGTGGCCCCACGGCTGCTGTGGAGCACCTGGAACCGATCTTCAAGACCATCGCACCGGGCATCGGCGATATTCCCCGCACCGTGGGACGGGAGAAAATCGCCGGTACTTCGGAGCTGGGGTATCTGCATTGTGGGCCCAGTGGCGGCGGTCACTTTGTCAAGATGGTGCACAACGGCATCGAATACGGCATCATGGCTGCCTATGCTGAGGGTCTTAACATCCTGCACCACGCCAATGTCGGCCACAAGACAGGCGAAATCGATGCCGAGACCACGCCCCTGCGCGATCCCGAGCACTATCAATTCGACTTCAACTTATCGGATGTAGCCGAGGTATGGCGGCGGGGCAGCGTCATCTCATCCTGGTTGCTTGATCTGACCGCCGCTGCGTTGACCAAGAGCCCCGCCCTGGCGGAGTTCGCCGGCCACGTTTCCGATTCCGGCGAGGGTCGCTGGACGATCAAGGCGGCGATTGACGAAGGTGTGCCCGCGCCTGTGCTCACCGCATCCCTCTACGAACGATTCAGTTCCCGCGGCGAAGCCGATTTCGCTGATAAGCTGCTCTCCGCCATGCGCTTTGAGTTTGGCGGCCACATGGAAAAAACAGCCAAGTGACCCTCTGACCACAGGGGCACGACTTTAGTCGGGCCGTCAGGCCCAATAACGATCTGGGCTTTAGCCCCTGCCCTCTTTTCTCGCCACCCAGGTGCAGCGAGGGGCTGAAGAGGCTGGGTGAGGACTGGAAAGCCGCGGGATTCGTGGTGGGAGCCCCCGCATTCATGCGGGGGGAGGAGCGCTTCAGCGCTCCGGGAAAGGGTCTCAACTTTGATCACGCGCTTTAGCGCTGGCAATGCCAGGCTTTACAAGCTGCGGAAAAACCCAAAGTCTTTGAAGGGTACGACCTTTAGGTCGTACGTTAACTGTTACAAATAGGTGCGGCTTTAGCCGCTGAGGGAACGGCTCTCGCCCCCTCCAGGATTTATCCGCAGCCTTGCTAGTGCGCCGCAGAAACCTCGGGTGCAGATTGTAACCCTAACTCATTGAATTGTTCCGAGTACATGTCGCTGCCCAGTTGGCGCACCTCCGCAGGCGCATGGGCAACGATCCCGGTGAATATGTCCCGAGCCTTGGCGCGATCCTCATCCCCCATCATTTCCGAGTTGCCCATTTCCTCGTGAAGCTCGCGCCCATGGAGCATGGAGTATAGGCTCATGGTGCGCGTGTGCTCAGCGGCGTCGGTTGAGACAATCACAATAAGGTTGTCCTGGACGTGGGGGATCACCGTGGCGCCGCTTACGTTCGCCTGGGTCATCATGATGGCCACGACTCCGAGTGGCTGGCTGGCATGAAAACTTATCAGCGATGCTTTTCCCGCCGCGTCGCGATCGAAAACCAGCGCCTTTTCCTGGTGATAGTACCTCGCCAGAAGCGCTCCAATCTCTCGTGCCCGATCGCTCGGGCAGCCGTCGATCATCCCTGAGTTTTCCGCCTGCCCCTTCCAAACCCCCACCGCGCTGTCGATGTGAGGCTGCTGACAAAGATGCTCTGCCACGTAGTGCGCGGCGGCTATGTAGTGTAGCTGTTCAAAAGAGCTCAGCGAGCCCTCGGCGCAACTCATGGTCAAGAGACCCTTGGTGCTGGGACTCACAAACACAATGCTCTGAGCAAGCAGCCCCTGAAGCGAGGTCGCGACGACCATCCATGTAGCGAGCGCTATTCTCCTCATTAAGAGCCCCTCTGGTTTAAGGCTAACTTTCATTGCTCATTGGGCATCGAAAACTCGCAGGTCTTGAGGTGTGGGCAGCAAACTACTACAGGGATTCATTGGTTCATTTCTTCAGGAAGTTTAGTCTGTACTCCCGGCTTCAAACGATCATAAACACTTCCCGACTTCGCGTGTCTGCCGATCCTCTCGAACAAAGTGGAGCCCAGACCAGGCTTGGCGATAAAGATTTCCGTGCACGGTTCGATCGGCTCGCAATATCTTCTGAGTAACAACGACGAGCCACCGACAAAGTTGATCAGCTTCTGCCTACGCCCAATCTCATGCTCTAACATGAAGGCTCGCATCACCGCCGAGATAGATTCCTTCTTATAGTGCATGTCATTCATCTGCAGGTCCACATAGGTCACGCCATTCAGGCGCCAGCCAGTCAGCAGGCTCAGCCATGGTCCGGTAGGCAACCGCAGGCCCATGGAAAAAAATTCCGAGTTGGTCCGCATCAAGCGGTGCCGGGCTTGGAAAAACTCGCTGATACGCTGCGGCATTGCCTTGGCTTCCAGATCCAACATCACCGCCAGCGCTTGGCCCGGTTGGAGAGCGGGTATGAATTGGACGTTGGCGCTCTTTTCCAGTTGCTGGCGCTTGCCTGCCAGGCTGCGGCGGGTGCGTGGGCCCAGGCTGGCCAGCATGCCTTCGTAGCTGCTCGCGAGCGGCAGCTTGTGCTGTATCTCAGTTCCGCAAAATCGCTTGAAGTAACTCGCCGGGCCCATGACCTCCACGCAGCGATCAGCAGGAGCCTTGATGCTCAGGCTTACGCCATGAACACGCCGCCGTTGCAGCAGCGCCTGGGTCGCCAGATGCACATACTGCAAGCGGAGTTCTTCCGGCCCCGCAACCAGGCTTTCCCCAATGTAATCTCCCCCACGGAAAAGTCCCAGACCCAGGCCAAACCGGCAATGTTCGTAAAACAGGACACACGCTTCGAGCTCCCGATCCCCGCGGATCAGTACAGCGGCGCACCTTCTGTTTGCCAGTGTATTTGCGGCGATAAAGTATTCGGGCTCCGTGGTGAGGTCGTCTTCCTGGCCGCAACGCCGGCGAAGCTGGCGAATCTCCGAAAGATGAGAATGGATTTGACGATTCCCGATGACCACCTGCTTCGTTCTTGGGCCCTCAATAAACAAAAAGCCGGCTCTGGTGTCGGTCGATACGGCAGTGTCCTGCAACAACCGGTTGTCATCCATCAACCCGGTAATACTCACGTTGTTTCTCCCGGCCATAAGAGAATGTCGCGCCATGCACTTAGGGTGTTTCGTTCATCAGGGGTGGGGGCAGCAATATTAAACAGCAACAGTACTTCAGTGTCTCGGTAACGGGCGCGCTGGTTTGCGCTTTGTCTCTAAATATCGGTTAGTCCGTAACAGTGGAACCGAGTATAACACTAGGGTTTACGTCAGATGACAAATATTTCGTAACCCCTTCAGGTCAGAAATATCTCGCCACAGCCGCAGAATCTAATTAAAGTCGAGTGTTCGTATCGAAGGTGTACTAAATCCGGACAGCTGCCCAGTAAAACTTAAGTTGTAGCCACAGCCCGGCGGTAATAAAGAACAGTGACCCAGAACACGGCGACCAACAATCCGTCACAACCGAGACTTGTCCATGCGGCTCCTCGCCAGGAGTAGCGCGGTAGTATGATCAGGTTGGCACCTATGTTAACCAAAGCGATAAGGACCTGGATCCCCGTGCGTGTGGGCTGAAGTCCCGCACCTGAGAGCGAATCTGCCAGAAACGAGTGGATGCACCGCAGGAAGGGAATCAGGGCCAGCCAGCGCACCGCCGGAACTACGGCCTCGTATTTAGGTCCCAGAAAGTGCGGCAGGACCGGAGCGAACAGCCACAGTCCGGCGGCGGCCAGCGAACCATAAATAACCGTCTTTGCGATCAGTGACAGTGCGTAGGGATAGGTTGCGGCTATGCCGGCCAACCCCTTGCGGAAGAACTGTGGGTAGGCCGCTGCTGCCAGCGAGCGGACGGGAGTCATGGTTACGTCGATCACGCGATAGGCTGCCGCATACACGCCAGTAGCGGATAGGTCCGCCAGCCTGCTCAGCATGATCTTGTCAATGTCGTTATAGACGGTCGTCGCTGAGCCGGCGATGCTGAAGAACACGCCCTCCGCGACATCCTGCCGCAGCGCCCGTACATCCGTAGCCGGGCGTCCCCAGAGCTGCGAACCCTTCACTACAGCATAAGCTGTGCCCAGCAGGCCGGTGAGCAGATAAACCACCACCCAGCGATCGAGGGTTACCGGATACACCGTTACCATTAATGTCGCGATACCGGCGAGCCGCAACAGGCTGACCACCACGGTTTGGATAGAGGTTTGTGTCATCCGGTCCAGGGCGGCAAATCCGGAGGCTGCCAGCTCGGTCACTTTGAGGAAGACCAGGTCTGAGACGCCAACCGTGATCACCACAAAAGCCGAAGTCTTCAGCTGAAGGATCGAGTTTAGTCCGAATCCCAGAGCAGCAAGCAAGCTTCCGGAAAGCACGGTAAGCACAATCCCGTTGCCCCAGCAGATCGCGGCTGCCCGTTTGCCCGACCGTACATTCTTGATGAACAGGTTGGCCGTACCCAGGCCCGAGAACGGCCCCAGAAGAGCGGCCATTGCCACCACGGTTACAAAAGCGCCAAAGGCATCCGGTCCCAGCGATCGTGCGACCAGAACAAAATAGGCCGCCTGAATGACCAGCCTGAAGCCCTGTCCAATCGAGAGGTGGGTAGTATCCCTAACCAGGCCGCTACTCTTCATATCAGTCGATACGACCCTCCCCGTTTCGTCTACGTTATCTCATGGCTGGTCGGGCAGAAGACGCTGTTTTTTGCATCTCCAACTCACCACAAAACCGTCATCCTGAGCGGAGCGCGTCACAGATTTGTCGCGTGACACAGCGCTCGAAAGCGCGCAGTCGAAGGACCCCGAGGGATGCTTATCTTACCCATGCCGCTCGGAGCTTTTCAACCACCGAAGCCCGCACCTGGCGGACCGGCCACGGCCTTTCCTGGGGCCGAGAACAAGAACTGCGCTTTTCTAAAACTTCCTTCACGTTCGCCGGTGCACGTAGGACGGGAAGACACCCTTCGGGGGAAGTCCTTGTCCCGACCACCGCTCTGGGTGCCCCATCTCTCGCTTTTTTTTTGCGAGATATAGGTTTTCGCTTTCGCGAGACGGCTTTTAAGTAGGGTACCCATACCGCCATAAGTGCAGACCCTGCCATCCTTGTTAAACGGACGAAGTTTTGTCCAGTCGTAAGCCGTTTCCGGAATAACTGAGTCAACGTGCCGTACGCGTCCGTAAGTACTTTCAATTACCCACAATTCCGGATGGAAGTTTGCAACTGTTGCGGAGATAGATTCGGCCTCAAGCCTGCTACTTACAGGATGAAGCAGGAGTGGGCGAAGCTCCGCTATGCGAAAGCAGCGGAAGTGTCTCCGCAACGGATGGATTGACGAGGAGTTAGCTGGATGCGAATTTAGTGATGTGCGGTTGAATAAGAGATTTCGGAAGCTGTTAGAGCAGCTCTCGGGCGGAATAGGAGAGAGCATTCCATGGGCATGCCAAGATTGGGCCAACACGAAGGCTGCCTATCGTTTTCTTTCCAATGGGCAGGTCAGCGAGGCAGGGATTCTGAAGGGACACTTTCAGGCGACGCGAGATCGCCTTCGGAGCAGCGATGGTCCGATTCTCATGTTGCATGACACGACCGAGTTCAATTACCACCGCGATGATATGGCAGCGATCGGAATTCTTCATAAGAATCCGGTGAGAAGGAAGAGGGATGGAACGCCGCAGCACACTATTGTCTGCGGCCTGCTGATGCACTCCAGCTTGGCGGTGACCACTGACGGTATACCCCTGGGACTGAGCGCGATCAAGTTCTGGAGCCGGGATCAGTTTTACGGATGCAACGCGCTGAAGAAGAAGATCAATCCCACTCGGGTACCTATCGAAGTCAAGGAAAGCTTTCGCTGGCTGGAGAACTTGCGCCAGTCCACAGCGTTGTTCGACGAGCCGCGCCGCTGTATCCACATCGGCGATCGGGAGAGTGATATTTACGAACTGTTCTGCACGGCACAGCAGGTGGGAACGCATTTCGTGGTGCGCACCTGCGTGGACCGGCTGGCCGGAGATGGCCAACACACCATCGCCGATGAGATGAAGGAGGTTCCTATCCAGGGGCTGCATCGCATTCAAGTGAGGGATGACCGAGGTCAGATCGGGGAGGCGGTTTTGGAGATCCGCTATCGCCGCATCCGCGTGCTTCCTCCTATCGGAAAGCAGAAGCAATATCCTGATCTGAATCTTACTGTTATTCATGCTCAGGAGCGGGGCAAGCCGCGAGGACGAAATAGGATCGACTGGAAACTGATCACCGACCTTCCGGTGACCTCGCGCCGCGATGCTCTGGAGAAGATCCATTGGTACAGCCAGCGATGGAAGATCGAGACCTTCCACAAGATCCTGAAGTCAGGCTGCAGGGCAGAGGCGTCAAAACTCCGCACCGCGGAGCGGCTTGTCAACTTCCTCTCAATCCTGTGCATCCTGGGCTGGCGCATCTTCTGGCTGACGATGATCAACCGTGCGATGCCCAACGCTTCACCAGAGCTGGCTTTTACCAGCCTTGAGCTTCGACTGCTGGACCAGTTAGTCAACGACAAGAAGGGCGGTAAACCACGCACTAAGCCGCTTTCTGCCTATCTGATCAAACTAGCCAGACTCGGCGGTTACCTTGCCCGCACCCATGATCCGCCTCCTGGCAATATGGTCCTTTGGAGGGGCGTCTCGCGCCTAACTGACATCCAACTCGGGTTCCTTCTCGGTGCTCAGCTTGTGGGTAATTGAAAGCCGTAAGTAAGCCCATGGGATATAAAAAACAGCAACCAGAACCACCAGATAAACAGGAATATGGACAGCGGTAGCCAGTCCGGTAAGCACCACCAGTGGAAACCACAGGACTGCAGACCGCAGCGCGCGGCTTCTCGATCTTCCGCCCAGGCTTTCCAGCAAAAACAGAGAGGTCACGAAAGCCAGGGTGCCGACGCAGGCAGAAGCCATATGTGCCCGCCAACCTGGTAATTGACGCATGTCTGGAGCACCGGAATCCTTGATGTTGTCGTAAATGATCTCACTGCAATAAAGAGCCGAGACCCCGCAAAGCGTCGCGATGGCCACTGCCATGGGCGTGGAATCCGTTTCCTTCTTGTGCTGTTTCGCCTTTTTCATGAATGACTGCGCTGAGGAGAACTCGGTTCTTTACCCGTAATGGTTAGGACGGGACAATGCGCATGCACGATGAGCGGAAAGGCTCCGGATGTCCTCGTTTTCATTCCCAGGACCAGAAGGTCGATCGAACGTTCCTCGATGTGCTTGAGGATCTGCTCACGTGCAATGCCCGCCTCGACGAATGTTCTCGGATCGCGAAACGCTTTCGACTCCGCAGGCATCGCCGCATCGAGAGCGCTATCAAAGCGCTCTCTCATCTCACCCAGTCTGTCTGGATGATGGACGGCTTTGCTTTCCACTACGTTGAGTACATCGATCTCCGCTCCGGTCGCCTGTGCGAATGAAACCGCAAACACCGCCGCTCTGGCAGCTGCCGGAGTCAGATCGGTAGCGTAGAGGATGCGATGAAAGAGAGGCCTGTGAGAAGTCCCGGACGGTACCTCGGGGCCGACCATCAGTGTGGGCCAGCGGGTGGAGCGAAGAATTCGTTCAGCAACCGAGCCAATGAGCTTCCGTTGCACCCACCCACCGCCATGGGTTCCCAGAACCAGCAGAGAAGGCCGATACTGACTCGCCAGGCGCGGCAAGACCTTCGTTGGGTCACCGGTCTGGAGTAACGGAAGTGCTTCAATCGAGCCGGCCGCCAGCTCCGAAGCCTTTTCCGATAGAAGTAGCTGCAGGTCCTTGCGCTGTTGGCTCAGCAGAGACCCATCGATTTCAACCTCCATGGCGGCCTGCGACAGTGTGAATGCGTGCGCCACCAGAAGTTTGGCCGAGAACTGCTTTGCCATAGAGGCTGCGTAGACTCCCGCATTTTGAGAAAAGACTGAAAAATCGGTGCCAAAGATCACCGCATTTAAGTTCAACGTTGGTCTGTCACCAGCTGCCGGCACTTCCGCTGACGTTTTCCGTCATGGCGTTGCACCGGTCTGATAGTCGAGTGTGGCCAGCGCCAGCCGGTACTCATATTGAGCGTTGGTATTGTCAATGGCCGCGCTGGTTTGCTGCAGCTGTGCCTGGCTGAGCTCCACGATGGAACTCAGTCCCAGCTGATAGCGGGTTTGTGCCAATTGCAGTGCCATGTTGGTCTGCTTGAGCAGCTCGGCGGTAACGGCAATCCTTTGGTAGGCGGTATTCGCCTGCAACCAGGCGGTGCGAACGTCACGTACGATTTGATCGCGAAGATTCCGCGTACGCTCCGCATCCGCCTGCGCGCGATATCTCGCCTCTTTTGCTTCTGAGCTATAGAGAAAGCCGTTAAAGATGGGAATATCCATGTTCACTCCGATCCCGCCCCACCAATTGTTGGAGTAGTACTGATCCACGCGGATGGGAACCGTTCCTACCGTGCCGGCAGCCGTGATCGAGGGAAGAAGCTGGTCCCATTGCGCGCGGGCAAACTTCTGCGCCGATTGCTGGCCAAAAGTAAGCGACTGCAGGTCGGGCCGCTGCGCCAGCGCGGTCTGAATAAGCGGATTGACGTTCGGTGGGGGAGCGTTATTCTGCGTTGCATCGTCCATTAGCTGGTAAGTGACCTCGTGATCCAGTCCCAGCACCGCATCGAGCGCCGCCATGGTTGCGTCGGCGTTATTTTGCGCGTCCAACTGCAGCAACTGTGATTGCGACAAGGTGACATTCGCGAACGATAGGTCAAGCGTCGACTTCAAGTTGTTCTTGGTCATCTGGTTGACCTGGGTTTGTGTGGCCTGCCGGCTGTTCACCGTTTGTTTGGCCACCTGCAGCACCGCCTGCGCGGTTAATGCGTCGTAGAATGCCTGGTCCGCCGCCAGAACAATTTCTTCCCTGGTCGCGAGCGCACTGGCATTGGCCGCCTGTTCCCGCAGCTTTTGCGTGAGTACTAAATTGTGCGTTCTGCCGAAATCGGTAATCAGTTGGGTGAAATCGCCTCCGGCTCCGGCATGCGTGAACACCCGCGGAGCGGTGAGCGATCCAGCCGAGATACGGCTTCCTTCCAGTGCTTTCTCTGCCGTGATGGCGCCGTTGGCTGTGGGCAGTTCTCCGGCCCTCGCTTCGCGCACCACCTGGTGTTGCGCCAGCGCCAGCAACTGGCTGACGCTGACCCGCGGGTTGTTCTTTAACGCCGCTTGTTCCGCCTGCTGCCGGGTGAGCGTCGGCTGCGATCCGGAATCTGCGGGCGCCGGTGCGGCGGCCTGCGGGGAGAGATTGATGATGGGTGCGGGCGCGCTGGGCAGAGCAGCCAACATCGTTGTAGATTGCGCTCCGGCTACCGCCAGTGGAAGCAGAAGAATGGCGGTCACTAGGCTGACTCTCCTCATGCCTGGGCCTCCTGCTTCGTTCCCTGTTTACGCTCGCGACGGGTGTGGATGACGAGATATACTGCGGGCACCAGAAACACCGTCACCGCAACCGAAACCCCAAGTCCGCCGATAATGGCCCGCGCCAGGGGAGCGTATTGCTCGCTTCCCGCTTCCAGGCCCAAAGCCATGGGGATCATGCCCAGCAGCGTGGCCAGCGAGGTCATGAGGATAGGCCGCAAACGCACCTTGCACGCCTGCACCGTCGCTTCCAGCAGCGGTAGCCCTTGCTGGTGCAGGATGCCGGAGAATTCGACAATGAGAATGCTGTTGGAAACAACAATCCCCGTCATCATGATCACTCCCATCAAAGACATGATGTTGAGCGTGCTGCCCGTGAACAGCAGAATCATCACCACCCCCGCCAGCCCCGGCGGGATCGCCATGAGGATGATGAAGGGATCGATGAAGGACGCAAACTGCGCCATCAGGATGAGATAGACCAGCGCAATCGAGATCAGCAAACCGAGGCCAAAGTCTCGAAAGGATTCGCTCATGCTCACCGCCGCGCCCCGCATCGTAATCCGGGTATTCTTATCGCTCTTGGTGTTGGCGATGAGCTGGTTGATGTCCTTGCCGACTTTGTCCAGCGCCTCGGTCCTGGTGGCGACGTAAATGTCGATCACCCGGCGAATCTGGTAATGGTCAACCTCTGTAGGCGTATTGATCTGTTTGATCTCGGCCACCGATCGCAGCGGTGTATAGCCCGCCGTATGGCCGCCTGCATCGCTTGCTCCCCGGCCTTCCTGCATCGGATCGTAGCCGGCGGGGCGCACACCCCGCAGAGGGATGTTTTCAAAATCCTCCATCGTCATGTGATTGATCACATGGTTGGCGTATTGAACGGTCACCAGATAGTTGTTGCCCGTCTTAGGATCAATCCAGTAAGTCGGCGCCACCTGCCCGTCGGAAGTAAGGGCAGTAATCACGTTGTCCACCACATCCTTCGCCGAGAGGCCGATAAGGCTGGCACGCTCGCGATCGATATTCAGCGCCAACCCGGGATAATCGAGATCCTGAGGAATGTACACACCGCTTACGTTGTGGATAGCCTTGATCTTCTGGGATAGATTTCTGGCCAGCTCGAATGCTCCCTGCATGTCGTTCGAGCTCACCTGCACATCGATGGGCGCCGGCAGACCTTGATTGATAACCGAATCCACCAGGCCGCCGGCCTGGAAGTAAGTGCTTAGTTCGGGCATCTCGCGCGCCAGCCTCTCCCGTACCCGCGCCATATATTCATAGCTGCCCAGGCTGTGGTCTTCTTTCAGGCTGGTTTGGACAAACGCAGTATCCATCGAAGCGTTGGTGGTGTAGATAGCGGAGAGATCGGGATATACTCCGATATTTGAAACAATCATGCCCAGATCGCCGGGACGGACCGTGTCGCGGATAATCTTCTCCACCCGGGCGATATATCGGTTGCTGTCCTCCAGTCGCGTTCCGCTTGGCATGCGCACGTTAATCACAAACTGGCCAGGATCGGTACGGGGAAAATAAGAACGGCCGAGGAATGGAAAGAGCACAAGAATCACCATCGCGACGCCGCCCAGAATAACGGCGGCGGTGAGTGCCGGCCTCACCAGGACCCGCTTGGCCAGCGCCTCGTACCGCTCCAGCATGCGTTGGAAGTGCACGTTAAACTGGGCCACGATGCGCTGGAAAAAGGAAATCTTTCCGCCCTGCGGGCCTCCTTCTTCCTGGCCCTCCTCGTCATGGTGGATGCGCACAAAGGTAGCGCAGAACAGCGGCACCACGGTCATGGCAAAGATGTAAGAGGCGAAGATGGATAGCACCACTCCCAGCGCCAGCGGGGTGAAGATGTATTTGCTGACCGCGGAAAGAAAAGTAACCGGGAAGAAGACAATCGATGTAGTCGAGGTGGCGGCAAGAACAGCCAGCGAGACCTCCATACCGCCTTTTTCCGCTGCTTCGCGCGGCGGCGTTCCCATCTCCATGAAGCGAAAGATATTCTCCAGCACCACCACCGAATCATCGATCAGTCGCGAAAATGCCAGCGCCAGGCCACCCAGCAACATGGTATTGATGGACCCGCCCATGACCTTGGTGATAATCAGGCAAACCAGCGCCGAGAGTGGGATCGACAATAAAACCGCGAAGGTAGCCCGCGGACTGCCCAGAAAGATCAGAATCATCAGCCCGGTCAACACCAGCCCGATGGAGGCTTCCTTCACCAGGTTCTTGATCGCCAACTTGACGAAGATGGACTGATCGAACACCACCGCGGTTCTCAAGGATTCTGGAATGTCCACCAGCCGTTTGACCGCCGTCTTCATTCCGTTAACGATAGTGATGGTGTTGCTGTTGCCCCCTTGCTTGAAGATAGGTACGTAGACCGAACGCTGCCCATTGATGCGCACGATGTTGTACTGCAGCGCGCCTGAATCTTCCGCCTTGCCCACATCGGCAACCAGAACCGATGAGTTGCCATAGGACTTTAGCGGCATCGCGTTCATGGCCTTGGCGTCAGGAAACTGGCTGTTGGCGTAGATGTTGTAATCTTTCGAACCGATGCGCACGTCGCCCGCGGGAAGAATCAGATTTGAACTGTTGACCGCATCGACCACATCATTAAGGCTGAGGTTATGGGCCTCAAGCTTGATCGGATCGACGTAGACCTGGATCTGGCGATACGTGCCGCCGTAAGGCTGCGGTACCGAAGCGCCCTGGACGTTTGAAATCTGATTACGTACCTGAAACTGAGCTATATCCTTCAACTGGGTTTCATTTAATCCTTTGCCCTCGAGGGTAACCAGGCACACCGGCTGGCTCGACGCATCCATGCCCAGCACCACCGGTGGCAATGTGCCCGGCGGCAGCCGGCGCAAATCCGCCATGGCCAGATTGGCAATATTGCTCAGCGCGGCGTTTGGATCCGTGCCCGGCTTGAAATAGATCTTGATCAGGCTGACGCCGGTCAGAGAGCGCGACTCGGAGTGATCGATGTTCGCGCCCAGGGTGAAAAATCGCTCAAAGGTGTTGGTGATGTCCGCTTCGATCTGCTGCGGAGGCATGCCATTGTAAAAAGTCGCCACCACCACCACCGGCAGATCTATCTTGGGGAAAAGGTCGACCGGCATGCTGGCGATATTGACCACGCCGATCAACAGAACTACTAAACACATCATGATGATGAAGAACGGGTATCGGAGCGCAAACTTCGGCATTACTGCTCCCCCCCTTCATCGTCGTGCAAATCGATGGTGCTGCCCGCGTCGCGCGTGACATCCCTGGCGGCCCTGGCTTCGACTACTGGAGTAACTCGTTCGCCCTCCTGCATATTTCTCCTGGCCGCCCAAAATAACCCTTTCTCCTTCGGCCAGGCCACTCTTGATCTCAGCCAGTTGCGATCCCCGCAGCCCGACCTCGACCGTCCGCTGGTGCACATGGTTCTGGCTATCGAGCACATAGACCATGTCCTTGTTATCCCTGAGCAACAGGGCTTCGACCGGAATCGTTAGTACATTGTCAGCGTGGTTGAGTTGCAACTGGGTGTTCGCGTACATCCCGGGATCGATAGAAAGGTCCTTATTCTCGACATCGACCTCGGTCTCCATGGTTCTGGTTTCGAAGTTCACATCGCGGGTAAAGCGAACCACTTTGCCGGTGAAGGATCGGTCCAGCGCGTCCACTCTCACCTCCATCGGGTCGCCGACCTTGACGTACCGCACGGCGTCTTCAGGGACTGGCATACGCAGCCGCAGCAGGCCGCTTTGTGCCAGCTTGACGATGGGGAGCGCCTGGCTGTTGGAGTCCGTGCCCGATTGAATGAGGGCCCCAGTGTCGGCATAGCGCCAGGTGATCACCCCGTCGATGGGAGCGATCACGTTGGTGTAATTCTCCATCGCGCCCACCCGCCGGTTGTCTGCCCGGGCAACGTCAGCGCCGCCCTGGGCGGCCGAAAACGCTGCTTTTGCCGCGTCTACCTGCGCTGCCGCGGAGAGGTCTTTGGAGAGAGCGTCGTCCAACTCCTGTTGCGCAATCAACCCGGGCTGTGCCTTTGCTGCTTGCTGCAAGCGGTCGTTGTCGGTGTGCAACGAGGCGTACCGGGCTTCCGCGGCGGCGACTTCATGCTGCGCGCGCACAATTTCATCCTTGCTGCGGGAGACCTGGGCAACCGTACCCTCCAACTGCGCCTGCAGTTCCGGAACTTCGAGAACCGCAAGCGTCTGCCCCTGGCGCACCCGGTCGCCGATATCCACCCGGATGGAACGGATGAAACCGGAAACCTTGGGATGCACGTCGATCACCTGGTAGGGCTGAAACTGGCCCGCCAGGGCCAGCACAT
Source organism: uncultured Acidobacteriaceae bacterium (assembly GCA_963796145.1). Lineage (GTDB taxonomy): Bacteria > Acidobacteriota > Terriglobia > Terriglobales > Acidobacteriaceae > PALSA-350. The sequence goes on along the minus strand of CAWCKO010000009.1, from coordinate 60,649 downwards.
GAGAAACAGAACCTCGCTCCACCACCGCCACCCGCGCAGCGATAGGCTCTGGAGCGGCCTCGACCTTTCCGTTCCCATGGGGACGGAAGACAAGCCACGCGGCAAATCCGAGGATTGCGCACGCAGCAATCAGGAAAATAAGACGCTTTCGCATATATGTACTCGCACCTGTAGGCAAATTCCGGAATGGAACCGCTGCGCCGCTGGTTGGAGCGCGGCGGTCGAAATCTAGTCGCTAGCCGTGTGGCTCGGTGCTACTTGAGGACAGGAGGAGGGCGGAAGGATATGGCCTGCAGACAAGGGGGCAGGGGAATGCGCGATCCCTCCGTGCTACCTGTTCGGACGTAGCGAGCGGCAGCCAGGAACAAGGCAGGCGTCAGCGCCAGCATGAGCAAAGCCGGCAACAGAGGCAAAGCCGCTAGTGCGGAGGGGCGAGCGTCCATCGCCTGACCCGTCGCGGGCCGTTCTTTCTCGGAGAGGAGCTTCGCTTCCGGAGCCGAATGCGAGATCGAATCTTTACTCTGGTACAGAGAAAGCTTGTACTGCAGGCCCCACCCGAAAACCGCCATAGACAGCATCAGCAGCCCGAGCGGAAGCACAAAAGCGCAAAGGCGCTTCCCAGGCGAATTGCGAAGACTCTGCACGATTCTTTCCGATGCATTCTCCCGGCTTTTCAGTTGCCTCGAATACCAGCCAAATTACAAATCCTTTATGCTCTCCAAGGGGTGAACTTCTTGCTGCGTCGCAGTTTGCTTTTGCTGTCCCTTCTCTGTGCTCTATCCGGCCTGAGGGGCCAGAACAGCACCCCTGACTCCCAACCCCAGGCCATGGGTGTAACCACCGGCGGCACCCACGCCCCAGTCCTCGATGCAGAGAAACGTCCCATTACCGCCGGGGGCTTCGTCAAGACCGGTCCGGTGGTCTTTCAGGACATTGCCGCCAAGGCCGGCCTCACCTCCTGGCATCACACCATGGGCACCCCGCAGAAGCAGTTCATCCTTGAAGCGCCGGGCTCCGGCGTAGCCCTGTTGGACTACGACAAAGACGGCTGGCTCGACATCTACATGGTGAACGGATCCACCTACGACGCCCTTTCCGGCAAGACCACCTCTCCTCACGCAGCTCTCTTCCACAACAACCACGACGGCACCTTCACCGACGTCGCGGCCAAGGCAGGAGTAACCAACGACCGCTGGGGCTTCGGCGTCGCCGTCGGCGACTATGACAACGACGGCTGGCCGGACCTGTTCGTTGCCAACTTCGGCAAGAACCGTCTCTATCACAACAACCATGACGGAACCTTCACCGACATGGCAGAAAAGGCGGGAGTGCAACTGGGCAATTGGTCCAGCGGTCCCACCTTTGGCGACTATGACGGCGATGGCCGGCTCGACCTGTTCGTCTCCGGGTATATACATTACGACCAGGACCAGCCGCCAGGTCTCGACGGGGGCAAGGTGGCCTCGAACTTCTGCCAGTTCCGCGGGGTCAGCGTGATGTGCGGGCCCCGCGGGCTGAAAGGAGAGCACGACCATCTCTTCCACAACAACGGCGACGGAACCTTCACCGATGTCAGCCAGAAATTGGGGGTGAACGACCCCAATGGCTACTACGGATTCACCTCTATTTTCGTTGACCTGAATAACGACGGCAAAGTGGACCTGCTGGTGGCTGACGACTCCACCCCCAACTACCTGTACATCAACAAGGGCAACGGCACCTTCGAAGATGACAGCTACGCCTCTGGCTACGCCCTGAATGAGAATGGCCGCGAAACCGCGTCCATGGGGGTCGCCGTGGGAGACTACCAAAACAACGGCCGGCTGGGTCTATTCAACACCACCTTTTCCGACGACTACGATGTGCTTTATCGCAACGACGGCGATGCCAACTACACCGACGACAGTTATGCAGCCGGGGTGGCGGAGCCGACCGTGCCTTTTCTGGGCTGGGCCACCGAGTTCATCGACTATGACAACGACGGCTGGAAAGACCTGTTCATCGCCAATGGCCACGTCTACCCCATGGTGGACCAGAACAACTGGGGCACCACATACGCTGAGCGGCCGCTGTTGTTCCACAACCAGCAAGGCAAGAAGTTCGACTTGGTGCCGGCGGTCGAAGGCACCGGCCTGGCCCTGGTGATTCCAGCGCGGGGTGCGGCCTTTGGCGATCTCTTCAACGACGGCCGCATCGACGTGGTGATAAACAATATCGACACCGTGCCCACACTCCTGCGCAACGTCAACCCTGACCGGCATCACTGGGTGGAGTTGAGCCTGATCGGCGGGCCGAAGAGCCCAAGGGATGCGGTGGGTGCCACGGTGTATCTGACTACCGGAGGGATGCGGCAGCGTGGAGACGTGCTCAGCGGCGGAAGCTTTGTCTCCTCCAACGACCCCCGGGTACACTTCGGTCTGGGCGACGCGGATAAAGTCGACGCAGTGGAGATTCACTGGCCCAGCGGTCTAAAAGAAAAGGTCAACCTCCCCGGCGTGGATAAGATCTTCACCGTGGAAGAGGGCAAGGGCGTCATCGGGCAGTCGGGCGAAAAGACCACGAAATGAACCAGATCATGCAATCTCCCCATCGCCGCTTCGATCCTCTGCGTGGCCGCTGGGTGCTGGTTTCCCCCCACCGGACCCAGCGCCCCTGGCAGGGCGAGGTCAGCCGGACCGACGCCAGGCCGGCGCTGCATTACGATCCGGACTGCTATCTATGCCCCGGCAATGTGCGTGCCGGGGGCAAGCAGAACCCGCAGTACACCGGCGTCTTTGCCTTTATCAACGACTATGCCGCGCTCTTGCCCGACTCGCCCCGAGGGGGCACGGAGATTGGCCATGGCTTGCTCCGTGCGGAGAGCGAGCGCGGTGTCTGCCGTGTATTGTGCTTCCATCCTGACCACAGCCTGACCCTGGCAGGTATGGAGGTGGCCGACATTGTGCGTGTAGTGCAAGCCTGGACGGCGGAGTTTATTGACCTGGGTGCACGTCCGGAAATTCGTCATGTGCAGATCTTCGAAAATCGCGGCGCCATGATGGGGGCCAGCAATCCTCATCCGCACTGTCAGATCTGGGCCACGGAACATATTCCCGACGAACCCGCGGCCGAGCTGGCCAACCAGCTTGCCTATCACCAGAAGCTCGGCGGCTGCCTGCTCTGTGACACTCTGACCACCGAACTGGCTCAGCGCGAGCGCATCGTATGCGAGAACCAGGAATTCGTAGCGCTGGTGCCCTTTTGGGCCGTGTGGCCGTTCGAAACCCTGGTCCTCAGCCGCGCGCATGTGGGAAGCCTGGATGCGTTCAGCGCCGCCCAGCAGCATGGTCTGGCAGATATCCTCAAGCAGCTGACCATGGTCTACGACCGCTTGTTCTCGGTCAGCTTTCCTTACACCATGGGATTTCATCAGCGCCCCACGGACGGCGAAGCCCACCCGGAGTGCCATTTTCACGGTCACTTCTACCCCCCGCTGCTGCGTTCGGCAACGGTGCGCAAATTCATGGTTGGCTTTGAAATGCTGGGTATGCCGCAGCGGGACATCACCCCCGAGGCTGCGGCCGAACAACTGCGCGCGGCCGGGGGCCGCTAGACGTGACTGCGCGCCGCATCCGGCTCCTGGCTTGGGTGTTGCCCTGTTTCCTGTCAGCTCGCCTTAGCCGCGCAGAGCCTGGCCCCGGTAATTACGGTCGATCACGGACCGAATACCGAGGCCCAACAAGCCAAGCCTTACGTGGTGCTGGTGTCGCTCGACGGCTTCCGCTACGACTACGCCAAAAAGTACGGCGCCAAACATTTGCTGCAGCTGGGTGCCGAAGGCGCGATCGCCGCTGAGGGAATGATCCCTTCCTATCCTTCGCTGACCTTCCCCAATCACTACACCCTGGTCACCGGACTTTACCCCGAGCACCACGGCATTGTGGCCAACAAGTTCTATGACCCGGTCCGCAAGCAGTTTTATTCCAACAGCGATCCGGCGGCGGAGCGTGACGGCAGCTGGTACGGAGGCACGCCTCTGTGGGTGCTGGCGGAGAAGCAGGGCATGCGCAGCGCGTGCTTCTTCTGGCCCGGCTCGGAGGCCGAGATTGACGGCGGCCGCCCCACCTATTACCTGAATTTCGACGATCACTTTCCCGATGACAAGCGCATCGATCAGGTGGTTGCCTGGTTGCGCCTGCCGGCGCCGCAGCGCCCCCACCTGATCACGCTTTACTATTCCAACGTCGATCACGCCGGGCACCAATACGGGCCCGACAGCCCGCAGACCGCTGCCGCGGTGGCTCATGTCGACCAATTGATGGGAATTCTTCGCCAGCAGCTCTCCCGGCTGCAGCTGCCGATCGATCTGATCGTAGTTTCGGACCACGGCATGGAGCGGGAGCAGGGGCCCTGGATCGATCTATCCAGGTACGCCGACCTGGGAAACTTCACCACCGTCGGATGGCTGCTCTACCCCAATTCCGAAGCCGACGCCGAAAAGGCCTACCAGCAGCTGAAAATCAAGAGCGATGCCTTTACTGTGTATCGCCGCAAGCGTGTGCCTGCGGCTTTGCATTATGACAGCAATGGCCGCGAGGGCGATCCCGTGATCGTGGCCAACGGTCCCTACGCCATTCGCGCCCATCCCCCGGCAGAGGACCAGGCACCCGAGCAAGGGGTGCATGGCTACGACCCCCGGGCAATGAAGTCCATGCGTGCCCTCTTCATTGCTGCGGGCCCGGACATTCGTCCCGGCTCCAAACTCGAACCCTTCGAAAACGTAAACGTCTATCCACTGGTAGCGAAGATCCTGGGCCTGGACGCCCCCCAGGTCGACGGCAGCCTGAACGTGCTCTCAAACATCCTGAAAAACCACCCCGTCGACGAGACCCCGTAGGTCAAACGAGCCTTCTCAGCGAAACAAGCCTCCGCCTTGAAGGAAGCAGTTCACAAGAGAGTCCTGTTTCTTTTCTCGCCTCCTCCCGAATCCTCCGAACGTCTGTTCATCTGACACTCATGGAAGTTGCCAACCCATCGAACGTCCTCCTGCTCGACAATCCAATCTGGCACGCCCTCTTAACCGAGCAGGCATACCTGGCCCAAGGCAACTCCCTGGCGAAGCGCTTTCCGAGAGACGTAGCTCCTTTTGCAGCGATGCAGGATCAATCACCGGCCGAATACCAATCGCTGGCGGAATTACTCTCCGGAGACGTCGTGGCCCTGTTTCTCGACGCCCCGCCTGTCCTGCCCGCTGGTTGGTCCATGCGAGTGAGTGGAGAAATGTACCAGATGGTCTTCGACGCCCCGTCTCCTGCGCCGTCGAACCACGTCTTCCGGAAATTGACCGAGGCTGACGTACCGGAGATGCTGGCGCTGACCAAGCTAACCGAGCCCGGCCCCTTCCTTCCCCATACCATCGAGCTTGGTGCCTACTTCGGTATCCACGAGTCACGGATCGTTGGTAGCCATGGCGGGAGAGCGGCTTCGCCTCACCGGGTTCACCGAAGTCAGCGCAGTATGCACTCATCCCGATTTCCGAGGACGAGGCTACGGAAACGCTCTTCTCTCCGCCGTGATTTCCCAAATCATGCATCGTGGGGAGACGCCCTTCCTGCACGTAAAGACGGACAACGCCGCCGTCCGCTTATACCAAAATCTGGGGTTCAGGATCCGCGCACCACTGCACCTGGCGGTGATCCAACACGGAACCGGCGCAGCAAGCCGATAAACATCCATAGCAGCCCAGTTACAATCAACAATGACGATGCCCGAAGTAAAGAACCACCCCGCTGCCCGGTCCACGGAGACGCTTGCCGTCCCCGCCCCCGCCTCTCTGCCTGATCGCTATGACCCGGCGGAGATCGAAGTGCGGTGGCAGCAGCGCTGGGATGCGGATCCGGATTTATATCGCGCCGAGCCCGAAAACAGCGGCAAGCCGAAGTATTACGTGCTGGAGATGCTGCCCTATCCGTCCGGCCAGCTGCACATGGGCCACGTGCGCAACTACGCCATCGGCGATGCCCTGGCGCGCTACATGTGGATGCAGGGCTACAACGTGCTCCATCCCATGGGCTGGGATGCATTTGGACTGCCCGCAGAAAATGCGGCGCTCAAGAACCAGACCCCGCCCCGGGAGTGGACGCTTCAGAACATCGCAGCCATGCGCCGGCAGATGCGGCGCTTGGGCCTGGGTTACGACTGGCAGACTGAAATCACCACTTGTCTGCCCGACTACTACCGCTGGACGCAGTGGTTTTTCCTGCGCATGTTGGAGCGTGGCCTCGCTTTCCGCAAAAAAAGCAAGGTGAACTGGTGCCCGCTTTGCGCCACCGTCCTGGCCAACGAGCAGGTCATCGACGGATGCTGCTGGCGTCACGAAGACACGGTGGTCGAGCAGCGCGACCTGGAGCAGTGGTTTTTGCGCACCACCGACTACGCGCAGGAGTTGCTGGACGGCTTGGACAACCTGCCCGGCTGGCCGGAAAAGGTGCGCACCATGCAGCGCAACTGGATCGGCCGCAGCGAAGGCGCGACCATCGAGTTTGTGCTCGATGCAGTCGCCCAGGAAACCGAGCCCGGGCGCGATCGTGGCAAAGTCCCTCTGCCGCCGCCCGCGGACTACGTTGCCGGCGCTCCGTTCCCTTCGGACGCTATCCGGATCCCGGTATACACCACTCGGGTGGACACCATCTTCGGTGCCACCAGCCTGCAGCTCGCGCCCCAGCACCCGCTGGTGAAGCAATGGGCGGAAGCCGACGAACGGCTGGCCGCCGAGGTAGCCTCGCTTGTCGAAGAGCAGAAGAAAGCCCGTGAGGCCGGCGATCCGGCGGCCATCGACAAGCACGGCAGCTTCACCGGCCACTATGCCATCAACCCGTTCAGCGGCGAGCGCGTGCCCATCTGGGTGGCCAACTACATCCTGCTGGAGTACGGAACGGGCGCCGTGATGTCGGTGCCGGCGCACGACGACCGCGATTATGAGTTTGCCAAAAAGTACGGGCTCGAAATCCGCATCGTAGTTTTACCCCGGCGTAGTGGGGAGCCGCCCGCGGCCGGCCATGCGGACGAGCCGGTGTTGCCTTACTCCGAAGAAGACAGCCTGCTGATCAACTCCGGGGAATACAACTCCCTCGGTTGCCAGGAAGCCCAGCACAAGCTGGCAGCGTTCGCCCAGGAACATGGCTTTGGGCGGCCCACCGTTACTTTCCGTTTGAAGGATTGGGGCATCAGCCGCCAGCGCTATTGGGGCGCGCCCATTCCCGTGCTCTATTGCCCCAAAGACGGCATTGTGCCCGTGCCCGAGGACCAGCTTCCCGTCCTCTTGCCGGAGCAGATTGAGATTACCCAGCAGGATGGTTCTCCGCTGAGCCGCGTGCCTGATTTCGTGAACGCCACCTGTCCCCGCTGTGGGGGACCGGCGCGGCGCGAGACCGACACCATGGACACGTTTGTGGACTCGTCCTGGTACTTCTATCGCTATCCCGACGCCCACAATGCGTCTGCCCCCTTCAGCCGGCAGAAGATCGACTACTGGTTTCCCATCGATCAGTACATCGGCGGGGTGGAGCACGCCATCCTGCACCTGATTTACTCCCGTTTCTGGACCAGGGTGATGCGCGATATGGGCCTGGTCGTCAATGACGAACCGGCTACCCGTCTCTTCACCCAGGGAATGGTCATCAGCAATGGCGCCAAGATGTCCAAATCCAAAGGCAACGTGGTCTCGCCCGACGATATGATCGCCCGCTATGGCGCCGACGCCAGCCGCATGTACTCGCTCTTTGCCGCGCCGCCGGACCGCGACCTGGACTGGCAGGACGATGGCGTAGCGGGAGTGAGCCGTTTCCTCGGCCGGGTCTACCGGTTGGGCATGCGCTACCGCGAGACGGTCCGCAGCCAGGCGGGGCACGGTCCAGCGGCGCCCACATCTCCGCTGGCCCAGGCGTTGCTGCGTAAGCTGCACCAGACGATTCGCAAGATCACCCAGGATTTTGCCGGGCGCTGGCACTTCAACACCAGCATCGCGGCGGTTATGGAGTTGGTCAACGAAATCACCGCCGCCGAGCCGGGGTTGGCAGAAATGCCGGCCGAGGCTTCTGCCCAGCTGATGGCCGCCATCGTGCCGTCGCTGATCCTGTTGCTGGCGCCCTTCGCTCCCCATTTGGCGGCCGAGCTTTGGGGCGAAATCGGAGGCACCGGTGCGCTGCTGCGCCAGCCGTGGCCCCCATTCGATCCCGACCTGGCCCGGGAAGAGGAGCTGGAAATTCCGGTACAGGTCAACGGCAAATTGCGCGCCGTGGTAAGGCTTTTGCCCGGCGCAAGCAGCGAAGCCATGCAGCAAGCGGCGCTGGCGGAACCCAAAGTGCAAGCCGCCATCGCCGGCAAGCAGGTGGTCAAGGTAGTGGTAGTCCCGGACAAGCTGATCAACATCGTGGTGAAGTGAACCCTGAAGTGAACCGAGGGGTGCGGGGAACTCAGTCTCTGCTCTACATCTGCGCCGCCTGCTGGAAGCGCCCCAGCCTGCTGGGATGGGAGCTGCTCTGGCGCTGGGGCTTCGGCATTCCCGCGGCGGCCATCCTCTACTACTACGGAACTCGGATCGCGGCCGGTGTTCCTGCTGGTCTCACCGGTCTTTCGCTCACCGACCCCTTACAGGCCGGGCAGCAACTGGCGACCGCGGCCGCGGCTCTCAAACCAGAGGTGGAGCGGCTCGCCGGCTGGCTGGGGCCCTTGCTGGCCGTGGCCTGGGCCATTGCGTCCGGGCTCGGCCGCACCGCTGTACTGAAGCGTCTCGACCCCGCAATGCGTCCCGCGCCGTTTACTCTCATCCTGTTGCAGCTGCTTCGCATGGTAGCTCTGGTGGTGGTCTGTTTAGGCTGGTACCGTGCCACCCAATGGGCTGCGGACGCAACCCTCAATTCCGACCCTCCCAACCTGGTAGCCTGGAGCGCCTGGGTCATATGCCTCTCGCTGGGCATCTTCGTCCTTTGGGCGCTCTTGAGTTGGATTTTTTCCATAGCCCCCCTGCTGGCAATGCTGGAGGGTACTGGCGTCCTAGGCAGCCTGGCGCGCAGTCTTCGCTTGGGCAAACTCACCGCCAAGCTGGTCGAAGTAAACCTGGTCCTGGGCATCGTGCGGCTGGCCTTGATCGTCTTGGCCATGGTGTTCTCCGCCATTCCACTGCCCTTTACCGCCGACATGACGGGCGTCGCACTCTACCTCTGGTGGGTCGCAGTCACTGTGCTCTACCTGGTGGCCAGCGATTTCTTTCAAGTGGCGAGGTTGGCAGCGTTTGTCCAGTTCTGGCGCGTCTATCATGCCTGAGGTTGAGACTCTCCGCCTGCCGCAGACGTCTTCACCCTACTATTGCTCACCAACCGAAACCCTGCAAAACTGAATAGTGGATACTTCCTCGATCGTCATCCTGGATTTTGGCAGCCAATACACCCAACTGATCGCGCGCCGCATACGGGAGCAGAACGTTTTCTCCGTGGTCCTTCCATGCAGTGCTTCCACTGCCGAGATTCAGTCCCATCATCCCATCGGGCTGATCCTCTCCGGCGGCCCGTGTTCGGTGTATGACCTGGACGCGCCCGCCGCTGACCCGGGCATGCTCGCCCTGGGATTGCCCGTCCTCGGTATCTGTTATGGCCTGCAGTTCCTCACCCATCATTTGGGGGGCAAGGTGCGTTCCGCGGAGAAGCGCGAATACGGGCCCGCCCAAGTGTCGATTGTCCCCGGGCAGGAAGTCGACAACCCCTTATTTGCCGGCTTGCCCCCATCGCTCGATGTCTGGATGTCCCATGGGGATAATGCTCTGGAACTGCCGCCCGGCTTTTCTCTGACCGCGCGCACCGCCAACGCCGTGGCCGGCATCGCCGATCCCTCACGCAAGATGTGGGCCGTGCAGTTCCACCCCGAAGTCCGGCACACACCACGAGGAACGGACCTGCTGCGCAACTTCCTCTTCAACATCTGCCATGCTCAGCCCAACTGGACGCCGGCTCAATTCATCCAGTCGACAGTTTCCGCTATCCGCGAACGGGTGGGGGATGGCCGCGCCATCTGCGCCCTTTCCGGGGGAGTCGATTCCTCCGTAGCCGCGGTGTTGGTAGAGCGCGCCATCGGCGACCGGCTCACCTGTGTGTTCGTCAACAACGGCGTGCTGCGCAAGAACGAGTTCCTCCAGGTGCAGCAAAACATGCGCGACAAGCTTGGCCTGCGGCTGGTGGCGGTAGACGCGAGCGACCGCTTCCTCTCCCGGCTGGCAGGGGTCCTCGACCCTGAAGAAAAGCGCAAGATCATCGGCAGCGAATTCATCGCCGTTTTCGACGACCAGGCTAGGCGCATTCTGGAGCAGCAGCAGGGAAGCGCCGCCTGGCTGGTGCAGGGCACGCTTTATCCCGACGTGATCGAGTCTTCTTCAGTCAAGGGCCCGTCGCAGACCATCAAGAGCCATCACAACGTTGGCGGCCTGCCGGCGGCCATGAAGCTGAAGCTGATTGAGCCCTTGCGCGATCTGTTCAAAGATGAAGTTCGCCGCATTGGCCGCGATCTGGAGATGCCGGCCGAGATCCTGGAGCGGCAGCCCTTTCCCGGGCCCGGGCTCGCGGTGCGGATTCTGGGCGAAGTCACGCCCGAGCGGGTGGCGTTGCTGCAGGAGGCCGACGACATCGTAGTCAGGGAGATCAAAGCCGCCGGGCTCTACCAGCAGATCTGGCAATCCTTCGCCGTGCTCTTACCGGTCAAGAGCGTGGGCGTGATGGGCGATCAGCGCACCTATGCCTACACCTGTGCCATCCGCGCCGTGCATTCGGAAGATGGCATGACTGCTGACTGGGTGCCGCTGCCTTACGATCTGCTCAAGAAAATCTCCAGCCGCATCGTCAACGAAATCCACGGCATCAACCGCGTGGTCTACGACATCACGTCCAAGCCACCGGGAACCATTGAGTGGGAATGAAGGGGACGGGCTTTACAGGCCGCGGAAAAACTCTCTGTTGTGCCAGCCCCGGACTTCAGTCCGGGGAGCGGGTTTTCAAACCCGCGAGAACGCTTCGGTATATCGATTGAGGGCTTTAGCCCTGGTGGCGGGGCGTCCAATTTCCCGAAGCTCTACAGGGGAACTCGCTGTTGGGTAGGTCCGGGCTTTGAGGCCCCCTGAGGTACGCTTTTTGAGGGCAGCCTGAACCCAGCCGAGAAATGGGGGCACACGGGGTGTGCCCCTAAGTCCTTACGCCAGGGCAAGCACATCCGCGGCCGTCACCCCAACCTTGGGGAACCACGAATGCGCCCCCTCCAGGCTGTGATTGACGTTCTGGATATTCTTCACCCCTTGGTCTTTGAGCCAGTCTTCAAAGGCCTTGGCGCCGCCCTTGGCGTAGATAGCGATGCCGTCCTTCCAGGTAGCGCGGCCACAAAGTACGCCGTTAAACGTGGTGCCGCTCTCCACCGCGAGCTCCAGGGTCTCGGTAAATACGTCATTGCTGACCCCGGCGGAGAGATAGATGAAAGGCTTGTGGGTGGTGGTGGCAGCGTCCTGGAAGTGGTGCAAAGCTTCGCTCCGGGTATACGCAGCCTCGCCTTTGAACGCCTTGGTGCCCTGGACAAACTCCATCTGCACCGGCACCTCTACCTTGAGCACATCGATCTGGTATTTCTCCTTGCCGAATTCCGACATCGAACCGTAAACGATCTCCGGCTTCTTCTTGGCGTACTCGAGCGACTTCTCGCTGTTGCCGTGCACGTCGTAGCCGACAAACTCCAGGAAAAAGGGAATGTCGTGAGCCTTGCACTCATCGCCAATGCGCTCAATGAAGGCGTGTTTTTGATCGTTGATCTCGCTCTTCTCAAACGGGGTGTAGTACAGCAATACCTTGATGCAGTCCGCGCCTGCCTCCTTCAGCCTGCGCACCGACCAGTGGTTCAGCAGGTCGGGGAGCCGTCCCGGCTGGTCGGCATCGTAACCCGTCTTTTCGTACGCCAGCAGCAGGCCTTTGCCATGGCGCCGTTTAGATGCCGGCAGCCCATACTCAGGATCGAGCAGGATCGCCGAGGAATATTGGGTGAGGACGTCGGTGACCAGTTCCTTGAACTCGACCAGGGCGGAGTCCGGCAGATCGGAAACGCCCTTCTCTTTGGCTAGGGACTTCTTCAGCGATCCACGCTGATCCATCGCGGCTGCGGCGATAACCCCGCGTGCATCTGAGACCGCCTTAAGTCCTGCCAGTTTTCCAGCTGTCAGCTTTGCCATTGCTCATTCCTCTCGATTTTTTGCGGTTGCATCCCGCGCGCTCATTCTAATGCATTCACCATCACTGTGACGGAGCCAGCGCCGCCCGCTGGGCCTCCACCAGTTCGATGATCCCGCGCTGGGCATGATCCATCATCTCCATTAATTTTTCTCGCGGAAATGCGTTTCGCTCTGCGGTTGCCTGTACCTCGACCAATCCGCCGCCCTCGGTCATAACCACGTTCATGTCCACCTCGGCCTGAGAATCTTCTTCATAAGCCAGGTCGAGCAGCGTCACTCCCTCGACGATACCCACGCTGGTCGCGGCTACCAATTGTATGAGCGGCAGCTTCTTCAAGGTGCCCGCCTCCACCAACCGGCGGAAGGCAATGGCCATGGCCACGCAGGCGCCGGTGATGGCAGCGGTGCGCGTGCCTCCGTCGGCCTGAAGCACATCGCAATCCAGAATTACGGTGCGTTCGCCCAGGGCGTGCATGTCGACGACAGATCGCAGGGAGCGTCCGATGAGGCGTTGGATTTCATGCGTCCGCCCGCCCACCTTGCCCCGCTCCGCTTCCCGCGGGGTGCGGGTCAGCGTGGCCCGCGGCAGCATGCCGTATTCCGCCGTAACCCATCCCCGGCCGCTGTTCTTCAACCAGCCGGGGACCCCGGTTTCGACGGTGGCGTTGCATAGCACCCGGGTGTGGCCGACTTCAATCAGCACCGAGCCTTCAGCCATCGAAGTGTAATGCGGCGTTAGGCGCACCGGGCGCATCGCCTGGGGCGACCGGTCATTGGGGCGGAAGAATGCCGCCCCTGCTTTCTGTTGGGGATTCATCTCGTGATTGTATGAGCCTTGACCGTCGCTCCGTGGGCCGTTCCCGTTTCGGGACGGGTTCCAAAATGAAATCACCAGCCTAAGCCGCAGACTTGTTTGGAGTTACTCCTGCCGCAACCATGGCCCATGTCCCGATTCGGGAATAACCTCACGCGAGAGAAGAACGCACCCCTCTCACTCCTCCCCTCCCAAGTGCTTTCCTTCCAGCGATTTCCTCTCTCCCTCCCGGAAAACTCCGCTTTGGCCCCCTACGTGCCTTTAGCCCCAGCAATCAGAACCGGAATCACCGGCTAGTGCAGCGAACACGAAGCAACGAACGCGAAGCAACGAATTACGAAGCAACGAATACGAAGCAAAGGAGTGATGATGAACTTCGGTCTCGAAGCGGCGGTGCGAACACTCACTGAGGTCTCCAGGCGGCGCGGTTCCGCGCCGGCTGCGGCTCTTCTCCGGGCAGATCCGTTGCTCCCCGCAGCTTTTCCCTGCCTGTGGACGAAAGTTGCCGTGATTAATGTCGATACAGCAGGCAGGGATGTTTCCGGCCAGAAAGGAATCTGCGTACAATGGCGATAACTGTTCCTGTTACATTTCCTGTGGCAACTATGTCGCGACCCGTGGAGCGCACCGGCAAGCTTCATCTGCTCGTGGTGGACGAGGACGCCGCGATTCGTTCGGCGTGCTGCGAAATAGCCTCCGATCTGGGCTTTGTGCCCCAGACCGTTTCCAGCATCGAAGCGGCGCGTACCCTGCTGCGCGATCAGGGTATCGACATCCTGCTGCTGGATCTGCGAGCCCCGCTCGAAGAGGGTCTGGGGCTGTTGCATGAGATCAAGGCGCTCAATCCCGCCCTGGTGGTGGTGGTCATGACCGCATTCGCGACCGTGCCCGCGGCCGTCGAGGCCATGCGCACCGGGGCCGCCGATTATCTGACCAAACCTTTCGCCACTGATGAGCTGACCGCTGTGCTCGAGCGGGCCCTCGAACAAATGAACGAACGGCGCACCGTCGAAGGCGAAAGCCGCCGCCTGCGCGAGACCCTGCGCTCTCCCCAGGGGTTGGGCAACATGATCGGCCGCAGCCCGGAGATGGACAAGCTGTACCGCATTCTGGCCAAGGTGGCGCAAAGTTCACATCCGGTGCTGATCTTAGGCGAGAGCGGGGTAGGCAAGGAACTGGTGGCGCGCTCCATTCATTCCAACGGCCCCCATGCAGACCGCCCGTTTGTCCCCATCGATTGCGGCTCCCTGGTGCCCACCTTGATGGAGAGTGAGCTCTTCGGCTATGTGAAAGGGGCCTTCACCGGCGCCAATCGCTCCAAGGATGGTCTGCTGGCCTCGGCCCAGGGGGGCACCGTCTTTCTCGATGAGATTGGCGAACTGCCGCTGGATTTGCAGGCCAAGCTGCTGCGCGCCTTACAGGAAAAAGAGGTTCGCCCGGTGGGCGCCACCCATCGTATTGCCATTAACGTCCGCATCCTGGCCGCCACCAACCGCAATCTGGCAGCGATGGTGGAGCAGGGGCGCTTCCGCAAAGATCTTTACTACCGGCTCAGCGTGGTCAACCTGCGTATTCCCCCGCTACGTGAACGCAAGCAGGATATCCCCCTGCTGGCCGCCCACTTCCTGGAACGGATGTCCCGTGAAACCGGCACTACCCACACCCTGAGCGACGATGCTCTGCGCACTCTGGTCGACTACGAATGGCCGGGCAACGTGCGCGAGCTCGAACATTCGCTCGATCGCGCCTGTACCCTTTCCTCCGGTCCGGTATTGCATCTGGGGGATCTCCCCACTCAGCTGCAGAACTTCCATCTGCAGAATCGCCGGCCGGTGGCCGTGGCCGCGACCGCGCTGGGTGCTCCCGGTTCCAACCGGGCGCCCGTCTTGCCCCTGGCCCAGCTGGAGAAACAGGCCATCCTCGAAACTCTGCGCAAGCTGAATGGTGACAAGCTCCTGGCTGCCCGCCTGCTGGGCATAGGCAAGACCACCCTTTACCGCAAGCTGAAGGAGTACGGGATCGGATCTCCCGATGCGGAAGATCGTCCTGCAACCGACGACTCCGCTGCGCCAGGCTTATAACCGCCGGGCGCCTTGAGAAATTCCGTTCAACTGCAACCTTGAAGGAGGTAGTGTGCAATCACCTGTGCAGCATAGCGTCTTGATCATCAGTCCCATGGCGGACGCGACCCAGTTCGCGGAATCACTGGGCACCACCCTGGGGTGTCCGGTCAAAGTTGCCGCCGGCCATCGCGCCGCGGTCACGGAACTGCGTCACCGCGATTATTCCGTGGTCGTAGTTGACGACTGTATGGCTGAAGCCAATCCGGCCGCTACCGAGGTGTTGTGGCAGAGCCTGGGGATGGCGGTGCCGGTGCAAATCAATTTCGCTTTCCACGGCGGCCCGCGGTTGGCCCGCGAGGTGAAAGCGGCGATTGGTCGCCGCGAGCAACAGCAAGTTCTAGCCTTACGTGCGGCTGCGTCGCTGCTCGAAAATGAGTTGAAGTCGACCGTAACCGGGCTGCTGTTGCAGTCCCAACTAGCACTGGCTGAACCCGCACTGACACCCAAACTCACCGGCAAACTAGAGCTGGTTGCAGAGCTCGCCGGCAGCCTGCGCCGCAGGCTCGAACGCGCCCAGGCCTGACCTGAAACAGGGCCCCTCCCAGCGGAAGGGTGCAACCCGGCCGCCTGACCGGCAGCGCTGATTCCGACCAGTCCCAACCCTCCTTCCTTCCCGGACTAAAACACAAGCCGGCCCCGCAACGAGTCCCGGTTGGGGGCTGGGGCATCTGAAGTTGGTGTAAGCTGGATTCGTTCTCAACGCCGCCAGCCCGTCGATTCATGGAAGTTCATTCATGGGGGTTTCGCGAGGCGTTCGAAATCGATCTGAGATCGACCCCGGGTTCCCGAAAATTGAGTGCAGGAAACGGCTGCTCACAACCACCACACCGCAACTCCAGGCTCCTGTGCTTGGTTCAGAAGAAGCTGGGCTAGCATGGCAGCGCTGAAACTTTAGCATTGAGGGAGAGAATTATGAATAAGCACGCTTTATCGAGCGCGATCCACACCACCTCGGGGCATGCCCCGAGGCAGGCCGCCTATGCTCTCGCCGGCATGCTCTCGTTGGCCGGGTTGCTGCTGGGTGGATGCAACAAGGGACCGGCCCCCGCTGCTCCGGCTGCGGATTCCGCGGCCACGGCCCAAGCACCAGCGCCTGCCCCCGCCCCGCCAGCCCCGGCCGCAGAACCTGCTCCAGTTCCTCCGCCTGCGCCTGCCCCTGCTCATGACTGCCGCCGCACCCCCGCCGGCGGCACCCGCACCTCCGCCTCCGCCCAAGGAATACACCGTTCCAGCAGGCACTCCTGTGGTGGTCACCATAGGGCAGACGATCAGTGCTAAGCACAGCAATGTGGGCGATAGTTTCAGTGGGACACTGGCCCAGTCCGTAGTGGTTCATGGAGTGAATATCTTCCGCGCCGGAACCCCGGTCACTGGTACGGTCTTGGCCTCCAAGGGGGCGGGCAGGTTCAAGGGAAGCGGCGACCTGGGCATAGGGATCAACCGAATTGGCAACTATTCGGTCTCCACCAGTGAGTATGAAACGACGCAAAAAGGCAAAGGCAAACGCACCGCCGGGTTCGTGGGTGGCGGGGCAGGTGGCGGTGCCTTGATCGGTGGTCTCGCCGGCGGCGGCAAGGGAGCACTCATCGGTGGCCTACTGGGAGCGGGTGCGGGAACGGCAGGCGCCGCTTTTACCGGTAACAAAGACGTTACTGTGCCGGCGGAAAGCGTGGTCACCTTTAAACTCGCAGCGCCCATCACCGTAACCCGAAAAGAAGCTGCTGAGTAAAGCGCGAATGGTTCGCATGGTAGCCGCTCTGATAAGCATCACCGTGACCCGGAAGGTTGCCGAGGATCAACCCTGAGCAGCCTTCGCCTTAGCTGTTGCGGAAGTGGGATTGCGCTGCGGCTCGAAGTTGCAGATACTTCAGACCATTGTCAGAATCAGGCGATGGGGTGATAGCCGCCTGGGCATTTTTACTTCTGGTGTATACAGGGTGACGAGTTCTCTCGCTGCTTTTCCTTGAGGAAAGCCGGACTTCGCCACCCCACCGTAGAGTGGAAATGCTCTCGTTGCAGCCGTTATTGGGCCACGGCTGCGCCCGCTCCCCGACCTTACACCCGCTCCGGAGGCAGAATGGACAGCGTTCCCGCAGGCAGGGTGCCGCGTAAACACACCAACGGTTGGATGACGGTGCTGGCGCTGGGCCTGCTGGCGCTCGGCCTGCTCGCCTGCCTGTATATCCTGATTGGATTTCCGGCCGAAGCACAGGCTGTCAATGGTTCCACCGTTGAGAGTCCCACCCCTGCCACTCCTACCTATTCCCAGCCGCTCCGCCGTCAGCCGCTGGCGAGTTACGCCGCGCCGGCAGCAACGGTCCCGGCTCAGCAGACGCCTGCGGCCCCTGCGCTCCACTCCGATCCGACTTCCGCTGAGCTGCAGGCCGAGCTGAATACGGTTCACGACCAACTGCGCCAGTCGCAGGAGAATTTGCAGCAGGCAGCCCAGGCACAGCGCAGGATCCGCACTGCGTCGGCGCTGTTTCTGGCGGTGTTCGCGGTCATTGCCGCGCTGATCGTGATCCAGGTCTATCAACAGGCACGGGCCTGGGACAGGGATGCCTCCCGCGCCGTCGCCGAGGTGGAAGCCGTTGCCGCGCAAGTGGAGCTACTGCGCGATGCCAGGGATGAAGTTCGCAGCGCTCTGCCCGCGTTGCTGCAGGAGGTGGGTGAGCAGCCCCTGAGTTTTCAGGAAGAGGGCAACCCATTTGCTCCCCGTGCCCAGGCGATTATTGACGATATCGACCACCTGGCCTACGTCGGCCCGGGTCGGCTTGCTTTTCACGAGCTGTCCTCGGAGCCGGATGCGGCAGTCTATCTGAACGGCCTGTTGCTTTCCGCAGTAGCCCACCTGAGCCGCTCGGATCCATGGACAGCCTTCGCCCGTCTGGACCAGTTTTTCTCCCAGTTGACGCGCTTCCCCAATGCGGTCGAGCGGCGCCGGATTGCCCAAGCCTATTCCTACCGGGCGTTGGCCGGCTACCAGGTATTGGACACCCAGGATAAGGAGCCGTCCTGGCTGCGCAAAGCCGACCGGGTCCAGCTCGAGTCCTTATCCAGGCAGGCTTTTGCGGATGTTGCCCACGCCTCTACGGTGGATCCGGATTGGAAGCACACCACTCTGGTCGAGGCCCTGCTCTGCAGCCGCTTTTACGTCCCCGACGGGGTCGCCGACAACAGCTCCCGGAACGATCTTTTTGTCCGCGGTCTGCGCCGGGCGGTCAGCCTTTACAAGGGCTTGATCGAGGAGAGATCGTATCGCGGACCGGCGCGCCGCAATCTGGTGCGCTGCCTCAAACGCATCGCGGAGCAGACCGGCGAGAAGAGCGACTTCTCCGATTTCGGCTATGCCTTGAACGCCTTTCCCACCGACGAGGAACTTGCCGACGAGGCGCTGGCGGCCCGCCAGCCCACTTCCCAGGACCGCTTCCTGTGGCAATGGCTGTTGGGCGACGAAGAACTGTTCGCCAACGTCGAGCGCCTCAATCTGGCTGAATATCGAGCCTTCTGGATCCGCATGCTGGATACCAAGGTTCATCTCCGCAACTGGAGAGCGGATCTAGGGGAACTGCAACAGTCCCGGCCGGCAATTAAGGAATGGACCATCCAGCTGCTGCAATCCGAGCCGCCCATCACCTTGTCCAACGCCATCTCTCGCCGCCAGGAGCGCTTCGATAGCCCGGCGTCGGGAGCCTGAAGCGGTTCCGGACGGGATTTCCACGGCAGTCTGCACCTCTGCCAGGGCGTAACCCGAAAGTTACTAGCCGAACGGCTGGCAATTCCACCCTCTCCTTCGTATCATGGATCTGGGCCTGTTTTTATGATAGGCACTGAAGGAGAAGAATGATGACGACCAAGAGCCTGGAAGCGCCGAACGGGACTGCTAAGCGCCGCAAGCCGGCTGCCAAGAAGCAGACCACGGTTGCACCTGCCGCACCTTCGCGGGAAGAAATTGCCCGCCTGGCTGAGAGGTTTTGGGCGGAGCGAGGCCGGCCGGAAGGTTCGCCCGAGCAGGATTGGCTCCGCGCGGAACATGAACTGAGAACAGCTTCCTAGGTGTGCGGGAAGGCTGGTTCTTCCCTCTGGTCCCCCGTCCTCGCGTCACCTCCGCAGCAGACAAGCTCCGCAGCAACGAAGTGCCAGGACAACACCCGGCTTAGAGTGCTCTGTGTGGCGTTTGCCAGCCAAAAATAAAATAAGAAGTGCCGGCCACGACGACCCCTCGTACGGACGCGAACCCGCACTTGCGCCCAGTTGCCGATCCGAAATTGGCAACTACGGGTCGATAGTTTAAGATTCCGGGATATCCCGGGAACCTGGGGCTGACCCAGGGTGCCCGGCTTGGCGAGGATCGCCTCCAGCCCGCAGGATGCAGAGGGATTACAACCCACTCCCCAATCCGGTCACACTTCCGTGATCTTGAGTCTTTGCGCTGTTGAGCGATACTTGACCACAAAGGAAGAGCTGACAGTTTGCTTTTCCTGCTGTTGTTGCTTTGCATTGTTTTCTGCCGCGTCTCGTCACTCATGAAAAACGAAGTGCTCGACATTCTGATCCTCGGACTGCTCGTGGTGCTGTTTACCTCGATCTATCGCAAGCGTGCGACCGCGCGCCTGCGCTCCTGGGTGATCGCCTGGATCCTGGTCCTGCTCCACTTCGCCGCGCTGCTGGTCCCGGCCGCTTCGGTCCGGGGGCAGGAGCTGGTCGACAGCCTCAGCCTCAGCGCATTGCTGCTTTCCGGACTGTGCTTTCTTTTCTCCGCCTCTGTCATCTTCAAATCCCTGGAGGGCCGTGCGCTGGCTGCGTTCGGCATCGGCGCTCCGGCGCTCTTTTACACCAACTATCTGATCTTCGACGGGCCGCACCAGTGGCCTCTGTACGCCGCCGCGACCGCCTCAACAGTGGCGGGCATGGTGTTGGCCTGGAGATTGTGCCGCGGTCGCAGCCAGGTATGGGCGGCGATCACCCTGGCCTTTGCCGGAGGCGGAATCTGGACCGTCGTCTCCCTTGCCCACCAGCAGCCGGATCACGGCATCCTGGCCCTGCTATCTGAAGTTTTTTTCACCTTTGCCGCGCTCTACTGGTTCGACTTCCGGCGCACCTCGACCGGCGTCCTGACCTCGATCCTGGGCTTGGTGGCCTGGGCTGCGGTTTTTCCCGTCGGGCTGCTTTGCAGCTCCCTGGTGGCGGCGGGGCAGATTCCCCCGGAACTGTGGAATGTGCCTAAGTTCTTTGTCGCCTTCGGCATGATTCTGACCTTGCTGGAGGACGAGTTTCTGGCTGCGGCCCGGGCCACGGAGCATTATCGTCTCCTCTTTGCCGCCAATCCCCACCCCATGTGGGTGCACGACCCGGAGACCCTCCGCATCCTCGAGGTCAACGATGCTGCGGTGACCCACTACGGCTACTCCCGCGAGGAATTCGTGTCCATGACCTTGGCGGATCTGCGGCCGACCGAAGACGTGGGAGCAATTCTGCTCGAGAATTCCGCCGCCAACTCCACCAAGCTTACCGGTCCGTGGCGTCATCGGTGCAAGGATGGTTCCTACATCCTGGTGGACATGGCTTCTCATTTCATAGATTTCCAGGGCCGCAAGTGCAGTTTCGTTCTGGTCCAGGATGTCACCGACCGGCAGCAACTGCATGAGCAGCTGGTGCACCAGGCGCACCACGACCTGCTCACCGGCCTACCCAATCGGCTGCTGCTGGAAGACCGCATGCATCAGAGCCTGGCCCAGGCAGCCCGCTATGGACAACAAGCCGCGATCCTGTGCCTGGATCTCGATCGCTTCAAGGAGATCAACGACAGCTTTGGCCACGCCGCCGGCGATCTATGCCTGCAGCAGGTGGTGGCGCGGGTGTCGGCGCGGTTGCGCGCCGTAGACACCTTCGCCCGCACCGGCGGAGATGAGTTCGTCATCATCCTCGGCGAACTGGCCAACAAGAACAGCGCTGTGACGGTTGCGCGCGGCGTTCTGGATAGTCTCAATAAGCCCATCGAGGTCGATAATTACAGTTTCGACATCTCCGCATCGATCGGCATTTCGATCTATCCCGATGACGGGACCGACGCTGGCCAGCTGCGGCGCCTGGCCGACGCTGCCATGTATCGGGCCAAGCAGGCGG
This sequence comes from uncultured Acidobacteriaceae bacterium, assembly GCA_963796145.1. GTDB lineage: Bacteria > Acidobacteriota > Terriglobia > Terriglobales > Acidobacteriaceae > PALSA-350. The sequence continues at coordinate 39,354 of CAWCKO010000009.1, read as the reverse complement.
GCGGAGGCCAATATCTTCTCGGCTCTACGCAGGGCAGCGGGTCGGCCAAAGAGGAGAGCGAGCTGGAGCGGTTCCTGCGCAGCGCGCTCAAAGACGATGGACTGGAGCTCTATTACCAGCCGCAATACTCCATGGCCGGCAATCTCTGCAGCCTGCAGGCGTTGCTGCGACTGAATCATCCCCAATTGGGCGCGGTCCCGGCTGATCGCTTTCTGCCCATCGCCGAGGAGTGCGGCCTGATCGTTCCCTTAGGTAACTGGGTTTTAGATGAGGTGTGCCGTCAGAGCATCGAGTGGCAAGGCCAGCGGCTCGCGCCTATGCGCATATCTTTTCATGTCTCTCCGTTGCAGTTTCTGCACGGCGACTTTTCCGCCCGGGTGCTCAGCACTGTGGCCCGGCGCGGCCTGGACCCCAAACTGTTGGAACTCATCGTGACCGAGAGCACAGTCATGCGCAACCGCCCCGAGGTGGCTAGCCAGATGCGCAGCCTGGCTGCATTGGGCGTCCACTTTTCCATCGCAGATTTTGGCAGCAGCTACTCCTGTCTGAGCCATCTGCACCAGCTTCCCGTCAGCACGCTCAAGATCGACTGCTCTTTCGTCGAGCGCATCTCCGATCCCAACGGGACCTATACCATCGTGCAGGCCATCATTGCGCTGGCCCACAATCTGGGCTTAAAGGTGGTCGCCGAAGGCGTGGAGCGCGCCGACCAGTTGGAGTGCCTGCGCACCCTGGGCTGTGATTTTGTGCAGGGCCTTCTTCTCGCCCCCGCCCTGCCCGCTGCCAGTATTCCCAAATACCTGTCGTCTGCCATCCCGCCGGTGGCCAAACCTTCGCGCCGCTAGAGCCGAAATTCTACGGTGCGGCAATCACCCCGCAGGCGATTCTGTCCCCCGCGTTGCCCGTCGGGTCGGTCATCATATCGTCCGCCTTCGCGTGAATGACGAACGCCGTGCCCCCGTTGGAAAAGACCGAGTTCTTGGCGTCCTTCTTGAGCGATATGCTTTGCGTCACGAACGAGACGTGGTCCGTTCCGTCGGCCATCACTTGCAGGTTAATGGGCATGTCGCCGGCATGCGCGCCCTTGGGGTTTTTAATTCCGTGCTCTTTGCTGTCAGGGTTGAAATGGGGGCCTGCCGACTTGAAATCCGGCCCATCGCATTTCGCATTCAGATGCACGTGGATCGCGTGCTCTCCTTCAGGAAGATTCGTCAGGTTCAGCTTGACCTTAACCCCGTTGCCCGCGGGCGTAAGCGTGGCCGTTCCTGCATCCTGTCCCTGGCTGGTCTTGAAGTCGACCTCCACCCCTTTGTTTTTTGCTGACGCCGATAGCGCCAACATAGCCGGTAGCACACCTATGCATACTTTGAGCAATCTAGTCATTCTGTTCCTCGCATAATTGCCGGGATTCTCCGGCCAAGCGCTAGCATAAATGATCCCTGTGCCTGGGACTCATGGCGGGCATCATTATGTAACCGCTACTGAAAACATTACATCGACCGTGCAAAATGCTCTAAATATCCTGTTATCAAGGTAATGCACAGCAAGTGTTATGTACGCCCGGGGCCCGGGAACCTAGAGTGAAAACAACCTTGAGAGCGGGTTCTGGCATGGTTCCTCGCATATTGATCATCGATGATGAAGCCGACATACGGGAAGTGACTGCGCTCAGCCTGGAAACCATTGCCGGCTGGCAGGTGATTCTGGCTCCTTCGGGGGCGCAAGGCATACGCCGCGCATCGCTGGAACAGCCGGATGCCATATTGCTCGATGTCATGATGCCCGACATCGATGGCCCCACCACCTATCAGATCCTGAAGCAGAACGGAAACACCGCTCACATTCCGGTGCTTTTGCTCACCGCAAAAGTGCAGGGGCAGGATCGGCGCAAGCTCGATGAACTGGGAGCGGCCGCAATCCTTTCCAAACCCTTCGATCCCCTGACCCTGGCCGACCAGATCTCCGAGATCCTGGGCTGGGAACGTGAGACCGCCTACAAAATCGGACCCCCCGACGCCATTTCCCTAGCCGGAGACTGACACCAACACCACCCCCTCCCTCCCCCTAAGCAGATCTAAATAGGGCACGACTTTCGTCGTGCCCTAAATCATCGGGAATACGTCTGCCTTCCGCGGGCCACCCCTAAGTCGTCGGCCGCGGCTTGACTGCCAGGAAAATCGGCGGCAGCGGATTCCCATTGATATCGGTCAATTTTGGGTTGATCTGCTTGGTGTCGAGCAGGGTCGTGGTGTCGATCACGTGCAGCTGATCATCGCCGCTGGTGCCGGCAAAAAAGAGCGTGTTGTCAGGCGAAAAGATCCCCGCCACAGGAGCCACTGCACTGCCGCTGAGCGTGACGCTGCTCAGCGTTCCCAGGGTACCCGCCGTGGCCGAGGGCTTGTAAACCGGCAACAGCGCCCCTCCGGCAGGCGGCGTGGTGGCGTTGCTCCCATAAGTCACGAAGGCCTCGAGCGAGTTGGTGGCGGCGACTACCTCGTTGATGTTGTTGATGCCGTACGCGGCCAGCGAGGTCTGATTCACCACCGGAGGTGGATTGAAGACAATGCCCGTGGTTTGCCCGTTCGCGTCCGAGGGGCAGGCGATGCCGTCCGTGGCGTTGATTCCAGGCACCGTAATCGAGAGATCCGTCAACACCGCTGGATTGGCCGAGGCTCCGATGATGTGCCGGCCGTCGGTGGTCGAGGCGACGTGGTCCGAGACAGCCGCCACCGTGGTTGCTTCAGGATAATTCACCACCGGCTTTACCGTAGTTTCCGGGCACTCCCCGTAGGCCGAGGTCGTGCCCCCGGAGAGAAACACCGCCGCCGCGGGAATGGTCACCGCGAGATCGGGAGAGCAGAACATGTTGTACGTGTTGTTGGGGTTCGCCGTGGTGTTGGGCGGATAGGTCGTCGGATCGGTAGGGATGGGGCTGGTGGTGTTGGTGGCCGGGCAGATGCCCGTGGTTGGCGTGGCCTGATTGGCAGGCAGGTTTTCGATCGACCAGCCGGTGAAGGTGTTGTGGATATAGAGCACACCGTTGCCTATCATGTAAACCGTCTGGCCGTCGGCAGTGAAAGCCGCCTTCTGGGCGATTCCGGCGAACGACGTATAGGCCCCCGACGACGGCGTGTAGATATAAAGAACCCCCCGCAACTGGTCATTGATCACCACCTGGGAATTGGTGGGCGAGGCCGCCAGCACGATACCGGGTACGTTGGGTTGCTCCGAAGCCAGGCTGTTGGTGCTCGCCGTATAAGTCATCAGCTCGCGGTAGCTGCCGAAATAAAGACTCGTACCGGTCGGATCGAGGACCATGGAGTTGGGCGAGTAAGGCATCTTGATGGGTGTGCCGATAGTCCCGGTCGAGAGATCGATGGGCACGAAATAGGGCGAACCCGGGCTGGAGGTCCAGATGTAATTGCTGTTCTTGCCCGGGGATGCGATCTGCACGAAATTGCTGAGCACCGGGACACCCGTGCCTAGGGTTCCCTGTTCATTAATCGGGGCCGGATTGCAGGTGGTGGGCTGGCAGATGGCGGTGATGGCCGAGTTGGACGGAAAGGACGCCGTGACCCCGCCGGTGGCGCTGACGGCGATGCTGCCCGGGTTGGTGGATACATAGCTCAGGGCCAGCCCGTTGATCACATTGTTATTCGTGTCGGTCACCGTAGCGGTGAGCGACAGAGGTGTATTCAGCGTGATGTTGGCGCTGGTGGCGCCGGTCGACGCCACGCTCAGCGCAATCTTGGCCGGCGGGCAGGTATAGAAGTAGCCGGCGTTGCTGCTGGTCTGGGCGATGGTGCCCGTTATCAGGGTCGAGCCCGGGGCTTGTGCCGTGGCGACGCCATTCTGGTCGATCGTGACCACCCCGGCGCTGGTCGCCTGGTAGGTGATGTGACCGATGACGTTGTTGCATTCGTTGGTGGTCGGACTGCAGAGCTGAGTCTGCTGGCCGGAGCTGTTGGTGGTGTAGGCGATGGCGTCGAGTTGCGAGGTATTGGCCCTGAGACACGCATACGGGTGCGCCGGTCGTGGAGTTGGTGGGACCCACCAGCTGCAGGCTGGTGATGTTTGGATGGGAATACACCGCCACCTGGTTGCTGGTAAATCCGCCCGCGCTGGCGGTCATATACGCGATACCGGTCTTGTTGGTGGGGACGCAGGTGGTGTAAGCCGCCACCGCGGGGGTATGGTAATTCCAGGTCCCGCCGCAGACCGCGCCGGTGGGCGAAACGTCGGCAATGGTGCGGTCCGAGGTGCCGTAGGTATAGGTGCCGACCGAAGCCGATGTACCTTTGCAGTTCAGCGCCGAGGGCGCTTGCAGTTGCGAGGTCTGCGAGAAGGCAACCGAAAGGCCCGTAGTCTGGGGCTGCAGAGTGATGGAGACGGGTTGGCTATTGTTGTAGCCGTAGCCAACCCCGTTGCAGTAATTGGAATTTTTGTTAGCACAGCCCTGGAGCGAAAGACCCACGGGAACGGTAAGGAGTATCAAAACTACAAAAGTCAAAAACCGCTGCATGAAACCTCCCCGCCGGGTGTCGCCGCTCCCGACGGTTGATCAACTACAAATTGCCCGAACCGTTCCACCAACCAGCTCCGCAGGCTAGAGCAGTTTCGCAATTGGTGTAGGCCGAAGCCACCGGCCTTTTCGTGGTTTTCTCCCAGGGAAAACCACACCTCGCGATCTTGCCAAGCCACAATAATTGCGAAAATGCTCTGACTCTCCAAGTTGTGTTGGAGCGTGACTGTGCGTTGCCCGATCGCTGGCACCGAGAGCAGTTTCGCAATTGGTGGAGGCCGACGCGACAGGCGTTTTCGTGGTTTTTTCCCAAAGAAAACCACACCTCGCGATCTTGCCAGGCCACAATAATTGCGAAACTGCTCTAAACATTCCCTCGATGCGCGTGCAGAGTTGTGCGTGGTCAACGTCCTAAGTGTAGAAGGGACTGGGCCCCGAGGCAACAGGCTTGAGTTTAGCGAGCCCGTCAGCTGTGCGGCGGCATGTATTGCTCGAACCACGACAGGGCGCGCGCCAGCACGTCGCGGCGATGGGCAGGGGAGTTAAAGCGATGACCCTCGTCCGGGTACACCACCAGTTGGGTAGGCACGTGCTCCGCGCGCAGCGCATGCCAGAACTCGAAGGACTGGGGCGCTGGACACTCTCCGTCGCGATCCCCCACCACCACCAGGGTAGGCGTCTTCACGTTGTGGATGAAGTCGATGGCCGAGCTTTTGGCATAGATCGCGGGATCGTCATAGACCGAAGCGCCGAAGAACGGGGTCATCCACTGATCGATGGAGTTCTCGCCGTAGTAGCTCTGCCAGTTCGCGATGCCCGCGCCGGCCACAGCCGCGTGAAAGCGCTGCGTCTGGGTCACGGCGAACATGGTCATGAAGCCGCCGTAACTCCACCCGGTGATGCCGATGCGCTGCTGATCGATAGGGAACTTCGCGCTCACCGCGTCTACTCCCACCAGGATGTCGCGCAAATCGCCGTAACCGAAATCCTTGCGATTGGCCTCGGTAAAGGCCTCCCCCTCGCCGTAGCTGCCGCGGGGGTTGGGCATGAGCACGAAATAATCCAGGGCGGAGAAGGCGATAGGGTTGTATCCCAGGTCCGGCCATCGGGGCTGCACCTCGCTCGAGGGGCCGCCATGCACGCTCACAATCAGCGGATATTTCTTGCCCGGATCGTAGTGGGCCGGGTACAGCAGCCAGCCCTGGACAGGGAACTTGTCGCTGGTCCATAGGATGGATGCGGACTTACCCCACATTGGCTTGAGGCCGTCGTTGTAGTGCGTAACCGGGTGCGCTGTCCCATCCAACTGCCCCAGGTAAACCTCGGGCGCCTCGGAGAAGGAGCTCTTGATGTAAGCCACATTATTATGGCGGTCGATGGAGAGGCTCTGTTCCAGCCGACCGTCGCCGACCGAAGCGGGAATCGCCGGGTAACTTTGGCCGGTCTTTCCCTTGCCGGGGTCGCCCAGGACGCCGATCTCGACCTGTCCGGACCTGACCCAGGAAACCAATAACTGCGCCGGCCCTTCCGCGATGTTCAGCCAGTGAATCCAGACCGCGGTCTTATCGGCATTGGGAGTGATGTTTCTGGCCTCTCCCCCGTCGACGGATATCAAATAAATGTCGCCCCCGGTGGCTCCCTGGTCGCTCATCAGGCCGCCGATGAAGGCGATCTGGTCTCCACGCGGCGACCAGCGCGGCACCGCTATTTGCAAACCATGCAGCGGACCCGGTGTCTGCGCGGGGTCGAGAAGGGATCGTGGCTGGCCGCCTGCCAGTGGCTGGGTATAGAGCTGCGCCACCCACCAGTTGTTTTCTCCCGGCGGGGGCGCGGCGATGTAGGCCAGCTGCCGGGAGTCGGGTGCCCAGTCGTACTCGTAGACATGGAGGGCGGCCGGGGTAATCTGGCGAAATTCGCCGGAGGCGGTCTCGATGGTGGCGACCCGCTGGATTTCGAGTCCCTCTACCCCGATGACGCCAGCGGGCGGCTTCATCGCTGCCAGCGCCCCAGCTGGCCGGGTAGCGCCTTCGATGTACAGGCAGGCAATATGCTGGCCGTCTGGAGCAAAGGCCAGGCTAGTGACACCGCCCTGCAGGTGGGTCAGGCGCCGGGGAGAAGCGCTGGCCGCCCCCGGCGTGCCTAGATAGACGTCCGACTGGTCCGCGGCGCCGGCCGGGGCATTGCAGTCGGAGGTGAAGGCCAGCGCATTGCTGTCTGGCGACCAGGCCAGATTTTCTTCCGTGCAGGACGAACCAGTTCCAGCGGTCAATCGATGGGCGCGGGATGGGTCGGTGGTGGGGGCCACCTGGATCTCGATTCCCATGTCCGCATCGACCGCCCACGCAATCATCTGTCCGTCGGGTGAAAGCGCCGCCTGGTGAATGGTGCGCGTCTTCTCCAGTTCAGAGATCACACCAGCGATGCGGGGATCAACGGCAGTGGAGGAAGCGGCCGCGCAGTACCCGCCAATCCCGATGTAAGCGATGACGCAAGCAATCACGACTGAGAGATACAGTTTGCAAAGAGAGGCTGGGGGGCAAGGCGCAAACATTTAGCACGGATGCTAGCACAGCGGTTACCGGCTAAGCTCGAAGAGCAGGCGGGTGCCCCATACAAGCCTTGTGTTGGCTTGAGTGGGCTGGGGCCTCACAGAATGCGGAAAACCCCTATGTTTTTGAAGGGTACGACCTTTAGGTCGTACGTAAACTATTGCGGAAGGGTGCGGCTTTAGCCGCCGAGGGAACGACTCCTGCCCCCTTCCCGATTATTTCAAGCCAAAACAAGACGACCCGATGGCTTCCGGGCTCCCCGCCATTGACGCCGGCAACGCCTCTTGATATCTTTAAAAGGTTCCGCATTAGCCAGTAAAGTGCGTGCTTGAACGATGTGCCGCGGCTATGGGTTGATCCTTAACCCTTACGTTCCGCGGCAAGACGCTTAAGACTGGCGGCAAGACTATGCGGCCCACTCATCGGGGTCCCTCCAAAACGTTCGCGTGATGTAGGGGAACAATCGCATCGGCCTTTGCGACACCTTCCACCTGGGAAGGCTATGCGGGCCGGAACTTCGAAACGGAACTGGCTTCTTTTTTGGTGTCCGGTTTTCCGGTGCCTGATTCGGCACGAGGCGCAGCGCGTCAGCGCAAAAGCCTCGGACGGGATCCAGAAAGAAACGCGCGGTCACCGTCGAAGTTCTCGTCTTGGTTGGTAAACAGGCAGAAGCAGCAGCCGCTGGCTTCGTGCACCGGTGAGCGCCGGGTTCAGGCGCTGATCCGGTGAGGTGCGGCGAAATGGTGTTTTGCGAGTTTTAAGGAGTAAGGTTTGCCTACATTCAGTCAGCTCGTGAGAAAAGGCCGCACTGCGGCGCGCTATAAGACCGCGTCCCCGGCACTCCAGGGATCGCCCCAGCGGCGCGGTGTCTGTACCCGCGTGTACACGCAAACCCCCAAGAAGCCGAACTCGGCGCTGCGCAAGGTCGCCCGTGTTCGCTTGACCAACGGCGTCGAAGTGACAACCTACATACCCGGGATCGGCCACAACCTGCAGGAGCACTCGATCGTGCTCATCCGCGGAGGCCGTGTCAAAGACCTGCCCGGGGTGCGCTATCACGTGGTCCGGGGCACGCTCGATTCGGTGGGCGTGGCTAACCGCAAGCAGAGCCGCTCGAAGTATGGCGCCAAGCGCCCCAAGAGTGGGGCGAAGTAGAAAGGTTTTATGCCGAGAAAAGGACATATCGCGAAACGGGAAGTTGCCGCTGACCCCGTCTATAACTCGTCGCTGGTGACCAAGTTCGTCAACTCGATGATGTGGGACGGCAAGAAGTCGACCGCGCAGGGAATCTTCTACCAGGCCATGACGAACCTGGAGCAAAAGGGCGGCGAAGAGGCATTGAAGCTATTCAAGAAGGCGGTTGAGAACTGCAAGCCGCTGCTCGAGGTAAAGACCCGTCGCGTGGGCGGCGCGAACTACCAGGTGCCGATCGAAGTCAATCCTGAGCGGCGTACCTCGCTCGCCATCCGCTGGCTGGTGACCTACGGCCGGGCGCGCGGTGAAAAGGGCATGATCGACAAGTTGACCAGCGAACTGCTGGATGCGGCCAATGGCCGCGGCGCAGCGATGAAAAAGAAGGAAGATGTTCACCGCATGGCGGAAGCCAACAAGGCGTTTGCCCACTACCGCTGGTAGTCGAACCAATCAGGCCTGATGCCCAAGGGCGCCGGGTGCAACCAGAGCAGCAAGAAGAATCGCGAGTCTAACGTCTCGCGCGAGAGTGAGAGAATACCGTGCCTCGTCTAGTACCACTCGATCGTTGCCGGAATATCGGAATTATGGCGCACATCGACGCCGGAAAGACCACAACGACGGAGCGCATTCTGTTTTACACCGGCATTACCCATCGCATCGGCGAAGTGCATGAAGGCACCGCAACCATGGACTGGATGGAGCAGGAGCAGGAGCGCGGCATCACCATCACTTCGGCTGCCACCACCTGCACCTGGCGGGATATCCGTATCAATATCATCGACACCCCGGGCCACGTGGACTTTACCGCCGAGGTCGAGCGCAGCCTGCGCGTGCTCGACGGAGCCGTTGCTGTTTTTGACGCCGTACATGGCGTAGAGCCGCAATCGGAGACGGTGTGGCGGCAGGCCGACAAGTACGGCGTGCCCCGCATTTGCTTCATCAACAAGATGGACAAGATGGGCGCCGATTTCGAGCATGCCATCGACACCATCCGCAAGCGGCTCAATGCTCGCCCGGTAGCCATTCAAATCCCCATCGGCCAGGAGGCTGGCTTCAAGGGCGTGATCGACCTGATCGAGATGAGGGCCATTCTTTGGCACGACGAGACCATGGGCGCCAAGTACGACGTCGAAGAAATTCCGGCGAACCTGCTGAAGAAAGCGGAAGCCTTCCGCATGCAGCTGGTCGAATCGGTAGCCGAAAACGATGACGATATGCTGCATAAGTTTCTCGAGGGCGAGACTCCCACCGCGGCCGAGCTGCGCAAGGCGCTGCGCGGGGCGGTGATCGGGATGAAGCTCTTCCCCGTGCTGTGCGGCAGTTCGTTCAAGAACAAGGGTGTGCAGACGCTGCTCGACGCGGTGGTCGAGTACCTGCCCAGCCCGCTCGATGTTCCTCCTATCGAGGGCCACAATCCGGACAACATGGAGGAGGTCATCCTCCGCCATGCCGACGACAGCGAGCCGCTGACTGCGCTCGGATTCAAGATCATGACCGATCCTTTTGTCGGCCAGCTGATCTTTATCCGGCTGTATTCCGGCCACCTCAAGACGGGCGATACGGTACTCAATCCCCGTACCGGCAAGAGCGAGCGCATCGGGCGCCTGCTCAAGATGCATGCCAACAAGCGGGAAGAAATTACCGAGATCTATGCCGGTGACATTTGCGCCTGCGTGGGCCTCAAGAACCTGGTGACGGGCGACACCATCTGCACCGACAAGGCGCCGATTGTGCTGGAATCGATCGACTTTCCGGCCCCGGTGATCCATGTCGCGGTGGAACCGAAGACCAAGGCGGACCAGGAAAAGATGGGGATGGCGCTGGCTAAGCTAGCCCAGGAAGATCCCACCTTCAAGGTGCATACCGATCCTGACTCCGGCCAGACCATCATCAGCGGCATGGGAGAACTGCATTTGGAAATCATTGTCGACCGCATGATGCGGGAGTACAAAGTCGAGGCCAACGTGGGTAAGCCCCAGGTAGCCTATCGCGAGACCATCCGCAAGCATGCTGAGGCGGAGGGCAAGTACATCCGCCAGACCGGCGGTTCGGGTAACTATGGCCACGTGAAGATCCGGGTCGAGCCCAACGAGGCCGGCAAAGGCTTCGAGTTTATCAACGACATCAAAGGCGGCGTGGTGCCCAAGGAATACATCAAGCCCACCGAGCAGGGCATTCGTGAAGCGCTGCAGGGTGGGGTGCTGGCCGGCTACGAGATCGTCGATGTCAAGGCGACCCTGTTTGACGGCAGCTACCACGATGTCGACTCCAACGAAATGGCGTTCAAGATTGCCGGATCGATGGCCTTCAAGGAAGCCGCCCGCAAGGCGACTCCGGTGCTGTTGGAGCCGGTGATGTCGGTCGAAGTGGTGGTGCCGGAGGAGTATATGGGGACCATCATCGGCGACCTGAACTCCCGCCGGGGCCGCATCGAAGGCATGGAGCATCGTGCCGGATCGCAGGTCATCAAGGCCAATGTGCCGTTGAGCGAGATGTTTGGCTATGCCACTCACATGCGCTCTTCGACTCAGGGCCGGGCCAACTACTCGATGCACTTCAACCGTTATGAAGAAGCGCCTCGGTCGGTCTCGGAAGAGATCATTGGCCGCAACCAGGGCAAGTAAGTTTGGCGTTTTGGGGCGTACGGGGGTCTGTGTGAGGACCCCAGTTTTGAGGCAGTCATTGCGCTGATGCTTTCTATCAGGGCACGACTTTAGTCGGGCCGTTCAGGGCCCAAGAAATGAGGGCTGGTAGGTACGGGCTTTAGCCCGTACAACCCGTACGGGTTCCCCTGAGGGAACAACCCTCGGAGTTTGTAGAAGTTTTTGATTTAAGCAGGAGAGAGGGACGAGATGGCGAAGGAGAAGTTTGACCGGTCCAAGCCGCATGTGAACGTGGGGACGATTGGACACATTGATCACGGCAAGACGACGTTGACGGCGGCGATCACCAAGGTGTTGTCGAAGCACAATCCGAAGATACAGTTTCGTTCGTTTGATTCGATTGACAACGCGCCTGAGGAGCGGGAGCGTGGCATTACCATTGCCACCGCGCACGTGGAGTACGAGACGGCGAACCGTCACTATGCCCACGTGGACTGTCCTGGTCACGCCGACTACATCAAGAACATGATCACCGGCGCGGCGCAAATGGACGGAGCGATTCTGGTGGTGGCGGCGACCGACGGTCCGATGCCTCAAACCAAGGAGCACGTGCTGCTGGCCCGTCAAGTAGGAGTTCCCTACATTGTAGTGTTCCTTAACAAGTGCGATGCGGTGGAAGACGAGGAGCTGACGGATCTGGTGGAGATGGAAGTACGGGAGCTGTTGTCCAAGTACAACTTCCCCGGCGACGATGTGCCAGTGATTCGCGGCTCGGCTCTGGGCGGGTTGAACGGCGAGGCGCAGTGGGAAGCCAAGATCGACGAGCTGATGGATGCGGTGGACAAGAACGTACCGTTGCCGGCGCGAGCCATCGACCAGCCGTTCCTGATGCCGATTGAAGATATCTTCTCCATTTCCGGCCGCGGCACGGTGGTGACGGGCAGGATCGAGCGGGGCAAGGTGAAGGTAGGCGAAGAGTCGGAGATTGTCGGTTTCCGGGAAACCCGCAAGACGGTGGTCACCGGGGTCGAAATGTTCAAGAAGCAACTGGACGAGGGCTTGGCCGGGGACAACGCGGGTCTGCTGCTGCGCGGCATTGCCAAGGAAGACGTGGAGCGCGGGATGGTGTTGGCCAAGCCTGGTTCGATCACGCCGCACACCAAGTTCAAGGGCGAGATTTACGTTCTGAGCAAGGAAGAGGGTGGCCGTCATACCCCGTTCTTCAATGGCTACCGGCCGCAGTTTTACTTCCGCACCACGGACGTGACCGGGACGGCGAAGCTGCCGGAAGGCACGGAGATGGTGATGCCGGGGGACAATGTGTCGCTGGAGATTGAGCTGCATACCCCGGTGGCGATGGAAAAGGGCTTGCGTTTTGCTATCCGCGAGGGTGGCCGCACGGTGGGCGCCGGCACCATCACCGAAATCATCAAGTAACAGCAATGGATCTTACCCCTTGCCCTCGGCGGGCAAGGGGTAAGCAAGTGGCACGAAGGGATTTGAGATGGTAGGACAGAGAATTCGCATTCGACTCAAGGCGTACGACTATCGGGTACTCGATACCTCGACCGGTGAAATCGTCGAGACGGCCAAGCGCACCGGCGCCCAGGTCGCGGGTCCCATTCCGTTGCCTACCGTGAAGAACAAGTACTGCGTGCTGCGTTCCCCGCACGTGGACAAGAAATCGCGCGAGGCCTTCGAGATCCGCACTCACAAGCGGCTGATCGATATTCTCGAGCCGACGCAGCAGACCATCGATGCCCTGATGAAGCTCGATCTTCCCGCCGGCGTCGATGTTGAGATCAAGGCATTCGAGAAGTAAGGAGAGCATGATGTCGGTGACAGGGATTCTGGGCAAGAAGATCGGGATGACGCAGTTGTTCGATGACCGGGGTGAAGTGCATCCGGTCACCGTGCTGCAGGCAGGTCCCTGCGTGGTGACCCAGCTGAAGACGATGGCCGGTGACGGCTATAGTGCGGCGCAGATCGGCCTGATCGAGTTCGTCAAGGGTGGCAAGGTGAACAAGCCGATGGCCGGCCACTTCGCCAAGAACAACGTTCCCCCGGTCAAGCTGATGCGTGAAGTTCCATTAGAAGCCGTAGTTTCCGGAGATGCAGACAATCCGGCGTTGAAGGCCGGCGACAAGGTCCTGGTAGACATTTTCGAAGACGCCAAGTATGTGGACGTGATTGGCACCAGCAAGGGTCGCGGATTTGCCGGTGTAGTCCGGCGCCATCACTTTGGCGGTGGCCCCAAGGCCCACGGCCACATGTTCCAGGTGCAAGGTTCGATTGGTGCTTCCTCGTTTCCCTCGCGGGTGTTTCCCGGGCAGCGTATGCCGGGGCACTTTGGAGCTAAGCAGATCACGGTACGCAATCTGCGCATTCGCGGCATCGACCTGGACGAGAACCTGTTGATGGTGGAGGGTGCAATCCCCGGCCCACGCGACGGCTACGTGATGATTTCGAAGTCCAAGGCGCCGCCGCGTGAGCGTCGTGGCTTTGGCGGCGGCGGAACGGTCGATCCGTTGAAGGCCTCAAAGAAGGCTTCCGGCGGCAAGCCCTCCAGCGCCAAGAAGAAATAGTTCGAAGCCGGCCTGAAGGGCGGCAGACGTTTTGTATCAGGGACGACCGTTAGACCCTGAATCGGGACAGGGACATTAGGTTTTGTATCACGGCACGACTTTAGTCGGGCCGTGGCGAGCGGAAAAAATCAGGGCTTTAGCCCCTGAGGCCAGAGCGGCATGACCGCAGGTTTTGTGACAAGAGCGAACTTGAGGGTTTGGTCAGACCACGACTCGAGGGCTTTGTATCAGGGCACGACTTTAGTCGGGCCGTAAGCGAGTGAAATCATCGGGGGCTTTAGCCCCTGGGGGGCCAGAGCGGTTTTACCGTGAAACCCTAAGAGGAAACGATGGCACACATAGATGTAGTCAATCTGGGTGGTGGACAAACGGTAGGCTCGTTGGAGCTGGCGGACGAGATTTTCGCCCCCGACCAGATCAACGAGGCCCTGCTCTGGGAAGCGGTGAAGCATTATCGTGCTGCGCTGCGCCAGGGCACCGCCGCCACCAAGAATAAGAAGCTGGTCTCCGGCTCAGGCAAGAAGTTATGGAAGCAGAAGGGCACCGGACGTGCCCGTGTCGGCTCAGTACGCTCGCCTATCTGGCGCCACGGCGGCACGGTTCACGGACCCCAGCCCCACAGTCACGACTATGCCTTTCCGCGCAAGAAGCTGCTCGGCGCCCTGCGCTCCGCGTTGGCCTCCAAGCTGGCCGACGGCAAGCTGACCGTGGTTGAGAGTCTCGAACTCCCGGAACCCAAGACCAAGGCCTATCGTGCAGCGCTCGACAAGCTCGATGCCAAGCGGACCACCTTGCTGGTAGAAGCTGGCCAGGCCCCAGGGCGTGTCCTGGAACTCGGTGCGCGCAATCTCCACCGGGTGGAGTTGATGGTCACCAAGGAAGTGCATCCTTACGATCTGCTGCGCTACGAGCGGGCCATCTTTTCTCGCGCCGCCATGGAGCAATTGCAGGAGTCGTTGAAGAAGACTGTATCCCGGCGCAAGCTTGCGGCCGGTTCGGAGGTGGCCTGATGCCGACTCTCTATAACGTAATCAAGCGGCCACTGATCACCGAAAAGGGTTTGGGCGCGAAAGAAACTGAGGGCACGCTGGTCTTCGATGTGGCTCCCGACGCGACCAAGACCGAAGTCAAGCAGGCAGTTGAGACCCTGTTCAAGGTGAAGGTACGGAGCGTTCGTACGGCCAACTTTCTGGGCAAGGAACGCCGCCGGGGCAAGTTCTCCGGTTTTCGTCCAGATTGGAAGAAGGCCTACGTTCGTCTACAGCCGGGTGAGAAGATGCCCGACTACGTCAACGCGATGTAAGTGAGCTAAAAAGATGCCGATCAAGACATACAGACCGATCACACCCACGCTGCGTTTCCAGACCACTCTGGTAAACGACGATATTACGACCAATCGCCCCCACAAGCCGCTGCTGGCAGTCAAGCAGCGTACCGGCGGCCGGCGTAATTCAGGCGATTTGACCATCAGACACCATGGCGGTGGCCATAAGCAGAAGCTGCGCCTGATCGACTTTAAGCGGGACAAGTTCGGCGTGCCGGGCAAAGTGGCCTCGATCGAGTACGATCCCAACCGCTCCTCGCGCATCGCGCTGGTGCACTACCTGGACGGCGAAAAGCGCTACATCATCCAGCCGGTCGGATTGAAAGTCGGGCAGACCATCATGAGCGGCCCCGAGGCCGACATCCTGGTGGGCAATGCGCTGCCGCTCAAGAACATTCCTTCCGGCACCACGGTGCACAACGTCGAGCTCCGTCCGGGCAAAGGCGCGCAGATGGTGCGTTCCGCCGGTGCCTCGGCGCAGCTGGTGGCCAAGGAAGGCGATTACGCGCTGCTGAAACTGCCCTCCGGTGAAACCCGCCGGGTGCTGGTGGCGTGCATGGCGACCGTGGGCCAGGTGGGCAATACCGATCACGAGAATGTGTCCATCGGCAAGGCCGGACGCAATCGCTGGAAGGGAATTCGCCCCAGCAATCGCGGCGTGTCCATGAACCCGGTCGATCACCCGCACGGCGGCGGTGAAGGCAAGACCTCTGGAGGCCGTCATCCGGTCACCCCGTGGGGACAGCCGACCCGCGGTTACAAGACGCGCAACAACAAGCGGACAGATGCGTTTATCATCAGCCGCTACAAGAAATAGTCAGGAGCAGCGAAGCATGGCACGTTCGACGAAAAAGGGTCCGTTTATCGACACCCACCTGATGGTGAAGATCGAAGCGATGAATGCGGCGAATGACAAGAAAGTCCTTCGCACCTGGTCGCGCCGCTCGACCATTCATCCGGATATGGTGGGCCACACCATCGCGGTGCACAACGGCAAGAAGTTTGTTCCGGTCTACGTGACGGAAAACATGGTCGGGCACAAGCTGGGTGAGTTTTCCCCTACCAGGACGTTTAAGGGTCACTCCGCAAAAGCCGCCGAGTCGTCGGCCAAGCCCCGCTAAAAGAATTTAAGGAAGAAGCCAATGCAACTGGAAACACAGGAATTCCGGGCCGAAGCGAAGTTCCAGCGGGTATCGCCGCAGAAAGCTCGCCTGGTGCTGGAGCTGATCAAGGGACGCCGCGTGGGCGAGGCACTGGAGACGGTGGCCTTCACCAAGAAGGGCGTCGCGCCGCTGGTGGAGAAAGTGCTGCGCGCGGCCATTCAGAACGCCAACTATCTCAGCCAGGAGCGGGATCTCGATGTGGATGTAGACAACCTCTATGTCAAGACCGCGCTGGCCAACGAAGGACCACGCATGAAGCGTATCCGTCCGGCGCCGATGGGACGGGCCTTCCGCTATCAGCGCAGGATGTCGCACATCGTGATCTCGGTGGCGGAACGCAAGCGGGTCGGCCTGGTAGAAACGGCGGAGCCGGGAACAGCGAGTCCGAAAAAGCGCATGCTGAAGGGCGTTAAGAAGGCTGTTGCCAAGAAGGCCGTGGCCAAGAAGAGCGCAGCCAAAAACTGGAAGAAGAAGGCCGCGAAGTAGGTTCGAGGAAATTATGGGACAAAAAGTTCATCCTTACGGCTTTCGACTGGGCGTCAACAAGCCATGGCGGTCACGCTGGTTCGTCGAGCGCGACTACGACAAGTTGCTGATTGAAGATGTGCACCTGCGCGAGGAGTTGAAGGAAAAGCTCAAGGCCGCCGGTGTCAGCTCGGTCGAAATCGAGCGCCCGGGCAACAAGCTGCGCTTGATCATCCGCACCGCGCGTCCGGGCATCGTGATCGGCCGCAAGGGCGCTGAGATCGAGAAGCTCAAGGTGGATCTGCAGAAGCGCACCAATCGCGACGTGTTCATCGACATTCTCGAAGTGAACAAGCCGGAGCTGGACGCGCAGCTGGTAGCCGAGAACATCGCCCTCCAGCTCGAAAAGCGTGTCGGCTTCCGCCGCGCCATGCGCAAGGCGGTGGATTCGGCGCTGCGCTTTGGCTGCAAGGGCATCAAGGTTCGCGTCTCCGGGCGGTTGAACGGCAACGAGATCGCGCGTTCGGAGTGGTATTTGCAGGGGCGGTTGCCGCTGCATACCCTGCGCGCGGATATCGATTATGGGTTCGCCGAAGCACGCACCACTTACGGCGTGATCGGGGTCAAGACCTGGATCTATCGCGGTGACATTTACGAGCAGAAGCGCCGCCAGCCACAACCGGCCGGCACCAGCGGGGTGTTTTAGTCATGTTGATGCCAAAGAAGGTCAAGTACCGCAAGCAGCAGCGCGGCCGCATGTGCGGTAAAGCGTGGCGCGGTTCCGAGCTCTCCTTCGGGGACTACGGGCTCAAGGTGATGGAGTGCGGTTACATCACCGACCGGCAGATCGAAGCCAGCCGTGTCGCCATGACGCGTTTCATCAAGCGTGGCGGCAAGATCTGGCTGCGCCTGTTTCCCGACAAGCCGGTCACCAAGAAGCCGGCCGAAACCCGTATGGGCAAAGGCAAGGGCGCTCCCGATCACTGGGTAGCGGTAGTTCGCCCGGGCAAGATGCTGTTTGAGATGGAAGGGGTCACGCCGGAGATGGCGGCCGAGGCCATGCGGCTGGCTTCGAACAAACTGCCCCTCAAGACGCGCTTTGTGATGCGCCATGACGTCAAGCCCACGGCAGTGGCCAAGTAAAGGAAGAGCGATGGATACGGAAAAGATTCGCAATCTGAACGACGAAGAGCTGGCGCGGCAGGAAAAGCAGTCCGCCGAGCAGCTCTTCCGCCTGCGCTTCCAGATGAAGCTGGGGCAAAACGAAGGCGTGAAGAAGCTGCGCGACCTGCGCAAGGACGTAGCCCGCATCAAGACCATTGCCCGCGAGCGGGTGCTGGGTTTGCATGGCGGGGCGCTCAAGCCGGCCGGCGAGCCAGCCGCCAAAACTAAGAAGGGGGCTCGTTAAGCCATGCCAGAAGAAGTCAAAGCAGAGTCCAGGCGCACCGAAAAGATTGGCAGTGTTGTTTCCACCAAGATGCAGAAGACCATTGTGGTCCAGGTGGAGATGCGCAAGACCCATCCCAAGTACAAGCGCGTGATCAAGCTCAACAAGAAGTTCTATGCCCACGACGAGCAAAACTCAGCCCGCCTCGGCGACGTGGTCAGGATTCGCGAGAGCCGTCCATTGAGCAAACTGAAGCGCTGGACGCTGGAAGAAGTCATTCGCCGCTCTTCGCTGCCCCAGGCCGAAGAGATAGCTCAACCGGTTGTTTAGGTAAACCTGGCACGACGTGACGCCTTTGTATCAGGGCACGAGTGATAGGCGCCACTCGATGCACGACGTGAGGGCTTTGTATCAGGGCACGGCTTTAGCCGTGCCGCAATGGGCTGAACCCACGAGGGCTTTAGCCCCTGAGGGCAGCACAAGGAGAGACGAGTATGGCAGTACAAATGAGAACCATGCTGGAGGTCGCCGACAATTCCGGCGCACGCAGGCTGCAGATGATCCTGCCCCTGGGTGGCTCGAGCGGCAAGAAGGCCGGCTTGGGCGACGTGATTACTGCCTCGGTGAAGGAAGCGTCTCCCGATGGGCAGGTCAAGAAGGGAGTCGTGGTGAAGGCAGTTGTAGTCCGGACGCGCAAGGAATATCGCCGCCGCGATGGAACCTACATCCGCTTTGACCAGAACGCCGCGGTCTTGATCAACGACGCCGGGGAACCCGTAGGCACCCGCGTCTTCGGTCCTGTAGCCCGCGAGTTGCGGGAAAAGAAGTTTTTGAAGATTGTGTCGCTGGCTCCGGAAGTTCTCTAAAGCGAGGAATTTATGGCATTGAAGTTACAACGCAACGATACCGTGGAAGTCATCACCGGGACCGATAAGGGCAAGCGGGGCCGGGTGCTGCGCGTGCTGGCCGATTCCGACCGGGTGCTGGTAGAGCACGTCCGCATGGTCAAGAAGCATGTCCACCCCAATCCGCAGCGCAACATCAAGGGCGGCATCGCGGAGCAGGAAGCAGCCATTCAGATCTCCAACGTGATGTTGGTCTGCGGCTCCTGTGGGCCGGTGCGCGTGGGTCACAAGTTTGAAGGCGATACCAAGGTTCGGGTGTGCAAGAAGTGCGGCCAGACTCTGGCGCCAAAGAAAAAGTAATCACGCAACGGTACACGGGCAGCATTCCGCCCACTCCGGGACCGTGAAAAGAAAGAGAAGGATATGGCAGCAAAAGCAAAAGTAACCGCGAGACTTAGGGACAGGTACCAAAAGGAAATCAGGCCGGCTTTGCAAAAAGAGCTTGGCCTCAACAACCTGATGGCAGTTCCTCGACTGGAAAAGATTGTTCTGAATATGGGTCTGGGCGAGGCCACGCAGAATGTGAAGATCATGGATCCGCTGGTTGCGGACCTGGCCTCCATCGCCGGGCAAAAGCCGGTGACCACGCGAGCCAAGAAGTCGATTGCCGCCTTCAAGGTGCGTGAGGGCATGCCGATTGGCGCCATGGTGACCTTGCGTGGCGACATCATGTACGAATTTCTCGACCGCCTGATCTCGGTGGCCCTCCCCCGCGTACGCGATTTTCGCGGTGTCTCCACCAAGAGCTTCGACGGCCGCGGTAACTACACGCTGGGCATGCGCGACCAGCTGATCTTTCCCGAAGTGGATTATGCGCGCGTGGATAAGTTAAAGGGCATGAACGTCACCATTGTGACGACGGCCAAAGATGACAACCAGGCGCGTGCCCTGCTGCGGCAGTTCGGCATACCCTTCCGCCAGACTGCGTAAGCAGAGAGGACTCAAGAGAGACGAATGTCAACTACAGCGAAACGAGTTAAAGACGCCCGCAAGCCGAAGTTTTCCAGCCGCCAGCACAACCGCTGCAAAATCTGCGGCCGGCCGCGCGCCTACCTGCGCAAGTTTGGCCTGTGCCGCTTGTGCTTCCGCCAGCTGGCGCTTCGGGGCGAAATCCCCGGCGTCGTTAAATCCAGCTGGTAGGCACGGCTTTGTATCAGGGCACGACTTTAGTCGTGCCACAACCAGCTAAGCTGCTGAGGGCTTTAGCCCCTGAGGTACGGCTTTAATAGGTTCACCGAATTGTAACAAGAGCATTCCTGCTGGTTCTGCGGCTTCTAGGCCGGAGCGAACGGGGAGTGGAGGAGAGAGAATGAGTTTGACCGATCCAGTAGCCGACTTTGTGACGCGCATCCGCAATTCCATTCGTGCGCGCCACCAAAAGCTGGATGTTCCGGCCTCGAAGCTGAAGACCGAGATTGCCCGCATCCTCAAGGAAGAAGGCTACATCGCCAACTACAAGGCAGCGGAGGAGAATGGCCGCGCAGTGCTGCGCGTCTACCTCAAGTACGGCGCCAACAACGAAGCCGCCATCCGCGACCTGTCGCGCGTTTCGCGCCCCGGATGCCGCGTCTATGTGGGCCGCGACGAAATCAAGCGGGTGCAGAGCGGGCTCGGCATCAGCATCATGACCACCCCGCGGGGCGTTATGACCGGACGGCAGGCGCGGCGCGAAGGCGTCGGCGGCGAGATTCTCTGCGAAGTCTGGTAGGAGAGAGATATGTCACGTATAGGCAAAAAACCGATTCCCTTGCCCGCCGGGGTGAAGTACACCGTGCAGGGCAACACCGTTCTGGTCGAAGGGCCGAAGGGTAAATTGAGCGCCCTGCTCCCCACCGGCATCACGCTCGAGAAGAAAGACGGCATCCTGCTCGCTGTGCGCCAGAAGGAAGAGCTCGCAGCTCTGCACGGGCTCACCCGCGCGCTGGTCTCAAACGCGGTCGAAGGCGTGACCAAGGGCTGGACCAAAGAGCTGGATATTGTCGGCATCGGCTATCGCGCCGAGCTCAAGGGCAAGGGCATCGTTGTGTTCACCCTGGGTTTCTCCCACCCCATCGAGTTCCCCTTGCCGACCGGCATCGACGTGGCGATCGACCCCAAGCAAACGCACCTGACCATCAGTGGCATCGATCGGCAGAAGGTAGGCCAGGTGGCCGCAGACATGCGCTCGCTGCGCAAGCCCGATCCGTACAAGAACAAAGGCGTTCGCTATATGGGCGAGCGTTTGAAGAAGAAGGTCGGCAAGACCGGAGCCAAGTAATTACCGAACTCGGGAATTCCTGTCGAGGTCTTTTGGGTTCGCGCAATGCACGCGGCTTTCCTTCGAAGAAAGCCGCACACGCTGCCCTCGATGGGAAAGCGAAACAGGAATTACCGAACGGGGCTGCAGGGCAGCTCCGCTTTTAGGAAAGGAAGAAGTCAATGCTCCCGATTAGACAGAGAAATGTAATTCGCCAGCGTGTGCACTTTCGCATTCGCCAGAAAATGCAGGGCACCACGGAGCGTCCGCGGCTGAACGTCTACCGTTCGCTGAACCACATCTACGCCCAGATTATCGACGACGCCAAGGGGGAGACGCTGCTCTCCGCCTCGAGCCTCGCCGCCAAGATCAAGACCGGCGGCAATGTAGCTGCGGCCAAGGAAGTGGGCAAGCTGGTGGCTGAGCGGGCAATCGAAAAGGGAATCAAGAAGGTGGTCTTCGACCGCGGCGGCTACCTCTACCACGGGCGCATCAAGGCTCTGGCCGATGCAGCCCGCGAAGCAGGTTTGGAGTTTTAAGTTTTTGGGGTTAGGCGCGGCTCTCGAGCAGCGCGGAAGGATCGGACAAGAGCATGGCAATTTTGAAGCGGAAACTGGACGCCGGGCAGTACAACCTGAAGGATCAGGTGGTGTCCATCAATCGTGTCACCAAGGTGGTTAAGGGCGGCAAGAACATGTCCTTCGCGGCGCTGGTGGTGGTCGGGGATCCGTCTGCCGGCGTGGTGGGCTTTGGCTCCGGCAAGGCGAAGGAAGTCCCCCAGGCCATCAGAAAAGGGATCGAAGCGGCCAAGAAGAACCTGGTGCACGTGAACCTGTCCGAGACGACCATACCTCACCAGGTATTGGGCCGCTTCGGGTCCGGTCATGTGCTCCTGAAGCCGGCCCCTGAAGGCACCGGCGTCATTGCCGGCGGAGCCGTTCGTGCGGTCATGACCTCGGTCGGGGTACAAAACGTCCTGACCAAGAGTCTGGGCACGGCCAACCCGCACAATGTGGTCAAGGCCACCTTCGACGCCCTGGTGCAGTTGCGGGATCGTGGCGAAGTGGCTGCCGCTCGCGGCAAGCAGGTACAGGAGCTATATTGAAATGGCAGGGACTGCGAAAACCATGATGCGCCTTCAATACTACCGGTCCGCGATTTCCACTCCGGAGAAGCACAAGCGGGTCATCAAGGGGCTGGGCTTTACCCGGCTCAACCAGGTAGTGGAGCGTGAGGACACGGCATCGATCCGCGGCATGGTCAACACCGTGCCCCATTTAGTGCGGATCGTCAAGTAAGCAAAAAGCGAGTCGGACTGGCCACACCAGCCGGCGTTGAGCGAGGATAGTAATGGCAAAGAATCTTTCCAATTTACGGGCGCCCAAAGCGGCGAACACCGGCAAGAAGCGTGTCGGCCGCGGTATGGGCTCGGGCATGGGCAAGACTTCGGCCCGGGGCCACAAGGGGCAGCGTTCCCGTTCCGGATCCCACATGATGCGCGGTTTTGAAGGCGGCCAGATGCCGCTCCACCGCCGTCTGCCCAAGCGCGGTTTCACCAACATCTTCAGGACCGAATACTCGGTAGTCAACCTGAGCCGGATCGCCGAGCTCCATGCCGAGGGCCATGCGGAGCTGACCATCGAGGCCTTTGCCGCCAAGGGCCTGCTCAAGAAGCGGCATGGTCTGGTCAAGGTGCTGGGCGACGGTGAGCTGACCGTTGCGGTCACCGTGCATGCCCATAAGTTTTCCAAGTCGGCCCAGGAAAAGATCGAGAAAGCCGGCGGTAAGGCAGTTCTGGTCGCCTGAAGCGTAGGGGCTGCGGAAAGCTCGTATTTCGTATCAGGAAACGACTTGGGTCGGGCTTTGTATCAGGGCACGACTTTAGTCGTGCCGTAAGCGCTCGAAAATGTCGAGGGCTTTAGCCCCTGTGGGGCATTGCCCGTGAAGGGTACGGGCTTTAGCCCGTACATTAGTCCGCCAGAGGAACGGGGGCTTTTAGCCCCTGAGGCAGCGATATTTATGTTTGAGAAGATTCGCAACATCTTCCGCATTCCCGACCTGCGCAAGCGGGTGTTGTTTACGCTGGGCATCCTGGCTGTCTATCGCCTGGGCTCCCAGATACCGACCCCGGGAGTCAACCTCAAGCTACTGGCCCAATTTTTCGATCAGCAGGCAGGCAGCGCCCTCGGCCTGGTCGACCTGTTCAGCGGTGGAAACCTTCGCCGCCTGACCATCTTCGCCCTGGGCATCATGCCCTACATCACCGCCTCCATCATCTTCCAGTTGCTGACCGTGGTGTACGAACCGCTGGCCAAGCTGCAGAAGGAAGGCGAGTTGGGGCGGCGCAAGATCACCCAATGGACCCGCTACGTCACCGTGGTCCTGGGAGCAGTGCAGTCGCTGGCCATCGCCCTCACCCTGTCCCACGGCTCGGGCGGCGTCTCCTACGTCTTGAACCCGGGAATAGGCTTCATCCTGATGACCATGGTGACCCTGACCACCGGCACCGCCTTCATCATGTGGCTGGGTGAGCAGATTACCGACCGCGGCATCGGCAACGGCATGAGCCTGCTGATCTTCGCCGGCATCGTGGTGGGCCTGCCCCGCGGTATCCAGGACCTGATCGACAAAGCGAAGACCCAGGCCTGGGGTTCCTTCACCATTCCGGCGCTGGTGCTGCTGGTGGTGATGATGATTGCCATCGTGGCCTTCATCGTCTTTGTGGAGCGCAGCGAACGGCGTATCCCGGTGCAGTACGCCAAGCGCATTGTCGGCCGGCGCCTGATGGGCGGCCAATCCACCCATCTGCCGCTCAAGGTCAACTCCGGCGGCGTGATGCCGGTCATCTTCGCCAGTTCGATTCTCTCCGCCCCGCTGCTCTTTGCCAGTTCCAATTTCGTGCGCAACAGCGGCTTCCTCACCCGCGTGTTCGACGGGCTGCGTCCCGGCGAACCCTGGTATGAGCTGCTGTACATCGTAGGCATCGTTTTCTTCGCCTACTTCTACATCTCCATCGTTTTTCGCCCCGACGACATTGCCGACAATATGCGCAAGTATGGCGGTTTCATTCCCGGCATTCGCCCCGGGCGGCGTACTTCCGACTTTGTCAACGACGTTTTGACCCGCATCACCCTGGTGGGCGCCCTGTACCTCGTGGTCATCTCGTTGATCCCGCAAATGTTGATCAGCGGCATCCACCTCAACGACCTTTGGCTGGTGGGCGGGTTCTTCGAAAAGCTGCCCACCTGGGTCACCCACGGATTGAACGTCAGCTTCTACTTCGGCGGCACCTCGCTGCTGATCGTGGTGGGCGTCGCCATGGATACGGTGAACCAGGTAGAGTCGCAGCTGATCATGCGTCACTACGATGGCTTCTCCCCCCGCAGCGGACGGATCCGCGGAAGGCGTTCGTGGTAAGGCCGCTCCCGGTGGTGGAAGGGCTGCAGGCCGAACCGGAAGACCACTGGAAGGACATTATCCCCGGCCCCATGCTGCTCATGGGGGCTCCGGGGGTAGGTAAGGGAACCCAGGCCAAGGGAATTATGGCCGTCTGGGGTATTCCCCAGATCTCGACTGGCGACCTGCTGCGTGACCACCGGGAGCGGGGGACAGCGCTGGGCGCTCAGGCCACCCAATTGATGGACGCGGGCAAGCTGGTCCCCGACGACCTGGTCAACCAGATGGTCGCGGAACGGCTCGAGCAGCCCGATACCGTGCGGGGCTACATTTTGGATGGATACCCCCGGACTCTGGCCCAGGCGGAATGGCTTGACCAGCGTTTAGCTGCCATCCCCAACGGGCTCCCGCTGATTGCGGTTAGTATCCAGGTAAGTTATACTCAATTGTTGCGTCGTATCACGGGTCGGCGCAACTGTCCAACCTGCCAGCGTATTTACAACGTTTACCTGCAGCCGCCGAAATTCGATACGGTATGCGATGTAGAAGGCACACCGTTAGTCCAGCGTGCGGATGATGTGGAAGCGGTTTTCCATGAGCGGATGCGCACGTATACGGCGCTGACAGCGCCGGTAGTGGAGCATTACCGCGCCAGCAGCCGGTTTGTGGAAGTGGATGGCGAGCAGCCGGCGGACGAGGTAATGGCGGGCATCCTGGCCGCGGTAGCGCGACTCAGAACCCAGTTTTAGAAGAGAGAGTAGAAAAGGCCGATGGCCATCATGATTAAGACGCCGCAGGAAATTGAAAAAATGCGGCGCAGCGGAGCGGCGGTTCGTGCGGTGCTGGAGCATGTGAAAGCCCATGTCAAGCCAGGCGTGACCACGCTTGACCTGGAAAATGCAGCGGAAAGCAAGCTGGCCGAGTTGGGAGCCACCTCCGCTTTCAAGGGCTATCGCGGCTACCCCTGTGTGTTGTGTACTTCGGTCAACGAGCAGGTGGTGCATGGAATCCCTTCGCGGGAGCGGGTGCTGCGCGAAGGAGACATTGTCTCCATCGACTTCGGCCTGGTATTGGATGGCTACTACGGGGACTCGGCCATTACCGTCCCTGTGGGCAATGACGTAGCGCCGAAGACCAAACGCCTGTTGGATGTGACCAGGGCTTCGCTTGAGACCGCGATCAAGGTCGTGCGGCCGGGAGCGACGCTGGGCGACATTGGCGCAGCCGTGCAGGAAGTGGTGGAAGCGGACGGCTTCAGCGTTGTCCGCGAGTTTGTGGGCCATGGCATTGGGACCCGGATGCACGAAGATCCGCAGGTTCCAAATTACGGGCAGCGGGGAGCGGGAACCAAGCTACGCGCAGGAATGGTTCTGGCCATCGAGCCCATGGTGAACGTCGGCAAGCCGGGTGTTCAGGTATTGAGCGACGGCTGGACGGCGGTAACTGAGGATGGAAGCCTGAGCGCTCACTTCGAGCACACCGTGGCGGTGACGGCCGAGGGCGCTGTGATTTTGACGCAGTAGGGAATGGAGCCTGCCGTATGCGCATCGCGGGCAGAATCGGGATAACGTTTGTCGAAGGAAGACGCGATTGAGGTAATGGCAACTGTGGTTGAGACGTTGCCGAACGCGATGTTTAAAGTCGAGCTTGAGAACAAGCACCAGGTTTTGGCGCACGTTTCGGGACGTATGCGGAAGAACTTCATTCGCATTCTCCCCGGCGACCGGGTAGCGGTAGAGCTCAGTCCATACGATCTGACCCGGGGCCGGATCGTTTACCGCTACAAATAGAGCAGCGAGGAGCAGTAATGAAAGTCAGGGCATCGGTAAAGAAGATTTGTGACAAGTGCAAGGTCATCCATCGCCGCGGTGTGGTGCGGGTTATCTGCGAGAACTCGAAGCACAAGCAGCGCCAAGGGTAGGGGAATATAACCCTCTCTCGGCGTAACAAAAGAGTCGGGACTCTTTCAAGCGTAACAAGAGAGTCAGGACTCTTTCGGCGTAACAAAAGAGAGAGTCAGAACTCTTTCGGCATAACAAAAGAGAGTTGAACTCTTTCGGCATAACAAATCGAAGGGTGCCCCACATCTCGATTTTGAGATGTGGGATCGAACAAATCTTAACTGAGGGGTTTTCCCTCTTAAACACGGCACCGGAGAGGCTAGTTAGCCCTAAAGGCTTGCGTTGAACCTCTCCCGTAGCTTTTACCAGTAACCGGCTCGAAGCGGCGAAGCCGCACCGAGCACACGAAGTAAAAAGGATTTAAGTATGGCACGTATTGCTGGCGTCGATCTGCCCCGCCACAAGCAGGCAAGAATCGCGCTGACCTACATTTTCGGTATCGGCAACCCTCGTGCGCGGCGCATCCTGGAGACGGCCAATGTGGATCCGTTCAAAAAGGTCCAGGATCTGGGCGAAGACGAGGTAAACCGCATCCGCCAGGTGATCGAGAACGAAGGCGAGAT
This sequence comes from uncultured Acidobacteriaceae bacterium, assembly GCA_963796145.1. Taxonomy (GTDB): domain Bacteria; phylum Acidobacteriota; class Terriglobia; order Terriglobales; family Acidobacteriaceae; genus PALSA-350. Next base: position 12,561 of record CAWCKO010000009.1, on the reverse strand, counting down.
TGAAGGCGATCTGCGCAAGGATGTCTCGATGCACATCAAGCGGCTGATTGACATTCAGTCCTATCGTGGTCTGCGTCACCGCCGCAACCTTCCCGTCCGCGGCCAGCGCACTCACACCAACGCGCGTACCCGCAAGGGACCGCGCAAGGGCACAATCGCAGGCAAGAAGAAAGCGACGGCGAAGACCTAATGGCGAAACAGGAGCAAAAAAAAGAGGGCGCCGGCAAGGCCGCCAAGAACAAGAAGTTCAAGAAGCGCGAGCGCAAGAACGTTCCTTACGGATTGGTCTACGTTCAGGCCTCCTTCAACAACACCATCGTGACCATCACCGACGGCCAGGGCAACACCCTTTCCTGGAAGAGCTCAGGTTCGCTCGGTTTCCGCGGATCGCGTAAGGGCACCCCGTTTGCCGCGCAGCAGGCAGCGATGAACGCCGCCAACCAGGCGCGGGACCACGGTCTGCGTTCGGTCGATGTGCGGGTAAGTGGTCCGGGATCGGGCCGTGAATCTGCGGTGCGCGCCCTGGCTGCAGCGGGACTCGACGTCCGTTCCATCCGTGACGTTACGCCCATTCCGCATAACGGTTGCCGCCCGCCCAAGCGCCGGCGCGTCTGAGAATTTAACCAGCAGGACCGGGACGAAGGATTGAATCCGTAAACCGGTCGGCCTCTGAAGTAAGGAGAAATACGTGGCACGATATACCGGACCAGTCTGCCGCCTTTGCCGTCGCGAAGGCACCAAGCTTTTTCTGAAGGGCACCAAGTGCTTCTCAGAAAAATGCCCCATTGAGAAGCGCAACTTCGCTCCTGGCCAGCACGGCCGCGACCGCAAGCCCAAGATCGTAGGTTACGGGCTGCAATTGCGCGAAAAGCAGAAAGCCAAGCGCATCTATTTCACTCTGGAGAGCCAGTTCCGCGCCTATTACGAGAAGGCATCGCGGGCCCAGGGCGTCACCGGCGAACTGCTCTTGCAGCAACTCGAGCGCCGTCTTGACAACGTGGCCTTCCGCCTCGGCTTCGCCAGCTCGCGTCGCCAGGCGCGCCAGATCGTGCGCCACGGCCATGTGGAAGTGAATGGCCGCAAGGTGAACATTCCCTCGTTCCAGGTAAGTGTGGGCGACGAGATCAAGATCCGCGAAGGCAGCAAGAAACTCACAGTACTCGAAACCTCGACGGAGTTCGCGAGCCACCAGGTAGCGCCGCGCTGGCTGCAGGTGGATCACGCAAATCTGTCGGGCAAGGTACTGGCGCTGCCCAAGCGTGAAGACGTGAATCTGCCCGTAAACGAGCAGCTGATCGTCGAACTTTACAGTAAGTAAGAAACAGCAGAGTACAGATTCAATCAACGAGGAGAAACAAGCACGGCCGTAGCAGAATGCTTCGCGACGCCGTTGCATGGAGAGGAACACAGATATGCTTTGGAGAGGATTCCAAAAACCGAAACGTCTTGCGGTCGATACTGACACGCTCACCGAGAAATACGGCAAGTTCAGCGCCCAGCCATTTGAGCGCGGCTTCGGCACCACCATCGGCAACGCCCTGCGCCGCACCCTGCTTTCGTCGATCGAAGGCGCGGCAGTAACCGCGGTCAAGATCGAAGGCGTACTGCACGAATTTCAATCGATCACCGGCGTAGTCGAAGACGCGACCGACATCATCCTGAATCTCAAGCAGATTCCCTTCAAGCTGAACGGCGAAGGGCCGAAGGCGCTTTATCTCCGTGCCGACCAGCCGGGAGTCGTCACCTCCGGCATGATCGAAGCCGACGGAGACGTAGAGATCCTGGACAAGGATGTCTATATAGCGACCGTGAGCGAAGGTGGCAAGCTCGACATGGAAATGCGCCTCAAGCGTGGCCGTGGTTACGTTTCCGCCGACAAGAATTTTGATTCCGATCTGGGCATTGGCTTTATCCCCGTGGACTCGGTTCACTCCCCCGTACGCAAGGTCAACTACACCGTCGATGCCGCCCGTTTGGGTCAGATCACCGACTACGACAAGCTGACCATTGAAGTCTGGACCAATCGTTCGGTTCTGCCCGCCGACTCGCTCGGCCTCGCGGCCAAGCTGCTCAAAGATCACATGAGCATCTTCATCAACTTCGAGGAAGAGATCGAAGCCGAGAGCGCGCACGACGAAGGCCGCATGCAGTTGCGCAACGAGAACCTCAATCGCTCCGTAGAGGAGCTTGAACTGAGCGTGCGCAGCTACAACTGCCTTAAGAACGCGAACATTCAGACCATCGGCGAGCTGGTACAGAAGACCGAGCCCGAGATGCTCAAGACCAAGAACTTCGGCCGCAAATCCCTGAACGAGATCAAGGAAATTCTGGCTCAGATGGGCTTGTCGCTGGGCATGAAAATCGACGAGCACGGCAACGCGGTGCCTGGACCGACCAGCGTACTGCCGGCAGCAACCCTGGCAGCGAGCTACAACCGTTACGACGATGAAGAGGACGACGACGAGGAAGATCTCGAAGGGGTGGACATTCCCCTCCAGTCGGAGCCGGAAAACTTCTAGTCATTCGCGGTGCCCGGTGAGGGAACTCACCGGTCACTGCAAAATTTTGCAAGAGAGAGAAACCCATGCGCCATCGCAATGCAGGATACAAACTAGGACGAAACACCAGCCATCGCCGCGCTCTGCTGCGCAACCTGGTCACGTCCATTCTTCTCGAGGACCGGGTGGAGACGACCATCACCAAGGCCAAGGCCGCGCGTCCTCACGTAGAAAAGCTGATCACCTTGGGCAAGAGAGGCGACCTGCATTCCCGCCGCTTGGCCCTGTCCTATCTGCAGACTCGGGAAGCAGTCTCCCGTTTGTTCGACACCGTAGCCCCGCGCTACGGAGATCGAGCCGGCGGCTATCTGCGCATCGTGCGCACCGGCTTCCAAAAGGGCGATGGAGCCGAGAAGGCTTTCATCGAGCTCCTCGGTTCCGAGCACGAGTTGGACGAGAAGCGCCAAAAGCGCGCCGAAGCCAGGGCGAAGCGCCGCGAAGAAATCGACAAGGCCATGGCCGAGAACCCCCCACCAGACGGCAGCGGCAGCAGCACCAACGCCTAAAGTTTGTCGTCAATTCCGCAAAGCCCGCGCCGGTAGACGCGGGCTTTTGTGTGTGCGGAAAACGGCAGTCTTCTCGCGAGTCATTGCCCCGAGGCCGTGTATCAGGGCACGACCTTAGTCGGGGCCGTTAAGTGTCAACAAACATCAGGGCTTTAGAGTGTGCGTGAGAACGGCAAACTTCAGGATTCGTGGTGGGAGCCCCCGCATTTATGCGGGGGAAGGAGCGCTTCAGCGCTCCGAGAAACAGTCTCGACTCGATGATGCGCTTTAGCGCTGGCAATGTTAGGGCTGTGCTGTACGGGCTTTACACGTTGCGGAAAACTCGCTTTGTTGTGCGAACGGGCACGACTTTAGTCGGGCCGTTAAGTGTCAACAAAGATTAGGGCTTTAGAAGCCCTGCGCTTTTTTCTTCGCCCAACTTTAGCGCATCATATCGAGGCTCGCCATTCATGCTTTGTTTGGCCGCCAGAGCTTCGGATTCCATAGTCGTTCCAGCCCATATCAGCAAACCTACGCAAATTTCTGACAAGCGACAACTTGCCGGGTCAGATATGATTCGGACGTGGCAGGAGCAAGTACTCCTGTGGCATCGCGTCTGAGAATTGCCGGGCACTACGTGAGCCGATACGGCACCACGTGAGCCGGAAAATGTATGTTCCGCTGGCTCGGAGCAATCATAAGCAGGCCCCTTCTGGACAACACGCGGAGGAAGGCTTATGTGGATCGTTCGCTTTGCCCTCAAAAGGCCGTATACCTTCGTCATTGTCGCGCTGCTGATCGCGATCTTCGGCGTGGCCTCGATCCTCACGACCCCGACCGACATCTTGCCGGACATCGATATTCCGATCGTCAGCGTGATCTGGACGTACAGCGGGCTGGATGCAGATGACATGTCCAAACGAATCATTGGGGTGTGTGAGCGGGCACTTCCCACCACCGTCAATAACATTCAGTACACGGAGTCGCAGTCGTATAGCGGCGTCGGGGTCATCAAGATCCATTTTCAGCCGAACGTGCAGGTAGACCTCGCGATTGCGCAGGTCACGGCGCTGTCCCAGTCGCTCTTGCGCCTCATGCCTCCGGGGATTCTGCCGCCCTACGTGCTCAAATACGACGCCTCCAGCGTTCCCATTGTGCAGGTAAGCCTGGGCGGACAAGGGCTTTCGCAAACCGAGCTCTACGACCTGGGGCAGAACTTTGTTCGCGGGCAATTGGCGACTATCAATGGCGCCGCGGTGCCGTTGCCCTACGGCGGTGAGCAGCGCTCGATCATGGTGGACGTGGAGCCGCTGCAGCTGGCGGCCAATCACCTGACGGCCTCAGACCTTTCCCTCGCGCTGAGTAACCAGAATCTGGTCACGCCCTCGGGCACGGAGAAGATGGGCGACCGCGAGTACCTTGTTGGAACCAACAGCAGCCCGGCCACGATCGCGGAGCTAAACGCCCTCCCGGTCCGCACGGCGAATGGCGCGGTGGTCCAGATGAAGGATGTAGCGTGGATTCATAACGGCTACCAGCCGCAAACAAGCTATGTGAGTGAGAACGGGCAGGCATCGGCACTGCTGACGGTGATCAAGAGCGGCGCCTCCTCGACGCTGACCATCGTAGACCAGGTGAAGGCGGCGATTCCAAAGATCAAGGCCGGACTACCGAGCGCGCTGACGCTGACGCCGATCTTTGATCAATCGGTGCTGGTGCGGGCGTCGATTCAAGATGTGGTGCAGGAGGCGATCACGGCAGCGTTGCTGACGGCCTTGATGGTCCTGGTGTTCCTGGGCAGCTGGCGGAGCACGCTGATTGTGAGCATATCGATTCCGCTTGCTGTTCTGTTCGCGATTGCGGTTTCTTCGGCACTGGGGGAGACCATCAATGTCATGTCGCTAGGCGGTTTGGCGTTGGCCGTGGGCATGCTGGTCGATGACGCAACGGTGGAGATCGAGAACACGCACCGAAACCTTGGAATGGAGCTAAAAAAGCCACTGGCCTCGGCGATTCTTGACAGTGCGGAGCAGGTGGCGGTGCCGGCCCTGATCTCGACTATGTCGATCTGCATCGTATTCGTGCCAGTGACTTTGCTTTCGGGCTCGGCGAAATACATCTTTACGCCGCTGGCGCTGAACGTGGTACTCGCGCTGGTTGCGTCGTATTTGTTGTCGCGGACGCTGGTGCCCACCATGATGCATTTCCTGCTGCCGAAAGAGGTGCCGCTTTACCAGGGCCAGGAAGAGGAGTCGCCGCTCAGCCGAAGCTTCATCTGGCGCTTCCACCAAAAATTTGAGCATGGGTTCGACCGCTTCGGGGAGAAGTACAAAGGCGGCCTGGAGTGGGCTCTGGCCCACCGGGCAGTCACGCTCGCCGTGTTCGCCGTCGTGGTGCTGGGCTCCCTGGCGTTGATCCCGGTCATAGGCCGGGACTTTTTCCCGTATGTGGACTCGGGGCAGATGGAGTTTCATGTGCGGCCACCGGTGGGAACACGGATCGAAACGGCGACGGAGGTCTTCAAACAGGTGAATGAGGAGATTCGGCGCGTCATTCCGCCGGAGCAGCTGCAGATGGTGGTGAATAACATCGGCCTGCCGCCGGGGGGCGTAAACCTGGCCTACTCGGCGAGCGACACAACCAGCAATGGGGATGGGGATGTGCTGGTGCTGCTCGCGGCCACGCACCGTCCCACGCAAGAGTGGATGCAGATCCTACGCCAGGATTTCGCGCAGAAGTTTCCCCAGGAGACCTTCTTTTTCGAGCCGGCGGATATCACCAATCAAACGCTGAACTTCGGGCTGCCCGCGCCGATCGATGTGCAGGTGCGGGGAAAGGACGCAGCGTCCACGGCGGAAATAGCTGAGACGCTGCAGCAGCAAATCAAGAATATTCCAGGCGCAGTGGACGTGTTTATGCAGCAGGAGGTCAACGCCCCCAAGCTGAACATCCAGGTGAACCGGCTGAAAGCGCAGGAGCTCGCGCTGACCGCGAAGGATGTCTCTGACGACGTGCTGCTTTCGCTTTCCGGCAGTGGGCAAGTTGCGCCGAACTTCTGGCTTGACCCCAAGACGGGCATTAACTACCCGGTCATCGTGCAGGTGCCACAGTACCGGTTACACAACCTCGATACGCTGGACCGGACGCCCATCACTACGACTGGGGCCAGTGACCAGTTGCTGAGAAATGTGTCGGAGACGCAGCGGCAGGTTGCGCCGTTGACAGTTTCGCATTACAACGCGCTACCCGTGATGGATGTGTTCGCGAATGTGCAGCAGCGAGACCTGGGCGGGGTGGCCGGCGACGTAGAGCAGATCGTCAGGAAGAACTCACAACACCTGCCGCCGGGGGTGGAGATTCTTCTGAGTGGTCAAGTGCTGACGATGAACACGTCCTTTCAGAACCTGGAGGTTGGGATCGCTGCGGCGGTGGTGTTTGTTTATCTGCTGATGGCGATGAATTTTCAGTCATGGACCACCCCGTTCGTCATTCTCATGGCGCTTCCGGGTGCTTTTGCGGGAATCGTATGGATGTTGTTCCTGACCCAGACGACGTTTAACGTGCCCTCGCTGATGGGGGCGCTGATGACGATCGGTGTGGCGACGGCGAACAGCATCCTGGTGGTGACGTTCGCGAACGACTCGCGCGGCGAGGGCGAGGCGAGCAAGGATGCGAAGCAAGCGGCATTGATCGCGGGCACGACGCGGCTGCGCCCAGTATGCATGACGGCGCTGGCGATGATCATCGGCATGCTGCCCATGGCATTGGCGCTGGGTGAGGGTGGCGAGCAGAACGCGCCGATTGGACGCGCGGTGATTGGAGGCCTCTTGTTCGCGACGGTGGGAACGCTGTTTATGGTACCGGTGATGTATTCGTTGTTTAGTAAAGAGAAACCGGTGAACTGGGACAAGCGGATCGATGATGAGACGCAAGGAGCATACCGATGAGCGCAGGAGCCGCTAGACCATCCGGGCCGCCTTGGGATGAGCAGCATGATGACGATCGGCAGCGGAGGCCCGGCCGGCGGCTGCTATGGATTCTGATCGTGGCCGCGGTGCTGGCCGTAGCTCTGCTGGTTGGATGGCTGCCCCACCTGAAGCGCAATAAGGAAGTCAACGCCAAAGCGAAGCAGCAGCAAAACTCGGTCCCGGTGGTCGAGGTGCAGACCGTGCACGGCGCGAGCGCAGAGCAGGAGTTGACGCTGCCGGGTACGGTGACCCCGCTCAAGTCTGCGCATATCTACGCGCAAGCTTCCGGGTTTCTGAAGGCGCGGTATGTGGACCTGGGCGATACGGTACGCAAAGGGCAGCTATTAGCGTTGATCTCGGCGCCTGACCTGGACACCACGGTATCGCAGCAGACGGCAATGCTGCAGCAGAGTAAGGATGGCGTGGTGACTGCGCAAGCGGCGCTGCGGCTGCAGCAGGTGACGTATGACAGGGTCCATACACTGGTGCTCCACGGCATTTTGTCGCAGCAGGAAGACGATACAGCACTGGCGGCGGTGCAGTCGGCTCAATCGAGCTTGCAGGCGGCGCAGAATGCGGTGAAGGCGGCGCAGGCGGCGCAGGCTCATGCGCAAACCCTGGCGGATTTTGAGCAGGTGCGCTCGCCCATCGACGGTACGGTAACCGCACGCAACGTCGAGGTGGGCAATTTTGTGTCTCCCTCCGGAGCGGCACTGGGCGTGACGCCTCTACCGTCGGCTGGATCTACGGGCGGCCCGCCAACCGGTGGCGCGCAAGGGGGCGAGTTATTCGACGTCGTGGACCTCCGCAGCCTGGAGATTTTTGTCGCGGTGCCGGAGCAGGATGCTCCGTTTGTGCAGACCGGCCAGCCTGTGGATTTGATCTTTTCCGAGTTACCGGGACAGACGTTTACAGGTAAGGTGATCCGCAGCAGCGACTCTCTCAGCCAGCAGACCCGGACCCTGCTCGCAGAGGTGCAGGTGAACGATGCGCAGCACCGATTGCGGCCCGGCATGTTTGCCTCGGCGCAGATGCACTATCGGGCCCCGGCCCCGGGTATTTTGATCTCCGGCGACAGTCTTCTTACCTTGGCGCAAGGCCAGTTTGTCCCAGTGGTGGAGGACAACATCGTCCAAATGCGGCCCGTGCAGGTAGGGCGAGACTTGGGCACGCAAATATACATCACCGCTGGGCTGAAGGATGGGGACCTGGTAGTGGTGAGCCCCAACGATCTGGTGAAGCAGGGTGCCCGCGTGACTACGCGGCCTGCACCCAAGGGGCAGGAGGGTGAAGCAGCTTCTAAGGGTGGCAAGCAGGCGGGCCATGACAGGAGGATGGGGGAGGTGGGTAGAAGCCAATGGCGAAGCAGGGCAAGCATGAGTAGCAGGATCGGGAGAGGGGCCGCTCGACATGAGACGTTTTTTTCGTTACTCGTTCGCACGAAGTGGCGCCGGGCCGGCTTTCAGATGGTTGATCGCGGGGTGCGCCCTGGTGGGTGTGGCGGCGGCGCAGCAATCTTCTGCAACGCTCCACAACATGGCAGGAATTGCTGATGCGCCCCGGCCTTCGCTGTTGCTGGGACAAACGCCCGTGAGTTCGCCGGCGGCGAATCCGCAGGACGGCCGGCTTTACCTAAGTCTGCAGGAAGCCTTCCGCATGGCGCTCAAGAACAACCTCGACATCGAGGTTGAGCAGGTTGATCAAACCATCGCAGACCTAAGCGTGCCGTTGACAGAAGGCGGTGGGTTACCGCGGGCGATCAATTACACGGTGGCAGATACGCCCGCGGGCGAGGCGGCCGTGGCGGTGCCGCTGCTGAGCTTCTCCTCCCCAGGCTTGTCGCCATTGAGTGTGGACCCGATCACTTCAACGGTGTCTTCTTCGTACAACACGAGCCATATCGGGGAGGGGGCACACTCGTTATCCCTGGGTGGGAGCCCGTACTCACTGGGAACGCCTGTACCCGGTTTCGATGCGATGGTGCTGGGCCGGTATGGATGGTTGCGGCGTAATCCAGCAATTTCGCTCACCTCCGCGGGGGCGTCGGCGACGCAGGCAAACACGGTGACAACGGACAATACACTTGGCGATACCATCCTGACCAAGGGCTTCGGCCCGGGAACCAAGATTCAACTGGGTGTGAACGACTTTGTGCAGAGCTTCTACTCGGGGCGCTCTAGCGCCGTTCCGTTCTCCCACCCGAATGCTTTTGCGCTGATTGCGCAGCCTCTGTTGCGTGGGGCCGGACATGGGGTCAACACCCGTTATATCGCCATTGCGAAGACCAATAAGAAGATCTCAGCCGCTGTCCTGGAACAGCAGATGATCAGCACGATCGCTGGGGTGAAAAATCTGTATGTCGACCTGGTAAGCCTGCAAGATTCGGTCAAAGTGCAGCAGCAGGCTCTGTCGGCTGCCGAGTTACTGTTGAATAACGACCGGGAGCAGCTTCAGGTAGGGCGGCTGCCGCCCATCGAGGTAGCGCGGGCGGAGTCGCTGGTGACGAGCACCCAGCTGATGCTGACCCAGGCAATCGCTCTGCGGGACCAGCAGCAGGTGATACTGCGGACGCTGCTCGATCCGCAATCGCTCACAGGCGCGGATGGCAATGTGGCCGAGATTGTGGCGACGGACCCGCTCGCGCCCCCACAGGCGGAGACGGTTGCGCCACTACCCGAACTGGTGAAACGCGCGTGGGAAACGCGGCCCGATGTGCGGCAGGCACGGTTGCAGGTGATGAATGGCGAGCGGCAGGTCGCAGGTTCGGCGAATGCGGCGAAGCCGGAAGTCGATGTGTATGGCACATATGAGCTCCGTGGCGTGGTGATCCCGGGACTGACCGCAATTGGCGGCGATCCCTTGACGGGAAATGCCATCCTGGACGCGGTTCCGACGGGTGGGGCTCGGTCATCGACAGTGTATGAAGCCGGAATCCAGTTCTTCCTGCCGGTACAGAACCGTGTAGCGGAGGCGAATTTGGGCGCCGATAAGGCGCTTCTGCGGCAACAACAGCTGCGGGTGACTCAGCTGGAATCGCAGGTGGCCGCTGAGGTGCGGAACGCAATCACGGCGCTAAACGCGGCGAAAAGTGCTGCTGGTGCGGCCACAACGGCGCGCGAGTTGCAGGCAAGGCTGCTTGCTGCGGCCCAGGAGAGCTTTGGCGCAGGGTATACAACCAACATCGCCGTGATCGAGCAGCAGACGTATCTGTCCCAGGCACAAACGACAGAAGTAGTGGCCAAGGCGGCGTGGTTGAAGGCGGCGGCACAGTTAGACCGCGTGCTGGGGGAGACGCTGGAAAAAAGTGGGATTTCGCTGAAAAGCGATCAGCCACCGATCGAAGCGCCGCAGCAGTGATCTGCGGAACACTATTCATGCTTTGTATCAGGGCACGACTTTAGTCGGGCCGTTAAGTCAGCAAAGATCAGGGCTTTAGCCCCTGCGCTTTTTTCTTCGCCAGGTAGCTGTAACAATAGGGCCAATGTTCAGCACTATCCGCGAGTCCTGCTTTGACCGGGTTCTGAACGATATACGCGCGGTGCTGCAAAAAGCTTTGCCCATCGCTGATCCGCACCTCAGAAAACCCGCGTTGCCAGACCTCTCCCTGATATCCAAAATCCCTCTTCAGACGATAGGAGAATCCGCCCTTGAAAGCTGCATGGCCCTTTCAATCGTAACGTCGCCCGGGAGTGTCATCAGCAGATGCACATGATCTGGCATGATCACGAAGTCATGCAACTGAAACTTACCTGTCACTACATTCGATCGCAGCACGTCGATGAGAAGCATTGCGTTCCGTTCAGATTGCAATAAGCGCCGCGCCATGCTGGTTTTCGTTGTGACGAAGAACACCCGCGCGCTGCTCAGAACTTTCTCTGGACAAGCATTTTTCGCAGGATGCGCCATAGCAGGGGCCGAAGCCCAATTCTCTTTCCATCCTTAACGGTCCGACTGAAGTCGTGCCCTGATACAAAACCAGAACTGACCACGAAGGAGCTTCTCCCTTTTAGACCCTGCATAATCACTTTGCAAATGAATTCGGCTTCATTTGTCGAGTCGCGAAAGCGGAATACCCTTTGTGCCCATGGCCCAATGAAACACCCTCGACCTTCCCGGCCTGCGCTTTCAGGTTCTGGAGACCCAAAGCCACACCATCGACGGTCTGGCCCTGTCCTATCTGCAGACCCGGGAAGCCGTCTCCTGTCTGTTCGATACCGTAGCCCCCGCGCTACGGATTCGCTGTGTGTGCGGAAAACGCCAGTCTTCCCGCCAGTCATTGCTCTGAGGCTTTGTATCAGGGCACGACTTCAGTCGGGCCATTAAGGGTCGACAAAGATCAGGGCTTTAGCCCGTACGCTTTTTTCTTCGCCGGATAGGCAAGCTAGCGGTGCGCTATAGTGGTGGCTTAAGCCCCTATGGAATAAATACGGTGACAGCATACCCATTACCAGCTCACGGGAGAGCAGATGAAATGCTGCAATAGGCATGTCGCCATATTGGTTTCTACCTCACTTCGTCCGTAAAGGCCCGCGCCCACTCATGACCATGAATCGCAAACGACGTACGGATGAATCGGATCCCCGTCCGACGTCCGCTGGCCCGGGTCTGTGATATTTTTTTCACACCTTTCAGGCGGAGTAACCCCTAATGCAGAAGTTGCGCTACAGACGGAAGGATCCCCAAAATTTATTGACGCGCCGATAGCCTACCAGACCTATCGAAGGTGTCCGGGAGTATTCGGGCTAAATAGACACATATCACTCGCTCGGAAGATCGATGAGCGAACCAGGAACAATAATGCCGCTGCTTCGGGTGAGATCGGTGGAGTCGGACTTGATAAGTGATTGTTTCGACCCAGTCAAGCCGGCGATCAGGAGGCCGGCCGGTTCCAAATAGCTGACTGCCTTGCCGTCGCTTCCACCAAGAACTGCATTGAAGCCGTCTCCGGCGATATCGACCTCATTCTGTGCAGTCCGCACACGGAGCCCTGCAGTACGCTCGGCAAGCAAAATGGACAGCCCAAGAGGGAGCGTAGCAGTGTAGTCGAATTTATCGAGGATCATCTGTGGCAGCTCCTGGTGTATGCGCATATCCTTCTTCGCCGCCATGTAGCCCGGATCGCCCTCGATCCTTGCATAAAATTGGGCTGCGTGCTCTGGAGTCAGATCCAGCAGATCGATCGAGTGCTGGAGCTTGTATCGGTAATACACGTTCGTCGCCTGTAACTTGGAATACTCGCGTGTCGCCGGGCCGAAGGTGAAGTACTCGGCGACCGCCCTGCCAGGGAATAGAGCGGACATCCTTCGTGCGGGAATAGCGCACGCTTCGTTCAGGAGACCATTCAGGTCTTGAGACACATACAACGCGCCATGCTTACCTTCCTGCCGCCACTGAGCAACATGGCGCCGCTCCAGCGGTTGGCTCTTTCTGAGGAGTGTGGAGGAAGCTACCGGGCTTGCTCGATTGTCAACTTAGGGGTGCCATTGAGATCGCCCTTTCGGCCCACGGCGCGGAGCACCTCATCACCTTTGCGCAGGGTCGTGGGATTCA
>CAWCKO010000008.1:0-199733 GCA_963796145.1 uncultured Acidobacteriaceae bacterium | reverse complement strand
TTCGGCCGCCTTTACCGCTAGTTCGAGGCGCCCTCCAACTTCAGGACGTACGCGTACTCTCCAGGAAGACTGGCAGGAAGCTTCACCGTCACGTCTCCGCCTTGCTTTTGCCAGGTCAGCGCACCTTGCTGGCCCAGCAGGGTGATCGCAGTCGCTGTGGGCAGAGAGAGATCCTTCAACGTCACGCTTCCACCACCGGGCTTTCCCATCAGAACGGCATAAATGGCCGCGCCCTTCCGGGTAAAGCGCACATCGAGATCCTGCGTCTTGCCTTCCGCCCTGGTCCAGGGCTGCGTCCCGTAGATCGCCTCTCCGTTTTGCTTGAGCCACGCTCCCAACGCCTGCAGGCGGTCCAGCTGTATCGGGGGAATGGTTCCGTCGGCCTCCGGCCCCACATCCAGCAGCAGGTTGCCGTTCTTGCTCACGATATCGACCAGCAGGTAGATGAGTTTATCGGGCTTGATGGTCTGTTCCTCGCCCTCGGCGCGGTTATAGCCGAACGATTGACCCAGCCCTCGGCACTCTTCCCACTTCTTCGGGTTGATGTCGTGCATGGTCTGGTATTCCGGAGATGTGAAGTCTGCGTGCCCGATGCCGAAGCGGTCATCGACCACTCCATCTGGGACCTCCCTGTAATACTCAGCCTCGATTTCACGCGGGTTTCCCGTCTTGGGGTAGTCGATGTCATTCCACAACACCGCGGGATGATAGCGATGGATCAGCTCCCTGTATTGGGCGTCCACATATTTGCCGTAAGCCGCCGTTTGCGGCTTCACCGTGTCGTAATCGGACTTGGTAGAAATGGGTCCGGAGTTAAACGTCCAGTCATAGCCGCCGGAGTAGTAGAGACCCATGCGCATACCCTGCTTCTGCACCGCCTGGGTCAACTCCCCGGCAATGTCGCGCGTGGCATGCTGCCGATCCGCAGGCAGAATCGGGTTCGGGGTGGTACTGGGCCAGAGCGTAAAGCCTTCATGGTGTTTGGTCGTCAGCACCACATAGCGTGCGCCGGCATCCTTGAACACTTCTGCCCAGGTATCTGGGTTCCACTTCTTATTTTGCTCATCGAAGACGGGAACAAAGTCATAGTAGCTGGCATTCGCTCCGTAATGGTCCCGCTGATATTGCCAGGTCGGCGACCCGATCAGCCGCATGCTGTTGAGATACCACTCGGCATACGGGTTCTGCATGATGTAGTCCAGAGAATCAAAGTCATGATTCTGATGAGAAACTGGAGCCCAGCCTGGTACGGAGTACAGTCCGTAGTGAATGAAAATCCCCAGCTTGGCGTCTGCATACCAGGAGGGCAGCGGATGCTGATCCAATGACTGATCCGTCGCGTCGTAGTGCGGCTGAGCACCCGCCGTGACCCCGCATAGCATGCATGTGGACGCGAGTAGACCGGCGACTGTCGAAAGAGCACGATCCACCTTGGTCCTAAGCTTCAACATTTAAGAGTTTCTCCTTGGCGAAAGCACCGCAAGTATACCCACAAATGTTTTTTGCCGTCTCCTCCCCTGGTTACGCGGCGGAGCGCTCAAGCGAAAAGGCTGAACCTATGGGGGCGGCGGGGATCAGCAGCCATCAGTCTGTTGCTTTTGGGTAGACGCCCGAATCATTGTGCAGCGGCTGGCCGACATCGTAAGCAAGAGCATCTGTTGTTGAATATCGGACCGCGTCCAGACTAGGATTGGAATCCCACCCCCTGGATCCATGCCTTCATTCACCTTTCCATCATTGCCTGTACTTGACGGTTATCGCTCACTGCTTTGACCAGCTCGGCGTGGTCTTTGATCGTCTGCTCGGCATAAGCCTCCGCCCACGAGCAAAGGGCGTCAGCCAGCTCCGAGCTTCTCCCACAGTATCCGGCGATTATGGCCGGGTCGCTGGTGCGTGCATGGGCTCTGGCCAAAATCGCCCCACACGAATGGGCATAAAAGTTAAACGCGCTGCCGGTCAACCACTCAACCGGGACCGAGCCCTTCATGTTCTTCATTTGCCGAACGTAAAAGGGCAAGGGCTCCATGTGCGTCCAGCCCAGCATTACGTCTGTCGACGCCTGGAGCGCACGCTGCCCCATCACCACCCGCTTACCCTGGTGGGAAAACTCCTCCGGCATGGGGGGCAGATACGCAGCGTGGGCTGGAACCGTCGCCTCCTTCACCTGCAGAAACAGCGGATCGCGTTCGCCATTGCCGAAAAGAAGCAAAAGGTAGGCGCGGGTGCCCACGCTGCCAATACCGACAACCCGATGTGCTGCGTCGACCATCCGGTACCTGGAAAACATGAACTGGCGCTCCCGAGGGAGTGTCGCCCTGTAATCTTCCAGTGCCTGCAGAAGCGAGTCGCGGGTCTTCTTATCAACTCGTGTGAGCACAGGCGGATCTTCCAGGAAGCGCCACTTCCCATCCCGTTCCTTCTTCGCTACCTTGCTGAGCAAAGTCAGATTGGTTTGCGCCGCTGCCTTAGCGATTACTTTTCCCGCCACAGCTTTCGACTTGGCATCCATCTTGATCAGTGGGTTGTCGCGACCGGGATACGCGTGCAGATACCAGGTCTCAAGAATGCCCATGTCATGCAGCCGGTTTGCATTCGACTGATAGCCCCTCACCGACTGCCTGACAGCGGCATCGCTTTCTCTACGGTTCAGCCCGTTCTCCCGGGCAGCCAGGTTGACACTGGCTGTCAATCTCTTCAGGTCCCATTCCCAGGGTCCAATCACGGCCTCGTCAAAGTCGTTCAGATCGAACACCACATCTCTTTGCGGCGATCCATAGACTCCGAAGTTGTTGAGGTGTGCGTCGCCGTCGATCACCGCGTTGATTCCGGTCACCGGTGTCTCCGCCAGGTCCGCGGCCATGACAGCTACGGCGCCGCGGAAAAACGCAAAGGGCGAACAAGCCATGCGTGCCAGGCGTAACGGAACCAGGTCTTGTTGACGGCCCTGGTTGCTGTTCATCACGATCTGGACGGCGCCTGGATGGTCCGCTCTGCGCGACCAAACCCCATGAGCTTCTCTTGGCACCTCGTCTCTAAGAGCTCTGCCCGCAGCACGCCGCTCGTCGGGCGGCAGATCTCCCCGGAATGGAGCCAGCGACTGCCGTGGCCTGCGGTCCGCAATCTTCCTTTGCTGCTTATAAGCCATCGAGTGTGATCGGTTCCTTGAGGCTAAAACTCAAGACGGTTACAGCCGGCAATTCTATCTGAGAATTGCCGGTAAAGTTGCATACTGCTTGGCTATGGCGCTCATGGAAAGGTCTCGTGTTGTCGGTAATCCTGCCG
This sequence comes from uncultured Acidobacteriaceae bacterium, assembly GCA_963796145.1. Lineage (GTDB taxonomy): Bacteria > Acidobacteriota > Terriglobia > Terriglobales > Acidobacteriaceae > PALSA-350. Next base: position 196,451 of record CAWCKO010000008.1, on the reverse strand, counting down.
CTGGCTGTCTCCCTTTCCTTTTTCCTTATTGCAGACATCGACAGCCCGCGCGCCGGCGTTATTCGCGTCCGGCCGCAGAATCTTTACGCGTTGCAACAAAGCCTTCAACTCGGTTCGCCGGCAACCAATTAATTCTGAGAGGGCAAATTTCTTCGAACCCCGTGATGAGGCCGCTTAGCTTGCGCAACTTTTTCACCTGTTTACTGTCTAATCAACATAGAGGTAATGAAGTACGATGCCAAGGTTGAAAGCAATTCTGCTTTCCCTGGCGACTTTGTGCGCGCCTGTCGCCCTAGCGCAGACTGCAAACCCAGCCGTTCCAGGGACTATTAACTACGTAGAAGGCTCGGCCTCAATCGAAGGCCGCCCGTTAAATCAGCAATCGGTGGGCTCCGCCCAGCTCCAGCCGGGCCAGGTGCTGCAAACAGCAAACGGCAAAGTTGAGGTCCTGCTCACTCCCGGCGTATTTCTCCGCTTGGGTGAAAACAGTGCGGTAAGAATGATCTCGCCGAACCTGCTGAATACGCAGGTAGAGCTGGAAAGAGGCCGCGCCGATATAGAAGTGGACGAGATTCATCCACGTAACAACATACAAGTCGCAGAAGCCGGGGCGAATACACGCCTGCTGAAAGACGGCCTCTATGCATTCGACGCAGATAAGGATACTGTGCGGGTGTTTAAGGGAGAGGCCGAGCTGCAGGAAAGGAATGGCAACGGCCAGAAGGTGGTCAAGCTGAAGGGCGACCGCCAGGTCGCATTAGCCGAGAACGCGGCAATCAAGAGCGTCAGCTTCGACCGCAATGGGGCGGAGGACTCACTTTATAACTGGAGCAGCTTGCGCTCCCAATATTTGGCCGAAGCGAACATCAATCTGGCTTCAGCCTATGCCGGCTACGGTGGTCTGACCCCAGGCTGGTATTGGGATGCCGGGTTCTGGGGCTATACCTGGCTCCCGGGTGATGGGTTACTGTGGAGTCCGTTTGGCTGGGGCTTCTATTCTCCCCGGTACATCTACTACGGCGGCCCCGTTTTCTATCGCGGCTACCCGGGCCGGGGCTATGTTCAATCCCGGGCATATGCCGGATCTTTCCACGGGGGAGGCTTTTCCGGTGGAGCAGTCCATGCCATGGGTGGAGGTTCTCACGGCGGTCGAGGTTAAGCAAGACTAGACCAATCGAAACCAAACTCAGAGCCCGTCCCTCCCGGACGGGCTTTATTTTCAGGCGGCTGGATTCAATGACGATAGATATCACTGTTTGGGTGGTAGTGTTGCCAGTCGAACCAGAAGTCTTTCAGAACATCGATCCGCGTCAGACACTGTCCGCGCATATCTCGAATCACGGCGCACCCGTCAAAGTTCCATTCGCTGAGCGTAGTAGATTCCAGAAGCGCCCAGGGTTCGCTGGTGCCTTCCAGACCCTGGCCGTAAAAGTCGAGCGTGTCCGTACCCATCTGACGTGAAAAAGCACGCACGGACTTTCCATCTGGGCCAAGAACCAGCATGATCGGCTTGCCTCCTACGTCATCAAGCAACACGGGAGATTCCACTGTCAGCTTGCTCAGCGGATACGCTCGTGCCGCTCCGTTCATCGCCACGCCAAGAATTGTCTCCCGATCGGGGAGCGTCCCCTTCGTTGCGTGAATCACGGTCGGTAGTTTCGCAATCTCGCTCTCCCATGTCGCCTTCTCGTAATTCGCTGCATCACGCCGCAGAGGCGCCAGGACTGTGCCGTTCGGCTGTTCCTCCCTCCAGAGCCCAAAGGTAAGTTCGTCCTGGGGCACCAAACTGAGCTTTGAACCCTTCAAAGGGCCCGCGATCGCGGTCCCCGTGATCTGCTGCCAGTAGCTGCCCGTCTCCGCGTCACGCATCAGGAAATTCTGGTTGTTGATGCCTGCCAGATGAAAGTGCAACTCGCGTCCTTGTAGGCTGCGGGTCCAGACCAGACCCGTGTGGCAGAGCGTTCAATAGGTGACGACGATCGGCAACTGATGCAACCGGTCATTGACCACGTGGTGATACCCCATCTCGCGGATTGGATACGCCCGGCTCTCTCCGCCCAGAGTAACCACGATGACCATGTCTTTGGGGTCGATACCGGCCTGCTGGATGGTGACGTAATGCGGCTCTCCGATGGGGTGGAACAGCATTTGTTCATAGGGATTGAACCATGCCGCACCGGCCGCGATCAGAGCAATTCCCACGGCTGGCGTTAGCAGCAGCAGCCTCGCAACCCAGCCTGCGCGTCGCCACACAAGCAGCGCGAGCATCGTGATCAGGACAAAAAGTCCAACCAGGATCGCCTTGTCGTGTAAAAGCACCCAAAGCGCGCGCTGCAGATCTGCGGGCTTTTGCTCCCGGAAGGGGCGAATTATATAGATTGGATAGACCGCAAGCGCGAGCGCCGCAAGACTGGCCAGGAGCAGACAAAACCCCAGAACAACATTCCGCAAACGTCTCATGAGCGGTGTCAGACTCCAAGCTCCCGAGCGGCCAACTCTGTCCCTTCCACCCGGGCTCGAATCTTGCTGAAAGCGATATCGCGGGCGGTGGAAGTGTCATCGGCGAAGGGTGCGAAGCCACAGTCATCGGTCGTTCCCAGTTGCGCGATGGGTAGAAAGGAAGCGGCTTCCAGAACCCGATCGCGCACCTGGGCTGCCGTTTCGACGACCGGATGGATGGGGTCGATCACGCCCACAAAAACGGTGTGTTGCGGTTCGAGCAGCCGGCTGACAAGGCGCAGGATGCGCTTCTTGTCCGGCTCGCTGGCCATCTGCAAATAGAATCGCCCGACGTTCATCTGAAACAGATCTGGCAGCAGTCCTGCGTAATCCACATCCGCGCTGTGGGTGGAATCATGGTCCCCGCCGGGGCAAACATGAACTCCAATGCGTAGCCGCTCTTCAGCAGTAAAGGGGGCGAGAACTTCGTTGTTCAGTGCCACGAAGCTGCGCAGCAGATTCCCGGAGGGATCCAGCTTGAGCGACAGCCTGCCTTCTGTGAAGTCAATCTGGACGTTAGCCGCGCCGCCATCGAGTGCGCCCCTGATGTCCGTCTGTGCTTCCTTGACCAGGTCCGCCGTGAACGCTTCCCGCGAGTAGCCAGGGATCCCGGTTGCTGGATAGAGCAGGCTCAGCGCGGACGCGGAGATGACGGCCTGTTTGATCGGCAGGCGGGTATACTCCCGGGCAGCTGCGAGGTAGCTGGCTGCGTGCACCCCGTAGCGGAAGGGCGCGGCGGTCAGTCGGGGCAGCTGGCGTACATGCCCGTCGGCAAAGGGAATCGTGACGCCATCGGGAGCCAGGTTCTTGATTCCGGAAAGAGGATAAGTTGCGAAGCTGGGTTTTGTTTGCTCGCCATCTGTAATCACCGGCGATCCGGTCTGCTCAAATCGTTCGATGGTTTCACGAATTGCTTCGGCGTACGCATCCTCGAGTATCGCAGGGTTTATTTCCTGGGCCTGCGAAGCCGCAATGGCTCGAAGCAGCGCCGCCGAGCGCGGGATACTGCCGATCGGTTCGGTCAAAATCGCCATACCGGGGAACTCTATCCTGACCAGGCTGCACGGCGCATCCATCGAAAGATGGAGGTGCAGGGAAGCAACAACACTCTATCGATTCGGAAATCGGTTTTATTACTTCCCGCTCACTTGGTCATCTTGTTCATCTCGAGATAGCCTTGCGGCGCAACTCCGAAGGCGTCGGCCACGCGGTTGAAGAAGGCAAACATCGCCGTGATGTAAACCGCCTCCGCAATCTGCGGCTCACTCCAACCATGATTGCGCAGGATCTGTACGTCCTCCGCCGTTGTGCGGTAAGCCGCTTCCGTCACTTTGGTGACATACTCAAGCAGCGCGCGGTGTGCGTCGTCCAGCGCAGCCTCTTCGAGGTTGCCCGCAACCAGGGCCTGGACTGTCTTCTCTTCTGCTCCCTGAACCCGCAGGAAGTAAGCATGCGAATCCAGTCAATAGGGACAGCGATTGAGCCAGGAGACCCAGCTCGCGATCGCTTCTTTTGTCTTGCGAGTAAGGTGCCCTTCAGAAAAGTGGACCGTATTGCTGAAGCTCATCACCTCACGCAGGAAATCAGGACGATGGCTAAAGCACTTGAGAATGCCGGGCATCTGCTGGCGGCCCGAATGCGCGCGCCATTCCTCATATACCTTCGCAACATCGCCACTCGCGTCGGCGTCCTCAATCACTTCGATTTTTGTCTTAATGTCCGCCATGGTTCTTGTTGGCCAAAGATTAGCATATCCACCCATCCAGGAAGGGTACGGGCTTTACAGCTGCGGAAGGACCCAATGTTCTTGAAGGGTACGACCTTTAGGTACATAAACTCTTGCAAACAGGTGCGGCTAAAGGTCTGCTTGAGAACCGGAGGAGTCATGGGCCGTCGGCCCCCCCAAGAGGATGAAAACCAGCTTTTGACGTCGAGGGCAGCTACACTCGATGAAAGCGCAGCCCTCCCCTTTGTCATCCCGAGCGAAGTCGAGGGATCTGCAGTTCCGCGGACCTCTCGTGGAAATGTTTTTCGACAGACCTTACTCGGATTTCCTGCCACGCGACGCCGGACAACGTCGCGTGTGTGCCTTACCCACAAGACCCCTTCCGCGCGCGAGTTTTGGCTAAATCACCAGGCGCTGGTCGCCCGTCTTGCGGGTAATCCTCTCCCGGTCAAGATATTCCAACAGGGGAATGGCATACTTTCTCGACAGCCCCGTCATCTGTTTGAACCGCGCTATGTCGACTGTCTGTCCGCGAAGTTCGCGAATCTCAGAGCGCAATCGGGCCAGAGCTTCCTGGTGAATAAAAAGGTTCTCGCTTCCCATCCGGACCAGAATCTTTTCCCGAAGCAGTAGCGTGACGGGCCCCCGCATTTCGCTCTCTTTGAGTCTCATCATGTTGGCCACTTCAGAGATCAACGGAGCAGACAGCCCTGCTTTCCGGTAGATTGCCGCGATGGCAGACAGCGTTGCATCCTCAGCTGTGGACGCGGGGCCGCCAACCTCCACGGGAAAGACCAACTCGCCTTTCAATCGTAGTTTCCCCGCGTGGGCAAGACGTGCCAGCGAAAAATCGAGGATCTCAGGACCGAGCGAAGTCCGGGTCTTGAGCTCCGATCGTTTGAGACCGCTCGCATGCAGTTGCAAAAGCCCATGGATGGCGTTGCAGGCTGCCTCGAGAGCTGGATTGGCAACCAGAATCTCGCCAGGAATCTGAAGCAAACGATGGCTGAGGATGAGGGGCTGCCATAGGCGCTCGACGGCTTGCCGGGCAAGGCCGGTTTCCGCCATCAGACGCGAAATCGAAAGCCCTTCCGTACCTCGGCGCGCTACCCGCAAGAGAAGCCGTTCTTCCGCTGGGGCGCTGCGCAAAGATTCGAGCCAAGCCATGGCTTGTGCCTTGCGCAGTCTCGGAAGTGGGTGTGCATCGAGCACCCGGCCGCCCCCAATGGTGGCGGATGGTGAAACCTGCCGCAGTACGAACGGGTCACCCGCGACCAGCAGGATTGGGGTCTGGAGTTTAATCCGGGCCACCCGGGTGGCACCCGCTTCGAACCTGCCCCGGCCATACAGTAATACGCTTGCCAGCGTGTTGGAGGTAAAGGCGTGGAAGTGGACCAGCCCGTCATGTTTCAATCCCGAACAACCAGGCAGCAAATGTGCTTCGACATCGATCGTGCTGACAGCGCTGAGCGTCCCCGGAGCGACCAGAGTCTGCCCTCGACTTACTTCCGAAACCTCAATCCCGGCGAGGTTCAGTGCCACACGCGAGCCGGCGAGGACCAGGTCTTCGGTCTCGCCCATGGGTCTGCATTCCGCGTACCCGCACCGCGCGTCCTCCTGGCTCGAGCGCGAGCGATTGCCCCCCACGGATGCTGCCCGAAAGCAAAGTACCCGTAACCACAGTGCCGAATCCCTTCATCACGAAAGCGCGGTCAATGGGGAGCCGGGGCAAATGATCGGCATCGCTGTCATTCCAACCTTCTGCAAGCCTGATGAGTCGTTGCCGCAGTTCTGCTACGTTCTGTCCCGTCGTTGCACTCACCGCAAGAATCTCTGAAGGATCGCGGTCGAGAAAAGTTCCGCGAACAAACTCCTTCACCTCGACCTGCACTTGCGCGAGTCGGCTGGGTCCGACGGAATCGCTCTTGGTAATGACCGTCAGCCCAGTGCGAATGCCGAGCAGGCTGCAGATAGCCAGGTGCTCCACTGTCTGTGGCTTGATACCTTCCTGGGCCGAGATCACCAGCAAGACCGCTCCAATGCAACCAGCCCCGGCCAGCATGTTGTGAATAAACAGGCTATGCCCCGGCACATCGACAAAGCCGATTCTGAGCCGGCGGCCATCGGAAGCCGCAGCCTCGAGAAAGGCGAAGCCGAGATCGATTGTGATGCCACGCCGCTTCTCTTCCGGCAACCGATCCGCATCGATACCAGTCAGTGCACGGATCAGCGCAGTCTTGCCGTGATCGATGTGACCTGCCGTTCCAATAACCACGGACTTGATCGGTGTCGTCATGCCAAAAGATGACTTATGCCTCGCAGCCGATCTGCGTCAGCAGAGAGGCGAGGGTTGCATCGAATTCCGGCTCGACGGTGCGCAGATCCAGCAAGACCTGGTCTTCGCTGATGCGGCCCACCACCGGCGGCTCAAGCTGGCGGAGAGCCCGCAGGAGTGCCTGTGGCTGGAGTGTCGCGTGACGAAGAGAAATGGCTGCGCTCTGCAGTCGAGCTGTGGGTGCCGTCCCGCCGCCGATAAGGCTGAGCACCGGTACAGCCTGCGCGATCAGTTCAGTGGAGTTGACCTGCTGGCTGATCGATTCACATCGGGCGAATATCTCCTCCGCGGCGGCATGCAACATTCTCTGCACCGGGATTGTCGACTCGATTCCGGAAGCATAATCCATAAGCGTTGCTTCCAGCGCCGCGTAGGTAAGCTTGTCGACACGAAAAGTTCGGTACAGAGGATTCTTGCGCACCCTTTGCATCAGGTCCGTTCTTCCCACAAGCAGGCCGCATTGCGGGCCGCCGAGTAGCTTGTCTCCGCTGGCAGCGATCAAATCAGAGCCAACGTGGAAGCTATCGAGCAAACTCGGCTCGGAGCGAATTCCAAGAGGTTCAAGTGAGGTGATCAAGCCGGTTCCCTGGTCGTCGAATACAGGAACCTTGCAGCGCTTGCCCAGGGCCACCAGGTCGCGAAGAGCGGGTCTTTCGATGAAGCCCTCCATGCTGAAGTTAGATTGGTGGACGCGCAGAATGAGCCGCGTTCCGGCTGAGATTGCCTCTTCATAATCCGCCAGCCTGGTGCGGTTGGTCGTGCCCACCTCGCGCAGGATCGCGCCTGACTTGGCGAGAATCTGGGGAATACGGAAGCCTCCGCCGATTTCCACCAACTCTCCGCGGGAAACGATCACTTCGCCGCCCTCCGCGAGCGTGTTGAGGGCCAGGAACGTGGCCGCCGCACAATTGTTGACCACCAGCGCGGACTGCAAAGTGGTTCCCGTACCCTGAGCCCCCAACACCCGCAGAAGAAGTTCCTCCGCATGGATATCCCGCCGGCTTCGCTCGCCGCTTTCGAGATCGAGTTCGAGGTTGGAGTAGCCGCCCGCGGTCTCCAGAATGTGCGTCAGGGCCGAGGCGCTCAAGGGAGCTCGCCCCAGGTTTGTATGAAGAACCACCCCGGTGGCATTGATCACACGCCGCAAGCTGTAGCGTGAGCTCCGGGCAATTTGCTCTGCAACCGCGACGTGCACAAATGCGAGTTCGCTTTCGAGGCTTGCCTGCGTGTGATGCCCTTCTCCTATTTCCTGCTTGAGGCGCGCCAGCACGGTACGTGCCGCGCAGATGGTCGAGTTGCGAGACTCCGTCTCCAGCAGCGCCGCGAAGCCAGGTGTCTGCAGCAAATCATGCAGAGAAGGCAGCAGCCGGTATAAATTGCTGTCGCCGTGATCGGTGGCCTGGCGGCTATGTTTCATGAGTCGCTCTCTAACCCAAAAGATTCGGATAGCATAATAGGCTATCAGGGAAGTGCTTGGGTTCCGGTGATCCTCCCGGTCTTCAAAACCGGTGGTCGTTCTTAACGGGCGACGGTGTGTTCGACTCGCACGCACTTCCGCCAAATTCGAGCGCCAAATTCGAGCATTTGACAGACCCTGTTTCCCGGGACTATCAATCTTCCCGGGAATGTTAAAAACTTCCATTTTGCCGCCTCCGCTGGTGCTGGCCCAGTTGCTTTTTCTCCAGTCGCTTTTTGTCCAGGTCAGCTCGGCCCAAAGCATCGCTCCGGCGCGCGATTGGACCACCTGGGGCTACGATCAGCAACGGTCCGGCTGGAACCAGGGTGAGACGTCGCTGAGCAGGGCCAACGTGTCGGACCTGAAACTGCTGTGGAGCACGCAACTGAGCACGCCGCCTCAAGGCATCGTTCTTTCCACCCTCACCGCACCGCTCGTTGCCGAAGGGGTGAGCACCCCGCAAGGCGCAAAGAATCTGGTCTTCCTGCTTGGTGCCGACGACACCGTCTTCGCGCTCGATGCAGATACGGGAAAACTCTTCTGGCAGAAGACCTTCGCCAATCCCGCCACGGCCATGTGGCCCGCCACCTGGCTGTGTTCGAACACCGTGAACGATACCCCGGTGATCGACAAGCAGAACAGCATCATTTTTCTCATTACCAGTGACGGTAAGCTGCGTGGTCTTAATTTGAGCGACGGCACGGACCGCATGACACCCGCTCACATGATCGAACCCTTCGCTCGTGCCTGGAGCCTGAACCTGATCGACAATATCGTTTACACCACGAGCGGGCGCGGTTGCGGCCAGCTACCGGCAGTCCAAGGGCGCGAAACCTCCCGTGGTGCCGGGGAGCGTCTCGGCGATGGATGTGAGCGATCTTGCTCACCCGCAGCTCACGCGCTTTTATACCAGTGGCAACAAATATGCAGGTCCTTGGGGCCGTGGTGGCGTCACCAAAGGACCTAACGGTACGGTCATCACGCAAACCGCCGACGGTTTGTACGACCCCGCCGCCGGTGATTTTGGCGAGACCGTGCTCAAGCTGGCTCCCGAAGGCCACGCGGCTGCTGGATTCCTTCACGCCCGCCAATTGGCAATTTCTCAATACGCAAGACCTGGATTTCGGTTCTTCGAGCTCCGACGTTTTTCCTTTTCAAAACCGCATGCTCGTAGCTGTTGCCGGCAAAGAGGGTGTCCTCTACCTGCTCGACGCTGCCGACCTGGGTGGGGGCCGTCCGAACCACTCCACCCCCTTATACAAATCGCCGCAGCTCGGTAACGATGCAGCAGAAGGCAAAAATCCCGGCCAGGGAGTATGGGGCGCCATAACCACCTATGAGACCGCGGACGGTAAACGGTTCCTCTATGTGCCGCTATGGGGACCGCCTTCAAAAAATGCGCCCCAGTTCAAATTCAGCGGCGGCTCAGCGCCCCATGGCAGCATCATGGCTTTCCAGGTTGTCGCCGAGGGCGACAAGGTATCGCTGATTCCGCAATGGACCTCGCCCGATATGATTGTGCCCGATCCGCCCGTGGTGGCGAACGGCGTGCTGTATGCCATCCAGACAGGAGAGCAGACCATCCAGAGCCCGGCCTATGTTCACGGAACCCAGGATGAAATCAATCACAACCCGCTATCGGCGAAGTACCGTTCCACTCCGGTCAACAACCTCATTCTCTTCGCGTTCGATGCGGAGACCGGAAAACAACTCTATTCCAGCAATAAAATCATCCCCGATTGGGTTCACTTCAGCGAACCCGTCGTGGCGCTGGGGAAGGTGTTTATCGTTACTCATGACGCTCATCTCTACGCGTTCGGACTGAAACATGCTCAATAGGCGGGACTTTATTTATTCCTTGCTGGCGTTGTCCGGTGCAGCTCTCATGTTTGGGCAGCAGCTACCAAATCCCTCGATCCCATCGACCCCAACATCCGTTATGGCATTACCGGTTCCTTGTGGGGTGACTGGCCAAACGGCAATCTGCGCATGTCGACTGATCTGCAACAGATCATTTCCGACGCGGCGCGCGTCGGCCTGCAAGGTATCGAGCCCTACGCCAGACAACTAGGGGACTTCGTGGGCAAGCCGCTCGCGCTGAAGCAAATGTGCGAAGCGGCCGGGATCAGCCTGATCGACGTTGGAGATTTGCCTCCCACGCAACTCAGTCCGAAAGCCTGGATCACTACGGATGGCAATGCCGAACTCATCACCCGGATGGTGAGTTTCGCGCGCGATTTTCTTGCCCCCTGCGGTTGCGACCATTGGAAGACCAATATGGGCGCTCGTCCCGAAGGTGGTCCAAGCGACGATCAGCTCAAGATCCTGGCCAACACGCTGAATGAAATCGGCCGGCAAACGATCACCTATGGAGTAAGGCTGGCCCCGCACCCGCATATCTGGGGACCCATGGAACGGGACCACGAAGTACGCAGGGTGCTGGCGCTGACGGATCCCAGGTACGTTTGGCTCACGGCCGACACCGCCCATTTGACCCTGGGTGGCGGCGACGCATTGCAGATCATCAGCGATTATTTCCCGCGCATCGCGGAAGTGCACATGAAGGACACCTATCCCCGCTATCGCGGCAATACCTCAACGCCGACGCAAGCGGAACACTCCAAAGCAAGCCTGTACCACAATCTCGGTGCCGGCGGCGTAGACTTCCCAGCCATCTTCAAATTGCTACGCGATCGAAACTTCAAAGGATGGGTAGTCTACGACCTCGACGCGCCTCGGCCAGGAGACGGCACCGGCACCATCGAGGACAACCTGGCCGTCAACATCAACTACCTGAGAACTGTGCTGCACGTAAAATTCCCGCCACCCCCGCATGCATAAAGCTTTGGCAGCATCTCGACTGAGATGAGGAGCGGAGTGTCGATAGTGCCTTCGGCTCACTCAAGAGGATGAAAAACTGCTTCTGTTTCGCTTCTTCAGCCACTACTCTCGATGGGAGCACGACCCTTCCCTTTGTCATCTCGAAGCGAAGCCGAGGGATCTGCAGTTCTCCTTCCTGCGCAACAGGCAGTCCCCTGATGGAAAGCCGCCACTCTCACAATTTGTCATCCCGAGCGAAGCCGAGGGATCTGCAGTTCAGCGGACCTTTCGTGGAAATGTTTTCGACAGAGCTTAGCGTTCATTCCATTCTGACGACAGCGCATCCACCAGATCAAGCCTCACGGTCGCTCCGGCCACGAGTGCCGCGGATACCGGCGCATCAGCTCCCGGCGGACTTGCGGATACAGCCGCTCCCAGAATCCCGCGAGATCGGACGTCGTCTGTACGGCCCGCTGATTGGGCGCCAGCAGGTGGACCACGACTGGTGTCTGCTCCACCCCGATCCGCGGCGTTTCCCGCATGCCAAAAAAATCCTGTAGGCGGGATGCGATCCAGGGCGGCTTGCCGGGTTCGTAGTGAACCTTGGTCTGCCGTCCATTCGGCAATCGGACCCGCGCGGGAGCGATCTCCTCCAGCCGTTGCATCTTCCGCTCCAGCATAGGAACAAAATCCGCCGTCGCACTTTTCAATTCGGCAAAGCTCCGCAGTCCCAGGCACAAGTCGCGCAACGCCTGCGGAATATCGGGCGGCGCAAAACCGGCGAACTCAACCCGCGCCACGAATTCGTTCAAAAGGTCGTTGTCAACGAAACGATCGATGCCGGCTTCCAGCGCCTTCTGCGCCAGCAGTTCGGCTGCGGCCTCTGCATCCGGAGCCGCGCCTCGCGATTCCTGAATCACCAGCTCGTCGTACAGCAGCGCGCTGAGCGCCTCCACCCGTTCTGTCACGCGGTTCCACTCCACGCTGGAGTGCTCCCGCACACGATCGGGAAACAGTTCAATCAACCACTCCGGCTCGATGCGTGCAGCCATGCGAATAAGCGGCAGCGGCTTATCCTTGCGGTCCTCGGCATCGACAGCGACCATGAATTCGTACGGCGGCGCCTCCCCCGCCACCTCTGCCGAGCCGCCTGCCGACAGCAGCACCTGGTTGCCTGTGCGCCGCCGCGCCACGCGATCCGGAAATCCCGCCAAGACCGACATCAGCAAAGCATCGTCGTTGTGCTCCGTCTGCCTGGCGGGCCGCGCGATTCTGCGCAGCTGCTCGATTTGCTGCCGGGTGCGGTAATCCTGATCGGAGTCGATGGCTGCAAGCAGGTCATTTTTTTCCAAGCGAGCGCCCGACCCCAGCAATGCGGCCGCGATACAGCCGTCCTCGCCCACACCACGCTCCATGGCCGCGCTGAGAATACGCGACAGTCGAGGATGCAGCGGATACCGCGCCAGCTGATGGACCCGGGCCTCCGTCGCCCCCAGGCGGTCCAGCAGCGACTCGGCACTTTGCACGGCTGCCGCAGGCGGAGCATCCAACCATTCGATGTCGTCAATCCGCATGGCGCGCAGAGCGAGGCAAAGCTGGGAGAGATCGCTGCGCACGATCTCCGGCAAGTCATGGTCCGGTCGTCGCAGGTAATCTTCGATGGAATAGAGGCGCAGCACGCGTCCTGGCCCGGTGCGTCCCGCCCGCCCTGCTCTTTGCTGCGCCGATGCTTTGCTCACCCGGGCGACGTGCAGGGTGGGCAAGCCGGTCCACTGGGAGTAGGTTGCGATGCGCGCCAGTCCGCTATCGATGACCGCGGTCACGCCCTCAACCGTCACGGAGCTTTCCGCGACATTCGTAGCCAGGATGACTTTCCGTTGGGCAGCGGGCGCGATCGCGCGGTCCTGTTCTGCCAGCGGCAGGTCGCCATAGAGCGGCAGCACCAGCAAACCAGCCCGTCGCGCGACCGCCTGGCTCTCGCGCATGGCGCGCCGTATCTCCGCGGCCCCAGGCAAAAACGCCAGCACGTCGCCGGAAGGCTCTTCGGCGACCAGCAGCTCAAGTGCGTCCGTCAACTGTGCTTCAAGGGTCTTTGGCGAATAGGGCAGATGGGTGATGGACAGCTCGAACAGTCGTCCCTCTGAGCGCAGGATCGGACACCCGTCGAGATATTGCGCCACGTGACCTGTATCGAGGGTCGCCGACATAACCACGATCCGAAGATCGGGCCGCGTTCTGTTGCAGCCGCTTCAACAATGCCAGCGCGAGGTCGCTGTCCAGGTGGCGCTCATGGAACTCGTCCAGCACCACTGCGCTGACGCCCTTCAAATCCGGATCGGAAAGCAGGCGCCGGGTCAGCACTCCCTCGGTGACGAACCGCAGCCGGGTGCGGGGCCCGATGGCCTCCTCAAACCGCACCTGGTAACCAACCGTCTGGCCGACCGGTTCGTCCATCTCCCAGGCCACGCGCCGCGCCGCCAATCGGGCAGCAATCCGGCGCGGTTCCAGTACCACCACTTCGCCGCTGACGATCTCAAGCAGCGCCGGCGGCACGCGGGTTGTCTTGCCCGCGCCCGGAGGTGCTTCAATCACAAGGTTAGGAGAGCGCTTGAGAGACTCGATCATCTCCGGCAGAATCGCGTCCACCGGAAGAACAGGTATACGTTTCACCAATTTTCATCGAAACACGGCCCATCGCACCCGTCAACGACACCGGCTCCGCCGAAACAAAGGTGAAACAAGCCCCAAGGACCATGACGAAGTCTGGGGACCAGGACGTACTTATGCGGACGAAGTCCGAGGACCAGGAAGAACCTCGACGGGTGCCCCTCGTTCGCCAAGGCGTACGTGGGACGAAAAAGACGGGGCGAAGCCCCACCATTGCATTTCGGCCGGGATACCACCCTTCAAGTTCCTTGCCCGTGGTTCAGCGAAATTCTCACTGAAATATTTTCGCGGCATACCCCAAACGACAACCGCAACTTGCGGCACTCACTCCTCAGTGACTAAACTCCTCCCCATGACGTTCACGATGCCGCGTGTCCTCAAACTCGCCGTCGCTGCTGTGCTTCTCTCGCTCGCGACCGCGCCCATCCAAGCGCAAGACTGGGCCAAAGCCCGCCTCGAAGCATCGCCCCGTCATCACGAGTACGTGTCCCTCAAGCACGGCGATCGTACCGTCCAGGCCTTCGTTGTCTATCCCGAAGTCAAAACCAAAGCCCCGGTAATTGTCCTTATCCACGAAATCTTCGGCCTGAGTGACTGGGCCAAGGAGATGGCCGACGAACTGGCTGCTCAGGGCTTCATCGTCGTGGCTCCCGACCTGCTCTCCGGCTACGGGCCCAATGGCGGCGGTACGAGCGAATTCTCCGGCCAGGATGCAGTCGTGAAAGCCGTGTCCGGCCTTAATCCGGAGGGCGTCAACGCCGATCTGGACGCCGCAGCCGACTACGGCAAGCACCTTCCGGCAGGCAATGGCAAAATCGCCGTGATCGGCTTCTGCTGGGGCGGAGGCAAGTCCTTCGCCTTTGCCGCCCATCGCAAAGACCTCTCCGCCGCCTTCGTGTTTTACGGCACCAGCCCAGCGGACGTAACCACCATCACCGCTCCCGTCTACGGCTTCTATGCCGGCAACGACGCCCGCATAGGCGCAACGATACCCGCCACCGTAGCAGCCATGAAAGCCGCCGGCAAGAAATACGAGCCGGTCACCTACGAAGGCGCCGGTCACGGCTTTATGCGTGCCGGCGAAGATCCCACCAACACCGTCCCCGGAAACAAAACTGCGCGTGAGCAAGGATTCGCTCGCCTGGTCAAGCTCCTCCAAGCGATGTAACTCGAAAGGGAACAACATGTCCAGGGTCGTCTCCGTCGAGGCGCGTACCGTCCATATTCCGCTGCAGCAGGCGACTGCCTTTGCGCGCCGCAAGGTAACCTCCCGTGATTACAGTCTGGTAAAAATCCGCACCGATGACGGGATCGAAGGCATTGGTCATTGCTACGCCGGCCATTCCGGGGGCAATGTGGTAACGACGGCGGTGCGCGAGATGCTGGCGCCCATGCTGATCGGCGCTGACCCCTACTCCACTGAATTGCTATGGAAGAATATGTATCAGGAAGTGTTGCTGCACGGCCGCGTCGGCTCGGTCATGCGGGCGCTCAGCATTCTTGATACCGCATTATGGGATAGAAACGCCAGGGCGGCCAATCTACCGCTTTACAAATATCTCGGCGCTGCCTATGAGGACACGGTTCCCGCCTATGCCAGCGGCGGCTACTACCTCGAGGGCAAGACCCCCGAAATGCTGGGCGAAGAAATGGCCGGCTACGTGGCGCTCGGCCTTGACGCTGTAAAGATGAAGGTAGGGCGTGGCGACCTGAGATCAGAAGAGGCCAGGATTGCGGCCGCGCGCAAGGCAATCGGGCCCGACGTGCTGCTCATGCTCGATGCCAACAACGCCTGGTCGGATGTCCCCACGGCCTTGCGCTATATGGAGCGTTTCGCGCCCTATGATCCATATTGGATTGAAGAGCCCTTCAGCCCCGATCAGATCGAGAACCACGCCAAATTGGCGGCGGCGATCAGCATCCCCGTGGCCACCGGCGAAATCGAGGCCGGACGCTGGCGCTTCAAGGAACTGCTGGACAAGCAGGCAGCATCGATCCTGCAGGCGGATGCCCTGGTCTGCGGTGGCATCACGGAATTCCGCCGCATCGCCGCCCTGGCCGACTGCTATGGTGTGACCATGTGCCCCCACTGGTTCGCAGATGTGCACGTTCACCTGGTGGCGGCTTCCCCCAATGGCCAGTTCGTCGAATACTTCCCCGACGGCAAGGTGTTCAATTTCTGCGAGATCATCGATCGCCAGCTGCAAGTGGTTCCCGGCGGCCTGGCCCTGCCCGATCGTCCCGGTCTCGGCTATCTCTTTGACGAAAAAGCCATTGCGCGTTTCCAGTCGGACGCGTGGAAGTGACCCTGGGAGACTTATAGCGCACGTAGCGCACATTTAGTTCGAAGGAGTGACAGGAACCGGTTCATGGATTTTGGCCTGCAAGGGAAAACGGCTTTAGTGTTGGGCGGAGGGGGCGGCTTGGGGCGGGCGATTGCGATATCGCTCGCGGCCGAAGGCGCAAACATCGCTGTGGCCGGCTTGCGCGCGGAATCGGTCGCCGCCACGCGGGCGGCCATCCGTGGCAAAACCCTCGGCTTGGTGTGGGATCTTGCCGACCTGGCGCAGATTGACCCCGAGGTCTCGAAAATCGAACGCGAGCTGGGCCCGGTAGATATTCTCGTGAATAACACCGGCGGACCCCCGCCGACACCGGCCAGTGGCCAGGACCCGGCCTTGTGGTCCAAACAATTTCAGGCCATGGTGCTTTCCGTGATCGCGATCACCGATCGTGTGCTGCCGAATATGCGAGCCCGGCATTGGGGCCGGATCATCACCAGCACCTCATCGGGCGTGGTTGCGCCCATCCCCAACCTCGCCATTTCGAATTCGCTGCGTCTCTCGCTGGTGGGGTGGTCGAAAACCCTGGCCCGCGAGGTCGCCAAAGACGGCATTACCGCCAACATCGTACTGCCGGGTCGCATCTCCACCGGCCGGATCAAATTTCTCGACCAGGCAAAAGCCAAACGCGAAGGACGCAGCGTGGAAGATGTAGAAGCCGAAAGTACGGCGGCCATCCCCGCCGGCCGCCTCGGCAAGCCGGAAGAATATGGCGACGTGGTAGCGTTTCTCGCGAGCGAAAGAGCCGCCTACATCACCGGCTCCATTATCCGGGTGGATGGCGGCCTGATTCCGAGTATCTGAGGTTACGGCACTGGAGCGTGAACCCACCATTCACCGATTTAGTCCCGTAGGGACGGTTGAGAGTAGCCCAGGACGCAGTCCTGGGAAGAGATTCGAGAGACGGACCAGTCCCGCGGGGACGGCTGAAAATTACCCAGGATGCAGTCCTGGGTAAAACCTGGTTAACTTTCAGCCGTCCCTTGCGGGACTTTCCGTCGTTATGTGTATAGTTCCCAGGACAAATGACAAATATTGATCAGGAATAAAGCGGGGCTGAAATCAATGGAGCTGAAACAGTGGAATTAGACCCAAAAACGACGGCAACCCTCTCCGCCATAGCCACGGCAACGCTCACTACCGTGCTGCTCAAGAAGGGGCTGCGCAATGTATGGTTGCGTGGCACCAGGCCGCTGCGCCCGGGCCAGAAGCGTCTGGTCGGCCCGGCCTTTACGCTGCGTTTTGTCCCCGCGCGCGAAGACCTGGCCACGCCGGAATCCTGGAGTTCCCCGGTCTCCACCCGTGCCGCGATCGAGGCCATGCCGCCCGGCTGCATTGCCGTCGTCGACGCCATGGGCATCACCGATGCCGGCATTTTTGGCGACATTCTCTGCGCCCGCATGAAGGTGCGTGGAGTCGCAGCTCTGGTTACTGACGGCGTGGTGCGGGACGTCGCCGGCGTGCTCGACACCGGTTTGCCGGTCTGGTGCAAGGGCGCCGCGGCGCCCCCATCGGTGGCTGGTCTTACCTTTGTCAACTGGCAGCAGCCGATTGGCTGTGGCGGGGTGGCCGTGTTTCCAGAGGATGTGATCGTGGTGGATGAAGATGGCGCCGTCGTGATTCCCCGGGCGCTGCTTGGCGACGTTGTCGAAGCCGCGGCCGAGCAGGAGAAGCTCGAAGCCTGGATTATGGGCGAGGTGCAGGCAGGTGCGCCATTGCCCGGCCTTTATCCCCCAAATGCAGAAACCAAAGCTCGTTACGAGGCATTCCGCAACCGAGCGGCCAAAGCTTAATTCCGGGCTTTGCCCTTAAGAAAACTCAGTTTCGGAGTGGTCCTATTTCTTCATTTGAGTAATCCAAAGCACAACGCGAAGAGCGTGGCAGCCGAGGCGGCCTTCGAAGTAGTGCTCAAGGAACGCGGATCCGTTACATTCACTTCTTTCCTTCGTGCTTCTGTAACGTTTGTTCTTCCCCCGCCACTACTCGGCATGGACAACCGGCCCGCGCTCGCTTCAGGTTTTGTAGGCATACGGCCAAGGCAGCGTGTACGGTGCAAAGGATTGGGCCCAGTGAGAAAACGCCATAACGCGATCGTCCTCTTAGCGCGTTCAGCCGGCAGTGTAAACTTGAACGCGCCCGCTGTCGCCGGGGAGGAATCGCGCTTGGAATTCTTTGCGTTTGACGCGTCCTACATCGAGAGACTTCGTTCGGGAGACGCGCAAATCGAAGGCCATTTCGTGAACTACTTCAGCGAACTGATTCGCCTGAAACTGCGCTCGCGATTAAATTCCAGAGAAGCGATTGAGGATGTCAGGCAGGAAACCTTCATGCGCGTGCTGGCCCTGCTGCGCGGGGAAGGGGGCCTCAGGCACCCCGATCGACTTGGGCCTTTCGTCAATTCCGTTTGCAACCATGTGTTGCAGGAGCACTATCGTTCCAAAAAACGAATAGAAGCAACCATCGACGACGAAACGGAGGCTACCGTGGTCGGCCGAGAGCCAAGTGCGCTCCGTCTTCTTGAAGCCAAGGACACCGAGCGAGTGGTTCGACAGATCCTGAACTCTTTGTCGGAGCGCGACCGGCGGCTGCTGCAATCGGTGCTTTTGGAAGAACGCGACAAGGATGAGATTTGCGCTGAATTTGGCATATCCCGTGAATATTTAAGAGTCCTCTTACACCGAGCAAAACAATCATTCAAGTCGTTCTATATTGACCACTTAGGGTTGCATTAGAGATACGATGAGGCCCTGACTTATATGGACCATTACCAGGCTACAGAGCTCACAGCAGTAGAGAAGTATCTTTTGGATGAACTGACTCCAGGAGAACGCGACGACTTTGAGGAGCATTTCTTCGATTGCCAGGAATGTGCGATCGATCTCCGCTCCACGGCTGCCTTCATGGCCGCGGCAAAGAAGGAATTTCAAGCGAATCCGGTTCCCAAACCCCGGGGAGCCACCAACGGCAAATCGTTCTTTGCCTCGCTCTGGCCATCGGCGCTGGTTTGGTCTGCGCTTGCGGCCTCCCTGCTGGTGATCGCGTATCAGAACCTGGTCGTTTATCCGCGCTTTGCAAACCGAAATTGCCGAGCTGAAGGCTCCGGAGGTTCTGCCCTCCATCTCCCTGGTCGGGGGCAACAGCCGCGGGGGCCAGATTCCTGCGGCCACGGTAGGCGCTGCGCGCCCGTTTCTGTTGCAGCTTGATATTCCCACCCAGGACCGCTTTTCCAGCTACACCTGTCTGCTGTATTCACCCTCCGGTACGCTTGCCTGGCGGGTGGAAGTTTCTGCCCAGTCAGCGAAGGATACCGTTTCCATACGCGTCCCTTCAGCCGACAGGCAGTCAGGGGAGTACACCTTGACCGTACAAGGAAACACGGGTCAAGGCGGAACTCCCGTCGATCTGGCTCACTATCGGTTTGCTCTTAAGGCTAATGAATAAAATTTCTGCGTAAACGAGGTTCTCGATGCCATCCGCTGCTCCAACAAAGCCTTTTACTTTCATGCACATGCGAACTCGCTTGGTGGGCTCTCGGAAACGCCCCACAAGAAGGTAGTTCCTTCCCAGGCATCCGTCGCGCTGCCCGCTGTCGGCGGACACGCAACCGCGCGTACAGAAGCTTTTAATTGTGACGAGATCGTCTCCTGCCGTGCGGCATACACGCGCGTCACCGGCGGCCAGGTCGAAGAGGATGGCTCATGGTCGACACTCGTCACCTCGGTCGTCGAAGGCTTGAACATTTTGGATGCTGTTAAGGCGGATCGGATCGTCGCTCAGGTCTCGGTGGAACATCCAGCTGACGGCGGAAATCCTACGATCTCTCTCGCAGGCAGTCATTTCGACGGAATGCGACTGGGTGGCTGCGACGTTTCTCCCACGTTAAATCCCAAGCTGCTCGGCGTCGGTTCCGTGGACCGGCATCGAGTGGCCAATCTTTCAGCAGACTGGCCAGCAGCAAGCTGTCAAAATGGTACAAAAGGCCAAAGCGGCGAAGAATGCCCAATGGGTTCTGGACCGATTCGACTGGATGACCGCTGCGAAGCCAAAGGCAGACGCATGTGTTCTTTGTTCATTGGTGGATGGCATCGACCAGCCAATCCCGGGCAGGGCTTTTGGTCACGCCCTGGAGATTCCGCATTTTGGAAAGATCTTTCTTGGGAGAGTTGCTCGTTTGTCGATCTTCGATTCAGCTCTCGATGATTCGCGCCGAACTAGGGTGCGCCAACAACCGGGAAACTTGAGTGCGGCTATGGCGATAGGTTCAGGTGGCACGGTTCCTCCATAGGCTTAGTCATAGCGTTCCTGGCAGCGACCACCCTTGCTGGATGCCGAGCTTCAGTGACCGCCGATCCGGCAACGATTTTTCAAGAAATTCGCAGCGATTTTCTACACGGCAATCTCGATGCCGCGCAGCAGAAGGCAGAGAAGGCGCGCAAGGACTTTTCTGCCAACGGCGCGGATTGGGCCATGAAGTTTCGACTCCTCGAGGCCGAGATCCTCACCTACCAAGGGCGCCGGCCCGAGGTGATCGCTCTGCTTAACAGCCCTGGCGTCACCTATCCCACCGCGGGCGATCTTGCGATCAAGAGAGATTTGCTCTGCGGGTTGGCACATGCCAGGCTTGGCCAGCCGCAGCAGGCGGATAGGGAGTTGCAGGAAGCGCAGCGCCTGTCTGACGCAACCAACTCCGTTCTGAACGGCGAAGTCCTGCGGACGGAAGCCATAGTTCAAATTTATCGAGACCACTTGCCCGAGGCTGCGGACCTTTGCAGAAAAAGTTTGCATGTCGCCAGGGAACAGCGGGACTCATACCTTGAGGCAACCGATCTATTGAATCTTGGCTTGGTAGCCATCGAAATGAGGCACTACGACGAAGCCCTGACCCTTTTGAGCAGAGCTGCGGATTCTGCCCGACCGATTCAGGCGCGGGTGATCCTTGAAGTGGCCCTGGGAAATCTTGGGCTCGCCTATTTTCACCTGGGAGATTTTGAGAAGGCTCTCTCCAATTTTCAGCAGGCAGAAAAGGAAGCGAATGAAATAGGAACCACGAGTCTGCAGGTTACCTGGTTGAAGGATGCCGGTCCGTCCTACTACATGCTAGGCAACGTGCAGGAAGCGAGGACCTGTTATGAGCAATCGCTCAAGGCTGCGATGGCCATTGACGCGCCTAAAGAAATTGCAGACATCCAGGCAGACCTCGCATATCTGTTCTATCGACAAGGACAGTTCGATTCGGCAAAGACGCATAACGAGGAAGCGATCCGGGCAACACGCCGGGCCGGTGACAAGTCTGAGGAGCTTGGAACGCAGTATTCTGCAAGCACTTCTCGCCACCCGGCAGGAAAATGAGCGAGACCCCGAACGATTGTTGTTGCAGGTAATCCATGAGTCCGCGGCAGATCCCGCTCTGCAGGGAGAGATCGAGGGTGCTCTTGCGGATTTCTATGCTGGCAAACAACAGACAACGAAAGCGGATCTTTGGTATCGCAAGGCGATCCGCACCTTCGAAGAGCAGCGGGCGGCTGTCACGGACGAAGAACTAAGGTTGCCCTTTTTTGCCAACGGCGATGCGCTCTATCGGCGATTACGCTGACTTTCTTATCGCATTCGCAAAAGCAGGAGGAAGCCTTGCAGCTTCTCGATATCGGCCGGGCAAGAACTCTGGCAGAAGGCCTGGGGTTGGCAAACCAGAAGCCGAATGCACAACCAGAGCATGCGGTCGACGTACAGGCGGTTGCCCGCAAGCTCGATAGCGCTATTCTCTTCTATTCGCTGGGCCCCGACAAATCCTGGTTGTGGGCTAGTCACCGCCCATCACACGCATCTCTTCCCGCTTCCCGGGCGGTCGACAATTGAAGTTCAGGTCCAGAGCTATCAGAATGCAATCCTGAAATCGAGCGACCCGCTGCGCGACGCAAACCCGGCCGCGCAAATGCTGTATGACACCCTCGTGGGCCCGGCTGCTGCAATGATTCCCAAGGGCTCCAAAGTAGTGATCATCCCGGATGGCGCCCTGAACGGATTGAATTTTGAGACGCTGCTTACGCCGGATTCTAAGAACTCCCACTATTGGATTGAAGATGTAACCATAAGCAGTGCGAACTCGATTCGCATGCTCTCCGGCCTTGCCCCAGGCTCTTCCGGCGGAGGGCGCTAAGAAACTGCTGTTGATCGGTAACCCCACCGCGGCCGGAACCGGATATGACACCCTGGTGAACGCCTTCGCCGAGATCCGCGGGATCGAAAAGCACTTCCCGCCGGACAGCAGGACCGTGGTGACGCAGTCCGAGGCGGTACCCGCAGCGTACGCGGCAGACAAGCCGGATGAATTCTCCTACATTCACTTTGTGGCTCACGGCACAGCAAGCCGATTGGATCCGCTGGATTCGGCGGTAGTGCTTTCCCCGTCGCCTGGGGATCCGGAGAACTTCAAACTCTACGCTCGTGACATCATGCGTTATCCGCTGCACGCCAGACTGGTAACCATCTCCGCCTGCTATGGATCAGGCCTTGCGCGCCTATGCCGGCGAGGGGTTGGTAGGTTTGTCCTGGGCATTCCTCCGCGCCGGAGCGCACAACGTGATCGGCGCGTTGTGGGAGGTAAACGATGCTTCCACGCCCCTGCTGATGGACAAGCTATACGGAGAGCTCGCGGCCGGCAGCAGTCCTGACGCAGCCCTGCGCGCGGCAAAGTTGTCGCTGATCCATTCCCCGGCGGTATACCGCAAACCGCTGTACTGGGCCGGATTTCAACTCTATACAGGTTCGTGAGCGCCAATCCTGAATGGAAGCCTTGTTTGGCTTGAGTGGGCTCAGCTCCTGGACTTGCCCACACACCTCCGGTGCGCCGCCCACGGAGTGAAGGGTACGGGCTTCAGAGTATGCGTGAGAACTGCAAACTTCAGGATTCATGGTGGGAGCCCCCGCATTTATGCGGGGGAAGGAGCGCTTCAGCGCTCCGGGAAAACAGTCTCGACTCGATCATGCGCTTTAGCGCTGGTGAAACAACTTGCGGAAAACTCGCTTTGTATCAGGGCACCACTTTAGTCGGCCTGTAAATCGTGAAAACGTTGAGGGCTTTTTAGCCCGTACATTAAACTCCTGCAACTGAATGGGCTTTTAGGCCCTGAGGTAAGTTTTTCTCGCAACTTCGTCGACAAAAAGTTCAGTGATGGATAGTCACCCACCCCAGGTGACCAAACACCCGCCTCGCAGGGTACTGCGGGTACAAAACGAGCGCTCACGATCCATCGAACCATGTCGTTCGGGATCTTATTAGGTAAGGCCGGTACACCTTCATGGACCCCAAGCCGTACGAGATCGCCGAGATCGCCGCGCCGCGCTCCGATCGGCCATGGAACATGAAAATCAAGGCCGGAGGGGACACTTAGTGCGCTTAGTGCGCTTAGTGCGCACTATTTTGGACAAGAAATCGCCGCCAGGATCTTTCCTGAGCCTCTTTAGCCGCCCATGGAAGCTCCCAATAAAATCCACAATCGTGAAACGAATTTAATCTTCCCGTCACTACTCTGTCGCAGATGCAAACGCACCGTTATGACTAGGAGAAAGTACGTGGCAACTGTGGCAAAGTCAAAGCCTGAGGCCCCGGCGGATCAGGTTCAGCGCTTCGAGCGGAGACTCCGCGAAGTGAAGCAGGCGATAGCCAGTCTTCCCGGCGAGAAGTACCACGAGGAGCTCGTCAAAATCATTCGCCGCGCAGGTTGGACGACTCTCGCGGAAGGGATTTTCTTCGAGGCCCTGATCGAGTCGATTCTGGCGCACACCCGTGATCTCCAACAGCTTCACCAAAAGCTCAAGGCCGCGTTCGAAGCAGTCCAGGGAGAATAGCCGCGGTATAGTATGGCGGGATGGACGATCCGCGGGAACGAGATGCCAGGGGCCTGCGCAAAGGGCTCACCAGCTATGGTGACGCAGGTTTCTCGTTGTTCCTGCGCAAAGCCTTCATCAAGGCCAGTGGTTATTCCGAGGACGCACTCGACCGCCCGATCATCGGCGTGACCAATACCTTCAGTGACTTCAATCCCTGTCATGGCAATGTGCCAGACCTGATCGAGAGTGTAAAGCGCGGCGTTTTGCTCGCCGGCGGCTTGCCGATGGTGTTTCCCACCATCTCCATCGGCGAAAGTTTCGCTCACCCCACTTCGATGTTCCTGCGCAACCTGATGGCCATGGACACCGAGGAAATGATTCGGGCCCAGCCCATGGACGCGGTGGTGCTGATCGGTGGTTGCGACAAAACCCTACCCGCCCAGGTGATGGCGGCTGCCAGCACGGATCTTCCGGCCATCGTCGTACCCACAGGGCCGATGGTGGTGGGCCATCATAAGGGTGAAGTTCTGGGCGCCTGCACGGATTGTCGCCGGCTATGGGGGCAGTACCGCGCCGGCGCCATCGACGTTGCCGAGACTGAACTGATCAGCGGCCGCCTCGCTCCTTCCGTCGGCACCTGCATGGTGATGGGGACTGCGAGCACCATGGCCTGCATCATCGAAGCGTTGGGTCTGGCGCTGCCGATGAGCGCCACGGCGCCGGCCACCCAGGCCGACCGCCGCCGCATTGCCGAGGCCAGCGGCAGGCGCGCCGCCGAGATGGCGATCTCCGGAGCGCCCAAGCCCAGCCAACTGATTACGGGCGCCTCCGTGCGCAACGCGATGATTGTGTTGCAGGCCATCGGCGGCTCCACCAACGGGCTGATTCACCTGATCGCGATAGCCGGCCGTGCCGGCGTGAACATCGACCTGAAAGCCTTCGACAAATTAGGCCGGCAAGTCCCGGTATTGCTCAACCTCAAGCCGTCGGGCACGCACTACATGGAGCATTTCCACCATGCCGGCGGCCTGCCCGCTCTCATGCGCGAACTTACGACGCTGCTTGATCTGCATGCGCCCAGCGTCGCCGGCGGTACCATCGGCGACGCGCTTTCCAGTGCAGAACAGGTGCCGGGGCAGGATGTGATCCGTAGCCTCGCCGCGCCGCTGAAGAAGGAAGGAGCGATGGCGGTGCTCTGCGGCAACCTGGCGCCGAAAGGAGCAGTGATCAAGCAGTCAGCGGCTTCCCCCAACCTGATGCGCCATACCGGCCGCGCGGTGGTATTCGACTCCGTCGAAGATCTCACCACACGAATCGACTCGCCGGATCTTGATGTCTGTGCCGAAGACGTTCTGGTCCTGCGCAACGCGGGACCGAAGGGCGCGCCCGGCATGCCGGAGGCGGGTTACCTGCCTATCCCGATGAAGTTGGCCCGTCAGGGCGTGAAAGATATGGTCCGCATTTCGGATGCCCGGATGAGCGGCACCGCCTTCGGCACCATCGTGTTGCATATCACGCCGGAATCGGCCGTTGGCGGCCCCTTGGCGATCGTCCAGACCGGTGACCGGATTATGCTCGATGTCGAAGCTCGCAAAATCGAACTACTGATTGACGACGCCGAACTGCAAAGCCGTCTCGCCGCCTGGAAACAGTTGCCGCCACGTAAAATCGCCAGCCGCGGCTACGCCAGGCTGTTTGAGGAATGCGTGTTGCAGGCCGACCAGGGCTGCGACTTCGATTTCCTCCTCCGACAAAGCAAAACAGAAGCAGCAGATCCGTAGCGCATTCGCGGTACCCAGCCCGCATCGGGCCGCCACATCGGGCCGCAGCCCACATCGGGCCTATCTGTTCCGCATTGGCACAAACTGCGTCGTGCACAGCTATGGGTCGCCGAAGTCAATGGATTCCGGATCCTGCCCGGCGTATAGCTGGATCCATGTCCGGCGCGGCCTTGAAGCCATCCACGTATATACCGACGTTGGACGGTTGGCGTGCCCTCTCCATTGGGCTGGTGATTCTGCATCATTCCTCGATTCGGTGCACTGTTCCCGTCCTCGGAGCACTGCTTCAATCTCTCAGCAACTTTGGCGAGGTTGGCGTGGAGCTATTCTTTGCCATCAGCGGACTACTGATCTGCTCCAGGCTGCTTGACGAGGAGTCGCGGTGCGGCCACATCAACGTGAAGGCTTTCTACATCCGCCGCTTCTTTCGTATTCTTCCCGCAGCAATTTTCTATCTCCTGGTAGTTGCGATCCTGGCGGCGTTTCATGTCATTCCGCTCTCGCCGCTGGACTGGTTTGGGGCTCTCTTCTTCTTCCGCAACTACGCCATGCTGTTCGAGTATCTGCACCATAGTCCACTTGCACTGCATTGGTACACGGGTCACTTCTGGTCGTTGTCGATGGAGGAACATTTTTACCTGGTCCTTCCAGCTGTACTCGTCGGTTTCAAGCAGATGCGGTTTTGGGTTTTAGCGGGCCTAGCTCTTACCGTTGCATTGTGGCGCTTTGTTCTGGCTCACCTCATGCATCACGAATATCAATTCAATTTCAGGACCGACGCCCATGTGGACGCGCTTCTCATTCCGGCGATGATCGCTTTGGCGCTTTACCCTCGAATGCGCAATCGGTCCGCCGCGAAGTACATCCCCGCCTGGTCCTTTCCTATCCTGATCGCCATGGAAATCGGTCTTCTCACTATCCGAGTTCCGCTCTACTTCACCTTGCAGACGTTCGTCATTACGCTGCTCATCCTTTCCACAGTCCTGCATCCGCGCACGATACCAGGCAGCATTTTGGAAAGTAAGCCGATACGCTGGATCGGCTGGATTTCATACAGCCTGTACCTATGGCAGCAGCTCTTCTTTGGCGTCAACCTGGTGGGCAGCCCGTCAGGAATGGCCGTGTTGCGTGAACCGCCGATCAATTTTGTCGCCCTGCTGGTCTGCGCTACCTGTAGCTACTACTTGATAGAAAAGCCCTGCATACGATTGGGTCATAAGCTGGCCGTAACCTCGATTGCCCACAATGCAGTTGAGCAAGGGCGAGTTGAACACACCTCAGTCTCAATGAATCCCATTCCGTAATAACCCATCAGGCACACCTTGTGCGTGCCAGATGTGGACAAAGGTCGTAAATACTGCCGCATAAGCGATAAATCGGGTACGCCCCTTACCACCAATGGGCGCCACCGACCCCCTTTGTAGTATTTCGGGCCCGCTTAGCCAGATGCATGATTAAGCTGTGAAAGAGATAAACCCCGACTTCGACGCACTGCTTGTATTCCTCGCCAACTGGGAAGCGATTGAGCGCTCCGCTCTTGGCAGAATCCTAACCGCAGGGCAACTGGCCGACGTGCAGGAATTGGAGCGCATTCACGCGCTGCCGTCAGCACCTCCAGCGTCGGGTACTCAAGAAATTTCCATGGAATAACCACCCGCGCGACGGAATCGTCCTATCGCGACGAACCCTGCATCGCGCGGTTTACAAGTCCTGCAACGAAAACTTCTTTCCCCGCAATGTAAGCCGCCCGGTCGCCCGCAATACCCCTACAAGCTTGGACGCGACGTCAGCTGCGGAGGTCCTTCGGGCCGAGGTTTGGCTGGTCCCACCTGCACCACGGTCATGATGCCGTCGGTCACGATTTCATCTCCGGTTGCGTTCTCTGCCGTCCGAGGAGCCGCCGGGCGGTTCACATCCACATAACCCGTTGCGGTTCCGGCGAAAAGCAGATCGCTCTCGATCCAGTCTCTTTCCCGGTCGATGTGAGGATCGATGCGATGCGTCCACTTGGTCATGGTCTTGGTGTGCTCTACGGCGATATCGTGCGTGGCCGCGCCCACCCAAACCTCGCGCCCGTTGTACGTAGAAGTCAGCTTCCAAATTCGTATATGATGCCGCTTGGCAAAAGTGTCGAGCGACTTCTGAAATACCAGGTCGGGCTGGCGGCCATTGATCATCAACGATGAGACCGGGGCTTCGGAGTAACCCGTTTGCCGCAGGGTCGCCTGCACCACCTTCATGTTGTTGCCGAAGCTGGAAGGAACAGCCTCAAACCATCCCGCTTCGTTGAATGCGGAAATGATTTCCTCTCGCGTACCCAGAAACATCAGGTTGGTCACGTCCGAAAGTGTTCCGTTCGCAGTCTTTGTGCGCAACGGCGCATGCTCGACCAGGGTGCTAAGCTTTGCGGTCGCGGGCAGCGTCGACCACGCATCCCACGATTCTTTTTGCTTCAGCTTCGATGGGCGAACGACCTGGATTTGGACATCCGTACCCGAGGGAAACAGAATTTCCCGCCGGATGGATAACCCATACACGGCTCGGGCGCCATTGATGGTGTAGCCGACAATCGGATTGATGGCTCCGAGAGCGGCGAAGGCAATCGAGACCTTCCCGCTTACGTGCGGCTGGATGATACCGAGAATCTCGCTATTACGAACCGTTTCGCGCGCATTGTCCACGTCAATGACACGCGAATAGAGTGGTGAGGTGGTTCCATCTTTGTGCACCACGTTGGAGAAATCGAGCACCAGGCGAGGGCGCCAGTATTTGTCCGGGGCGCGCTGCGCGAACAGCACCGTCCCGTTGACCTTGGTTCCCGGAGGGATCAACAGTTGACCCTCTTTGCATGCCAGCCACTCGCCATTCGTACAAAGAGGATAAGTAACCACCCCTTCTATGGGGTCGCCGGTGCGCGAGCGATCGCTGGAGGCCGGTGTGGTCAGCCGGATGCTCATCGTCTGTCCGGGCGTCAGATCGGCTTTCATGTAAGCAGCAATTCTCGCCGATTGAAATGACTGCAGTTGCGAAGGTTGGTTTTCTGAAGCCGTTGCAACCGCGGGATCCTGGGCGATGGAAACAGCCGCCGGGAAGCTCTTCCCTCCCGCGGCATGATTCGCAGAGGAGCGGATAGAGAGACCCTCGCCGTCCGGGGTATTGCAGATGTCCAACTCATGGATGAAGTTGAATGAGGCCGCCAGAAACCCGCTGGTGGCGGCATTTTCTATGAGCAACGTCTGCATTTCAAAGTTTGGCGAGTAAAGCAGGTAGTCAAGCGCGGTGTCGTTGTAGGTATCTTCGTGGTTGATATCCACGCCGTGCTTGATGAGATCGGAGGCAAGGTCTTCGTAAGCAACAATCAGTTCCTGCTTGTTGGCATAGCTCGATCCGAAGATCGTCCAGTGAAGAGCGGTCCGTCCCAGCGAGTCCGTTGCCTTTAAATCCGCGCCGCCGTCAATCAAGCTCTTTGCTTGTGCCAGATGGTCCAGGGTGGGCGGGATCTTGGTCTCACGGGTTGCGGCATAGAGCGCTTGGATGAGAGGGGAAGCCTTCGATTCATCGAGCTGAACCGCCGCAGGCGCCAGCTCTCCATCTGGAGGCTCCGTATCCTGAGCGGAGTCGTCCGTCGCCTCCTGGGAGCTGCTGGAACTCGTATCTTTCGTGCCAGTTGGGGGTGACGCCGGGGCGGCGTTCTGCGCCCAAACCGGCAACCAACCCACGCTCAAAAAAACCAGGAGCAGCCAACGTGCTGCTTTCGATCGGGGCAGGACAACATTGAAGATTGACACCTCTCACCTCGGGCGGCAACAGGAAATTGGCTGGAATGGATGCGTCGATAGTGTAATACACGCATGGATCGGCGTGATTACACCATCGAGAATGCTCGGAAAGTGGCCCAAGACGCGTGTCGTGCGTAGACTTGGACACAATCGGAAAAGTCCCGGGACCAAAAACCCATGCATCGCCGAAGTTTCCTCAAGTCGCTGAGTCGCACGGCCCTGGTTTTGCCCTTTAGCGAAGTGCTGATGATGGCGGCTCCGCCCTGGAGGCGAAATCGCGCGGTCTATTCGGCGGAACAAAGTCAGAGTGGCATGACGCGTTCCTACGACGCCAAGCCGGTGCCGCCTCCTCCAGGACCGGCGTCGCCGATTGCGGGCACACCCCTCGGCATCAGCTTTCTTGACGTGGCAACCACCGCGGGGCTGAACGCCAAGACCATCTACGGCGGCGTCGGCAGCAACAAGTACCTGTTGGAGACTACCGGCTGCGGCGCTGCCTTTTATGACTACGATCACGATGGATGGGTAGACATTTTTCTGGTGAATGGATGGCGTCTGGAGGGCTTTGCCGCCAACAGCGAACCCACGTGCCATCTTTTCAAGAACAATCGTGATGGAACCTTCACCGACGTCACGGTGAAAGCCGGGCTCGCGCGCAGCGGCTGGGGGCAGGGATGCTGTGTAGGCGATTACGACAACGATGGATACGACGACCTGTTCGTAAGCTACTACGGCCAGAATTCGCTCTTCCATAACAATGGCAACGGTACATTCAAAGATGTCACCAGCAAGGCTGGCCTAAAACAGGCCGGCACCCGATGGAACAGTGGCTGCGCATTTCTCGACTATGATCGCGACGGCCACCTGGATCTCTTTGTCGCCAACTACATCGATCTCGATCTGAAGACGGCGCCGCTGCCGGAATCCGGCCCTTGCACCTACAAGGGAATCATGGTCGCGTGTGGGCCGCCCGGGCTTGCCGCGGGAAAGAACCTGCTCTACCACAACAACGGGGATGGCACCTTTACTGACGTTTCGGAGAAGAGCGGTATCTGGGACACCATCGGGAATTATGCTCTGAGTGTCGCGGTCTCCGATCTCGACGATGATGGCTGGCCCGATATCTATGTCGCCAACGATTCGACAGTCGGCCACTCTTTACCAGAATCAGAAAGACGGAACCTTCAAAGATATCGGCATCGAGGCTGGCGCTGCGCTCTCTCCCGACGGAAAGCCGCAGGCAGGCATGGGTGTCTCCATCGGAGACTATGACCGCGACGGCAAGCTTGACATTGTCAAAACCAATTTTGCCGGCGACACGGATTCGCTCTACGCCAATCTTGGAGGCGGCAACTTCCAGGATCGCACCTATGCCGCCGGACTGGGCATCAACACGCGCTATCTGGGATGGGGTGTCGGCTTTTTCGATATGGATAATGATGGATGGTTAGACATTCTCGTGACCAATGGGCACGTGTATCCCGAGGTCAACAGCTCCAGGTCAGAAGCTCCCTACGCCGAGCGCAAGTACCTCTATCGCAACCTGCGCAACGGCCGTTTCGAAGACGTGTCGGAGAAGGGAGGTCCCGGCATCACCACTCCGGTCGCCGGCCGGGGCTGCGCCTTCGGCGACTATGACAATGATGGCGACGTCGATGTAATCGTCAACTGCGTGAATTCGCTACCTCAACTCCTGCGCTGCGATTCGCAGCTGAAGCGCTCGTGGATCAAGGTGAAAGCCGTCGGGGTCAAGTCGAACCGCACAGCCATTGGCGCCAAGGTGCGGGTGCTGGCCAAAACGAGTAAGGAATCCTCCGGTCCGCTGCTGCAGGTGGATGAAGTGCGCAGCGGGGGCAGCTACTATTCTCAGAATGACTTGCGGCTGCATTTCGGACTCGATCAGGCGCAAGTAGTGGATTCACTCGAAATACGGTGGCCTTCCGGCCAGGTTGATACCTTCAGGAATCTCCAGGTCAATCGCCTCTATGTCGTCACCGAGGGCGCGAAAACTCCGCAATCGGTGGTATTGGGTCCTTAGGATGCGGTGCTTGCGCCTCTTTCCGTTCTTGTTGGTAGCTGCCCTCACAGCGTCGGCAGAGAACCCGGATCGTGTGTGTGCCACCTGCCATCAAAAAATCTACGACAGTTACCAGGCAACTCCCATGGCGCGAGCCAGCGGAGCTGCCGCCGACGGCCTGCTGCCGGGTGAGTTTACCCATGCTGCCTCTGGCGTTCACTACCAGCTTTTCCTGCGCGATGGCCGCGCGTGGCTGAGCTACGACCGGCCGTCGCAACCAACTCTCAAGGGAGAGCAGGAGCTCAGTTATTTCATCGGCTCTGGCCAGCGCGGACGCACCTACTTGTTTCAGAAACAAGGCTTTTGGTTTGAGAGCCCGGTCAACTGGTACAGCAAGCAGCGGGTATGGGATATGAACCCAAAATCGCTCGACGCGCGGGAAATGCCGTTCACTCTGAAGGTGGATGCAGCCTGCCTTCACTGTCACGCGAGCGGCGTGCAGCCGTCGCTTGGCGCAGTCAATCATTTCGGGGCGCGACCATTCCTCTATGGAGGCATTACGTGTCAGTCGTGCCACGGCGATCCCGCGGCACACCTGGCCAGCGGCGGCGCTGCCTCGATTCTGAACCCGGCGAAGCTGTCGCCCAGCAGGCGGGATTCTGTGTGCCTGCAATGTCACCTGGAAGGCGAGATGGCGGTCAACGCCCCGGGACGTTCGCTAGCCGCTTTCATACCCGGCGAAAATCTCTCCGATTACGTAACTCACTTTGTGCACTCCGGCGAACTAGGGCCTGACGGCAGAGCAACCAGCCAGTGGGAAGCGCTGCTGCAGAGCGAGTGCAAGCGAAAGAGCGGAGACCGGCTTACCTGCACCACTTGCCATGACCCGCACCAATCGCCTTCTGCCGAACAGCGGGTAAGCTACTTCAGAAGCCGATGCCTCACCTGTCATGGGGCGCCGGCCTTCGTGAGCAAGCATCATCCCGATAACCCGGACTGCAGCGGGTGCCACATGCCCCGGGAAAAAACAGGAGACGTGGCCCATGAACAGGTGACGGACCATCGCATCCAGCGCCGTCCTGTGTCGTCGCCCGGTCAAACGCCCCGTACCGCGGATCTGACGCTCGTGGGTGGCGGACAAGCGAGTGATCGTGATCTGGGGCTCGCGTACTTCCAGCTGGCTAAGCACGGCGACCAGCAGTCAGGACGCAAGGCGATGTTGTTGCTGCAGCAGGCTGAGCGCCGCGGTGGTGAGCAGGCCGATCCGGACTTACATACTGCACTTGGCTTTATGGCCCACTTGACGGGAGACCGTCAGATGGCCATCCATGAATACCAGGCAGCGCTACGCGCAAACCCAGCGGATTCTGTTGCCGCCGGAGACTTGGCGATCCTGGAGGCACGTGCTGGAGACACGAAAGACGCGGTCACCCGGTTGGAGGGTGTCAGTGAGAATGATCCCGGAGAAACCACAGCCAGCATGGATCTGGCAATGGTCGAGTGTGCGATCGGTAATCCGCAGACCGCCACGCTGGCATTGCAACACTTGCTCGAGTTCTCTCCCGATGATGGAAAAGCCCGGCAGATGCTGGCAGCGATCGAGAGCAAACCCGAGACCTGCAGGCATTAAAGGAAAGACCGCAGATCTCTCCACTACGCTGCCTTCCCCTTTGTCATCCCGACCGAAGCGCAGCGTAGTGGAGGATCTGCAGTTCCGCGGATCTTTCGTGGAGATGTTTTTCGCTACCGAGCGCAGCGTAGTGGAGGGATCTGCGGTCTTCACGTTCGAAGAGCCGGCGAGCTATCGCTTCACCTGTCCAGACCCTTCCTTGAGAGAAATAATTTGATCCGCCGCGACGCCCGGAAAGACTTCGTCCCGCCCGCTTGGCCAGCGCACTTCAATCGACGCGACGCTGGTCGCGCGGCCCAAACCAAAGTGCAACCTCATATCATTGTTGGAACTGTAACTCGAGCCGCTTCGAACCTCGTCTACCCACACCCGCGGAGTTCCGGGTTCGGGACCAAGCACCGTGACGCGAGCGCCGATTCCGTCGCGATTGGAAGCGACCCCGATCAAATGGATCCCAAGCCAATGGTTGTCGTTCCTGGCCAGGTTGACCAGCAGAAGCGGAAAGTCGCTCACATTGTTGATTACCGCCTCCAGCCGCCCATCATTCCAAAGATCGCCTATGGCGAGACCTCGGCTCGACTCCGGTTGGGTAATTCCCGGGCCGGATTCTCGTGAGATATCCTTGAACTTTCCGTTGCCGAGATTCCAATAAAGCACCCGCGGCTCCCGATACGCTGAGCCCATATTGCCGCTATCCACCTCGGGATAAACGTGGCCGTTGACCAGCAATAGGTCCGGCCACCCATCATTGTCCACGTCCACAAACATGCAGCCCCAACCGAGGTACTGTGTGTTGACGCCAATACCGGAAGCAAATGTCACATCGCTGAAGGAATGATCCCCGTTATGGTGGTAGAGGGTAGAGGTGTCGTCGGAGAAGTTGGTTTTTGCAATGTCCAGGTGGCCATCTCCGTCATAATCCCCAATAGAGGACCCCATGCCCGCCTGTTCACGCCCATCGTCGTTGAAGGCCACTCCGGTGTCGGCCGCCGTATCGGTAAAAGTGCCATCGTGGTTGTTACGGTAAAGAATGGCGGGAGTCGAGTCGCAAGCAACGAAGATGTCGGGCCATCCGTCCTCGTCATAATCGATGGTGGAGACGCTAAAACAATAATGGCCTGGAGTCTTCTCGAAGCCGCTCGCCTTGCTTACGTCGGCGAACTTGCCGTTACCTAAATTGTGGTAGAGAAGGTTGGGAGAACTGGCCAGTCCCCTGGGACCGCACATGACCGGAACCCCCTTCCAGGTGCAACTGGGCGACGAGCCGGGAGCAGGCGTAGTGGCCAGGTCGAAGCTGACGTAGTTGGCCACAGCCAGGTCCAGCTTGCCATCGCGGTCGTAATCGACAAAGGCGCATCCTGTTCCCCACAGCTTGCCCGTGCCGGCGACCCCGGCCGCGGCCGCCACTTCCTTGAACGTGCCATTGCCCTGATTGTGATAAAGGCGATTCTTGCCGTAGGCGGTAACGAAGAGGTCCTCGTAACCGTCATTGTCGTAATCGCCTACGCATGCGCCCTGTCCCCAGGCCGTGTCCGTGAGGCCGGCATGTGCGGTGACATCCGTGAAAGTGCCATTGTGGTTGTTATGAAACAGATGGCTGGTAGGATGCTGGGCTTTCTGATCCTTTGCAGGCATCAGGTCGCCATTCACGAGAAAAATGTCGGGCCACCCGTCGTTGTCGTAATCGAAGATAGCCACCCCACTTCCGGTGGCTTCGAGAATGTAACGTTTGGATTCCGTGCCCCCGTTGGCGTTGAGCACCCGAATGCCTGCTTTCTCGGCAAAGTCCTCAAACCACGCCGGGCCGCTGTGTTTCGGCGGAAGGCGGATAGATCTGTGTCGGCCCAAGCAACAACAAAAGAAACACGGCAACTCTCTGCATACCAATCATTATCTGGGAATCTCTACCCGCCACGGAAAACGGGTGCCCCATATCTCGCTCGTTTTTGCGAGATGTGGGATTCCACGAACCTTGACCCTAATTGCCTATTGGGAGCCGAAAGCTTAGGGATGAGACCAGTGGAATCCCACATCTCGCAAAAAACGAGCGAGATATGGGGCACCCGTTTTCCGTGGCGGGTAGAGATTCTCAGTTCGGTCTCTTCCTCGACTTCGCGGTGTACGAGGCTGACGATATAAAATGTGCCCGGGTATTTCTATGACGAACCTGCGCGTTCTGTGTTTCCTCGTCCTGGTAGTGCCCGCCGTTGCCGCCCAGACACAAGCAGCCCATCCGGCCGGGAGTTCCCCGATCGCCGAAGCCCAAAAGCTCCTCGATACAGGGCGGCTCGCAGAAGCCTTGAAGGTTCTGGATCCCCTCGCTCAGCAGCAGCCGGAGCCGGCGGGTGTGGAGCGGTTGCGGGGCATGGCCTATTACGAACAGGGGCAGATTCAATCTGCCGCTACCGCCTTCGACCACGCTTTAGCTCAGGACCCAGCCGACCGCGAAGCCATGCAGATGGAAGGGGTCGCGCTCTTTCGCATGGGCAAACCAGCAGCCGCCGTTCCGTTGCTTGAGAAAGCCCACCTTTCCATCCCCGGGACAAATATCGACAGCAACTACGTACTGGGCCTGTGTTACCTGGACACGCGCCGCTATGACGACGCACGTAAAGCTTTCGCCACGCAATATGATTTTCCGTCGGAATCACCCCCCGCCTACTTGCTTGCCGCAAGGATGATGCTGCGGCGAGATTATCTGCCGGTAGCCGACTCCTTCGCGCAGAAAGCGCTCGCGCTCAATCCGAACTTGCCCATGGCCCATCTTCTCCTTGGCCAGATCAGACTGGTCCAGTCACAGTTTCCGGAAGCCGTTGCCGAGTTTGAGAAGGAACGCGATTTGAACCCGCTCTATGGCGAGGTGTATGACAGATTGGGCGACACCTTTGTCCGCCAGGGCGACTACCCCAAAGCCCAGGAGGCCCTCGACCGGGCCGTACTCCTCGAACCGAATTCACCGGTGCCGTTTATTCTGCTGGGCAAGGTGTTGTTGAAGCAACAGGACCCAGTGATGGCTAAGATGTATTTGGAGAAGGCGCTCGCCATGGATCCGCGAAACTACATGACGCATACGCTGCTCGGTCAGGCCTATCGCGCACTCGGACAAACCTCCCAGGCATCGCATGAATTCCAGATGGCAGAGCAGATCCAGGCCGATGAGCAGCCAAAGGTCGAGACGGTTAAGTGAGCCCTTGCACCGCGAGCTATTGCACAGTGGTACCGCTCCCGCGTGCTTCGCTGTGCCGGTACTGCTTTTGATGCTGGTGCCGCAACCATCCAGCGCGCAGGTGACTGCGGTCAACCCAGGCTCCCACACCGCTGCAGACAAGGCCAAAGCGGCCGATGCCGCGTTTCGCGCCGGGTATGCGGCCCTCTCCAACCAGCAGCTTCAGGAAGCGCGCGCGGATTTTCAGAAAGTAGTCAATCTGGTCCCGCAGATCGAAGAAGGGCATAGCGCGCTGGGGGCCGTTTTAGTTCAGCTGAATGCTTATCCCGAGGCTATCTCGGAGCTGAAACAAGCGCTCAAGCTGAAGCCCGGGGATGAATCCGCGCTGACAAATCTGGCCGTGGCCTATGCCAGCAGTGGACGCGATGCGGATGCGGTCCCGCTCTTCACGAAATTAGACAAGAGCGCCACCGCCGCAAACCGGCCGTTGCCGGTCGATGTGCTCCTGCTCTATGCGCGATCATTGGCGGCGACAGGGCAAATGGAAGCAGCCAGGGAAAGAATCAGGAGCGCCGTCGCTCTCTCTCCGGCTGATGCATCGCTCCACGACGCGCTCGGCTCCCTATACGCCCAACAGCAGGAGTGGACGCTCGCCGGCGATGAATTTGCAGCTGCGATACGCCTCGATCCCGGACTCGCCGCCGCCCATCTTCATCTGGGGCTGGTACTCCAGAACCAGCAGCAAACGGATGCGGCTCTGCGTGAGCTGACTACGGCGGCGCAGATGGCTCCCGAAAATGCCATGGCGCAACTGGCACTGGGCAAAGCTCTTGCCCAGGCGGGGAGTTTGGACGAAGCGCTCGCTGCGCTCAAGGCAGCGGTGGCTCTCGATGGCTCCAACCAGGACGCGAAGTATCAACTGGCGTTGACTTACCAGGCGAGCGGCCGATTCAAAGAGGCTCTCCCGCTTTTTCAGGAAGTGGCCAGGACCGACACCGGCAATGCTCCCCTACTGACCAACCTTGCGCTCGACATGGTGCAACTGGGCAATTCCAAAGGTGCAATCCCGATTTTCGAGCGCGCCCTCTCGCTTACACCCGATGTCGTGACCATACACGAAGACCTTGGGGTCGCTTACTTGCAGCAAAGCGATGTGGACGATGCCCTGCGGGAGTTTCGCGCCGGATTGAAGTTGGACCCGTCCGAGCCCCAGCTGCACTACAACCTGGGTCTCGCACTCAAGCTGAAAGACGACTTGAATGGCGCGATCCCCGAACTCGAGACTGCGGCGAAACTTGATCCGGGCGCGCCCGACCCGCCATTTACGCTGGGAATCCTGTACATGCAGCAAGGCCGCTTCGACGATGCCGTCCAGCAGCTGAGCACCGCTTTAAAACTGCGCCCGCAAAATAGCGATGGATGGGCGGTGCTCGGCTCGGTGTACGTCCAGCAAAACAAACTGCCAGAGGCGGTATCGGCGCTTAAAGAGGCGATTCGCCTTTCGCCCAACGTCCCTGGGCCTCATATCACGCTCGCCGGCGTGTTGGCTCAGCAGGGAGAGCAACGGGAGGCTGCGGCGGAACGGAAGACCGCCGCCGACCTCACGCGCGTGGCCGTGAACCATCAACGAGCGACGTTTGCCACCAACACCGGCAACATGCTGTTCGAGAAGGGGCAGATCGCCGATGCGATCGCGCGCTACCAGGAGGCTCTGACCAACGATCCGAACTTCGCCGAGGCACACCGCCAGTTGGCGGTCGCGCTGGCGCGGGAGGGCCGGACGGCAGAAGCGGAGCTTGAGCGGAAGAAGGCAGCTGATCTTGAACCGCCTCAACCTTAATGCTCACGCCCGCCATTCCCTACCACATATAGATGGCTACTACTTGCGGGGGACCGGGAACCGAGTCGGTTACCGTCGTCTGCACCACGAACTGCAGGTTTTTCTTCGCCCAGTCTGGCGCAGCTGTACGCAGAGCCTCCTCCAGGTACCCCGAACTGGAAACGAACTCGGCGGCAGCTTGCGTTCCGTCTGACAGGATGCCCGCTGTGGATACAACGAATTGGCCCGTCTTGGAATTGAGGAGTCGGGTGACAACGCCGAAGTCTTCTGTCACTTCGCCATGCGGGCCACGTTTAGGGCGCCACGCTCGGCCCATCGGACCTTGCTCCCGGATCAACCCTTGCCCGCCCTCTTCCACAAATGCAAAATGGAGGTTGGACGTCATTTGCATCGTCCAACGATTGTTGAAGGCGCCGACTACGATCGCCGGAGAGTTGCGCAAGTCGGCAAAGGAGTAGTGGGCTCCAATCCTAACTTGACTCTCTTTGCCCATCCGGGCAAGCACGGCGGAGAGCCGCACCGCCGCGTAGGTATCCCCTGCCGCGACGCCGTAGTCGGCATACTCCACCAGGTCACCCCAGACCAGCTTGTCCTGCGGCTGCAGGGGTGGTCGCTCAGTGAGCTGCTGCAATTCGGTTGCGAAGTCCCCCGGAGACTTGGAATACCTTTGCAGAAGTTCCAGCGAAGGCACGTAGACTGTTGGTTTTGCCAGGCAGATCAGGACAGGCTCTGAAGTGGCGAGAACAGGCGCCCAGAATTGATTCACTGTCGATTTCCCGGGGCTTGAACGGTAGGCCCGTGCTACCAGTAGGGCCACGGCAAGCACTAGGCAAAAACCGAGAATCAGCCTCGCCTGTGTAAACCTTTTCTGATGTTTTGCAAGTAGATCGATTGGCGCACTTGAAGGTATTGTTACCGCCTGGGGGAGTTCCAACTTGGCCGGCTCTGCCTGGCTCGGTTCCGCCTGCGCCGGTTCCTCATGCTGTGGTGTGGTGGGAGCCCACCGGAATTCCGGAGCGTACGAACCAACCGGCAATTCGATGCGAACCGGTGACTGGGTAAGCCCCGCATGATGGTACTGTTCCAGCCTTCTGCGTACCTCCCCGGCCTGGACCCTGACTACCGGGTCATCTCCGGTGGCGTAGCCGACCGGGCGCTGGAAAAGTTTTGCCCCTATCGTGCGCTCTTTAAGCGGTTCGTGGTTGCCCTCCAATGTGTGCTGGACCACATAAGCCAAAAATTGCTTACTTCGATTGCTGGTGCGAAAGAAAGGGCTGTTCAGAATGGATTCCAGTTCCCGAAGGACAGCCTCTTTTTCTGGGCCGTCGACAGCTGGGGTGTCATGAATTTGTGGGTTCCCGTTACGGAATGTCGGCGAATTCATAGAACTCACTCGTCTGCCGGCACAAGTGTGTAACGGGTCCGGCTGAACATGGTGGATGATAGGGCTGCGTTCGGTCACGCGGTCCTGGTTCTTGCTTCTTCAAGAACCCTTTGGCAGCTCGTTCGTTAACTGCTAGCCCTCAACAGCTATACCACGACTAATAAAAGGCTTAGACGACAATGGGGAAGGCTGCTAAGCCCGCGTTTGTACTGTAATACACCGTAAGGCACTTGAAAAGACCTCTTCTGAAGCCGAGAACGGACTCGCCAGAATTGCGAAGCCGCTGAAGTACTTCTGTGGAGGACCGACCGATGCAACCCATATGTAGGACGCGCACAAGATGCGCGATGATCGCTATCATGTTCGCTTGCTTGCCCCTGTCAACTTCTCCTCTTCTGGGGCAAGCCATCTACGGATCCATTTACGGTCAGGTGACCGACCAGAGCGGGGCCGTAGTCCCAAACGCAACCATCACCGTAACTGATGAAAGTAAAGGTACTTCTGTTCAAGCGACTTCAGGCGCCAGTGGCGAGTACTTAGTAGAACACTTGATTCCGGACGTCTACGACATCAAGGCCACCGCAAGCGGTTTTCAGGCACAAGAAAACAAAGGAATACAGATCTCCGCGGACACTTCGCCGAAGGTCGATCTCAAGCTTCAAGTGGGTGCTTCGACGCAGACCGTCGAAGTCACCGCCGCATTACCGGTTCTCAAAACCGATCGCGCCGATGTCGCTAAGGTTTTCGATCAAAGAACGGTTTCGGACCTGCCCATCGCCGGTCGTAACTTTGCCAGCCTGGAGCTGTTGATTCCAGGGGCACAGGTGATGGCTTGGTCACAGAACAGCGCGGAAGACTTCCAGGGAAGTCCGACGGTTAATATCAACGGTCAGCATTTCTCGGGAGTCTCTTACGAGTTGGACGGTGCCGCTAACCAGGATCCGATCCTCGGCCAGATCGTCATCAATCCACCGCTCGACGCGGTCACAGAAGCAAAGATTGCGACGGCAAACTATGATGCCGAATTCGGTCAGGCTGTAGCCGCCGTGGTTACTTCGCAGACCAAATCTGGCACGAACTCCTTCCATGGCGATGCGTTCGACTATCGCCGTAGCGACGCCCAGCAGGCCAGGAACCCGTTCACCCAAAATACACCAGACGTTCTCACCGGCCGCCTGCTTCCCCCCGCGCTCTACAGTCAGTTCGGCGGCTCGGTGGGAGGACCCATCCTGAAGGATAAGGCGTTTTTCTTTGGTGACTATCAGGGCGTGCGCCAAAGGATTGGCACCTCCGCCCGGCAGACGGTACCTACCGCGCTGATCCACAACTCATGCCTTTCCGGCAACGGCTGCGACCTCAGTGAGTACATCGCCACCCGTGGAGCAGGTCCTGGACAGATCTACAACCCTCGCATAATCAACCCCACTACGGGACCCGCGCCCTTTGTTAACAATTTCATCTCCCCACAATACCTTTCCCCTCAGGCCCTCGCGCTGTTGAAGCTGATACCGCTGCCCAATGGATCGGGCATTACCAACAACTACACTGCCGGCGGTAACGGTGTCGTGAACCAGAACCAATTCGATGTGCGCGTCGATGAACAGATAAGTCAGAAGACGCACGCCTTCGGGCGCTACAGCTTCTACAACAACACCATCTCGGCTGGAACCATCTTTGGTGCAGCGGGCGGAACAGGTTTCTCGTCGCCCACCAACAGCTTCGGTGGCTCTGCAGACGGTAAGAACCAGAGTGCGGTCGCAGGTGCGGATATTGCCCTTCGTCCCGACTTGGTGACCGACTTCCGCCTGGGATACCTCCGCTACCACGTGGCGACTCATAAATATGACGGGACCACGGACCTTGCCACGGAGGTTGGCATTCCGGGACTGAACACAGGTAACACGTTCACCTCGGGTGCTCCCGCCTTCTACGTCTACAACACCAACAATATAGCCGATGGCCTATCGAACTTTGGCTCGGGCTTGAATGTAAACGCGTGCAATTGCGCTTTGCTGGAAACCGAAGACCAATATCAAGTAGTGAACAACTGGACCAAGATCATCCGCACCCACAGCATAAAATTCGGCGCCGACCTGCGCTATGGACGAAACCTGCGTGTGCCCAGCGACAGTAATCGCGCCGGTGAGCTGACATTCAGCGCCAGCGATACCGAGAATCCAACCCTGGCCACTTCCGGCGGTCTCGGGCTTGCCACCTTTTTGCTTGGCGATGCCACCAATATCACTCGCTATGTCAGTACTTCCACCAACGCGAAGGAGTCTCAGAAGCGAATATTCAGCTATGCAGAGGACAGCTGGCGTGTGACTCCCAACCTCACTTTGAACCTCGGTGTTCGTTGGGAGATCTACTTTCCAGAAACCGTCAATGGCCCCGGGACAAGGCGGCTTCGCCGATTTGACCACCGGCAATATCCGGGTCGCCGGTGTCGGCCCCTTCAGCACCGCCATGAGCGTCAAGAAGGACTTTAACCTCTGGGCCCCGCGCATCGGGTTCGCTTACCAGGCCAATCCCAGAACGGTCATCCGCGCAGGGTATGGACGCAGTTTTGATATCGGAGTGTTCGGCTCCATCTTCGGCCATGTCGTTACCCAGAATCTACCCGTCCTTGCCAACCAAAACCTCACCAGCAGTGGCCCCAACACAGCAGCCTTCAACCTTGCGGTCGGTCCGGCTCCTTTTGTTTTCCCGGCCATCCCCTCGAACGGACTCATCCCCATTCCCAATGGAGACAATGTCAAGATCCGCGACGATCCCAATCGCTTTCCCACCATCGATGCCTGGAATCTGACCCTTCAACGGCAACTGAACAGCTCGATGTCTTTCACCATGGCCTATGTAGGGAACAAGGGAACCCATACATTTTCAGGCGACGGTCAGACCACAAATCCGAATGAACCGGCCGCCTGCATACCTGCCAGTGAAAGCAGTACTGGACAAGCGCTCTGCTGGAATCCGAATCCGGTCGGCACAGGGGAAACAAAAAATCCTATCCTGCTGCAGCGCTATTATGCGAAATACGGCTGGGCCCAGGGTCTTACCTACTATCACAATGCCTTTAACACCCACTACAACGCATTGCAGGTGACTCTCGACAAGCACTTCTCTCAGGGATTGCAATTCTCCGCAAATTACGCCTGGCAGGCCGCGTTCAACGATGGCGGAGATTATCAGGAGATCGACCGGGCCGTAGACTACGGCAGGTATGACGATCTGCGCCAGCAGCAGCTCACGTTCTTTGGCAACTATGAATTGCCATTCGGCAGGAACCGCATGTTCTTCAGTAGTTCGCCAGCGTGGGTAAATTACCTCATTGGTGGATATCAACTGAGCACATCTCTGAACTTTTCCAGCGGTCTTCCCTTCACCCCAAGCTACGGTGAATGCAGTACAGACATACCGGCTGGCCCTTGCATGCCCAATAAGACCGCCGCCCGGCTGCCGTTAAGTCTCACATCGTTTAGCACCGCAACGCATTCCAGGACCTACTTCATTCCCGGCCAGCCCTTTGGCACTAACGGATCTCAGTCGGGCGTCTTTACTCGCCCCAACATCACCCAGTTCGGCAATGTGGGAAGAAACAATTATTTCGGTCCCTCTTTCTTTGCCGATGATCTTTCCTTGCTCAAGAACATTCCTATCCATGAAAGTATCGTGGGCCAATTTCGCATCGATGCGTTCAATGGTTTCAACCACATCGCCCCCGGCAATCCCAACGGCTTTTGTATCGACTGCGCGGCTGCGGGCAGCAACGGAGTAATTACCAGTATGGGGCTGGGCTCCTTGCCCAGGCAGCTTCAGTTCGCCGTAACCGTCATGTTTTGAGAAACTCGATCCTGCAACGAAGCCTGGGTGCCCCATCCTTCGCGTTCTTGCGAAGCGTGGGACACCATTGCGCTCAACCCGCGAGTCCTCGGTTCCTCTTGTCCGCTTGTTTCAGTGAGTGGGCAACGATCCTGATTCTTCTCGTCTTGTGGGGCGTCGACTCTCCTCGGCTGGTGGCGCAAATTCCTGGGGCCGGGATACCACCACAGCCTCCGACCACTGTCACACAGACAGACGATGGCATGACGGCAACCATCGGCAACGAAACTCTTCACGTTGCAGTGTGTGGTGAATCCGTCATCCATGTGACGGCCAGCCCCAAGCCCCTTTCCGAGGCGGTTCACGACCAGCCGTGGATGCTCGATCGCCGGCAGGCGTGTCCAGGCGCGCCATTTCAATTCAACTCAGGCCAGTGACGCAAGCACGCTGACCACGCGAACATTGAAAGTCACCTTCTCTTCTGGCGAGGGGCAATCTGACCTACTCGAGCGCACAGGGAGACAGGTTGCTCCGCGAAGGCAACGCCATACCCCGCACGTACGAGCCACGAGATGTAAATGGAGAGAAAACTTTCCAGGTCACTGATCGCTTCTCACCCGATGCGACCGAGGGATTCTATGGTCTTGGCCAACACCAGAGTGGAATGTTCAATTACCGTGGCGCCACCGTAGAGCTCGGCCAGAACAATACCGATGTTGCTATCCCGCTCCTGATCTCCAGCAAAGGCTATGCATTGCAGTGGAACACAGCGGCGTTGACGTATGTTGACAATCGCTTTCCGCTCGAATTGAAGTTCACCTCCCTGGCGGGCGATGCGATCGACTACTACCTGATCTACGGGCCGGAGATCGATCAGATCATCCACCAATACCGATCCATGACCGGACACACGCCGATGTTTGCAAAGTGGGCTTATGGATTCATCCAGTCCAAAGATCGATATATTTCCCAGCAGGAAATACTCGATATCGCCCATCGCTATCGCGCCGAACACATTCCTATGGACGTGATTGTCCAGGATTGGTTCTGGTGGTTGCACGAAGGTGATCCAATATTCAACGCAAACTTTACCGATGTCCCGGGTGAATTAAGGACCTTGCATGACGAGCACGTCCACGCAATGCTGTCCGTTTGGGGACTCTTTGATCCAGCAGCGCAAAACTTCGCAACCATGGTGGAGCATCATTTCGATGTTCCCGATGCGCACGTGTATGACGCCACGAATCCCGCGGCGCGCGATTTCTACTGGAACGACCTCGCCGGAAAGCTGTTCGCGCAAGGGTGGGAT
Source organism: uncultured Acidobacteriaceae bacterium (assembly GCA_963796145.1). Taxonomy (GTDB): domain Bacteria; phylum Acidobacteriota; class Terriglobia; order Terriglobales; family Acidobacteriaceae; genus PALSA-350. The sequence goes on along the minus strand of CAWCKO010000008.1, from coordinate 152,048 downwards.
GCTTTCTGGCTGGACAGTGCGGAGCCGGAAGAGTACTGGCCGCACGGGGGTGACGCCATCCTTTTTAATAAGCAACTCTTCATCGGTAACGGGGCTCGCTACACCAATATTTTCCCCCTGTTGCACACCGGTGGCGTTCAGGAGCACTGGAAGCAAACCACCGATCAGAAGCGAGTCTTCCTCCTCACTCGCTCCGCCTTTCTCGGACAGCAACGGAATGGCGCGACCGTCTGGTCGGGCGATGTTTACAGTACCTACTGGGGTCTGCAGCATCAGGTTGCTGCCGGCCTGAACTTCGCTCTTTCGGGAAATCCTTATTGGACTACCGATTCAGGTGGCTATTGGCAGCCATTTGATCGCCCTCCGAATGACCCGGCGTACCAGGAGCTCTATACCCGATGGTTTGAGTTCAGCGTCTTTTGTCCCATCTTTCGCACCCACGGCCATCGCGTTCACAATGAGCTGTGGACCTATGACAAGGTCGAGCCCATCCTCTTGCGCTATGACAAACTCCGCTACCGCATGATGCCCTATATTTACTCGCTGGCTTGGCGCGTCACCAGCCAGGACGACACCATCCAACGGCCGCTGGTTATGGATTGGCGTAAAGATCAAAAGACCTGGAACATCGGCGATGAATTCATGTTTGGCCCTTCCATCCTCGTCAGTCCGGTGATGAAACAAGATGCAACCCACCGTCCGGTGTATCTGCCTGCTTCCCCAGCGTGGTATGACTTCTGGTCCGGCGCTCGCACCGCAGGAGAGCGCGAGATCGAAGCGCATGCGCCCCTCGATCGCATTCCGCTCTATGTTCGCGCGGGATCGATTCTTCCGCTCGGGCCTGAAATCGAGTATGCGGATCAAAAGCCGGCCGATCCGATCGAGCTGCGTATTTACCGGGGTGCCGATGGCGCCTTCGATCTCTATGAGGATGAAGGCGACAACTACAGTTACGAGAAAGGCGCCTATTCGATCATTCCGATCCGATGGGATGAGGCGGCGAAGACGCTGGTGATTGAGGACCGTAAGGGACGCTATCCAGGGATGCCGGAAAGGCACGTATTTAATATCGTCTGGGTGTCCCAAAATCATGGAACAGGTGAAACCATCGAATCGAAGGTTGACAAAGTTGTTCAATACAACGGACGACGCGTTTCCATACCAGCGCCTTGATTGCTTCGGGGTTTTAGAGCGTGTGTGAGAACCCACCGTTCACCGATTTAGTCCCGGAGGGACGGCTGATAGTAGCCCAGGACGCAGTTCTGGGAAGAGATTCGAGAGACGGACCAGTCCCGCAGGGACGGCTGAAAATTACCCAGGATGCAGTCTTGGGTACAACTTGGTTAACTTGCAGCCGTCCCTCCGGGGCTAAATCGGTGAATGGTGGGTTCTCACACACGCTCTTTAGTGTCTGCCCAGATATTGGGCAAGCCTGGCATCCACAGGGAGTCGACGGCCAGCCTCTGCTGCTTCATCGATGCGCAGAAACGCTCCCTGCATATAGCGGACAACTAGCCACCGCAGCGGTTCCATTTCCCAATCAGGGGATCGCCTCTGCGCCAACGGAAGCGTCTCCAGTCCGGTTCGGCGTTGCGTGATCAGGCCCGCAAGCAACCGCCCGGCCAAATTGCTGGTCGAAACACCCTGCCCGGTGTACCCCATAATCGCTCCGATCCGCGAGCTCGCGTCAAAGCGTACAGCGGGCATCCAGTCGCGCGGCATCCCCACCGGCCCACCCCACGCATGGGTGAAACGAATGCCTGCGAGCGATGGAAACCACTCCACGAATGAGCGCCGGATCATCTTCACGGTCGCTTCATGGGTATCCTGCCGATCTGTAATTTTCGAACCAAAGGCGTAGGGTGCGCCCCGGCTACCAAAGAGGATACGGCCATCCGGAGTCCTGGTGAGATACACCACCGTGTAGCGGGTTGAGGAGACGCTTTCTCCGCCTTGCCATCCGATCTGCGACCATTGCCCGGCGGTCAATGGTTCGGTCAGAGAGATCAGGGAATAGACAGGCAGCAGCGCTCGGTGCAGGCGCGGGAGGCGCGTCAGATAGGCCTCTCCCGCGAGCACGATGGCCTGTTTAGCACGCAGCTCTCCCCCAGGAGTGATGAGGCTGCCAGGCTGGAACGCAGTCACCGGCGTCTGCTCGTAGATGACCCCGCCGCGTGCCTCGACCGCTCGCGCCAGGCCACGCACGAGGCGCGCCGGATGCAGGCTTGCGCCGTCAGGCGTATAGAGTCCGCCATGCACATCGGTGACGCGAATGCGTTCCCTGGCTTCTTCGCCGCTGAGTAGCTGGTGACGGTCGGCAAGCCCCAGCCGCTGATAGGTCGCGTAGGCAGAGCGAATGCCCGGTAACTGATGCTGCCCGCGCGCCAGGGTCAGGACGCCGCCCTTATGGAACCGCGCGTCAATTTTTTCTTCGCTGCAGACGCGGCCGACCTCGTCTACCGAGGCGCGCATAGCCAGCAGTAGGTTTCGCGCCGCTTCAGCCCCGAATCGCTTCTCCAACCCGCCAGCCGTCAGAGGAAAGTTTGGCGAACACCAGCCCCCATTGCGGCCCGAGGCGCCGAAGCCCGCGATCTCCTTATCCACTACAGCAACCCGTAATGCGGGCTCATGGATGAGGAGGTAGTAGGCAGTCCACAAGCCGGAGTAGCCACCGCCCAGGATTGCCACATCCACGTCGGTTGACCTGACCAGTGGCGGGCGCGGCGTCAATGCCTCGCCTGAGTCCTCAAGCCAGAAGCTGTAGGCCGCATAATCTGGCATTACCCGGCCAACAGGAGACCGGCCAGCAAAGCACACGCAATGCCGAGGCCTTCACGCGAAGTGATCTTCTCCTGCAGAAACAGAACACTCAAGACGATCGTGACCACCGGGTAGAGGGACGACATGGCGATCACGGTCGAGACTTTACCTTTTTCGATGGCCGCAAAGAAGGCCAGGAAACCGATGAAATTGACAAAGCCCGCTGCGGCTGACCAGCCAAAACCTTGCGGAGACCACTCGATGTGGAAGCGCTCCATCGTCAGCACCACAAGTCCAAAGGCCATTACCCCGACCGCCTGGAAAAGCAGTGTCTGCCGGGGGCGTGTATACCCTGACGCGAGCTTACTGAAGACTCCCCACACGCCCCACGCTACGAGTGTCATGGCTGCATAAAGTATCCATGGCTTCATCAGTGATGGCTCAGGGCCCACACGTATGCAGCCAGTGCTTGCACCTGGTCAGGCGTCAGTTGAGCGCCGCCCAAGGGCGGCATCGGGCTGCGATATTCTTTCGGCTGCATCACCCCGTCGGTGATGGTTTTGGCTATTCCGGGATAGCTGCCATCGCTCCACAACCATTTGGCGTCGGTTAAATCGGGACCCAGAGGACTTCCTTTCGCGCTCGAGCCGTGGCAACCCGCGCAGGATGCTCCGCCCACCTGGCCGTGGTAGATGCGATCACCCAGCGCCACCATGTCCTGGGTCGCCCCCGGGGGAACGGAAAGGCCGGCATCCGGGTTTGTGCCCTCTGGCGGTTTGGCCTCGGCTTCAACGATAGGACCGGCCGGAGCCGTTGCACTGGGGCATGGCGTGACCCCCCCGGAACGAGATCCGCCAACGTAGACAACCCGGTAGATTCGCCCCGTTATGTCGTCGGAAATGTAAAGCGATCCATCTGGTCCGACAGCCAGGCCGCTGGGACGATGCACGGCTTTCTCTGGGGTCTCGACCGCCCCCGCAAAACCGTCAGCGAATACGTCACACGGGCCGGAAGCCCTGCCAGCGTCCAGCGGCTGAAAGACCACGTTATAACCCCCCTGGGCATAGGGAGCCCGATTCCATGAACCGTGGAACGCGATAAATACTCCGTTGCGGTAATGGGCAGGGAACTGCTTGCCGTCGTAGAACACTGCGCCATTGGGTCCCCAATGGGCAGGATAGGCCGCCACCGGAGGGATCTTTTCAGCGCACACGCCCACCTTGTTGCCGCCGTCCCCGCCGTATTCCGGCGCCAGGACCAGCTTCTTCTGAAATGCGATCGTAATAGCACTCTGGCCAGCCATAGTCACCGCCCTGCTTCAACAGCAGCAGCTCTTCCGCCGGCAGCGTGGCTTCCTGGTCGGGCTTGTAGAGGTCGGGCCAGTTCGAATGAAGCTGATCCCGTCCGTGTTGGGTTACGTATACGCGCTTGCCGGCGGCGTCGATAGCAAAGCCTTCGCCATTGCGAATCCCAGTCGCGTAGCGATCGGCCGGGGTAAACGGTTGGTTGGTCTTGTTCGCGTCATACCGCCAAGTGCCACCTCGGGTCTCGAGTTCGACGCAGGGATCCGCGCCGGGCGACTTGAGGGTTCGATTTTTCAGCTGGCAGGAGTTGGTAGCAGTCCCGACATCGACGTACATGGAGCCGTCGGCAGTGATGGCGAATGGATGCATGGGATGATCGCCGCCCAGGGGCAATCCGGTAACCACCGTAGTGGCGGGACCCTGGGGCACGATGGACCCAGCAGATAGTCCATAGCGCACGATCCGGTCATTGATCTCGGCGTAAATCGACCCCTTGTAGAGGCCGATGCCGGTACCGCCTGCTCCGCCGGTCGCGCTGGTTTCGCCAAAACGCTCGATCACATCGGCCTTGCCCGCACCCGCTTTGTCCTGGAGAGCTACCAGGAACCCGCCTGCGGGCGGCTTGTCTCCGGGAGGATAGTAATCGCCGGACCAGGTGTTCACGTAAACCACCCCATTCGGCGCCACCACCAGGTGCCGGGCGTGACCAATGTTGTCAGCGAATATGGTCGCGCAAAAGCCGGCAGGTAGCTTCAACCCGCTATCGGTGCTCGCGCATGTTTGGCTCTTGGTCTGTGCAGTGGATTGATCGGTCGCCAGCGAACCGCATACACACAATGTGGCTAGCGCTACGATGGCGGGCAGCAGAGTTCTATACAAACCGGATAGAGCAGTTTCGCAATCGGTGTAGACCGAATCCGGATTTCCTGTAGAGGTTGGTGGAGCCGCGGAACTACATGCGACTTCCCGTGAAGAAAGTCGCACTTCATTGTTCTCGGCCAGTGCAGCGCCGCAGGAAATCCGGGGTGCGACAGGCCTTTTCGTGGTTTTCTCCCAAGGAAAACCACACCTCGCGATCTTTTTCAGTCCACAGTATTTGCGAAACTGCTCTAGTCGCATGAACCACCTCCAGGCATTACGGTGCTCACAACCGGCCGAACTTCTTTACCGCTTCTTCGATGGATTTTGTGTTTTCAATGTACGCGTACATGCTGTGTTCTTTAAAGTCCAGTTGCTGTGACAATACCAGAACCTTGGGAGCGATCTCCCGGGGCACGACCACCACTCCATCGCTATCCGCTGCCACGATGTCGCCGGCATTCACCTTTACTCCGTCACACACCACCGGTATGCCTGTGCCGACCGCACGATAGTGTCCGGCCGAGGTTGCGGGATTGATGCCGGTCGCGTAGACGGGAAACCCAATCTTACGCAGATAAGCGACGTCACGCACGCCGCCATCGATCACGGCACCCGAGAATTCCCGTGCAGACATGGCCGTGCCCATCAGGCCGCCCATCCCCGCAATATCCGCTCCATCCTGAATGGTCATCACGTAGACCGAATCTTTGGCTCCCTGATCGATAGCGGAGAGCATGTTGGTGAGGGCATTTGGGTCGTGATTTTCTTCCTTAACCAGCTTTACGGTTACGGCATAGCCGGCAAATTTTGTGGTGAAGATAGGCTGCATGTGGTGCGTCATATACATGCGCTGTCCGGTGAGCTGCTCAATCGCGTCCGAGACCGAAGAGACCTCCACATGCCGGTACCCCGCAATCATGGCCGCGGGGTCGCTCGCATACACCGAGGCATCGGGAAAGGTTTGCGCGTGCAGGAGCAAGGCAACCAGCAGGCAGGGAACGATAAGAGCCCCCGCCAGAAGGAATTTGCCGCGGGTAATCAACTTCATAGTGGCGTTTCTCCTTCAATTTCTACCAGTCCAGAATGGCTCCATCGGCCGCGCGCGCTACTGAGGTAGCAAATGTTTCCTGCTGGAACGGATGTTTCGCCGCCTCGACTTCATTCACTTCAATTCCCAGGCCCGGAGATTCTGTCTTTTCCCAGTAGCCATTTTCCATTTTCAAATCATGCTTCACGACGTCCCATCGCCACGGCACATCGGTAAGCATATCTTCCTGGATCAGGAAATTCGGGGTCGATAGAGCAAAGTGGAGTGCGGCAGCATTGGCAATCGGCCCCAGGGGATTATGGGGCGCCACGCCCATATAGTAGCTCTCCGCGGCTGCGGCTATCTTTTTTGCTTCGAAGAGGCCGCCGCAATGGCACAGATCGGGCTGAACAACGTGGCACGCTTGCTGCTCGAAGAGCTCGCGAAACTGGTAGCGAGTCACCAATCGTTCCCCCGTCGCTATGGGAACGCGGACCGCTTCGCGAACCTGGCGCATTGCCGGGACATTCTCCGGCGGAACCGGTTCTTCGCAGAAGTATGGACTGAATTCCTCAATCGCATGAATATACTGGATCGCCATGGCGGGCGAGGTTCGACCATGGAAATCAATCATAATGTCGATATTGTCTCCCACGGCCATCCGCAGTTTCTCAAACATGGATGAAAACTGGCGTATGTACTGCTTGCCCATCAACGGCTCGGAATAGGGCACGAACACGACTTTCAGCGCTGTGTAGCCACGGGCGACAACCTCGTGGGCAAGGTCGATCAACGGCTGGGGATCAAAGGTCTGGTAGACGGACTTCATATCTCCGCCGCCAAGGTGGGTATACATGCGGACCCGGTTCCGCACTTCGCCCCCGAGCAGCCGGTAGACCGGGACTCCGAGCGATTTGCCGAAGATATCCCAGCACGCCTGTTCCAGGCCGCTGATCGCGCTCATGCCAATCACGCCCATACGAAAAAATGAATGGCGATAGAGCTTCTGATAGATATGCTCGATGTTCCGAGGATCCTCGCCGACCAGCATAGGAGTGAAGTCTTCGATCGCCCCGGCGACGGCTCGCGTCTTCCACTCCAGCGACGCTTCACCCCAACCGAAGAGACCGGCCTGATCGGTAACGACCTTAACAAAGATCCAATTCCGCATCTCTGCGTTGACCACGATCGTCTTGATGTCGGTGATCTTCATACAGGCGTCTGCCCACTACATACAAGGATGACGGGCACTCGGTTCCCGTGCCGCTCTTCAGTGAGCCTTTGCGACCGTATGCTTCTGCGTAACTCCGCTTTCCGGGAGAGCCCAGGCGAACAGTACACTGCCGCTGCTGGTCAGCAGGTATTGGCGGCCGTCGAGCTCGTAGGTAATCGGAGAACTGCCAATACGCGCCCCTGAGCCGGCATGCCAAAGCGTCTTACCGGTACTTGTATCTAGCCCGAGAAAGTTCCCCGGAGCATCCCCGGTGAAGGTGAGCCCTGAATCCGTCGTCAACACCCCTGCGCCTGAGCCTCCGGGCCCGAGTTCATGGGTCCAGCGAATCTTGCCGGTTTTGTAGTCGATTGCTTCCAGTACTCCCTTGCTCCAGAGCCCGTAGTCAGCGCCCGCCCAGCCGTACGAGCCATCCGCCGGTTTGTTGAAATAGATGCTATAGGCAGGGTGCGCGCTCACGATAAACAAACCAGTCTTAGGGTCAAAGCTGGGCGATCGGTAGTTGGTGAGGCCACCCTCGTCCGGCGCAATCAGAACACCGTCGGGCGCCGGCTCCTTGGCTGGGTCAGGGATTGGACGGCCTTGCTTGTCTACACCCGACGTCCAGTTCACAGGCCCGAAAGGAACAGTAAGCAGGCTCTTGCCGTTGGTACGATCCAGCACGAAAAAATAGCCGTTCCGCGAGGCTTGCAGAAGCATCTTCCGAGGCTGTCCGTGGAAGGTTCCCTCGATCAGTACTGGTATTTCGACTGCATCCCAGTCATGGGTGTCATGCGGCGAAGGCTGAAAGGCCCATACCAGCTTGCCTGTATCGGGATTCAGAGCCACGATGCTGCAGGTGTAGAGGTCGTCCCCCGGCCGCGCGTTGCCATCCAGCACCGGCGTAGGGTTCCCGGTTCCCCAGTAAATAAGGTTCAGGGTGGGATCATACGTCCCTGCCATCCAGGTCGTGCCTCCAGTGGTAACGCCCGGGCCCGGCGGAGGAGTGACATTCCATTGCCATTGGGTTTGCCCCGTCTCCGGATCAACCGACTTCAGGAAAATGGGTAGGTTATCCAGATCGCCGCCCACGCCAACGATGACGTGGTTGCCCACGATGAACGGCGCTTCGGTTGCCCAGTAACCCTTCTCCACATCGGCTAGCTCGATGATCCAGCGCACCTTGCCGTCCTTGGCATTCAGAGAGATCAGGTGCGCGTCCGGGGAGACGAAGAAAATCCAGTCCTTATAGATGGCAACGCCGCGCTGGCCGATATGGTCCCCTTTATTCGGCGGATAGGTATAGTGCCACAGCGTATGGCCCGAGCGCGCGTCCACGGCCCAGAGATTATCCGGCACGGTGAAGTACAACACGCCGTCGACCAGAATCGGCGACGATTTGATTTCGGCCGGTTGATTGGTCTGAAAGGCCCAGGCGAGGCTGAGATTGGCCACGTTCTGCGGCGTAATCTGCGTCAGGTGGCTATGGCGTTGCCCGGAGTAGTCGCCATGGTACCCGGGCCAGCTATCCGCCGGCGGATGCAGAAGCATCGCTGCATCCACATTCTGAGCCTTAAGCGAGCGCGAAGATGCAATCACCACCACTGCGCACAAGGCAAGAAGCAAACCATTCTTCTCGAGCTTCATATCGATTTGGAAACCTCTAGCGCTTAGCGCAGCGTCTGAATGTATGCCATCAGGTTATGGATATCGGCATCGGTATATTTGCTGAACAGTGCTACGTGGGCGTCCACCGGCGAGTCGACTTTTACCTTCACATCGCTCACGCGCCAGGATCGGTACGTCCCCGTAGCATCCCGCAATCCCACCGTGAATTCATCCAGATACTCCAGGGTCCCCGCCACGGTCTCTCCTGAACGCAGGGTCACCGTTACCTTGCTCTTCACATCTTTGGGGTAGAGCATCCGCTCTTCCAGCTGCAGCCCCTCGTACTTGGACGCAATCCCGGCCAGGTCGCCGGTGGGTGAGTGGCACGTGGCGCAGCCGCCCGGACCGTTGAAATACGCCTTTCCAGCCTCCACGTTCCCTGTCTGGAGATCAGACACATCCACTCCTTTCCGCTTGCCGCTTTGCGCCATGGCCTTGGTCTGCTCGGCGTGGATGAAGGCGGCGAGATCAGCAATCTGCTCGCCGGAGAAATTGAAGGCCGGCATGCCCTTGTCGGGTCGTCCATGCAGCACGACATCCCCGATCTTGTCCCCGCCCACATCCGCGGTCACCAGCTTGGACCGGGTGAGATCGGGACCGGTTTCTCCGCCACCGGCATCCCGGCCGTGACAGAAGGCACAATTTTGCTGGAACAGGGAACCGCCGGCGGCAGCAGCTGCAGACGAGGGCGGGGTATCCCCGCCATGGGTAGGTCCCGCGTTTTGCGTGGTGGCGGGCGCCTGGCCCGTCGCTGCGTAGATGTGCAACTGCCTGCCCTGGTAGGCGGCCAACCCTGCTATGGCAGCCAGGAATGCCAAATCCCGAAACTTCTTCATCCTTGTGACACCGCCCTTGTCGATCATCGTGACGGAGCCGGCCGCGGGTGCGATGTTGTGCTCCCCTCGGTCATCCCCAATGACCACTTAATCGCCTCAAAGTACATTTTTCTAATGTCCGGGTCTTCCCATGCCTCTTCGGTATGGCCGAGCGTGGAATAGAAGACCCTGCCTTTACCGTACATCTTGCTCCAAGCTACCGCGAAATCATGGTCCTCCCGATGGATACGGGGATTGTTCTCATAGTTCAATTTGCTTGAATCCAGGCTAAGAAGCACGTTCACCTTGCTGCGCGACCAATCTTTAGGCTGATAGATTTCGTCATATTTCACGAACGCTTTGGGGAAATGGCGCACGGCAGGGAAGTCAGGGTCTTCGTTGATGATCGGTGCGTTGAAGGTCATCCACGGGTGTTGATCGAACCAGCCACCGATCATCTCGCCATACTCGGGCCAGTTGTAATTCGTATCCAGCGCAGCGTGAATACCCACAAAGCCTTTGCCATCTTCCTTGATGAACGACATGAAATCCTGTTTCTGGCTGTCGTCCAGGTCCAGTTCGCCGGTGGTGCTGGCGAAGACGACGGCGTCAAAGTAGGTGAGGTTTTTGGTATTCCGCTTCAAATCCTTCTTCGTGAGCAGCTCCGTGTCAGTGCGTATCATCGTGTCCCAAAGGCCGCTCTCTTTGCCCATATCGTAGATGGCGGCCATGGCGGCCGAGACCGAGTCGTGTTCAAACCCTTTGGTCTGACCGATCACCAGAACGTGCTTGAGGTGTATCTGCTTAGCGGCCGGTGGGGGCGGCGGCATGTCACTTGCTTGCTGGGCTCTCAGATTGCTGCTAATAAGGGCCAGGGAAACAAACAACAACCGAAAAAGGCGCACGCGGTCTCCTTACCGACTCGGAAAAAACCAGACTCTCGCTCGCAGAGAAGTTTATTGAGGATTGCCCACAGACGCAATCAGCGACTTCTCTCCCGCTTTGACCCAGGCGGTCAAATACACTAGAGTTTCGGTTCATGAGACGACTCTTCCTGCTTGCGTTGGTCCTTGCAAACCTCGCGCCGCTGGGGGCGCAGACAGCCAAGCGCCCCGCAATTACGGGAATTGCATTCGCGCGCTTCTACACCACGCAACCGGACGCAGCGCAGAAATTCTATGGGGATACCCTGGGGTATCAGCGTCTGGAAACCGGCGGGATGTGGATCTATCCCGTCAACCACTCGCAATGGATTGAGATCCTGACTTCGCCACCGCCCCCTCAGCCTAACGTTCGTATGGCCGCAGTTGCGCTCACCACCCGCAACGCGGCGGAACTGGAGCGTTACCTGGCGGCACACGGCGTGAAAGCGGAGATGCCTTTGAAAGCGGGCGAGTTCGGGGTCCGTGATCCGGAGGGTAACCTGGTTATCTTCGTGCAAGCCGGTTCCAACAAATTGGTCGCCAAGGCGCCGCTTTCGCCCAATGCGGCCAGTAGCCGCATGATCCATGCCGGCTTTATCGTTCGGGACGCCGCCAAAGAGGATGCGTTCTGGCGGGACTTACTCGGCTTTCGGCCCTACTGGCACGGCGGCAGAACCGAGGATCGCGTGGACTGGCAGAGCGCCCAGGTACCCGATGGCACGGATTGGGTGGAATACATGCTGAATGCGTCTCCGACGCCGACTCTAAAGCAGGCCGGCGTGGATGACCACATCTCGCTCGGGGTGGCGCACATGGCCGATGCGATCGCCCAGTTGCAGAAGAACAAATGTGAGGGAACGGCTTGCACCGAGTCCAAGGTTGGCCGCGATGGCAAGGTGCAGTTGAACCTTTACGACCCGGATCTCACCCGGGTGGAGTTCATGGAATTCACTCCCGCCCAGGAACCCTGCTGCTCGCCCTTTGCCGGTAAACACCCCGGACCGGAAGAGGACAAATAAGCAGTTAGCCCTTCCCGCACGGACGGTCGGTGTCTGCGCGAAGGGCACGGCTTAAGCCCCTGAGGGCTGCTTTCTACTCGCAACAGCGCTCTGTTCTGGAATCTGTTGAGAGGTTCGAAGGGCCTTGGACACTGGAACGAAGCAGTCCCGGCAGGGACGGAACAACCTGTAGCCCGGCACGTCAGTGCCGGGTTGGATTAGGTTCATGAGGCGAGTCCCGCAGGGACGGCACAAAGCCCAGCTTGCAAAAGCGAATTTCTCCGCAGCCTCTTCAGCCCGGACAGCCAACCTCACCACAAAATCGTCATCAGGAGCGGAGCTCAGGATGACGATTTTGTGGTGAGTTGGAGATGAAGAAAGAGGCGCTCCGCTCTGCAAGGTTAGTTGGGTGAGGGGCCGGCACCCTGCCGGGCGAGCTTTTCTGTGGCTACAGCCGCCGTTTCATTCCCGGCGAGCCGATAGGCCGAGGCCAGGGCGCTATACATCGCCGCGTCGGGCGTGCCCGCTTCGACGGCTTGCTTTAGATACGCGACAGCGATCTGAGGCTGCTGCTGCGCCAGGGCGCACAAGCCACGCCGGTATAGATTGACCACCGAGTCTGCGCTACTGGTGTAGGAAGGATTCGTGAGGTTCCACAGCTGTTGCCGATCTCCCCCGACCAGGCGGAAATTGATCGCTTGCGTCGTGCTTTCATTGCTCTCCGGATCGGTGACCCGGATAACCAGGCGATAGTTCCCCGGGTGCAGGTCGATCGTTGGGAGATCGGTGCCCATCAGCAAATTGCCCTGTGGATCGAATCCCGAACGGTCAATAACCTGCGTCTGCTCTTTCTTGGTGGCCACGCCAAGCTGACCGATCAAGTAGGAGACCTCCAAATTTTTTCCCTTCAGCGAGACCGGAGAACCGGGTTCCTCCCAGAGTTGGTAAATGACCCTGACCGGGTCTCCGCCAGTAAGCGCGATGTTATCCGCTCCAGCCACCGGGATTTTTACCCCGGAAAAGCTGAATGGTTGATTCTGCTCAAAATCGCGTTTGGGGGTTGCGATCGAGGAGAAGACGACTTGGCTCATCCCCAAGGTGTGGTCAAACGCAGGCACCAAAACGCCTCGCGTCTGGGCAAAACTCTGCTTGGTGACCACATTAGTGACGTCCACCTTAAGCTGATATTTGCCAGGCACAGCGGCCAGCCTTCCAGCAATCGCCAGCGGCCGTTGCCTCAATTGATCGATCTGCTCGGTAGAGAGATAGTCGTGTAGATCCTGGGTGTCCGTGTAAATCACCTTGCCTTCTGCGGACAGGAGTTGCGATTCGACCGAGAGCGAATAATAGACACGTTGGCTGGCATCTTTCCCCAGGACGAAATCGCCGGGGTTTAACACGCGAAGAAGGTAATGGATGCTGGCCTGGCTGGCGCCATCACGAGTGGCCAGCACGGAGAGATCGCTAAAGTCCTGCCCTAAAAGAACCCGGTGGGTCACGCCTTCCAACAGCGCGCGCCGGTGCGCCAGCAGGTCCCTGTTTTCCGGCAGGTTGCGATAGTTGCGGATCTTGTTGAGCACTGAATCCGATTCCAGGGTCGGAGTGCCCATTCATGTTATCCACCGGCTCATTGGGGAAGATCGAGAGCGTCAAGTTGGCGACCTCGTTTCCGAGGTCAGCTCTTGATGATCTTCAAGGCCGCCGCTCGGATCATTGATCGCATTGGTGCTGTCGATCAGCGCGTCTGGGCCGTCCTGGTAGGGAGAGTAAATCTTGAAATCTTCCGCGTTGCTCTGTTTGAAGAAGAGGACGGAAAAATACGGAGCCAAAAAGCTTTGCCGGGTCCTGATAAAACCAGGTCTCGATCGGTTTCATCTCCCTGGCATTGGGATAGGACCGCTTCTGCTGCGGAGGACCAAGGTGATGTACACCATGCCTCGGTCTGTGCTCCACCCATCTAATGCCGCGAGCGAGCCAAAGTGGGTATTGGCATACTCCAGGCGGCGGTAGTGCTCTTCCCTGAAGGTATTAGCTGGGAGAGTTTGGATCCGGATTTCGAATGGCCCAGAAACTTTCGATGAAATGGTCGCGATCCTGATCTGTAGTCAGACCCAGGAAGATAGCCTTCTCCTGGTTGGTGATCAGGTAATTGACCTCCTCATTCAGCCAATGTTCATACCTGGGCGGCAGCTTTGCACGCTTCGCTGCCGTGGCTGCCGGAGTATAGAGCAAGAGCCCGAGAACGAGAGCAACCAGAACCCCGGTTGCGTACACAACACGCTTTAACAATTTCGCCTCATTTGCTGCGGTTTTCGGTTGCATCAGAAGCCAACATCGCCTAACCACGCACTTCCAGTTTAATTGACGCTTTCTCGCTACGCACAAAAAGCAAAAGGGAGGGGGATGTTTCCATCCCCCTCCCGATGATGCAGAACCCCCGGGCTAGAACTCAAACCGTACCGATCCGCGCCCATAGAAAGCACGCTGAAAGGCCACCGGCTTCAGATAATCCACGTTGGGGACTCCGTAGCTAAGAGCGCTTTCCTGGTCGACGCCAGTCAGCGAGCGGGAGTTGGTCACGTTGAACGTATCGAAGGTGAACTTGATCTTATACTTCTCACCCAGTTGGAGCGGGTAATCGGCGTGCAGATCGAGTTGATAGTTTGAGGCATTGGTTCCGACGCTTCCACGGCCCCCGATCGGGACTTCACCGGGATCGGTGTATACCGGATGGGCGCCGAGGTCGCTGATTGGTTGTCCGGAACTACCCCGCAGGCCGATGCCTCCGGTGAAGCGTCGCATGAACCCGTCGGGTATGGTGTAGGAGCCGTAGAGATTCCCTACCTGCCTACGATCCGTGTTCAGGTAGCCCTGCTGAAACTGCTGACCCAGCAAACCAAGAACGCCATTGGCAAAGTCGTACAGCGAGCTGATGCTCGGGTCTGACTGGCCATTGTCGTTGCGGTACAGGCCTTCGTAGTTGCCATAGAGCTTCGCCCAACGATAGTTGGCGCGCAAGAGGAAGTTGTGGCTGAAGTTCTTGTTTGCTTCGAACTCCAGTGCCTGGTAGTGGCGGTATGGAGTGGAAAAACCATCTGGCTTTCCGTCCGGCGTGGGATCAGCGGCGGTCAGAACGTTGTAACCGCAGGCGCCACCCACTACCTGGCCCAGAGTATTCGTCTTCAACCCATAGTTGGCGACGTTGGAACCCGGGGTGTAATTTCCAAACGCGGGGCAGTTGGAAGGTGGCCCAGCCGCTTGGGTGTAGGCTTGCTCCTGTTCGTTGATGAAATAGTCAGTATTTTTGTTGAGGTTGCCCACAACGAACTGCTGTGCGACAAACCCTGCGAGAGCACCCTCAGGCGAGGCGCCCGAAGTATCTTCAATGATGCGCAGCAAGCGGCGATCCATGTACCGAGCACTCAAGACGAATCCGGCCACCTGCCGTTCCACCCCTGTCACATACTCTTCTTCGAGGTTCATCTTAGTGTTGTGCTCGATGAAGATGGGCGATGCGCCGCCGCTGGCGGAAATATTTCCGCTCTGTTGGCCGGCTGCGGGATCTCCGCTAATCAGGTGGGCCGCGTCGAGCACCGGCACCACGGTATTAAATGGCCCGATTACGACGTTATTGTTGGCATCGGCTTCCGGCTTCCAATTGGCCTGGTAAACATCCAATTCGTTCGACAAGTCGCGCAACGCCCCATCCTGAGGGAAGGATTGGGTGTAACGTCCCCAGTTGAAGAAGAATTTGGACTTACGGTCGCCAAACGGGTCGATATTGATGCCCAAACGGGGAGACCAGTTATCGTTGAATACGTAGGACTGGGTCACCGCGTTGAGCTGTTCCTCGTCCCACCGGATGCCGACGTTGAAGGTGACATAGCGGTTCAAGGCGTAATTGTCGTTACCATAAATCGCGTGATAAGCAGAACTGGTTTCCGCGAAAGGACTGCTAAATATCCCGCGGGACTGCTGGAGGTAGACCTGTGTGCCATTGTAGAAAGGGCAATCGCTGGGTGCGCAGTCAACCAACCCGGTGGTCGGATTGGGGGCTGCCGGAAGCAGGTTGAACGCCGCATTGGTCGAGGCGCCTACGAGCGCTGGGTTGCTGGTGATGCTGGCAACAGGTACACCGGAAATATTGGTGCTCGGGAAGGGGAATTGGCCGCCCGGATAGTACTTGTCCAACTTATAGATGGAGTGAGAGAAACCCCAACCGGCGGAAAGTGTGTGCTGACCGTGGAAGTTGATGGTCTTTTCCGTGTCGATACCGAACCCGTAGTCATGCGTGACGGGATTCTGTACGAACTGCAGACCCTGGGCGAAAAACGTGCCGGGCTGCACGATGCCCGTGTAGTCCTGGATAAAGTTGACGTTGTGCAGCGGGGTTTCGGTAAAGTCACTTCTTTTGGCCGTCCCTGAGATATCCAACTGCCAGGTAGGAGAAATGGAACTGGTCGCGTGCAGAGTCTCGCTGCGCGTGCCGTAGTTCCAGTGGCTAAAAACACTGTCGTTGGCAATATTAATCTGTGGAAAGAACGGGAAAAAGTCTTCGTTGGGAACGCCATAGCCGCCGTTGGTTTTGGATGGATCGGCAAAGGCGGAGGCGTCGATGCTGGTGCTGTCATTCAACTTGAACGTTAGTTTCGCCGCCCAGCTACTGACCGTAGTCTTGTTGGTGAAAGGGCCATTGGGATAGTAACCGGCGACGGACGGTGCCTCCCAGAAGACCTTGTTCAAGGCTGGATTGAAGGCTCCATAGAAAAATAGCTTGTCCTTCAGGTGCACGCCAGGAACGTAGCCGCCAAATTCGGCCGAGGCATCGTACTGCGGCTCCGACGCGATGTGACCGCGCACGTTTACACGTTGGAAATAATTGTCCGCATACCGTTGGCCAGAGCTGAAGGCGTCAGGGGCGAAAAAAGCCGAAAGCGCGCCGTGATACGCGGTGCCACCGGACTTGGTCACAATCTGCACGATGCCGCCATCGGCCTTGCCATACTTGGGTTCGAAGGCTCCGGTTTTCACCTGCACTTCCTGGATGAAAGTGAGGTTGAGGCCAGTGCCCAAAGAACCATAAACCGGGCTCCACACACCCAGGCCACCGTAACCACCGTCGGTGATGTTTACGCCATCGGCGATGTATTGATTTTCCAGGCCGGTGGCGCCACCGATCGCGGGATTAGCGGTACCGCTGCCGCCCGAATTGGCAACTCCGGGTGCGGTGTAAAACAAACTGCCTACATTCCGGGCGACAGGGACCTCGCTGTAAAAGGAACTGGTGAGGTTGGAGCTAAGCGCCGTAGAACCAGTGTCGATACTCGTCGCCGTGGCATCTACCTGGACGGTTTGAGCGACCGCCCCAGCATGCAGCACGAGGGTTACGCTGTTGATGCGGTTGATCTCGACCACGATCGCTTTCGCAACCGTTTTTTCGAAGCCCTCCCGCTCCACGCTGATCGTGTATGGTCCGGGAGTCAAACCCGTCATCTCCCAGTGCCCGGTGCTGTCTGTGTTCGCGGTCTTTGTGTCGGAGTTGCCGGTGACGGTTACGGCCGCACCTGGCACAACTGCCCCGCTGGTGTCGTTGACCACGCCTTGCAGGCCGCCCTTAGTCCCTGACAGCTCTTGCGCCGAGAGGTTCGTCGACAGGCAGGTCGCGATCGCGAACGCCAGGAGAATGAGCAGGTTGCCCATCCTGGAGATGCCACTGTTAATCCTTGAAATTGTCACACAAGCTCCTTAGAAATAGCTCCACGGACGACCTGGGCCGGGATGAGAAGTTAAGATGTTCGGATGGCCCGAAGCTGTTTGGGAAGGCTGTCACTAGCCCGGTATGACACATCGCTGGCAATCACCAGATCCAAGGGCCTATATGGTGAGTCCCGTCAGAATCCAGTTCCAAACGCACAGCACCTGTCATGCCATTGGTCATAGCAATTGGGTTGCCTAAGTAACACGAAAGTGGAGTGCGCTCAGTAAATTTTGGCTAAAACGCATCGAATCAGTAAATTAGTCTCTGCAAGGGGTATTCAGGCAAGCCGGGTCCAGTGGGGTTAATATTTCATAAATCATAGGCTGACCCGAATTAGTCCGTTTTTTCGTACAACTTTACACTTGAGCAATCGGCGCCACTTTGGGCGATGGAAGCTTCTGAATACGCGTTTGGAACCGTCCAGAACGGGACGCAAGCTCCCGCGAGGTAACCTAATGTCTCCTGCAAATCTCCTCGTTTCTGCGATAGAAGGCCTTTGCGGGAGAGGATTATGAAAATTCGTAGACTTTCCTCAAGAGTCGTCCGGGATGTCAGAGATTTTTAGCTTTCAGGTGCCGGGATTTCGTGGCATGACGGGAGAGATAGCTAATTAATCGCTCTCCGAACCATCTCTGCCTCCGTCTCCTGGTGGTCTCCCGCCGTAACTTAGCTCTCCATTATTAACCAGGTCACAACTTTGTTGACTTTATTCAAAACCCTACAGAACTTTGGCACTCTGCTTGCCATTTACTCAGGAGAGTAGCGCTTCAGAGGATCAGGGAATTGTATCCGCCACGGAAAGTATTTCGCGCAGCCTGAGTGGTCTCGTTGAAATCCGCTCAAGTGGCTATTGCTGCTTGAAGCTTTTGCAGTGAACCTGAGAAGAACAGGATTGATGTTGGGAGCGGCTCATTGTCATCCCATGAGCGCGCGCCCTTTGAAGACGCGCAGCTGATCAAGCGCGGCGGCTTTTATTTCGAGCGCCTTCCCATCCGACGATTGAGTTTGCAATCGGGTCGGCAAGTTACACGGTACAGATATCCCTTTCACCTGGACCTGCCTTGTGCGGTCCCGGGCGAATACGCATCACGAATTGGGCGGTTTGTAGCGCACCTCGCGAAATGGAGGATTCAAAATGCTGGACTCTCGTAGGCTTTCTCTCGTTGCCATGGCAGCGCGTCGTCTGGGGGCGCTTGCCGCTACACCCCTGCTGCTCCTTGCGGGCCTCGGGATTACCCCAACCCACATTGGCCCAGCAGGTGTATGCCACGATTCACGGCACAGTGACTGACTCATCGGGGGCAGTCGTTCCCAACGTCCAAGTCACGGCTCTGAATACGGCGACCGGGATCTCCTCGTCCGTTACGGCCGATGGCCACGGATATTACATCTTTCCCCAGTTACATATAGGCGGGCCCTACACGATCGAAATCACAGCGTCCGGGTTTGAGAAGTTCGAATCCACGGGTCTTACGCTTAATCTGAACGACAACCGCGACGTGGACGCCAAGCTGCAGATTGGCCAATCATCGGAGACCGTGACAGTGCAGTCGGCTACTGTACAAGTAGAAACCTCGGATACACAGCTTAAGTCGGAGATTTTGGGTTCGCAAATCACCCAACTTCCGCTGCTGGGACGAGATGCCTCGCAGCTGGAAAAAACCGCTCCAGGCGTGGTTGAGTCCTCCGATCGATTTGGAAGTTTCGCAGCAAACGGGAGCCAGACGACAAACAACTCATTCCTGCTTGATGGGGCCGATTTTGGGGATGGTCCACTGCAGGATCAGGGATTTATCGTGAATCCAGATGCTTTAGCGGAACTCGATATCGTTACAAGTACCCTGAATCCGGAGTTTGCTCGGAATGCGGGCGCGGTCGTGAACGAGACGCTCAAAAACGGCTCTAATGCTTTTCATGGGAACGGGTTTTACTTCTATCGCGACACGTTTCTCAACAACGGTGATTACTTTGCGCAACCCGGGCAGCGTCCTCCGTTTCATCAAAATCTCTACGGCGGTACCCTCGGCGGACCAGTCGTTAAAAACAAATTATTCTTCTTCCTCGGCTACCAGGGATATCGCCATCGGACTGGCGCCACTCAGCGAACCCCAGTACTCAGCCCTTCGCAGTTAGCGGGAGATTTTTCAGCGGATCTGGGGGGCGCAGGCTTTTCGAGTAATCCGATTCCCTTCACGATAGGGGGTTGCGTCGCCGACGGCGTAAACACATGGGCCTCGTGCTTTCCAAACAGTCAGTTTTCACCTTCGTTCTTCAACTCGATCTCTGCGAATCTGGTGAGCAAGTACGTGCCGGCGGCCAACGTTACCAGCGGCGGCCAGAGTTTCTACAGCTTCGCAACAGCCAATACCGGAGCACAGGATCAAGGCGTGATTCGTGTCGATTACCACCTGAGCCAGAATGACTCGTTGTGGGCCTCCAGTCTTTTCGAGTCGCGGCCGTCTGCTGATACTTTGTCCTTCGGTGGATCGACGCTTCCGGGATTCGGCCAGAACGCTGCGAGGCACACCAAAATCTTCAACGGCTCCTACACACATACGTTTAATCCCAGCACGTTGAACGAATTGCGTGCCAACTATTTCCGCTTTAACTATGCCGACGTTGAGCCGCAACAGGTGATTTTGCCAAGCTCCGTGGGCTTCAACATCAACCCGCAGAATCCGTCGTCAAGTCTGCCTCTGATGCAAATTGCGGGCTCGTTCAGCCTCGGTTTCAGCTACGAAGGTCCGCAGCCTCGCAAAGACACCAACCTTTCAATCACAGACACCTTCAGCAAGGTGCACGGAGGGCACAATCTGAAGTTTGGCGCTATCTGGGAGCAATTTCGTGTCAGTAACCCATACGCCGCGGATAACAACGGTAACTTTCAGTTTCAGGGGGCGGGTTCATTCAGCTCCGGCGACCCCCTGGTCGACTTCTTGATGGGCGTGCCTGATACCTACCAACAGGAATCTGGTGGGTTTATCGACGCTCTGGCTTACGAGTACTACGCCTATGCGCAAGACAACTGGAAGCTAACCAACGACCTCACACTAAATTATGGTATCGCCTGGGATGCGGAGACGCCCAATGCGAATCGCCAGTACGGGGGAATCGGTGTTACCTGCTGGCAGAACAGCAGCGCCGAATCGACGATTTTTCCAGGTGCGCCTCCGGGACTTCTCTATCCCGGCGACCCTGGATGCAACAAGTATGGTAGCGCGACTCCGAAATACAACCATTTTGGGCCGCGTGTTGGCTTTGCCTGGTCGCCCAGTAGCGGCCCCGCAATACTCCTTGGTAGCTCCGGAACACACAACCTCGCAATCCGGGGCGGGTTTGGCGTGTACTACAACCGCGACCAGGAAGAAGGTCAGCTACAGAACTTGAGCAGCCCTCCTTTTGTGAAGACTTCGTTTGGCGCGGCCGACCTTGCTCTCAACCCGGGTTTCGCCAATCCCTTTGCCGATGTGGCGGGACGCGGAGCTGAGGCCAATCCCTTTCCCTTTTCCATACCGAAGCCCGGGGCACAGATCAACTGGGCTAACTACCCCGCACTCAACCTGAACGCAATCGCTTCGACCTACAATGTGCCTTACAGCTACAACTTCAACTTAAATATCCAGCGCTCATTGCCAAGCAACATGGTTCTAACCATCGGCTATGTCGGATCGCTCGGGCATAATCTGGTGCGAACCTTTGAGGCGGATCCCATCACTGCCAGTGGGCACGCAGCCTGCCTGGCAGATCCGGTTTGCATAGCTAACAGGGCTTCCATCCACCTCGATTATCCACAGTACACGGCTCAACCCGCGACGATTCCAGGTTCTGGCGGGGTCCCGTACTATTTGTCTGTCGGAACCCAGATAACGAACGGCGCCTCTAATTACAATTCGCTTCAAATCTCCCTAGCCAAGGCAACGTCACACGGGTTGTTCTTCAATCTTGCCTATACCTACAGTCACGGTTTGGACAATGCGTCCGGCCTTGAAAGCTCGGGCTTCAACGGAGTTGGAACTATTGATGAGGGGACGAATGGATTTAACGGTGTGGTGACCAACAATGTACCCGGCTTCCAATACTTGAGCTACGGTGACTCCGACTATGATGCGCGCCACCGCTTCATCGCTATTTACGATTACCAGATTCCGTTGCTCGCTAGTATGAACGAGAACAGGTATATCAGTGAAGCGCTGGGTGGCTGGCATATTAGCGGTCTCACAACTCTGCAGACGGGCTTCCCTGTAACTGTTGACCAATTCGCCTCATTTAACTCACTCTGGTGCGATCAATTTTCGTATTACTATTGCCCGGACGTTCCCGACACCTCGACATTTAACATCAAATCCCTGAATCCACGTGCACCTGGTCATTTTTGGTTTGATAACAGCACATTCTCATCGGAGCCAATCGGCACCTTCGGCAATGTGAAGCGCAACTTCTTCCATGGCCCTGGATACAACTACTCCGACCTGAATCTCTACAAGAATTTTCCAATCGGTGGAGACAAGGCGCGGTACTTTCAGGTACGGCTTGAGGCCTATAACGCATTCAACCACGCGAATTTTTATATGCCTGATGGAAACTTTACTGATGGACCGACACTCTTCGGTTCCATCACTTCGGTGGTCCAACCAGCGCAACCGGGCCAGGATCCTAACCCAGCTCGCTCTGTTCAGCTCGCCGCGAAATTCTACTTTTAACTGAGGACGCCTTTTTCTGCGAAGTGGGCACCCGTGGAGTATTTCAGGGTGCCCCATTTTTTTGCAGGATCTGATTTACCGTAAGCGTAAGAGCAACCCTGGATGGGCGTGAAGAGCTGAGCTGCTGGCCATGCGGAGGGTGTAAGTTGGCTGTGAGTTCCCTCCCGCTTTTCCACATCATTATTTCGATAGCCCTCTGGACGACAGTCCTCGCCGTCTATAGCCTGACAGCAGGAAGCAATAAATCGATGCAAAGTGGCCGCGGTCATGCACATCCGCATGATCTTGTATTGGGCTTTGGCTGTCGCGGTACAAGCAGGAAGATGGGCAAGATGATCAAATTAATTGCTTGAGCATCTTGAGCATCTTGGCGAAACAAAGGACTTATTTGGCAACCTTGCCAAATCGCTTTGAAAAACATTTGCGTGAGAACTGGAAAACCGCGGGATTCGGTGTGGGAGCCCCCGCATTTATGCGGGGGAAGGAGCGCTTCAGCGCTCTGCGAAACAGTCTCGACTCGATCATGCGCTTTAGCGCTGGTTAAACAACTTTTGGAAACTCGCTTTGTATCAGGGCACGGAAAACCGGCATTTTTCCGCAGCCTGTTAAGCCCCTGCCTGAGAGCTAAAAGGAAACCGCAGGAGTCATGGGATTGCGGCCCATCGGAGGTAATGAAAAAACGCCTTCCGTCCGGCAACCATTTTCCATGAGAATGTCACCCTCCCCTTTGTCATCCCGAGCGTACCCGGATTTCCTGCCACGCTGCGCCGGACACGGTCGCGTGTGCGCCTTTCAGTAAGGAAAGGCGCATGAAGTGCGCCAACGCCACCAAGTCTTACAGGAAATCCGGGGCAGCCGAGGGATCTGCAGTTCCGCGGACCTTTCGTGGAAATGTTTTTCGACCGGAGCGTAGCGCAGTGGAGAGATCTGCGGTTTTCTTTTGGCTCTCACGCAGACTCTTTAAGCCCCTGCGTGAGAACTGCGGGGTTCGCGGGGCGAACCTCCTTCATGTACTTCACCACCACGGGATTATTTTACCGCGTCTCTACTCATCGCCTTGCGCAGCTGGGCCTCTGCATCGTCGCTCCAGTATTTGCAATTGAGCTGCAGGAAGACAGACGTATAGGGAACCGTCATAGTTGTTTTAAGAACGACGATATGAAAAGTCTTACCCACCTCGTCGACTTTGGCGATGATTTGCTCGTGTGGCAGAGACGTTATCTTCTGGCCCGCGAGCACCGTCTTGATTGCTTCACGGTACGCCGTCACCCCGGGAGCGTCTTTCTCCGGCACAAACGGAAGCTCTGCATCCATGTAGACAATCGGCCTCACATGGATCGAGCTGTCGATGGCGCCCAGCACCTTGCGGATCACTTCCATCTGATCGGTGTTCGTTTCCAGCGTTTCCACCCCAGCGGAACTCTGCAGGGGATACGCCGAATCCACGATCATGATCCAGTTGCGGTGTCCCATAAGAGGCAGAACGTGTGCCAACCTTGTCTGCCACTCCGGCTGTTGCGCCGCAGCCGTAATGCCGGTCATCATGAGTAGCAACGCCGCGAGAGAGGAGATTACTTTACTTGCTCTCATATTAGATTGCCCCTCTGCGCTTCATGCGCACTCCAACGAAGGAGTAAAGAGCGATACCGCAGTAGCAGAAGAACGGGACCATGTAGGCCCTCGCTATGCTGTGCTGCGTCTGTGAAATCCAGCCCATGAGCGGTGTGAGCACAGCGCCGCCGACGATCGACATCACGATCAGTGATCCACCGATCTTCGTATTCCGATCCAGGCCGTCGATGCCCAAGGCAAAAATAGTAGGGAACATTACAGACATAAAGAAGCTGGTAACGAATATGGCCCAAAGTCCAACCCAGCCGGGGAAGGCAACCCCCACCGCCACCAGGGCGATATTGATCAGGCTGTAAACCCCCATCAGGTATGCCGGCTTGACATAGCGCATCAGGGCCGCGGAGCTAAACCTGCCCAGACCAAAGGCAACCAGCGTGCCGGTAAGGAAATAGCCGGCGATCTTCTCCGGTTCGTGCACTCCGTCCTGCACGTATTGAATGAAGTAGCTCCAGGTGCCGACCTGGGCGCCCACGTACAGAAATTGGGCGACGATGGCAAACAGAAAATTCGGGTAACCCAACAGCTCCTTGAAGCTGCCGTGCTCCTCCTGCGCATTCTCGTGCTCCCGGGCAATCGTAGGGAACTTGGTGCGAGCGATCATGACAGCCCAGATAAGAGCCACTAACCCAACAAAAAGGTAGGGGACCACCACCCGCATCGTTTCATGCCTGAGGTAGGCGTCGTAGGTATTCGCGGCCTGCATGGCTGCCACCTGCGAGGGGGTGAGCTCAATCCCGGAGAAAATGAAGACCGTGCCGATGAGTACACCCGAGATGGCACCGAGAGGATTGAAAGCCTGGGAAAAATTCAGCCGCCGCGCTGCACTTTCGGGAGACCCCAATTGGGCGATAAAGGGGTTGGAGGCGGTCTCCAGGAAAGAAAGCCCACTCGCAATCACAAACAGCGCAAACAGGAAGAAACCGTAGCGCCCGAGCAGCGCCGCCGGCCAGAAGAGAAAGGCACCGCTGGCAAAAAGAAGCAGCCCCACGACGATTCCGAATTTGTAACCCATTTTGCGCATCAACAGCGCAGCGGGAATGGCCAGCAGAAAATAACCCATATAGAACGCCGACTGCACTAACCCGGCCTGAAAACGGGAAATGGCAAACGACTTCATGAACTGCCGAATGAGAACGTCGTTCAGATTGCTGGGAACTCCCCAAAGAAAGAACAGCGCGGTCACCAGGAAGAAGAGCACGCCCATCCCCTTCGGAACCAGTGACTGTGGCGTATTCTTCGTTTCCTTTGAATCTTCAGAAAGGGGCACAAGCATCGTCAATCTCCACACAGGTGCACAAGGATGCCCAGCTCCGCCATCATCGCCGCCTTGGCTGCCAGCGCCTGATCGGCTACCTGGCTGGTCGGAGCGTAGGCCACGTTGAGGTGGTTGGCTCGATGCCGGGCCATAAACTGATCGCGGGTAACGCCGTGCAGCAGCGTATGCATGATGGGCCATTGCGGCGTGACCGACTTCAGCCGGCGCGTCGTCTCTTCCGCGGGCAGCTCTATTGCGGTTGCCCGGCCCAGGTCTATGTGCAGCACACCCTCTTCTACAAAAACCCGGCTCCATACCACGTGTCCAGGCTTGCAGACTCCGTTGAGGGTACCCCCGCCCAGGCGGAAGTACATGGGCGGCTGCCGTTCGCTGCGGGCCTTGCCGTACCCGCCCGCGATATGCGAAGGGGGAACGGCGCCCGAGATCTGAAAGACCCAGACGAATTCGTCGATATCGCCTCCGCTGTAATGTTCTCCCCACCGAACGTCATGCAGCGTCGTGGCCGGGTCAAGCTGCATCGCGCTCCAGACGTGGTTGGTGATCAGCGCGTCCAGCCCCGCGCACTCATCTACTTCATTGAAGTGGGGCAGCGGCCTGCCGGCATACAGTTCCCGGCCCTTGGCGTCGAACACGGGGGGCCGCTCTACGTTATTAAGCAGCCCTTCGACCAGATCGGAGGCCGGAGCCAGGTCTTTCAATCCTTGCTGGTATTGGATCCCAATGGCGTCGCAGCCAAACTCGTCGGCAATCCGCGTGGCGGCGATGTACATCTTGCACTGCTCCAGGATCTGCCGGTCGGTAAGATCGGTCTCTTCCCTGGTGCCGATGACGAAGGTGAGGCCGCGGCTATCCAGCCAATTGCGAACTGCCTGCGCGTCCGCGTCTGTTACTGCAGCCATGGCGGCCACCAGCGCCGACTGGCTGAGCCGTTCTTTATAGACGCCTGTGGGATTGAGAAGATAATCCTCGATGATGGCGTTATACATTCCCATGCACCCTTCATCGAAGACGCCCAGAATTGCCTTGCGCGTCTTGAGATCGCGCGCCAGCGACGCGCCCAACTCCCTTTCCGCTCGCGGCAAAGCAGAGAGATCGAGATCGTGGACGTGGCTAGAATCCTGCTCGATCGTATGATCCTTTAACCATTGCCGTAGACCACGGCGGAAGAATTCGTCCTTGAAGTCCTTGCTCCACAGCGTGCTGAAGGCTACTCCGCCTTTGTGCAGGCAGCCATTCAGATTCAACATGCCTACCAGGCCGGGCCACTGGCCCGACCAGTTGGCCACGGTGAGAATTGGTCCGCGATGATGTTCCAGCCCGGAGAACACGTTGTGACTGTATTGCCAGACGGCTTCCGCCACAATGATCGGAGCGTCGGGATGGATCTTCATGAAAACATCCATGCCCATGCGCTGGTTATAGATGAACCCGTGCTGGAGATCTTCGCGGTAAGGGTGTGCGCGGCGTAGGGTGAAGCCCTCGGCCCGCAAGGCTTCGGTTAGTTGCTTTTCCATCTCGGCCTGGGCCGCCCAGCAGACCTTATTTGCGGATTGGCGCAGGTCGCCGCTGGCAACGAGCAGAACTTCATCGGGGGCAACAGGTGCCGGGGATTCCAGGACCGGGACAGCATAGGATGACATCTGC
The DNA here is from genome assembly GCA_963796145.1 of uncultured Acidobacteriaceae bacterium. GTDB lineage: Bacteria > Acidobacteriota > Terriglobia > Terriglobales > Acidobacteriaceae > PALSA-350. The sequence goes on along the minus strand of CAWCKO010000008.1, from coordinate 125,472 downwards.
AATTCTCCTGAGTTAGCTCTATTTCGAGAACTGGGAACAGCAGGTCCCTCCACTACGCTACGCTTCGGTCGGGGTGACAATTCTGTTTGGGAACGCACATACCTCGTCTCCAAACTAACTTGTCATCCCGACCGAAGCGTAGCGTAGTGGAGGGACCTGCTGTTCCGATGGTGCTGGGGCAACGGCCCACGATAACAGTTGCACCTCGCCCGTGGCAAAATGGTGAGTCTTGTGTGACCGAATCGAAGGAGAGAGCCACCAGAAATGAGAATAGACACCAAAGCCGGTACGAACGCATGAGTGGGCCAGCGCCCGCCACCAGGCCGTGGGTGGTGTTGGTGGGAGGATTTCTTGGATCCGGCAAAACCACGTTGATTCTAGCCGCGGCGCGCGAGTTGCAGCGGCGGGGTCTGCGCAGCGCCATGGTGTGGAATGACCAGGGGAAGGACCTGGTCGACAGCCGCTATGCTGCCCTGTCGGGCGTGCCCTCGGGAGAGGTTACCGGAGGATGCTTTTGCTGCCGTCTTTCCGAGTTGATCGATGCGATTGGAGCTCTCCGCGCGCATGCGCCGGACGTAATCTTTGCCGAACCGGTAGGGAGCTGTACAGATCTTTCGGCTACCGTGCTCCGGCCGCTGCTCGAATACAGCGACACATATCGGCTTTCCCCGCTCACGGTCCTGGTAGATCCTCTTCGCGCCCGGACCATGCTTGAAGAGGATGCCGATGCCGATATGCGTTTCCTGTTCGACAAGCAATTACAGGAAGCCGATCTGGTCTGTTTTACCAAGTCGGACCTTTACTCGGACTATCCCGAGACTGGCGCCCGAAATGTTCGCCAGCTGAGCGCCAAGTCAGGTCAGGGAGTTGTGGCTTGGCTGGATGAGGTCCTCTCCGGCACCTATTGCTACCGCTGAGCAGAGGCTGGAAATCGATTATTCGGAATATGCGCGTGCTGAGGCTTCACTTGCGTGGTTGAACTTGCGAGCGGTCTTCGAACCGGGCCGGTTGCTTTCTCCGGCGATGCTGCTGGGACCTTTGCTCGACAATCTAGATGCCGCCCTCACCGCGGAGCAGATCCCAATCGCCCATTTGAAAGCCATCGTCACTTCGCCCATGGGGTGGGTCAAGGCGGCGATCTGCGCAAATGGACAGGAACCAATTGTCGAAGGGGATCTTGACGCCTCCCCGGCAGGCAGGCTGGAGCTATTGCTCAATCTGCGTGCGGTGGGACAGCCGGCTAAGGTGCGGGACATCGTGGAGCGCGAGCTTCATCAGCAGGGCAGCGGCCTGACGCAGTGTGGTGTGGACTGCTTTAGTCCTGCAGCCCCGGTTCCGGAACGGCGCATTCCCACCTGAGGGACCTGCTGTTCCCACTTCTCCCCTACATGTTCCGTTCTAAGGAAGAATCTTTGGCACGGCTTATTTCCCAACCTCAACCACTGCCAACCCCTGCACAGGCACCACCAGCGTAAGGGAGCCGCTGTGCAGATGCTCCACCTGCGGTTGAGCAGCCCGCTCCACTTCTCGCAACTGTCGCAGTTGCTCTTGGCTTGGATAGGCGGGAGCGTCCATCTTGTCGTAGGCCGCCAACACATTCCCGTGTGTTTGGTCGATGCGGCTGATGCTTACCGCAGCGTTAGACTTGACCCCCTGAAACGCGAACGTGATGGATTTAGCCGGAACACTCACACCGGGCTCCGCCAGATTGTCGCATCAAACGCGCTTGGCGTTGACTTTCGTCGCGAGACCCACTTTTTCCAGCATCCATATTCCCAGGTAGTTCACGTCCAGCTCGTACCAGGCCATCCCGTGGCGAGCCGAAACCGGGTAGGCGTGGTGGTTGTTATGCCATCCCTCGCCGCCAGTCAAGAGCGCGACCCACCAGTTATTACGGGAATCGTCCCGGGTTTCAAACCGCCGCGAACCCCAGATGTGGGTCGCGGAGTTGACCAGCCAGGTGACATGCAGGCCAACCGTGACCCGGAAGAAAATGCCCCAAAGGGCCCACGGCCAGCCACCCACGGCCAGCAGCGCAAAGCCCAATACGGTTACCGGTAGCCAGTGAAACCGATTCAGCCAGCGGTAAAAACCCTGTTTCATCAGGTCCGGAGCATAGCGCTTGAGAATAGCGCTGTCGTTATGAAGCGAGCCGTTCAGGATCCAGCCCATATGCGACCACCATTTGCCATCTCGCGGCGAATGGGGGTCACCCGGCTTGTCGGTAAACTGATGGTGCAGCCGATGCACGGCGACCCAATATACGGGGCTGCCCTGCAAAGCCATCGTGCCCAGGATGGCCATCGTATACTCCAGCCATTTGGGCACCACATATCCGCGATGGGTCAGTAAACGGTGGTAAGACAGGCCGATGCCCACATTTTGGGTCAAAACCCAGGTCACGGCAAAGACCGCCAGGGCGGACCACCGAAACTCGAACAAAGCCGCCAACGCACCGAGGTGGAAGGCGCCAATGATCAGCGCAAAACTCCAGTGAAAATGACCCTTATCCGGCTCCAGGGCCGCCTGTAATTCGGCTGCTTCGGTGGCTGCGCCCGCTGGACTAGTGATTGTCGCCATCATTTGTGCTCCGCATCTCCCAGTAGGCTAGTGGGCGTAAGCCTCCGGCGGTGTAAGAGTTGCGTAATACCTAAGGTCAGGCATTGCCGCGGGCAAGTTGTGATTGGCAGGAAATCGGTCGTATACTGAATATGCGACCAGCCCGGTCGCAATTGCATCTCAAGGTAAGCAGGAATGCTAAGGCTAACCAAGAAGGCTGATTACGGTTTAATGGCGCTGAAGTTTCTTGCCGAGCGAGCCGACATGCCTTCCCTGAGTGCAAAGGATATTGCCGAGGCTTACGGGATTCCACCTCAGCTGCTGGCCAAGATTCTGCAGCGGCTGACCAAGGCGGGGCTTTTGCGCTCCCACGCCGGCACCAATGGCGGATACGCGCTATCGCGGCCGCCCGAGGACATTACGGCATTTGAGGTGATCGGCGCCATCGATGGGCCGCTTTTTATCACCTCTTGCGAGACCGGTCCGCATGGATGCGACCTGACAGACAGCTGCACCGTCCGGGAGCCCTTGCGCAAAGTAAATGAGAGCATTTCCGACGTGTTGAAGGCGATTCGGGTGTCCGACCTGTGTGAGCCCGAGCCCACCCGCAAGCACCACGGCAAGCCGGTCGAATCCATGCTGGTAAGCCTGGGCCGTTAATAGAGTTTCGAGATCGATTTGAGAGCAGGAGAGTTAAATGAGCACCGTTGAGAACGTAGTCGAGGCGCCGGTAAACGTGAAGCTGCCAATTTACATGGATGACCATGCAACTACGGCCATGGATCCCCGCGTACTTGAGGCGATGATGCCCTACTTCACCGCCAAATTCGGCAATGCAGCCAGCCGCAACCACTCCTTCGGGTGGGAGGCTGAGCAGGCCGTCGAGCATGCTCGTGAGCAAGTAGCAAAGTTGATTGGTGCCAGCGCCAAGGAGATCATCTTTACCTCCGGCGCGACCGAGAGCAACAACCTTGCCATCAAGGGCATCGCCGAGATGTACCGCGAGCGGGGCAACCACATCATCACCCAGGTAACCGAGCACAAAGCAGTGCTCGACGCCTGCAAGCGGCTGGAAAAGTACGGTTACCGCATCACCTATCTGCCCGTAAAGGCAGATGGCCTGATCGACCTGGAAGACCTGAAGCGGGCCATCGACGACAAGACCATCTTGGTCACTATCATGTTTGCCAACAACGAGATAGGCGTGCTGCAGCCGGTAGCCGAGATCGGCAAAATCTGTCACCAGCACAACATTATCTTCCACACCGACGCGGTGCAGGCGGTGGGTAAGATTCCGGTCGACGTCAACGCTATGAACATCGATTGCCTGTCCCTGACTGGCCACAAGATTTACGGTCCTAAGGGATGTGGCGCGTTATATGTCCGGCGGCGTAATCCCCGGGTACAGATTTCAGGGCAAATCGACGGCGGCGGACACGAACGCGGTATGCGCTCAGGAACCCTCAACGTGCCCGGCATTGTCGGCCTGGGTAAGGCCTGCGAGATTGCGGGCGAGGAAATGGCCGCAGAGGCAGAGCGCCTGGGCAAACTCCGCGACAAGCTGAAAAGCAAGCTGCTGTCGAACCTTGATTATGTCCACGTCAATGGCTCCATGGAGCATCGTCTGCCGGCGAATCTGAATGTCAGCTTTGTCTACGTCGAGGGTGAGTCGTTGCTGATGGGCATTAACGATGTCGCAGTTTCCAGCGGCTCGGCCTGCACCTCAGCGTCACTTGAGCCATCTTATGTGTTGAAGGCCTTGGGGCTGGGCGACGACGTGGCTCACAGTTCTATCAGATTCGGGTTGGGGCGCTTCAATACCGAAGCAGAAGTCGACTATGTGGCCGACAAAGTGATCGACGTAGTGCAGAAACTTCGCGAGCTTTCACCTCTTTATGAAATGGTGAAAGAGGGCATCGACATTTCAAAGATTGAGTGGCAGACGCACTAAAAACGCATTCATACGAATCGAGGAGACAAAATGGCATATAGCGACAAGGTAATCGACCACTACAACAATCCGCGGAACGTGGGCCAGTTGGACAAGAGCCAGTCTGAGGTTGGTACGGGTCTGGTCGGTGCTCCGGAATGCGGCGACGTGATGCGCTTGCAGATTAGGGTCAATCCCGAGACCCAGGTGATTGAAGAGGCGAAGTTCAAGACCTTTGGCTGTGGTTCGGCCATCGCGTCCTCTTCGCTGGCAACCGAGTGGGTTAAGGGCAAGACGGTCGCGGAAGCGATGCAGATCAAGAACACCGACATTGTGAAGGAACTGGCCTTGCCGCCGGTCAAGATTCACTGCTCGGTGCTTGCGGAAGACGCGATCCGGGCCGCGATTGGCGATTGGAAGAAGAAGAACGGCGTGACCGAGACGGCGGAAGCCACAGCTGCGGTTGCGCACTAAACAGAAGGCAAGATGGAATTAGCCGTAATCAATGCGGAAAACACCGCGCCGAATCAGAAGGGCATCCAGATCACGGAGCGTGCCCTGAAGCGGATTCGCGTAGCTATGGCCAAAGAGGGGGTCTCCCCTGAAGAGGGGGGGCTCCGCCTGGGCATCCAGGGCGGCGGCTGCTCCGGTCTCTCCTACAACATTCGCTTCGACTCTCAACCCCGGGAACGCGACCGCGTTTACAACTTTGAAGATGTTCGCGTCTTCGTTGATCCCAAGTCGTTCATCTACCTGCATGGCATGATTCTCGACTACGAAGAGACGCTGATGCGGCAGGGATTCAACTTCATCAATCCGAACTCGACCAAGTCTTGCGGTTGCGGGTCATCGTTTTCGGCATAAATGCCGCGGTCTGTATTTCCCTATGCAAACTATTGAAGGAGTCAGCGCGCCGGCAAAGTGCTGGTCCTGCGGCCTCGAGGTCACGGGCGGCCAGCCCTTCTGCGCCTCCTGCGGCAAGGTGCAACCGCCGCTTCAGGCAGACTATTTTGCCATGTTTGGCTTGCCGCCAAAGCTTGATCTAGATGTGCAGGCGCTGGAAAAGCAGTTCTACCGCTACAGCCGCAAGCTGCACCCTGATGTGCACGCTCGCGCTTCGCAGCAGGAGCAGGAATGGAGTCTGGCGCAGGCTTCCCTTCTGAACGATGCCTATCGCACGCTGAAAAATCCGCTGGAGCGGACTAAGTACCTTCTGCGCCTCGAGGGAGTGCTCCTCGAAGACCCCCGTGGACCAGGCAATCTGAATCCGTCCAAGGTGCCGGCTGATCTATTGGAAGAGGTTTTCGAGCTGAATATGCAACTGGAGGAGCTGCGCCAGAACCAGAAGATGGGCGAAGACGATCCGCAATTGCGCCGTGATCTCGAGGCTGCGAAAAATCAATTTGCCGCGCAGCTCAGCTCGCTCGACGAGCAAGTCCGTTCCCGTTGGTCGGCCTGGGATGCCGCCTGGGAGCAAAACGACGAAGCCAAGAAAACCGCAGCCAAAGAGGCAATGACCGCGCTGCTGCAGCGCCGCAGTTACCTGCAGAATCTGGTGCGCGACGTGGACGACACCCTGGGAGGGTCGTAATTGTTATGGCGGATGAGCGCGTAGTCGGTATCGACCTGGGCACGACCAACTCGTTAGTCGCCTTCATGCAAGGGGAGAAGCCTGTCGTCATCCCCGGCGAAGATGGTCTCAATCTGGTGCCTTCAGTGGTGGCGTTGGGCGCCGCTCGTGATGGCGGTCGGCCTGCGATGCTGGTCGGCAACGGAGCGCGGAACACACTCATACAAGCTCCGGAGCGGGCTATCTACTCAGTTAAGCGACTGATGGGTCGCGGTGTGGAAGATGTCGCCGAAGAATTGAAGTTCTTTCCCTTCCGGCTGGTCGAAGATATACAACCTGGCGAGGTGCTGCGGATTCGTCTCGGGGATATCGAATTCACGCCGCCCGAGATTTCTGCGCACATCCTGCGTCAGCTCAAGCGGAACGCGGAGCGGTACTTTGGTGCGCCTGTGACCCAGGCGGTCATCACCGTGCCGGCCTACTTTAATGATGCCCAGCGGCAGGCGACCAAGGATGCGGGACGCATGGCCGGCCTCGAAGTCCTCCGCCTGGTCAATGAGCCGACCGCCGCCGCCCTGGCGTATGGTCTCGATCGGCAAAAAGAAGGCATCATCGCTGTCTACGATTTTGGCGGCGGAACATTTGACGTCTCCATCCTCAAGCTGCATGAAGGGATCTTTGAGGTGATCGCCACCAATGGCGATACCCACCTCGGCGGCGATGACATTGACAACCTCCTGATTGCGATTGCCCTGGATGACATCGCCGGCGATGCGGGGACTGACCTGCGCCAGCAGCCGGAAGCCATTCAGGCCATACGTAAAGCGGTGATCGAGGCCAAGATCGAGCTTTCGTCGCAGCCGCTGACGCAAATCGATATCAAGCTCCCGCAAGGGGGGCGCTACCGGCGTGAACTGTCGCGGGAACAATTTGAGCAGCTGATCCAACCCATCGTCGCCCGTACCATCGCCCCCTGCCGCGACGCGATGCGCGATGCGCGCCTCACTCCCGAGCAGATCGACGAGGTGGTGCTGGTAGGCGGCTCGACCCGAATTCCTCTGGTGCAGCGGCTGGTCAGCGATGTCTTTGAGCTGCCGCGTCGCGGCAAGCAGCCGCGCACCGAGCTGAATCCGGATGAGGTAGTTGCCCTCGGCGCTGCGGTGCAGGCAAATATTCTGGGTGGCGGATCCAAGGCGACCGAGGACATGCTGCTGCTCGATGTGACTCCGTTATCCCTGGGAATCGAGGCCTTGGGTGGTGTGGTGGCTAAGATTATCCAGCGCAACTCGACCATCCCTGCTTCCGCTTCCGAATCGTTCACCACCGGGGTCGATGGGCAGACGAATGTTGCCATCCACGTGCTGCAGGGCGAGCGTGAGATGGCCAAGGATTGCCGTTCGCTGGCGCGTTTCGATCTGAAAGGGATACCGCCGATGAGTGCGGGATTGCCGCGCATCGAGGTCAAGTTCCTGATTGACGCCAACGGCATCCTTCATGTTTCGGCCCTGGAGCTGCGCAGCGGCAAGCAAGCGGAGGTCTCGGTAAAGCCGGCCTATGGCCTGACCGACGAGCAGGTGGAATCCATGATTCTTGAATCCTTCGACCACGCGGAGGAGGACATTCATCTCCGCCAGTTGGTCGAAGCCCGGAACGAAGCCGACACCATCCTGAGCGCGCTTGATAAAGCTCCTTCCAGCCCGGCATGGCAGTTGCTTGAACCGGAGGAGCGGGCGGAGATCAGCTCGCTGAGCGCAGAGCTAAGCGTACTCAAGCAGGGCGATGATCTGCAGGCGCTGCGGGCTGGGACCGAAGCGCTGGACAAAGCGACCCACCGCTTTGCCGAACTCATGATGGACGCGGCTGTCTCGAGCGCGATCAAGGGCCAGACGATGCAGTCCGCAGATGACAAACTGGGCCAGGGACCCGCTGCTCCACACCCCATCGCGCAGGCAGAGTTTCATTGATAGAAAGTAATGGCAAACGCATGAATGACAATATGGTCCGCGTCACATTTCTTCCCGAGGGCCGCACGGTTGAGTTCGAGTACGGCACCTTGCCCTACGGACATCATGGAAAGCCCATGTCGTTCCTCGACGTAGCGGAGCATTTCGACATTTTTCTCGATCACGCCTGTGGCGGCGTCTGTGCCTGCACCACCTGTCACCTGTGGACGAAAGACGGCAGTGAAGCACTCACGCCGGCCGATGACGATGAACTCGACCGGTTGGATATGGCGGCGGATCAACAGCTCAACTCTCGCCTGGGCTGCCAGGCCGTGATCACCGGGCCCGGGAACTACGTGGTGGAGATTCCAAAGTGGAATCGCAACTACGTATCCGAGGGCAAGCCGCTAACCATGAGCGAAGGGAAGTGAACCATGGCGCGTGAGATTACCTGGAATGACGCGGAAGAGATTGGAATCCTGCTGCAGGAAAAATTCCCGGACCTGGATCCGTTCACGGTGCGCTTCACCGATCTGCACAAATACGTAACCGAGCTGGAGGGCTTCGCCGATGACCCGGCAAAGTCAAATGAGCCCAAGCTGGAGGCCATTCAAATGGCCTGGCACGAAGAATACAAAGACGCCCAGTAGTGGAGGGACCTGCTGTTGCTTTTTCCAGTTCCCAGGCGGACTGTAAAGCCCATCGAAGTTCGTAATCGAGTTAGCCCGTTCCCTTGAACACAACACTGCTCTAGACGCCCACCGCACGCGGCATGCGGGCGAGTTCGGCGTCGGTCGACGCATCGGGAACCGAGCAGCCTGGGGTAATGATGTATTTGCTTCCCGCCTGCTCCCGCGCCAGCGTCCACTGCTTACGGATCTCTTCCGTCGTAAGCCGATCAAAGTCCACTTCATCCACTCCACCGGCAATCGCCTGCGGGTAAACCTTGCGGACCTCTGCGATGGGAATGCCGCTCGTCTTGACCGAGTAGTTGATGACCGGGGCCGCGAAGTCCTCGAACTGGCCCAGGTAGGGCGTCTCCAGCGTATGCAGGTGGAGCAGCGTCAGCTTGGTATCTGCCAGCGCCGCGAGCACACGCTTGTCGTAGGGCCGGCTATAACGCTCATAGTCGGACACGGATCCAAACTTGCTGGTGGCGTTGAAAATGCTGACCAGGGTCCCGGAACAGCCAATCTCCTGGGAACGGCGAATATGGTTGATGGTTGATTGTGTGATGGCTTCCATGGCCTGCTCCCACCCTGCAGTGTTCTCCTTCTGGAAGCTGTGGATGCTGCTGATCACGTCACTTCGGTCCTCGGAATCCTTTTTCCCGGCAAACCCGGGCTCTGCCGCCAAGAGCAACATCGCTGTCATATATGGCCCATAGAGGGTGTCGATAAAATAAGCGTCGCCGTGCAAGCCGTCGCGTACCAGTTCCAGGGTATGCAACTGTTCGGGATACGGTGTTTTCAAAGGCTCCAACTCATACCACTTACCGGTCGTCGATCGCGGGTAGTCAAAGTCATTCATGACTTTGACGAAGTCCGTGTCGTACCTGCGATGGAATTCAAGATGATCCTGGGCCTCGAGTTGGGCGGTCGGACGCTTGTAATGGTGCCAAAGACTGAAAGGCGGACGGTCCACTTCCTCTCCGCGCAGCGCGCGGTCGACACGTTCCTTGTGGCTCAGGCGAGGGGAGGATGCAAAGCAGGATGGGACGGCCGTCATCGCTGTAGCTGCACCCATTGCGGAAATGAATTGCCGGCGGTTCAACAAGTGCGGCTCCTTTCAACGCCAATCGAAAGCACCGCGGAAGAGTTGCATCTCCACGGGCTCTTGACCCAGGTAATAAATTGACAAGACATCAAAGCGGACCTGATCGGGTACAACGGGCAGCGCCAGAAGGTATTGACGCGCCATCCGCCGCAGCACCCGGGTTTTGTCGTGATCGACGGCGGATTCTGCCGTAGCAACGTTCCGGCTCGTGCGTGTTTTCACTTCAATGAAGCAGAGGGTGTTGTCTTCCCAGGCCACCAGGTCAAGATCGCCGGCAACCTTGGCACTACGCCAACCGCGCGCCACGACGATGTAGCCGCGGCGGCGCAGGTAGAAAAAAGCTGCCTCTTCGCCACGACGTCCCAGCTCCAGGTGCGGCGCCCGCCCTCTCCCTAAGCGAGCGGCAAGATAATCGCTGGCATGGACAAATTCTTCGAGCAGCCGCAGGGCAAGCATGGGCTCCATTGTCTCCGGAGCGCGGCTCTTTGCCAACACTGATTGCTTATTCCCGGTACCACCCGTTCACCACCACGTCGGCAAATTGATCACCATCCCAGTCCATGGGCTGGAACCGCGGGAGAGCGAAGCGATCGGAAGTCCGGGTCACGAGTCCGCCGAAGTTAGAGCAGGCGCAGGCGAATCCATTGGCTCGCACCGTTTTGACCGTCTGCCGGGTGTAATGAATCTTCTTGCCATAGGGATAGGCGAAGCTGGTGACCTTGTTTCCGGTCAGCGCTTCCAGGCGCCGCTTGCTGCCGCCAATCTCATGCTGTTGCTGGTCGGGCGGCAGTTGGGAGAGCACGGGGTGGGTCAGTGTATGCGCGCCTATCTCAACCAGGTCTCCTGAAGCCAGCTCGCGCAGTTCATCCTCGGTTAAGCAGCGATGTTGCCGGCGATCCGCGTACGGGGTCGCACCTCTGCGCAATTGTTCGAGAGCCTGTTCGCGTTCAGCGTCTGACAACTTAACCAGCATTCCATAGATGGCTAGGTAGGCACTCTGCCGGGGCCCCGGCGCAGTTTCCCAAGCTCGCCACTTGCTATTTGGATTCTGGCCCCCCCGCTCTTCGGCCGACGGCGGAAAAGCATAGGCATAATGGTAGCCGTTTAAACTCAGGCTTACTTCCTCTTGCCTCGTCGCGGGGTCGAGGATCAGCTTTGCCAGCTCATCCCACCATAAGTTTTCCGGGACACCGAGATATCCCGGCGTGATAAACACGGTCGCCGGCACCCGATATGCCTCAAGAGCAGGCTTGGCAGCATATAAGTTGTCTGCGTAGCCATCATCAAAGGTGATACAGACGGGCCTGGGTGGAAGCTCGCGATCCGATTTTGCGCTCACCAGGTCCTGAAGCGAAACTGGGTTGGCGATGGTATTGAGAACCTGCAACTGTTGGGCAAAGTGCGCCGGGCTGACACCGAGAGCCCATGGGTCCACGTTGGCTTCGGCCACTCGATGGTAAACCAGGATTATCGCCTTCTTGTGGAACACAGTGCGCCAACGATGTAAGCGCTTTGCCGCGTTCTTAAGAGTGCTTCGAAACGGAATGTTCTGCGGAACGTTGATTGGTGTTTCCTCAGACCGTTGATTGCGTTCGGCCGGTTAGAGCGTTTCGCAATGGGTGTAGACCGAACCCGGATTTCCTGTCGAGCTTGGTGGAACCGCGAACTCCATGCGACTTTCCGTGAAGAAAGTCGCACATAATTGTACTCGGCCAGTGCTGCGCCGCAGGAAATCCGGGCAGCGACAGACCTTTCGTGGTTTTCTCTCAGGAAAACCACACCTCGCGATCCTTTTCAGTCCACAGTAATTGCGAAACTGCTCTAGCTGAGCGGCAAACTCCTCGGCAAGCTTGTCTGGCAGTGCGTTTAGCCGATCTGCTTCGGCGAGTGCGGCTTGGCTGCATTTAACCACGCATGGAACCTTTGTGACAGTGGCTTTTCGTCCATCGCGCCCAGGCTGTAAACCCTGGCATTCCGCCTGCCCAACCCCGGCATGAGTCGCAAAAGAACAAGCACCATCAATCCCTGCGGATAGTGGTCCATCAGGACCAGAAGCTTACGTCGAAGATGCTCCGCGTGCAAAGTGCAGTAGGAACGTGCCAGCTCCGACGCAAGCTGGCGGCCGTACTGTTTGCGCCAGGTTCGAACTCCCTTAAGAAACGCGAACAAGCGGCGAGCATCCCGGCGAACATATCGCGCCTGGCTCCTCAATACCCCCAGGGTCATAGTCAGCATCAGCTCTGAATTATGGGAAGCATTCGACTGGTGCATCCGGTATTCCGCGACCACCGCGGGGTGGCAGCAGATCGGATGGTCTCTGGCAATGCGCAGATAGAGGTCATAATCCTCGGCCACCCGAAGCCGGGTATCAAATCCCCCAACCTCCTCCAGCACACTCCTGCGAAAGAGCACAGACGAGATCATTTCAATGAAGTTGCTTTTCAGTAGTGCTTCGTAATGGGATTTAAGAATGCATTTCTTGCGAGAATCGGCCAGGTGAGAGCCATCCTCGGAAACGAAGAGGTGATCCCCGACTGTCATGGCGCATTGCGGGTGCTGGGCCAAAACGCGCAGCCCGGTCTCGATCGCCTCCGGCTTCAGCCGGTCGTCCGCATCCAAAAAGACAACGTAGCTGCCCCTACTCTCGCGAATCCCACGATTGCGGCTTGCCGTCAGACCGCGGTTCTCCTGCCATACATATCGCACTGGAAGCTTCTGCGCAATTGCGGAGCTGCCGTCGGTCGAGCCATCGTCCACGATGATGATTTCCACCGCCTGGTAACTTTGCGCCAGGGCGCTCTCGATCGCTTCCTCGAGATACGCCCCGCCGTTGTAGCAGGGAATGATAACCGAGACCAGAGGACCTTGACCCACTATGGCCGGCGTGTGATCGGAAAGGGGCAGCCGTGCCGTTGGGTCAGAGAGGTCGAAAGCAACGAGGGCGCTCACCATGGGCTCCAAGGACTCCAGGACTTCAATCGCGTAAAGTATCAGGGGGGATTTTGGGAACATCCTTCATGCGGGGGAGCACGAACATTAAGCAAGACTCTTCCACACTTTGGAGTGCGGTCGACAGATGCTGCAAGTTGAAAACTGAGCGCTCATCAAATTGCGCTTCTGACTTATTAAACTACACAATTCGAGGAATACCATAACCAACTTTTGGTCGCGAATTACTTGCGGGTTACCGACGGTAACGGGACCTATCTGGATAACGCCATGGCGCAATCCGGGCGAAGTTTCGACAACGAAACATGGGTCAGCTGATTGTCTATCTAAATATCTTAGGGGGACAGAGCGCGCGATCCACTCGCGCTTAAAATTCGCAACCTAAGCAGATACGTTCTACTCCTTGACCGGACTCAATCTAGTTTGCCCCTGCGCTGAGTGGCAGCCAAGAAGCGCGAGTATAGCACGCAAAAAAACAGCCTGCGATAGGTTCGAGTTCCTCCGCGTTTTCCAGTATCAACCATGTACAGTTGCGCTGGAAGGCGCTCCTAAATGGGACAGAGCACCTTTACGGAGTTACTCTATGTTACTCGATAGGATTACTCAGCATCGTTTCTTGATCGCAAAATGAAGATGTACAAGTTCAGAACTTCGTAGTTTGCCTGGCGTTTGGTTCCTTCCCATCGGCTGCTGCTTCGATTTGCGTGAACGGGCAGGTTTTGCGTCGTCCGGCGTGCGCTCTGGTACCAGGAGAAGCGCCCTGCGAGGCGGCTACAGGCAAACCGGCTAAACTACTGAGAACGATTGACGTGAAGCCGCCCATCACCATTTCGAAGGAAGATTATCTAAAGGCCGTTCTTGAAGCGGAGAGCGAAGGGCAGGCTGTCATTCCGGCAACCTTGGCACATTGGCTTTCCGTGTCGCCGCCTGCTGTCACCATGGCGCTCAAGCGTTTGCGGCGGGATGGATATCTCGAGGTCAAGCCCGACGGGATCGTGCGACTCACGCCCAAAGGCAAGGAGACAGCTTACCGGACCGCATTGCGGCACCATCTGATTGAACGCATGCTGGCGGAAATGTTTGGCATGGAATGGTACGCGGTTCATGACGAAGCGGAGCGTCTGGAACACGCTGTGTCGCCGGCCTTTGAGGCCAAGCTGTTGGAAAGGCTGGGCTCGAAAGGAACTTGCCCCCACGGTAATTCGGTGCTGCCGGAAAGTCCGGAGCAGCGCGGCAAGCGCGGGCTGATGTTGCTCTCCGAAGCCAGGGAAGATGTGGGGTACACCGTGGTAAGTCTGTATGAGCGCGACCCAAAGCTACTGCTGTTTCTGCACCAGGCGGGCATTGCACCCGGTGGCCGCGTGAGCGTCCTGCAGAGGAACTACGATCGGACCGTCTCGATCGAAACCACCGCGGGCCGCTCCACTCTGGGGCACCCTGCGGCGGAGAAGGTTTGGGTCAAGCGACGATCCTCAGGAAAAATATAAATTCGAATTGGTTTTAGAATGAATGCAGGCGGTTGGAACCGAGGTTTCAGATGCGATTCCCAAAGTAACGGAACGTTAAGGAGTTGTCGCATTGTGAACCGGTGTGGTTGAGGTAGCCTCGATGCGAATGAGGAATCTTTCCTTTATCTGGTTCGTGGGTGCTGTGGTTTGGTGGATTGACGCCGCTGTGGCCGTCCATTATGGCAACAAACCCCATGCCATCCTCGCGCTGGCGGTCGCCTGTGTCTTCTTCGCCGCGGGAGTCATGTGGGTGAAAAACACCGAAAAGCGCTAGAGCTGAAGTAACCTGCCGTTTCCCCTCCTACCGCATGTAAGCCTAGATGTTCTGGTAGCGTGCCTCGCTCAGGTCCAGTTCTCGCTCGATGTTTCTCAGCAACTCGTCATTGATTTTGTTTTCATTGCGCAACATGACCGCCGTCGAGCGTTCGAGTGCGCGAAGTTCCTGGCCAAGATTGCGTTCATAATGTGCCAGGGCGAGCTCTCGTTCCGGCTTTATCTCCTCTCCCCCCGCTTCGACCAGGGTGGCGCGGGTCTGGTAGTGCCGGATCATGTCTTCATAAATTGCTGCGTGGTCTGACTTTGCATGCCGTGTCAGATCCCTGAGGTATTCGAGCACAGTGTTCAAAATAAGCAGACGGGCCTGCCGCTCTTCCAGGTTGTTGGCGCCGACTGCGAGACCCAGTTTTCTGATCATCGCCGGCAAAGTGAGCCCCTGCAGCACCAGGGTGACAAAGATCACGCAAAAGGTGAGAAAAATGATGACATTCCGCTGCGGGAATGGGGAGCCGTCCTGTAGTACGGTGGGCAGCGAGATGGCAGCGGCCAGCGCCAGAACCCCACGCATTCCTGTCCAGGCCACGATAAAGACCTGTTTGCCGCTGGGAGGAGATTCCACCTGATGCAGCAAATGGCTGCGGATCCAATAGGCGATCACCGCCCCCGGATATACCCAGATAATCCTGAGCGCCACCACCAGGATCGCGAATGTTGCCCCATACCGCCCCAGTTGGCCCAGGGAAAGGTTGTGGATACCGCTTAGGATCAGTCGAAGCTGCAGGCCCATGAGGACAAAAACCAGGCCGTTGAGGCCGAACTCCAGCGTCTTCCACACCGCGGTGCTCTCCAGCCGCGCGTTGATGGACAATACCTCAGAGTTTTTGCGGCCCAGATACAGGCCGCAGACTACCGCTGAGAGCACGCCGGAAGCGTGAATCCCCTCGGCCGCAAGATAAGCCAGGTACGGAGTGGCGAGAGAAAGGGTGATTTCAACCGGCGAGTCGGTAATCTCGAGTGAAACCCGGTGAATGACGAAAGCGGAAAAAAGCCCAATCGAGACGCCACCAGCTATCAACCACATCAGTTCCAGCACTGCCAAGCCCGGACCGGGGCGGTGGCCGGCGACGACCAGAGCGACCGCAAACTGCAGAGCGAGCAGCCCGCTGGCATCGTTGACCAGGCTTTCGCCTTCCAGGATGTCGACAATCCGGCGGGGAAGGCCGAGGCGTTTGGCGATTGCGGTGGCGGCGATGGCATCGGTGGTGGAGACCACCGCCCCGAGAACCGCGCCCAGCCGATAGTCGAAGCCGGGAATCAGCCACGCCGTGCCCAGCGCGACCCCCAGCACCGTAAATCCAACCAGGCCAAAGGCCAGCATAAGGATGCTGACGATGTTGTGGTGGAAGTCGCGCCACGAAGTGTTAAACCCCCCGATGTAAAGCAGAGGGGGCAGGACAACCAGGAAGACAACATCGGGATTCGAGCGCGATCTTGGGCAGATGGGGCAGCAGGGAGAGAACCACTCCGCCGATGAAGAGCGCAATCGGATACGGAATTTTGAACCGTTGCGCCAGCGTGGTCAGCCCGGCGACGAGGAGGACGAGAAAGAGAAGTGTGAGCTCGAGGTGGTGTATGCCTGCGGCCTGCACGGTGCGCTCTCCAGAGACTCCAGATTAATTCACCGGGTGCTAACTGCCGCTGCGGATTTTTGCGGGTCCTCCTCTGGCGTGGCTGCAGACGAGCAGCCACGCCAGGGAGAATGTCTTCTAGACGGTTGCGGAGGCGAAGCTGGCTGCTTGCGCATGCTCATGCTCTGCCTGCGTCACACACTGCTCGAGGATATCGAGGCCAATCGTAGCCTCGTGCTGGTTGACGATCAGCGGAGGCGCCAGGCGAATGGAGGTTTCTCCGCATCCGAGAAGCAGAAGACCCTGCTCAAAGGCCAGGGAGACAATGCGATCGCGCAGTACGGGGGCGGGTTCGCGGGTAAGCTGGCTCTTGACGATCTCCATACCGATCATCAGCCCTCTGCCCCGCACTTCGCCCACGATGGGATGTTTGGACGGCCAGTCGTGCAAGCGGGAAAAGAAAGCCTCTCCCATGGTGGCCGCATTGGCGATGCCCTCGCGTTCCAGAACATCCATGGTGGCTAGGGCAGCGGCGATGGCCACCGGATTGCCGCCAAAGGTAGAGGCGTGGGAGCCCGGGATCCAGTCCATCAGCTCGGCGCGCGTCATGCAGATGCCCAGCGGCATCCCCGAGGCGATGCCTTTGGCGATACAAACCATGTCGGGCTGCACCCCGGAGTGCTCCACCGCCCACCATTTGCCGGTGCGGCCAGCTCCCGATTGCACCTCATCGACCACCAGCAGAATGCCGTGCTTGTCGCAGATCCGGCGCAACTCCTGCATGAAGATGTCGGGTGCAACCACGTAACCGCCTTCGCCCTGAATGGGCTCCACAAAGATAGCCGCCACCTCTTCCGGCGGTAGCGTGGTCTTGAAGAGCTTTTCTTCGATGTACCGGGCGCAACCGAGCGCAAAGCGCTCCTCCTCCTGAGGGCCCCCACTGCAGCCACGATAGGCGTAGGGGTAGCGAACGTGCGTGACCCCGGGAACCAGCGGGGCAAAACGGCGCCGTTGCTGCGGCTTCGAAGCGGTGAGCGAAAGAGCGCCCATGGTGCGCCCGTGGAACGCTCCGAAGAAGGCGATCACGTTCTGACGTCCGGTATGATACCGGGCGAGCTTCAGTGCGCACTCGATGGCTTCTGCCCCGGAATTTCCATAGTAGAAGCGGTGGGGTCCGGGCATCGGCGCAATCGCCGAGAGTCGCTCGGCCAGCGTCACCATATGTTCGTAATAGAAATCGGTGCCGGAGATGTGGATCAGCTCCGCAGCCTGTTTCTGAATGGCGGCGACCACTTCGGGATGGCAGTGCCCGGTCGAAACCACCGCGATGCCGGCGGCGAAGTCGAGAAATTCATTTCCGTCTACATCTTCTACGCGCACCCCGCGGCCGCGCTTGGCCACCATGGGGTAGGAACGAGTGTAGCTGGGGGAGACGTAGCGTTCGTCTCCGGCGACAATTGCGCTGGCTTTTGGGCCCGGCAGCGGACCGAGGAGTTTCGGGCCGTACTGAGCAAGAAGGATGTTGCTTGGCTGACCATTATTCTGCATGATGCTTTCTCTGCTTTCTCGGCGTGCTTCAAAGACGAGTCAATCGACCACTGGGCGATCGGAGGCAGGGCAGAGCTTCGGCGGAGGAAATCTAGTCGCCGCCGAAGAGACTAGGTCGGGTGCCGGCGGGGAGCACGCTAAGACGCAGACGTGGCATGGGTGAGGAGCCGGTATACGGACGGCGCGGTCTCTGGTCTTTCACCCACATATTTAGATCCCCTTGCACCCTAAGGTTACCACGGCCTTGGTTCCACATTTCGTCCCACTAACGACTAGAGGACTCCGAAAGGAAACCGCGATCTCTCCAGTTACAGTTTCCTGTTGGAGGCTAAAAGTGTGTGGAGAATTGTCTATTTTCGCTTCCAGCGGGCGCCGTCTTTGGAATCCTCAATCACGATTCCCAACGCGGCCAGTTCGTTGCGGATGCTGTCGCTGCGCGCAAAATTGCGGCTTCGACGAGCCCGCTCTCGTTCCGCTAGCAGTGCGTCGATCTGTTGATCGCTAAGCGAGTACGCGGCCACCAGTTGGGGGGACGCCTGGTCACTCCGACCTTCGTCCTGCGCCCATTGCAGGGCGCCGCGGGCTATCTCTGCATCGCGATCGTCAAGGATGGCAAAGATCTCATCGAAGCGGCGCAGTACCTCCATGATGGCCGGGACGTTGCCGGCCAGAAGTTTGCCCGAGTCGGCGGCGATGTTCCCGGCGCGCACCATGTCAAAAATAGCTGCCTTAGCCTCCGAGGTATTCAGGTCGTCTGCCAGCGCCGCGCAGAACTGCTGCTGCGCCTTCGCTGTCTGGGCTTCCAGCTCCGCATTGAGGCCTGATGCCCAGGTTCCCCCGCGTATTCTCTGGGCGAAGGTGCGCACTCGGTCCACCGCGCTGGCCGATTCTGTCAAACCTTCCAGGGTGAAGTTCAACGGGCCCCGGTAGGGAACCGAGATAAGCAGAAAACGAATCGCAGAAGGCTTATATCCCTTGAGCAATAAATCACGCAAAGTGAAGAAGTTGCCTTCGGACTTCGACATCTTGCGCCCGTCCACCAGCAGAAAACGCACATGCATCCAGTGGTACGCCATGGTTTTCCCGGTGGCCGATTCGGATTGGGCAATCTCGTTTTCATGGTGAGGAAACGTCAGATCTTCGCCCCCGGCATGCAGGTCGAAGCTCTCGCCCAGGTATCTCAGCGCCATGGCGGAACACTCGATATGCCAGCCAGGCCGGCCAGAGCCAAGCGCTGTATTCCAGTGTTTCTCCCCGGGCTTGGCTGCTTTCCAGAGGGCAAAATCGCGCGCCGAATCCTTGTCGTATTCGTCCAGGTCCACCCGGGCGCCGTCACTGATGGCGGTGAAATCCTTCTTGGACAACTTGCCGTATTCCGGAAAACCGGCAATGCGGAAATACCAGGAACCGTCCGGGGCTTGATAGGCAAGGTTTTTTGCCGCCAGACGTTCGATCAGGGCCACCATCTGCGGGATGTTCTCCGTCGCCCGGGCCACCATCTCCGGGCGTTCGCAGCCCAGTGCGTCCAGATCCTGAAAAAACGCAAGCTCGTACTTCTCGGTGTATTCCTTGATGTCCAGACCGGCGGCGGCGGCGTTACGGATGATCTTGTCATCGACATCCGTTATGTTCATGACGTGGAATATCTTATGCCCCTGTTGCTTCCAAAAGCGGCGCAAGACATCCAGTTGCAGAAAGGTGCGGAAGTTGCCGATGTGCCCGTAATCGTAGACCGTGGGTCCGCAAACGTAAATGCGCAGCGTCTCACCGTCGGATGGCTCGAGATCTTCGACAGTATTGGAGAGTGTGTTGAAGAGGCGGATGGTCATCCGGGTGCGGGGTGATACCTGGTCATCATGGTAACTTCTCGGGCGACCAGCGTCCACCAGAGCGGGTTAGCTGGAACCCAGCTGGGCATGCCACTATCGGAGCAGCCGCTGGACCTCGGAAATCGACTTCCCCTTCCAATGCCGGTTGAAGTTGTCGAGCGAACATAGACTCACGCTGCGCATGCGGTCCACATAGAGGGCGCCAGAGAGATGGTCGATCTCGTGCTGAAGGATCCGGGCGTGCCAGCCGGAAGCCCGGATCACTTTCGGCTGCCCTTGAGCATCGAGACACTCCACCTTCACCTTGCGCGCTCGCGGCACCAGGGCCACCAGGCCAGGCAAGCTTAGGCAGCCCTCGAAGAACTCGACCTCCGGGGTTGATTCGAGCGTCAGCACCGGATTAATGATGACCTCGAACGCCACCGGCTTGCGTTCCCGCTCGGCCAGCACCTCCGGGCTAAGGTCTTTCATATATTCTTCGCGGTCTTCGATCACCGCCAGCTGCAACGGTTGCCCTACCTGCGGCGCAGCCAGACCGACTCCCGGCGCATCGTGCATGGTCTCGCGCATGGCAGCAATCAATTCCTGGGTGCTGGGGAGCAGGATCTCTTCCGGTCGCAGAGCCTTGGCTCGTCCTCGCAGGACGGGCTCACCGACCGCTCTGATTTTCAGAATCATTTCTTCCCCAAGGCTAAGGAGGCGTCGGCGGTCAGATCCAGGGGTGCGAACCCGCCCGCCAGGAACCTTGGCCAGGCAGCGGCCGCGATCATGGCCGCGTTGTCGGTGGAGAGCGCAACCGACGGAAAGGCGATCGGCAGTCCCCGCCTCTCGGCCTCCTCGGTGAAGCGCGCCCGCAGTTCGCGGTTAGCCGCAACCCCACCCGAGACCAGGATACTTTCCGCGCCCAGCGACTCGGCAGCCTGAAAGGTCTTTCGCTTGAGATCCTCGACCACGGCGCGCTGGAAGGACGCGATCAGCCCCAGCGTCTTGGCATCGCACAGGGGGAGCGCCTCGGCGGGACTCGCCAGGGGAAGTTGCGCCAGGGCTTCACGCCGCCGCTCGATCGAGGGGTAGAGGTCGTGAATCTGGACATAACGAAGCACAGCAGTCTTGATGCCGCTAAACGAGAAGGCAAATCGGGCTGCAGGAGAGTCCGGGCGGTGAGCCTTTTGTTTGACCTGGGTCAGCGTAAAGGCGACGGAGGAAGAATCCCCGTGAGCGGCCAGCACATCGATCCAGGGACCGCCCGGGTAGCCCAGTCCCAGCAGCTTGGCAACCTTGTCGAAGGCTTCGCCGGCTGCATCGTCGAGGGTGGCGCCCACGTTACGGTAGCGCTCACCCTCGGTTAGATAGAGGTGGGTGTGACCGCCGGAAACGACCAGGGACAGAGACCGGGTGCGAGGGTCGAGGGTTTGGCTCTGCGCTAATAGAACGGCGTGAATGTGACCTTCAAGATGGTTGACCGCGATCAGCGGCTTTTCCAGGGCAAAGGCCAGCGACTTGGCATAAGCCACCCCGACCAGCAGCGCACCCGCCAGGCCGGGGCCCTCGGTTACCGCGATGGCGTCGAGATCGGAGAAACTGACGCCAGCTCTGGCCATGGCTGAACGGACAACCGGAATGATATTGCGCAGATGTTCGCGCGAGGCGAGTTCCGGAACCACTCCACCGTAAGGCGCATGGATGGCGATCTGGGAGGCCACGATGCTTGAGCGGATGAAACGCCCACGCTCTACAACCGCAGCCGCAGTCTCATCACAGGAGCTTTCGATGGCGAGTATCAGGCCGCTGCCTAGGCTGGGTTGACTCACGTTTCTATAGTAGTAGGAATGGCAGGCAACGCAGCACGGGAGGCAGCCGCAGAGATTGTCGCCCGGCTGCGCGCCGCCGGCCATCAGGCTTACTTTGTCGGCGGTTGCGTGCGTGACCTGCTATTGGGCCGTCCGCCGGAGGACTTCGATGTCGCCACCAGCGCGCTCCCGGATCAGGTGCTCACCCTGTTCGAGAAGACCTTTGCCGTGGGCGCGCACTTCGGGGTTGTCCTGGTCTGCAGCGGGGAGATTGTGACTGAGGTCGCAACTTTTCGTAGCGATGGCGCTTATTCGGACGGCAGGCACCCGGATGCAGTGCGCTTCTCCACCAGCCCGGAAGAAGATGTGAGGCGCCGGGACTTCACCATCAACGGCATGATGCTGGACCCTGCCAGCGATGCAGTTCTGGACCTGGTGGGCGGCATGCAAGACCTGAATGCCGGTGTGATTCGCGCTATCGGGGACCCCGGCGAGCGCTTCACAGAAGACAAACTGCGTATGTTACGGGGTATACGCTTTGCGGCGCGGTTCGCCTTTGTGTTGGAGCCGGCGACCGCGGGGGCTATTGGGAGGCTCGCGCCGGCCGTCAACCAGGTCAGCCGCGAACGGGTGCGGGATGAATTGACCCGGATGCTCACCGAGGGGCTTGCGCGTCGGGCCTTCGAATTGCTGGATGCGACCGGGCTGCTGGTCCAGGTGCTGCCGGAAGTGGTGAGGCTGAAGGGTGTGGCTCAGCCCCCGCAATACCACCCCGAAGGCGATGTCTGGGTGCACACGCTGCTGTTGTTGGAGGGGCTCCCCGCCGGTTGCCCGGCGACCCTCGCTTGGGCCGCCTTGCTGCACGACATTGGTAAACCGGCCACTTTCCGCGTGGCGCCGGACCGCATACGTTTCGACGGGCATGTGGAGGCAGGGATACGAATCGCAGAAGAGATTTGCCGCCGTCTCCGGTTTCCCAAGCACGAGACAGAGCAGATCGTGTCGCTCATCGCCAACCACATGCGCTTTGCCGACGTGCGCAGGATGAAGGAGTCAACGCTGAAGCGCTTCTTCCGCCTGGAGCATTTCGATCAGCACCTGGCGCTGCACCGGCTCGACTGCCTGGCTAGCCACGGTTCTCTCGAGCTGTACGATTTTGCCCGGGAGCGGTTTGAGACCCTACCGGAAGAGCAGGTTCGCCCGCCTCTGTTGCTGAGCGGCAACGACCTGATAGAAGCCGGATATCACCCAGGGCCCCAATTCTCAAAAATGCTTGCCATGGCAGAGGATGCGCAGCTCGAAGGAGCTGTGAATACCCGCGAACAGGCGCTCGCGCTTATCCAAGAACGATGGCCCCAACCTTAAGACCTAGTCTAGAAGTCGAAGGAAACCTGCGTTTCCGTCATCCACTAACAGATGCCAGCTGGAAGCGTCACCCTCCCCTTTGTCATCCCGAGCGAAGTCGAGGGATCTGCAGTTCAACGGACCTTTCCTGGAAATGTTTTTTCGACCGAGCGTAACGAGGTCGAGAGCCTGCCCGGAGCGACGTCGCAGGGGACCTGCTGTTTCAGGCCCTTAGCACCGGTCCCATCGAAGTGATGCCAGCCAGCCTGTGATTTGTCGCGGGCTGGCTGGCTGTTTTTACTTCTGTGCGCGCTCGAACCGCTTGTTGACCTCGTCCCAGTTCACCGTCCCCCACCAGGCAGCAAGATAATCCGGCCGCTTGTTCTGGTACTTGAGGTAGTAGGCGTGTTCCCAGACATCATTGCCGAGAATGGGAAAGTGCCCCTGAGAAATCGGATTGTCCTGGTTTGGCGTAGTGAGCACCTTTAATTTCCCGCCCTCAAAAACCAGCCAGCCCCAACCGGAGCCGAACTGCTTGGCGGTGGTCTCATTGAAGAGCTTCTTGAAATCGGCGAAACTCCCGAAGTCCTGCTTGATCTGCTCTGCGATTTTACCCGTGGGCTCACCGCCCCCGTTGGGCTTCATAATGGTCCAGAACATGGTGTGGTTCACATGGCCGCCGCCATTGTTGCGCACCACCGCGCGGATGTCCTCTGGAATGGTACTCAGGTTGCGCAGCAGATCCTCTGGTGTGTGCTTGCCAAGCTCCGGATGCTTTTCAATAGCCCCATTAAGGTTGTTGACGTAGGTAGCGTGATGCTTGTCGTGATGAAGCTTCATCGTTTCGGTATCGATGTGCGGTTCAAGCGCAGCGTAGTCGTAGGGAAGTGGTGGCAATTCGTAAGCCAAAATATCCTCCTGGGATTGGTCCCGGATCGGGCCGAGTGCGGTTAGGAAAGCAATTGGTGGGCAAAAGCGACTGGACGCAACGGCTGCGCCTGATTGCCCTCTCCAATATTGCGTCTCCATGGTATCGGATGCAACTTTGGCAAAACGGGTTCGGGAATGAGCCCGTTACCAGCCAGTCGCCCGCTCCTTATGGGTGATATCGATCAGGAACCCCGGGTTTACACTCAGAATAGTTATGCCGCGCTGCTCGTAATTTGGCTTTGAGAATGAATTTGCCTTGACCCGGACACGAATAACCCGCAG
The DNA here is from genome assembly GCA_963796145.1 of uncultured Acidobacteriaceae bacterium. Lineage (GTDB taxonomy): Bacteria > Acidobacteriota > Terriglobia > Terriglobales > Acidobacteriaceae > PALSA-350. The sequence goes on along the minus strand of CAWCKO010000008.1, from coordinate 101,610 downwards.
GCAGCTCTTGCGTCAAGCGGGCGCCACCGGAGCACTGGCTTTTGGCGCGTCAGGTCTGGCCGCCGGCGAAGGGCTGCAGGACCGGCCGGCCGCCCCTTCCACCGCCGCCACTACTACCCCGAAGACCGAGAGCCAGGCGGCAGAAAAGTACGCTCATCCGCCGGGCGTCTTCATCAACCGGCCGCTTACCCAGGTTTCCAGGATGGCGGAGGCCCTCCTGGACGACATGATGGGCCGGAACTGCGATTTCTTCTTTAACGAGGCCAGCCCCAGGAGCGGCCTGGTGCGCGACCGGGCGCCCGTGGAGGGCCGGTCCCTGAGCCGGGTTTCCAGCATCGCCGCGACCGGCTTTGGCCTGAGCGCTTTGTGCATCGCCGCCAAATATAACTACCTCCGCCCTCTGGATTGCGAGCAGCGAGTTGAGAAGACCTTGGCTTTTCTACTGGAAGAATGTCCGCACGAGCATGGTTTCCTCTACCACTTCATTGACATCGATAGCGGACAGCGGCTCTTTGGCAGCGAGTTGTCGTCCATCGATACTGCGCTCTTGCTTTGCGGTGTGCTGCACTGCCGCCAGTTCTTCACCGGGAACACTCGCATTGAAGCGCTGGCGACCACGTTTTACCGCCGCATCGACTGGAAATGGATGATGAACGGGGGCGATACGCTTTCTATGGGCTGGCTGCCCGACCAGGGTTTCCTCAAGAACAGGTGGGATATCTATTCCGAGCTGACCACCATGTACCTGCTGGCGATCGGCTCGCCCACTCACCCCGTTCCACCCGAGGCATGGGAATCGGTGCAGCGGCCGGTTGTGTCGTATGGCGGAATCGACTACATCAGCGGCGCGGCGCCGCTTTTCATCCATCAGTACCCACAGGCCTGGGTCGACTACCGCAACCAGCGTGACCGGCACGCAAACTACTTCACCAATTCCATTGCTGCAACCCGGGCGCACCAGCTTTGGTGCTTAGTGCAAGGGCAGAAATTTCCCTGGATCGATCAGGATATGTGGGGCATCTCGGCCTCCGATTCCCGCCAGGGATATCGTGTCTGGGGTGGGCCGCCTTCCATCGGACCCCTCGACGGAACACTGGTGCCCTGTGCCGCTGCAGGTTCCCTGGTCTTTCTGCCCGCGGAATGTTCTCACGTATTGTTAACGATGCGCGAACGATATGGCGATAAGCTTTGGGGACGCTATGGATTCGCGGATGCCTTCCAGCCAAAAGCCGGCTGGTATGGCGAAGACGTGATCGGGATCGACGTGGGAATCGGTATGCTGATGGCAGAAAACCTGCGCAGCGGTTTTGTGTGGGAGTGCTTTATGAAGAATCGGGAGATTGCCCACGCCATGCGGGAAGTCTCCTTCCATCCTGATCCCGACGCCAACACCCAGGTGCTATGAGGCTGTGTCGTTTTCTGGGCTGGTTATTTTCAAGTCCTTTGTAACTTCGCGCGCATCCATCCGTCAGGTACTCTGCAATCTTGGGGGAAAGCACGACGATGACGGATCAGGCTTCCAGCTATCGCTGGATTGAGGGGCAAGGCTCGGCCTTCGGATGGCCCGGAGTGGAATCGCGTTGGACTTCCAGCAGAAAAGACTGTGTGGGCATGGCCTACTCCGCCTCCAGCCGCATCTGGTATACGGTCTCGCACGGCATCCTGAATGAAATCTACTATCCCACCATCGACCGGCCGCAGACCCGGGACATGGAGTTCCTGCTGACCGACGGGGAGACGTTTGTCCACGAAGAGAAGCGCGATCTGGAACGGACCTTTGAATACATCGACGGCTGTTCCTCGGCGGTGCGGCTCACCAATTCCGATCCCCAGGGCCGCTACAAGATCATCAAGGAAATCATCGCCGATCCGCATCACCCCGTAGTGCTGATGCGGGTGCGCCTGGAAGGAAACGAGAGCCTGCTGTCGCGGATGAAAGCCTACGCGCTGCTGGCGCCGCATCTGGATGTCGGCGGAGCAGACAATTCCGGCTCGGTGCTGGATCTGTCAGGCAAGCTGGCTTTGCTGGCCTCGAAGAATGGCCTCTCATTAGTCATGGCAACAAGCTGCGGATTCTCCCGCGCCAGTTGTGGCTTTGTGGGCCGGAGCGACGGCTGGCAGGACCTGATGGACAACTTCCAGATGGATTGGCAGTTCGGCTCGGCATTCCATGGAAATATTGCCCTGACCGGGGAGATCGACCTTAGCCTGCACCGCGAATTTGTGGTGGCGATCGCTCTCGGCGAGGGACACCACTCTGCGCTAACAACAGCTTTGGGCGCAGTGACCACGCCCTTCGAGCAAAACCTGAAGCGCTTCAACGAGCAATGGCATCGGGCTGCCACGCCCGCAGACTTGAAGGGCGCCGCCCTGGACGCCGGCCGGCTGCTCCAGGTGAGTCAGAACGTTATTCTCTCCCATGAAGACAAGTACTACTCCGGCGCCTTTATCGCCTCCGCCTCCATTCCCTGGGGCCAGCACAAAGGGGATGACGATGTGGGTGGCTACCATCTTGTCTGGACCCGCGACATGGTGCAAAGCGCCACCGCGCTGCTCGCCTGCGGCCGGGTGGATACGGCCCGACGGGCCCTGGTGTACCTGGCCTGCACGCAAAAGCCGGATGGGAGTTTTGCGCAAAATTTCTGGATCGATGGAACACCTTATTGGAAGGGCATTCAGCTCGACGAAGTCGCTTTTCCCATAATCCTGGCGTGGCGGCTTTGGAAGCTGAAGGGGCTGGGGGATTTCGATGTCTTCCCGTTTGTCGAGCGTGCCGCCGGATTTCTGGTGCGGCACGCTCCGGTCACCCAGCAGGAGCGCTGGGAAGAGGCTGCCGGTTACTCCCCCTCCACCCTGGCGGTGGTGATTTCGAGTTTGATTTGCGCCGCCGATATCGTGCGCGCACAATGGAGCGGCGGAGCTGGCCCTCTTCCTGGAAGAGCATGCGGACTGGATTGAGGCCCACCTTGAAGATTGGACGGTGACTGACAACGGCACCTTATTGCCCGGCGTACCGCGGCATTACATGCGCATTCGTCCGCCCCAGTGCGGAGATCCTTATGCGTCCGACGGCTGCGGCACGGAGACTGTCCGGATCAACAACCGGGGCCCGGGTGAAAGGATCGACTTCGAGGCCCGCAATGTAGTCGACGCGGGTTTTCTGGAACTGGTCCGGTACGGAGTGCGGCGCGCGGATGATCCAGTGATGGTCGATTCGCTCAAGGTGATCGATCACGTGCTGAAGGTGGAAACCGCCGTCGGGCCTTGCTGGAGACGCTATAACCATGATGGCTATGGACAACGCCACGACGGAGGTCCGTTCCTGGGCTGGGGTCAGGGCCGGGCGTGGCCGCTCCTGACCGGGGAGCGCGCGCACTACGAACTGGCGGCGGGTCACGATGTGGCGCCCTACATCCAAACCCTTGAAGGCTTCAGTTCTCAGGGCGGCATGTTGCCGGAACAGATATGGGATGCACCCGATATGCCCGAGATGGGGCTAAAGCTGGGCAAACCTACTGGAGCGGCCATGCCGCTGGTGTGGGCGCACGCGGAATATGTCAAACTGCTACGGTCAGTGACCGACGGCAAGGTATATGACCGAATCTCGGTAGTTGCCGAGCGCTATGCCCGGCATAAAAGGTCGTCTACCATCGAGGTCTTCCGGCTTGACCGGCAACTGCAGGCCATCCCGGCCGGAAGCAGGCTGCGCATGTTGGCGCATGATCATTTTTTTCTGGTTTGGACGCTGGATGATTGGAAGACAGTGCGTACGATGGAGAGCCGCCGCGTAGGTTGTGTGGGCCATTTCGCCGACATGGAGACCGAAGGCTCGAGCGCCACGAGGGTGATCTTTACTTTGAAATGGCGCCTGAACGACCGCTGGGAGGGCCGCAATTTCGAAGTCCGGCTGGATCCGGTTAATCAGGAAATGGCGGCCGCGCCGGAGACCGTTGGCGCGCACGCATCATCTTAAGGAAAGACGATCGTCGCGACGTGCACAGGAAACCGAAGTATTCTCGAAAGGAAGAGTGAGGTTGCTAATGAGCGAGCTGGATCAATTGTCGATCAATGCGCTGCGGTTTCTTGCCGTGGACGCCGTAGAGAAGGCGAAGAGTGGACACCCGGGGGCCCCGCTGGGCGATTCCCCCACGGTGTATCTGCTTTTTCATGAGTTCATGCGCCACAACCCGGCGAACTCGAAGTGGAGCAATCGCGATCGCTTCGTGCTGTCCAATGGGCATGCGTCGGCCATGCTGTACGCGGTGCTGCACCTGGCTGGCTACAAGGTCAGCATTGAAGATCTGCAGCAGTTTCGCCAGTACGGCTCGATCACGCCCGGCCATCCGGAGTATGGCGAAACAGATGGCGTTGAAGTGACCACAGGGCCGCTGGGCCAGGGTTTCGCCATGGGAGTCGGCATGGCGATCGCCGAAAAGCATCTTGCTTCGATTTACAACCGTCCGGGATACGACATCGTGAATCACTACACCTACGTCTTCTGCGGGGATGGTGACTTGATGGAAGGGGTGTCGCACGAAGCCGGTTCCCTCGCGGGCACCCTCGGCCTGGGCAAGATGATTTATTTCTATGACGACAACCTCATCTCGCTCGACGGACCCACGGCACTTTCTTTTACAGAAGATGTGACCGAGCGTTTTGCGGCCTATCACTGGCACGTGCAGATGGTGGACGATGCCAACGATCTGGAGGCCATTTCGCTGGCCATCAAGGCCGCGCAGGCAGTGAAAGATCAGCCTTCGCTGATTCGGATACGTACGGTCATTGGCTACGGCAGCCCCAAGGCAGGCACCAACAAAGCGCACGGTGAAGCCCTGGGCCCGGAAGCGACCAGGGAGACCAAGAAGAAGCTGGGTTGGCCCGAGGATAAGAGTTTCTATGTCCCGGAAGAAGCGAAGCAGAACTGGCTCCAGGCCGTGGATAAGGGAAAGAAATATGAGCAGGAGTGGAACGATCTCTTCGCGCGCTACAAGAAGGAGTATCCCGGATGTTGCCGCCGAGTTTGAGCGCATGCAGTCAGGCGTGCTGGCCACTGGCTGGGAAAAAAGCCTGCCCACCTTTCCCGTGGATAAACCGATCGCGACCCGCAGCGCGGGTGGCAATACCATGGATGCCATTGCCAAGGCCGTGCCTGAGCTTATCGGCGGCGCGGCCGACCTGACCAGTTCGACCAGGACGATTTTTAAAGAGAGCGTCAGCTTCCATCTCGATCCCAAAGGCCGCAATATCTTTTTCGGCGTGCGTGAGTTTGGCATGTGCGCTGCGGTCAATGGAATGGCCGTTCACGGCGGCTTGATTCCCTTCGGCTCAACCTTCTTCTGCTTCAGCGACTATTGCAAGCCGGCGCTTCGTCTGGCCGCTCTGATGCAAGCCCACTCAATCTTTGTATTCACTCATGATTCGATTGCGCTGGGTGAAGACGGACCAACGCACCAGCCGATCGAGCACCTCAGCATGCTGCGGGCAGTGCCCCATCTGACGGATTTCCGCCCTGCCGATGCCAATGAGACGGTTGCTGTCTGGCGCCTGGCGCTGGAACGGAAAGGAGCGTCGTTCATGGCCCTTTCAAGGCAGAACCTGCCTGTTTTGGACCCGGAGAAATATAAAGTCGCCGAAGGTGTGCGCAAAGGCGCCTACATTCTGCAGGACGGCGGCGCCTCGCCGGATGTGCTGCTGGTCGCTGCGGGCGCTGAGGTCTGGCCGGTTCTGCAGTCTGCGGCAGACTTGAAAAAAGAAGGAATCTCCGCACGCGTGGTCTCTATGCCCAGCTTCCGCATCTTCGAAGAGCAGCCCGATGCCTACAAGCAATCAATCTTTCCCGATCATCTTCCCGCGCTGGCGGTCGAGGCCGGCGCCCCCATGTGCTGGTGGAAGTATGTCGGCCGGCACGGAGACGTCATCGGGTTGGAGCGCTTTGGCGCTTCTTCCCCGGGGGCCAAAGTGCTGGAAGAACTCGGCTTCAGTCCAGCCAACATCACCAAACGGGCCAAGCAGTTGTTGGAGCGGGTACGGCCTGCCGTGACGGCGGGCAAGGCTTAGAATCTGTCTTGACCACGACCATGGGTGCCCCACACCCCGGATTTCCTGTTGGGCTTGAGGAGGTCAACGAGCTCTATGCGGCTTTCCTTAAAGAAAGCCGCACGCGGCCCTGGGGTGAGGCCGCGAGCAGGAAATCCGGGCATCTCGCTCCTTTTTCGCGAGATGTGGGGCACCCATGTCGCGGTCAGGTCGAAGGTCCCGGCCGAAGTTTCTCTCGGAGATGCAGACATGGTAGAGATCAGCACAATTCTTTGGGACGTGGGCGGCGTTCTGCTCACCAATGGGTGGGATCATCTGGAGCGCGCTGCCGTCCTGGAGCAATTCGGACTGGACAGCGCCCCCTTCGAGCAGCGGCATGAGATCGCCAACGACCCGTGGGAGAAAGGCTTGATGACCGCGGAGCAGTATCTTCTGCAAACCGTCTTCTATGAGCCGCGGCCCTTTACCCCCGCGGCTTTTCTGCAGGCCATGAAGGAGCGGTCCGTATTGCTGCCGCACGGCGCTATGCGAATCCTTCAAGAGCTGGCGGCATCAGAGGAAGTGGAGCTGGCGATGTTGAATAACGAGGCCCGGGAGCTGAACGACTACCGGATCGAGCGCTTCGAGCTGGGCAGGTACTTCGATGTTTTCCTCTGTTCCTGTTATGTGGGTTTGCGCAAGCCGGATCCTAAATTCTTTGAGCTGGCGCTGGACGTGCTGCAGCGCGACGCTGAGGAAGTGGCTTTTATCGACGACCGGCAGGGGAACTGCGAGGCGGCGGAGGCTTTGGGAATTCACGCCATCCGCTATCAGGATGAAACACAATGCGTGCAGGCGCTGGAGCGGCTGGGTCTTGATGCCGGCGTAAGGACATAAACATCACAGTTTTGAGCGAGGAGCAAATCCCATGGCAACCATGGAAGTGAAGTTCTCTCCCGAAGACTTGAAAGCGGCGCAAAGTGCCGAACGTATTCCCGAGCCTACGATCGTGGTTATTTTCGGCGCGTCCGGTGACTTGACCAAGCGCAAGCTGTTGCCCGCTCTCTTCCACCTGGAGCAATCCGGCCTTCTGCCGTCGGAGTTCACGGTTGTAGGCGTGGCGCGGCGACCGCTCCAGGATGAGTTTGCAAAAGACATGCGCGAAGGCATTCTGCAGTTTGGCGGAGTGAAGGAAGGCGATACAAAGCTGGACGAGTTTATGCAGAAGGTCAGCTATCACGCCATGAACTTCGACGATCCGGAAGGCTACGGAAAATTGAAAACCTTGCTCGAAAGCATCGACCAGAAGCAAGGGTACCAGGGGAAACAGGCTGTTTTATCTGGCGACGGCGCCGGAATACTTTGCCGACATTATCCAGCAGCTGGGCGCGCATGGAATGGCGAAACCGCAGAAGGGCATGGTGCACACCATCATCGAGAAGCCCTTTGGCCACGACCTGGATTCGGCGAAGGAATTGAACGACGAAGTAAACCATGTCTTTCGCCGAAGACCAGATCTTCCGTATCGATCACTACCTGGGCAAGGAAACGGTGCAGAACATCCTGATTTTTCGCTTTGCCAACGGGATCTTCGAGCCGGTATGGAATCGCAACTATGTCGATCACGTACAGATCACGGCAGCAGAGGACATCGGCATTGAAGGGCGCGGTCCATTCTACGAGAAGGCCGGCGCACTCCGCGATGTGGTCCAGAACCACGTCATGGAGTTGCTGTCGTTCGTCGCCCTGGAGCCGCCGGTCTCTTTTGAAGCCGAGTCCATGCGCCGGGAAAAGGTCAAGGTGTGGCGCTCGATCCAGCCCATCCACCTGATGGACGCCGTGCGGGGCCAGTATGGTCCTGGCATCGTCGATGGCAAACCGGTCAAGGGGTACAGGCAGGAGGATCGGGTGGATCCAAACTCCGCCACCGAGACCTACGCCGCGTTGAAAGTCGGCATAGAAAACTGGCGTTGGGCCGGGGTGCCGTTTTATCTGCGAGCCGGCAAGCGCCTGGCAAAGCGGGCGACCGAGATCACCATTCAGTTCAAGCAACCTCCGCAGTTGCTATTCAAGCAACAATCTGGCGCGTGCAAGGAACTGCAGCCCAATCTGATCACCATGCGTATTCAGCCCGACGAAGGCATTTCCCTCCGTTTCGGCGCCAAGGTACCCAGCCCGAACATGGAAGTCTGCCCGGTTAATATGAACTTCAGCTATGCGGATGCGTTCGGCAAGTCGTCGGCGAACGGTTACGAAAGGCTGCTGCTGGACGCCATGCTGGGCGATGCGACTCTGTTCGCCCACCGTGATGGGGTGGAGGCCACATGGTCGCTGCTGACCCCGATTTTGGACCAGTGGGCCAGCAGCAAGCCCAAAGGCTTCCCCAACTATGCCAGCGGAACCTGGGGACCGGAATCCGGCGACGAATTGCTGGCGCGCGATGGGCGCGCCTGGCACAAGCTTTAAGATAATCAGGTTGCATGGCTGACACAATCGAAGTCATCTATTTCGTAGATCCGAGCGCGGATGCGGTAACCCAGCGCGCGGCGCAGTACTTTGTGGACGGAATCCGTGCCGCTGCCGGGGCGCGGGGTAAGGCGAGGATCGCCATCTCCGGGGGCCACACGCCGAAGAATACCTTTGAACTCCTGGCCGATCCCAGCGCGCAATACCGCGAGCAAATTCCCTGGGAGAACCTCGAGCTCTACTGGGTCGACGAACGCTGTGTGCCGCCCGACCATCCGGACAGCAATTACCGTATGACCCGCGAGGCTCTGCTGGACAAAGTGCCCTTGGGCAAGACACAGGTCTTTCGCGTTCAGGGTGAGCTCGATCCCGACGAAGCCGCGTCCAAATATGAGTTTGCGATCCGCCAAAGCTTTCGCCTGGAAGGCGCGGAGATGCCGATCTTTGATATGGTCGAGTTGGGAATGGGCCCCGATGGTCACACGGCGTCCCTTTTTCCCCATACCGAAGGTCTGCACGAATTGATGCGCATCGCCATTGCCAATCACGTTCCGCAACAGAAGGAAACGTGGCGGGTCACACTCACTTCCCCGGTGATCAACCGGGCACGGGATGTCTTCTTTCTGATTGAAGGCGCCGACAAAGTCGCCGCGCTCAAGCAGGTATTCACAGGCCCCTACGATCCGGAAACCTATCCATCGCAGTTGATCCGGCCTGCCAGCCGCCGCATCACTCTGCTGCTCGATTCCGCCGCTGCCGCCGCATTGCCCCCGCCCGGAGCGAATGGAGAAGGCAGACTGGAGATTTCACGATGATCCTGGCAGGAGACGTGGGCGGCACCAAAGTCGACCTGGCCCTATGCAAATTCGACCGTGGGCAGCTGTTGACCGTGCACGACCACAAGTTTCACGCCAGGGACTACCCCGGCCTGGTGCAGGTGGTGGAAGCCTTCCTGGACGAATGCAGGCAGACCCTCGCACAGCCTGTCGATGTGCGGGCGGCCTGCTTTGGTGTTCCCGGCCCGGTGCGCCATGGCCGGCTGAAACTGACCAATCTTCCCTGGGTACTGGATGCCAGCGAACTTTCCGTCGAGCTGAAGATCGAACACGTTTTTTTGATCAACGATCTTGAGGCCAATGGATACGGTATTGCCGAGCTGACGCCGGAGCAGATTCTGGTTCTCAGCCAGGGCGACCCGGCTGCGGAAGGGAATCGGGGCCTGATCGCCGCAGGCACGGGGTTGGGAGAGGCCATTCTGGTGTGGAATGGTCGTTCCTATTTGCCCATGGCCTCCGAAGGCGGCCACAGCGATTTCGCGGCCCGCAATGAGGAAGAGATTGAACTCTTGCGCTACCTGCAAAAATCCCTGGCTGGGCGAGTGAGCTCGGAGCGGGTTATATCTGGCATCGGACTGGCCAATGTTTACGCCTTCTGCCGGGATGTCAAAGGCCTGCCGGAACCGCAATGGTTGAAGGATCGTATGCGCACGGAAGATCCCAATGCGGTGATCGGCGAGTTGGGCGAGTCCGGCGCCAGCGAGCTCTGTGTGGAGGCATTGAACATCTTTGTCTCCGCGTACGGGGCAGAAGCCGGCAACCTGGCGTTGAAGATCCTGGCCGTGGGCGGCATGTATGTGGGCGGCGGGATTGCCCCCAAGCTGCTCAAAAAAATGCAGGATGGTACCTTCATGAAGGCATTCACCGACAAAGGCCGGTTGAGTGATCTGCTGGTGCAGACGCCTGTGCGCCTCATTTTAGAAAGCCGCGCTGCCTTGATGGGCGCCGCTGCCTATGCTGAAGCTCGCGCGGCAGAGATCGGTGGGCACTCCGAGCGCGCACAGTCGGTACAAATGGCTCCGTCCTAGCAGTGGGAACGCTTTCCCGGGAGAGTGTTGGTTATGCAAAGTAATTCGCCGCGATTTTTCGCAGGCGCCGTATTTCTTTTGCTTGGAGTATTGATCGCCGTCAGCCCGCGTGTGGCGTTGGCCCATGCCGTGCTGCTAAGTTCCACACCGCAGAAGAACGCCGCGGTGACTGGCCCCGACATTACGATCAATCTCAAGTACAATTCGCGCGTGGATGGAGCCCGCTCGACTCTGAGCCTGCTCAAACCGGATGGCACCGTGCAAAGAATCGGCACTCCGGCACAACCGGCGCCCGATGTGTTGTCGGCGACCGGCCATGGGCTGACCAAGGGATCCTACGTGCTTCGCTGGCAGGTTCTGGCCAGTGACGGTCACATTACGCGGGGCGAAGTTCCTTTCCAGGTGCAGTAAGCCACCGCCCGCCTCTGTGTTCGATTCCGAGGAAAGAAACAGTCGCTCAGAGCAACCATGGGCCCAGCGGCCCACCCAAGAGGATGAAACTTGTCAAGGCTTTGTATCAGGGCACGACTTTAGTCGGGCCATAAAGCCGCATAAACGATTTGGGCTTTAGCCCCTGTGAACCTGTGTTCGAGTCAGGAAAAAAGCGCAAGGGCTAAAACCCACACTTTAATTGGACTCTTATGGCCCGACTAAAAGTCGTGCCCTGATACAAAGCCAAACCGCGAAACGATCTGCAGTTCCCCGCACCCCTCGTGGAAATGTTTTTTGACAGAGCGTAGCGTGGTGGAGGGACCTGCTGTTTCCTTCCTCGGCCAGACAGTCTCAGAAGTGGATTACCTTGGGAGATGAATGAAGCAACTTGAGATGATGGCTTGATCTGGCTGCTGCGGGATATTGATCTTCTGAGCACATTACTGCGTGCGGCAAATCTCTCTTTTGAGGCCTTGCTGCTGGGTGGCATCGCATATTTACTGGCCGTTGCGCGCCCCGCGAGAGCGTCTGCAACGGTCCAATCCTTTTGCCTCCGCGGTATCCGGTGGGCCGCCCTTTCGCTCGCCGTCGCTGAGGTTGTGACCGTCATTCTCTCCGCCGCATCGTTGCTCGGCGATAGCGATCTGCATCTCCGCGACGTGATCAGCGCAAAATTTTTTGAAGCCGGTTTGACCGCCGCTCTGCTCGCGATGCTGTTGTGGGTCTGTGCACGGATCAAAACCCGCAAAGCTATCGCCGCCATGGTTCCGCTAAGCTTGCCGCTGCTGATCGCCACTGTGTCGACCAGCCACGCGGCATCGCGCATGGATCACCGTTTGTTGCTGGCGTTAGCGACCGCCGCCCACCATCTGGGAACGGCGGCATGGATCGGGGCCATGCCCTTCCTGCTGATTTCCTTGGGTCGCGCCGAGACCGTCGACGAAGCCCGCGCCATGACCCGGCGCTACTCGTCAATGGCTCTGCTGAGCGTCGTGGTACTGGTGCTGGCGGGAATCTACATGGCCTGGTTCTACGTCGCCTCGTGGCGGGGGCTCTATGGAACCAGTTATGGTGTCTTGTTGCTGGCCAAGATTTACCTGATGCTGGTGATGCTTCTGATGGGCGCGGGAAACTGGACCGTAGTGCGGCGATTAGACACCGATCCCCAGCCCCTTTTGGCGCGTCTCCGGCGTTTTGCCGAAGCCGAGGTTGGATTGGGATTCACTGCCATTCTGGCCGCTGCTTCGATGTCCGCGCAACCGCCTGCAGCAGACGTTTCCGACCAGGTCTCACTGCAGGTCATTGTGGCCCGCATGCATCCGGAAATTCCGCGCATGACGAGCCCCGCCACGTCGCAGCTTACCCCGCCCACTTCGATCGAGAACGCGGTGCGAGAAACCGAGTTCCAGGCTAACGGAGGCAGCGATGCCACTGACCGGAAATGGTCGGAGTACAACCATCATTGGGCGGGCTTGATCGTATTGGCCGCGGGGCTGCTGGCGTTTGTCAGCCGCTTTGCCGGCCTGCGGTGGGCGCGCTTCTGGCCCCTTTCTTTCGCCGGCCTATCGGTCTTCATCTTTCTTCGTGCCGACCCGGAAAACTGGCCCTTGGGTCCGCGTCCCTTCTGGGCCAGTTTTTCTGCCCCCGACGTGTTAGAGCATCGCGCGGCCGCCTTGCTCATCCTGTGTTTCGCAGCCTTCGAGTGTGCGGTGCAGGCGGGCAAATTACGCGCCCGATGGGCGGCCATGATTTTTCCCACTATGTGTGCTTTGGGCGCCGCAATTCTCCTCACCCATAACCACGCTCCCAGCGATATGCAAGAGGACCTGCTGGCTTCGATGAGCCATACGCCGATCGCTTTACTGGGCGCGAGCGCAGGATGGGGCCGCTGGCTGGAATTGCGGTTGCCCCCAGGCCGTGCATCTAAAATCGCAGGATACGTCTGGCCGCTGTTCCTGTCCGCTGCCGGCCTGGTGCTGCTCAACTACCGGGAAACCTGACCAGCTGCAAATATAGGAGGTGTCAGAATGGCTAAGTGGTTCCTGGCTGCGCTCCTGCTCCCTGGTATTTTTGTGGGGCTGATGGGCATTTGCGGGCTCGCCCAACAGTCACCTCTCGCGCCGGCTCAGAAGTTGCCGCTGCCCTCTCCGTCCCCCGGCGGACTGCATGCGGCAGACGTGCTGCTGAATCTCAGTAGTGACATGGAGTCGCTGGCGCATGCGGTTGAGCCGGCCGTGGTGAAGATCTATTCCGCCGGTCTGGCGCCGGTCGAAAGCGGCGATACCAACCGGACCGCATTCCTGGCCCAGCAGCGATCGGTCGGGTCCGGAGTGATTATGGATCCGCAAGGCTACATTCTTACCAATGCCCATGTGGTGCAGCGGGCGCGCACTCTGAGCGTGCTGGTGCCCGATTTGAGCGGGGTCGTCGACACCGGTGGAAGCGACCGTGCTGAGCCGCCGGCAACCGCGATGCCGGCTCGCGTGGTGGGCCTGGACACGGTGACCGACTTGGCCGTGATCAAAGTAGAGAAGTCAGGCCTGCGCGCGTTGAAGTTTGGCGACTCCGATCGTGTCCATCCGGGCGAGCTGGTCATGGCTTTTGGAAGCCCACTTGGGTTGCAGGATAGTGTGAGCCTGGGCGTGATCAGTGCCATCAATCAGCAGCTCGACTCGGACAGTCCAATGGTCTACCTGCAGACCGATGCGGCCATCAATCCTGGCAACTCCGGCGGACCGCTGATCGACATGCGAGGAGATGTAGTGGGCATCAATTCCATGATCGAGACACAATCCGGCGGCAACGAGGGCGTGGGCTTCTCCATCCCCAGCAACACGGCTCAAATTGTCTACGAACAATTGGTGAAGTATGGCCGCCCGCGGCGGGGAACGATCGGCGTGTACCCTACGAACCTTACCCCGGTGCTCGCGCAGGGACTGGGTTTGTCGCGCAATGCGGGCGTATTGATCGAAGACGTGGTGCCTGGCTCAGCCGCGGACAAGGCCGGCATCAAGATCGATGACATCGTGCTTTCCGCCGACGCGAAGCCAATGCGGGACACCAAAGAGTTTGCCCTGATCATGTTTCGCAAGCGGCCGGGAGAGACAGTTCATCTTTCTCTCCTGAGCGGCACGGCAACCAGGCAGATAGATGTGGCGGTCATGCAATCGCCCCGGGATCCAATGACGCTGCTCAATCCAGCCGATACTGAGCAGGACTTGATCCCGCGCCTGGGCGCCTTGGTACTGCCGATTACGTCGGAACTCGCCGGCCAGATAGGGAGCCAGCGGGAATCAGGAGGCTTGCTGGTGGTAGCCCGCACTTTTGGCGCCTCCGCCGCAGAGGTGAATCTCAAGACCGGAGACATCCTCTACTATGCAAACAATGTCAAGCTCGACGCGGTCGCCAACCTCAAGAATTTTATGAGAGGCTTGAAGTCTGGAGATGCAGTCGTGTTGCAAATTGAGCGCGATGGTCTACTGAGCTTCCTATCCTTTCGCTTTGAGGAATAGTCCAAGGAAAGGATAAAGTCGTTAAACCGGAGTGAGAATGTCCACCCAGCTTTTTCGTCCAGCAAGAACGCGCAGGGATGCAAACCTTGGCGCTTAGCAGAAGAAAATTTGCGCTATCCTTCGCAATTGGCTTTCTGATCTTATCTGCGGCTGCCAATGCCCAGCGGTTGCCCGACGTGGCCCGTCCCCAGCACTACACCCTGCAACTGGCTCCAGACCTGCAGGCGGCGACCTTTACCGGCGAAGAAACCATCGATCTGACCCTGGCGCAAGCAGTGGATTCGATTGTGCTGAACGCCTGGCAACTCAAATTCGACGCGGTCACGGCGCAGATCGGCGACAAGACCCTGACCGCGGAAGTCTCACTCGATTCTGGCCTGCAGCAGGCCACCTTTCATTTTGCGCGCAAGCTGCCTGCCGGGCCGGTCACCTTGAAAATTTCCTATAGCGGCATTTTGAACGGAGAATTGCGCGGCTTCTATCTTTCCCGCACGGCCACGCGAAACTACGCCGTAACCCAATTTGAGCCGACCGACGCGCGTCGGGCCTTTCCCTCATTCGATGAACCGGCCTATAAGGCGACCTTTGACGTCAGCCTGATCGTGCCCCAGGGGGACACAGCAATCGGAAATACCAACATTGTTTCCGACACTCCCGGCCCGATCGCCGACGAACACACCATCACCTTTGCCCGTACTCCGAAGATGTCCACCTACCTGGTGGCCTTCCTGGTGGGCGATTTCAAGTGCCTTTCGGGCGAGAGTGACGGCGTGCCCATCCGCGCCTGCGCCACCCCTGACAAGGTGCAGCTGGCGCAATTTGCGCTCTCCGGCGCCGAGTTCTTTCTCCACTACTACGATGACTATTTCGGCATCAAGTACCCCATGCCCAAGCTGGATATGATCGCCATCCCGGATTTCGAGGCGGGAGCCATGGAGAACTTCGGAGCCATCACCTACCGCGAAACAGCCATGCTGGTGGACGAGAAAACCGCCTCCATTGGCGCGAAAAAAAACGTCGCTGTGGATGTGGCGCACGAGATGGCACATCAATGGTTCGGCGACATGGTGACCATGGAGTGGTGGAACAACATCTGGCTGAATGAAGGCTTCGCCACCTGGATGTCGAACAAGCCTCTGGCCGCATGGAAGCCCGAATGGGAGATTCCGCAGGATGAGGCCTCGGAGCTCAACCGGACCCTGGACCTCGACGGCGGGCGGGTGACCAGGCCCATTCGCTCCCGCGCCGAGACCCCGGGCGAAATCAATGAGATGTTCGATGGCATCGCCTATGGCAAGGCTGCAGCCGTGCTTCTGATGACGGAGAACTACCTGGGTGAAGAGACCTTTCGCGCCGGTGTACATCGTTACCTGCAGGCGCATATGTATGGCAATGCCACCGCCGAAGACTTCTGGAATACGTTGCAGGCATCGAGCGGCAAACCGATGGACAAGATCATGGCGAGCCTGGTTGTTCAGCCGGGTGAGCCACTGCTGACCTTTGACAGCGTGCATGACGGCAAAGTGGAGGTGACTCAGAGGCGCTTCTTCCTAAATCCCCGCAATCCCAAAGAAGACGCTGAGGAGCAAACGCAAACCTGGGTCTTGCCGGTTTGCATGAAGAGCGGCGCAGATCGGCCCGACTGCCCCATTCTTAACGCCAATACCCAGCGCCTGCAGGCGCCCCCAGCGCCGCTCTTCTACGGCAACGCCGGCGGTAAGGGCTACTATCGCAGTCGTTACGGCAGCGGCGACTATCAACGGCTGCTACAGCAGGTGGAGACTAGCCTTACACCCTCTGAGCGAATCACCTTCTTAGGCAGCCAATGGGCGCTCACTCGCGCCGGCATTGCCACCGTGGGCGACTTTCTGAATCTCGCCGCGGCGGTTCGTGACGACGACAGCTCATTTGTGATCAGTACCGTCTCGGCCGCATTGCGAATCGTCGATCAGCAGGTGGCCTCGACGCCTGAAGAGCACGCGCAGATTGCAGCCTGGGTGCGCAAGAACTTTGCTCCTGCTCTCGCCCGCCTGGGGGCGCCGGCTGTAGGTGAAGCGCCGGATAAAAGTCTGTTGCGAGCCGCGCTCTATGGGCTCCTGGGCAACATCGGAGGTGACCCGCAGATCATCGCCGATGCCAGGCAGGTCTCAGAGCAATATCTCCGTGACCCCGCCACCGTCGACCCGACCCTCGCGGCCACGGCGCTGAACGTCGCGGCACAGAATGGAGGCGCAGCGCTCTTCGAGCAGCTGCAGCGAGTGAGCCAGACGGCCGTCGATCCGCAGCTTCGCAGCCAGGCTTTTCACGCCCTGGCAAGTTTCCGCGATGCTGCGCTGGTCGTGCGCGCTCTGGATTATGCAGTTTCCCCCCAGGTAAAGAACCAGGACGCTCTGCGCCTAGTCGAGCTCGAGATGCGGGATCGTCGTACCCGGGATGTGACCTGGCAGTACGTGCAGCAGAACTGGCCCAGGGTGAGGGCTCAGATCACGACTTGGATGGGCGGCGAATTAGTCGAGTCGATGGGGGGCTTTTGCAGCGCGGACCGCAGCAGTCAGGTCACCGAATTCTTCGAAGAGCACACCGTGTCGGCAGCCTCGCATGCACTCGACAAGGCCCGCGACAGCATCGCGGATTGCGTGGATTTGCGTGCAGCGCAGGGGACGAATTTGCAGCAGTGGCTACAGACCGAAGCTGCGGCGACTCCTTAGACCTGGCTGCGGAAAAAGTCTTCCAGAGTCGGGACTCCCGTGGAGTTTTTTCCGCAGCCTGTTGAACTCCCTGCGGGCTGTTTCTACTCGCAACAGCGCTCTGTTCTGGAATCTGTTGAGAGGTTCGAAGGGCCTTGGACACTGGAACGAAGCAGTCCCGGCAGGGACGGAACAACCTGTAGCCCGGCACGTCAGTGCCGGGTTGATTAGGTTCATGAGGCGAGTCCCGCAGGGACGGCACAAAGCCCAGCCCGTACCTGAGCAACCACATCCACTTGCAAAAGCGAGTTTTTCCGCAGCCTGTAAAGCCCGGATCTACCCAACAGCCTCCCTAGATCTGGCGCGTACCTTGCCAAAACTCCTCGTGCAAGCGTGCCCGGTCCGCGCCCCGCAGGTCCAGCATCCGTTGCGCCGCCTGCTCACTCGAGAGACTCTCGACGTTGACCTCAATCGTCTGCACCTGGTGCCACGGATAGACGAATTTCTCCCAGATTAGAAAGCCTGACGAAGCCCAGCCCTCAAGCAGTCCGGACAATTCCTTTTTCACGTCCGTCTCGTGCCGCACGGAAAGCAGTTCTACTGTTTCGCCGGTCACGAGATGTGCCTTAAGGTGGGCTATGAGCATGGGATGTTTTCTCTCCTTTTAAAGTAAGATGCGTCTCGAAACTGGCCCAAACCCCGACAACATTACAAATAGGTGTACAAAACCACCCAATATTGCACAAAGGTTGTACGACAAAACGCAATCTGTCACTTGAGCGGATACATTGCATCTGCTTCAATCGTGGAGTGAACCCTGAGCCGCACTCCTCAATCTCCACATCGCAGCAACCGGTCACCGGCAAATTGGTTGAATTCGCCGATCTTCGCTTGTCGACGCCTATGACGGGCCAGCCCGTTGTACTGCTTGAATATGAAGACCGCCAGGGCATTCGATCGATCCACCAGGTCGCACTAACCTGTACCGGCAAGGGTCGTGGCGGGCTCATCTACTTTGGCGGTTATGACAAGGGCAAGTTCAGCATCTTTCGGGCGGATTGCATTCACCGGGTTGTCGCCCTTTAGGGGCTTCGCCAAGCTGTTTCCGCAAAACTATCTCTCCTGCGTGCGACCAGCCTAATCGAAAGAGTACACTTTCGTGCCCTCCGGGCGAACGTGCGCAAACCGTTGACTTGGAAAGAGTAAAGAGTCGCCCCTCCTTCCTCGGGAGGGGTCCGGCAGGCAGCAGATGCCCATCTTCACCCCCCGCTGTTACCTAAAGCTGTAGCATTCTGGGACAGCAAAGTGTAGCCTCACTTTCACTCCCCTCAGTAAACTGCAACTTACGTGTTAGGGACGATGATCGACCCTAATGGCAACTCTGCGTGCATTAATTGCCATGCAAAAGGGTTGCAACTTAACAGCCTCCCCGTAGACTAGGGATGACCGAACCAAAGTTGTACAGGAGTCCAGTCGCCATGTCCGTTATGCAGTCACCGATCCCACCAAAGTACTCCGCTTCGAAGTGGAAGTTTTACAGCGCGCCCATCCTGGCGCTCGTCCTTTGTGGCTCCAGCGCATGGGCAGCAGCGCCCGCGGTCGTAATCGACACACAGCAGATTTTGGAAGGTGGATTCAGCGGTCCACAATCCGTCGCAGTTAACAACACGAACGGGGGCGCGGTCTTCGTCGCGGATTCGGGCAACAATCAGATCGTCGGGTGGTTGAACGGGATCGCCTTCGCGTTTACCCCCCCGGGCTTTACCTTGTCGAATCCCCAGGCGCTTGCCCTGGATGCCCAGGGCGATCTTTTTATCGGCGACAACCCCACAGTGAACGGGAACAGTGTTGGCCGGATCATTGAAATGACTGCGGCTGGAGGTGATTTGACTGGGAACGCTCAGCTGGTATACTCCGGCTCGCCGCTCACTGATCCAATCTCGCTCGCGGTCGACAGTACCGGGACTCTGTTCATTGGTGATTACCCGCCTTCGGGGGCAGGAGCCATCTATTCGCTGGCTGCGGGGGGCACCACACCCCAGCTCCTGAGTTTCACCGGCCTCCCAACCCAGTTTATTCCGGCGGCATTGCTGAGGGACTCGTCGACGAACCTCTATTTCGCCGACAACGGCAGTTTCAACGGCGGCATCTACAAAGCATCCGCCGCAGGAGGAGGAGCCGCCAATCCTGTGGCCACGCAATCCTTCGTTATCAATCAGCCTTCGGGTCTCGCTCTGGATTCGGCGGGCGATCTGTTCATTCTGTCGCTGATCGGCTCCGGCAGTACCGGACAGCAGGTAGTGGTGGTGCCCGCCGCTTCGCCTGCCAACCCTTACATCCTGCCCAATAACGGATTCGCAGCCAGCAGCAGCATGGCGTTCGATTCCAACGGCAATCTCGATGTGCTTGATTCTGCCCTTGGTGAGCTCTTCCAGCTGAACTATGCCAACCCGACCAACATGGGCAGTATCAACGTGGGCAAGACGGGCACGTCGATTCAGTTCAACTTTGAATTCAATGCGCCCACCACGCTCAACGGATTTCGCATCGTCAGTCAGGGCGACGTGAGCACGGACCTCACACCGGCTTCCGGCGGCAATTGCACCAACGGCGTTCATAATAATCAGCCCGGTGGTGGTCCAAGCATTTCTCCCTACTTCCCCTATACCTGCCTCGGATTTTACGAAGGCTCGCCGACCTACCCGGGCCTTCGCAATTCGGCCATCCTGGTCAGGGGTCCGAGTAGTACGATCCTGGCCTCCACCAACGTTTACGAGACGGGCCAAGCCGCAGCGGAGATTACCTATCCGCTGGTCGCCACCACCACCGCAACCAATCTGCAGCAGCCCCAGGGACTGGCGATTTCGGGTCTGAACCATAACGTCTACATTGCCGACACCCAGGCGGGCAAAGTGTATTCCACCAGCGGTCTGGGCGGGAGCACATTGACCACCGTTTCGACCGGAACCATCAGCCTCCAGGCACCCAGTGCGCTCGCTCTGGATGGAGCCGGCAATCTGTTCATCGCCGACTTTAACCTCGGCGAAGTCATCAAGGTGCCTACCGCAACGGGCTTGGCGCCTTCGGTGGTCATCGCTCCGGGCGGCCTGCTGCAGCATCCGATTGCCTTGACCCTCGATTTCCTGGGAGACTTGTATGTCGGAGACGCAGGCCCCGGGGGGGTCAATGCGGGCACCGGCAATCCCGGGTATGTGGTCAAGCTGCCTGCAGGCGGCACACCCGTGAAGATGCCGATCCCCGCCGGGATTTCCATCATCTTTCCGCAGGCGCTGGCGACCGACCCCTACAACGCCAACCTCTTTGTCGGAGATGGTGGTGACCCTTCAGGCGTCGGCCAGGTGTGGGCGATTGCCCCAGATGGAAGCGTTGGCGGCCCGGTCGCGCTCCCCAACGTGACCAATCCCACTGGGCTGGCTTTTGACCCTGCTGGGGCTATTTATGTTCTGGACGGCGTAGCCAATACCATCACGGTGGAGCAGCTCTATTCCTTCGTGCCCCCTTACGTTGTGAATTTCAACAATAGTTCGCTCGCCGCTGCCAGCGCTTTAGCTATCTCCGCCGGAGGACAGAGTTTTGTCGTCGCCAACATCGGCACCGGTAGCACCAACAATCTGGTGTATCTCAACGGCAATCGTTCCACATTGGCCTTTGGAAGTGTTCCGGTGGGCCAAAGTTCGACCCTGCCCGCAACGGAATACAACATTGGCAATTTGAACTTGACGCTGGCTTCGCCTTTCTACACCACCAATGGGCCGAACAATTCGTTCAGCTTTAGTAACACCTCCACTTGCGGCAATAACCTCGTGTTGACGGTCGGAGGCTCGTGCAGCATCGATGTTGTATTCAAACCGGTGGCGACAGGCCAAACCACGCAGCAAATCATGGTCGACAGCAGTGCCTACAACAGCGGCGTGCCCATCCTCACCGTACGGGGAACAGGCCACTAAGGAGGCGATACAGGGGGCTTTTCACCACGAAAAGCCCCCTGCGCTTCTAGCGATGCCAGCCTAGTTTAGGGAAGTAAGTCAGCTGCACTGACCCGGTGAAATCGTGTTGCTGTCCCGCAGCCAGAGCCGGGACTTTCCAGAACTCTGCCTGGCCAAAAGCATTCAGCTCCAGGTTGTCTTTGAGGCGAAGCACAGCTTTGATGTTGATGTCGTTCTGCGTGGTGCCCCCGGGGATGAAGGTCTTGGAGACCTTGGCGTTGCGGTAGCCTAGTTGTATGTACTCCTTGGGGCTGATCCAGTCGGTCAGCCACGCCTGGCCTCCTTTGCCCTGCCGCCCAATCCAACTTCCCAGCATGTTGTCTTTGTTGGTATAGCCGTCGGGATACTCGAATTCGTAGTAGATGAATTGACCTCCCTGTCCTGGATTAGCGGAGACCGGATCTGTCGATACCGCTTCGGCTCGCAGATCGACGTGCGGAAGCTTGGGCAGGCGCGACAGGTAGAGACCGGGGTTCACGGCGGCACGGCGCGGGGCGGCGAGAGGGCTGACGTCATCGTGGACGATGGAATCGCAGTACAGGGTTAGCCATTTCTGCATCCACGGAAGCCGCCAGGTAAAGTCAAAGCTGGAACTGCGGAAGCCAGGGTCATTTCTGCTTTCTTTTTCCGCCTGGCTCACGTTGCTGAAGCTGGTGAAGCTGTGCCAGAACGACCCGAAGGTGAGGGGGACATGATCTTTCCCGGCGAAGATGACCACCCGGGAAAAGCCGAATTCAACGTCCCTGAGTCGGCTTGAAGCTGAATTTCTCGGCGTGAACCCAGGGGGCATTGGGATAACGATGGCCCTTCAACGAGCCGAATAAACCCTCATAGCGAATCGGCCCCAGAACGTCGGAGACCCCGGGAATGCGCAGAGGTACCACGCGGTTGATGCGCAGGGCATAGATAGGTTCGGCGTTGTTGCTGAGCGCCATGCTCCCGGCTTGCGTCGGACCCCACCAGTCATCCGCTTTGCCGACAGAGATCTCGTTGTTAGCCAGGGAAACCGCAAGATTGGCATTGATCAAGCGAAAGACATTGGTCTGCGGTACGATCTCAGGCGCCACTAGGGGAGTGCTGTCAACTTGTGAAAACAGCTCTTGAACCGATTCAGGATAAGCCGCGCGCCCTGGCGCATGCTGATACTCTCCCCGGACATCAAGCGAGAAATGGTACCCCTGAGCCCACGCAGTGAAACCGTCGAGCGCGTTGAAGCCTTGCTGATACGGACGTCCGTAGTCATTGATGAGGGTCTGCCCGAAGTGGAAGGAGTCGTTGATCGGCCGCCCCTTGATATACATATTGCGGGTGTAAACATCCCGTAGCTCAGCGCTGGTCGTCGTTTGTCCGGCGTCCACTCCGAATTCCACGGCCAAGGCTTGAAAAATGCTCCAGGCCTCTTCATCCTGGGGCGCATCCTGCAGCTTGGGGTACGTCTCCTGAAGAATCTGCAGGCAGCTGGTGCGCGTCCACGGCCGCATACCCAGGAACGCCGAGTCGGCATAGCCAAGCGAGAACAGGCGCTCAAAGGCGGGATACACCCAGCTATCCAGGGGTACATAGACCAAACCGTAATTGCTGCTTTCGGCGGGCTCAAAGCCGGAGAAGACCGGCTCCAGGCTTGGCGGCAATGCCGGCGGGGTGGCAGTTTGCTGGCAGAGCAGACGCAGCCATGGCACTCCGCTGAGGGTGAGAATCAGAGCAATTCGAACCAGCACGCCCCCGGCCCAACTTCTTTGCAGATTCAAAACGCTCTCCCAGTTACGAGCATAGCGCAGTGAAGCTCTGAAGAGTGTTGCAACAAATTTGGGTGCCGTGTTCTTAGGCGGGAAGTGCAACAAACCTCCGGGTGCCCCATATCTCGCTCGTTTTTCGCGAGATGTGGGATACCGCGAACCTCAACATTCCTTGCCCATTGGACCACGAAAAACGGGCGGTCTAAAGCAGTGGTATCCCAAATCTCGCGAAAAACGAGCGAGATATGGGCACCCGGAGGTTTGTTGCACTTCCCGCCTAGCAGGTTAAGTTTCCCTGGTGGCAGACCACTGGGCATGGCCATATTCGCCCATAGCCACCGTTCCGCTCATCGAATTTCCTGTTGCCGTACCGCTGAAGAAATATTCAATTTCGTTTCCTCCCACCGGCATGACGCTGCGAAAACTAACCTGCTGTGCGTGAACCTTCCCGGTCAGATTTCCGCTGTAGATCTCGCCTTGATGAACGCCTTTTATCGCGCCTTCCTGCTGCTCCAGCAAAAACCGCTGCGACCCTTCGCCGCACAGATACTTCATTTGCACCTTCCAGATTCCAGCGATATTCGCCGCAGGGCCCTGCGGAATTTCAGGCGCGGAAAAATTTGGCGGGTGGGAGAGCGTGGCGAAGATGGCGTCAGCCACGATCTTGTCATCGCCCGGCATCATCATGTAGGGCATGATAGTGACCGAGCTTTCCATCTGGTCCGGGCGAGTTCCGCTCCACTCGTCAAATTGAATGCGAGGAGTGCCCTCATCAAGCGTTTTCGCCAGCTCGTCGCCGGTGATCTTGAGTGTGTTGCCATCCCACTTGATCCGCAGCCTGGGTGAATGATTCGACAGATCCTCAGGCATCAGGGTCTCGGTCGTCACCGAAGGCAGCGGCTTGACCTTAGCTTCGATCGTGCCCAGCCACTCTTTCCAGGTGTTCCATTCGGCATCGTGGTCGCGCTTGGTCCACATCTCGACTGCGGTCAGCATACCCATGATTTCTTCTTTGCCAACCTTCATGGAGCGCCCCACATTGTGGTGCGGCGCGGCCTGAAACCAGGCCGCCTGCACCAGGTCTTTGCGTCCGAGCAGCAATCCGGCGCATTGCGGCCCGCGCAAGCATTTGCCGCCGCTATATCCAACCAGGGTTGCGCCGGCAGCGAGATGAATATTAGGGATGGTGAGATTTTCGGCCGCCGCGTCCACGAACACGGGAATGTTTTTGACCTTGGCTGCCTGACAGATGTTGGGGATGCTCAACGGTCCGCTGGCCGCATCGGGCGAAGACAGGATATAGATCATCGCGGTCTGCGGGCCCATAGATGCCTCCAGCTGCTCTGGCGTCTCCACTTCGATCACCTCGACGCCCAGGATGCGCGCTCCAACGTCGTAAGGATTGCGCGAGTGTTTGGGGATGATCACCTGGCTCTTGAGCCCACCCTTGGCGAGGTAAGGCATCTTTTGCGACTTTTCCGGATCAGTCCCGGCAATGCAGGCTGCGGTTGCGCCCGCGATCGCGGCCGCGCAGCCTGCCGTGACGATGCCCCAATCCGCGCCGGTAATCTTCGCCAGCCGCGCTCCCACCGCTGTCATCAGCTCGTCCATGTTGACGTAATGCCGCCCGGCCTCTTCCATCGCCTGTTTCACTTCAGGTAAAGAGAGCGAACCGCTGATGATGGTGTAAGTGCCCTTGGCATTGACGAGCGGACGCACTCCGATCTCCTCGTAGAGATTGGGGCCAGTGGGCACAGAAACCGAAGTTTTTGCGGCATGGCTTGCGGTTGGCAAGAGCGAGCTGGCCGCTCCCGCCATCACCGAACGCTGCACGAATTTACGCCTGCTGAATTTTGAGCCTGTTGAAATTTTCCATGCTCACCTTTCCTTCTCGGCGAGATTCAAACAAAAACATGCGATTCCTGACCGAGGTGTCCCCGGTCCGCTTGCCACGTCAACCTGACCGCTTCCGCATGGCCTTACTTTCTTGACACCATGCAGGATCGCCAGTAACCTCATTTTTATCATCGTTTAGTTGTCTTTACCGTCGTTTGGTTTCGGGCCCCGTCACTATTTCTCATCTGAGAGGCCAATTCCCATGAATCGAATCATTAGACCAGTGTCGTCCGCTGGCATAGCCATAGCTGTAATCTTCGCAACACTCTCCGCGTGGGCAGCCATTACCGGTTCGATCTCCGGAGTGGTCACTGACCCCAGCGGCGCCGTTGTCCCAGGCGTGACCGTCGTCGCCACCGCGTATCGACGAATGTGCAGAGCACAGCAGTCACCGACGCCAAGGGCTTTTATCAATCTTCCCACCCTCAAGGTTGACACCTATAACGTCACCGCCAACCAGCCCGGATTCCGCGATTACCAGCAGACCGGGATAAAGATCGATGCCAATTCTGCCCTCCGCATCGACATCACGCTGCAGCTCGGCACCGTCACCAACACTGTCAGCGTGAAGAGCGACGCCCTCCAGGTGGAGACGCAGAGCACGCAGAATGGCGTGGTCATCGACGGCACCAAGATCACCTCCGTGCCGCTGAACGGACGTTCCTACATCGACCTCTTGAAGTTGCAGCCAGGCGTGTCGCCTTATTCCCATAGTCAGACAGCACCACATCGGGAGTCGGCGCGACGCAGGTATCGGGTGACCTGGACAACGGCCAACAATCCGTCAACGGCGGCCGCAGCGGGTCCAACGCATTTATGGTGAATGGGGCAAATGCAGAAGAAGGCGTGCACAACGGCGCCGCCATGATCCCCAATCTCGATTCCATCGCGCAGTTCCGTATCATCACCAACAACTTCGATGCGGAGTATGGAAACTACAGCGGTGGCCAGATCAACGTAGTCACCAAGTCGGGGACCAATCAGTATCACGGGACGGTCTTCGACTTCCTGCGCAACACGGATCTCGATGCCAGAAATTACTACTCTCCGACGCGTGGCGTTTACATCCAGAATCAATTCGGCGGAACGGCCGGGGGGCCGATCCGCAAGAACAAGATTTTCTGGTTTGCCGACTACCAGGGAACGCGGCAGATTTTAGGCAGCCACACAGAGCTATCCCGTGCCTTCAGATGCCAGACCGCACGGGCGACCTCTCGGACCAGGCAGGCTCGCTGACCGGCACAGTCGTCGGCGCCGGCTGGGCCAACACTCTTTCCCAGACATTGGGTTATCCCGTAGCGCAGGGGGAAAATTACTACACCCCGGGCTGCACGGACCCCGGAACCTGCGTCTTTCCCAACGCGGTCATTCCCCAGAGTGCGTGGTCGCCAGTTGCGGTGAACACGCTGAAGTACGTCCCTGCGGCCAACGGAGTTGTCAACAATACCCCGAACTACTCCACCTCCGCCTTTAACGAGACGTTGAGCGACGATAAGGGGAGTGGCCGGATAGACATTCCTACGCGATTCGGCGCTGTGTTTGGCTATTACTTCTTTGACCGATTCGATACCGTGAATCCGTATAGCCAGGTAACCGTCCCGGGCTTTGCCGCAACCAATAAAGGTCAAACCCAAATGATCAATTTAGGGTTGACGACCACGTTTAACTCGTCGACCGTCAACGATCTTCGTCTCGCCTATCTGCGCGACGTAAACCAAACCGGGCAACCGACCGCAGGACAGGGTTTGGGCGTCACCCTTGCCTCGCAGGGTTTTGTTACTCCGTGGGGCCCCGCGGGCGGTATCTCCCCCATCAACCCTGCGTACGAGGGTGTGACGAATCTGATGTTCAACAACTTCAGCCTTGGTGTCCCGCCTGACGCATTGAGGCAATACAACAACACCTTTCAAATCATCGATAACGTCACCAAGATTTTCGGAACGCACACTCTGCAGTTTGGCACCAACCTCCACTACAACCAGATCAACGAGCGGAATTACGACTGCTATGACGGGTGCTTTGGTTTCAACGGGTCAGAGACCGGCTTGGATTTTGCCGATTTCCTGATCGGGGCGCCGGACAGCTTTGTGCAGGCCAGCCAGCAGCTCCTCGACTCGCGCAGCAAATACTACGGTTTTTATGTTCAGGATAGCTGGCGTGCATCTCGCAATCTCACCCTGAATTACGGCCTGCGTTGGGAAGTCGCTACGCCCTGGTACGACACCCAGAACAAGCTCGAGACGGTCGTTCTTGGTGAGCAGTCACTCGCTTTCCCCGGTGCTCCCCTGGGCCTGGTGGTGCCCGGAGACCCGGGCATTCCTCGCACCCTCGGGCCAACCAAGTACACGAACTTCGGTCCCAGGATTGGCTTTGCCTATGCGCCAGACGTGAGCGACGGTTTTCTCGGCAAGATTGCTGGGCGGTTCCGGAAAAACCAGCATACGTGCCGGTTACGGCATCTTCTATAGCTCTATCGAGGACGCCACTGGATTCGTCGAGGTAGGCGATGCTCCTTATGGCAACTACTATTCTGTGTCATCGACTGAGCTGGCCACCCCGTTTGTCGATCGGCCGTCGGGAATTCCGGCGGGACAGAAGTTCCCCTTCGTCTTTCCTCCAACCAACGTGTCTCCTAAAAATCCCGATACAACCTTCAATTGGGCAGCAGCGACACCCATCGGCGGATCCGACTATTACTACTATAAAAACAAGATGCCCTATGTTCAGGAATGGGAACTCTCTTTCCAGCGCCAATTGGGAACCGCAACCGTGCTCAGCGTGAACTACGTCGGCACGGTAGGGAGGCAGCTGCTGACGTTTGAGGAATCGAATCCTGGGAACCAGGCGCTCTGCCTGCAATTGAGTAACCCAGCCAATGTGGCGCCCGGTACGACAACTTGCGGCCCGTACGGCGAAGACACGGTTTACACCACGGCGAGCGGCGCGACAGTGAACGGAACCAGGCCCTTCGGGCTTAACTTCAACAGCAATCCGTACATGAAGACGGCGGTCAGCTCCAGCTTCAACTCGCTGCAGGTTACCCTGGAGCACACTGAAAAATACCTCAACTTCCTGATTGGATATACCTTTGAGAAGTCGCTGGATAATGGTTCGGATTCCTTTGACGCGACCAATCCGATAAATCCGGGCCAAACCCGCGCATTATCGAGCTTTGACGTCCCCCATAACCTGGTCGCCAGCTACACCGTGCAGTTGCCCTTCGATCACTTTATCGGCGGAGGGGATATTGCGAAGCGGTTCACCGCGGGCTGGGAGCTTTCCGGCGTATCTACCTTTGCCAAGGGAGAGCCGGTCAGCTTATCTGAGAATGACGATAATTCGCTGCTTGGCGCCTTTAATGCAAACGTAGATGTGCCAAGCTACGCCAACAACGGCAGCCCTCTTTATGAAAATAAGAACCCGCGAAAGGGGCTGCCATATTTCAACCCGAACTTCTTCGTCCCGGAACCAATCGGGCAAGTAGGAAACGCAATGCGGCGATACTTCTCCGGTCCTGGCATCGACAATTATGATATGGCTCTGCTAAAGAGCACCACCATCACCGAGAGCACCAAACTGCAATTCCGGGCAGAAGCCTTCAACGTCTTCAACCATGCGCAGTTTAAGAATCCGAATGGGCTCGTCAACAACACCGGCCAGGGTGGTTTCGGTTATGTAACTGTCGGCGAATGATCCTCGTATCATGCAAGTTGCGTTGAAGTTCTTGTTCTAAAGTGAGTAAAGAGGTCCTGTGACGAAGATGGTTTGGGGGCGGGGCATCTTCGTCCGCGTCGTGATCCTCGCCATGCTGTCGATGGCGACGCTGCACGCGCAACCAGCCCGGAGCCGCCATCTTCGCCGCCAACTGCGCCGGTTGTCACGGCGCGGATGGCCGCGGCGGGGAGCACGCACCGAACATCGCCACTGCCCCCGAAGTTCAGCACCTCATGGACCGCGAGCTGGCCGCCATCATCCGCTATGGAATCTCGGGCGCTGGCATGCCGGCCTTCTCATCCCTGAAACCACAGGAAGTGGCGGACGTCGTCGCCTATTTGAGGATCCTCCAGGGCAGAGGCGATATCGTTAAGCTTCCCGGTGATCCCAAACAAGGAGAAGCTCTCTTCTTCGGCAAAGCGCAATGCTCCGACTGCCACATGGTCAACGGCAAAGGAGGCTTTATTGGCAGCGACCTCTCCTTTTACGGAGCAGAGGCGAAGCCAGATCAAATGCGCGCCATCATTCTCGACCCTGATAAGAATCTTCCCGCCGACAAGAAAGCCACCACCGTGGTGACGACTTACGGGGCAGAAAATTACCGGGATGCTCAAGATCAACGACAATTTTTCCCTCTCCTTGCAAACCCTCGACGGCACGTTTCATTACTTTCCAAAATCAGAGCTTGCCCAGGTTGATTTTGGCTCTCGCTCCCTGATGCCCGCCTCCACGCTGAATAGCAAGGAAGTGGATGACCTGGTCAGCTACCTGCTACGCACCGGAGATGAAAACTCCAAGCGCTCTCCACACTCCTCAAAATCTGAAGATAATGACGATTAAGACCGCTATAGCTTCGCTCACGCTGTTCGTCTCTATCGGCCTGCAGGCCGACACCCGCCCGTTTTCACTGGAAGCGCTTTCCCCCGCGTTTTGGAACCTGTTCGACCGCAAAGCGCAACTGACGAAAGTGGCCTCCGGTTTCGGCTTTACGGAAGGGCCCGTCTGGGATCCGGCAGGTTATCTATGGGTGAGCGATGAAACCCTCAACAAGATATTCAAGGTAAACACCGTTACCGGTCAGAAGCAGGAGATCATCTCTCTGGGAGATCCCGACGGCAACACCTACGATCGGCAACACCGGCTCCTGGATTGCGCCAGCGTTCTGCGAGCGATCATCCGCCTCTCGCCCGACGGCAAGACCTATGAAACAGTCGTGGATCACTATCAGGGAATGAGATTAAACAGCCCCAATGACGTGGTGCTCGGCCCCGATGGAGCCATTTACTTTACCGATCCAACCTCTGATCTGCCCGCTGGATCAAAAGCAGGAAATACCCTTTAAGGGAGTCTACCGAATTGCTCCCGATGGCCAGCTTCAACTGCTTACCAAAGATCTTGAAGATCCCAACGGACTCGCCTTTTCCCCCGACGGCACAAAGTTTTACGTAGACGACTCGACCCAAAAGAACATCCGCGTTTATGACTTCCACGATGGCCAACTGAGCAACGGACGCATCTTTGGCGAAGAGCCGGGCGGACCGCACGAAGGGTGTGCCGGATGGCATGAAGGTCGATCGCCAGGGCAATCTGTATGTCGTCGGCCCCAAAGGAATATGGGTTTGGGACGCAGGTGGCCATCACCTGGGAACGATTGTCGTGCCCGAGCAGCCTGCGAATCTTGCCTGGGGAGACTCTGACTACTCCACCCTCTACATAACGGCGACCACGTCTGTGTATAAGATTTCGACCCGCGCGCATGGCTTTATCCCTTACTTGTAAAAGGACGAAATGATCCATCGATTCCATCGCGCCTTCGTTTTCCTGCTGGTTTCGGCATCAGCAGCATTTGCATCTGCCCAGACTCCAGGCTTCAAGGTCATCCAGCCGCCGGGTTCTGATGCCGCGTACAGTGCAGGCCTTCTGGCCAACGGCACGCTCTACGTATCCGGCCAGGGAAGCTCTGCCACGGACTTTTCCGGGCAAATGAAGGATGCGATGCGCAAGGTGCAGGCGATTCTGCGCGGCGCAGGAATGGATTTTGGCGATGTCGTTTGGATGAATATCTATGTCACGGATACGCACAACCTGGCCGCCATGGATGATGTTTATTGGCAGATGATTGGATCAAGCCCTCCGGCACGGACCGTGTTGACGGTGGCCGCCCTGCCGGAGGGAGAGATGGTGGAGATCAACTGCATTGCCGTCGCCGGGCGAACGCAAAGCAATCTGGCCTGCCGGTTGGCCGCGCGGGCCGCGCGTCGATCCGCCCGCGATCCAGGCTGGGTGAAATGCTGTACCTTTCGGCGCAAGGCGGAAAACGCACGGATGATCTGATTTTTCGACAGAAACAAAACAAGCTCTCGAAAATGTGAGCCACCATCCTGAATGCCGCCCGCATGAGCATGAAGAATGTTCTCTGGGTGAATCCCTACATGAGCGTCAGCGGTCAGTACGACGTGATGGGTAAGGTCTATCGGACCTTCTTTGAATTTGGCAATACGCCGGGCCGCGGCACCATTCAAGTGGTTGGTCTTCCTAAAGGACAGCACATCGTCTTCAGCTGCATTGCCGGGGCGGATCTGAGTAAACGCAAAGCCGTGCGCCCGCGAAACATGCCTCCCAGCCCGACCGCGAGCCCCGGAATCCTCTATGGCGACACCTTGTATCTTTCCGCCAAGGACGGGTTCATCCCTGGTCAAGGCATGGTCACGCCGCTATTCGATTTGCAACTGCGACAGTCTATGCGCAATCTCCTGGACGGTTTGGAGGAGGTCGACATGGACTTCTCCAATGTCGTCTTCAGCACCGTTTACCTGCGGCAGATGAAGGATAGTCGGCCAGATGAACGAACTCTACAACAAATTCTTCAAGCCCCCGTATCCTGCACGATCGACGCTGCAGCAGAACTTCGAGGTTGGCGAGGAGGCTGCGGAGCAGATCTCCTTCATCGCCGTAAGACGCCAACCGGGAAGGACCGACGAGGCCTCACGATGAGACGCAGAACTTTCGTTAAATGGGCTGCAGCTTTTCCGCTGCTGGCCCAGGTTGGCCTGGAACAGGCTATGGGAACCGGCTGGGCAGAGGTGGCCCGCAACTCAACCGACAATATCTACACCCGGCTCGGGGTGAAGCCCCTGATCAACGGGCGTGGCACCTGGACCTATCTCAGCGCCAGCCTTGAATTGCCCGAAGTGAGAGCCGCTCAAGTGGAAGCCGCGCAGCACTTCGTCAACATCTTCGAGCTGCAGCAAGCTGCTGGCAGGCGTCTGGCGGAACTCACCGGTGCTGAGTCGGGCATGATCACTTCGGGCGCGGCCGGCGCCATGGCGGTCGCAACCGCGGGATGCATCGCCGGAACCGATCCGGAGAAAGTCTGGCAATTGCCCAACACCGATGGCCTGAAGAACGAGGTGATCATGGTCGGTGGGCGGAGCGTGTTTGATAGTGCCATCCGCCTGGCCGGTGGCAAACTCGTCCTGGTTGACTCTGCAGAACAAATTTCCAACGCGGTCACTCCCAACACTGTCATGGTTTACACCACCTCGTCTCCCGAGCAACTGGCCAAGGAGATCGCGGCTGCCAAGGATCATCGCGTGCCCATCTTTATGGACGCTGCCGACGGCATCCCACCCGTCAACAAACTGCAGTTGTTCGCGAAGATGGGCTGTGACCTCTACACCTTCAGCGGAGGCAAAGGTCTGTGCGGACCGCAATCCAGCGGCATTCTCCTTGGCCGCAAGGATCTCATCGAGGCCGCCCTGGCCAACAGCAATCCATGGGAGGGCGCGGTCTGCCGCCCGATGAAGGTTGGCAAAGAAGAGATCATGGGGTGCCTGGCCGCGGTCGAGGCGTGGTTGAAGATGGATGTGCCCAAGCTCAACAAGGAATGGGGAGCGCGCGTGCAGCGCATCGCGACCCTGGTGGAGACGGTTCCGGGAGTCGAGGCCAAGGTCTACATGCCTGAAGAAAACCAATGCCCCACGCTGATGATTACCTGGGATCAGAAAGCCTGGCGCTACACAACCGCAGACTGCGCAAAAGAATTGCTGGAAGGCAATCCTGCCATCGCCGTCCTGACTGAAGACAATCCGAGCGATGTCTTATCCCGTAATCCAGCCAATAGGAAAGCCTCGACGAAAGAAGATAAGCTGCAGATCGTTTCCATGACCCTGCGGCCGGGTGAAGAAATTATCATCGGCCAGCGTATCCGGCAATTGCTGGCGCAGGCACGCAAAGGGGCTTGAACGATGAAATCGTCCGTTATCTTCTGCCTGCTGGCGGTTTCTATGGCGGCAAGCGCTGCCTGCTACCGTCCAGCCTGTGGTCTACGAGGGTTGGCAAGCGCAGCAGGTTGCGAATGACTGGGTGCAGCTGACCTTTGTTCCCCAGTTGGGTGGGCGGCTGATGCAGGTTACTTTCAACGGACACCCCTATCTCTTCGTGAACCCGGTCTACAAAGGGAAATATATTTCTCCGGCCGAAGCAGCCGGCCGCTGGATTAACTACGGCGGTGACAAAATCTGGCCTCTGCCCGAGGGCAATGACGATGAGCAGCACTGGCAGGGAGCTTCCACTCCTCTCGACGATGGCGCCTATGCCTTCTCTGTTCTATCCCAGGGTGCGAAATGCACCGTCCGGCTGGAGGGTCCGCCCGATCCGCCCACAGGTCTGCAATATACCCGGGAGATCAGCATAGGCAGCGATTCGCCGCAAATCTCCTTCCACGCCATTACCAGGAACTTCACCGGTCACTCCATCACCTGGTCGGTGCAGTCGGTCTCCCAGTACAACCTGTCTGACGCAAAGGACGCCACGCAATACAATCACGAGTTCTGGGCGTTCACTCCACTTAACCCCCGCTCTTCGTATTTGCTTGGTTACCACGCGCGGGACGGGCTGGCGAACGATCCTGCGTACAGTGTCAAGGATGGCTTGTTCCGGCTGAATTGGAAGTATCTCGAAAGCGAAGTATGGCTTGATTCCATCGCCGGATGGGTCGCGCTGATCGATGGCGCGACCCAATATGCCATGGTGGAAAAAACCAAACACGTCCTGGGTGGGGATTACCCCGACAAAGCGACGGTGATCTTTTATAAGAACGGCCCGACGGTTGAGTTGGACGCAAAAGGGATGCCCTATCTCACATCCAGAAGCCTGGAAAAAACGCCCTATTACATGGAAGCAGAACTGAATAGCCCCATGGCGGTCCTCGGGCCGGGAGAAAGCTACGTCTTCGATACCAACTGGTTCCCCTCACGCCTCAGCGGCGATTTCACCACCGTAACCGACGCAGGTTTGGTGGGGAAGCCTCTGGTCGCGCGGCGCATAGGCGACAAGATCGAGCTCTCTGGCACCTTCGGCGTTTTCTTCCCTGGAGAGCTCAAGGCTTACCTCTACGACGAGGGAGGCGTAGAAGCAAGTGAAGTGGCACTGCAGGCTGTTCAGCCCCAGGATCCGGTAGCACTGCACCAGGCCATTGCAGCGGCGAAGAACATAGCCCGGGTTTCTATTCACCTCGTCGATAGCAATGGCGTCGACCGCGGGGCCTTGGGAGAAGTATTCGTTACCATCAACGATGAAGGGCATTGATCGCATGAAGCTGGTTCGACTGTGGGTGATGATTCTTCTCGCATGCACCTATGCGTCGGCGCAGATTAGGGACGATTGGCCGTCGTACAACGGCGACTACACAGGCAGGCGCTTTAGCGGTCTTACCCAGATCACTCCTCAGAATGTCGCCCACCTGCAGGCCCAGTGGGTCTTTCACAGCAAGACGCCCGGCGTGCTGGAAGCGACGCCCGTAGTGGTAAACGGCATTATGTACTTCACCGGGTCGAACGACGCGTTTGCCCTCAATGCCCAGACGGGAGAAGTGCTCTGGCACTATTCGCGGCCGGTTTCGAGCGGCCTGATCGATGACGCCTCCGGCCATATCAATCGCGGCGTGGCCCTATCGGGCACCCGCCTGTATATGGAAACAGACAATGCTCACTTACTCTGCCTGGATAACCGATCAGGCAACCTCATCTGGGACGTTGCCTACGCCGACTGGAATAAGAACTATGGGGCCACCGGCGCTCCGCTCATCCTTAAGGACAAGGTATTAGTTGCAACCTCTGGCGGAGACGACGGAGTGCGCGGTTTTCTCGCCGCCTTCGATGCCACGACCGGAAAACTAGCTTGGCGCTTGTGGACTATTCCGGCCCCGGGGGAACCCGGCTCTTCGAGCTGGCCGGGCGATACCTATCTTCACGGTGGTGGCACCGCATGGATGCCCGGCACTTATGATCAGGAGTTGAACACCCTCTACTGGGGCACCGGCAATGCCTCACCGGACTACGACGGAAGCGTTCGCCCCGGCGATGACCTGTACACATCCTGTCTGCTCGCGATTGATCCCGACACCGGCAAGCTGAAGTGGTACTTTCAATTCACTCCCCATGATTTATATGACTATGACGCCGTGGAGACCCCTGTCCTCGTCGACATGCAATATCAGGGCCAGCCGAGGAAGCTTATCGTCGAGGCGAATCGTAACGGTTACGTTTACGTGCTTGATCGCACCAACGGAAAGTTCCTGTCGGCCACGCAATTCGTCAAGCAACTGAATTGGGCTAAGGGAGTCGACGCGAGCGGACGTCCGGTATCTGCCGACCCGAAACCCACTGCAGATGGAACGCTCATTTGCCCAGGAGTGGAAGGAGCGACCAACTGGTACTCGCCCTCGTATAGTGAAACCACGCACTTGTTCTATTTCTATGTCTCTGGAGAGTTGCTCCGTATATTTTCGCAAGCCGGCGGCGTTCGAAGAAGGTAGGGAGTACTACTCAACTGGAACCAAGCGCGATCCAAACGCGAAGAGTGCGCAGGTGCTTCTTTCCTTCGATCCGCAGACGAGGACATTTGCCTGGCGTTATCCCCAGGCGGGTGAAGCTCATGGCTACGGCGGCGTAATGTCGACGACGACCGGCTTAGTATTTTTCGCCGATAATCAGGGCTTCTTCGAGGCTGCGGACGCAAGCACAGGAAAATCCTTGTGGCACTTTAACACCGGGCAGAGCCTGCACGCCTCACCAATGAGCTACGCGGCGGGCGGCAACCAGTACGTAGCCATCGCCTCTGGCAGCGACCTATTCAGTTTTGCCTTACCCCGATAGGCCGAAGGGGACCTGCTGTTTCCGGCATCACTCACAGATGCCCGCCCGGAGCGCCGACCTCCCCTTTGTCATCCCGAGCGAAGCCGAGGATCTTCAGCAGACCTCTCCTGGAAATGTTTTTCGACAGTCGATGGCCCTTCTGCCCACCCAGGGAATGACAAAGGCCTCTGCTCCCTTCTTCAGCAACTGCTCTCAATCGAAGCGCCACCTTCCCCTTTGCCCCCTTAGGATCTCTCCCTGCCACCAATCAATGGGCGCCCCATATCTCGCGTCTTTTGCGAGATGTGGGATATCCAAACCTTGACGTCAATCCGCCAGTGGAGCAGCAGACTTGACGGTGAGCGCTTGTTCATTAGGACCGCTGTGGAGGAATCTGCAGTTTCGGCAATTTGTGCCGCTTACACCAACTCCAATTCAATCTTCCTGGCATCCGGCTCCATTCTGCCAATCCGGAAGCTGCGAATCTGCCCCGCGTAAAGCCCATCTGGCTTTGCGGCGACGCTGCTGGGACCGCCCTTCCACCGCGCCTTCAACATGGAGCTCAACGACGAAAGGTCCACCTTGCCCTCAGCTGCTGGCGCTGCCGCCGCGTGACTCTCCGTACCAATGCGGTACACACCTTCGATGCCTTCGCCGAGTTCCACCCTCGCCAATCCTTGCGCAACCTCGACAATGCGGCCAGTGATCACGCTGCCCGCCGGGTGCTCGGCAAGATATTCATCTACCGTGACCGAGGTCCGTTGCTTCATGCTCAGGCGAACCTGGCGCTTTGCCTTGTCCACTTCGAGCACCTGGGCCTTGACCATCTGACCCATCCGGAGCACGTCCTGCGGGTGATGAATGTGCTTTTCAGCGCTGATCTCGCTGACGTGAACCATCCCCTCGACCCCGTCCGCGAGCTGCACGAACGCCCCGAATTTAGTAAAGCTGGTAACCGGCCCTTCGATGGCCGAACCCACCGGAAACTTTTGCTCGACCTCCGCCCAGGGATCGCCCAACGTCTGTTTCAGGCCCAGGGAGAGGCGGCGCTCGCCCAGGTTCACTCCCAGAACCACCGCTTCCACGGTATCGCCAGGTTTGAGCACATCGCTCGGTCTCCGCACCTTTTTGGCCCAGGACATCTCCGACAGGTGGATCAAGCCCTCAACCCCGGGCTCGATTTCAACGAAAGCTCCAAAATCGGCAACGCGCGTCACCGTGCCGTGCACGCGATCTCCCGCCTTCAGCGCGATTGCATCCCAGGGGTGCGGCAGAAGCTGCTTCATACCCACCGAAATGCGCTGCTTTTCCAGGTCAACCTTGAGCACTCTGGCCTCGATCTGCTGGCCAACGGAAAGCACGTCTTCCGGTTTATTCACGCGACCCCAGGCGATATCGCCCACATGGAGTAACGCGTCCACGCCGCCGATGTTCACAAACGCACCATAACCGGTGAGGCTGCGCACCTCGCCTTGTACCGTTTCGCCTTCTTTGAGCTCGCCGTAGCGGCGCTCTTTGGTGGAGCGATCTTCCTCTTCCATCAGCACCCGGCGATCCACCACCACGTCTTCGTCCCCCACGTCCAGCTTGATAATGCGGCAACGGATCTGCTGCCCCACGAGTTTTTCCAACTCAGCGGCGTCGCGCGCC
Source organism: uncultured Acidobacteriaceae bacterium (assembly GCA_963796145.1). Taxonomy (GTDB): domain Bacteria; phylum Acidobacteriota; class Terriglobia; order Terriglobales; family Acidobacteriaceae; genus PALSA-350. The sequence goes on along the minus strand of CAWCKO010000008.1, from coordinate 64,495 downwards.
CCACTGCGTGACCCGGGCATGAAAGCCCGCACGCCCACATCTACGCTCAATCCGCCTTTGACCACGCCGGTCACCGTGCCGGCGATCGGCGCCTTGTCTGCAAAGGCCCGTTCCAATGAGGACCAGTCCCGGGGCTGCTCCACCTTGAAGCGTGAAAGCTCGTAGTAGCCTTCGGGGTTGCGGCCTTTGACCGCTACCAGAAATTTATCGCCGGGTTTTACCGCTTCGTTCGCACTCTGGAATGGGGCCAGCGGCAGAACACCTTCGGTCTTGTAGCCGATGTCCAGGTAGACCGAGTCGGCGGAGACGGCGACCACGGTACTTTCGATCTGTCTGCCGCCGCCTTCGGCTTGGCGCGCATGGCTCTGCTCATACTCGGAAAAAATTGCGTCGAACGATTCGCCGCTTTCCAAGTCCGTGTTGTCGGGGGGTGAACTACCGCTGGTAGGCATGGGTCCCTGATTCCGCTCAGGATACCACCACCTCCTAATGCGCTGCCTCCCCGTCCTCTTCGCGCTCCCGGGGCACAATCATGAGGTGCTTGAGCGCGGTGCCCCGCAGCAGGCTAACGTTCTGCGGTTTACCCGCGCGTTCCGTGGTCAACAGACGATGCAGATCGTCGATGCCCCCAACCGGCTGGGCCGCAAAACCCACGATTACGTCGCCCTCCTCCATGCCTGCAATCGAAGCGGCTCCGTTGGGCGCAACTGCTGTGGCCATCACCCCCGTGGGCATGGGCAGCTTGTATTCATAAGCCAGTCGCCGGGGAATGGGTACATTCTGCGCAGCAATCCCAATTGAGCTGCGGCGCACCCGGCCGTGCTGCAGAATCTGCGCCACCACGTACTTTGCCGTGTCGATCCCAACCGCAAACGAAAGGCCCTGGGCGCCAAGAATGGTCGCCGTGTTCACGCCGATTACGCTGCCGGCCGAGTCCAGCAGCGGCCCGCCGGAATTGCCGGGATTGAGCGGCGCATCGGTCTGGATAATCTCTTCCATCATCCGCCCAGAGGCCGCGCGCATGCTGCGGCCAAGCGCACTGACGACGCCCGCCGTCACCGAGAACTGAAAGCCGAACGGATTGCCCACGGCAATCGCAATCTGACCAATGCGCAATCGTTTCGAGCTGCCCAGCAGGGCAGGGGAGAACACCGCATGCTCGGTTCTGAGTACAGCGATATCCGTATCCCGATCCTCGCCGATAAGCACCGCTCCACTGCGGCTGCCATCGGTAAAGGTGAGCGAAATCTTCGCTGCCTGGTGAACCACGTGGCTATTGGTCAGGATCAGGCCATCGGGAGTAAAAACGAAGCCGGAGCCCGATCCTTCCTGGCCAGGCCGATTCGCCCGGCGCGCACTCTGAACGTCGATCTTCACCAGCGATCCGCTCACACGCTCGACAGCTTGCGTGACCGCGCGAGAGTAGTTGTCCAGCAGATCGGAGTCGTCCAGCCTGCTCGGCGACAACACCGGCATCGCCAGAAAATACAGATTTGTGTTCCATTGTTTCCTTAAGCGTTTCGTTGGTGTAACCAGGGGCTTTTCGGTTTCTGGACGCTCCTCGCATCTTTTCAGGCCACAGTAATTGCGAACGCTTTAAATTGCAACCAGGCCGCGCGTCATGCCAATTGTCACCGCTTCTGTTCGCGTCCTGGCGCCGAGCTTGGCTAGAACGGAGCTGACGTGGAACTTCGCCGTGTGCTCTGAAATCTCGAGCTGGGCAGCCACCTGTTTATTTGTCTGGCCTCGCGCCATTAACCGCAAAACCTCCACCTCTCTCGCGGTCAGGTCTTCCGCTAATCCCCATCACGTCTGCCGGCGCGGCAGGCGGATGCGGAAAAGTGACTGCAAAGCCCGCCACAGTGGCGGCGATCGCGGTTACTAGTTGATGCGTGGTGACCTCCAAAGGAAGCACGGAATGTATTTTCATGCGCGCCGCGCTGCGCATCATTGCCGTGGTCGGCTCTGCCGCAAGCAACACTGCCGGCGTGTCGGAAAACACTTCCGCAAGTGTGGCGCGGTTGCCCGCCCTGGCCAGGAAGGCCTCCCCCTCCGCAATCACGATCACGTCCGGGCTGTCACTTTGCACGCGAAACAGCAAGGTCGAGGGCAGTGCGACCGCCAGCAAATCCAACTCCCGCGCCGCGCGAAGGGCTAAGAATCGGCTGGCGTGGATCATGGCGTCCACACAGGGCAACACCACAAACCGCTCCAATAGAACAGGCCCGGGCGCTGCCCAGGCCTGTTTTTCGCGTTTGTGATCCTCAGCCACGATCTGCCAGTATTACCTTCAGATCCATTTTTACGCCGCCGCGGATCACCACCACAGCAACCGGATCTCCAACCTTCAGGGTGGATAGCCGATGCTGAACTCCGTGTACGTTATGGACCAGTTGGCCATCGATCGATAGCACCAGATCGCCGACCAGGATCCCTGCCGAAGCGGCCGGCGCATTCGCTTCCACGTGCAGCACCAGCAACGCCTCGTCGACCCCTTCGCCGAAGTGCGAACGCTGAGCTTCGGGTACGGGAACAGCCTGCATCGCAGCCCCGAGAAAAGGACGAGGCACATGGCCCCGTTCGAGGATGGCGTCCACCACTCGGTCTATGGTCGCTGTCGGCACGGTGATGACCGCGTTTCGCGCCAGCGCTGCGCTGTTGATACCCAGCACGCGACGCCCTTCGTTCACCAGTGCGCTGCCCGACTGGCCTACGTAAAGTTGCAGATCCGGACGGATCAGCGAATCCATCTGCCCACCTCGCCAGGTACGCCAGGCGCTGCCAAGCCGCGCGATGATTCCTGAGCTGGCCGATATGTCGCCCAGGGCGGAGCGGCCGACTGCCAGCACTACCTCGCCCACCCGAGCGGGCTGAGCGCCGGCGGTTTCCACGGGCTTGGCCGCGCCTGCGTCAATGCGAAGGACAGCCAGATCGGTGCCCGCATCCGCGCCGGCAAGCGTGGCCTGAAGTGGTTCACCGCGAAGAGCGACCTGTAGCGAGTCGCTGCGGCGGAGTCCATGACGCACGGTCACGATCACGCCAGGCCGCCAGACCACCCCGCTCGAGGTAGAGCGGCCGCCTCCATGCACCGTCACGATGCTGTCCTGAACGGCTTCGATTGTTTCTGCTATTTGCTTGGAGAGCGCGCTCCAAACCCCTGTGCTCTGCATTGCTGTTTCCATCATCTTCTCCATAAAGGACAAGATCATGGTGGCAGCTTAGTGCGCTGCGCACATCGCCCAGATGACTAGGCATTTTCACTTCTGGTGTATACAGAGCAACCACTCCCGACGTGGCTTTTCCTCAAGAAAAGCCGCACTTCGCGGCGCTTGACTGTGCAGAGTAGAAGTGAAAATGCTCTAGGGTCTCTTCAGTCTTTTTGATGGAAAATCGTGTTGTTGATATCCGGCCAGACTTCCTTGAAGGCGAAGGTGCAGCCATCAATGGCAAGATTCGTGACCCATCGTTGGTAGGTCTTGGTGAGCGTGCGTTCCTGGCTCGGATAGTAGAGATTCGCAACGCCCGAGAACACACCCGCTCCCAAGATCTCGCTGAAATTGAAAGTCTCGTGGCCGGAATCCGCACGAGTAATGATGATGCGGGTGAACGCGTACCCCAGTCGTTTAGGAAATGGTCCCTTGCCCAGGGTGTAATACCTTGTGTCCTGATGCAGAATCGAGGGGACGATGAACTCGACGAAGTAGTTCTCGTTGATCGCATCCGCAAGTGTGTGCCAGTAATACCTGCCATATCCTTTGGCGCCCTGGCCAAACTCAGGGTAAGAGTTGTCCGCCTGTGCAACCCCGGCCTGACCGGCGACGAAGATGAAATTGGAGTAGTCCAGGCTGTCAAGCATCGCAGTCTTGAACTTCTCCTTGACCGTTTGCGGTGGAAGTTGTTGATCCGCGCTCACGGCGCGAAAATTTGGTACGACAAAAAGAATGCGCTTGGTTTGTCTCCCTTGCGCAAGCGGGTCTTGATCAGCGACTGCGCCCGAGCCCGAGCCCGCCACAGGGGGCGCTCCAGACGCTACCTGGGTTTGCTGCTGCACCCCGGCCCCGGGGTCCTCGGGCAGAGACGCATCCGCACTATCGAACGATACCTCCGTTAGATACGCGACCGTCATGTGCTGGTCCGGCGCCTGTATCTCAAGCGCCACGTCTTCCGGTGCAGTTTCCTCCGCGCTTGCGCTTATTCCGGGCGCACACAGACCAGCCATCAGCAGCCCAAAAACCAGAAAAGACGACCTCTTGAAAAACCTCATGCAAGCCCTTTGATTCCGGTAGTCTGAGTTTAGGTGCAAGCTACTCGTATTTTGCAGGATCTTGTTTTGCCGGTATGGACTGGTGGCTGTTCGCCGGCGCACTACAGGGCGCAATCCAATTGCGCTCACTCACGATGACATTTCTCATCACACGACGGTCTCATATTTGACGTGCGAATCGAAGCAGAAGTGTGCAGTGGAGGAAAAAAAGTTCCTTCCAAGGAACTCCTTTATCTACAACCTTTAGGGGACCAGGTACTTTTTGAGCGCTGCCAAACCCTCTTCAATGGCCTGCGGATCGATGGCATAGCCGAAGCGGACGTGGCCCTCTCCCTGGCCGCCGAAGACCACTCCAGGAACGGTGGCCACATGGGCTTTGCTGAGCAGCATCCGGGCCGCGGTGCGGCTGTCTTTACTGATCTTTGTCACCCGCGGAAAAGCGTAGAAAGCCCCCTGCCGGCATTTCGCACGGCAGGCCTACCTCGTTGAATCCGTTCACCAGCAGATCGCGTCTCTGCCGGTACTGTTCCCGCCGCGCATCGATCTCGCTGCGCGGAATGCGCAGGGCCTCCAGCGCGGCCCATTGGGTCATGGTTGAGACCCCATTGGCGGAATATAGAACCAGCTTTCGCAATCCGCTCATGAAAGGTTCATTGGCTACCGCATAGCCCACGCGCCATCCGGTCATCGCGTAGGTTTTTGAAAAGGTATAGGTCGAAATCGTGCGCTGCGCCATTCCTGGCAACGATGCGATCGAAAAATGCTCCGCGTCGTAAACCAGATCTTCATAAGCCTCGTCTGCAATCACAACCAGGTCGTGTTTCCTGGCGAAGGCTGCGACTTCTTCCGCTTCCCAGCGAGAGAAGACGGTGCCAGTGGGATTCTGCGGAGTGTTGTAGTAGATCGCGCGGGTGTGCGGGGTAGTAAAATCTTCGAGCGTCCGGGTCAGGCCTGCGCTGCGCGCCGTCGCCGTGGGCACCAGCAGCGCTCGCGCCTGGCAGCCGGTGATCATCTCTCGGATCGGTGTCCAATAGGGAGAGAAAAGCAGCACATCGTCGCCCGGGTCGAGTACTGCCTGGAAGGCAACATATAACGCGTGCGCTCCCCCGGCAGTCACGATTACATTCTCTGCGGAAACTTCAAGCCCGTTGCGCTCTTTCAACTTTGCGGCGATCGCCTGGCGTAGTGGTTCTATGCCCGAAGAGGGCGCATACCGGGTTTTGTTCTCGACTGCGGCGCTTAGCAGCGCATATTTCACCGTGTTGGGAGTTTCGAAGAAAGGCTCGCCGCCATGGAAAGCGTGCACCTTTTGGCCGGCCGCCCGCAGTTCCATTACCTTGTTCCGGACCTGGACGATATCGGAAAAGCCCACCTCATCCAGTCGCTTGGCCAATCGCATCGCATCTGGCGCCATGATTGCCCTCTTTTCGCAGCATTGCTAATGTCTAAGCATTTTTACTTCTGGTGTATAAGAAGTAATCACTCCCGACGCGGGTTTTCCTCAAGAAAAGCCGCACCTCGCTACGCTCACCAGTGCAACGTAGAAGTAAAAATGCATAAGGAATGAAGTCCAGATATCTATATCTCGCGGCGGCCATTGCTTTCCTGGTGGCTGCGGTGGTGGAACTCCGCCCCCCACGCAACCTCACGGCCGCCATTCTCGATGCGGCTGCAGGCGCCATCTTCCTCTTTCTCGGAGCTGGTCCGCAAAGACGTCCCTAAGAGACGTGCAGGGACTAGATTTTGATGAAGATTTTCTTCCGGTACAACAACAGAACCGGCAAAAAGCAGACAAGAACGAATGCAATGGCATAGAGCAGCGATCCGAATGACGGATTGATCACTGGGAAGAACCAATGCTGGTAGATGTATTGCTGCAGATCCGTGATCCTGGCGCCGTCATGCACCCGAATGGTCGAGAGCGCGGCGGACAAAAGCTCCGAGAAAACATACGCGGTAATGGCATTGGATCCGAAGACCAACCAGGGAAAGGTCCACCCACGCGTCCACTGCTTGATCTCCACGGCGTAGAAGCACAAGGCAAGAAGCAACAAAGTGCAGCCTGCGGCAAACAGCACATAGGAGCTGGTCCACAGCTTCTTGTTGATCGGGAACCACACGTTCCATAGGTTTCCCAGCAGCAATCCGCTGACCGAACCAACCAGCAGGCCTGCCGCCTTGGCGGACAAAGATTTCGGCCGCCGCAGCCAAATGCCGGTGAGGACCCCGAAGCAAAATGGTGCCCATCGCGGGAATGTCGCTAATCAGCCCTTCCGGATCGCGCACCCCCTCATAAAGGCGCCCGGGAAAGATCTTGCGGTCCACATAAGCCACCCAATTCTGATTGGGGTCGAGCAGGGGCACGCTGTGGGTGGGAACACCGATACCGGGAATGGGCACCCAGCGCATCAGGATCCAATAGCCGAACAGCGCAACCACAGCGGTGGTGGCGGCGACCCAGGCCCGGCTGTTCCACAGATAGAGAAGGCTGGCCAGGAGAAAACAGATCGCGATGCGCTGCAGCACGCCGTAGATACGCAGGGTGGACAGGTGAAACAACGGAAAGCCGTTGACCACCAGCCCCAGCAAAAACAGGATGACCGACCGCCTGAGTACGTGCAGACGCAGGGCGGTTTTTGACTCGCCGCGCGCCAGGCGTGACTCGTTTGAGAACACGATCGAAATACCGGCGATGAAGAGGAACGACGGAAATACCAGGTCCGTCAAAGTCCAACCGTTCCAGGCGCTATGTTCCAACTGGTGGTAGCTGTATCTTCCGCTGCCGCCGTTGTTCACCAGGATCATGAACGCGATGGTGATCCCGCGCGCCACGTCGAGCGAGACCAGCCGGCGCATGGGGTTCACCATGGTCTGCGGGGCGGTGCCCGGTACACCCGTATTCTTGGTAGCGGCGGTTGCCATGTTGGGAAGTGTATCCGCTGCGTTGAAGCAGTGTCGAGCTGGTAATCTCGCTACCATGCGGGGCTCTGTCATCTGGTTCGCGCTGGCGGTCGCCTGGGGGGTTGACTGCGTGCTGGCCTTCTTCCATCACAACCGGGTACAGAGCGCGCTTACCGGCTTTTTCGCCTGCTGCTTCTTTGCCGCCGGCCTGGGCTTCCGCAAACGGGAGCAAACTTAGGATTTCCACTTACCAGCGAATCGATGGGTGCCTCCATATGCTACGCTCGTTTTTGCGCGACGATGTGGGAGACCACGGGGCTGAACCTAGGAGTCCCGGCTCCCAATAGGCACTTACGGTTCAGATTCGTGGCATCCCACATCTCGCTAAAAACGAGCGAGATATGGAGGCACCTCATCGATTCGTGGTACACAGAAAGAGCGTTTCCAGCGGCCGGAAGTCAGGTGGCCAGGATCCCGGAGTACACCGCCATGCCGGCGACCGCATCCACCCCGATTGCGTCCAGGGCATCAATCTCGGCCTGCTCGCGGATGCCCCCAGCCACAATCAGCTGCCGCTTGGTCCTTTGTCTCAGCTTCTGCGCCACCTCGATAGGAAAGCCCTGCATGGTTCCTTCCCGATCGATATGGGTATAAAGAAAGGCGCCACAATATGCCTCCAGTTGGGGGATGGCTTCTTCCGGGGTTAGCTCCACCTGGTCCTTCCAGCCCTTGACCGCGACTCGCCCCGCTTTCGTATCCACGCTGAAGACCAGCTGCTCCATCCCCACCGCCGCCGCCAACGTGCCGGCAAACCCTGTATTCACCAGATCCGCTCCCCCGAAGAGCGCCGAGCCCACGATCACCCGCCGGGCCCCCGCAGAGAGCACCGCGGCAGCCTTTTCCACCGTGCCGATGCCGCCGCCCACCTGGCAGGGCAACCGGGTGGCGATCCTGGTGATCAGTTCGCCATTGTCCCCTTGCCGCATCGCGGCGTCGAGGTCGATCAACTGCACCAGCGGATAGTGTTGAAAGCGGCCAATCCAATACTCGAAGTCGTCGAAGGCCAGCTTGAGCGTCTCGCCCTCGCACCAGCTGCACGATCCGGCCGCCCATCAGATCGATCGATGGAATCAGCATGGCAGCCTCACCGGGACGCCCCGCAGCGCCAGCTCCTTCTTGAGCGCCCGGACGTCGGCGATGCCGAAGTGAAAGATGCTCGCCGCCAGTGCCGCGTGCGCCTTGCCCGCCTGGAATACCTGGGCGAAGTGCTCCGCTGACCCGGCTCCGCCGGAAGCGATCACCGGAATTTCAACCGCCTCGCTGACCCGAGCTGTCAGCTCGCAGTCAAATCCTGCTCGGGTGCCGTCCGCATCCATGGAAGTCAAGAGAATCTCCCCTGCCCCGCGCGCTTCTGCTTCTCGCGCCCATTCGATCACCCGGCGACCGGTGCGGGTGCGTCCACCGCTCACCAAGACCTCCGCCTGGCCAACCGGGCTATCCCGGCACGCGTCTGGCATCGATGGCCACGATCACCGCCTGGGCGCCAAAGCTTCTCCCGATCGCGTCAATCAGGTGGGGATCGGCAATCGCCGCCGAGTTGACACTCACCTTGTCGGCGCCGGCATCGAAGACCGCCGCCGCCTCGTCGGCCGAGCGTATGCCGCCGCCCACCGTGAACGGGATGAACAAGCTCCTTTGCGGTTCGCCGCACGGTGTCGAGCAGCGTGCCGCGGCCCTCGTGGGTGGCGGTGATATCGAGCAAAACGATCTCATCGGCGCCCGCCGCCGCATGCCGCCTGGCCAATTCCGCCGGATCTCCCGCATCGACCAGGTCCACGAACTGCACCCCTTTCACCACCCGCCCGCTGCGCACGTCCAGGCAGGCGATGATCCGCTTGGTCAGCATGCCAGCTCCACAAAGTTCCGCAGGACACGCATGCCGGCTGTCCCGGATTTCTCCGGATGAAACTGCACCCCCATCACGTTGCCCCGCTCCACCGCGCCGGAAAAGGGACCGTCGTATTCGGTAACCGCAACTGTTCCGCTTATCAGCGGAGCCCGGTAGGAGTGGGTGTAATAGACGAAGGCGCGATCCTCGACGCCGTGCATTAACCGCGAGTGGGGATTGACACGCACCTGGTTCCAGCCCACATGCGGCACCTTCACTACCGGGGCAAAGCGCTCGCATCGGCCCTTGAAGTAGCTCAGCCCTTTGGTTGCCGGGGCTTCCGTGCTGCCCTCGAACAACCATTGCAGCCCCACGCAGATCCCCAGGAAGGGGACGCCCCGGGCAATCGAATCACCAACCGCTACAGTCAAGCCGGTGTCTGCGAGTAACTGCGTAGCCTGAAAATGACCAACCCCGGGAAGGATGACTTTCTCCGCGCCTCGCACCACCTCGGGATCCGCCGTAACCGTTGCCTGGCAACCAAGCGCGTCGAGCGCCTTCATCACCGAGGTGAGGTTGCCGGCCTTGTAGTCGATGACTGCGATCACAGCAGTCCCTTGGTGCTGGGCAACATCTTGCCCAGCTGCTTATCGCGGGAGCAGGCAACGCGCAGCGCGCGGGCAAAGGCTTTAAAGAGGGCCTCGATCTTGTGGTGGTTGGAGCGGCCGTACATGGTTGCGATGTGCACGTTGGCCCGCGCCCCGCGGGCGAAGCCTTCAAAGAAATCCTCCACCAGCTCACTTTGCAAATCGCCTACCAGGCGCTTCTTCACCTTGGTCTTGACCACGCAGGACACTCGTCCGCTCAGGTCGACCGCCGCGACCCCCAGGGTCTCATCCATCGGCATCAGGAAGTACCCGGCGCGCAGGATCCCTTTCTTGTCCCCCAGAGCCTGGTCGAAAGCCTCGCCCAGCGCAATGCCTACGTCTTCCACCGTGTGGTGCTGGTCCACATCCAGATCGCCGTCGCAGTGGAGTTCGAGATCGAAAGCCCCATGACGCGTAAACAGCTCCAGCATATGGTCGAAGAAGCGAATGCCGGTCTTGACCTTGTAGCGCCCGCTGCCTTCCACCACCAGCTTCAGCGAAATTTTGGTTTCCGTTGTCTTACGCTCGATAGCGGCATGCGCGCTTTTTCTGCGGGTTTGCCATCATGCTCTCTCCCACCCGATCTCGTTCAGCGCTTCGCTGATGGCAGTCACGGCCTGCCTCATCTGATCGCGCGTTCCCACGGTGATACGAACACACCCCGCGCAGCCCTGGTCCTTCGACCGGTCCCGCGTGAGCACCCCGCGGCGGTGCATCGCCTGTACGAACTCGGCATGCAAGGGTCCGATCTTCACCAGGATGAAGTTGGCCTGGGTGGGCCATTGGGGCACGCCAAGTTGGCGCAGGCTCTCCGCCATCTCCCTGCGCGCCGCTTTTACTTCTTCGACATACCACTGCAAGTACGGGTCATCGTCCAGCGCCGCCGGCAGGCAGGCCAGGGCCAGCGAGTTCACGCTGTAGGGGGAGATGACCGTCCGCAGCCACCGGTGCATGCCGGCGGGCGCGGCAAGCATCCCCAGCCGCAGCCCCGCCAGCCCATACGCCTTGGAAAATGTGCGCGCCACGATCAGGTTGGGTACCTGGCCCACCAGGTCCATCACCGTTTGGCCGCAGAAGTGGTAGTAGGCCTCATCCACCAGGACCACCGCCTGCGGGGCACGATTGAGCACCTGCAGAATCTGCTGCCGGCTGGCCACCGTGCCGGTGGGGCTATTCGGGCTGGCGATCGCGATCAACTTGGTTTGCGGCGTAATGGCTGCCAAAAGGGGCTCCAGCGGGAAGGCGAAATCCTCGCCGGAAGGCACTGTCTTGACGGTCGCATCGGTGCAGGAACCGTAGACCTCATACATGGAGTAGGTCGGGGTAGGGAAGAGAAACTCATCTCCGCGATCCAGGTATGTCTGGCAAAGCACGTGGATTGCCTCGTCCACACCGTTGGTCAGCAGCACCTGATCCGGCTCCAGCCCTAAGTTCTGGGCGACCCTGGTTTCCACCTGGCTCCGCTCGGGATACTTCGCCAGGTCCGAGGCGGCAATTCTCGCCAGCGCTTCGAGCACCCGAGGGGAGCAAGCGACGGTGTTTTCGTTAAAGTCCAGCCGCAACCCCTGCCGCCCGCTCAGCGGAGGATGATATGCGTGCATCCGCTGCACTGCGGCCCGCGGCGCCGGTGTTTGTTGCAACACGGTTTCAGCCATCGATCCCCCTTGCCCGCACTGCCTCGGCATGCCCAAGCAATCCCTCCGCATTGGCCAGCGTGATGGCCGCCGGTCCAAGCTTTTGCAAACCGGCCAGCGTATATTCCTGCACCGTGATGACTTTCAGGAAGTCCATCACGCTGAGGCCTCCCCGCACCTGCGCCACGCCGCCGGTAGGCAGGGTGTGGTTGGGGCCGGAAACGTAGTCCCCCATGGGCTGCGGCGAGTATTGGCCAATGAATACGGAACCTGCATTGCGCACCCATGCGAGGTCCTCGCTGGCGTCGACGGTCAGATGCTCCGGGGCCAGCCGGTTGGTAATCTCGTGCGCCTCCTCCACGGAACCCGTGACCACCGCCAGGCCATTCCGCTCGATCGCCTGCCTGGCAACGGAATTGGCCCTTACCCGCTGTGCAACCTCCCTGACCACTTGGCGTGCGAGGGCGGCCTTGGTCGTGATCAGAATGGCCACGGCATCAGGGTCATGCTCCGCCTGGGCTACCAGGTCTGCAGCAATCCCGACCGCATCCCCGCTCTCGCTGGTCACAACAATCTCTGTCGGCCCGGCCAGCATGTCGATCGCGCAATCGAAAGCCACCATCTTCTTGGCCGCAGTCACATACCAGTTGCCTGGGCCGACGATCTTATCCACGCGACGGATGCTTTCCGTGCCAAAGGCCAGCGCCGCCACCGCCTGGGCGCCGCCGATGCGGTAAAAAGCGCTAACCCCCAGCAGCGCGGCGGCCGCCAGCGTCTCCTTTGCCGGCTTCGGCGACACCACCACAATCCTCTGCACTCCGGCCACCTGTGCCGGGATCACCGTCATGAGCAGGGTAGAAGGCAGCGGATAGCGCCCGCTGGGCACATAACACCCCACTGCTTCCAGGGCTCGCACCTGTTGTCCGGTCGTAAGCCCGCCGGTAGTTGTGCTCCATTGCTTGGGCATCTGCCGTGCGGCGAATCGCCGGATATTGGCTGTTGCAGTCTGCATGGCCGCCTGAAGTGGCTTCGGAGTTGCCGCCCAAGCCTGCGCCATCTCGTCGCGGCTTATTTCCAGCGGCTGCTGCGGTGCCAGGCCGTCCAGCTTCGCCGCGTAGCGGCGCAAAGCCTGTTCTCCGCCCTTGCGCACGTCCCCCACGATGCGCTGCACCACCGGCATCGCGCGCGCCGTATTCCGGGCGCCTCGCAGCTCCAACTCGCGCAGCATCTGCCGGGTCTGTTTACCGCCGCGGCCCTGTGTCTTCACCAGCCTCATGCAGACGCTCCTCGAGAAGGGTTGTTCAAAGAAGGATTAATCGCAGGTTCGGAGGGCAGTCCCGAAGGGACGGTTGAGAATAGCCCAGGACGGAGTCCTGGGTACGGCACGGGGGAAAGCGATGAGTCCCGCAGAGACGGCTGAAGGTTATCTAGTATGCAGTGCTGGCGCGAGTCGGAGGGCCCAGGATTGCGTACTGGGTAACGTTCAGTCGTCCCTTTACGGGACTGATCGCGCATCGTAACCCAACCCAGGACTGCGTCCTGGGCTAAGTTCAGACCGTCCCTGAAGGGACTCGTATCATTCGCGATTAAGGTCACGCTCTCTGCTCTCCGGTTGGCCCTAGAAAACAATCTTGTTGAGCGGATACTCCACGATCCCACTAGCCCCCGCACTTTTAAGCTTGGGAATAACGTCCCGCAGCACACTCTCTTCGAGCACCGTATTCAACGCCGCCCACCCGGCGTCGCTGAGCGTGGAGATGGTTGGCGAATCCAGCGCCGGCAGCAGCGCCAACACCCGGTCCAGGTTCTTCTTCTCGACGTTCATCATCAATCCCACCCGGCCTTTGGCGGCGATTGCTCCATTGAGCATGAGCGAGATATTGTCGATCTTCTGCTTCTTCCACCCATCGCCGTAAGCCGCCCTGTTAGCGATCAGATGAGTCTCGCTTTCCATCACGGTATCGATGATGCGCAGCCGGTTGGCTCGCAGGGAACTGCCCGTCTCCGTCACTTCCACAATGGCGTCCGCCAGCATGGGCGGCTTGACTTCCGTCGCCCCCCAGCTGAATTCCACTTTTACCGGAACGTTCTTGCCCGCGAAGTAATTCTTGGTCACCTCCACCAGTTCGGTCGCGATCACTTTCCCGCTCAGCTCTTCGGCCTTCTGAAAATGGGAGTCCTCAGGTACCGCGAGCACCCAGCGCACCTTGGTCCGCGTCGCCTTGGAGTAAGTCAGCGAGGTAACGCTGACCACATCCAGCCCGCTTTCCACCACCCAGTCAATGCCGGTAAGGCCGGCATCCAGAACGCCCTTCTCCACATACCGCGCCATTTCCTGAGCCCGGATAAGCATGCATTCGATCTCGCTATCGTCGATGCCCGGGAAGTACGAGCGGCCGTTGGCGTAGATGTGCCACCCCGCGTTCTCAAAAAGCGCGATGGTCGCGTCCTGCAGGCTTCCCTTCGGGATGCCCAGCTTCAGCTTACCTGCCATTTCTGCCCTCCATCTTCGCCGTGGTGGGCAATTCGATGGCGTTGGTAAAGCAGCTCACCGTCCCCTCGTGGCAAACCAACCCGTCGCCCTCGACAGCCACGCGAAAGAGCACCGTATCCTGGTCACAGTCAGTCGCCGCCGATACCACACGCAGCCGGTTCCCGCTGGTTTCCCCCTTCATCCACAGCTTCTGCCGGGTTCGGCTCCAAAATGTCACAAAGCCTGTCTCCAGTGTCTTGGCATAGCTCGTCTCATTCAGAAAGCCCACCATCAGCACTTCGCCGCTCACCGCATCCTGCACGATTGCAGGCAGCAGGCCATCCATCTTCGCAAAGTCGAGTTTCACTGCTTCGGTCATTGCCGCACTTTCTCCCTTTTTCGTTCTCTCAGAGCAAACGCAAAAAAGCCCGCTTGCGCATCTCGCGCCGGCGGGCTTTTCTGATTCTGGCTTCCTGGCCTCTAACGCTGGCCGGAACCGTCCGCCGACACGCTCGTCACGTGGTGATGGTGATGACGATGATGGTGGGTGCGGACTTGCATATCTACTAGAAAACTAACTGTCTCTCCCCCCGATGTCAACCTCCGGTGGTGCCTTCGGTCTGCTACCATGCCGCCTGAATCGGGTCCATGCAAACCAACGCCGCCAAACTACCGTACCTGTTGCTGGCCATATTGGTTGCGGGTTCCGCGCTCTTTTATGTAGCCAGGACGGCTGCGATCTTCGACAGCTTCCTCAATCCCAATCGAGCGCGGCCGCCGCTTGAGTACTCCCACAGCGCGAGTTATTTGATCCAGCCGCTCCCCGAGTCGCGACGCGCAGGCATGCAGGATGAGGACGAGATCCTTTCTGTCAATGGAGTACCCTTCACCGGAATGGCTGGGCTGATTCAGCAGACCTTTCACGCTCGTCCGGGAGAGATCTATCTCCATCGTTCATCGCACCAGGGCGGGTGGCATCCATACGGCAGAAGTGAAGCTGATGGCGCAGCGAAGAGGTCCTCCAACCCTCTCCGGCTGGCTGATCAACATCGTGATGGTCGCCCTTTTTCCGGCATTCTGTCTCTTGCTCGGATATTGGGTGGTGCTGGCGAGGCCGCACGACTGGAATGCCTGGTTTTTCTTAGGCATCATGAATGTCGTTCCGGCCTTCAGCCGCCGGAGCCGGATACTTTCCCGGTCTCCTCGCCCCCTTCACCGTCTTCTGGCAAATATTCGCCGTTCAGTGGATGTTCATCTCGCTCATCCTGTTCAGCATCTACTTTCCCGTCCGCTCTCGTACCGACACCCGCTACCCGTGGATCAAGTGGATCATCATTATTCCCCAGATCCTGATCGTCCCCGCCCAGTTCGCTATCCAGTACGGCCTGCTTTATCACCACAGCTTCATCAAACCGTACCTTTCCGCGACCGATCCTCTTGAAATAGCTGGTAATTTGCTCGCCGCAATTTCTCTTTGCATATTCATCGCCGCGATTGTAGGCAAGCTCTTCGCCGTTCCCGCTCCGGCGCCGGATGCCCGGCGGCGCCTGGCTGTGGTGGCCGCCGGTTCGCTGCTCGGCCTTGGGCCGGTGCTCGTTCTGCTGGTGACCTCCACCCTGTCCGAAAAGACGGTCATGGAAGTGGCGCCTTCCTGGGCCCTCCTTACGGTGGCTGTTCCTGTTCACATTCTTTCCTCTCTCTCTCGCCTACACCGTCATCGTGCAACGTGCCCTCGATCTGCGCATCATCCTCCGCCAGGGCACGCGCTACGCCTTTGCCCGTGGCACGTTGTGGGTACTGCAAGTGATCGTGTTCACCTTCCTGGCTTTCCGGCTCTTCCACTTTGCCCATACCTCCGGCCGCGTGGCCCAGCTGATTACCCCAGCGGTATTCTTCGTGGTCGTCCTGTTTCTGCGTCTGCGTGTCGCCCGGCCTCTCTCCCTATGGATTGACCGGCGCTTCTTCCGCGAGGCCTACTCGGTCGATCAAATATTGACCGACCTTTCCGAACAAGCGCGCAGCTTCACCGAGACCGAGCCCTTGCTGCGGACCATCACTGAGCGCATCAGCCAGACCCTCCACGTGGAACGAATCTCCTTCCTCTTGCGCCAGCGGAATGCTCTTCCAGCTGCAGTACGCGCAAGGGATTCCGGGCGGGGTCGACGTTTCCCTGCCGGAAAATTCCTCCACCATGCGTGCTTTGGCCATTGACCGCAGTCCCAAGCGGGTCTTTCGCGAGCATCCCGACCCATGGCTGGCACTCGCCGCACCCTCCGAGGTCTCGGTTCTCGACCGGCTGGATGCGGAGCTGCTGCTGCCATTGCCTGGCCGCTCAAGCCTGATCGGGGTGATGGCTCTGGGACCCAAGCTGAGTGAAGAACCATACTCCCGCTCCGACCGGCGATTGCTCTCTTCCGTGGCCTTGCAAACCGGCCTGGCCATCGAGAACAGCGCGCTCGTCCATCACCTGGCGGAGGAGTCAGCGCAGCGCCAGCGCATCAATCGCGAAATCGAGATCGCACGGCAGGTGCAGGAGCGCCTTCTGCCGCAAATTTACCCCCTGGTAAAAGGCGTTGACTTCGCTGGCTTCAGCCGCACCGCGCAAGAGGTTGGCGGGGACTATTACGACTTCATCGCCCTTGAGAACGGCCGCCTGGGTATCGCCGTCGGCGACGTTTCCGGCAAAGGTATTTCCGCCGCCCTGTTGATGGCCTCGATCCGCGCCGCTCTGCACGGGCTTACCTTCAGCGGCACGCTCAGTCTTTCCCGGCTCATCGAGGGTCTCAACCGCATCATCTACGATTCCTCCACCAGCAATCGTTTTGTCACCTTCTTCTTTGGGGAATACGATCCTTCTACCCGCACCCTTGATTACGTGAATGCGGGGCACAACGCGCCCGTACTCTTGCGTCCCACGTCCCCGGGGCACGATAGTTTCTGCAGCCCGGAGTCGCCCTGCATGGTGCAGCGCCTGGAAACCGGCGGTCCGGTGCTTGGTATCTTTACCGATCCTCAATATGAGCAAGGCCGGCTCCAGCTGCAACCCTACGACGTCCTCATCGCCTTCACCGACGGGATCAGCGAAGCCATGACTGGCGACTACGAGGAATGGGGAGAAGAACGCCTGATCGCTGCAGCCAGAATCAGTACCCACCGCCCGGCGCAGGATATCGTCACCGCGGTGGTCGCCTCAGCAGACCGGTTCACTGCGGGCGCAGCGCAGAATGACGACCTTTCCCTGGTTGTCCTGAAGGTTCTCTAGATGTTTTTTCGACAGCTAGTTGCGTGGATGTTCTTTTGCTTGGGCGCCGCTGCTCTGCATGCCCAAACTGGGCCGGTGGAGTATGCCACCTTCATGAGCCATGGCAGAGCCATCTCCTGTACCGTTTACGACGCTCATGACGCCGTTGCGACCATCATCGTTTTGCGTGGTTCGGGCCCTTCCGATCTCGGTCTTGGCCGGTCGCAGGCACATTTCTTTGCCGAGCACGGTTTCCGGGTCTTGCTGGCGGATTATTTGACCGCCACGCCCACCGCCGAACCCACCCCCGCAAACTATCGCCGTTGGGCTCAAGTGGTGGACGATATCGTCGCCGAACTACGCTCGCGTCCCCTTCCCCGGAACAGGAAGATCGCGCTCATCGGACAGTCCCTGGGGGCCTCTGTTGCTCTTGTGGCCGGTTCCCGCAAGATAGGCGTTGACGCCATCGCGGAATGGTCTGGTCTTCTCCCCAACGAATTCTTTTCCCAGGTGCAAAGCCTGCCTCCCCTCCTCATCATTCATGGCGAGCAGGACAAGCAGGTCCCGATCGTCAACGCCCGCCAGCTGGTCCGCCTCTGTGAGCTGAAAGACTTCATCTGCGAAGCCGGAATCTATCCCGACGAGGGCCACATCTTCAGTAGCACAGCGCTGGACTCCGCCAACCAGCGCACCCTGACCTTCTTCCGAACCTATCTGTGGGCAAGCCTGCCGAAGCGCGCCGAGTAACAAATCATAAAGAAAAGGAGCGCCCAACTCACACCCTCGGCGCGAAACAGTGCTTCCTTGCAATTGAATTGTCATCCCGACCGGAGCGAAGCGCAGTGGAGGGACCTGCTGTTTTCGCCATCCGCTATCCCATGCCAGCTGGAAGCGCCACCCTCCCCTTTGTCATCCGAGCGAAGCCGAGGGACCTGCAGTTTTCGCCATCCGCTATCCCATGCCGGCTGGAAGCGCCACCCTCCCCTTTGTCATCCGAGCGAAGCCGAGGGACCTGCAGTTTTCGCCATCCGCTATCCCATGCCGGCTGGAAGCGCCACCCTCCCCTTTGTCATCCGAGCGAAGCCGAGGGACCTGCAGTTCACGTCATCCGCTATCCCATGGCGGCTGGAAGCGCCACCCTCCCCTTTGTCATCCCGGAGCGAAGCCGAGGGATCTGCAGTTCACGTCATCCGCTATCCCATGGCGGCTGGAAGCGCCACCCTCCCCTTTGTCATCCCGAGAGGCTGTGACTTTTTTGGTGCATCCTGCCAAACAAATTGATTGGTTGGGGGGATGAGGTTGTATGAAGAGACATGGGCAACAGTGGAGAAGCAGGTGTTCAGGAGAAGAGAAGGGTTCGTCTGCGCAAGGCAGAACGTCTTCAGCTGTCGATGGAACCGCATTGCATAGATGATCTGGTGGGAGCGCTTCATCCAGTGCGCACGGTGATGGCGGTAGTGGAAAAGCTGGAGGTGAGTGGTTTTTGCGAGCGGATTCGTGCCCGAGAGGGTCAAGCGGGTCGTGATGCGACCGATCCGCGTTTGCTGGTGGGTTTATGGCTGTATGGGTGTACCCGAGGGATTGGATCTGCGCGAGAGTTAGCGCGTCGTTGCGCAGAGAGCGCGCCGTTCCGCTGGTTGTGCGGCGGAGTGACCGTGAATCATCATTTGCTGTCCGACTTTCGCATCGATCACGCCGACGCATTGGACGAGCTGTTTACGCAGGTGATAGTGACGTTGGTGGACAAGAAGCTGGTGCGAGTGAGCCGCATCAGCCAAGATGGAGTGCGGGTGCGTGTGAGCGCGGGAAGCAGCAGTTTTCGTCGGGAAGAGCGTTTGCAGCAGTTGTTGGAGCAAGCCCGGCAGCAGGTGATGGAGTTGCGTAAGCAGCTGGAATCGCCTGCCGAGTCAGCGGCTGTGACGGCGCGTCAGAAGGCGGCGCGTGATCGAGCGGCGGAGTCGCGACAGCAGCGGCTGGAGCAGGCGATAGCGCAGTTGCCGGAGCTGAAGCAGAAGCAGGCGGAAGCGGCGCAGAGGGCTGGCAAAGGTAAGTGTGGGGATCAGATCCGGGCCAGGCAGCCGCGGGTGAGCACCACGGATGCGGCCACGCGGGTGATGAAGATGGCCAACGGCGGTTATAGCCCTGGGGTAAACGTGCAGTTGGCCACTGATACCCAAAGCCGTGCCATTTTGGGGGTGGAAGTCACCAACGAGGGTTCCGATTCGGCAGGGCTGAGTGAACCGATGCGCCAGCAAGTGGAACAACGCACTGGGGGCAAGGTGGAGCAACACCTGGTGGACGGCGGCTACTTGCGAACAGAGGATATCGTGCAGGCGCACCAGCAAGGGGTAGAGTTGTTCGTGCCCTCCAAGCCGGCAAGGAATCCACAGAATCGGGGGCGGGAGTTGGAACCCAAGCCGAGCGACTCGGAAGCGGTACAAGCATGGAAGCGACGCATGGCCAGCAAAGAGGGGCAAGAAATCTACAAACAAAGAGCTGCCACCAGCGAAACGGTGAATGCCGACTTACGAACTTATCGTGGGCTGGCCCCGTTCACGGTGCGCGGCCTGAACAAAATCAAATGCGTGACGCTGTGGTGCGCCTTGGCTTACAACCTGATGCACTTCAGCAAAGCGTTGCTGAGCTAAAACCCGGCTGCAGAACGAATGCAGAGCAAAACCGGGCAAAAGGGAGAGGATCTGACACTACATGGCACGCAGTACCCTTTGACACGGCACCTCGGGCCGGATGGCCGCTTAGCAGTCCGGCCACTGAAAAATATACCTTAATCCTCTCGGCCTCAAAAAAGCTGAATTAACTCACAGGCTCCGAGCGAAGCCGAGGGATCTGCAGTTCACGTCATCCGCTGTCCCATGTCGGCTGGAAGCACCACCCTCCCCTTTGTCATCCCGAGCGTACCCGGATTTCCTACTTCACCGCTCTCACCAGCAACACTTATGTGGTTCTCCTTAAAGAGAACCACATGCAGTTGACCGAAGCCGCAACTCTCAACAGGAAATCCGGGGCAGCCGAGGGATCTGCAGTTCAGCGGACCTTTCGTGGAAATGTTTTTTCGTCAGAACGTAGCCGCGGTCCTTCAAGGCCAATGGCAAGCTTTACAACAGTCCCGCGAGGCCCTCGGCGGGATCTCTGAGCCCCAAACCCGTCATGTGCCGCCGCGACGACTCCTGCATGTAGTAGTGCAATCGGCTCGCCGCTGCCGCGTATCCCAATCCCTCTTCCCGGATGTTCGAGATGCAATTCCGTTCCGAGTCTTTGCGGCCGCGCCGCGGCTCCCAGGTAATGTACACACCAAGCGAGTCGGGGGAGCTCAATCCCGGGCGCTCCCCAATCATCACCACGGCCAAGGGTGCGTGCAGCGCCTCGCCAATCGCATCCCCTACGGCAACCCGCCCCTGTTCCACCACACACACTGGCGCCGGCCGCCAGCCCACGATGAGAGGTAGGACTGCTTGTACCAAATGCAGCGCGTGCCGCTCTACGGCCAGGGCTGAGAGCCCATCCGCAATAACGAAGACAACGTCGTATTCCCCCGGGGTGAGCTGTGTCGCCGAATCCTCGCTCAACGCGCGGCCCAGGTCCGGCCGTCTAAGGTAGGTGGCCCGGTCCCCGGCCTTGCTTTGCAGCGCCAACGCCGGCAGTCCGCATCGGCGCAGTTCATCGCACAGCATACGCACGTCGATGGCCGCATGCACTGCATCGCGTGCCCGGGCGTGCGCCAGTTGAAAGTCCAGCAGAGGACGTGTCGCCAGGCTCACCCCGGTACTTTCGAGGCCGATCCGCGCAGGGGTATAACTGCGCAACGCTTCGCGCGCCGCGTGAGACATCTCCACCGGCGTCAGATCCGATATCGGTGGGGCCTGGTCCGTTTTTCGATCCCGTTTAACAAACATCGATCTAGGCGAGAAACGCCGGTACACTCAACCGCAACCGGGCATCACTGTGCAGCCAGGCCTCAAACTCCGGCGCCGGCCGCAGGCCCAAGGTCCGCCTCAAGTACAGCGCATCGTGAAACGATGTGCTTTGATAATGCAGCATCACATCGTCCGCCCCGGGCACGCCCATGATGTAGTTCACTCCGGCGGCGCCCAGCAGCGTTAGCAGCACATCCATGTCGTCCTGGTCGGCCTCGGCGTGATTGGTGTAGCAAACATCACACCCCATGGGCAGCCCCAGCAGCTTACCGCAAAAATGGTCCTCCAGCCCGGCCCGGATGATTTGCTTGCCATCGTACAGATACTCCGGCCCAATAAAGCCCACCACAGTATTGACCAGCATCGGCCGGTAGCGCCGGGCAACCGCGTAGGCCCGTGCCTCACAGGTTTGCTGGTCGACCCCATGATGAGCATCTGCGGAAAGCGCGCTGCCTTGTCCGGTTTCGAAATACATCACGTTATCGCCGAGCGTGGGTTTGCCGCCGTTCTGCGGCCCAAAAACCGCCCCGCGCTTGAGCGCCCGCGCTGCCGCGCAGGCCTCATCCAGGAGCGCCAGGTTCACTCCAAACGACTGGTTGGCCGCTTCCGTGCCGGCGATGGATTGAAAGACCAGGTCGACCGGCGCGCCCTGTTCGAGCGCCACCATGAGGGTCGAGACATGTGCCAGCACACAGCTCTGCACCGGGATGGCATACTTCTGCCGCACATGGTCGATCAACTCCAACAGCGTCTTCACGCTGTTCACATTGTCCGAAGCGGGATTGATACCGATCACCGCATCCCCGGAGCCCAGCAGCAGGCCATCGACCATGGCCGCGGCAATCCCTGCCGGATCGTCTACAGGATGGTTCGGCTGCAGCCGCGTGGAGAGCCTGCCGGCAAGGCCTACGGTGGTCCGGAAACGTGTCACCACGCGTATCTTCCGCGCCACCAGGATCAGGTCCTGCACTCGCATCAACTTGCTGACCGCGGCCACCATCTCCGGCGTTAAACCCGGTCCCAGTGCCGCCACTGCGTCGCCCGTCGCGGCATCGGAAAGCAGCCAATCGCGAAGATCTCCTACCGTAAGTGCCCCCACCGGAGCAAATGCAGCTGGATCGTGACTGTCGATGATCAGCCGGGTGACTTCGTCGCTCTCATACGGCACCAGAGGCTGTTGCAGAAAGGCGCGCAGGGGAAGGTCGGCCAGCACCATCTGCGCCGCGGCCCGCTGTTCGGCGCTCTCGGCGGCAATCCCAGCCAGCGCATCCCCCGAACGGTACGGGCTGGCTTTTGCCAAAAGCTCGCGCAGATCTTCGAAGTTGTAGGTAACCTCGCGGATCTTTCTACGCAGCCGCATAGTTTTGTCCAATAGTAATACGCTTCAGTGCACAGACCGGATCTACTGATATTCTGCAAGCCATCTTGGCCATGCATAGTCCATACCAACCTCTTTGCCGCCGCAGCCTTTTCTGTATCTTGATCAGCTTTGCGGCCGGCACACCTGGCGCCCTGGCACAGACCGCAGCGCCATCTCACCCCGTCGTTCTCCATGCCGCGCGTCTGCTTGATATTGAGGGCGGCCGCATGCTTTCCCCCGGGGAAGTCCTGGTTGAAGGCGAGAAGATCGTTGCCGCCGGCTCTTCCGTCGCCCATCCCCCCGGGGCGGAGACTATCGATCTAGGGGATACGACGCTGATGCCCGGGCTGATCGATGCCCACGTGCATCTCTTCCTCCATCCCGGAGCCGAAGATCTTCAGACCGTGATCGAGTCCGTACCCCAGCGGGTGATCATGGCCACTCTGGCTGCCAAAGCGGACCTTCTGGCCGGTTTCACGGCCGAACGCGACATGGGTACGGAAGGCGCGGGGCCGGCCGACACTGCCGTCCGCGAAGCCATTGACCAGGGGCAAATCCCGGGACCGCGCTTGCGCGTCAGCGGCAACGCAGTCAACATCCTCGGCGGCCACGAAGACGCGCTCCACTTCAACCCTGAGCAGCACGTGCTCCCCAACGCCACTTACGCCAATACCGGCGATGAATTGGTGACGGTCATTCGCCAGCAGATTAAGGACGGGGCGGACTTCATCAAGATTTACGAAACCGGCCGCGACTTCTTTAAGGATGGCCAGTTCCACACCATCCTTCAGTATTCCGAGTCCCAGCTGGCCCAGGCCGTCGCCGAGACGGCACGCATGCAATCGCGTGTTGCGGTGCACTGCACTGGTGAGCCGGGCGCCCTGTACGCCGCCCAGGCGGGAGTAGTCTCCATCGATCATGCCTACCAGCTCAGCGATGAAACCATGCGCTTGATGCGCGAGAAGCAGATCTACGCCGTCCCCACCTTTACCATCTCCGAATATTTTGCTGCCCACGCCGCGACCCCCGAAGAGGCGGCGTTTGAACATCAGGAGCTTGACTACCACGTGCAGGAGTTTCACCGCCAACTGGAACACGGCGTGCCTATGGCGGTAGGTTCCGATGTGGGGCCTTTTCCGCACGGCACCCAGGCGCGCGAGCTGGAACTCATGGTGGAGTACGGTATGAAGCCGCTCGAAGTGCTGAAGGCTGACTTATTAAACGGAGCTCGTCTGCTTGACTGGGAGCACGAGCTCGGCGTGCTCAAGGCTGGCTACGATGCCGACATCATCGCCGTGCCCGGCAACCCTCTGGACGACATCCGTGTGCTCAAGCAAGTCTCCTTCGTAATGAAGGGTGGCGTGGTTTACCGTCGCTAAACCGAAAAAGAACAACTTCATTGAAGAACCGTCTAGGGGACAGTTAACTTCAGAGTCTGTGTGAGTCCCGCAGGCTAAGGGTAGTATCAGCCGTCTGCGTAACAAAGCAGGAATTACCAGGCCGAATTGATCCAACCAACGCGGGTTACCAGCCCCAAATTGATCTTCAAAAGAAACTTGTATAGTATGCTCAACGGTTACCGGGGGAGTTACTCCAGGTTCGTTTCCGGGCTCATCCGCAGGCGATGTCGTTTTACTGCAATGGTTGTCGAGATCAATCTCAAGGAGAGAGCATGAAGAGAACAGTAGTGGCGCTAAGCCTCATGGGCCTGATGGTTCTGCCGGTTTTTGGACAGGACAAGGAAGCGGATCGCGTAGAGAACGCCGGAAAAGTATTCACTGAAATCGTGAACGCTCCCGACACCCTTCCGCAGAGTGTGATTGACAAAGCGGATTGCGTGGTAGTGTTGCCCTCCGTCCTGAAGGCCGCCTTTATCGTCGGCGCCAGCTACGGCCGCGGAGTGATGACTTGCCGCGGTGGCAAAACCTTTCACGGTCCCTGGAGTGCGCCGACCATGATGGCCCTCGAGGGTGGGAGCTTCGGACTGCAATTAGGCGGCCAGGCCACCGATTTCGTCCTCCTGCTCATGAGTCCCCGCTCCGCGCAGGGTATTCTGACCAGCAAGGTCAAGATTGGTGGCGATGCCTCCGCCGCGGCCGGCCCGGTTGGGCGGAACGCTTCTGCAGAAACCGATGCCACCATGCGGGCGGAGATCCTCTCCTATTCGCGCGCGCGGGGGCTCTTCGCTGGAGTCTCGCTGGCCGGTTCTACTTTGCGTGCTGACAATGACGCCAACAAGGCGCTTTACGGGAAAGATGTGACCGCGTCGGCGATCGTCTTCGACAAGGCGGTACCACCCCCGCCCTCGGCAAGGCTGTTGTTGAGGACGCTGACCAGAAAGTCGCCCAAGAACCTGTCGACCAATTAGGGTCACGACTAACGATCGTTTAACCAGGCCGGTGTGCCTGCACAGCCGCGTGCGAGACTCTTTGTCCGCGGCTGTACGGGTTTGACCGCTTCCGGCTTCTTATTCCGCTTTCCCTGTTGCGACGGGCCTCATTCCAGTCTTCCAGCCAAACCAGGAGGGGAATCATGTTCAGTTTGATATGGGAAGCCATCATTGGCCTTATCGTCGGCGCGCTGGCGAAGCTCATCATGCCGGGAAAGGATCCCGGCGGCATTTTCATCACCATGCTGATTGGGGTCGCCGGCGCCTTGCTGGCGACTTTCATCGGCAGCCACGTGGGCTTGTACAAGGAAGGCCAGCGCGCCGGTTTCATAATGTCGCTGCTGGGTGCCATTGTGCTGCTGGCCCTTTACCGCCTGATCAAGGGCAAAACGGCAACTACGTAGCCACCCCTACATAGCCGAGCCAGCGGATCCACTACCCTGGGCCACGCAAGTGGACCAGGCAGCTCTATGTTTGCTTTGCTTGCTTCGCTGCGAAGCCTGATCGCCACCCCAACGTTCCCCCTTATCCACGGGTTCCACAGCTCTCCTCCCGTCCACCGGCCCCGCCGCCTTGTTCGACCCCTCCCGCCGGGCGTAGCCTCGTTTTCAGGCGCTTCGGTCCGCCGTCAAAGCCAAGTGCCCGTCATTGTCAGCGCCCAAGTCTGCGCCAGGAGCGGCCTCCCGCAGTTCTCCACAATCGTTTGTTCGGCTTCGGGAATCTAATGGGGGGATATGCATATAAACTACTAGATGTAGTGGTTCTGGCTTGACACACGCCATGGAGAGCGGTTACTTTCGCATCTCACGGCTTTACTTTTAGTTCGGGTGTTTTGTCGCCAAAGCCTGGGTTGATTTCAGTGTTTCCAGAAAGGCCGGTTTGATCTCCTGTTTTGAAGGCGCCTGCTACGAGCGCCCCGGGGACGGCTTTTCTGTCATTCTTTAAGAATCGTGAGGAGAATTATGGCCGAGGCCACCAATTCCGCAACTTCCGCCGCCGCCAACGGCTGGGCCGCCCACTACAGCCACTCTGTGCCAAAGCCTGAACCCGCCACCGGCGTGCATTGCACCCGCTTCTTCTCCAAACCCGGCATTTCGCCCTACAGCGAGGTCACGTGGGAGCGCCGCACCGCTTCCATCACCGACGCCACCGGAGGGACGATCTTCGAGCAAAAAGACGTCGAAGTTCCCGCCGACTGGTCGATGACCGCGACCAACATCGTCGCCTCCAAATACCTCCACGGCCACGTCGGCACGGCCCAGGGAGAGTTTGGCGCTCGCGAAACCGGTGTCCGCCAGCTGGTCGCCCGGGTCGCAGAGACCATCCGTGACTGGGGTATCGCGGGCGGCTATTTTGCCACTCCGGAAGACGCGGCCATCTTTCACGACGAGCTGGTCCATCTGCTGATTACCCAGAAAGTGGCCTTCAACTCGCCCGTCTGGTTCAACGTAGGCTGCGATCGGCTGGAGCCCAATTCGGATGCCCAGAACTGGCATTGGAATGCCCATAGCTGCGCGGTCGAGTTCTCCGTTACCGGCTACCGCAATCCGCAGTGCTCCGCCTGCTTCATCAACTCGGTGGACGATTCGCTCGATTCCATCCTGACCCTGGCCAAAACCGAAGGCATGCTCTTCAAGTGGGGATCGGGTACCGGGACCAATCTTTCCAGCATCCGCGGATCGATGGAAACCCTCTCCGGCGGCGGCACCGCCAGCGGGCCGCTCAGCTTTATGCGCGGGTTCGATGCCTTCGCCGGCGTCATCAAGTCCGGCGGCAAGACACGCCGTGCGGCCAAGATGGTCATTCTCAACGTCGACCATCCCGATATTGCTGACTTCATCGAGTGCAAGGCCAAGGAAGAGGTCAAAGCCTGGACGTTGATGCAGGCCGGCTATGACGGCTCCGGTCCGGACTCAGAGGCCTATAGCTCCATCTTTTTCCAGAATGCCAACAACTCTGTTCGCGTGACCGATGAGTTCATGCGCGCGGTCGAGCGGGACCAGGACTTCACCACCCGCAAGGTAAAGGGCGGCGAACCGGCCAAGGTCTACAAGGCTCGCGACCTCATGCGGAAAATTGCCGAAGCTACCTGGCAATGCGGCGACCCCGGCATGCAGTACGACACCACCATCAACAAGTGGCACACGTCCAAGAACTCGGGCCGCATCAATGCCTCGAACCCTTGCTCTGAGTACATGTTCCTCGACGACTCGGCGTGCAACCTGGCCAGCTTCAACCTGCTCAAGTTCGTCACCCCGGCCGGCGCCTTTGACGTGGACGCGTATCGTCACGCCATCGACATCATGATCACCGCCATGGACATCCTGGTCGACAATTCCGGCTACCCGACCGAATCGATCGTGCGCAACTCCCACGACTACCGGCCCTTGGGGCTGGGGTACGCCAACCTGGGTGCGCTGCTCATGGCCATGGGCCTGCCTTACGACAGCGACGCCGGCAGAGACTTCGCTGCCGCTCTTACTGCCATCATGTGCGGCCAGGCTTATCTGCAGTCCTCGGTGCTGGCCGAAAAGGCTCCGGCCCTGGTCTCGGCCACAGCGCTTTGCCAGCAGGCTCAGTACAAGGATGGCGGCCTCACGCAGCGGGGAGGCGCCTGCCCCGGCTTCTACGTCAATCGCGAGCCCTTCCTTGACGTCATCCGCATGCACCGTGCCGAGGTAAACAAAATCGGCCATGCCAACTCCGCTGAGCCCTTCACCACCCCCCAGCTCGCCTCGCTCATCGAGGCCAGCAAGGAGTGCTGGGATCAGGCCCTGGCCCACGGCGAGCAGCATGGCTACCGCAATTCGCAGGTAACTGTGCTTGCCCCCACCGGCACCATCGGCTTCATGATGGACTGCGACACCACCGGCATCGAGCCCGATCTGGCGCTGGTCAAATACAAGAAGCTGGTCGGCGGCGGAATGATCAAAATCGTCAACAACACCGTGCCCGCGGCCCTGTTCAAGCTCGGCTACACCAATCCCCAGGTCGATTCGATTGTCAGCTACATCGACTCCACCGGGACCATTGAAGGCGCGCCCGGTATCAAGCCGGAGCATCTCGCGGTGTTTGATTGCAGCTTCAAGCCCAGCAAGGGAACGCGTTCCATCCACTCCTCGGGCCATATCAAGATGATGGCGGCTGCGCAGCCCTTCCTCTCCGGGGCCATCTCGAAGACGGTCAACCTGCCCCACGACGCGACCCTCGACGATATTATTCAGGCCTACACTGAGGCTTGGCGTCTGGGCCTCAAGGCGGTCGCCATTTATCGCGACGGATCGAAGGGCGCGCAACCGCTCAACGTCTCCGATGGCAACAAAGCCAAGGTCATTAAGAATGCGTTGGGGTCGGAAACCACTGCGGATGCGGCCGTCAGCGCTGCCGCCGACCGTGTGCTTGCCGCCATGGCGCAAGGCGACACCGCCTCGGTCACCGACGACCTGCACCTGCTTGAGGACAAGGTGTCGGCCCGGCTCGAGGTCACCGCCAACTCGGTGCTGACCGCTGCCAATGCCTTTTCCGCGTCCATTGCCAACGCCGTCAGCCTGGGCCAGGCCGCTGCGCTGCGCGAAGATCCGGAGCTAACCCAGGGGCCGCCCCGCGCCGTCCGTCATCGCCTGCCCGAGGAGCGCCCCTCACTCACCCATAAATTCTCCATCGCCGGGCACGAAGGCTACATCACGGTCGGCCTTTACCCCAACGGGCAACCGGGTGAAATCTTCATCAAGATGGCCAAGGAAGGGTCCACCGTTTCCGGGCTCATGGACTCCTTTGCCACCGCGGTCTCGCTCTCGCTCCAGCACGGCGTTCCGCTCAAGGTTCTGTGCGAAAAATTCGCCCACACTCGCTTTGAGCCCTCCGGCTGGACTGGCAACGA
Source organism: uncultured Acidobacteriaceae bacterium (assembly GCA_963796145.1). GTDB lineage: Bacteria > Acidobacteriota > Terriglobia > Terriglobales > Acidobacteriaceae > PALSA-350. Next base: position 35,883 of record CAWCKO010000008.1, on the reverse strand, counting down.
ACACATCGGCTTCGCCAAGTCCATCATGGATTACATCTTCCGCTGGCTCCAGTTGCGCTTCCTTTCCGGGCATCAACTGAGCCTGTTCTCCGGCCTGGCCGCAGGTGCGCAACAACCTGTGGCGCCTGGCCTGGCAGAGGAACCGCCCGCATCCCCCGCAAACTTCGAGCCGAGGTATGAAACCAGGCCGCCGGTCAGCGGCATCGGGTCCGCCTCTGGTCAATCTGGTCAAGGGGGCGCCGGCGGAAGCATGGAAGACCGGGGAATCTTCGGAGCGCCGGAAACCCGCAAGGGTGGCGGAGCCATCTTTCACGCAGCCGACGCCATGAAGGAGTATCTCGACATGGGTGACGCCCCCAGTTGCCATACTTGCGGAGCCATCATGGTCCGCAACGGTAGCTGTTACCGATGCATGAGCTGCGGCTCGACCAGCGGCTGCAGCTAAATAAAAACCCGCTTAGCCAACGTTCAAGGGGCCACTTGCACAGCAAGTGGCCCCTTGGAGTTTAGTCCCGGAGGGACGGCTGAGAGTAGCCCAGGACGCAGTCCTGGGAACCCTGTACATAACGACGAAAAGTCCCGCAAGGGACGGCTGAAAGTTAACCAGGTTGTACCCAGGACTGCATCCTGGGTAATTTCAGCCGTCCCTCCGGGACTAAATCAGTGGATGGGTGGGTTCTCACACGCGCTCTATTCGCCCCTGCGGAGACAAAAATAAGGAGCACCGAGATTGCCGCGAATCTCCGCATATCAAATTATGCTTATGTGGGAAAAGGAGTGGAGCGCACTACACAATCCCTCCCATCAAGGGATCGCTAAAGCTTACCCTTCCAGTTTCCACCCGGCCGGCAAACCGCGATTCCGCGTCCGAGCCCCTTACTTTGACAGTATAGTCATACCAACCGTGACTTTGTTCGAGACGCAGAATAACCGATATCTCCTGGCGGGGTTCGATTCTTCTGGTCACAGACTTTGTCTTGTACGCATTGTCTCCGATCTCGACGCTGACAGGCTTGTCGGCTGCGTTGCGCAGACGAACCAGCACGTTTCCCGTCAAATCCTCCCCTCTGTGCTCGTAGGACGTCCGCACCTCGACATGACGCGAATCTGCGCGGCCGGTAAAGGATCGGTAGAAGCCGTTCGGACCGTGCACTTCAATGGCATAACCCGCATCGGCGAACATGGCGAACGGATATTGGCGCGTCAGGCTGTCACCTGGCTTGACTGCGTATGTGGCAGCCATCATTCCGCGTCCGGCGCCACTCCCTTCTTTCGTATTCCGGAGATAGACGTTAAAAGGAGCACCGGCAGCCCTCGCTCCATGCACCTGATTCCCGGCGCCGAGACGGATTTCATAATATTTGCCGTCTGCACTGGGACTCCCATCCGCATAAAGTTCATACGGAAGTGCGCATGAAGGGCAGACGCCTTCTTCCTGATGGGGCATCAGCGCGGAATGCCGAGGAGACCGGTTGATCTGTTCGATCTGGTCGGCAGTGAGTTTTCTGTAGTTCGAGGGGATCTCTTTGTAGCGTGCTTTCTCGATACTCACGACAAACTTGTTCCGGTTGAGAAAATCGAGCGCGGTTTCTTTAGGATCGTAACGGCGAAAGACCGAAGTGAGGTCCCCCGAGATCGCTCGCCGCCAGGCGCTGATGTTTTCTTCGCATACCGTCGTGCCGTACTTCTCCTGAATGAATCGTTCGAGGAACATCAGCGTAGAGGTGTGATCGAAGTGTTGGGAGTTCACCCATCCGCCGCGGCTCCACGGTGAAGCAATGATCATCGGCACGCGAAATCCCATGCCCATTGGTCCGGACCGCGCCTCGCTCTTCGCCACGCCTTGGCGCAATTCATCTTCCGTGTAGCTGTACTCGAGACCGGTATCAATGCCGGCAGACGCTCCGCCGGTTTCAGGGCGCTTCGGGTCGGCCGCGACGAACGACGGCGCATGATCGAAGTAGCCGTCGTTCTCGTCGTAGGTGAGGATGAAGATCGTCTTCTTCCAAACCTCGGGATTCCTCGTGAGGATGTCCATCACCTCGGAGATGTACCAGGCTCCGTACCAGGCCGAGGTCGGATGATCGGAGAATTTCTCGGGAGCCGACAGCCAGGAAATCGTGGGCAGCTTGCCTTCGTTCACATCCTTGCGGAACTGATAGAAGATGTCGCCCGCGGGAACCTTCATGCTCTGCGATTTGCCTTCGGATTCAAAAGACAGAGACTCGAGTGCGTGGTAGTCAGGATCGCCGGCATTGGTGACGAATGCCGCATGATGCAGTGCTTTCTGCTGCTCAGAGAGCTGGCTGTATCTTGTTTCGCCCGCCTTGGCCACCGACGCCTTAACGGCTTCGATCTGGCTTCGCATCTCACCCAGCCGCCCGCGAAGCTTAGCTGCCGCAGCAGGATCTTTTTCCGCAGAGAGCGCCGATTCGAGCTTCGCCGCATGGGCCGAAAGCTCGGAAATCCATCGCTTCCCGGCCGGAATATATCCCGGATACGCCTCGACATTGTAGGCGGCGAAGCATTCCAGGATGTTGTCTCCGAAGTTCGAGAGCCATGCATCCTCTTCGCCGGCAAGCCCAGAGCGGGTCAGCTCATTCTGGTAGGACTTCCAGCTGATCTGAGCGTCCTGCAGCCGCTCTGGAAAGGTCTTCCAACTCATCCCGCCGTAGTCAATTTCCTCATTGCGCATATAGACCTTCGAATCCACGCGCTGTTGGTCGCGGATGGTCCCGGTCCAGAAGTAGCTGCGGTTGGGCGAGGTGCTGGTCATCACAGAGCAGTAATTCTGATCGCATACAGTGAATGCGTCCGCCAGGGCGTAATAGAACGGCAAATCTTCCCGGGTGTAGTGGCCCATGGTAAGCGGCAGGTGCGCGTATTCCTGCCTTCCAGAACGCTTGGCTTCGAGCCACCCATCATGGCGGCCTTCATTCCAGGCATCGACCTGGCTGTCGCGGGAATGCGGCAGATCGCCCATCCAGGTGGCGCGTGTATCGTGGATGTCCAGCCGCCACGGGGCGTAGGAGTTGCCCGACGCATCGGTCTGGACAAAGACAGAGTTGCCGTTCGCGAGCCGAATCGCGCGCGGGTCGTTGAATCCACGCACACCGCGAAGAGTGCCAAACGCGTGATCGAACGAACGGTTCTCCTGCATCAGGATCACGATATGTTCCGCATCGAGGTAGGTCGAGCCGGGAGTCGGCTCAATTGCATAGGCGCGCTGAATCGATTCCGGAATCAGCTCGGAGATTCCAGCAGCGCCGGATACCATCGCCGCGAGTTTGAGAAAGTCACGTCGGTCTTGCATACTCTTTCTTTTCTCACTGTGCTGTTAGCGTTTTGTGAAGACTGCTCTGCTCGTCGAGGCCCGGCCGACCGTCTGCCCAATAGGGATCAACCTTCAGTCTATGAGAGAAAGTCCGCTCCAGCGCAAAGGAGGTTTCTGAGCATCCGTAAAAATGGGCTATCCAGACAGGCGGCGTGGCTCACCGCCAACCTTCCGGTATACGCCACGGTCCTTGAGGCTTTTGAGTCAAGTTCTTCGTTTGGGTTGACATTCGACCCAAAGGCGCGGATACTTGGGTCGAATGGCTACCCAAGAGAATAGCGAAGATCGCATTGCCTTGTTGCAGGGCACGCTGGACCTCCTGATTCTGAAGACGCTTGTGCTGGGGCCGTGCCATGGGCAGGGTGTGGCGCGGTTGATTCAGCGCCAGTCCGAAGAGTTGTTTCTGGTGGACCACGGCTCGTTGTACGTGGCCCTGCAGCGGCTGGAAGACAAGAAGTGGATCAGCGCCAAGTGGGGCGTGAGTGAGAACAACCGCAAGGCGCGGTTCTATTCGTTGACCTCCAAGGGGCGCGAGCAGCTTGTGGAGAAGATCGGCGAGTGGCGGCGGCTAACGCGGGCGATGGGTTTGATTCTCGATCCCGGCAACGGGCTGCGGACCGAGGAGGCATAGTCATGTTCGGACGCAAGCGAAGTGCGGAGGATTTTGCGGAAGAGATCAAGATGCATCTGGAACTCGAAGCTGAGGAACTGCGGCGCGAGGGCTTGAGCGAGGACGAGGCTCGACGGAAGGCGCGGTGCGAGTTTGGAAATGTGCGCGCGGCGCAGGAACGGTTTTACCTGAAAGACAGATGGGTGGGACTGGACGCGCTGCTTCGCGATATACGGTTCGCCTTGCGCTCGCTGTGGAAGAGCCCCGGATTTGCGGCCACTGCGATTCTTACGCTCGCGCTGGGGATTGGCGCGAATACGGCGGTCTTCAGCGTAATGAACGCAGTGTTGCTGCGGTCCCTTCCGGTGTCCGATCCGGATCGCCTGGTGTATTTGAGGACTTCCAATCCTCCTCGCGGAACGGGCACCATCGATTCCAATGAAACCTTTTCCTATCCTGTGTACGATGCTCTTCGACGGCAAAGCCAGGGGCTCTCGCCGGTGATAGCCTATGTGCCCTTGTCGGGCAGCAAGGTCGCGGTTCGTTACGGGGCGTTGCCGGAAGAGGCGGAAGGCGACATGGTAAGCGGCAGGTTCTTCTCCGGGCTAGGCGTGAGTCTGATTCGCGGCCATGGCTTTAGTGAAGAGGACGAGACGAACCATGCGTCCATTGCTGTCATCAGCTACAAGTATTGGACCCAACGGTTTGCGCGAAATCCAGACGTACTGGGAACGACGCTGTTTGTAAACGGCGCGGCCATCACGATTGTGGGAGTTGCCGCGGAAGGCTTTGAAGGCGTGGAGGGAGGTGGGTCGACGGATTTCTGGATTCCGTTGCAGAGCCGCCCAGAGCTGAATGCCTGGGGCAATCCTCCGAACGACGGGAAAACTTATATTACAAATTCCACCTGGTGGTGCCTGCGCCTCATTGGGCGTCTTGCTCCCGGCGTCACTCGGGCGCACGCGGTGGCACAGCTGCAGCCGGTTTTTCAGAGAGCGGCCTACATCGGTTTAGGTGCGCCGATGCAGGGCGAGAAGGCGCCGGTTTTGAGCGTGATCGACGCTAGGAGTTTTCCAGGATATAGCAAGCGATATGGCAATCCACTACGCATTTTGATGGCGATGGTGGGGCTGGTGCTGTTGATCGCGATGACCAATGTGGTGATGCTGTTGATGGCGCGGAATGCGGCGCGGCAACGTGAGTTTTCTGTGCGGCAGGCGCTGGGTGCGGGACGGGGTGAGTTGCTGCGGCAACTGCTGGCGGAGAGTTTGATCCTGGTTTCGGCAGGCGGCGCACTGGCCTGGGGCTTTGCCCAGGTGGCGACGCGGCTGCTGGGAAGCTGGGCGCAGATCGAGTCCAGCCTGGCGCCGGACAGGACGGTTTTGCTGTTCACACTGGGAGTGCTGGTGGTGGCTGCGCTGCTGTTTGCGCTTGCGCCGCTGCCTGGGGTGCTGGCGGGCGGAGCAGAGCTGGCGCTGAAGACTTCAGCGGCAACGTCCAATGCGGACGCGGCCAAATCGCGTACCGGCAGAATTATCGTGGCTCTGCAGATGGCGTTGTGCTTGGTGCTGCTGGTGGGTGGAGGGCTGTTGATCCGTACCCTGCGCAATCTGCAAAGCACTCCGCTGGGCATGCAGGTCGACGGGCTTGTCGTCTTCGGAGTGAAGCCGAACATCACGTCGATTCCGGATGGCATTGCGTTTTATGGGAAGTTGATGGAGAAGCTGCGTGCGCTGCCTGGCGTCGAGTCCGTGACGGTCATGGAGGAACGCCTCGGCTCGGGGTGGTCAGAAAACAGCGACATGATGGTGGATGGGAAGCTGCCCGATGTGGCCAATGGATCGTCGAGGACGGTGCGAAGCAACGTGGTTGGGCCGGACTTCTTTCACACCCTTGGCGTGCCGGTGCTTGCTGGCCGGGATTTTGCCGATTCCGATACTGCGACGTCGCCCCATGTCGGCATCATCAACGAGCAGTTTGCGCAACGCTTCTTCCCCAACCAAAATCCGCTGGGGCACAGCATTGGAACTGACGATGGGCGCTATCAGATGACGGTTGTGGGTGTGGTGAAGGACCACAAGTATCGCAGCATCGACGAAGATCCCATTCCCATGGCGTGGTACATGTATGCCCAGATTCCCATGACCGGGGGAATGGATGCGGAGATGCGGGTACGCGGCGAGCCGCTGGCAATTCTGCCTTCTGCGCGCAAGACGCTGCAGCAGTTGAATCCTAACCTGCCGCTGATAAAGCCGATGACCCAGCGTGCGCAATACGATTTGACGATTTCCAATCAGCTGCTCTTTGCGCGGCTTGCTGGCTTCTTCGGATTCTTGGCGGTCGTTCTGGTGGCGACGGGACTCTATGGGACGCTGGCGTATCGCGTGAGCATGCGGACGGCCGAGATCGGCGTGCGCATGGCTGTGGGTGCGAGGCGCGGGCAAGTGGTGTGGATGATTCTGCAGGATAGTCTGCTGCTTATGACGGCGGGGGTAGTGATAGGGGTTCCGCTGGCGATGCTGGTGGGGCACGCTTTGGCTTCTTCGCTGTATGGCATGAAGCCGCTGGATGCGGTGAGCTATCTCTTGGCGGTCTCAGGCGTGGCGCTGGTCGCACTGGTGGCGAGTGCCGTGCCTGCAGGGCGTGCGGCCGGTGTTGACCCCATGAGAGCTCTGCGTTCGGAATAGAGAGTCTTGATCCGGATGAGTCTCAGAAGGCACAGTGTCAGTTGGTGAACGAATCCGATCCCGTGGAAGATCTCGCAAAAATCGCGGGCATGGGCGTATCCACACTAGCGCCACCATTTCCGGGCGCTGACCGCCGCCAGTGGGCAAGCCTGGGATGCAAATCAGCGCGAAACGCGACTATCTGGCGTATGCTTTGGGATATGCAGTGAACAGGAGACTACACCCATGGCAAACGAACCTGAAACGACAAACCCACCGCAGCAGGACCAGTCCAACACCGTGGAGACTCCAGAGCAAAATAGAATAAATCGCATCGCTGACCAGGCGGCGGCGAAAGCCCGAAAGAGGCAAACCCGCCACGACCAGGAACACGGCTCTTTCCCAAAGGGTGGACCTTCGGGAATGGCATGAGGAGAAAGGCGTGGACGAGAGGCGTGGACAGCCGGGACGTTCACCGGTCTTTAAGCAGTTGCGCCCGTAAGGCCGGAGTTCCCGAAGGCTGAAGGGACCAAACAACGAAAGCTGGGTCGCCCTCGGAGTCGGTCGCTTCTTCTTCTTGTCATCGAATACCGACTGAACGTCCCGTCCACCATTTTCCACTACCATCCGACGCGTTCGAGCCCTTCGACCGCATCAAAGTGCTGGTCTTGGCTTAGGAGTTGTAGACGGTGTTGCCGGCAGAGTGCAGCGATCCAGAGATCATTTGAGGGGATGGGGCGACCAGCCTTTTTGAGTGCTGCTCGAATCCCGGCATAGTGCCGTGAGGTCTCTTCCTCTATCTCAAGGACGCGTGTTGCCGCGATGAGCTCTCGCAGCCACTTTTCGTACTCGCTGCGCCGTCGCGATTGCCCGATACCGAAACGATATTCGCCAAGTACAATCACGGGCAGTTCCATGCTCGCCGCTTGGCTATAGAGGCGAACCACCGCGGGCTCATCATCCGCCACGGCGGAGAGTGCGTTGGTATCGAGGATCACTCCCAATCCTCGGGCTCAATCTTTTCGAACTCACTGTTGATGATCCGATTGATACGCACCGTATCTTTGTGGAGGTGCTTGAGACCTCCAGCAAGCCTCACCCACGGCTTTTCTTCTCTTTTCAAGCTAGCCTCGAGCTTCTCCGTGACGGCTTCGGTTACAAAGGCGCGCAGCGGGATGCCACGCTGGGCGGCCACCGATTTGGCACGGCGAAAGATGGGGTCGGGAATCTCGAGGGTGGTCTTCACCCGTTCAGGTTCCCATATTTATGGGAGCTAGTCAATCCACGCTCCATTGCTTTAGCTATTCCTGAAAATTTGGTGGGTGCTTCTGGCGAGCCCTTTGGCAAAGGCTAGGGCATTTTCGCTTCTGGTATATACAGAGCAACGACTCCCGACGTGGCTTTTCCTCAAGAAAAGCCGCACTTCGCGGCACTCCCCTGTGCAGAGTAGAAGTGAAAATGCTCTAGCAGCTTCCATTAGTCCCGTTGCGAAATTCGACAGGTGAGGAGACAGGACAAGCGTTACAGACGGACAGTCTGTCGGAGAAGTCATTTCGTAGGTCATATGTTGTAGTTAGGTAATGGATCGTGCGCTACATGTTGCGGTTCGCGGACGCAAATTATGATTTCTCCTGTAACCCTAAAGCACCCTGCGCAGGGTCGAGAATGTTACGGAGTTGCGCGAAGGCCGAGGGATTCCGCGACTCTGCCGATTCCGGAGACAATGCTATGCCTCAATTCTTAGCTGCAATGTTCCTGCTCCTTACAATCGCCATTCTGCAACCGGCGGCTGCGCAGAATGCCATGACGAGTCCTGCCCGCGAGCCCGCGTACGGGCCGGAGCTGGAAGGCTACGATTATCCCTACCCCGTGCATCAATTCGAGTTCTCGTCCCAGAAGCAGACAATGCACATGGCCTATATGGACGTGAAACCGAAGTCATTCAACGGCCAGGTCATCGTCTTGATGCACGGGAAGAACTTTTGTTCCGCGACATGGAAAGCGTCCATCGATGTTCTCGAGAATGCTGGCTATCGCGTAATCGCGGTTGATCAGGTCGGCTTCTGCAAGTCGACGAAGCCTCAGGCATACCAGTACACCTTCCAGCAGCTGGCGAGAAACACGCATGCTCTCCTCGAATCCCTGGGCATCCAGAAGGCGACTCTGGTCGCGCACTCTACAGGCGGCATGATCGCCATTCGTTATGCACTGATGTATCCCGCCTCGGTCAATCAACTGGTTCTTGTTAATCCGATCGGACTCGAGGACTGGAAAGCCAAGGGCGTACCTTCTATTTCTGTTGATCAGTGGTATGAACGAGAGTTACAGACGAACGCCGATAAGATACGCCAATATGAACAGAACACCTACTATGCCGGAACCTGGAGTGACTCCTACGAGCCATGGGTTCAAATGCTTGCCGGCATGTATCGTGGTCCAGGGAAGGATCTTGTCGCATGGAACTCGGCGCTTCTCTATGACATGATTTACACCCAACCGGTGTACTACGAGCTTGAACACATCGCGGTGCCGACGCTTCTCGTTATAGGAGATAAGGACAATACGGCAATCGGCAAAGATCTAGCGCCACCATCAGTGCGAGCACAACTGGGGCACTATCCAGAGCTGGCGAAGCAGGCGGTAGCCAGAATCCCTGGTGCCAAGCTTGTGGAGTTTCCTGATCTGGGGCATGCGCCGCAGATTCAGAACCCAGCGGCCTTTCACACAGCATTGCTGAAAGGTCTTCTAGCGTCGCCTTCCGCGGACCCGAAATGAATTGTCCTATCGCCGGATTGCCTGAGTCACTTCCGCCATCGACGGGGGCGTAGTGCGATTCTTGAAGCTCTCCAGTCGCCGATAGACCTCGGCCGACGCACGGTGAAAGCCTTCGGGCAGCCCAGCCGCTCCGAAGCTCGCTGCAATCTCCTCCATCTCACCCGACCAGCGCCATGCCTTTGAAGCGGCAGCGGCGGCCTGTTCAGATTGGCGCGGTACATCCGGCAGTGTGCGCCGCCACGATTCCAGTAGCGCACGTTCCACGCCTTCGTGCTCGGCCAAGGCCCGCACCGCGGCTAAAAGAGCGATGGTGCCTTTGGTAAACGCGGCGTAGCACATTTTTAGCGCTGAAGCCGCTCCGGCCCCGCCCTCGATCATCTCAGCGATTATGTTGGTTCCGGTGAATAAAGCCGCGATTGCCTCGGCGTGGGTCCCGGATAGATAAAGCGTGGGCTGCTTCTGGGCCGTGGGAGGAAGGCCGATTATGCCACCATCTACGAATGTACCTCCTGCAGCCTCGATCACTGTGCCAATCTCTCGGGCCGTGGCTGGCGAGATGGCGTTCGCATCAACGTAGATTCCGCCGAAACCATCCGCAGCAGTTTCGCGCGCCAACGCCAGTGCGGCATGGGGTGGGCAAACGGAGACTACAACTTCAGCGGCTTGCACGGCTTGCTTGATTGTGCAGGCGTCTTCAAGGCTCACGCCTTTGGCGCGAACGGTCGTCTGTGTGCTTCGGCCTTCTGAGGCCCATAACACGCGAAATCCACGCGAGGCCAGTGCTGCCCCCAGCGCAGCGCCCATTTCACCGGGGTGGAACAATGCGAATGTTTTCATATCGTGAGGCTTCTCCTGAACGTTGCTATTTTCCTCAACCTTAGTCCCTATGGCGCATTCGGACTTTTGGCAAACTTAGTTGGCCGCACTTATGAGCGTTCGTGAGGTCCGAAGCTGCCATGCAGACGCTCCCAACCCTAGGCAAACCACACCCAAATGGACCAGTCCGCCGAGATACGGGATGAACCCGACGATGGTGAGGATCAGCAGGCCCAGCACTAGTCCCAGCAGGCAATCACCCTTTGAACATTATGCGGTGACACGATACTGTTCACCTGAGCTTGCTTGCCCGGCCGAAGGCGATCAGTTGAATTTGCTGCAATAGGTATGCCGTCACCGGATTAAACCATAAAGTGCGTCGGCCGCTGGTTCCGCAATGGTCAGCCATTGGCATTCTGCTCGGGTAGCCGGTCTGCCGATCCTGCGAGGACACAGAGTTTTGCCAGACCGTGGTGGGAATAAAACACCGTGGAATTTGTTTAAGACTCGTGCACAAGGGAGCAAGGGCGAGCGGCACCGAGGCGACCCGAACCTTTAAGGGGGGCGCCCGGTGTCAACGCCTTGCCAGCCCTCGCGATCACCCGGATCAAAAATCAAGGAGTACAAGATGACGACTGTAAACATGAGTATCACGTCCGGCGTCGCGGCGGCGGAAGACCTGCGCGCGGTCATGCAGGGTAAGGTCGTATCGGCCGGAGACGAGGACTATCCTCGCGTCCGCCAGGTTTGGAACGGTGCGGTCGACCACCGGCCGGCAGTTCTGGCGATGTGCGAAACGGTGGGGGACGTGAAGGCAGCAGTTCGGGTTGCTCGCGCGCATAACCTTCCCTTATCGGTACGCGGCGGTGGACACGACTGGGCCGGACGCGCCCTGCGGCACAACGGCCTGGTGATCGACCTTACTGGAATGCGAAATGTCGAGGTGGACGCAGTCGCCATGGTCGCTACGGTCGAGGGCGGAGCCACCGGAACGGACTTGACTGCCGCCTCAGCTCCCTATGGCCTCATAGCGGTAACGGGAAACGTCGGAGCTGTCGGTATGGCCGGTTTCTTGCTCGGCGGCGGCTACGGTCCGCTCACTACCAGATTCGGGCTTGGTTTGGATAACTTGCTGGGCGCAGAAATCGTCCTCGCCGACGGACGACTCCTATGGGCCGACGAATCGCAAAACCAGGACCTGTTCTGGGCTATTCGAGGAGGAGGCGGAAATTTCGGCGTCGTCACTTCGATGCGTATTCGCCTTCATTCCGCAAGTGAGTTGTTGGCCGGTGTCATTCTATTTCCCTGGCACGACGCTCATTCCGTGCTGCGCGGTTACGCAGATATCATGGCTTCGGCTCCCGATGAACTCTCGATGCTGGCCGGAGTGTTTAGCGGACAGGATGGCTCCCCAATGGCGCTTCTCGGCCCCATATGGAGTGGCGAGTTACGTCAAGGCGAGAAGATTGTGTCTCGCCTTGAAAATCTAGGCTCGCCTGCGGTCAGCCAAGTTGCTCCAATGAGCTATGCCGACCTTCTCGTCATGTATAACGCGAAAGCTCAAGGCGGCCTTCATTACGCACTGCAGACGCGCTGGCTGGCTGATCTCCCACCGCAGGTCATCTCTGCCGTAGTCGAAGCCGGGGACGCACGCACGTCCCCCCTTTCCTTCGTGGCCATCCACCATTTCCACGGCCCGGGAACCCACATCGCTCCCGATGCCACCGCCTTTAGTATGCGGCGAAGCCACTTCCTGATGGAGATTGGCGCGGCATGGGACCCCGACTCGCACCCTGACGCCACTGTGCATGAGCAATGGCTCTCCGATTTGTCTTCACATATCGCGCCATTTGCACTACCCGGAGGATATCCCAACTTCCTCACTCACCATGATTCTGAGCAGGTAGCCTCGGCCTATGGTGATAATGCCAAGCGTCTTTGCCAGCTTAAACGGCAGTTCGATCCTGGCAAGGTCTTCTCTTCAGCGACGCCCATACCCCTTTGAACTACGAAGTGTGAGGCACTTAGGCCCAGGACACCTGGGCCGAAAGCATTTTTCCTATTGGTGTAGACCGAAGAGACGGTGTAAACGCGGATTTTTGTCAAAAAAAGCCGCACATCGCCGCTTCTAAAAAGAACACAGTAATAGGAAAAAATGCTTTAAGTGCCCTCCTCCCGCTCAACACGTAGAGGAAAACGGGAAGGACCGTAGATAAATGCATGACACAGACTTGCTGCACTTTATCGATGGGCTTTACGGGTACGCTATGGCTGTCACCCGGAACCGAGCCGATGCAGAGGACCTGGTGCAGGAAACCTACGTCCGCGCCATCCGGCGGAAGGGAGGCCCGCCGGCAGGCAGCGATGTAAAAAGCTGGCTTTTCACCATTTTGAGAAATATCCATCTAAATCAGCTTAGAAGACAGCGCACCGCACCCAGGGTAGTTGAGCTCGATGCGGACGAAAGTACCGCAAACATCGTCGTCGAAACCCCCAGGGACCCACTGGCAAGTTACGTGAGTAAGACGGAGCGGGAATGGTTGACGGAAGCGATCCAGCAACTCCCCTTGGAGTTTCGTGAGATTGTCGTTTTACGGGAATATGAAGATTTATCTTATCGGGAAATCGCCCGTGTGCTGGACTGTCCGGTCGGGACCGTCCAGTCCCGCTTGGCAAGAGCTCGCTCCAGACTGCGGTCCTTGCTTTCGGCCAGGGGACAGGCCGCGTCGCACCTAAACAAACGTCGAACTGACCCTCTCCATGAAGGCGGTTCCAACATCAACCTCAATCCGGAAGAAATGAACTGACCGTAAAAAACAAAAGACTCGGGCATGGGGCCTCCATTTTACGGGAATATTGTTTCCAGTTGTGTGTTGCACAGAATAGATCCTTGTTGATCTGGATATCCATCTCGCATCGCCGTGACGGTCTATCAAGTCAGTGACCAGGCTGTACAAACCTGTCGCATAGGATTCACCCGTGAACACCATGGAAAAGGCCTTTAAAATGGATTCCTGCTCACATCGTACCCTGGACATCCTGCGCTATCTCGACCATCACCTCAACAGCGAGGAACTGGAGGCGTTCTTTGCCCACCTGAAAAGTTGCAACAAGTGCCGGGAGCGTATGGAGGAAGAGCAGGCATTATCCCGCGTTCTAAGAAACACGCGTCCCTTGTATCCGGCTCCGTTAGCGTTGCGCATCCGTGTATCTGCGGTGCTCAGCCGGCCGCCGGCGCGATATCGAATTTTGGAATGGCTTTGCGGACGTGTCCTGCCCACGATGAGATCATGGCGAGGCATAGCGCAAGGGGCTCCAGGTTGGGCGCTGGCGCTACCGGCGGTGCTGGCGACCGTCCTGGGTCTTACATTTCTACCCCACGCGGTCCAGCAGGTCAGCGCCGCCAGTTACGTTTCTGCTGCCGTTGCGGCTCACCGCAATTACCTGGACGGCAATCTTCCGCCGCAGATCGAGTCCGACTCACCGGATGTAGTGACGGCATGGTTTTCGGACAAGCTTCCTTTTCCTTTCCGCCTGCCATCCGCCCAGCCTGATCCAGCCAACGGCCCCACCTACCGGCTTATCGGGGCTAGGTTGGTAACCTATCACAATAATCAGGCCGCGTTGGTAAGCTACCAAACGGTACGAAGAGAAGCCATCAGCCTCCTTGTCACTTCCAATAAACTCGCTGCCGTAACGGGCGGAGATGAAGTGCGTTCCGGCGCTCTGACTTTTCACTATCACACTGACAACGGCTTTAAGGTGATCACCTGGATCAACGCTGGCCTCGCATATGCGCTGGTCTCAGACGTAGCAGGCTCACCGCGAGGATCTTGTCTCGTCTGCCATCAGAACATGGCCGACCACGAGGCTTTCAAAGCCCATCCGTGACGCCGTGCTCGATGGGCGGCCCGGCAACATCGACTCCTCTATTCCACACTGGCCTTGAGCTCTTAAGAAAACGTAACAGCCGTTGACCAGAAGCTCTCAGATTCCTGGAATAAGCAGTTTGCAAAGGTGTTTCTCATACGGGCACAGAAACTGCAGGATGTCTGCAGACATTCTGCGGCCGCCGCGTACTCATCCCGCCTCCCGACGATATCGGGAAAGAAATGGAGAAGACATGAAGACATCGCATATTGTAAAGAGTCTGTTTATAGCCTTGGCTCTGTTGTCGGTGCCCAACGTATTTGCGGCTAATAGGGGATCACTGCACGTGAGTTCCCCGGAAGACGTCGCGGGACAACCATTGCACGCGGGCGATTATATCGTTCAATGGGAAGATAGCGGCCCCAATGTGGAACTCAGGATTATGCAAGGCAAGCACGTAGTGGCTACTGCAATCGCCAACGTGATGCCGCTGCAGAACGCCTCAATCTCCGATTCCGTGGTGCTGCAAACCACTGGGGGAAAGCGGAGTCTGTCGCAAATCTTCTTCTCTGGCAAAACGGTCGCACTCGAAATCCGGGGGCCATCGGGGGGCATAAATGTCAGCAGCAAGTGAATTCACTCAGCTTTCATGAACAAGTGGAAAATGACGGGGAATTTTCTACGACCTCACGGGTTCCTTTCTTAGGAGAAAAAACTATGCGTTCCAGGATGATGATACTCGCTCTTCTACCATTCCTTTGTGCAACCGGAGCGTTTGCGGCCGACACGACAGTTGTCAACATTCCCTTTAGCTTCGAGAGTCGCGGCCAGCAGTTTCCGCCAAGTCAATATGAAGTAAAGCTAAGTGCAGATCGCCATCACTTAACCATCACCAGCAGGCAGACGCCGGCCAAGAGCATGTTTTTGGTGGTAAGCTGGGTCGACGTCAACCAGCATGATCCCAATTTCAGTATGCGGTTCGAGAATGACTGCGGCCTGCATGAACTGAGTTCGATCCGCCTGGGAACGTATGAGTACAAACATTAAGTGCGCGCACCAATTTATCGGAAAAAAACCAGGTGCCGTCCAGCCTGGGTAAGTCGCGGCTTAACAAAGTTGTATAGGCTCATACCTTATGTTTGGTGTGGGCCTGTCTTCATTTCCCATAAGGAATCAGTTTTCACTTGGGGTAGCTGGACCAGTTGATTCAATATTTCATGCGTCCCCTTGTACTTCTACAAGAGATCGTTTATATTCCTGTAGAAGGCAAAGGGGAAATTTATGGCGGACGAACGCATCGACCTTCCACAAGGCACCCTGGACCTGCTCATCCTTCGCACGTTGGCGGTTGGGCCGCAACACGGTTGGGCAATCTCTGAGCGCGTTCAACAAGTGTCGAGCGATGTGCTTCAAATCCAGCAGGGATCTTTATATCCGGCTCTTCACCGGCTTGAACGGCGTGGTTGGATCAAGGCTGAGTGGGGCGCATCGGAAAATAATCGCCGCGCAAAATATTACGAACTTACGCGCAGCGGCAAAAAACAACTTGAAGTAGAAACAGACGCCTGGCGGAAGCTGACAACAGCCGTCACCCAGGTTTTGGAAGGGGCGTGAAACTACGCGATGCTGAATGATTTGCGTTTTCGCTTTCGTGCGCTATTCCGTCGCCGTGCCATGGAAACGGAGCTGGACCAGGAACTTCGCTTCCATTTCGAGAATGAGGTTGAGAAGCTCAAAAGAGCAGGTGCGACACAGCAAGAGGCCTTGCGCCACGCGCGCCTTGCCTTTGGCGGCCATGATCAGATCAAGGAAGATTGCCGCGAAGCGCGCGGCACCAGTCTGCTTGAAACCTCCTTACAGGATGTCCGCTACAGTCTCCGGGTCTTGCGCAGGAACCCAGGCTTCTCCATCATCGCTGCGCTGACCCTCGCTCTTGGCATTGGAGCAACCACCGCAATATTCAGCCTGGTGGATACCATTCTCTTGAAGCCGCTGCCCTATCCCAACGAAATAAAATCTATGGAGTTCATCCCACAGACCCCATCATCTTTGCTGCTGTCGCCTTCCTCCAGGTAGTCATTGCGCTCCTGGCTTGCTATGTGCCTGCGCGAAAAGCAATGAACGTGAACCCTGTCGTCGCGCTGCGCTACGAATAAGTCCTATCAACGATCGCCAGACACCTTTGCACTTCTCATAGGGAGCAACCGTTATGTTCTGCAGGCAAGACGACGCGTACCAGGTGGACGCGATTGGCATTGAGCACCTTAATGGTTTGTACAGTTACGCGCTTATCCTGAGCCGCAACCCTGCGGACGCAGAGGATCTGGTGCAGGAGACTTATGTACGCGCCATGCAGGCGATGGGCAGGCTCCGGGCGGATAGCAATATCAAGAGCTGGCTCTTCACGATATTGCGCAATATCTGGCTTAACCAGATCCGAAAGCGTCGAACCGGACCACAGATGGTCGAGACTGACGCGAAAGATGGATTCGCAAATGAGATAGTCGAAACCTCCAAAGACTCATATGAAATCTATGTGAGCGAGATGGAGAGGGAGCAGGTACGACGGGCCATCCAGAAGTTGCCCGTGGAATTTCGCGAAATCATTTTGCTGCGAGAATATGAAGAGCTATCATATCAGGAGATCGCCAGCGTTCTGGAATGTCCTGCTGGCACAGTGATGTCACGATTGGGGCGAGCCCGCTCGAAGCTCCGCGCTCTGCTTTCGGAAAACTTTACGAAGTCTGAACCATCCCAAGAGGAAAAACGAAATGACGGGGTGCGGGGACTGTAGCAATAACTTACGGCGCTATCTCGATAAGGAACTGTGTGGTCAGGAGCTTCTTCAATTTCGCGCTCACTTGAAACAGTGCGAGGCCTGCAGGCAGGAGCTTGAGGCAGAAGAGGAACTATCCTATCTTTTGCACCGATCGCGGCCCCTCTCCTCCGCTCCGAATTCTCTACGGGACCGCGTCCTGCGCGCTATTGGAGAGCCGGTGCCCGAATCGCTGGCTCCGCGACCAAAACGCGAACGGTAACGCTGTTTCTTGATTTCCCAGCTCCCGAACTCTGGAGTTTCTACATAATCAGGGCGAAGCGGTTGATATTTCGACCAGAGAAGCATCCTTTGGATGCTGTGTTTTGGCTTTGTATCAGGCCACGACTTTAGTCGGGCCGTAGAGGCGGCAAACAAAACTTTCATTCAGTTCCTTTCAGGTGTTCGAAATGCTTCCTCTTGGGACAAAACACTCGCGTTCCTCGAAAATTCCCTTGCGCAGTCGAATATCAGAAGACGATTTGTCTTCAAACCTCGCGCGCGAATCCCGCTGCAACTATTCGGCTATTAAGTAGGCCCTCCTCGGTGCCGAAGAGCTGGATAGGAGTTTCCTACCAGCGGATACTCTCCAGCTCCGGCTCTCGCTGGGGTTCTGTCTCAATTACGGGAGAGTATTGCTGAAACAGATAACGCTGCCTAGCTGCCGAAAGCGGCCAAATTGCAGATCGGAAAGGCTGAAGAGGCACTAACATGAAAAAGTTCGCGAATCCCAATAAGCTATCAACGGATGACATCTATTACGTGAGTGCCGCCGATGTCGCAGACAAGATCATCGACCGCATGCGGCGCGGTTTGGATCCGCTCCTGTTTTCGAGCTCCCCGTCGGCCCTTATCCCAGTCGGTCCAATGTTGAGGACTCGATTGCGGATAAAGCTTGATTGACGCGTAGGAATTCACGACGGTACTTCCGCCGGCTCCCGCCGGTTTGCCATCGTCGACTCATCCAGCAGCCATGGGCATTTTGGCCCCTCGCCTGCCGGGCAGGATTGGATGTTGTCGCTTGCCGCTTAGTTTATTCCGCCCATTGAGCCCATTCAGTACTAGAGAATAGCCAGTCCCACACCGCCTTTCCGACCACTCAACTGGTCACCCACCGCTTCAGGGGGATGCAGGGCAAGGTACGGAACGCTGTGCTACAACACAAGTAATTAGAAGGTTCATCTCTTTGTCCCGATGAGTCAGTGAGGATAAATGGCATGAGAATGAAGCTCATCGAAGATGCACTTGCTTGTCCAACGTGCAGTGCACGGCTCAGTGTCCCCGGTCTCCAGCGATGTAACTCCTGCGGCATGGAGCCCTGCCTGGAGACGGGCGATACGAAGCGCGCCGACGAGCAGATACGGCTGTTGCTGAGCCGCGACGCAGTGCTGAGAGACATAGCGCCCGGGGAAATAGGGGGCAATCGATGGTAAGCATCCAGAAAGACATGCCGATGGACGGTACCGTGTCATCGCGAGACGCGAAACCGTCTCCGATACCGGAACCGTACCACGTCGCACGGCGGACGTCATACAAGCCCTGCCCCACTTGCGGCAGCATAACAGTGCGCTCCAGGGATGGCCGTGACATGTGCGTTATCTGCGGTTATCTCCAAACACACGCATGATGGTGCCCCTTCGGGGTCTACGTCGGACACAGCACTTGGAGTTCTTTGCCGATCAGACCCGCTTTAGCAAAGTTCTCCAACTTGATGAGCACCGCGCTTGTGATCTCCTGCCCTTTTGCAACCAACAACATTCCTTCCTTGTTTCGAACATCCTCTTCCACAACCATGCCTGTTGCCAGTTTTAGCGTAGACACCTTGCGCGAAGCCATCCCTCCGCCCATAACCTTGACGCCGTCCAAAGCAGCGACGAGCTCGCGCTCAAACTCAGTCCTTCGCGTGCCAAGATTGGCGATTGCCGCTGAATCGGAGGAAAGCTTAATCCGAAGATGATCGAAGGCAACCGCAAGTTTGAGAATCTTGGCGCCTAAGATCGTCTCTTGCAAAGACGCCGCAGACAGGCCGGGAACCTGCGTCGGGATCTCCGCCAGCAGCTGTTGACCAATCATCCACGCAGTCGGTTCCAGCCTGGGGATGCCTGCGAGAAGTTTCATAGCTGCTTGGGGGTGAGTATCGAAGCGGGCTTGATCTTCCTGCGAAAGCTTCGTGCCGCCAACCGACTTCTGCACCAGCTGCGGGTCGAGCGTCACGCAGCCAAGCTGCGAGAGGGCAGCTGCCGCTTCCAGGCGCCAACGGAAAGCGAAGGTGAACTTGTTGGCAACATGGCGAACACACTGTGCGATCCGCAGCGACATTCCAAAAGCCTCCGGGCTGGAGGCGCCCAGAACGTCCGCGAGAACCTTGATGCTGCCAAGAAGGGTCTTCTCCAGAAGGTCCCTCTCCGACCGGATCAGTTCATACTGCTCCACCCCGGAGTTGATGGCCGCTACCAGAACCTCCTTCGCACAAGGCTTGGTTAGAAAGCGAAAGATGTTCCCCTCGTTAACCGCTTCCATTGCAGCACCCAGGTCCGTGTATTGCACCACCTGGCCCCCGCTCGCATGCTCGATAGCCGACTGCGGGAACTCCTCCAGGCGGGCGACAAGAGAAAGCGGGACCGCCAAACGGGCGAAGGAACCAGCCCGGAATAGCAACAACCGCTGTTGCTCTATCTCCACTGGCGCCTTCTGTTGTCCGGATGCGCGCGTCTGTTCAAAGAATTCTGCTAAAACCCCGGAACGCTGGCCGATGCCGAGTACATCCAGGATGAGGGCTACCCGGCCATCGCCCATGATGGTTGCACCGGCGTACAGGGTTAGTCCTTTTAGTTGCTTGCCCAGAGGTTTGACTACGATTTCCTGGGTGTCGTTGATGCCGTCCACCACTAAGCCAAACTGCCGGTCTTCTGCCTGCAGAACCACCATGCTGACGGCCTCGGCATGGTCAGCCGCTTTCAGCCCCAGCACCTGGTTCAGATAGGCAATGGGCAACAGGCTCCCCCGCCGTCGATATACCGGAGTTCCATGCACATATTCAATATGCTTTCCTGACGAGTCCCCCTCCAGGCGGATCAGTTCCAGCAGGCTGACCTGCGGAATCACGAATCGTTCCCCACCGCTGGTAATTACCAGGCCGGGAATGATGGCCAGCGTGAGTGGGATCCTGATCTTGACCGTGGCGCCTTCGCCCAGCCGGCTGAAGACATCTACCACGCCGCCGATCTTCTCGATGTGTGATTTCACCACATCCATGCCAACCCCACGTCCGGAAAAGTTGGTCACCGTTTTCGCGGTCGAGAAACCAGGCTGGAAGATTAGGCTCAGTGCCTCGCGATCACTCAGCTTCTCCGCCTGTTCTGGCCTCAGCAGCCCATTCTCCAGTGCCTTCTGTTTAACCCGCGCGACGTCAATCCCCGCCCCATCATCCGCGATTTCGATGTTCACTTGGCCGCCCTCGTGATACGCACGAAGAGTCAGTACCCCTTGAGGCGGTTTGCCCGCTTGCATTCTTGCTTCTGGCGATTCGATGCCGTGGTCGCACGAATTGCGGATGAGGTGCATCAGCGGATCCTTGATGGCTTCGATGATTGTTCGGTCGAGTTCTGTCTCCGCACCGTCCATCTGTAACTGAATCTGTTTGCCCAGGGTCATGGCCATGTCGCGCACCACCCGCGGCAGTTTGTTCCATACCACTCCGATGGGCTGCATGCGCGTCTTCATGACGCCCTCTTGCAACTCGGTGGTGATCAGGTTCAAACGCTGTGAGGTCGCGTTCAGCGCGGGATCCTCCCGCTCCACGTTGAATTGCAGAATCTGGTTTCGGGTAAGCACCAGCTCCCCCACCAGGTCCATGAGTTTGTCCAGCAGTCCGACTCCGACCCGGATGTTCGCATCTACCGCGGCCGAAGGCCGCGCCACATCTTCCTCCTTCTCTCCCTCCTTCTTCTTTCCTCTCTCCTCCTCCTTCTCGGACTGCCCGTCTTCGTGCGCATCAGGCGAGCTTTTGCCGGCTGGGGGTTCTATTAAGGAAACTGGCGCAACGCCCGCGCCGGACACGTCGGATGCGTCGGACGCAGGTTCGTTCTCCTGGCTGGTTGTCAGTTGGGCTGCGGCCCGCAAGCGTTCGGTTAGGTCTTCAAAGAGATGCGGACCTTCTTTCCCGCTGGTTTCAATCGAGGCCAGCACCTTGCGCGTTGCGTCCACCGTCTCCAAAATGAGAGACACCAGGGCCGGTGTGAGCTCCCGCTGGCTGTCTCGCAATTGACTCAAAAGAGTCTCGGCCTGATGCGTGATCGCTTCCAGAACTGAAAATGCCAGGAAGCCGCAGGCTCCCTTGATAGTGTGAATGGTGCGGAAAATGCTGCTCAGTAGATCCGCATCATGCGGGTGCTTCTCGAGTTCAACCAGATCCTGATCCAGGCGCGAAAGGTTTTCATGGCTCTCGACCAGGAACTCACGAATTGTTTCCTGATCTTCCGTGCTCGTGTTATCCATGATTCCTTTCCGGCGCGGGCGGTGGCCGCATCTTTCTCAGCCACGTTGGCAGAAGTTACAGCGACTTATAGACACAGAATGATTGACCTTGTGGAGTTGGTAACTGCTAGTCAATAAGGCTCTGCGCCTTAGTTGCGGACGCAAGGACACCGATTCCACAAGCTAAGTTCCTCGCGGGCCAAATATCGTCGGATATCTCGATTTGTCTCAGTCAATCTTTGCCGCAGTGCGCGGAGGTTAGATCGGTTTTGATCGATCTGGTATCTCTGCTGGCACGGTATGGTCTGTTTGCTAAATCGGCGAGTGACTAGAGGAGTTGAGCCGTGTTCTGCATAGGTCGGTTTCTTTTGTGCGGTTTCGCGCCACAGTGTCCGTAGAGCGATCGCGGACGGTACCCACGTTCGCAGAGGCCAACCAACTCGCGCTCTGGCGGCCGTCGGGATTGCGAGTGGTTACGTAACTGTACTGATTTCAGTAGGCAGAACCATGGAAACTGGAGAGAGGTTTGTCCTAAAGCGTGGGCGCGTAGAGCTGCTTCAGGTCGCGCATGCGGCTGCGCGTTAACAGGATCAGGCACCGCGTCTGGGCGCTGGGCTCGGTCGACCCGGGATGCTTGATCGTGCCTATGTCGTACACCTTGACCATCGCGTCGCATGCCGTCACGCGATATTTCTCCCACACCACTTCCGTCCCGTCGAGCGCCAGGGCATTGGCATCATTGGGCGAGCTTTCGATCAGGGCTTCCCGCAGGGCGTTGAAAAACGTGGAGTAATTCTTATAAGTCTCGACCCGGGCGTCGTTCAGGCATACATTGCGGTCGCCCACGGTCTGCGCATCCGGGCAATCGCCGCCCTCATTCGCCATTTCCGCCTCGTAGGCCAGATCCGCGATGTGCTGTTGTTTACCATTCTGGGCGGCCGCGCTTTTCGCGTAACCCAGAGTCAACAAAAACAGCAGAATCGCGACCGGTGCAGTTTCGCAATTGGTGTAGACAGAAGCGGCAGGCCTTTTCGTGGTTTTCTCCCAAGGAAAACCACACCTCGCGATCTTTTTTAGCCCACAGTAATTGCGAAACTGCTCCAGTGCGCGTGTATTCATCGCTCCATACCTCCGCACCCATCTTAATCGTCAACGGAGGAGGTGATGAAAAACGCCTTCTGTCCAGCAACCGCTCTCCGCGGAAGCGCCGCCCTTCCCTTTGTCATCCCGAGCGTACCCGGATTTCCTGCCACGCTGCGCCGGACACGGTCGCGTGTGCGCCTTTCAGTAAGGAAAGGCGCATGAAGTTCGCCAACGCCACCAAGTTTTACAGGAAATCCGGGGCAGCCGAGGGATCTGCAGTTTTCTTCCTCAGCACCGCCCTCCTGGAACCGCCGCCCTCTCCTTTGTCATCCCGAGCGAAGCCGAGGATCCTGACCTTTCGTGGAAATGTTTTTCAACCGAGCTCCGCCGAGCCGAAGCCTCGGCTGAAAAGAGCGGCTGATTGGATGGATTGCACGTCGGTGGGGAATTCGGGGAAATGCGTTGATCGATCACCCGCATTTCCCCGCCGGGGGAGAGCCTAAAGCTTTTCACTTCTGGTGTATACAGCTTTAATATCCGAGAAATTTTCCCATGGTGCCGTAGGTTGGTTCGCGCCGCTCCGGCTGTATCTCGAGCGGTACCGCGGTGTCCTGCCAGCGCCCCGAATGTTCCGATTGCACCGGCTTTTTCGCGGGCAGGGGCTGCCCCTTTTGCGACCAGTTCCCGATCGCGGTCACGATCCGGGCTGCCGCCAATCGCCGCGACGTCGCATCACCCTTCGTTCCGCCCTGATATTCTCCCAGCAACTGCGGTGGCACGCCCGTCTTCCAGGGCGTTCAGACTCCACATACCCTCTGGCTGCGGCGACAGCACGAAAATCGCCCGCAGACTGCGCACAATAAATTCCACCGTGGGTTTGCCGTCCTGGATGTCCAACCGGGGATCGAGTTCCAGCTTTTCCTTGCTGGTGAAGTCGAACGCCGCCTCGATCTGGCTGGAGAGCTCCAGGAGCTTGGCTTCGCGTTCCTTTTCCCGAATCCGGTCGTTTTCTTCCGCCAATCTGCGGTCCGTCTCGACGACCAGCTTGCGCGCCTGCTCAAACATCTCTAACAGAATCTGCTCCATGCTGGAAACCCTCGGGAGCAGTATGCTGGCTATGAGATGTACGCGGCCATACAACTACTTGGTTAGGTTACTTGGTTAGGCCACTTGGTTAAGTTTGACCCGCGGCTCAGTGCCGCTTGCGGTCCCGGTCGCGATTACCCCCGCCGCCGCCCCCACCGCCTCCCGCGGCTTTGCCGTCCGCCGCCACCGCCGCCGCCACCTTGTTTAGGCCGATAGCAGCTTTTGCAGTAAACCGGGCGGTCCCCGCGGGGTTCGAAGGGCACCGTCGTAGTTTGTCCACAACTGGCACAGACCACGGTCGTGCCCGTGCTCATGCCGGGGCCGGCGCCTCCGCTGGTGCTGTAACCGCCTTCATGTTGGGAATGGGACGGGGCGTGGCCACCCCCGCCACCCCCGCCGCCGCTCTGCTTAGCTTGCCGGCATGGTTTGCAGCGTCGGGGCGAGGAGTAGCCGCGTTCCTGGAAAAACTGCTGTTCACCAGCAGTGAAAATAAATTCCTGACCGCAGTCGCTACAGGTAAGTAACAGGTCGCTGCCGCTCATGGCTTCGCCCTTTCAGCGCGTGTACTGCGAGCGCCCCACGCGCAAATGGAATGTTACACGCAAAATCGCCGCGGAACACTCGTCTTTAAAGGCGGGTAAGCGAAACGATTTAAACTGGCATTCTAAGAGGAAGGAACTGATGACCAAGAGACCAATGCTGGCGCTGCTGATTCTGCTCTGCGCCACCACCCTGGCGCCGGCCAAAAAGCTCGGCTATACCCCGCTTTTCGATGGCCACGATCTCAAGGGCTGGAAGCACGTGGGGCCGGGCAGCTTCACCGTGGAGCATGGCCTGCTGAAAACCCAGGGCGGCATGGGCCTGCTTTATTCACAAATTGGCGCCGTGGCCGACTGCGAGATCAAGGTCGTGTACCGCATGGAGCACGAAAACGATAATTCCGGTGTATTCATACGCATACCCGAGGAGCCTACCGATCCATGGATGGCCGTCAACCAGGGATACGAGGTGCAAATCGACAACCACCCCGAGCTCGGGGGCGAGGACGACTACCACGTCACCGGTACGCTCTACTCTCTGACCCGGCCGCTGGCCAAGCCGGGCAAGCCGGGGCCGGAATGGAACACGATGGTGATTCGCATCGAAGGATCCCGGACCCAGGTCTTTCTAAACGACGTCAAGGTGACGGACTACATCGAAGGCCAGCCCGTGCCGCCCAAGAAGTTCGACTACGAACCCAACCGCGGCCAACGTCCCGAAAAAGGCTGGATCGGCCTGCAAAATCACAGCGATAAAGACATTGTCTACTTCAAATCGATCGAGCTGCTCAAGCTTGGCTCGGAGCAGGATCCGGTCGTTTACCGTTAAATACGTCGGGCTTTTAGCCCCTGCGGGCCGCTTTCTATTCGCAACAGCGCTCTGTTCTTGAATCTGTTGAGAGGTTCGAAGGGCCTTGGACACTGGAACGAAGCAGTCCCGGCAGGGACGGAACAACCTGTAGCCCGGCACGTCAGTGCCGGGTTGGATTAGGTCATGAGGCGAGTCCCGCAGGGACGGCACAAAGCCCAGCCCGTACGTGAGGAACCACATCCACTTGCAAAAGCGAATTTTTCCGCAGCCTGTTTAGCCCCTGAGGTACGTCTTTTCTGCCCAACAGCAACTTCTTCCGCAGCCTCTTCAGCCCCTGCGCTCTTTCCTTGCTCAGAATCGTCTTTGCACAAGCATTTCGTGCAGGATGCGTTATGGCAGGGGCTGAAGCCAAATTCTCTTTCTGTCCTTTGCGGCCCGACTAAAGTCGTGCCCTGATGAAAAAGCAAACCACAGAATCCAAAGGACCTCTTCTGGTCGAAATATCCACAGTTTCAGCGCTCCGTAAAAGACTCCTTAGCTCCAACCATGCGCTTTAGCGCAGGCATCGGCTCCCTTACATGCCGTCATAATTAGGTCCCCCGCCCCCCTCAGGAGGAACCCAGGTGATGACCTGATACGGGTCCATAATGTCGCACGTTTTGCAATGGACGCAATTGGCGAAGTTGATATGGATCTGCCCATCCACCATCTCGTACACCGCGGCAGGGCAAAAATGCTGGCACGGGTTGCCAAATTCTTGTACACACCGATGGTTGCAAATATCCGTATCGCGGATGACCAGATGAACCGGTTGATCGTCCTCGTGACGAGTGCCCGAGTGGTAGACGTCGGTCAGCTTGTCGAAGGTGAGTTTTCCGTCGCCCTTCGCCGGGCCCAGCGTCGCCTCGCGGCCGTAGGTCGATCGGCCGATAGCACCCAATGGGCGCACGTTCTTATAGCCGGCATGGTTTTTAAAGTCGGGACCAATGTTTCTGCCCCCCAGCAGCTGCTGGATGCCGCTCTGCACCAGGCCTGGTAACAACCCGTTCTCGAAGCCCTGGTGAAAGTTACGCACCGGGTACAACTCTTCTTTAATCCAGCTGCCCTCGACCCGGCTCTGGTAGGCGCCGAGAGCCCCGCTCGAGTTATCCCCTACCAGCAGCGATTCGAAGGCCGTTTCCGCCGCCAGCATCCCGCTCTTGATAGCCAGGTGGATTCCCTTGAGCCGTTGGGAATTGAGCAGGCTGGCCGAGTCACCCAGGATCATCCAGCCCTTGCCCGCCAGTTTCGGCATGGTAAGCCAGCCGCCGTAAGGCAGGCTCTTGGCGCCGTAGCGCACCATCTTTCCCCCCTCCAGCAGCGTCCGCGCCAGAGAATGTTCTTTGAACGACTGAAAGACGTGGTGCGGGTCGAGCCGCGGATCCTGATAATCCAGGCCAACCACGTAGCCGACCGAAACCAGGGTGTCGGAGATGCCATAAATCCACGCCCCTCCATACTCCTGCCAGGTGAGCGGATATCCCAGCGTGTAAATCACTTCTCCTTTAGCCACCCGGCCCGCCGGAATCTCCCACAACTCTTTGATCCCCACCCCGTATGTCTGCGCGTGTTCCGGGTCTTCGAGCTGGAAGCGCTCAATCAGCTGCTTGGTGCACGACCCGCGCGCGCCCTCGGCCAGGATGGTGATCTTCGCATGAAGATCGTACCCGGGCTCAAAGTTGGCCTTTGGGATCCCCTGCTTATCCACCCCTTTGTCATCGGTGCGCACGCCCGTGACCCCGTCCTGGTCGAAAAGCAACTCGCTGCCGGCAAACCCGGTAAAGATCGTGATCCCAGCCTCTTCCACCTTGCCCGCCAGCCACTTAACGAACTTGTTAATGGAGATAACGTAGTTGCCATGGTCGCGCAGGGGTGGCGGCACGATAGGGAATTTGTACTGGCTCTTCTCCGTCAGGAAGTAAACCGACTCCTTGGTGACTTCGGCGTCAATCGGGGCCTCGGCCTCAAAACCGGGTAGCAGCTCGCGCATGGAGCGCGGGTCCAGCAGCGCTCCTGAGAGGCAGTGCTGGCCGGCTTCCCGCGCCTTTTCAAGAACATAAATATTTTCCTTGGAAAGGGGCGCCGCGGGTGAGCCCTTGCGTGCCAGCTGATCGTTGTGGGCGTCGATCAACTGCGAAAGGCGCAGCGCACAGGCCATCCCTGCCGGGCCGCCGCCGATGATGACGACATCCGCCTCCATCTGTGGCCGTTCGATCCCCTCGATTGGTTGGCGGAAGTGAATCATGTTTTTTGGCTGGGGCCGAAACTCAGGCCTTCGCCTTCTTGATCTCTTCGGTCAGTGCCGGGACCACATCGAACAGGTTGCCCACCACGCCGTAATCGGCGATCTCGAAAATAGGCGCCTCTTTATCTTTATTGATAGCCACGATAGTGCGCGCACCCTTCATGCCGACGATATGCTGGATGGCCCCGCTGATGCCCAGTGCAATGTACAGCTTGGGCGCAACCGTTTGCCCCGAACTGCCGATCTGCCGTTCCAGCGGCAGCCAGCCGTTATCGCAAATGGGCCGTGACGCCGCGACCTCGCCCCCAAGCGCCTTGGCCAGATCTTCGGCCAGCGCGACATTCTTCTGCTCCTTGATGCCCCGGCCAATGGCCACGATGATCTCCGCCTGCGACAGGTCCACCGCCTGCTTGGCTTCCTGAAAAACCTCGTGCGGCGTGATCCGCAGCGTCCCTGGAGGTCCGGCTTCGATTGTCTCCACCGGGGCGGAGCCGGTTTCCGCCTGGTCCGCGCGATAGGTCCCGATCTGCAGGGTCGCGAGCCAAGGGGCTTCTCCGGCAAACCCCACATCGGCCACAAATTTTCCTTGGAACATCTGCCGGGTAAACAGCAGCTTGCCATGTTCGTACTTGTACCCGATGGCGTCCGAGATCAGGGTTCGGTCGAGCGCCAGAGCCAGCCTGGGAGCAAAATCGCGTACCTGGTAGGTGTGGGGAAAGAGCACCAGCTTCGGCTGCCGGCTGGCAATAAACTCCTTCAGAGCATGTACGTAGGCGTCCGAGGTATAGGCTTCGAGCGAAGCCGCCTCCAGGTCGTAAATCTTCTCCACCTTGTGCCCAGCCAATTCCTGAGCCAGTGCCGTGGTCTGGTATCCCGGCAAGACCACCTCGACCGGCCATCCGGTCTCCTTGCCAATGGCTTGGGCGGCTGCCACGGTTTCCAGCGAGACGCGGTTCAGCTTTCCTTCCCGCTGCTCCGCGACGACAAGGATCCGATCTGCCATCTAGAACTCAGGCGTGCCGCGGCGCAGATACGCCCCGGCCATGCCGGTCAGCCCCGAAACGATCAGCGAGAAGGCAAAATAGTAGGCTACCGGATGTGCCCATCCCGGCGCATAGGTTAGGTCCTGGACTAGCCACAGCAGCAGCACCGTGGTGATGATCGCGAACTGGCCCGAGATCACCATGAGCATCAAACCGCGGTTTCTGCGCTTATCCAGCAACGCGACCTGATGGGGGTTCAGATTCTGTTCTTCTATCGGGAGGAGTGTATTCGCCATGCCTATCCCTCGTGCGCAACAGTGAATTGTACTAAATCACCCGTGCCTGATTCTTGAGTTGCTCCACCAGCTTCCGCGCCACCTCGGCGGGAGCGCCCTCCAGCATCTCGGTCTTCTTTTGTTTAACCGGCACGTAGAGCCGTTCGATTTGCTGTTGGTTCTTGCTCAGCTTGGCTTCCACCTCGGGCCACGTGACCTTGCGCATCGGCTTCATCTTGGCTTGCTTGATACCGATGAGGGTGGCATAGCGCAGCTTGTTGATGCCGCTCTGAATGGTAAGTACGGCGGGCAAGCCCACGTCCACATGCTGGTAGCGTCCGGCTTCGAGTTCGCGCTTCAGGCGCAGGCCGCTGTCGGTCTTTTCAATGCCGATGATGATGGTGGCGTGGGGCCACCCCAGCACCTCGGCCAGCAGCACACCGGTCTGCGCATAGCCGAAATCGTCCGATTGCAGCCCGGTCACGATCAGGTCGAACGCTTCTCCGGCAATCGAAGCGGCCAGGGCACGCGCGACATTGGCCGCATCCAGGGTGGCGAAGCGGTCGTCTTCAAGGTGAATGGCTCGGTCTGCGCCCTTGGCCAGAGCTTCTCGCAATACCTGCTGCGACCTCGCTGGGCCGGCAGTCACCACCACTACCTCGCCGCCGTGCTTCTCCTTTTGCCGCAGCGCTTCTTCCAGGGCATACGCGTCGGGTTCATTGACTTCATACGACACGTCTTCGCGGATCCACGTACCGGCATCGTTCAGCTTAAGAGGGGCATCTTTCTGAGGTACCTGCTTGATGCAGACGAGTATTTTCATGGGTCACTTGATCTAGATAAACGCCACCGACTGCAGACTCGATACCTCGAACCGCTTGCGGCAGCGAACGTTCTTGCAGCCGACAATGTCATCTTTGCGCACCATGTAGGACTGGGCTTTGGCGAAGCGGGCGCGGTCTCGTTCGTCCGCCCTGCCTGGCAGCTGTGCTTTTTTACGCCGCACCAGCCACGCCACCTCATATTCTTCGGCCTTGCCGCAATGGGGGCAGGTCAGCGTATGTTTTCGCTGTTCCGATTTTTCGTCGAAGAAGTCCCGTTCTTCCATGGCCTGAGACCCGCTTTCCCGGAGATTGTGAACCGCTTAAGAAGTATTCCATACTTGGACTGGGATTCCATAACCGCGGAGGATCGCTCGATGGCGAAGAGGAAGCGGCGGCCGGAGAAGTTTTCCATCGTCAAAGCGGTCAAGGCCAATGCCCGGGAGCGCGTAGGCCAGCCGCGGCCGGAGCGGGTCATAGACGACCAGAAGCGGGAAAACAGCCGCAAGCCGAAACACCGAAAAACGATGCCGCAGTTGTTAAGCGGAGAATGAAGGTAAATCAAAGATGACGCGAGCAACCGGTGTAGGGGGTTTCTTTCTGCGTGCCGCCGATCCAGACAAGCTCCACGCCTGGTACGAGGAGCATCTGGGCATCAAACGCACCGAAGACGGCGCCTTTGCCTTCTTCAGCGAGGGGCCGCGAGAGATGACCGTACTCGCCTTTTTCCCCCTGGATACCAACTACTTCGGTCCCAGCAAACAGCAGGCCATGCTCAATTTGCGGGTAGATGACCTGGACGCGATCCTGGACAAACTGCGTGCCGCGGGCACCGACATCGATCCCAAGCGGGAGGATTACGACTACGGGCGCTTTGCCTGGTTCAACGATCCGGAGGGCAACCGCGTGGAACTCTGGCAGCCCCCGGGCATGACGGCCTGAACCAGCGGCGCACCCATGCAAAAGTGGGTGCGCCGCAGTTTTACCTGGTCTGACTTAGGACTATTTCGCGTGCGCGTGGGCGGCTTCGGTCGAAGCCTCGTGGGCGGCGGTGGAGTGCTCATGGGCCATAGCCGAAGCCTCGTGGGCTTTGGCCGAGTGCTCGTGACCCTTTTTGTGGTCGCCTTTGCTGTGGTGTTCGGCTGCGAGGTGGTGATGCTTGGCTGCTTCTCCGTGGTGCTCTGCGGCCTTTTTGTGCGCTTCGTGTGCCATTTTTGGTTTTCCTGTGGGAAATCTCCCGGCGCGATCCTACGCGCCCGCCTGTGAATTCGTCGCTGCCTGTGGCCGAAGATTCACGGGAATTACAGGAAATTAACGGAGTTAAGCGGCGGAAACGACAAAGGGATCCACGATCAAGGGCTCGATCGCGGCCTGGGGCAAAATCTCCGGCATGCACACATCGGTATAGCGGCCGGCAGCGACGTCGACGAACACCACATTGGCCGTGTCTTCGGTGCGGGTCGTGCTGATGTGTAGTTTGCGAACTGCTTTGATTGCAACAGTTGCGAGCAGAAATCGGTTCGCAATCTTAATTCCGGCTGAGTACACCAGTTCAGAGCGCATGGAGCCTCACGTTTCTCGGGTTAAATAACCTCTTAAGGGGACTAAGGCTCAGGGAGACAGGACGCAAGCCGAAGCGCAAGCACTCCTTCCAGCATACAGCCGCGCACAGCTAGTTCCTACCTAATTCGTAAGCATCGGGTACAGGACCACCCTATAGGTAACCAGAGCGTACCGCTGGGATTCTGCCCCTATCCACCAACCTTAACGTTATCGAGGAATCTTGAGGTTATCGAGGAATCGGACGGGTGCCCCTCGTTCGCCCAAGCGTACGTGGGCCGAAAAAGACGGGGCGAAGCCCTTCACGACCTCGAGCTTTTAGATCTCAGCATCGCCCAGCCAGAACCTCAGCCAAATGAAGGGCGTGGCGAGGCGAATTCTGCCGGATCTGCTCCCGGCAGCTAAACCCATCGGTAACCAGGATCGTCTCCGCTGCAGCCGAACGCACCGCGGGCAAGAGCACCCGTTCGCCCAGTGCCTGCGAGACCTCAAACTTGTCTTTCTCAAACCCGAACGGGCCAGCCATCCCACAGCAGCCGGAATCCAGCATGCTGACCTGGGCGCTCGTGGCCTGCAAAAGAGAAAGCTCATCCTGCATCCCCATCAGCGCCTTTTGGTGGCAGTGTCCGTGGAGCACCATCTGCCGGCCGCTGAACTGCGGAGGCTGGTAGCCGGGTGCCTGGCGGGTAAGAAACTCGCTGAGCAGAAATGTCTGCTTAGCCAGCCGCAAAGCACGCTCATTCGCGGGGAAAAAATTAGTCAGCTCGTCCCGAAAAACACTGGCACAGCTGGGCTCGAGGACCACGAACGGCATTCCAGAGTCAATCTGTGGGCCAAGCCGCTCCAGAATATCCAGCAAGTACTTACGCGCCTGGTCCAGAAATCCGAAATCGTACAGCGGGCGGCCGCAGCAAATGTGTTGTGCCGGAACCTGAACCTGGAATCCAGCCGAGCCAAGCACCTCATGCGCCGCGCCCAGCACCTGGGGATGAAAGTAATTGTTCCAGGTATCGGGCCACAGCATCACCGCGGTTCCATGGGAACCCGAGCGCGAACCATACTCCGACTGGAAACTCCGCCGGGCAAACTGCGGCAAAGTGCGCTGTGGCGCCACTCCGGCGATGCTTTTCACCAGGCTGCGCACTCCCGGAGTCCGCATCGGCAGATTGGCCAGGCCCGGAGCCAATCGAAGCCAGGCTCGCGAAGCGGTCCATAAATCCGAAGAGGTAGTGCTGCAGCGGGTGCACACGGCCCTGATAATGATGGCCCAGAAATTCGGCCTTCCAGGTCGCCATATCGACGTTGACCGGGCACTCCGTCTTACAGGCCTTGCACGAGAGGCACAGATCGAGGGCTTCCTTCACCTCCTCATTGCGCCAACCATCAGTGATCACCTGGCCTTGCAACATCTCCCATAGCAGGTGGGCCCGGCCGCGGGTGGAGTGCTTTTCCTCCCGCGTGGCCATATAGCTGGGGCACATGGTGCCGTGGTCCTGCTTGCGGCACGCTCCCACGCCCACGCAGCGCAGCGTCGTTTCTCCAAACCCCCCTGGGTCCTGCGGGTAGTGGAACCAGGTATCCACCTTCTTCGCCTGATAACCAACGCCGAGGCGAAGATTGTCCACCGGATCATAGACGCTGACCGGGTCGATCATCTTCCCCGGGTTCATCCCGTTGTCCGGATCCCACAAAGCCTTGAACTCCTGAAACGCTCTCATCAGCTCAGGGCCGTACATTTTCGGTAGCAGGGCGCCTCGAGCCTGCCCGTCTCCGTGTTCGCCCGACAACGATCCGCCATGGGCCAGGACAATGTCTGCCGCCTGGTCGATGAACTCCCGATACCTCGCAATGCCCTCCGCGGTGACCAGATCGAAGCTGATCCGCAGGTGAACGCAGCCTTGGCCGAAGTGCCCGTACATCGGCGTCTTATAGTCATACCGTTCCAGCAACCGGTAGAGTTCGCGCAGATAACTGCCCAGCTGCTCCGGCGGCACGGCGGAATCCTCCCAGCCTTCCCACCCATGCTTTTCTCCGGGAACGAAAACGGTAGCGCCCAGGGCCGATTCGCGCACGTGCCAAACTCGCCTGGCCTCGGCATCGGAGTAGCGCCGCACCGTGCACGTCTTGCCAAAGGAGAGACCCGCCAGGGTGAATTCCTCCGCAATACGGTCGGCTTCCTCAGCCGAGTCCGCGCCAAACTCGCACAGCAAAAAGCCGCGGCCCTCGGGCAGCAGCAGTACGTCCTCGACGGCCAGCTGCTTGCGCAGCATGTAGTCGACTACCAGGCCATCGAAGCCCTCGAGGCCAATTGGCTTGTACTTCAGCACTGCAGGTACATGGTCGGCAGCGACAAAGGGATCTGCAAAACCGAGCACCACTAGGCGGCGATGCTGCGGGCTGTGCTTGAGTCTGCAACCGGCCTGAAGCACAGTGACGCAAGTGCCCTCTGAGCCCACCAGGGCGCGGGCTACGTTAAAGCCGTTCTCCGGCAGCAGCTCGTCCAGGTTGTATCCGGAGACGCGGCGGGGAATCTTGGGGAAGCGCCGGCGGACCAGGTCGCTGTAGGTGTCCCGGATGCGGGCCAGGCCGGCATAAATCTCCCCTCGGCGTCCGCCGCCGGCGATGATGGCCTGCAGTTCGGCTTCCGTCGTAGCGCCGACCGTGAGCCGGGTGCCGTCGTACAGCAGAATATCGAGCGACTCAATATTGTCGACCGTCTTGCCCCCCATGAGCGCATGCACGCCACAGGAGTTGTTGCCGATCATTCCCCCCAGTGTGCACCGGCTATGGGTAGCCGGATCGGGGGCGAAGGTAAGATCGTGTTCTTCCGCGGCATCGCGCAGCCGGTCGAGCACGATGCCGGGCTGGACGCGGGCAAACTTCTGCGCCGGGTCCAGTTCGAGGATCGCGTGCATGTATTTCGAGAAGTCCAGGACCACGGCCACATTGCAGCACTGGCCGGCAAGCGAGGTGCCGCCTCCGCGCGAAAGCACGGGTGCGCCCAGCTCACGGCATGCTGCAACGGTGGCAATGACGTCGGCCTCATCCAGAGGAAGAACCAGGCCGATAGGCACCTGGCGGTAATTGGAAGCGTCGGTGGCGTAGAGCGCGCGCGAAGCCTGGTCGAAGCGGACTTCGCCGCGGACCACCTGCCGCAGCTTTTCCTCCAGCTGCCGAGACGCGGAAAAGCTTTCGTGGGCGTGCGCCTCGCGTGGTTTCTGCTGCAGGATAGGGAACGCGGATGGGGCGACCATGATCACGATGATGTTATCAAGCCGATGTGCCTCCAGGCTCGCGTATCGCCGGAGAGATCTGGCAAGCATCCCGCAAATTCATCTTGAGACAGGTGGTCCGCATCGAAATAGAGGATGAAAACCACCACCGTCACTGCCAACTCCTACCAGCTCATCCGTCTCGGCCTCGTGAACTGCTATCTCGTTTTGGGAGCGGACGGCCTCACCCTCGTCGACACCTCTCCCTGGGTCTGCAGACGACATTCTCGCCGTGGCACGGAGACTCGGCGCGGCCATCCGGCGCATCGTTCTGACTCATGCCCACATGGACCACGTGGGCTCTGTCGATGCGTTGATGGAGAGGCTCGGCCCCGCAAACGTTGCGCTGGTTGCCAACGCCCGCAGCCTGCCTCTTCTTGGAGAAGCCTCCCAACACATCCCTTCTGCCCAACGAGCCCCAGGGCAAAATCAAGGGCGGGGTTCCTGGAATCAAATCTTCACCCACGCAGTTGGTTGAGGAAGGTGGCCTGATCGGTTCGCTCCGCGCCATCGAAACGCCCGGACACATCCCCGGACATCTTTCCTTCCTTGACGAGCGCGACGGCACACTTTACGCCGGGGACGCACTGATCGCCCTGGACCATCTCACCATCAGCGGCTTCGCTCCCTGGTTCTTTCCTCTGCCGAACTTTGCCACCTGGGACAAGGCTACCGCTCTTGCCAGCGCAAAAAAGCTCCTCGACTACCCAATCGAACGCTTTGCCTGCGGACACGGCGCCGTTGGGTCCGGCGGCCCCTCTTCCCTCACATCTGCCATTGCCAAGGCGGGCTGACCTCTTGCCAAAGGCCAGCTTTTGGGCCGAGGGCGGCTACTCTCGATGAAAACGTGGCCCTCCCCTTTGTCATCCCGACCGAAGCGGAGGGATCTGCAGTTCCGCGGACCTCTCGTGGAAATGTTTTTCGACCGAGCGTACCCGGATTTCCTGCCACGCGACGGACGCCGTCGCGTGTGCGCCATTCCAGTAGAGAAAGGCGCATGAAGTTCGCCAATGCCACAAGTTTCACAGGAATCCAGGGGAGCGTAGTGGAGGGACCTGCTGTTTTCTTTTCTCGGGTTCTCACGCAACCTCTTCAGCCCCTGAACGATGACTTTCTCGCAACTTCCGCACTCTAGGACTTTAGAGTTGGTGTGAGCCCTGCAGGGACGGCCGAACTACCGGCTCTTATCCGAAGTCAACCCCATGCGTGAGACCAGCTCTTCGAATCGCGGATCGGAACGAAGCGAGTCGAAGGCGGGATCGACATTCAAAAGAGTTCCAAGAGTTGCGCGTTCTTCGTAGTTGCGCTCCAGTCCCTGCAAAGCCTTTTCCTTTTCTCCAAGGCGGGCATCGACTTGCGGCATCCCGAATTCTCCGATCTCGGGACCGTCTTTCTGCTGGTTTTTAATTTGCTGCCAGAAGCCCGCAGGCCCTTCGGCCACGAGTGCTTTTCTAAGAGCAACCTCGCCAGAAACCGCAGTTTTAACCCGATCGTCGCCTGCGAGCAGGCGTCCTTTGGTAAGCTCGGCGATGGCATTCTGATACTGGCCAAGCTGCGAACAGAGACACGCAAAATGGTAGTAGGTCACGAAAAAATCGGGGTTTAGCTTGATCGCCCTATCGAATTGCTCCTCCGCCTGCTCATATTTCCGGGCGTAAAAATAAACACATCCAAGGACTGTATTGTCGATCCGCGAAAACGGGTCAAGTTTCAACGCTTTCTTCATTTCAGCGATGGCTTCACCGGATTTTCCCAGTGGCGTCAGGTAGTTCCACGCATACCGAAAATGAGCGTCGGCGTCGTTCGG
>CAWCKO010000007.1:0-85575 GCA_963796145.1 uncultured Acidobacteriaceae bacterium | reverse complement strand
TTCGCTACGTCAGTCTCGCCGGCCGGCCACGCTGTTGCTGTATGCCTATGGATGCGGGCAATGCGGGAGACTGGCCAAAGAGCTGAAAGCTGCCAGACCAAGTTTCCCCGAGGCCTGCGGTCAACCAAGACTGCGGGCCTTTCGCTTGCAGCGAGTTTTCACAGGAGAAGGCAATGTCACAGAGCAAGAAGCAGCATCTCGCAACACTTTCCGTGCACGCCGGGCAAGAACCCGACCCCACAACCGGATCGCGCGCCGTCCCCATTTACCAGACCACCTCTTACGTCTTCCAGGACGCCGATCACGCCGCCAGGCTGTTTGGGCTGCAGGAATTCGGCAACATCTATACCCGCATCATGAATCCGACGACCGACGTCTTCGAGAAGCGGTTGGCCGCCCTCGAAGGGGGAGCGGCCGCGCTTGCGACCTCCTCCGGCCAGGCCGCCGAGACCCTGGCGATTACGACTTTGGCCGGCGCCGGGGACGAGATCGTCTCCACCACCTCTCTCTATGGCGGTACCTACAACCTGTTCCACTACACCCTGCCCCGGCTCGGGCATCAACGTACGCTTTGTCGATGCCGACGACTTTGAGGGCCTGCGGGCGGCGATCAACGAGAAAACCAGGGCTCTCTACACCGAGACCCTGGGCAATCCCAAGCTCGATATTGCCGACATTGAGAGACTGGCCGGCATCGCCCACCAGCAGGGGGTGCCCTTCATGATCGACAATACCGCCGCGTCCCCGATTCTTACCCGGCCCATCGAGTGGGGAGCCGATATCGTGGTCGAGTCGGCCACGAAATTTATCGGCGGCCACGGCACCTCGATCGGCGGCGCCATCATCGACGGCGGCAAGTTCGACTGGAAGGCCTCAGGACGCTTCCGCGACTTCGTCGAGCCCGACCCTTCTTACCACGGCCTGTCGTATGTGGAGGCGTTCGGCCCCCTGGCCTTCATCCTCAAAGCCAGGGTGCAGGGCTTGCGCGACATGGGCGGCTCACTGTCGCCATTCAATGCTTTCCTGTTTCTGCAGGGGCTGGAGACGCTGCACCTGCGCATGGAGAGGCACTCGCAGAACGCGCTCGCCGTGGCCAAACACCTGGCCAACCACCCCGGCATCGAGTGGGTCAACTATCCCGGGCTGTCCTCCAGCAAGTACTACGCGCGGGCGAAGAAATACATGCCGGACGGCCAAAGCTCGCTGGTCACCTTCGGCATCAAGGGCGGCTACGAGGCAGGCAAGAAGCTGATCAATTCGCTCAAGCTGTTCTCGTTGCTGGCCAACATTGGCGACGCCAAGTCGCTGGTCATCCACCCCGCCTCCACCACCCATTCGCAGCTTACGGTCGAGGAGCAGCGCGACACCGGCGTGACCCCTGAGCTGGTAAGGCTGTCGGTCGGCATTGAAGATGTTCGCGACATTCTCGCCGACCTCAACGATGCCATCGAGGTGGCCAACGGCCATTCGGCCAAGCCGGTGGAAGAACTAAGCGCTCGATGAGCGCGAGCCCCAGCGCGGCGCTGGTCGCACCCAGTTTCGAGGGAGACTATTCTCCTGGCGAGGCTTTCTCCCTCGAAGCCGGCGGGGTTCTTGCAGTCGCCTACCCTCCGCTATGCCATTTATGGCGAGCCGAATACGGCGGGTAACAACGTCATCTTCGTTGCTCATGCGCTCTCCGGCTCGGCCCGGGTGGCGGATTGGTGGCCGCGTCTCTTCTCCGACGGAGGCTTGTTCCATGGCGGGGGCCATTGCATCGTCGGCATCAATATGCTCGGGTCCTGTTACGGCTCCACCGGGCCCGGTTCGATCGATCCGCTCACCGGCCGCACCTACGGACCCAACTTCCCCCTGGTCAGCATCGGCGACATGGTCACCTTGCAGGCGCGCCTGCTCGAACAGCTCGGCATCCGGCGCCTGAAGCTGGTAATGGGCGCCTCCATCGGCGGCATGCAGGCGCTGGAGATGGCGATCCGCTTCCCCGAGCGAGTGGAGCGCGTGATCTCGATCGGAGCCGCGCCCCTGCAGGCGATGGGGCTGGGCCTGAACCACCTGCAACGGCGGATGATCCAACTGGACCCGGCATGGAAGAATGGGGACTACCCACCGGACCAGCAGCCGCGGGAGGGGTTAGCGCTGGCGCGCGCCCTGGCGGTCTGCACCTACAAGTCGGCGGAGCTGTTCGAGCATCGCTTTGCGCGCAGGCCGGACCGCAGCGGCGAGGATCCCTGGGCTTCCTTGCATGAGAGTGGCCAGGGCCTCAGCGGGCAACGATTCGATGTGGCCGGATACCTCGACTACCAAGGCGAACGGTTCGTCGAGCGCTTCGACGCCAATGCCTACCTGGCCATCACCCGGACCATGGATACCTTCGATCCCACACGCGGATACCCATCCGCAGCAGCCGCCTTCAGCCGCATCCAGGCTGAGGTTATGCTGGTAGGTATCTCGTCGGACTGGCTCTTTCCCGCGGCGGAAATAGCCGCCCTGACAGCACGCATGGCGAAGGCCGGAGTCCGATGCCAACACCGGGAGCTGGTTTCATCCCACGGCCACGACGCTTTTCTGGCAGAACCGGACGAGCTGGCGCGCCTGATCCGCCCTTTTCTGGGGTAAGGAGGAAAAATTGCTTAGCGCGGAACAACGACAATTTTACGAAGAGAATGGTTATCTCTATCCGCTTCGGGTTTTCAGCGATGATGAGACGGCGGAATTCCGCCGACACTTTGACGACTACACAGAACAAAACCAGGATCGCCTGAGCAAGTTGATTCCGCGGGAGCGGCGCGCGGTTTACGGTCTCACCCACCTCATGCTCCCCTGGGTCTATGAGATCGCCTCTCATCCCCGGGTCCTCGATGCGGTCGAAGGGGCAATTGGCCCCAACATACTGGTGTGGGGTTCGGATTGGTTCGTTAAGTTTCCCGCGCGATGCCGCCTTTATCTCCTGGCACCAGGACGGAGCATATTGGGGTTTGCAGCCACCCAAAGTCACCACCGCGTGGATTGCACTTTCTCCCAGCACGCTAGAGAGCGGATGCATGCAGGTGATGCCGGGCACACAGAAGATGCAGTTCCCGCAACGAGAAACGTACGCGTTGGATAATGCGTTATCACGCGGCCAGGAGATTGTCGCTCGAAGTGGACGAGTCGAAGGCGGTTGCCTTGAGCCTTGAGCCGGGTGAAATGTCCTTGCATCACATCGGGATTGCGCACGGTTCCAAGGCCAACAGCTCAGACTATGCCCGGGTCGGCATCGCGGTCCGGTATATCGCTCCGGAGGTCGTGCAGAAGGGTAGCGAGCGGCAAATCGTTCAACTGGTGCGGGGCAAGGACGAGTATGGCAATTTCGAGATCGTTGCGCCACCGGGCGACGCTGTCAGTGCGGCGGAGGTCCGGAGGGAAGCCGATCAAAGAATGCTCAGGAATGTTTACCCCGACAACCAAGCCGAACTAGGGAACGGTGAGAACAATGCGAACGAAGGGCACCGCTTCAGAGGCTGCGGAAAAACCCAATGTTTTTGAAGGGTACGACCTTTAGGTCGTATATAAACTACTGCAAACAGGTGCGGCTTTAGCCGCTGAGGGAACGATTCTTGCCCCCTCCAGGATTTTTTCCGCCGCCTCTTCAGCCGTGCCACAAACGCCGGGACTGATGAGGGCTTCGGCCCCTGAGGTACGTCTTTGCGATCGTTTTACGTACGACCTAAAGGTCGTACCCTTCAAAAACGTGGGACTAGCCCATCAGCCCGAGGTAGGGACTGCTGCCGAAGTTGCCAAAGTTGGGAAAAACCTCGCGCACCTGGCTGTCAGAAAGTCCCATCCATCTTGCCAGCGTCCCACCGTACTGTTCGACGGCAGTGGTTGGAATCAGACGGCCGGCGCCCACATCATTCGCCTGGTTGGCGCCTATGACCGGGTATTCACCATAGATATTCTGCCCGGCGACTCCTCCCCCAACCACAATGTGATGGCTGCCCCAACCATGGTCGGTGCCGTCGCTGTTGGCAGTGAGCGTGCGGCCGAAATCGGAAACCGTGAACGCGGTCACCTGGCTGCTCAGTCCAGCGG
Organism: uncultured Acidobacteriaceae bacterium; assembly: GCA_963796145.1. Classification (GTDB taxonomy): domain Bacteria; phylum Acidobacteriota; class Terriglobia; order Terriglobales; family Acidobacteriaceae; genus PALSA-350. The sequence goes on along the minus strand of CAWCKO010000007.1, from coordinate 81,504 downwards.
TGACCATAAGCTGGTCGAAGTACTCGAACGCAGCGCCTAGCTGGCTCAGCAAGGTTGAGAGGCGCTTCGCCTGGGTGTCATGGGTGTCGAAACCACCTAGCTCTACAAAGAAAATCTGGCGGCTCACTCCCAGGGCAGTGCGGCCGGCGATGACGCGCGCGACGGTTTGCAACGACTGGGCAAGCTGGTTATCCGTGAGCATCCCGGTGGCCGGATCGAGGAATTGTGGGGGGTTGGGCACACCGGTAGGACCGGCCGGCGCCATGGCTGAGGCCAAGGCTGCCTGCGCCGCGAGCGAACGACGGACGATGACGGCGTACTCCTTGGCAAACAGATTCGTATTGTCGGCGCCGATGATGGCTTGCAATGCGGCCGTACCCGCCGCGGAACCGAAGAGATTGTTGGTAAGCCCGTTGGCGGTCAACGCCCCGGCGGAACTCACGCGCAGCTGGAAGGCCGTCTGCCCAGCCAGAAAAAGCGTGTTGCCGCTAGTGCTGATGCAGGTAAACGACGCGTCGCTATTCATGCTCTCGATCAGGTCGGCCATGCGGCCGCCCCATCCCCGGTTCACGTCGTTGGCGGCAATCGCCTCCCATGCATTGGTCTGATCGAAATGCGAAAACAGAGACGGGGGCAGCGTGGCGCTGCCGTTGGTCCATTGGTCCTTGGTCACCGGCGCAACCAACGTTCCGGTGTTGGCTACCATGGCGCAGCGGCCGGCATTGAAAAGGTTCTGCACGCCGGTGAGATATGGGTTCAGAGCAAAGGTGCGGCCAGACTGCGGCGTGGTGGGCGTAATCGGCAACAGCTGGCTCATCGGATACGCAAGCCCCTGCGCCGCGCTGCGAGCCGCGGTAAACGCAGCGAAAGAATCAGAGTCGGTGGCGATCAGGGTGCCATGGCCGTCATTGCCACCCTGCAGGTAGACGCAAACCAAGGCCTGGTAGCCGGATGGCGGAGACGCAGCATGCGACGTCATGGCGGCCAGGGCCCGCATGCTGTGCAGCGTCGGGCTTGCCGTGACGCCGGCCATCGCAGCATAAGAAGCCGTCTTCATGAACTGGCGCCGTGAATGGTCAATCTTCCTCATGATCCGTAAACTCCTCTTGGTGCTGCGTCGTCAACGCTGTGCCGTGTATTCGGGCGAAGCGACGGTTAGAAAGACGGCGGTCTGTGCGCGCGCCAGGAGCGCATTGTTGATCGACGTTGGATCGCCGCCGGCGGGCACAGGGATGGCGTTGATGGCGGCCAAAATCTGGCTGCTCAGCGTGGATGACATCTGGCCGCCCAGCAGCAGCATATTCACCCGATCGAGCAGTTGCTGCGGCGTATTGGCCAGACCTATTTCTGTCACCAACGTCATGTATAGGTCGCTGTTGTTGCCGTAGCCTCCAGAGACGGCGGCCTGCATGGTGTTCAGGTAGCCCATCACCGTGGTGACGTCGGTGATCTCCATTTCCGGCGCGTTCAGGCCGGCCTGCTCAATCGAGGTGCCCGCCGGCACATAGCCGGGTGCGAACCAGTTGAAGACAGTAGGCGAGCGTGAGGTCATCTCGGCTAAGCCGTAAGCCGGATCTTCCGTGCTGCCGATATCGAAGGCGCCGCTGCGGGATTCCGCGGTAAAGGCGCGAGCCATGTGACTAAAGCGAAGCATTGGTTCCTGCACCCGGCCGTAGTTGGGGCTGGTGTAGGTAGGCGAAGTCGTGTTGCGCGCCTCGTCATCCATCAGGATGGCGGTAATCACGGCTTGCATATCACCACGGACTCCCTGCCCGTCATCCTGGAACACCGCTGCCACCCGCTGCACATAGGCGGGGCTTGGGTTGCTGGTGACCAACCGCTGGATCAGCTGCTTACAAATGAAGGGCGGAGTGTTGGGGTGGTTGAACAGCGTGTCGAGAGCAATCTTCAGATCGCCCGCTGGATCGGTGGAACCGGCCGGTATGGTCACTCCCAGAAAATCTTTCTCGGCGGCGGAGTGGTGGGTGGGGTAAGTCGTCATGGGCAGAAGGTCCTGCCCAAACCCAGGCCCGGCATAAGAAGCGCCGTAGCCAGACCAGGCCTGATCGCTGGTGTTGCCCCCCATATTCCAGCTGAAGCCGGTAAAGACTTTGGCGATCCCCACCACGTCATTGAGGGAGTAGGTGGGGATTGGATTGCCACCATTTAGTTGCTGCGTACCATCCGGGTTGAGCTGCCAGAGGCCGATGGTAAAGAGCTGCATCACCTCGCGGGCGTAGTTTTCGTCTGGCTCAACCGTGCTGTTCCCCTCATTGGCCAAAGTCGACAGGTAAATCCCCATCATTGGGCTCAGCGTGACATCCTGCAGCAACTGACGGAAGTTGCCAAAGGCATCGTTGCCCAGCATGTCGTAGTAGTTGGCGACACCACGCGGCATCTGCCCAACCACCGCGTCCTGGCTGGAGATCACGAACAACTCACTGAGCGCGAACTGCACCCGCTTCCGCAATGCGTCTTTGCCGGTGAGGGCGGTGTTCCAGAAAGGCTGCTCGAAATATTGATCGCCGTAAGTCTGCAGGAAGAGCTTTTGGTTGCAGGTGGCGTCCGCGGGAGCGCAGGCGGGCTGGGTGTTGAGCATGATCTGCCGTTCGGCATAGGGCTCATGCAGCGTGTTCGGAATGGCCAACTGCTCCGCGAACCAGGCGTTATAGCCAATGGTCGAGAGGTGGTTGATGTCCGCCTCGGAGCCGCCAAATGTTGCCTGCATCAGGAAACGCGAAGCATCCGCGGGCTCCACCAGCGGTGTTGGCGGATTGCCGGGTACCTGCTCTACCACGTCGGCGGAAACTGAGCTGCCCGGATCGGGATTCTGCACCTGCAGATCAAAGGGGCCGGCCACGGTGGGGTCGACCGTCGCCGTGAGTTGGGTGCCCGAATTGAACTGCGTCGGGATGGGCGTGCCGTTCTCCAGCACCGTGGCGCCGTTGATAAAGCTCGCGCCGGTGAGGACTACGGCGCTGGAACCTATGTTGACGGTAGACGGTGTGGCTGTCAGCAGGATGGGTACGGGGTTCAGAACCTGCACATTGACGATGGTGATGGAGTTGGGGTTGTCGACACTGGTTGCCTGCACCACTACCAGGTTCGGATTAGGCACCACTGCGGGCGCGGTATAGACTCCCTTAGCGTTGATGGTGCCGATCTGGGCATTGCCGCCGGCTATGCCGTTGACGGTCCAGGTGAGCGCGGTATCTTGCGAGCCAGTCACGGTTGGAGTAATCGTAATGGTGTTGTTCACCCGAACGCTGGTTTCTGACGGTTGTAACTGGATCACCACCTGGCCTGGCTGAACCAGCGCGTTGACGACTCTTCGAAGAGGCCGAACCAGGATTAGGATTGACCACGGTGACCGGATAAGTGCCCGGGATATTTTCGGTGATGATGGCTACAAGTTGCGTGCCCGATATATAGGTAGTAGGAACCACAACGCCATTCCACAGGATTTGCGCCCCGTAGACAAAGGCCGATCCGTTGACCACGATCTGCGCCATTCCCTCAGAAAATGATCCCGGCGTGATGGTAGTAACGATGGGAATTGGATTCAGAACAGAAACGCCGTAACTTCCCTTAGACGGATAGATTTCGGCGGAGCTTCCAATCGTTACCTGGTTGTTGGGCAGCGGAACGATGGCCGGCGCAGTGTAGAGGCCGGTACTGGATATGGTGCCGATGTCGGCGTTGCCGCCGGGAATACCGTTCACCGACCAGGTAACCGGCGCCTCGGTCTTGAACTGCATCGTTTGGGTTACGCGAAGGTTGTTGCCGGTGGCTTGGATAGCTGATAGTTTTTCGATCGCAGCTTCGTTGAGGCTAAAGCCGCAACCGGCAGTAGTAACGGTGACCATCGCCAGGCATAACGCAGCTGTGCTGCTCTGCCATTTGGTTGATACGTTCGCTGTCCACATACTGCGCTCCGCACTAACCGGACTTGCTGGAATAGACTTGGGGTCGGAAAGCGCGACGCTCGCCGTATGACAGTTTTGAAAATACGCAAGCCGGGCGCTCACGGGAACAGTACTTTCGGGGGAGTTGAAGCGACAAACGCAGTGGTTACCAGTGAAATTGTGTTATGTGGTAACCATTATGTTGCTACTTAGGGCGGGATACATCATTGTCATAGGAGTTATCGCGGGCAAGTTACCACGGCAAGTTAGAGACGTTTCCTAAGACAAGCTTGAGGGAAAAAAGAGGCAGCCCCGAAGGGCTGCCTCTTTTGGATCGGTATGACTACTTTTCCGGCAATGCGACGGCGGATTCCGCGGCATCTGGCTCGTGAATGAATTCAGGATGCTGGTGCGTCTTTAGCATCTTCTCAACCCGTGCGGCATAATCGGGGTCTGCCTTGCGGAAGTGCGTTAACTGCAGGTGCCGAAATACGCTTTGCGGCTTGCCCCAGGCTGCCGGCGATATTTTCGCACAAGCGGTTCTTGGCGCCTTCGTTCATCAACCGGTAAAGGTTGCCGGGTTGGGTGTAGTCGTCGTTGCGGTCCCCGTGGTAGGTTTGCCATTCTTCGCACTGCCATTCTTCTGTTCGTCAGCCATTCAGAACCCTCGCTATGCGATAACAATTATTAGAAAAGACATACTATTTGCCCTTGCCCGGAGGAAAACCAGAACCGCGAAAAGGGCAGGAGGCAGCATGAAAACCGGGTGCCAAAGGATGAGGCACCCGCAGATTTCTCAGGTTCGGAGTGGTGCCGCTTAGCAGTTTCGCAATGGGTGTAGCCCGAACCCGGATTTCCTGTAGAGGTTGGTGGAACCACGGAACTAATGCGACTTTCCGTGAAGAAAGTCGCACATAATTGTTCTCGGCCAGTGCTGCGCCGCAAGAAATCCGGGGAGCGACAGGCCTTGTCGTGGTTTTCTCCCAAGGAAAACCACACCTCGCGATCCTTTTCAATTCACAGTAATTGCGAAACTGCTTTAGGAAGCGAACAACTGGGTGAGGTTGCTGAGGCGAAGCAGTTCCTTGACCCGGGGGGAAAGGTTGAGCAGTTCCAGCTTGCAATATCCTTCTCTCAAGGCCGACACCTTAAGCCCCACCAGGGCGCCAAGACCGGAGCTATCCATATAGCCAACGTCGGTAAGGTCGAGGATGATGCGGCCGCCCAGGGGAATGAGGGGCTTAACCACCTCTTTGAGTTGGCCCGCGGTTTCGCTGACCACCCGGCCATGGCAAATGATGGTGGTGATTGGACCGATGCTTTCATCCTTCGACTTCTCAACTTCATAATGAAAGACGGCCTCAGGTGTGGTTGCCATGCGCTCTCCTTGTAAGCCTAACCTTGCGCCATACTAATCTTGGCTGTCGAGGTCTTCACATTAAAATCTGGTTACTTGGCTAGCTCGCCGACTGCACAACCGGGCAAAAACAGCGAAAAAACCGTTCCCGTGCGGCGCCCGCCAACGCTGGAGCGCACACCAAGATGGCCGCCATGTTTCTCAATCAGTTCGCGCGAGACCCACAATCCCAACCCCGTACCCGTGTCCTTTTTTGTGGTGAAGAAGGGCTCGAAGATACGGTTCCGATTCTCCGGTCCAATACCAGAGCCAGTGTCTGCCACGACCACGCGTACCCCTTCCATGTCGAGGTTGCGACGGCTGCGGGAACCGTGAACTCTGACGCAGATCGCGTCGCCGGCAGCGCAAGCATCCAGGCTGTTGGCAAGTAGGTTGGAGATCACCTGGCGGAGTTCGCCAGGGTTTCCCCAGGCCTTCTGCTCCGTTTTTATATTCACGTGCAAGCTCACGCGGGCCTGGGCTGCACGGAAGGAGTAGAAATCGAAGACTTCACGGATGACAACATCAGGGCGAAAAAGACCGGCCGAAGAATTCTCACGATAGAAGCCCAGGGATTGGCGGGTAATGTGGGCGATTCTTTGCAGTTCGCGGTCGGCCTCTGCGAGATGACGTCGAATCTTTTGGATGTCATCCTCACCGCGAGCCAGATAGATGAGGTTGACTAAGCCTTCCAGAGGATTGTTGACCTCATGGGCGATCGCCGCGGCCAGGCGCCCTGCCGACGCCAGTTTTTCCGCGCGCATGAGGGCCAGCTCAGAGGCATAGCGTTCGCTGATGTCACGGAAGACGAGAACGATGCCAATCATGCGCGCATCCTTATCAAGGATGGGCGCTGCGCTGTCATCGATATGGAATTCTTCTCGATTCTTGCCGATGAGAATCGTGTGGTTGGCAAGGCCGACAATCTTGCCCGACCGCCGCACCACCTCCACCGGGTTTTCAACGACAGCGCGTGTGCGCTCGTTATAGATGCGAAAAATCTCTGTAAGTGGCAGGCCGTCCGCCTCCACTTCTTTCCATCCCGTAAGCTGCTCGGCTACTCCGTTCATGAAAACAACTTTGCCCTCGGGATTGCATGCGATCACCGCATCCCCGATACTGCGCAGCGTGGTATTCAGCCATTGCTCGCGGCTATAGCACTCGTCTCCCCAACGCTTTACTTCCTTAATTTGCAGGTTGTAAGTACTGGCAAGTTTTTGGAAGAGCCGGCGAATCTCCCAGGCGAGGAGGCCCGCGAAAATGAACGGCCAGCCCTATGAGCCCGTAGAGGGTTAGGTTATCCACGCGCAGGGCAGTGAATGAGCGGCTGGCTCGTATGCGTGTCTCCGCAGAAAGGAAATCTTCGGCTGCAGCACGCAGAGCGTCCATTTGACGTTTGCGTTCGAGCATCTGAGGTTTCAGGTCAGACGTGGGCGTGCCCGAGGCAATGGTTTGGCGTGCATAGTCTTGCCACGCACGGGACGCCGTTTGCAGGCGCTGCAGCCGGGCAGTCTGTTCCGGATCGCGTCTTACGAGATTGAAGAGCGCGCTGAATTCAGGTTCCAGTTGTTGGGTGGCCTACCTGGTACGGCTGCAGAAAGGTGGTGTCGCTGGTGAGCAGAAATCCGCGCAGTCCCGTCTCTTCGTCCACCATCAGCTTGACCAGGTTGTTGGCGTGTGCGATGACCTGATCGGAACGGTCAACCCGGCGAGCGCTCCGCTGCACCAGCCGGAATCCGTAAGCCAGGGTCAACGCAAGCAGAGCCAGGGTAACGATTGGTAGTGCGAGAAGACGGACAAGCAAACGACGATACGCGGCGGCTTCCAAAAGGGTCTCCCGAGGCGGGCCCGTCTACGGTATGAGTCCGGAGACCGCTCTAGCGGCGTACGTTGGTATTCTGCCTGATCCGCCGCACTCCAGGCAACGAAAGTACGCAGCGGGAACAAACCCAGTGTATTCTCTGGAGGCCGAGAACGAATTAGATGCCGGCAGGGGTCTTGCTGCTTTCACGTTTTGAGGTTAAGAAAGAGAGAATCATGAAAAATGGTCCGGTGCGGGTAGGCATCATCGGCTCGCAATTCCAGGCGGATTGTCACGCAGCTGCAATCAGCATGATCAAGGACGACATGTCGGTCGTCGCCGTTGCTTCCCCAACCGCGTCGCACGCGCAGGGTCTGGCTGATCGATACAAGGTTCCCCGGGTTTACACCGATTACAAAGAGCTGGCCAAGGATGCGGAGATTGAGGCGGTCAGCATCACCGCTCCCAACGCCCTGCATTGCGAGATGACCCTTGCCATGGCCCAGGCGGGCAAGCACGTCATCTGCGAGAAGCCGCTCTGCGTCACGCTCGACGAGGCCGATAACATGATCCAGGCCTGCCGCGCCAACGGGGTGCTACTGCTTTATGCGGAGTCGCTCTTCTTCACTCCGAAGTACGTCAAGGCGAAAGAGATGGCAGATTCCGGCGCCTTTGGCAAAGTGCACCTGATCAAGCAAAGCGAGAAGCACTTCGGTCCGCATGCGGAATGGTTTTGGGATGTGAAGCGGGCGGGCGGCGGGGCCCTGTTCGATTTGGGGTCTCATGGAATCGGATTCTCCTATTGGTTCCTGGGGCGGCCCAAGATATTGAGCGCCTACTCTCACCTGGGCACCTACGTCCACGGCGACAAGACCAAACTCGATGACGAGGCGGTCACGATCATCGAGTTCGAGGGCAATGCGTTCAGCATTATCGAGAATAGCTGGGCTCGCCGCGGCGGCATGGATGATCGCATCGAAGTCTACGGCGAGGGTGGATTGACGATCGCAAACCTGCAGATGGGCAACGCGCTGCCGACCTACAGTGAATACGGATTCGGTTACGCCGTAGAAAAAGCGCCCACCACAAAAGGATGGAGCTATCCGGTTTTTGAAGAGCTGTGGAATTATGGCTTCCCGCAGGAGATGCGCCACTTCGCGCGCGCTATACGCGGATTGGAAGCCCCGCTGGCCACGGGCGAAGACGGCAAGGTAGTGCTCGAAGCCATCTACGCCGGTTACGCTTCGGCTGGCCTGGGCCATAAGGTACCGTTGCCTTACAAGCCCACGGCAGAGCGCCCCGTCGATGAGTGGCTGAACAGGAAGAAAGCATGAGCAGGATACCTATGCTCGATAACATCCTGGCGCAGCCCGCATCGCATCGGGGATTGCTGGCTCTTCATGAGGGCAACCAGCACGCATCCCTTAGGGCGTGCGCGGAACTCATCCGCCAGGCACAGGGCAGAGTGATTTTCACCGGCATGGGCGGGTCCTTGTTTGCGAGTTTGGCGGCGGTAAGCCGGCTGGGCCAGCACGGATACGCTGTGCAGGCGATTGAGAGCGCCGAGCTGCTGCACTATGGCTGCGCTTCTCTACGAGCCGCAGACGTGGGTGTGGTGATCTCGCGCTCAGGCGGATCCATCGAGCCGGTTCTTCTCGCGGAAAAAATGCGCCAGGTGGGCATGACCGTCATTGGCGTCACGAATGTACCGGGGTCGAAACTGGAACAGCTGGCGGATATCACGCTGCCCATTGGCTCGCAGGCAGACAAGCTCATCGCGGTGCAAACCTACACCGCCACCGTGCTTACTCTGCTGCTGCTGACCGAGGAAGTGCTGACCGGGGAGAGCGCAAAGCTGAGCGACGCATGTGCCGCATCGCTGCCGGCGCTCTCGGATCATATTGACGAATGCGTGCGCGAGAGTGATCACTGGCAGGAGCTCCTGATGGAGCGGCCCTCTTTATCTGCTGGGCCGCGGACCGGCGCTCGGCTCCGTCTACGAAGGTGCGCTGCTGCTGCACGAAACGGCTAAGACGGCAGCAGTCGGCATGTCCTCAGGGCAGTTCCGGCATGGACCAGCTGAGATTCTTTCCGGCGATTTTCGCGCCGTGGTTTTCGGTACCCCACCGGAAACGCGAGCCCTCGATCGATCGCTGGCCGACGATCTTTTCTCCGTTGGCGCGAAGGTCCGTTGGATCGGACCCGGCGAGCAGCCGCGGTCATGCACCTTCGCTGGTTCCATGGCCGGAGATTGCGCCGGTGCTCGCACCGCTGTTCGAAATCGTTCCCTTGCAGGTGGCGGCGTACCGGCTTGCGCTGTGGCGTGGCATCACTCCCGGCGATTTTCGTTTTGTCACTGAGGTCACGGCCTCGGAGTCGGGTTTCCTCTCTTCCAAGCCGGGCGCGCTGCATGAGGAGTGATTTCAAAAACAAATTGGCAGGTCTGGGATGAAGGCATTCACACGGCGTAGCTTCGTTAAGGGCGCTCTTGTTTGTTCCGCGAGTGCCGCTTTCGCGGGTAAGGTTCCGCAGGCTGACTTTCCGGTTGACGCTCGCGCGCGTATTGCGGTTGCGAGCTATCCCTTCCGGGAATCGATCATCGCGCCCGGAAACCGGGACCGGGATCCCAAGAAACCCGGGATGGATTTGGCTAAATTCGCGCGCTTTGTGCGGGCGGAGTTCGGGGTACCGGGGATTGAACCTCTGGACTCTCACTTCAGTTCGACCGAACCCGACGACATACGCAAACTGCGTGCGGAATTCGACGCGGCCGGTGTGCACACGGTGAATATCCCTGTCGATGAAGCGGTCGAGTTATGTAGCGACGATGTAGCCAAGCGCAATGCGGGCAATGCACGCTACCGGCATTGGGTCGATGTCGCGGTCCTGCTTGGATCACCCAGCATCCGCGTCTGGATTCCCAAGTGCTCCGATACTTCCGACCTTCCCAAGGCGGTACGGGCACTCAGGCCTACGATCTTTTACGCGGCTTCGAAAAATATCGTGGTCAATCTGGAGAATGACAATCCGGTGTTCGCTTCGGCCGCGCGTACCCTCGCTGCAATCAAGCTGGCGGATAGTCCTTATTTGAGGGCGCTGCCTGACTTTGGCAATGGGCTCATGGGTGGGGATGAACAATTCAATGCGCAGAACGTGAAGGATATGTTTGCTCACGCCTGGAATATTGCTCATGTCAAAGACGCCGAGGTGGTTCACGGGAAACGCAAGACGGCGTCGTTGGCTGAGTTGTTCCGGATCGCCAAGGCATCGGGATATCGAGGGTACTATTCGATGGAATCCGATTCGGACGCGGACCCATTGATTGACACCAAGCATTTGATTGCGCAGAGTCTTTCGCTTATTTAGCGGACGCTGTCTGACGATAAGAAAATTCGTCAACCAGCAGAACCGGACGGATCCCCACGCGTTTCCTATATTTCCTGGCACGACTGTAGTCGGATGAAAGCCTAGAAATCTGCGGATTTTAGCCCCTGCGCTAGTTTTAGACCGGAGCATCAAGTTAACAGGGGCTGAAGCCCACTTGATTTGTGGCAGGCCTGAGTGGTCCGCTAGCAAGCTGCGGAAAAGGTCATGTCTGTTGAGTAGGTCCGACCTTTAGAGTCGTACGTGAAAGCTCTGCAAGTCCGAAGGGACTTAGCGCTGAAAGTCTGCCCAGGAGGTAGTCCTCGGTAACCATTTAGCCACTGACAGGCCCGCGAGAGACGACTGATCAGAGGGCCGAATTCGGCACCGTTCCCTCAGCGGCTAAAGCCGCATGATTCGTGCGTCGGTTTAACGCACGGCCTGATAGTCCTGGGCTACTTTCAGTCCAGTCTCTAGGGACGTCGCGGCAAGTTAGCGCCTCGGGATGACAATTCTTTGTAGCACCCTGCGGTTTTACGCAAATTATCTGCTACAGTCCTGCTAGTTCGGTAGAGCTGAAGGCCACTAGCTCGCCGGGAAAGCCTGGACCCCCGATGGCTACTACGATGTATTGCTTGCCGTTGAGCATGTAGGTCATTGGCGAACCGGTTTGTCCGGAGGGCATGTAGACGGCTCCAGCGTCTGTACCGGTTGCTTTGTTGTAGGCACGCAATAGGGCTCCCTTCTGGCCTGCGGCGTTGGTAAAGATTCCCCCTTCTCCCGCGATGACCAGGGTCTTGGTGGTCAGCACGCCGATAACTCCTGGCCGTCCAGTGCGCGGGATATTCAGCCCCTTGAGCACGGGGCTGTTACGAATCTCATCCGGCGTCTCGCCGTGGGGCACCTGCCATTGGATTTCGCCGGTATCCAGATTGATGGCGCTGATCTTGCCGTAGGGCGGTCTCACCAGCGGCAGCCCTTGCACTGTGAGGCGACGGAATCCACGCCCACTTGCATGAACTGTGCCGACGTAGTATTTCACCTCTGAGTTGCCGTCTTCCGGCGGGACCAGCCCCAGGCTGCCTGCAACTCCCTGAGAGAAAACGTAATAGATGTGAGTTTGCGGATCGAACGACCCTCCTGCCCAGTTCGTGCCTCCGTTTGGATAGCCAATGATCAATGTTCCCAGCGGCCCGTCGGCTTTGCTCACCACCGGCGGCGTGAAGACAGGCCCGACCTTGTATTTCGAAGCCAGCTTGAGCGCCTGGGCTCGCAACTCGGGAGTGAAGTCGATGAGCTCGTCCGTTGTGAAACCGTTTCTGTCATAAAAGGGCGGCTTGGTGGGAATTGGTTGCGTGGGCGAGTACCATTCACCGGGCACATCGCCCTGAGGTACAGGACGCTCGACGAAGGGCCAGATTGGTTCTCCAGTCTCGCGATTCAGCACATAGAGAATGGATTGCTTGGATGCCTGCGCCACGGCTTTGACAGGTTTTCCGTTCACCGTAATATTCACCAGGACAGGAGCGCATGGGATATCGAAATCCCACACACCATGGTGGACAAGCTGGTAATGCCACTTGCGTTGGCCAGTCTTGAGATCGACAGCGACCAGGCTCTCCGCAAATAAGGCACTTCCGGGGCGATAACCACCATAGGAATCGCCCGTCGGTGATTCCACCGGCAGATAGACCATGCCCAGGTCTTCATCCACGCTGATCTGGGTCCAGACGCCGGTGTTTCCCGTGTATTCCGCAGAGCCCTTCTCCCAGGTGTCGTAACCGAATTCGCCTTTCCGCGGTATGGTGTGGAATATCCAGAGGCGCTCGCCGGTCGTCACATCGAAGCCGCGGACATAGCCCTTCACGTTGGTCTTGCTCCTGGGCATTTCGCCCGAACTATGAGCGGCGCCGACGATGATCGTGTTGCCAGCCACGATCGGAGTGGCATTGAGCCCGATGTCGGCTTTTACCAGGTCCATCTCCTGATCGTCATTCAACCTGAGATCGACGACACCATCCTTACCGAAGGTAGGTACCGGCGTACCGGTCCTGGCATCGAGCGCGATCAACCGGTAACCCTGGGTGACGTACAGAATTCGCTCCTGCTTGCCGTCGGTCCAGTAAGCCAGGCCGCGGCCGGAAAGCTGCCGCGGAGCAGCCGCGCCGCGAGCTCCTTCGTGCTCGGCGTGCATCCACAGCAGCTCGCCCGTCGCAGGATCTAGCGCAACCACGGCACGCCGCGATCCAGCCGTGGTGTAGAGGACTCCGTTCACCATCAGCGGGGTTGATTCGAATTTATATTCAGGTTCTGGCCCGAAGTTTTCGGTTTTAAAGCGCCAGGCAATTTGAAGTTGATTGAAGTTGGAGGCGTTGATCTGATCAAGAGCGGAATAGCGGCTGTTGGCGAGGTCGCCGCCATACGTCGGCCACTCGCCATTTCTGGCTCCGGTTTGCGCAGACGCCAAAAGACATACACAGAGGATCGCCAACACGCTAGCGCAACGCATATCTCTCCCTCACCAAAAAGAGATAGCAACTGATTCCCACCAGGAGCCAGAAACCTACCGCTATGAGCGGCGCGTTGAAGTTGCCGGTCTTTTGCACCAGCAAGCCGGTGATCCATGGGGCGGCGATCCCGGCTAAGTTTGCAGCGGTGTTCTGTATGCCGGCGACGCGGGCGGAGGCGGAACGCGGGGTTAACGTCTGCGTCAATGCCCAGTAGTTCGCGGTGGCCAGGCCAAGTCCGCTCAGCGAAAAGACAGCCAGGAAAAGGGTGATCGCAGTGGAGTGCGAGAAGGCTCCTAAGGCAGCGCTGAACGCCAGCACGAAACCCGCGATGGTGAAAGCTTTTCGGACGGTGACCGGGTTACGCCCTCGAGCAATGAGCCGATCGGCAGCCCAGCCCGCCAGGATCGAGATCGTACCCGTTCCTGCAAAGGACATGAAGGTAAACCAACTCGACGCGGCCAATGACAAACCAAACCGCTCCTTGAAATAGGTTGGCATCCAGGTCATGCAGAAGTAAACAAAGTACATGTAACAAAAGGTCGCCAGGCAGGTGCCCCAGATAACCGGCGTACTGAAAATCGCACCCAAGGAAACTGATGGCTGCGCGGGTTGCCCTCCGCGGGTGTGCTTCTGCGGTCATCCCTTACGAAGAATAGCCAGGGGAGCAGCCACAGAATGCAGAAGGCTCCGTTCAGGACGAACATCCATCTCCATCCGAAGCCCAGGACAAGATAGGTTGCAATCGGCGCCCCAATTGCCGGTCCGTACTTGGTCCCCGACATAAGAATGCCCATGGGCAGACCACGCTCGCGCTCGGCAAAGTTTTCCCGGATATAACGCATGCTGGCCGGGATCGCAATGGCCTCGCCAATGCCCACCAGGATGCGAAGGGCAATCAGGCCGTGGAGCGAGCTTACCAACGCGGTCGCGGCGGAGACCGCGCTCCATAAGAACATCCCTGCGGCGTAAGGCCACTTAAGGCCGAAGCGGTCGACTACCCATCCAGCCGGAGTTTGCAGCAGAGTGTAGGCCCAGAAAAAAGCCGACAGCAGAATTCCTGACGATGCAGCTGATAGGGGGAAACTCATGCGAATCGCGGGGAGCGCAGCAGACAGGTTGATGCGGTCGGTGTAAGCGATGATGACGCCCACGGTGAGCAGCGCTACTACCAGCCAGCGCGTGGGTTGTGCCGCGGGGCTTTGTTTTATCGCCTGACCAGATTGGGATAGGACGGTTTCCTTCACGGGATTTCCTGGCCGATGGAGCAATGGTGGGGCTTCGCCCCGTCTTTTTCGGCCCACGTACGCCGGGGCGAACGTGGGGCACCCGTCCGGTTTCTATTTGGCCCCGATGTCATGTCTTAGTAGACCTCGTAGAGGAGGCGGCTGTAGTTCTTATCCGTCAGGCTATCTTCGATGGTCGGCCAAAGCTGTTTGTGAATGTCGGTCGAGATCCATTTTTGGCGCAAGGCTTCGCTCGAAAAGGTCAGGACGAACTGATAATTGGCTCCGGGCGGCGCTACCCCACGCATCGTGGACTTCAATTTCAACATGCGCATATCGATAAAGCCAGGCTGCTGGGCGGCGGCGGGACGGAATTTCTCCTCAAAAAACCGCAGCATCTGCTGTTCTTTGGCTGGATCTACCGCCAGGTCAGCGTGCAATTGGATGGGGCGCTCGCCATCTGCCTGCGAATCCGCGAGCGCGGGAATCACAGATCCGCTCGCCACCGCCAGCATCGCTTTCAAACAGGTTCTGCGTTTCATCGTCCCTCCCCGGGGGAAAAGTGCGCGCCCTAAGCGCCCTATGGTAGCTCGAATCAATCGCGAAGGGACACTCTATTAGATACAATTTGACACGGTTTTAGTAGTTAACTATCCTCCTGGTTGATGGGGCGCCCCCAGCTCTGTATCCAGCGCGTCCTTCACAGCAGAAATACCGATAATCATCAGCTCCAGATCCGACGAGCCGTTGTTAGTGAACGAGTGCGCCTCGCGGAACAGGATGGGGACGCCATCGCCTTTGTGGATGGATTCGGTTTCTCCGTTCACTTGTACCTGGCCGGCGCCGTCCATCACGTAATAGATCTCTTCGACACCGGTGTGGTAATGCAAGCCTTCCGACGCTCCGGGCGGAATGAGAAGGTGATCCACGTAAGCCCAGTTGGTCTCAAATACATCGGAATCGAGCGCACGCCGATATTGCACCGTGCCTTGCCCCCCATGATAGTTGGGGACCGGTTGCAGCAACGCCTTGTCCAGCCTCATCAGCATGAATTGCGGGATGTCATCTTTCGCCGTCACCTTGTCGCGCGAGTCGCCGAGGTTGAACGCGTCATAGTGACCCTTGGTCATGGATACGTTGATATTGAGATAGTCGACCAGCTCGTTGGTGGGGTTGTAGATCGCGTGCGAGTGCCCTCTCCTCTGGGGCGCTCCGGCGGGGCCTTTCACGCGCGAGGTGTGACTGTCGACCGTGAATTCCGCCTCGCCGTCGAGGATGGTGAACATCTCCTCCACGGTGTTGTGGAAGTGTTCCGCGACGCCTCCGCCCGGTTGCATCTGACAGCGGAAGACGAAATTCAGGTTAACGTCCATGGCGCTGGCGGGCACCAGGGTCTGGCACTTTCTTAAACCAACACTGCCGTGGGAGTGTGCAGGCTCGACCTTGCTCAGGTCCGTGTGCCCTATCCTTTGCGCCAAGGGCGGATGAGTTGGAGCTGTTTGGGTATGCCCGGCGAGGGGTATCAACAATAAGCATGTGGTGAGCGCGTGTCTCATAAGTCTCCTACCAGTTCGTGATCGAACCGTCCGGGCGGAAGTAGGTCTGCGCACGCGCAGTGACGGGTTCGGTTATTTCGGCGATCTGGGTGAGTTGCTTGTAGTCCAATTCCACACCCAGACCCGGCCGATCGTTGGGATATAGCTTGCCGTCCTTGAAGTCCAGGCATACGGGCAGGTGGGGCAAGGTGCGGCCCTGGTAGTTGTACTCCATGAGCAGCGGTCCGGAGAATGTGCCCAGGGAGTTGACCAGCGCGGCGGTGGCGATGGGTCCGGTGAAATGGGGAACGATGCCGACAAAATGGGTTTCGCAGATGGCGGCAATCTTCATCATTTCTGTTATGCCGCCTACGTTGGGCAGGGTGGCGCGAACAAAATCGATGTCGTGATGTTCGACCAGTTTATTGAAGTCCCAACGGTTTCCCCATTCTTCGCCGGCGGCCAGCGGCACGTTCACCTTGGCGCGCAGGATGGGAAGGTCCTCGAGAAAGGCTTCGGTCCGGACCGGGTCTTCGACAAAGAAGGGCGCCAGATCTTCGATTGAGTTACAGCCGCGAATGGCGTCGGGGAGATCGAAGCGCTGGTGGAAATCGATGACCCAGTCACCATCTTTGCCGACGCCTTCGCGCACCTGGGCGCATTCTTCGCGCATGTGGTTGATGCGCTCCCTGGTGTTGTAGGTGCCGTTTGCCGGCGCCTCCGAAGCGCCGAAGCGGAATGCGCGATAGCCGGCTTCTATCGTGAGCCGGGCTCGATCCTTGAGGCTGGTATCGTGGGTTATCCCCGGGATGACGCCGGCAGTGTTATAGCACTCGCAATAGTTACGAACCATGCCGCCCAGCAATTGATGGACCGGCAAACCCTGGACTTTGCCCTTGATGTCCCACAGCGCCAGGTCCAGGGCTCCGATGGCGTCAGTTCGTTCGCGGCCTGCGGGGTAGAAGAAGGCGCGATTCATGTCCTGCCAGAGACGCTCGATGTACTGCGGGTCGCGGCCGATCAGTCTTCCGGCGGACTGGGATAAGGTATCCTTCACGCCGCCTTCACCGATGCCGGTGATTCCCGCATCGGTCTCGATGGTGACCACCACGTCGCTCTGATTAAACAGCGGGTTGGGGTGGGGCGGTAAGTAGGCTCGGACGCGGGTGATTTTCATCTTGGGGAGAGGCGCCGCGTAGGCGGGCAGAGCGCGCACGCCGGTCGCGACTGCAGTGGCGGCCAGGGAACGGAGGAATGTTCTTCTTTTCATGACTCGATATCTCCTTCAGACTCGAAACCTGCGACCACTATGGGGAACGACAGAACTCTCGAACCCACCTTTGCGACATCCCACATCTCAGAAGCGAGATGTGGGGCACCCCTCGTGGTGGACTACTGGTTCGACTCCTTGGTTCAACCCCCAACTCGCCTTACCTGTTACTGCCTTCGCTTTCCCAGGCACGCACGCCACAGCTGCGACGAGCGATTGCGCTTTTGCTTCTACGGTCTGGGCGTTGTCTCCGGGCTTGTAGATCGATGAGCCTACGCCCAGGCCTTGCGCTCCGGCTGCCAGCCAGGGGGCGATTTGGTTGGCGTCTACTCCGCCTACGGGGATCACGATGGCGGACTTGGGTAGGACCGCACGCAGCGCCTTCAACATGGGCGGACCCAAGACCTCCGCGGGAAAGAGCTTGATTGCGTCTGCACCGGCTTCGAGCAAGGCGAAGGCTTCGGTGGGATTGAAAAAGCCGGGAACGGCAACCAGACCCGCCTCCTTTGCGGCGCGCACGATTGCAGTGTTTGCGTGAGGGGTCACTATGAATCGGCCGCCGGCGGCTGCTACTTGCGCAATCTGAGAGGGCGCGGTGAGAGTGCCTGCTCCAATCAGCATCCGGTCGCCGAAGGCGCGCGACAAAATGGAGATGCTTTCGAGCGGGCTGGGTGAGTTGAGAGGCACCTCGACAATGCAGATGCCTGCCCGTTCCAATGCAGAACAGATCGATTCCGCCTCGGCCGGCTGAACGCCACGCAGGATGGCTACCAGGGGACAACGTTCGAGCCATGCTCTTACGTCCAATGCAGCCTCCTGCCGATGGCAGCGAGACCGAGTGCGGCCGCATCCTCGCCTTCCACCGTGGCTCCGCCTCCGCAGGCTTCGATGGCCTGGGCATAGAGACTGCAGAGATGCGCTGCTCCGACCAGGTGAACACGGCCTCCGAAGGGCATGGTCGCACGCACTTCGTGCCCGATCACCAGACCCGACAGATAAGAAGCCGAGGCTTCTTCCTTGAGCTGACCCATCAAGGGGAGGGTGCGCACACCAAAGAGATGATGTAACAGTCCACCGGGGTCCGCAGAACGAGACACCCCTTCATGAAACGCAGTTTTGTCCACATGCGCGTTGTTTGTCATAGTCCGCTCGAGGATCGTGCATTTCCGCAGGGCGCCGTAGATTTCACCCGTCATGCAGGTGATGAAGGTCACGATCTTGCGATCGGTCAGTTGAATCCACTTGGAGTGGGTTCCGGGAAAACAAACCAGGCCGGCCCCGGCGCACGCGTCCAACATTCCCATGGCGGCGGTTTCTTCACCGCGCATCAGCTCGGGCACACCGGCAGCATCGGGTCCGATGACGCCGGGAACCAAGCGCACTTTGGCCCCGGAAAATGGCACCTGAATGACGGCATTGGCCAGCTCCGAAATGCCAACTGGACAAGGCAGATACTCTGCTTCGACCCAGCCTTCCCTGCTGCCGATCATGCCGCATAGCAGGATGTGCTTCTCACCCTCGGTCAACCAATCGCCCACTTCCGCGCGTAAGGCTTCTTCGAAATTCCCGCCGTTCACGCGGAGGATGCCCTGGGGCGAGGAACGCCGCGCCACCACGGCTCCCTCTGCATCGATCCGAAACGCACGGAAATTGCTGGTACCCCAATCTACTGCAATCAAGGCTTATGCTCCTCGGAGTCCTCTCCTGACTCAATGTAACAAGGAGAGCCAGGTTCGATACCGCACACGGCCTACTTGGCCGCATAGTCCTTGGTCTGCTTAGTGCCCGAGTTGTAGATCGTGAAGCTGCCTTTAGGGCTGGCGGTCAACATAAAATAATTGCCCTGATCTGCCCCCTGGGGATTGGCGATATATTCCGTGGCGGTGTTGTGCTCCGCTGCCCCTGCTTCCGAGTAATGGAGCTGCCATAGCGTCTCAAGACCTGGAGACTTGAGGATCTCATCGATGATTTGCGGCGCACCACCTTTCGTGGCCCCATTGTTCATGATGGCCACGCGGGGCTGAATGCCATCGATCAAAGCATGGCTGGAGCTGGCGTTCAGGCCATGATGGGAAACGACCAGGATGTCGATGTGTCCCAGCAGGTTGACCGGACACATGAAGGTCATTTCCTTGTCCCAGGTGAGATCGCCGAGATCGAGGATTTTGAGTTTGCCAAAGTTGATCAACACTCCCAGCGAATGGGAGTTTTCGCTGGCGTCGTGAGGCTTGGTTTCCGGCGTGTTGCAGTATTGATTGGTCTGCCCTGCGCCCGGCAACGGATGATCGATGGCGTTGCCGTCGCTGCTAATGACCGTGACCTTCATGCCGGTGATGGGCAGCACATCACCCGGATGCGCGACCATGTGCTTGTATTTTCCAGTCGCCAACACCTTCTGATAGGCAGCGTAGATTTCTCCCGTCGGCGCACCAGGCTTGGTATCGATGTTAGCCCCATGATCGATGAATGTTCCCACAGGGATGCGGTCGACCAACTGGGGTACCCCGCCCGAATGGTCATTGTGATAGTGGGTCAACAACACGTAGTCAATCTTGCTTACGCCGGCGGCTTTGGTTGCGGCAAGAATACGGTCGGCATCGCGGCCCTCGTTGCCCGGCCAGCCGGTGTCGATGAGCAGAGACTGCCCGGTCGGGGTGACAAAAAGCGTGGATTGACCACCCTCAACATCGATGAAGTAAGCGCGAAGATCGCGGGTGGCTGCTGAGGCCGCGGGAAGCAACACGGCCAACAGCAAGAGGAGGATGAGGGTGTTTTTTTTGTGTAGAAGATGGACCATGATAATTTATATCCTCTTCGATTTAGTCCCGGAGGGACGGCTGAGAGTAGCCCAGGACGCAGTCCTGGGAAGAGATTCGAGAGACGGACCAGTCCCGCAGGGACGGCTGAAAATTACCCAGGATGTAGTCCTGGGTACCACCCGGTTAACCTTCAGCCGTCCCTTGCGGGACTTTTCATCGTTATGTGCATTGTTCCCAGGACTACGTCCTGGGCTACTCTCAGCCGTCCCTCCGGGACTAGATCGGTGAATGTGGGTTCTCACACACGCTCCGAAGCCCAATTCTCTTTCTGTCCCTTTACGGCACACCAAAGGCGTCTCCTGATACAAAACCAAATTTCTCCGCAGCCTGCTAGTGGTGCTTCCTACTTTGCCAGCTCTAAAACTGTAGCCGGAGCGAGGCTTGCAGGTTACGCGCGTTGCCGACAATGGAGGTGATC
Organism: uncultured Acidobacteriaceae bacterium; assembly: GCA_963796145.1. Lineage (GTDB taxonomy): Bacteria > Acidobacteriota > Terriglobia > Terriglobales > Acidobacteriaceae > PALSA-350. Next base: position 61,264 of record CAWCKO010000007.1, on the reverse strand, counting down.
TGACCCACCTGCGAATTGCCGATCGTCTGGTTCGGATATCCAAACTGAGGATGGTTGAACACATTAAAAGCTTCTATACGGAACTGCAAAACGATCTGCTCATGAATGGGGAAGGTTTTAAAGAGAGAGGTGTCAAAGTTCGTCCGCCCCGGACCGACCAGCGAGTTGCGTCCCGCATCGCCGTAGGTGTACGGCGCCGGCGTGGTGAACGCCGTCGGGAGGAACCAGTTATTGAGGGTCTTGGGGTAAACAACTTTCATATTAGGAATGATGTTCGGACGGCTCGAGGTGCCCGTGTTCGTAGTGGAGGTCTGCAGAACGGGCGAGAACCAGAGGCCGCTCTGGGTAAACAGAATCCCGTTGGTCTGCCAGCCGCCTATGAAAAGATCTGCGATGCCGCTGCTATTGAAGAATTTTTGACCCTTGCCGAAGGGGAACGCCCAGAGATAGCTGAGGGTCAGACGATAACGCTGGTCGATGATTGAGTTGCTGACCTCGTGGGGGAAGCGTGGATCCTGAGGATTGGGCCCAGCATCGCCGCCGCCGAACTCCAACGGCACATCGTCGATGGCATGAGAATAGGTGTAGCCGAGCAGCGCGCTGACTCCTTTGCTCAAGCGTTTGTCGGCGGTGAACTGGAAAGCAAAGTACTCGGCGAAACCATCCGATATGTAGTAGTCGACATCGCTCTGGAGGGGTTGCAGGGCGTAAAGCGGACGCCGGGATACGGTCGAGGTTGATCCCGGGATCGGCTGGTTGGCGTTCCAGGTATCCTGCAAGTGCCGGCCTAAATTGCCCACGCCGACGAACTTCAACACCATTTCCAACGGAACAATCTCCTGCTCTATACCACCGTTGAACTGCTCGGCGTAGGAAGGACGGAAGTTGGGGGCTACCCCGTAGCCTACCCCGTTCGGCGTCGGGGGAATGATGATCGGTTGCAAAGGGGGAAAGCCCTCGCTCACTGTCGGCCCCACCGTCACGTCCCCGGGGGAGATCTGGTAGGTAAAGCCGAAGGGAAGATTGCGAGCCAGACGCATGTTGCCGGCCTCACTGCCGGAAGCGTTGTAGAAGAGACCAACACCACCGCGGAATACGGTGTGGGGCAGCATCTGGTAAGCAAAGCCCAGGCGGGGGCCGAAGTTTGGCCAGTATTTCAGTACGCCGGCGTTCTGGTTGACTCCGCTTACGCCGGCGATGTTGTACACGGCAGTGGTAATGTCGAAATTGGACCAGCGATTATATGCTTCATCGGGTGGGCTGAAGTAATCCCAGCGCAGCCCGTAGTTGATGGTCAGGTTCTTGGTAGCGCGCCAGTCGTCGGCAAAGTAGATGCCGGCCTCGTTAAGCCGTATCCCGGGAAATTGGTAGTTGTAGTCATGTGCGTCCAGGGTGGGGAAGCCAAGAATAAAGCTTGCCGCGGCGTCGCCACCTTTACCGGCCGGATTCCGCGAGTCGGTAAACGCAGGTGAAAAGTTGAAGCGGCCGTTGCCCTCGTTGGTCTGGTAGATGGTCAGCTGCCGGCGGCGGAAGTCGGCGCCAATCTTGAACGTGTGCACACCTTTGGTCCAGGTCAGGTTATCCAGCTCCTGGAACGTGTTCTCGCGACGATACAGGGGCAGAGAACGGGTCTGGCCGACGCCGTAATAACTGGATGGGGAGAAGATGGGCAGGTTTTGCTCGCGCGGAGTGACGTTGGAATTGGGCACGCCGAGTTCGTTGCCCAGGCCTGCATTGGCGGCGAAATTGATAGGCACGTAGTCCAGGCGGTAACGGTTGTATCCGACGCGGAAGTCGTTCACCAGCGATGGTGTGAAGACGCGCACGTAGCTTGTGGCCACATGCTGGGTTGGCTGGAATGAGGTTCCGGCAAAGGACGCCTCATCGCTGAGACTCACCGGGGTCGAGATTCCGGGGATGGTGGACTGCGGGTAGGTGCTGGGTGAAATGGTGGTGGTGTTCTGGATCGACCAGCGCGCGAAGATAGAATCCTTGGCCGTGATCTGTTCGTCGACGCGGATATCTCCCTGGTCGTAATCCTGGGGCTGGATCCGAGGCATCGAGTAGTTGTTCAGCCGGGCGGTGCTGGTCGGTTGGGGGTAGGCGTTGATCATTTTGTACGCAATGGGATCAAAGCGGGACTGGGGAATGACGTTGTTGGGGAACGGGGTACGAAGAAACTGGCCTGGTTTGGCCGGATTCGGAACGGTGGTCAAAGGGTCGTAGATCAGCGTACCCGGCAGGAGCTCTCCGAAATCACCCTGCCGCATGCGCAGGGTAGGGATATTGCCCCGCTCGAATATCTGCGTGCTGTTGCGGAAACCTTCGTAGTCGACGAAAAAGAAGGTTTTGTCTCTGCCGTGGTAGAGCTTCGGTATGACAACGGGTCCACCCAAAGAGCCTCCGAATTGATTCAAGCGGAAGGTTGGGAAACTGGTGCCTGCGGTGTTGAAGTAGGTGCGCGCATCCACATCCGAGTTGCGCAGAAACTCGAACAGACTGCCATGCAGCTCATTGGTCCCCGATTTGCTGATGATATCGATCACTGCGCCGGAGTTGCGGCCGACGTCGGCACTGTAGAGGTTGGTCTGGATTTTGAACTCCCGCACCGCGTCTACACCCGGTCGAAGGGTGACGGAAAGGGTGAGGCGCTCATTGTTATCGATGCCGTCATAGAGGAAATTATTGTCGCCTTCGCGGTTACCGTTAGAGAAGATCTCGTTGCCGGCACGGCGGTCGTCCGGGCGTGTTCCTCCCATAATAGTTCCGGTAGCAGACTGGCCCACGCCATTCACGCCCGGGCTGAGGGTTGCGAGCTGAACGAAGTTGCGGCCATTGAGCGGCAATTCATTTACTAGCTGTTGGTTAATCACCGTTCCTACAGAAGAAGACTCGTTTTCGAGCAACGGTGGATGGCCAGTCACGCTGACCGTTTCGGCGGTCTGCCCGACCTGAAGCGCGAGATCGACACGGGCTTGCTGGTTGACCTGAAGACTCACGCCGGTCTGCTCAAGCTTGCGAAAGCCCGGTGCTTCGACGGACAGGGTGTAGTTCCCCGGGGGCAGGTCCGTGAGCACATAGTCACCGTTCTTCCCGCTGACCGTGTTGTGAACAATGGTGGTGTCGACGTTGGTGGCGGTTACGGTGGCGTTGGGAACCGCCGCGCCGGAGGCGTCGAGCACGGTCCCGGCCAATTCGGCGCTCGCTATCTGGGCCGGGCAGCGCGGGCTCATCAGGAAAATTGCCGCCACAAAACAAAGCGTCTTTGCCAACCAAACCAGATCTTGCATTCTCGGTTTTTTGAACACAGCTCCAGCCTCCTGAAATCTTGCGCTGAAACCTATATCACCGTGGATGAACGATTTGCAACTTTTTTTGAATAAAGTTTCAGAATCCTGATGATTTGTCGACAATATGGTATTTGTTCCGCTATCATCGGGCCCACTGCGTGGATGCCAGGGGTCCCTCGACCTTGGTGCACCGCGCCCCGGTTCCGCTATCATGAAGTCGATCGAGCTTCTATGTTGAAACCCAAGACCGCTCACCCGCCAAAGGCTGGGACACCCAAATTAGTGAAGACCGAGCCCGCTACGGAGTCGCGTACCGGGGATCAATATTTCTCACGCGCCGTGGGTAAGGCGCTGGAGGTTCTGGAGTTTCTCCAGGCCGAACTGAAGCCACTGTCCATGAATGAGATTGCGCAGCGGATCCAACTTTCAAAAACTTCGGCATTCCGGATTCTGCGTACGCTTGAAACACTGGGCTGCGTGGTAGTCGATGGACGGGGCCAATATATGCTTGCCCCGGGAATCCACGCGGTGACACCGACGCAATGGTTGGGCAAGCTGCATCGCGTTGGAGTGCCTTATCTGGAGGCGCTGAGCCGGGAACTCGCTGAGACGTCTACCCTGGCGGCCTTGTTCGAGAACCGGATCGAGGTGATCGCGGTGGTGGAGAGTCCGCACGTGATCCGGATGAGCAATGTGGTTGGGCACATCCTGCCCCCCAACGCCAGTTCTCTGGGTAAAGCGATCACCGCGTTTCAGCCCCAGGATCAACGGGAGAGGCTCTTGCGAAGCTTTGGGACCTATCGGTTTACCAAGCACACCATTACCGATCGCAAGGAACTGAGCTCTGAATACGAGGGCATACGGCTGCAGAAGTACGCTATCGATCGCGAGGAGTGTGCCTATGACGGCATCTGCTTCTGCGCGCCTATTTTTGGACCGAACGGACAGGTTTCCGCAGCGATCAGCTCCTCGATGCCCAAGACGCGCCTACGGGATAGCGCGCATGAAGAGGCGATTATTGCTGCGGTACGGGCTACGGCGGAACAGTTGGCGCTGGATTTGCGGAAGGCTTGAGGGTCGGTGGTTGTTGGGCCGGTCTTACCAAAGTTTATGTCCACAGAATAATTCCCGTTCCGGCAAGCTGACGTTGCCCATGTTCGCACCAGCGTACCCGGATTTCCTGTGACGCATCAATGACGACCGCGGGTGCGACTTTCATCAGGAAAGTCGCATGCAGTTCGTCAACGTCATCAAGACCGAAATCCGGGTACATAGGCCGATAACGACGGGCAAAGGCCATGATCGCTCTAGGATCCGATTCGGATGGAGAGTGCTTTCTTGCTTGCCTCGAAGGGTTTTCTTTGATGGTGGACCTGAGAGCTCGAGCCCCTGACGGCCTTGTTCGCTCAGAGCACAAATACATTCCGTAATCGTCCAGTCCTTGGCGCTTTGAGACAGACCGAGGCAGGTCGAATTGCTTTGTGAAACCGCATTCCGGAAATCGGAATTTGATTCGGTTTTGCTTGACCGCTGTTTTCCTCGAGATATATGCTTGGGCGGCTTGGGCGGACTGACAAGCTTGCGAGGAAACGATTATGATGCGACGCGTGCATCTGCTACGGATTCTTTGTGCCCTGACGGTTGTTCCCATCCCTTCCCTGTGGGCACAAACTCCCCTCGCGGCTAGGATCGGCCATACCGATCCCAGCAAATACACCCGCAGCCGCTCACACAATAGCGCCGGCGATATGGCGTGCGAGCTTCTGGTTCCTCCCTCAGCAATGGACGTCAACCTCAACTTCATGCACCGGTGCGAGATTATGCCCGGCGGCGGCGTAGGACACCACTTCCATAACACGACCGAAGAGATGTTTATCGTGTTCGACGGCCAGGCGGAGTTCACCATCGACGGCCGCACCGCAGTGCTGCAAGGAACCGTGGGAGCACCCTGCCGGATGGGCCACTCGCACGCCATCTATAACCCATCGGATAAACCGGTCGAATTTATGAACATCAACGTGGCCCAAATCAAAGGCCACTACGATGCCTTCAATCTCAACGACGCCCGGGTCGGCGCCCCCAAGGATCCCATCCCCACGTTCATGACCATGAACCTGGATAAGAAGCTGCTTCGTCCCATGCCGAACTACCTCGGCGGCCAGGGCACGGTCCAGTACCGGCGCGCACTCGATGCGGATGTGTTCCTGACCAACTGGGCGTACGTGGATCATCTCCTGATTCCAGCCGGCGCATCCGTCGGCCAGCACTACCATAAAGGCGTCGAAGAGATTTTTTACGTGCTCAACGGCGATGGCCAGGTGGAAGTGAATGGTGAGACCGCGGCCATCCATAAGGGCGATGGGGTTCCGATTCGGTTTAACGAAGCGCACTCCTTCGTCAACAACGGATCAGCCGACCTGGAGCTCATGGTTGTCGGCATCTCCGCGCAGAAGAACGTGCTGGATACGGAGTTGGGCGACGATGCCGCACGCCCACTGAACTTTTATACGGAGAGGATTGATGACCAAGAAGATCGATACCCATGCCCACCTGGGCGAATGTTGCGTTTTCGGCCTGCTGGCTACTGAGGAAGACATCCTTCGCCGCATGGACGAATGTGGAGTGGACGCGACCATCGTGCAGCCGTATCCAGGCGCGACGATGGCTTCCAAGACCCACGACCGCATTGCCGACCTGTGCGCGCGGCATCCGGGCCGTTTTTTCGGCATCGCCAGCGTGACTCCCCACCGGGAACACGATGCTTACGAACGCGAAATGGAACGGTGCATCAAGGATCTGAAGTTTGTCGGGATCAAGCTGCATACCATCGGCCATGGGGTCAATCCTCTGTCAGAAGATGGGGATTTTGTGTTCGCCACCGCGCACAGGCTGGGGGTTCCGGCGATGGTCCATACCGGCCCCGGAGTTCCCTTTGCCCTGCCTGCGCTGTGCATTCCCGCGGCGCGCAAGTATCCTGACCTGAAGATCATTCTTGCCCATGCCGGCTTCGCCGTATTTACGGCGGAGGCTCAGGTCGCGGCTTCTGTTTGCGCGAACCTGTATCTCGAAACTTCGTGGTGTATCGGAGAAGATATCCGGTGGATGATCGATACCATCGGCGCGGACCGGGTCATGCTGGGAGCCGATCTGCCCAGCAACGTTCCGGTGGAATTTGCAAAATATAAGGCGCTCGAGTTGAAGCCCGACGTTTATGAGAAGGTCCTGGGTGGCACAGCCATCGATGTATTCAAACTGAAATGGTGAGGTGAGGATGTTCGTCCTGTTCGTTGATATGAAGCTCAAACCGGGCGCACAGGCGGCCCTGGAAAAGACCTACACCGAGACCTTCCGGCCGGCTATTTCGCAGCAGCAAGGTTTTCGCGGGGTAGAGCTGTTGCGCCCGAACAAGACCGGCGACGAATGGCGGCTCAGCATTTCTTTCGAGACCCATGATCTGCAAAAGAAGTGGGTGGCGATCGATCTGCACCAGGTGGTGTGGCCGCAGATGGAAAACCATTTTGCCGACTATTCCGTCTACGACTACACCTCAGTTTAAGGAGATCCTTTAAGGAGATCCTTCAAGGAGATTATGGAGCGCAACGTTCCTGAATACGTCAGCCGCTCGGTTCCCGTACCGGCTACCGGCAGGGTGCCGTGGTACAAGAGCACCTTCCCCAGCTACTTCGGTATTTTTCTGTTTGTTGGCTACTACCTCAAGCTGGCTGGGCCGACGATTGGCTATGCCAGCCCCACGGTTGTGCTGTGGGGGCTGGTGGTCGCGGGGCTGCTTTGCTTTGGACTCTACTACTACGTGCCGGCCATGCTGGGCATGCAGACCGGGCGCACGCTCTACGTGGTGGGCACTTCGACTTTCGGGACCACGGGCGGATTTCTGATTCCGGGAATATTGATGGGGCTGTTGCAGGTTGGCTGGGTGGCGGTGGATGCCGCGATTGCCACCAGCTTCATCATGAAGGGCCTGGGGCAGACGTCGCGGACGCTCTACAGCGTGATCGCGCTGGTGTGGCTTTACAGCCTGGGGTGGGTGGCGATCAAGGGAATCCATTACGTCGGCCAGGTGGCCAAGTTCCTGAATTGGGTTCCGTTCCTGATGATGCTGATCGTACTGTGGGCTAACCGGAGCGGTATCCCCCACTACCAGCCTCCGCACAACGAACCCGTGACTGGTTTTCTGAATGCGCTGATCATCACCATCGGATTCTTTGCAACGGCGGGAGCGGCGGGCACCGATTTCGGCATGAATAACCGCGATCGGAAAGATATTGTTCTGGGAGGATTGACCGGTATTGCGGCCGGGGCTGTGATTGCCGGCGGCATTGAGGTTCTTTCCGTGGCCGGATACCTGGGAAGGACTGCCGGGGCGACAAACTACGATTACACCGCCGCGATCGCCAGCGTAGGAGCGCTGGCTCCGGTGATGTTTTTTCTCTTCGCCGCTGCCTGCCTGGTGCCGACCTGCTTTTCCGCGTTCATCGCAGCCAACAGCTTCAGTACCATGCTGCCTAAGATTTCCCGGACGGTATCGACGCTCGTCGGCGTCACCTTAAGCGCCATCCTGGCCATTAGCGGCGTAGCCGATAACCTGGTGGGATTCTTCAGTCTTATCGCGGCTTCGTTTGGGCCCATATGCGGCGCCATGGTAGCGGATTACCTGCTCGCCGGCAGACGATGGTCGGGTCCGCGGCTGGGCATCAATTGGGCGGGGTATATCGCCTGGATTATCGGCTTCCTGGTCGGCATGCCGGAACATATTCCCGGACTTCCGGCGGCCTTGGTCAAAGCGGACAATCCATCGGCGCTTTATGCGTTCGCCATGCGGCTTCGTGATTTATATCGTTCTGGCTCGCCTGGGATTGCGGCCGCCGGTGGTCGCAATAGGAGAACGTCCATGACGAAAAGCATGAAAAGGATGAAAATCCTGGTTCTTTTATTGGTGGTTGCACCCGCTGGGTTGCTGGCTCAGCAGGCCCCGCTGGTACCGGTGGTGCCGCTGGATCAACGAATCGCGCACGCCGACCCGTCGAAGTATCGCAACATGAAGGCAGTGCATAATGGCCCGGGTGCGCTGGACTATAGGCCACTGTTCGATGCGCAGACGCTGGAAACCAACCTGTTTTTTATGCACCGCGGGGTGATCGAGCCCAAGAGCGGCATCGGCGCGCATTTCCACAATCAGTGCGAGGAGATGTTCATTATCCTCGACGGCGAAGCCCAGTTCACGATCGATGGCCGCACATCGACGCTGAAAGGGCCCGCAGGCGCGCCGACGCGGCTGGGCCATTCCCACGCCATCTATAACGATACCGATAAGCCGGTGGAGTGGATCAATTTCAACGTGGGCACGATGAAGGGTGTCTACGATGCCTTCAATCTCGACGATCCGCGGGTGGGTGTTCCGCTCGACCCGATCCCCACGTTCATTACCATGCATCTGGATCGATCGCTGCTTAAACCGGTGGAGCACATGGATGGGGGTACCGGTACGGTGCAATATCGGCGGGCGCTCGATCCTACCGTCTTCTACACCACGTGGTCGTATGTGGACCATCTGCTCATTCCTCCGGGAGCCTCGGTTGGTCCTGTCTCCAAGCCGGACATGAGCGAGATTTACTACGTGATGGCCGGCGACGGCAGTGTGACCATTGGGCCCGAGACGGCGCAGATCCATAGCGGAGACGCGGTCCCGGTGCGCCTGGGCGAGAAGCAGTCCTTCGCCAATTCCGGCAGCGGACCGCTGGAATTGATGGTATTCGGCATCGCCAGTGATATGGCGGCCAAGCAGGCTCTGATGGAAACCAAGCGCCGGCTTCGGTAGCTTTCTCCCTCCCACAGAACAGGGGGTGGGCCCCAGAACCCCGATTCCTGGAAGCTTAGTGGGTTCCGCGAACTTCATGCGCCTTTCATCAAGAAAGGCGCACACCCGGTCTTGTCTAGTGCTGCGTGCAGGAATTCGGTATGTCGCTGGTTTTTCGCGAGATGTGGGGCACCCGGCGTTTGCGGAATATGTAGGTCTTGGAATGGCCGCAGGTTACTCTACATGTTTGGGAGTTCAATCCATTCTCGCCCGGTCGCCACGATGCCAACCTCTGCCGATCTGAGTCCCAACCGAACACCTATAACCGCCTGCTTCTCCTGGTTGCGGGGCTGGGCGGCTGCTTTACGGGGTGGATGTCGGCATCATCGGCGGCGCACTGCCTTACCTGGAGGCCACCTCGGGACTTAATGCCAGCCAGCTCTCGATCATTGTCGCGGCCGTGTTGCTGGGCAGCGTCATCTCCACGCTCTTTGCCGGCCTGCTCGCCGACTGGCTGGGACGCAAGCCGCTGATGGTGATCAGCGGAGCGATCTTTGTTCTGAGCATTCCGGTCATCGCCCTTTCGCATGGGTTCGCCCCGCTGTTTCTTGGGCCGCCTGCTGCAAGGCGTCAGCGGAGGACTGGTGGGCATGGTTGTTCCGCTCTACCTGGCGGAGTGCCTGTCAGCCCAGGATCGAGGCAAAGGCACGGGAGCCTTCCAATGGCTCCTGACCCTGGGCATTTTCTTTGCGGCAGTCATCGGCATCTATTACAGCTATCGCGTGGCTGGCCTGGTGACCTCCTCTACGCCGGCAGCCCTGCTGAGCGTCAAAGACCAGGCGTGGCGGCGCATCTTCTGGATGTCGATGCCGCCGGGCATCCTGTTTCTGGTGGGTAGCCTGTTCGTGGCCGAGTCACCCCGCTGGCTCTTCCGGCGCGGGCGCAAGGAACAAGCCCTGAGCGCGCTGCTTCGATCGCGAACCAGCACAGAGCAGGCGGCGCTCGAACTGGAGGAGATGGAGCAGACCTCTCGCACGCAACTCCTCGCCAAAAGGGGCGATCAAGGACTCACTGCTGCGGCGAAAGTATGTTCTCCCCTTCCTGCTGGCCTGCGTCATTCTTTTCTGCAACACGGCGACGGGCATCAACTCCATCATTGGATACAACACCGACATCCTGTTGCAGAGCGGCTTGTCGGATCTGCACGCGCACTGGGGCTATGTGCTGTTCACGTTTGTGAACTTCCTGATGACCATCGTCGGCATGACGCTGGTCGACCGCAAGGGGCGCAAATTCCTGCTTACTCTGGGAACGTCCGGCATCATCGTGTGCCTGCTGCTTTGTCGGCACCCTGTTCCTGCGCACGGAAAAGAACAGGTATGACGTCCGCGGACAGCATCCAGGCGCAGGTGGGGCCGGATCAGAATCTGCTGCTCCACTTTGATCAGGCAGACGCGAAGCGCATTTGCCGGCAATAGCGTTTCGCGATCCGACTGACCGGTTGGCCCTGACGGTGATCTACTCCTATGGCGGATTTGCCGCGGCCACCAGGACCATGCGTTCCGGCGGATGGGGAAGCGCCAGTCCCCATCGACCGGCAGAGCAGCCTGCCTTCGAGTAAGGTGGAGGCATTCTTCCGTGACCCTTTTGCCAACCTCGATGCGGCACGCACGGCTCCGCTCAAAATTGAGCATGCCTATATTGGTCCCCTGCCGGACGCAGTGCATGGCTGGCTGGTGGCGCTGGGCTTGTATGGTTTTGTCGCGTTCTATGCACTGGGCCCGGGGGTTTGCGTGTGGCTGGCCCTGTCCGAATTGATGCCCACGCGCATCCGATCGAATGGCATGAGTATTGCCCTGGTCATCAACCAGATGGTTTCGACCACGCTGGCGGCCATCTTCCTGCCGGTGGTGGGCAAGTATGGATATTCCATGATGTTTTTTCTATTCTGTGGTTTCACCCTGATTTACCTGTTGACTGCGGCCTTCTTTCTTCCGGAAACGAAGGGCAAGACGCTGGAGGAGATTGAGGCCCACTTTGCAGCTGCGTAGCTTGCCGGGTCCGGAGTGCATGACCGAATGAGTTTCTTTTTAGCTCTGGATGCGGGGGGAACGAAGACCGACTACGTGCTCGCCGATGAAACGCGCGAGCTGGCCAGGGTGCGCACGGGCACCATCAAGCGCATGCGTGTGGACGCAGCGACCGCCTGCCAGAACCTGGAGTCGGCGCTGGCCGAACTGTCTGCGCAGACGGGCATCTCCATGGCAGTCGGTAACCCGCACCTGCGTGGGGACTGCGGGGGAGACGGTTCCGCTGGTGAAAGATTGGTTGCGGGAGTCGATTTCGCGCCAGAGTCGGCGGCGGACTGCTCATTCTGGGTGACGTCGAGATCGCACTGGACGCAGCTTTTCCGGGTCAAGCTGGAGTGCTGGTGCTTGCAGGCACCGGTTCGAATGTGGTCGGCCGCACCGGGCGGGGGAGCTGATTTCTGCGGGAGGATGGGGGCCGGCGCTGGCCGACCAGGGATCCGGGCACATCATCGGCCTGGAAAGCCTGCGCGCGATCTTTTTGGCTAAGGACGAGGAGCGGGAGACGCTGCTGCTACCCGCGGTGCTGGAATTCTGGCAATTGTCCTCGTCTGGATCACCTGGTGGAATACGCGAACAGCCTTCCGGCACCCGATTTTTCAACCCTGACCGGGGTGGTTTTGAATTGTGCGGAGCTGGGGGACGAAATCGCCTTAGCGGTACTGCGGAAGCAAGGCGATGACCTTGCGTACCTGGTGCGGCTGGTGATCCGGCGGCTGCGGCGGGCCTCAAACGAACGCGGGTGGACCCCGCCCATTGCCTTTGCAGGCAGCATATTGGAAAATGTTCCGCCGGTTCGTGATGCTCTGATCGCAGCGGTGCAGCGCGAGTTTCCCGGCGTGCGTGCACCGGAAAAGGGGTCGATCCCATCGACGGCGCGCTGTGGCGGGCACGGACCGGCAGCTTTTCATAAGCTAAATAGCAACCGCGAAAGTCTTTCATCAATTGTTCATATTCATCTGACTGTTCGCATCTCCTTTAAACTTCCTTTCCCTGGATGTTCCTATCGTCAGGGGCTATGAACAACATCATCAGACGAGCTTTTCGCACTCTTTCTTTGGCCGTGTCGCTAGTCTTTTATGGGCTGCGTTGCGCAGGCCCAGTTCGATGTCGGGAAGCCTGGTAGGGACGATCCGAGACCAGAGCGGCGCGGCGGTCGCAGGCGCATCCATCACTGTTACCAACACAGCGACCAACATCGAGACTTCCGTCACCAGCAACGGCAGCGGTGACTACGAGGTGCCCTCGCTGCATGCCGGGGTCTATACCATCTCTGCCAAAGCGACGAACTACGCCGAAGCCGTAGCGCAGAACATCACTATTTCCGTGGGCAGCCGGCAGCGCATCGATCTGGAACTGAAGGTTGGCCAGACGCAGAGTTCGGTCGAAGTAAGCGATGTGGCGCTGGAGCTGGAAACAGACTCGAGCCAGCGGGGCCAAACCATCACGCAATATCAGACCGAAGCCTTGCCCCTGGTCACGCCGGAACTACTCAGACTTATTGGCCCTGGTCACCGGCTCACGGCAAGCCCCAACCGCCGCTACCACCAGCTCGATCAACAGCCTGGTGCGCCAGGGCGCCTATAACATTAACGGCGAACGCAGCATGTTCAACAACTTTCTGCTGGACGGCATGGATAACAACGCCTACGGCGAGAGCAACCAGGGCTTTGACAACCAGATCATCGCGATTCCTCCGGACTCCGTCGCGCAGTGGAATGTGGTTACGAATAACGAGAACGCCGAGTACGGCCGCTCTTCCGGGGCCACGATTAATGTCGCTTCGGCGAGCGGAACAAATCGGTTCCATAGCACCCTGTATGAGTTCATCCGCAATACCGATCTGAACGCAGCCGGCTACTTCAAACCGACCATCGTCGGCAACACGGGGAACATCGTTCCCTTCCAGAAGCCGACCTTCAATCGGAACCAGTTCGGGGTGAACTTCGGCGGACCGATTATGAAGGATAAACTCTTCTACTTTGTCGACTACGAAGGCTTCCGGCAGACGCTTAAGCCGCTCACCGTTTTAACCTTGCCCACGCAGAACGAACTCAACGGCATCCTGGTGGTGCCGGTAGAAAATCCGATTACGGGTATCGTTTACCCTGCGCACACTCGCCATACCGGCCAGCGCGATTAACCCCACATCGCAGCAGATCATCGGCTTCTTTAAGCAAATCCCGGGCCTGCCCGTCAGCGGACTTTCTTCCACTGGCCTGGCGACCAACGACTACTCCAAGCTGGTGCCCTTCACTGATGACTCCGATAAAGGCGACCTTCGCCTCGACTATCAGCAGAACGCAAGCAATTCCTGGTTCGTGCGGGTGAGCGATCGCAAGGAGACCGGGGTTAATTATCCCGCTATCCTGCTCCCGCTCGATGGCCAGACCAACGGCACGATCCGCATTCTCGATCAGCAGGTGGCCCTTGGCTACACCCACCTGTGGGGGGCCAATAAAGTCATCGACGCCCGCGTCGGGCCTCTCCAAGACCAAGGCCGGCAAGTATTCGCTTTCCATCGGGGATAACGCCATTACGATTCCGGGTCTGCCCACCAATCCCACGGTCGCGGGCGGTCTGCCCTCTACCAGCATCTCCTGACTTTACCGCCTTTGGGCGCCAGAGCACCAACCCGCAGTGGCAGAACCCCTCGTTGCTTGATCCGAAGGTCAACTTCACCTGGGTGAAAGGCAAGCATTCTTTGAAGTTTGGCTACGAGTACGAGCACATCTGGATGGCGGTTAACGACAACAACCCGCTCTATGGCTCCTTCAGCTACGCCGGCGGTTACAGCCTTTGCCCGAGCACCACCGTCGGCGGAGTGAAGGTTCCGGTCAATCCCAGCTTGCACCAGCATCAGCGCCGCGGTCACTGATAACTACTGGGCCGACTTTCTCTTCGGCACTACCAATAATTACTCGCTGGCCAACCTGTTCGTCGCCCACCTGCGGCAAACCATGGATAGCGTCTACGCCCAGGATGACTGGAAGATTTTGCCCAAGCTGACGTTAAATCTGGGTTTGCGTTGGGAGTACGGTTCGCCGTATTCGGAACAGCACAATTTACTTTCTAACTTCGATCCGATTTCGCAAACGGTTTTGACCATTACCCCGGGCTATCAGCAAACCAGCAGCGTGACCCCGGTCTCTGCCGGTGGTGTCTATGGGAAAACGCTGGTGAATCCGGATTTTGCGGACTTTGGCCCGCGGCTCGGCTTTGCCTATGCGGCGACTCCGCAGATTGTGGTCCGTGGCGGTTACGGTATCAGCTATGTGCATTACACCCGGGCCGGCTCGGGCGACATCCTGGCCATCAATGCTCCCAATGCGCTGTTCGTTTCGGTAACGCAGCCGAAACCGGGGACAACCGGCTATCGCACCGTGGACCAAGGCTTCCCCGAAGGCCTGGCTACAACCTTTAACCCCAAGACGGACAACATCACTTACATTCCCAAGAACACCAGGGATAGCTACGTGCAGGATTTCTTCCTGAGCGTGCAGAACCAGCTGGCAAAGAACAGCGTGCTGGACATTGCTTTTGTGGGCAACCACGGGGTCAAACTGCAGGGCTTTCTGAATGCCAACCAGATCAACCCGGCGACTGGATTTACCCGGCCCTACACGCGAGTGGCCCAGCGATATTACTGCGGCGTGTGAACCAGTTCTGGTCGCAGTACCAAGCGCTGCAAGTTCGCTATGAGCAGCGCTCGGTTGCCGGGTCTGACGCTTGTTGAATTCCTTTACCTGGTCGCACTCGCTGGATAACGCCAGCGCCTCGCTTGAGGGGAATACTCCCTCTCCCCAGGATGGCGAACAATATCGCTGCCGACTATGCGCAGTCTGACTACAATCTGCCCATCGCCGATGTGCTGAGCCTGGTGTACGATCTGCCGTTTGGGACGCGGCAAGCAGTTTCTTGGGCAAAGCAATGGTCTGATGAACAGCATCGTGGGTGGATGGCAGCTCAGCGGGATCAACACCATGCAGGCAGGTACGCCGTTCAACCTTACCTACACGCCGAACTCCGCCAACGCTGTCTGTCACCGCAGATCACGGCTACGTATCGCGGGGCCAACGAGTACCGGCCGAACCGCGTCCCCGGGGCTCCTCTGACCGAGAGGGTCAAGCTGTCCAGCGGGTATATCCAATACGTCAACTATGCTGGCGCTGACCCTGCCGGCGACCAAGAACGCCAGCGGAGCCCTGCTGAGCCCATTCGGCAACGACAGCCGCAACCCGGGCAGAACCCCTGCGTACTACACCACGGATTTTGCGTCTGAACAAGAACTTCGATACTCCTCTTGAAGGCCTCAAGGTTCAGTTCCGCACCGAAATGTATAACGCTTTCAATCACACTAACCTTTACCTGCCTGCCAGCGGCGCTGGGCGGTACCCTTGGCGGCGCGCCCAGTAGCGGGGGCAGCGTCACCAGCACCTTTGAACCGCGCATCATCCAGTTTGGTCTGAAAATTCTGTATTAAGGGACCTCTCAGTCGTGGTGCCTCATGTCTTCAACGTTTCGTTGGGAGATATGGGGCACCCACTCATGTGTGACTTATCAACCGGACCAGTCACCGAATTCTCGAGCCTCGCGCAAAATAGCCGTCCCTGCCTAACCGAAACAACACCAATGGAATCTCATGAAGAAGCACCTGGTCGCGGTGAGCAAGTTGATTCCGTTCGTTGCCGCCTGGAAGCTCTAGTCGCCAGGGCGGGATTACGCAAATTTGGCTTGCAACAAAGGACTTAGCGGTCGACATTGAGCACCTTGACAAACGTGCAGTCCCGCGGGGCATGCCCTGAGCTTCGCACGGGGACGATGAAAGTAGCCCAGGACGACAGTCCATGGGTTTAACGGCTATGAGGAGGTCTACCGTCATGGGCCACCTCCGCCGGGCTACTGAGTTATGGGATTCGCTGTCGATCATCTGGACCACTTGGTTTTGACGGTCGCCGATATAGACGCGACCGTCGCTTTCTATACTTCCGCCCTGGGCATGGAGTTGGTCACGTTTGGCAGTCGAAAGGCACTTCGATTCGGCGCTCAGAAGATCAATCTCCACCAGGCCGGACGGGAGTTCGAGCCCAAGGCCGCTCATCCTACCCCCGGGTCAGCGGACCTTTGCCTGATCACCAAAGCCCCCCTCGAACAGGTAATCTCCCACCTGGAGACAAAGGGGTTTGCCATTGAACTGGGTCCGGTGGAACGCACTGGCGCTGTAAGCGAAATTCGCTCCATTTACCTTCGGGACCCCGACTCCAACCTGATCGAAATCAGCAACTACCTCTGACTCCGGTTACTTCCGTGCGGCTGCCGGTGACGATCGACAGGTCTCGCCCCCGCAAGACCTGTTCGACCCACATTTTGTTGGTAAGCTGAATGGAAATTGCTCTAAGCGATAAGAATTTTGTTTTGGGCCAATCTCCCGGGCCTATACACTTCTGCCGGCTGTGAAACGCCTTTGCAGCGGCAACCACTACTCAAGAGGAAAAGAACGATTTCAGGGAGGCAAGAAGGTGAATATTCGCAAGGTAGCAGCCCTCGGGGTTCTGCTGCTAGTCCACCGGGTTATGTTTGCCGACGCAAGCTATCAGGAGACCAGCCAGATCACAGGCGGAGCCATGGTGGCCCCGCTCAAATCGATGAGCTTTCTCAGCAAATCGATGAAAGACATGTTTGCACCCACCACCACAACGACCATGGTCCATGGCAACCAGAAGGCGGTGGTGAGCAAAGAGACGGTCGAGATCACCGATCTCGACCAGGAAACCATTACCCAAATCGACACGGTCCACAAGACTTATTCCGTGGTGACGTTTGCCCAGATGCGGCAGGCATTCGAGAATATGCCGAAACAGATGCAGCAAGCCCAGGAGCAGGCGAAACAGGAGCAAGCGCAACAGCCGCAACAGCCGAAGACAGATTTGAAGACCAGCTTTGACGTTTCGGTCAAGAACACCGGCGTGACCAAAGAGGTCAACGGGCTTACGGCTCAGGAGCAGCTGGTCACACTGCAGATGCATGTCACCGATCCCAACGCGCCTCCCTCAGACGCAGGAAACACCATGACCTACGTGGTCACAACCGATGCATGGATCGCCCCCGATCCGCCGGAAGTGAAAGAGATTCAGGATTTCGACAAGCGGTTCGGGCAAAAGCTGATGGCAGGCGTGGATATGTCGGCGTGGAAAGCACAGATGACGCATCAGAATCCGGGCATGGCGCAAATGTTCGGCAGCAAGCCAGGATCTGGGGAAGCCATGGCACAGATGGGGAAAGAGATGGCGAAGCTGCAGGGCACGCGGGTTATGGAGGTGACGACCATGGGTGGGAGCGGGAATGGGAGCGCGGCTGCTCAAAATTCTACGCAGAATTCCGCGCCTGCTCCGGCCGCAGCACCTGCCAGTTCTAACAGCTCGGTCGGAGGACTTTTGGGGTCTGCGCTCGGCAGCTCCGCACTGGGGGGCTTTCACCGGAAGAAGACGCCTCCGCCGGCGGATACAACAACGTCTGCGACACCACCCGCAGATGGGACGCAGACCACGACGAGCGCGACGCTGATGGAGATGACGATGCAGAAGTCAAACTTCTCCCAGGCTGCTGTTCCATCGTCTGCCTTCCAGGTGCCGGCAGGGTTCAAGAAAATTGAGTCACCTGCATACGGCGCTGTCGGGAAATAGCATGAGCCAGAGGTGACCCGCTAGATCGGATTACCTCAGATCCGCTCGTCTCACGCGAGACTCTGAGAGCCACCAGATTTTTCTTGGCTTTTATGGCCCAGCTATTGAAGGAAGCACGGTTAAGCTGTATCTATAGATAGGTACTTTCGTTGACAGCGCATAGGGTCGGCGGGGGCGGCCAATTACATAGAAATTTGAGCACCTTGACGAAACAAAGGACTTAGGAGCCTGCCCTGAGCACGCTTGAGCCCGCCCGTTCAGCCCCGCATCCCCCATCCGTAACTGGATGGAGTAACTCGATTGACGGTACCCTTGCCCCAGTCCGACTTAGACTGCGAGGCCAGGTATGCGACCCATTCGCGCACAAGCAAAGGCTTTGCTCCTGGTAACCTGGGCGTTGGCTTGCAGTGGTCACAGAGCACCAGCCCAGACGGGAGCACCCACGCTCACGGTAGATGCATCTGCATCCCGTCATCCGATAAGTCCGGAAATCTACGGAATTGCTAACTACGGCCTCGACGCGACCTTCGCTAAAGAGATCCAGGTGCCCAACATCCGCTGGGGAGGCGACGGCACGACTCGCTATAACTGGCAGGTGGATTCGAGCAACTCGGGTTTCGATTGGTACTTTATGGGCGGCAATGGGGAAACAACAGCCGTGCCCAGCGCTTCGGCAGACCTGATGGTCAAGACTTACCAACCGGCCGACGCCCTGATCACCATCCCGATCATTCCCTATGTGAACAAGTCAGCCGCATGGAGCTGTAGCTTCCCGGTCTCGGTTTATGGGGCACAACAGTCGACCAACCCCTATGTTCATCCCAACGGGGATAACTGCGGTAACAGCATTGCTACCAATGGAACGCAGCTAATCGATAACAATATCTACGCCAATCACATTGACAACACAACCAGCCTGCAACAGCAATGGGTGCAGCACCTGGTCAGCACCTTTGGCACCGCTGCTAAAGGAGGAGTGAAGTTTTACCAGCTGGACAACGAACCTTACGGATGGTCGAACACGCATCGGGATGTGATGCCGAACGGCGCCACTTATCCGACCATCCTGCAATTGGGACAACAATACGCTGCCGCGGTGAAGCAGGCTGACGCCACGGCGCTGGTCCTGGGTCCGTCTGATTTCACGTTAGGAGGTTGGATCGGGAATACCAGCCAGCAGGGCGGTCTCTTTGCCGGCCAATACTACCTGCAACAAATGGCTGCATATGACACGGCACATGGTCAGCGCATCCTGGACTATTTCGACGAACACTATTATTTCAACACTTCCACCCCGGCAGCGCAGCTGGCCTCCACACGCACGCTGTGGGACCCCACCTACAACGGCGGCACCTGGGTAGAACAGTACGACTTCAACGGGCCCATGCAGTTGATTCCGCGCTTCCGCGGCTGGATCAGCACGTACTACCCGGGAACTTTGTTGTCACTCTCTGAATACAGCATCGACAGCGGTCAGAAGTCCATTGTCGATGCAATTGCCGAGATGGATGTTCTCGGTATCTTCGGGCGGGAGCCTCTGGACTTTGCCAACATGTGGAGCCCGCCAGGACCCCAGGATCCCATTGCCTACTCCTTCCGGATGTTTAGAAACTATGACGGTAACGGAAGCCAGTTTGGGGACACGTCCATCAGCGCCGTCAGCAGCGATCAGGGATCGCTCTCGATCTATGCCGCCCAGAGGTCGAGCGACAATGCAGTGACCATCCTGGTCATTAACAAGACGACAGCGGCATTGACCAGCGCAATTGCCATTTCCAACGTGACCCCGCCGGCAACTGCCCAAGTCTATTCGTATACCGGAGCAAGTCTCACCTCGATTGCTCACCCCTCTGATGCTGCGATCACAAATGGCTCTGTGAGCTACACCTTTCCTGGCTATTCGGCTGTCATGTTTGTGGTTCAGCCCAGCGCTACAACGGCCACTGCCACCACCACCACTCTTTCGGCTTCGGCCGCGCAAATCAACGCCGGGCAGTCTGTGACCTTCAACGTGACAGTCGCAGCAGCGGCAGGTTCTACGCCTTCCGGGACTGTCACACTACTAGATGGCTCCACGTCGATCGGTACAGCTTCTCTGTCGAATGGGGCGGCTAGTTTTACCATCACATCGCTGGCGGCGGGCACCCATAGCATTACCGCGTCCTACGCTGGAGACGCCGCTGATGGCGCGTCTACGTCAAGCGCGGTGTCAATCCAGGTGAATGCAGCAGGACAGCTCCAAACGACCGCGGTTACATTGGCAGCTTCTGCTGGAACTGCGGTTGCGGGGCAAGCGATCACGCTCACGGCGACGGTTGCACCGGCTTCTGCCACCGGAACCATTACGTTTAAGGACGGCAGTAGTTCGATTGGATCCGCGACCCTGGCCTCGGGCAAAGGGTCCCTGGTCGTGAGCACGTTGAGCGTCGGGGCGCACTCGCTGAGCGCAGTCTATAGCGGAGATGCAGCGGATTCGCCGTCCACTTCCAATACGGTTACGGTGACCGTAACCGGCTCCGCTCCAACCTCGTCACCCGATTACGGCCTTACGCTCTCCAACAGCACGCTTAGCATGGCACAAGGCACGTCGGGATCCCTGATGGTCTCGGTCGCTCCCGAAAATGGATTCAGCGCTTCGCTCTCGTTTGCCTGCTCCGGCCTGCCGAGCGGATGGGGCTGCAGCTTTGCTCCCTCTACGCTGTCGGGGAGCGCGGCACAGAGTACGAAGATGACCGTGAGCGGCGCTAACAGCAGCCGGTTGATGCCCGCGCCTTCGGGATTGCTCCTGGCTTTGGTCTCGCCACTTCCGTTGTTCTGGTTTGGGTCACGAATGGCGCGATGGATTTTGGTTTCCTTCTGCTTGCTTAGCCTGACCGGCTGCGGGTCGTCATCTACACCTGCCAATTCACAAGCGGGGCAGTCGACCACGTATAACGTCACTGTAACTGCATCTGGTACATCGGCACCTACCCATTCGCAGATGTTTGTCCTTACCGTGACGCAGTAGGGCGCGCCGGCTTAGGATTCGAGGGCGAATACGTCGTTGGGGGCGAGGAAGAAGGGAGGGACTATGGCTGGAATGTTTGACAGCGGCAGTATCTCTTCGGGTAGTTCGATGCCCAACACGTCGGTCATAAACTTCCGCCTCTTCTGACAGCGCGCGTAGCAATCGGGGAATGCATTTTGCAGCTGCTTCCGCAGCTCCCTGTCAGCCAGGACGAGTCCGTCCTCCATGCGAGTCGATGCGTACACTGGCGAACTGGGAATGACATCCACTTGGATCGCCATGCCCGAATGAAGAGGCACATCCGAACTTGGATAGATCGGAGAGCTCAGCCATTCATCCAGGTGGATCAAATGCCCTGGATTCAGGAAAATTCCAAAACGGTCAAAAGGAAGGCGATCGTGAATCAACTGCCATAATTTGCCTCCGGGAGTGCCTGGCTTGAGCAACCCGAACCATTCGCTCATGACCTCGTAGTAGAGGCCGGCAAAGCCTGCAATGTAGTCGGCAGCGGCGCCAGGCAGGTCCCGAGATGAGGAGGCGACCCAGCCCGAACGGCAGCTGTTACTGCCCCAGTAGGACAGGTTCATGGATAGTGGATGGCCACGCTCGATGCTTTCACCCCGGGGACCGGAAAGTCCCAGGTTGGCATTCCGTCCGGTGGTGAAGGTGACATGACAGCCCAGCGGTTCTCCACAAGTGCCCCCCAAGGCCACCACCTCATGATCGGTCATTCCCTCGCGCATGCCAAAGATCATCCGCTTTATACTCTCGGAAGCCTGGACGCTGGTGTATTCGAAGTAGGCGATTTCTGATGGGGAGCAGAAGGTCCGCAGGCCATAACCGGGATGCATGAGCAAGTCAGTACTGTTAACCACTCGATCGCGCCCGGCAAGCTCGCGAAGCGTGTCCACCAGATAGGAGGGCAGCTCGATCGCGTATTGCGCGTTCGGATGCTCGTGGTCAGAGAAATACTTCCATCCCACACATCCCACCATCGATGTTGCTTCGATTCCCTCCCCGGCAAAGATCTCGCGGATCGTCCGGCTCTGATCACGCGGCTGGTTGAGCAGGGAGAATGGCTGGAAACGTTCCCTTCTCAACTTTCCGTCATGAAAGAGCGGACTTACGCCGACATAGGCTTCACACTCGTTGCCCACAACAAGCAAGGGAGTGCTGCTCGAGGAGAATATAAGCAAGGCCTCCTCAAACCGCGGGTCGAAGCCGGTGAGGTAGGCCACGTTGGCGAAATGCTCGCGGTCACCGTAGACAACCAGGTGGGTAAGTTTTCGCACTTCCATCCTGGCGCGGAGTTTGTCGAGTCGTTGCTCCAACTCAGCGCTCGAGGCTTGAGGAGGATAGGCGGCTTGCCCGAATTCAGGCCATCCGATCTGGATGATGCGATGGGTCCTGGCTTTTACCGTCATCTCTAGAACACGAGCCGCAGAGCGCCCTGGCCTATGCGGCCAGCATTTGCACCCGTCACCTGGCCGAAGTTGCTGGCGGCGAAGTTGCCCACAGGAGCCTGGAATTGAGCGTGGTTGAAGGTATTGAAGAACTCAGCGCGGAATTCCAGGGAAATTCTTTCGGTGATGGGAGTGACCTTGTGCAACGCAGTGTCAAAGTTATTAGTGCCGGGTCCGCTAAAGAACAGGCGTCTGGAATTGCCCGGAACCCCCAGCGTTTCTTGAGAGAAGACGGCGGTGTCGAAGTACTGGTGCCCGGCAGAGTTGCGGGGATTGTATTTGGCGACTTTCTGGCCATTGTAATTAGGCAGGTCGATGGAATGAATGCCCTGACCGTCACAATCACAAAGAGAGCGGTCGTCGATTTCCTGCATCAGGACGGGGAAACCAGTGGTAAAACGCGTGATACCGACCAGCTGCCAACCGTTGAGCAACTTACCGGAGAGGCCGCCGGGGCTGGAAAGCCAGTGGCCGAAAGGCAAGTCGATGTTGTAACTCACGACAAAATTATTTCTGATATCGAAGGTAGAAAGCCCACGGCTGAGACCCGCGTTGGTCGGATTCACCGACATGGTATAAGAGGAAGCGTCATCCAACGACTTTCCGTACGTGTAGGCGCCCAGGAAGCGGGCAAATCCGACTCTCTTATCGACCGTTATCTGCAGGCTATTAAAAGTAGAATCGCCGTTCGCTATGCTGTACGGGTTATCCGCAAAATCAAGCTCGCCGATATCGAGATGGCGTCCCGACGTGACCGAGTAGGGCCGCGTACCATTCCAGGTCTGTCCATTGAGCGAGTAGATGGTATCCGCTCCGTAGGGACCGCATCCGCCGCTGGACTGCCCGGCGGCGGCGAATGCCTGCGCAATCCCCAAGCACCTCTGCGCATTGCCGGAATTGAACTCCTGAATCTGAAACAAGTGGTGGTTGACTGCGCCGACGTAGCCCAGGGTCAGAATCGTAGAAGGGCCCAGCTGGCGCTGGATGGTGAGGTTGTATTCGATCGCGTACGGAGACTTATTCCCAGTGTAATAAGCCGGGGAGAGGCCGATGGGGAGAAACGCGGCGAAGCTGCCGTTCTGCGCGGGAAGGGCAAACGGGAACCGCTGCCCGGGGTCGAATCCACTGGAGCGGCCCTTAAACGGGGTTTCCAGGTAGATGAGCGAAGGGCTTACATAGTAAAGCCCGAAAGGAGCGTCCCCGGTTTCGAAATCGCCTGAGGTGGTGTCGAGAGTGGTAAAGAACTCACCCACCGCGGCGTGGATGGTGCTCTGGCCGGCAGGCAGCAGCTTTTGCAAGAAGCCATTTTGCGGCGACGGAGAATATGCCAGACCTAGCCGAGGGGCAACGTTATTCCAGCGCGTTGGCCCAAGGGACGGAGGAATTCCCTTATCGCCGGGGAAGAGCCAGCCTGTAGGGGAGTCAGTGAAGACGGTAGATTGCTGACCAGGAATGAACGCCTGGATTCTGTTGCGAGCGTCGGACCAGGGTTGGGCGACCTCCCAGCGCAGACCGTAGTTGATGGTCAGATCAGGGCGAGCGCGGAAGTTGTCCTGGATGTAGAGAGCGCCAGCCTTGGAGCGTCCGTCGAGGTATTGCCTGCTGCTCTGAATAAATTGATCCGGCGCACCAATCAGAAAGTCGGCGAAATCGATTCCGCTTTCGCCTCCGCTGAAGATGAACTGGCCATTGGGCACTGGTCCGCCCCGCCGATACCACTGTTTGTGCGACCATTCTCCGCCGAACTTGACGGTGTGCTTGCCGATGATCCAGGAGAAACCGTCCTGCAGTTGAAACACGTTCTGGAAATTGCCGTCGGTGATGGCGGCTCCCATGGTCACGCCGAGACCGTTGAGGATCACATCCGGAACACCCTCCGCGGATGGATTGGCGGGAATCAAGCCGAGGCCACCCTCGGTGAAGCCGAAGGAACTTACCTTGCCGAGACCTCCCTGTGGAGTGGGACCCGGATACACAATCCGGTAGTAAGTGAAATGGCCCTCGTTTACCTT
Organism: uncultured Acidobacteriaceae bacterium; assembly: GCA_963796145.1. GTDB lineage: Bacteria > Acidobacteriota > Terriglobia > Terriglobales > Acidobacteriaceae > PALSA-350. The sequence continues at coordinate 36,907 of CAWCKO010000007.1, read as the reverse complement.
GCTGGAGCTGAAAACCTTAGTGTTGCTAATGGTGGCTACCTGGGCGCGCGAAGGTAGTATGTAGCCGAAGCCCGGTACATTGGTAAACGTGCCATAGGTATTGGGGGCGTTCAAGGGCGAGTTCACGACTGCACGGTCAAAGTGGTAATAGACCGACCAGGTGTCGTTGCCGTTGTGGGTAGGAAAGTCGCCGCGCGCACCAAACTTATCGTCGGTAACGTTCTCGTCGGCCGCTGCGCTCGAATAGGTTGGATACACTCCGCTGCCGGCGCCGTTGGGGGTGGGAAGGAACTTAAGCAGCCCCGCGGCGGCAGGCGAAAAGCCAGCCTGGGGAATCATGCCGTTGGGAAAGACGCACGCCGCCGTGGTCGTACAACCGGGAGCGAAATAGGGCTCTCCCGCAGTCACGGCGTAGCCCAGGCGCGAGCTGAGGGTGGATGCAAAGTGTCCGGAGAGATTATCTCCGCGCACGGCGGGAAGCGGATTCCCGCTTTGTTCCAGGCTGGCGAGCAGGGCTGCGACCGGAGCGGAGAGATCACCGCTCCTCTGCGCTGCCGAGGGCACGTTCAGAACCCCGGTGGAAAGCCCCGCGATCTGCCGTGTTCCCTGGTAGTCGCCAAAGAAGAACACGCGGTTCTTGATTACCGGACCGCCGGCGGAGCCTCCGAACTGGTTCCGTATCAAGGTTCCGCGGGTGGTATTGAAGTAAGTTCTCGCGTCTAAATCGGTGTTGCGCAGGAATTCGAAAACAGAACCATGGAACTGATTGGTGCCGGACTTGGTGATCACATTGATCACCGCACCGGAGAAGTTGCCGTATTCGGGGTCAAAGGTGCTGGTTTGAAGCCGGAATTCCTGGATGGAATCGAGCACTGGTATGGCGCCAGCGCCATTGGAGCCGCTGTCTTCCACGATGGATCCATTGATCATGAAGGCGTTGGCGTTTTCACGTTGACCATTGACGGACAGCAAGCCGGTGGTGAGATCGCCGGATGCGGGGATGGTAGGCTGGAATGGACTGGGGTTACTAACCGGGGCAACGCCAGGCTGCAATCCCAGAAGGTCGAGATAACTGCGCCCGTTCAAGGGGAGAGAAATGATCTTACGGTCCTCGATGACATCGCCTACTGTAGTGCTGCTGGACTCCACTTCCACCTGGGAACCGGTCACATTCACAGTTTGGACGACTGCCCCGACGTGCAGCTTGAAGTCGACGCTATAACGTTGGTTTACCTCCAGCCTAAACCCGGATTCCACAGATGTTTCAAAGCCAGTGGCAGTGACCGTGAGGTTGTAGCCGCTATCTACCGGCACGGCCAGAAATTCATAGTTTCCCCCCGCATCGGTGGAGGTCTCGCGACTGATGCCCGTACCAGTGTTTTGCAGGGTCACCTTTGCGCCTGCAACGGCAGAGCCTGCCCGCGTCTGTGACCACTCCATAGAATCGCCCGCTGCCCTGCGCCCACAGAGGATGCGAGAGCAGGCCTAGTAGGAGGCAAATGACTGATCCGGCTTTGGTGCGGCCCGCCATCGCGCAAAAGTTCTGGCGTGGCTCTGCTGGGGAACAGGTCCTCGGTTGTTGCACACGTTCGCACCTCCGCACATACGGATGGATTTGGAACATCTGTTTTTCCCGTGGGTAGGCCCGTTGCTGAAACGGATAAGCGACCGGATATAAGCGCTTTTATACGCCATAAATTTCGATTGTCAAGCGGCATTTCACCGCCGCGAGCAACCTCTATAATCATCAGCGATGAAATCCGTAACGATCCGTGATGTAGCTCGAGTTGCAGGCGTCTCGGTCGCAACCGTTTCCTACGTCCTCAATAACAATGGCCGGGTGGGCCGGCCCACCCGACGGGCCGTGCTCTCAGCAGTACGGAAGCTGGACTACGTAGCCAATCTGAACGCGCGCAATCTGGCGAAGGATGCCAGCCAAACGTTGGGCATGATCGTCTCCGACATTGAGAATCCATTCTTCCCGGAAGTGATCAAGGGCTTCGAGCAAAGAGCACGCGAGCAGAGCTATGACGTGATCCTGAGCGACACGAACTACGACGCCACGGTTATGACCGAAGCGGCAAAAAGGATGTTGCGGCAGCGGGTGCGCGGGGTTTCTTTTATTACTTCAGAAGTTGCGACGGAGACCATCCGCCAGATCAAAGCGAGACAAACCCCTTCAGTATTCCTGGATGTCGGACCTGTACAGCAGTACGTCAGCAACGTGAAGGTCGACTACGCTCATGGCATAAGGATAGTTATCGATCACCTCATCGCGTTAGGTCATCAGCGGATTTCATTTGTGGGCGCGCGTAACGATCTGCATTCCAATGCTGCGCGCCGCGATGCTTATCTGCAATACATCCGCGATCGGGAGCTGAAGATCGGAACGGTGTTAGAGGGCAACAGCCATTTCGATGGAGGGCTGGCGGCCGGGGCTCAGATTTGTCAACTTCATCCCCGGCCTACTGCAGTGGTCGCGATGAACGATCTGACTGCCATCGGCATTATCAAGGCGTTGCAGTCAAGTGGCCTGAACGTTCCCAGACAGGTGTCGGTCACCGGCTTTGACTGCACGCAATTAGCCGCGTATACAACTCCATCGTTAACCACTGTGGACTTGAAGCGCGACCTGATAGGACGGACCGCCGCTGACGCTCTGCAATCTCTTTTCACTTCTCCTACGCACATGGGACAGGAGTATCCGATTATTCCTACGCTGCGACCTGGAGAGTCCACGGGAAAAGCCGGCCGATAGAGAGCGTTTCTCCCCCCAGCAGCTGAACGGTGGCAGCCCCCGCATTTATGCGGGGAAGGAGCGCTTCAGCGCTCCGAGAAATAGTCTCGACCCGATCATGCGCTTTAGCGCTGGCAATACTAGGGCTGTGCTGTACGGGCTTTACAGCTTTTTATTTACAGGGCCGTTCCCCTCAATGATCCGAGTTAACCAGAGGCTCTTTGTGGACGACTTAGTGCGCACTCCTGCAACGGGGATTTGTCGCGTTGCCGTTGGTCAATAAAACACGTTACTCCCCCTAAAGTTGCACTTATTTCCGAAACTTTCAGTTGAGGAAGAGGGTTTGCCTCCACAGTGACAGCAATCGCGCACTTACCGTGTGGCAGCGACGTGATCCGCCCCCCAGGCATACACCTTGGGTGTGATTGCTTCAGGTGCTGAACAGCACCAACTCAGACAATTAAGAAAGCAGGCGGCTCTATGAAACACCTCAACAGGCTCCGTGTGTTCTTAACGATTGCAGTTACCGCGTGTGTCGTTGGTTGTAGCGCTGGAAGCGGTAATTCCCCAAGCGGAAGTGGTAATTCAGGCACAACCTCTCAGCAGACCGGCTCCGTGTATGTACTGGGAACCGATGCTCCCCTTCCCAGCGTGGTTTCTTTCTCGGTCAGCTTGCAGAGCATTACACTTTCCAATGGCTCCTCAACACCGGTTTCTATATTGAATGGCGCACAGACAGTCGATTTCGCGCGCTTTAACGGCCTCTCAACCCTGCTTGATTTCAACTCTATCCCCACCGGCACTTACACCACCGCAACCATTACGCTGGGCAGCGCCACACTTGGATATCTCAATACACAGACCGGTGGCGCGCCTGCGATTGCCAGCATGCCGGCGATGCTCACTCAGTCCGTCGTCACCATCAATCTGGCCAGCCCGTTTGTGGTGAACGCCGGGGACATGGATGCACTCAGATTTGATTTCGATCTGCGGCAGTCCATTCAGGTCGATAGCAATGGACAGATCACGGGTCAGGTAACACCTGTACTCGATCTGGCTGCGCTGAGCGCAAGCGATCCTGAACGCTATATCGATGAGTTTGACGCCGGAGTCGTCAGCATCGACGCTGGGTCCAATTCGTTTATTGTCCAGGGCCCACACGGCCGTCAATACACGGTGCAGGTTTCCGCTAACACCGAATTCGAAAACAACGAAACCATCGCCAACCTGACGACCAGCTCGATTGTTGAGATCTCCGGCTCCTTTGCACCCAACAGCCAGACCATCAACGCGGATTGCCTCGGTATCCTTTCGCAGGACGGTTATTGGGCGGCCGGGCTTGTGACCTATGTAACCCCGGCGCAAGGTGCAGCGGCCAATTCACTCAACATGTACGTCCGCGCCGAGTTGCCTGCGGATACCGGCCTGACGCTGGGCCAGATCGCGAACATCAACCTTACAGGCAGTGAGATGTATTTCGTCTACAAACTGCGCACGCCTCTTACTAACTTCTTCTTTAACTCGAGCCTGCTTGTTCCCGGGCAGCACATCAGCATCGGTGGTCCGTTGAGCGGCGCCAGCAATTCGCAATCGGTAACTGCTCATCGCATCGTTCTTCGCCATGAGGGTCATACAGGAGAATGGGTTGCCGGCAGCACGAATACCGGCAATGGCACGTTCTCGTTCAACTCGAATGGGTTGGCCGGTGTTTTGTTCAACGGTCCAATTACGGTCTACACCACTCCGGTCACCCAGTATCTGGGGGGCCTGAATGGACTCAGTGACCTTAGCGGTGGTACGGCAATTCCCCTCCGCGTGGTGGGACTGGTGCTGAAGAATCCGAGCACCGGACAGCCGGTGTTTGTTGCCCGCAGCGTGGAGGAACTGCAGTAATCCCCAGCGCACAGTAAGGAAAATGGCCGCTCCTTTTGGGAGCGGCCATTTTTATTGAGTGATTAAAGATTGCTTCCGTTCAATCAGGGCTTGGTGGCCAGGATGAGGGGCGAGGGGCCGGGCGCGTCTAGCATCCGCGCATGGATGAAGCCGGCGTCTCTTAGCCAGGTGCTGATTTCTTCAAAGGAGTAGGTGCCTCCGCAGTCGGTGTTTACCAGCATGTTGACGGCGAAGAAGAGCGCGTTCAAGGGACCGGTCCTGTCCGCATTTACCAGGAATTCGGCGATCGCGATGGTCCCCCCGGGTGCGAGCGCATGGAAAGTTTTCTTGAGCAACTCGCGGCTGCGATCGCTGCCTTCACTGTGCAGGATGTGACCTAGCGTCGCAACGGTGTGACCCGCGCTGAAGTCGACCTGGAGCAGATCGCCGGCAATGAATGAAAAGCGATCGGCCAGCCCGAACCTGGCGACGGTCTTGCGGGTGGTGGGAATTACCTCCGGCCAATCAACGGCAGTGACACGGACCTGTTCGGATCCCTGCGCCATCGCAATGCCCCAAACTCCTGAGCCCGCGGCAAGGTCAAGGACTGCCGTCACCGCACCGTTGGCATGCAAATGACGGCTCAGCGTTTGCGCTGCAGGATAACTCATCGGAAAAATGTCATTAACGAATCGTTGGAAAAAGTCGCTTCCAGTCTCCTCCTGGTTGACGGCGGCTTCGGGCCGGCCAGTCTCGACAATCTTGTTCAGGTGAAGCCACTTGGGAATCAACTGCTCACTGCCGTGGCGAAGGAATCCACCTTGAAAAGCTGGTTTGGTGCTCACCAGAAATGCGGAGCTTTCGGGCGTCAGTGAATAGGAGCCCTGCTTATCTTTTGCCAGGAGATTCAAGCCCACCAGGACATTCATCACGGCAGCCAGCCCGCGCTCTGAGGCGCCTGTCTCCTTCTGCACCTCGGAGATGGTTTTAGAGCCGCCATCCAGGACGTCAAAAATGCGGTGGCGGATGGCCGCTTCCAGAACGAGCGGTGGAACATAGCCCCAGGCAAACTGCATAATGCGTTCGGGTGTTACAGGAGCCGTAGTAGGGGTCGTCATTCTTTCCTCGATCCAAAGGTTAGTTTTTGTTGTCGGACGCGGCGAGCGATGAGATAAGCTTGTCCGCCTCCTGGCTGGAGGCATCGATGCTTTGGACGAGATCCGCAACATCGCTCTGCAGGCCGGCTGAGGTGTTCTTCAATGAGCCGATGGCGCGCGCATTGAGGTTGTGTTTCAGAAAAAGAACCTGGTCGTGGAAAGCCTTCAACACGGGCGCGATCTGGTCTTCAGTCTTGCGCATGGCGCGCATATACGTGGCCTGGCGCGTTTTCGCGTTGCGCAGCATGACGGTATCCTGCGACTTCAATTTGCCATTATCCATGGCACTGATTTCGCCCTGCCATTCCTTAAAGAGATCGTTGCTGACCTGATCGATGGACTGGATCTTGTCGTGGAGCTTGCCCGCCTGCGAGGCAGCGCTTTCGTAATCGGAGTTGAGGCGTTTATAGGACTTTTCCAGTGAGCCGCCCTGAAAACCAGTCAGGGCCTGGAATGACTCCATGGTGGTTTGCAGCTGCTGCTTGGTTTGATCCTGATCCTTCTTGGCATCTTTGATGCGCTGGACGAGAATGTCCCGCTTCTCTTTGCCCAGGGTCCGCATGGTCTTGTAGTAAGTCGATTTACATCCACCCAGGAGCAGGGCAAGAACGATGAGGGGAATGCAGACTGTGTGACGCAAAACTTCTCCTTAAAGCGAGGCGTATTCCTTCTTCGCTGCTACCAGCATAGGCAGGTCCGGGTCAGCGTTTTTCCAGGTGGTGAAAAATGCCTCGTAGGCCTTCTTCGCATTCGCCTTATCGCCACCCATGGCATAGGCCCGCGCTAACCCCAGCTGCGCCGGTGCATAGAAGGTAGGCAGACCCCAGGTCAGCAGGCTGGTTCCGGGGGACTGTATCGACGCCTCGAAGGCGGTCTGCGCCTGGCTGGCGTCGTGCATTTGAAGGTATGCCAAGCCCTGTACATAAGAGGCGGGGAAATTCGCGTCGTAAGGCTTGGCCGGCTCCGCATCGTCTACCGCTTCCTGCAGCCGGCCCGCCGCCAGCGCCACAAAGGCTTTGGTAAGCGGAATGTATACATTCTGGATGAGCGTGTCTTGGGAAAATTTCCTGCTCATCTCCTTGGCCATGGGCAGCGCCAACTTACCGTTGCCGCAGATGGCCGCGGCCAACAGGGCATATTCCTGGGTCTGCTTGCTTCTGTCCAGCGCCAACGCCCGGCGCACCACGGCCTCGTTGCCCTCGCAAAGGCCTGCTAGTCCCCTATTCTGTGCCTCTACCAGCAGCGCGGCAGCCTGCACATCCGGCGCCTTGGCGCGCCCTGCCTGTTCAAAGGCACGCGCGAAGGTCGCCGACGATTTCTGAAATTGGCCGGCAAACTGCTGCGTGCTGGCCAGAGCCTGCGTCGCCAAAAACTCATCCGGACGGCCCGCTACCTGCTTCATAATCCTTTGCACTTCGTTAGGCTCTCCCATCAGGAAATAAGCCGCGAGATGGGTGGTGACGTCGTCGGTGCTGGTGTCCAGCCCCTGCTTGCGGGCGCGCATCAATTCCACCCTGGCCTCAGCCATTCGGTTCAAGACTATGTAGTCCGACAGCAGGTTCTCGGAAGCGATCGAATCCTCAGGTTGCAACTCCACAGCCTTTTGCGCGTAAAGCAGAGCCTTCTCGTACTGACCAATCAAGGAATAGGCCACGTTGATGTTGATGTAGTTGTAGAGTTGTCCCGGGTAAGTCTGAATCGCCTCCTGCAGGGTTTCGATCACCTTGGGAATGTTCCCGGTCACTTCCAGGTTGTAGTGGGAGGTGATATAAAGGCGTTCATGCTCGCTCACATGTTGGGAAAGCGCATAGGCGCGGGCAAAATTGTCATGCCCCTTTTCCACCTGGCCTGAATTCATGTACACCACGCCCAGGCGCGCATAGGCCATGGCAAAGTTGGGATCCAGCTCCGCGGCCCTGAGGTAGTGCCCTTCCGCTTCGGGAATATCCTGCGCTTTTTCGTGTGCCTTATCACCCAGGGCATAGGCGCGAAATGCCTCCAGCGAGGTCGTCGTCGCCTGTCCGAAGGGAGTATCCAATTTCTTGATACTCGCCAAATCCTCGCCCAACTTAGCCCGGATGACCGCGGCCGCCTTGGCCAGCGCGTCCAACACGTGCTCCTTGTCCGGAGCCTGCGTCTGCTCGCTGACGATTTCGTCCCCCGTAGCCGTGTTCTGGGCGGTAAGGGTAATTACATATTCCTTACCCAGGGTGGCGATGGTTCCAGTGAGGATGGCCTTCACTCCTTCGCGCTCGCCGATTTCCCGTGCAATCTCCGGCGTAACTGGCGTATCCGCCGGCTTACCTAGATACTTCACGCTTTGGGCCAGGTGCTGCTGGCTTACGATGTTGATCACCGGCGACTGCTCCAGATCGATCTGCAAGGCCTGGTTCAGGGTGGTGTCAAAGACCGGGTCGCCGGTATGGTTAACAAAATCCGCCAGAATGATCGAATCCTTAGTTGCCTCGGGGGTGGCCTGGGGCGCGGTTGCGCTTTCTGTCCCGCCCCCCGTTGCCGGCGCGGTTACGCCGCCGGTACTTCCACCACGCCAGTCCACCAACAATCAGCAGGAGCACTGCAGCGGCAGCCATCCAAGGCCACTTTGGGGGCCACTTTGGCCTGCCGGCAACCTCGCCACTTTGACCGGCGCAGGCGTAGGCGGAGCAGGCGTGTGAACGTTCAGGCGTTCGAGATCTTCCTGCAGCTCCTCGGCGGTTGCATACCTCTGGGCCACATCCTTGGCCAACAATTTGGCTACGATGGGATCCAGCTGCTTCGGCATCGCCGGATTCACCGTACTCACCGGCGGAGGATCCTCGCGCAACAGGGCCACGAACACGTCCGCTGTAGAACCACCTCCGAAGGGGGTTTTCCCGGTCGCCATCTCGTAGATCACCGTGCCCAGGCTGAACAGGTCGGTGCGGGCGTCCAATGGCAGACCACGCGCCTGTTCGGGAGACATGTAGGAAACCGTTCCCACGGCCGAGCCGGGGCTGGTCAGCTCCAGGGTCGCTTCACCTGGACCTACAGCGGTTTCATCCGAGCTGCCACTTCCCGGGATTCCATTGGGGCGTGAGTCGACGACGGCCACGCCGCTCTGCTTCTTCGCCAGGCCAAAGTCGAGAATCTTGATTTGGTGTTTGCCGCGCAGGGCATCGATGACAAACAGATTCGCCGGCTTGATATCGCGGTGGATAATCCCCTTGGCGTGGGCCGCGGCTAAGGCTGCCGCTGCCTGCTGGGCAAAGGAGATGACCTCGTCCGCTGCCAAGCCGTGGCCCCCCGCTTTTGCGAGATAGCGCTTTAGCGTCTCTCCGCGCAACAGCTCCATCACCAGGTAGGGCCGGCCATCCTGCTCCCCGGTGTCGTAAATCGCGCACACGTTGGGATGGTTCAGCGTGGCCGCCGACCGGGCTTCGCGCAGAAAACGCTCATGCGACACATGGCTGCCGGAATGGGGTGTGGCCTGACGCGGGGGTGTCGTGCAGAGGCGATGGTGATCCGCTGCCCACATCCGCAATGAGATAGCTATCCGAAACCAAGCTTCAGCGCAACCTCGCGCTCCAGCCGTGTATCCAGTACGCGATAGACCTCACCCATGCCGCCGGCGCCGATCTTCTCCAGCAGACGGTAGGGGCCGAACTGTGTTCCCTCTGCGATGATCATCGGTGCCAGCAGTCTATCAGCGCTGAGATGCCAATGACTTGGGATTCTGGGAACGTGGGAAAGGGACCGCAGATCTCTTCAGCAGCTAGAGGGCGGCGTATTCCTTCTTCGCTGCCACCAGCATGGGCAGGTCCGGGTCCGCGTTTTTCCAGGTCACGAAAAATGCCTCGTATGCCTTCTTCGCGCTCGCCTTATCGCCGCCCATGGCATGGGCTCGCGCCAACCCCAGCTGCAGCTGGGCGAGGTATGGCGCAGACCCAATTTGCAGGGTCCCGGAATTGGCCTGGGAGGCGGTTTGAAAGGCGCTCAGCGCGCGGCCGGCATCATGCAGTTGCAGGTACGCCAAGCCCTGCACATACGAAGCCGGGTAGTTCGCGTTATAGGGTTTGGCTGGTTCGGCAGCATCCACTGCTTCCTGCGCGCGGCCTGCGGCCAGGGCCACGAACGCTTTCGACAAGGGTGCAACCACATCCTGGATAAGCGTGTCCTGGGGATATTTCTTGCTAAGCTCAGCAGCTAACGGCAACGCAAGCTTGCCATTGCCGCAGATCGCCGCCGCCAGCGTAGCCGTTGCCTGGGTCTGCTTGCTCCTGTCCAGTGACAGCGCCTGTTGCACCCCCGCTTTATCTTCATCCCCGCAGAATCCAGCTAATCCGCGGGCGATCGCACCTTCCAAAAGAAAGCCGGCCTGCGCATCAGAAGCCTTAGCGTGGGCCGCCTGTTCCGCCGCCCGCTGCATGGTCACCGCCGCCAGGCGGTACTGGCCAGAGTATTGCTGCGTCGCTGCCAGCGCCTGAGTGGCAATAAACTCATCGGGCCGTCCCGCTATCTTGCCCATTACTCTTTGCACTTCCTGCGGCTCTCCCAAAAGGAAATGGGCCACCATGTAACTCACCAGGTCATCGGTGCTGCTGTTCAGACCCAGCTTTTCGGTCCGTTCGAGCTCCTTCCTCACATCAGCCATCCGGCCTAGCGCTATGTAATCCGACAAAAGGTTCTCGGCAGCGATCGAATCCTGCGGATCCAGCTCAACCGCTTTTTGGGCATAGACGAGACCCTGCTCGTATTGCCCCAGCGTCTGATACGCGACGTTGATGTTGATGTAGTTGTCGATCTGGCCCGGGTAAGCCTGGATTGCCTCCTGCAGGGTTTCAATCACCTTGGGCAAATCGCCGGCTACGTTCTCGTAATAGTGGCCACTGATATACAGACGCTCCCGTTCGCTTACATTTTTCGACAGCTCATATGCCTTGGAAAAATACTTGTTGGCCTTGGTCACCTGGCCTGAGTTGATGTAAACCACGCCCAACCGGGCATACGCCATGGCAAAGTTGGGATCCAGTTCCGTGGCGCGCAGATAGTGTCCCTCCGCCTCGGGAATGTCGTGCGCCTTGGCGTGGGCCTTATCACCCAGCGCATAGGCGCGAAAGGCCTCAAGCGACGACGTCGTTGCCTGACCAAACGGGGTGTCCAGTTTCTTGATGCTTTCCAGGTCCTCGCCCAGCTTGGCTCTCATCGCTGCCGCCGCCTTGCCCAGCGCGTCGAGCACATGTTCCTTGTCCGGGGCTTGTGCCTGCTCGCTAACGATTTCATCTCCCGTAGCGGTGTTTTGCGCCGTCAGGGTAATCACGTATTCCTTACCAAGGTTGGCAATCGTCCCGGTGATGATGGCCTTCATGCCCTCGCGCTCACCGATTTCCCGCGCAATCGCAGGCGTAACCGGCGTACCTTCGGGCTTGCCCAGATACTTGACGCTCTGCAACAAATGCTGCTGGCTGACAATATTGATCACCGGCGACTGCTCCAGATCAATCTGCAGCGCTTGGTTGAGCGTGGTATCAAACACCGGGTCGCCGGTCCGGTTCACAAAATCCGCCAGGATGATGGAGTCCTTGGTTGTCTTGGTCGCGGTTCCGCTGGCCTCACTGCCGCCGCTCTCTGTCCCGCCCGGCGCCGCTGTGGGCCGGTACTTCCACCATGCCAGCCCACCGGCAACCAGCAGCAGCACGACCGCCGCCACCGCCCAGGGCCATCTTGTTTGGCTTCTCACCGCTCTCTCGGCGGGAGGCGCGGCGTTCATGGCGTTCATGACGTTCATGGCGTTCAGATCCAGGCTTTCGAGATCTTCCTGCAGCTTCTCGGCGCCGGCATAGCGCTGGGCTGGATCCTTGGCCAGCAGTTTCTTCACAATTGGATCTAGCTGCTTCGGCATTGCCGGATTGACGGCGCTCACCGGCGGCGGGTCTTCACGTAAGAGGGCGGCAAAGACTTCCGCCGTGGAGTCGCCCTTGAAGGGCGTCTTTCCTGTCGCCATCTCGTAGATGACCGTACCTAAACTGAACAGATCGGTCCGCGCGTCCAGGGGCAAGCCCTTGGCCTGTTCCGGGGACATGTAGGCGACCGTTCCTACGGCCGAGCCGGGGCTGGTCAGCTCCATGGTCGCCACCCCTGGCCCAACAGCTGTTTCATCGGAGCTTCCACTCCCGGGGGTGCCATAAACGCGGGAATCTGCCACCGCCGTTCCGGTCTGCTTCTTGGCCAGACCGAAATCGAGAATCTTGATCTGGCGCTTGCCGCGGGGGCCATCCACGACATATAGGTTGGCCGGTTTGATGTCCCGGTGGATGATGCCTTTGGCCTGAGCCGCCGCCAGGGCGGCTGCCGCCTGCCTGGCAAAGGCGATCACATCTTCCGGTGGGAGGCCGTGTCCTCCGGCTTTGGAGAGATAGCTCTTGAGTGTCTCGCCGCGCAGCAGTTCCATCACCAGGTAGGGGCGGCCGTCCTGCTCCCCGGTGTCGTAGATGGCGCACACATTGGGGTGGTTCAGGGTGGCGGCGGATCGCGCCTCGCGCAGAAAACGCTCGTGAGAAAGATGGCCGGAGTGGGGTGTGGGATGAACGGGGGTGTCGTGGGGTGTTGGCGTTCCGCTGCCCAGGTCCGCGATCAGGTAACTGTCTGACACCAGCTTCAGCGCTACCTCGCGCTCCAGCCGGGTGTCCAGCACGCGATAGACCTCGCCCATGCCGCCGGCGCCAATCTTCTCCAGCAGGCGGTACGGACCAAACTGTGTTCCCTCTGCGATGGTCATCGGTGCCAGCAGTCTATCAGCGCTGCCATGTCAATGACTTGAGATTCGTTCTCCGCCACGAACTGGGTGGAAACTATGGCAAATTTTCAGTCCTCCCTGCGGGACTGGATCAATGATTCATCTTGCGGCATTGGTGGAGAGAACTGCGGTTTCTTCTTCTGGTTGGCACACGGACTCGGGCTAAGCTTTCAGAGCGCCGCATATTCCTTTTTGGCCGCCTGCAGCATGGGCAGATCCGCATCCGCGTCTTTCCAGGTCACGAAAAACGCCTCGTACGCCTTTTTCGCGTTGGCCTTGTCACCGCCCATGGCATAAGCCCGCCCCAACCCTAGTTGCGCCTGAGCATAGTTAGGAAAACCCGAAAGCAGGTTTCCTCCGCGGCTCTGGATCGCCTGCTGAAAAGCGCTGACTGCATGGCCTGCATCATGAAGTTGAAGGTATGCCAGACCCTGCACGTAGGAGCCGGGAAAATTGGCGTCGTACGGCTTCGCCGTTTCGGAACGGGCCACCGTCTCTCGCGGCTGTCCTGCCGCCAAGGCCGCGAAAGCCGCAGCCAGCGGCTGAAACACATCCTGGATGAGTGTGTCCTCGGGGAACTTTTTGCTCAAATCCTGTGCCATGGGCAACGCCAGCTTGGCGTTGCCGCAGAACGACGCAGCCAACACGGCAAGCTCCTGGGTCTGCTTGCTCCTATCCAGCGCCAACCCCTGCTTTACCACGGCCTCGTTTCCATCGCACAACCCCGCCAGCCCACGGGCTGCCGCGTTGGCCAAGATCTGCCCGGCCTGCGCGTCAGGAGCCTTGGCGTGGCCTGCCTGCTCGAAAGCCCGCTGGATGGTCGCCGTCGCCTCATTGTATTGTCCGGAGAACTGCTGCGTAGCCGCCAAGGCTTGGGTAACCGTGAACTCATCCATCCGTCCCGCCGCCTCCCGCACCACTGCTTGCATCTCCTTCAGCTGCCCGGTCAGGAAATATGTGGTCAGGCTGTTCGCCAGGTAGTCGGTGCTGGCGTCCAGCCCCAGCTGGTGCGCCCGCGCGACCTCCGCCTTCGCCTCGTCCAGCCGGTCCAGGGATACAAGGTCTTGCGTCAGGTTCTCTGAGGCGATGGCATCTTCCGGCTGCATCTGTACCGCTTTCTGCGCATACGGGAGACCCTTATCGAATTGCCCGAGAGACTGGTACGCCACGTTAATGTTGATGTAACTGTCGAGTTGAGCCCGGATAGGTCTGGATAGACTCCTGCAGCGTCTCGATCACCTTGGTTAAATTGCCGGTTACATTCTGGTAGTAGTGACCCGCGATATAGAGCCGCTCACGCGCGCTGACTTGCTTGGAGAGGGCATAGGCCCGGGCAAAGTACTTGTTCGCTTTCGACACCTGGCCCGAATTGACATACACAACTCCCAGTCGCGCATACGCCATGGCAAAGTTGGGATCGAGCTCGACCGCGCGGAGATAATGACCTTCCGCCTCGGGAATGTTCAGCGCCTTAACGTGCGCTTTGTCACCCAGAGCATAGGCACGAAAGGCCTCCAGCGACGAGCGTCGTCGCCTGCCCAAAAGGGGTGTCCAGTTTCTTGATGCTTTCCAGGTCCTCGCCCAGCTTGGCTCGCATGCGCTGCGGCCGCTTTGCCCAGCGCATCGAGCACATGCTCCTTGTCCGGGCGCCTGGGCCTGCTCGCTGACGATCTCGTCGCCGGTCGCGGTGTTCTGCGCCGTCAGCGTAATCACATATTCCTTGCCCAGGTTGGCGATGGTCCCGGTGAGGATCGCCTTCATTCCCTCGCGCTCGCCAATCTCGCGCGCAATCTCCGGCGTCACCGGCGTGTCCTGCGGCTTGCCCAGATACTTCACGCTCTGCGACAGGTGCTGCTGGCTCACAATATTGATCACCGGCGACTGCTCCAGATCAATCTGCAGTGCCTGGTTCAGCGTGGTGTCAAAGACCGGATCTCCGGTACGGTTAACGAAGTCCGCCAGAATAATCGAGTCCTTGGTTGCCTTGGGCGCGGGTCCGGCTGGATTTTCCGCATTGCCCGTTCCTGCTACGCCGCCTGGCGGGGGCGCAGCCCTCGGCCGGAGACCTCCACCATGCCAGCCCACCGGCAAGCAGCAGCAACACAACTGCGGCCGCCGCCCATGGCCACTTTCGTCCCGCCGCCTTTGCTGCCGGACGGGCGACGCGAGCATCCAGACTGTCCAGATCTTCCCGCAGTTGCTCGGCACTCGCATAGCGCTGCGCGGGGTCCTTGCGCAGCAGCTTCTCCACGATGGCATCCAGCTTCTTGGGCATAGCTGGATTGACCGTGCTCACCGGGGGTGGATTCCTGGTAAGCAGTGCAGCAAAGACTTCCGCGGTCGATTCGCCAGCGAAGGGCGTCTTGCCGGTCGCCATCTCATAGATGACCGTTCCCAGACTGAAGAGATCGGTCCGTGCATCCAGGGGCACGCCCTTCGCCTGTTCCGGAGACATGTACGCTACCGTGCCCACTGCCGAACCCGGACTGGTCAGATCCAATGTGGCGGTCCCGGGCCCTGCCGCGGTCGCGTCGGCTCCGCCATACGCCCGCGAGTCAGCTACGGCCACCCCATCCTGCTTCTTGGCCAACCCGAAGTCGAGGATTTTGATTTGATGCGTGCCCCGATCTGCCTCTAATACAAAGAGGTTCGCCGGCTTGATGTCGCGGTGGATGATGCCCTTGGCGTGGGCTGCGGCCAGGGCCGCCGCGGCCTGCTGGGCGAAGGCCACTACCTCGTGCGCCGGCAAACCATGACCTCCGGCTTCGGCCATATACTTCTTCAGCGTCACGCCGCGCAGCAGCTCCATCACCAGGTAGGGCCGCCCGTCCTGCTCCCCGGTGTCATAGATCGCGCATACATTGGGGTGGTTCAGTGTGGCCGCAGAACGCGCTTCGCGCAGAAAGCGTTCATGCGACACATGGCTGCCGGAGTGGGGTGTGGCATGTCCGGGTGTGTCGTGGGGTTGCAGGGGAGACGGTGATCCGCTGCCCACATCCGCAACCAGATAGCTCTCGGAAACCAGCTTCAGCGCGACCTCGCGCTCCAGCCGCGTGTCCAGTACGCGATACACCTCGCCCATGCCGCCGGCGCCGATCTTCTCCAGCAGACGGTACGGGCCAAACTGTGTTCCCTCTGCGATGGTCATCGGTGCCAGCAGTCTATCAGCGCTGAGATGTCAATGACTTGGGATTATCAGAAACGCGAGCAGCTAGAGGGCGGCGTACTCTTTTTTGGCCGCCTGCAGCATGGATAGATCCGAATCGGCGTTTTTCCAGGTGGTGAAGAATGCTTCGTAGGCTTTTTTTGCGTCTGCTTTGTCACCGCCCATGGCATAAGCGCGCGCCAAGCCCAACTGGGCCTGGGCATAAAAGGGCGCAACCAATTCAGTCAGACTGCCGCCGGGAGACTGGGTCGCGACGCGAAAGGCGCTCGCTGCTGGGCCTGGTTCATGAAGTTGCAGGTATGCCAGACCCTGCACATACGACCCGGGATAAATCAGGCTGAACGGCTTGGCCGGCTCTGCATCGTCGATCGCTTCTCGCGACTGTCCCGCCGCGAGCGCCACAAAAGCTTTCGCCAAGGGAATAAAGACACGCTGGATAAGCGTGTCTTCGGGGTACTTCCTGCTCAGTTCCTGAGCCATGGGCATCGCCAGCTTGCTGTTACCGCAGATCCCCGCCGCGAGCACCGCATACGCCTGCGTCTGCTCGCTCCGATCCAGGCCCAGCGCCTGGCGCACTGACGCCTCATTACCCTCACATAAACCCGCATATCCGCGCCCTGCCGCATTGGTTAAAAGGGCGTTCGCCTGCACGTCCGGAGCCTTGGCCAGCCCCGCGTGCTCCAAAGTCTGCTGCGTGGTCGCGGCCGCCTTTTGATACTCGCCGGATAACAGCTGCGTGCCGGCCAGGGCTTGCGTTGCCAGAAACTCATCCGGCTGACCCGCTACCAGTGTCATGATCCTCTGCACTTCATTTGGCTCGCCCAGCAAAAAGTAAGTCTGCAACTCGACCATACGAAAAAGCGTGCTGGTGTCGATCCCCAGCTTGCGAGCCCGCTCCATCCCCGTTCGGGCATCAGCCATCCGGTTCAAGCCAAGATAGACCTGCAATAGGTTTCCCGACGCGATCGGCTGCTCGGGCTGCATCTCCACAGCTTTCTGCGCAAAGGGAAGAGCCTTCTCAAATTCACCGAGGAGAGAATACGCAGAGGTGATGTTGATGTAACTCTCCACCTGGCCTGGGTATGTCTGGATAGACTCCTGCAGTGTTTCAACCACCTTGGGCATGTCGCCGGTCACGTTTTGGTAATAGTGGCCGGTGATGTATAGCCGCTCGCGCTCGCTCACATTTTTCGAGAGCGCGTAGGCCCTGGCAAAATAAGTGTTGGCCTTTGCCACCTGGCCTGAATTGATATAGACAACGCCGAGGCGCGCATTCGCCATGGCAAAGTTGGGATCGAGCTCAATGGCGCGAAGATAGTGACCCTCCGCCTCGGGAAAGTCCATCGCCCTGGAATGCGCTTTATCACCCAGCGCATAAGCGCGAAAGGCCTCCAGCGAGGTCGTCGTCGCTTGGCCGAAGGGAGTGTCCAGTTTCCTGATGCTGGCCAGGTCCTCGCCTAGCTTGCCCCTTATGGACGCGGCCGCCTTGCCCAGCGCGTCCAATACATGCTCCTTGTCGGGGGCCTGGGCCTGCTCACTAACAATTTCGTCTCCGGTGGCGGTGTTCTGCGCCGACAGGGTGATGACGTATTCCTTGCCCAGGTTGGCAATCGTTCCAGTAAGGATCGCCTTCACTCCCTCCCGCTCGCCGATCTCCCGCGCAATCTCCGGAGTAACCGGCGTATCCGCCGGCTTACCCAGATACTTCACGCTTTGCACCAGGTGCTGCTGGCTCACGATGTTGATCACGGGCGACTGCTCCAGATCGATTTGCAATGCCTGGTTCAGCGTGGTGTCAAAGACCGGATCGCCGGTGTGGTTGACGAAGTCCGCCAGAATAATCGAATCCTTGGTTGCAGCGGGCGCAGCTCCGGCTGCGCTTTCCCCTCCGCTACCTGCTGGAGGCACCGATGCGCCTGACCCGTACTTCCACCACGCCAAGCCGGCGGCGATCAGCAACAACACCACGGCAGCGATTGCCCAGGGCCACTTCCGGCTGTTGGCCTTCACCGCCGCCTTGCCTGCAGGCGGGGCCAGGCTTTCAAGATCCTCCTGCAGGCGCTCGGCGGTCGCATACCGCTGCGCCGGATCCTTGGCCAGCAGCTTGGCGACGATAGGATCCAGCTTCCTCGGCATCGACGGGTTTGCCGTGCTCACCGGCCGCGGATTTTCCCGCAGGAGCGCGGCAAAGACTTCCGCGGTGGAACCGCCGGCGAAGGGCGTCTTACCGGTGGCCATTTCGTAAATAACTGTTCCCAGGCTGAACAGGTCGGTGCGCGCATCCAGCGGCTCTCCCTTCGCCTGCTCCGGAGACATATACGCTACCGTGCCCACTGCGGAACCGGGACTAGTCAACTCCATGGTCGCCGTGCCCGGCCCAACGGCGGTCTCATCCGAACTTCCGCTGCCCGGGAGACCGTAGGTGCGCGAATCCGCCGCGGCCACTCCTCCTTGCTTCTTCGCGAGCCCGAAGTCAAGAATCTTGATCAGGTGCTTGCCCCGCCCGGCATCGACGACAAACAGGTTCGCGGGCTTGATGTCGCGGTGGATGATGCCCTTAGCGTGCGCGGCGGCCAGGGCTGCCGCCGCCTGCTGGCTGAAGGAAATCACCTCATCCGCGGCCAGTCCCTTTCCGCCGGTTTTCGCCAGATAGTGCTTCAGCGTCTCGCCGCGCAGCAGCTCCATCACCAGGTACGGCCGGCCGTCGTGCTCCCCGGTGTCATGGATTGCGCAGACGTTGGGATGGTTCAGCGTGGCCGCCGAACGCGCCTCACGCAGGAAGCGCTCATGGGAGAGGTGATCAGAATTATGTGTACCGTGCGCCGGCGAGACCGGGGAGGGAGAGCCGCTGCCTACTCCCGTGATCAGATAGGTCTCGGAGACTAGCTTCAGCGCGACCTCGCGCTCCAGGCGCGTGTCCAGGGCGCGGTACACTTCGCCCATTCCACCCGAACCGATCTTTTCGATCAGGCGGTACGGACCAAACTGGGTTCCCACTGCGATCGTCATCGGCGCCTAAATATTGTGCCAGCAGTCTATCAGTGGTGCTACGGGAATGATTTGTTTATTCGTGCCGGCATTTTGCTGCGTTGAACTGCCAGGTTCCGGCTACCAAATGGCAAGGACGTTAAGGTCCGTTGTATCCCACATCTCGCGAAATACGAGCGAGATGTTCAGCCGTCCCTTCGGGACTGATCGAATGGCTTATGTTTACCCAGGACTACCGTCCTGGGCTACTTTCAGCCGTCCCTTCGGGACTCAGTGCAGAGCTCTCACGCAGACTCTAAAGCCCGGACCTACCTGAGAGCGACTTTTTCTTCGCAGCCTCTTCGAGGAGTTATTTAGCTGAGGCGAGCCGTTCCTTCACTTGGTCGGAGAGAAGCTTAACCTGCTCCTGGGTGATGCGGGCCTCGCCGTCCAGTACCACCAACAGATTTCCGTCACCACCGTCTTTGAATTCGGCGTTTTGAATGGTGACATAGCCCTGTACAGCAGGAGGGAGGGTGGCGGCCAGATTCGTGCCTTTGTGCAACGCGGAGAGGATGGAACTTTGAACCTTTTCGCGTATCGTTTCGCCGAGCGCCCCGGAACGCAGCAATTCACCAAGAGAACCATCCGCCTGGATTTCGCCTACTTCGGGCTGTAGTTGCAGCTCCGTATTATCTTTCTCAATCACGGGAGTCAGCTTGATCGGGACCTGGGCATCGCCTCCCACCAGCTTTTTGGCCGCTTGTTTGCCCAGTACCTTCACACACGCCCACCGCTCTACGTGCAGCTGAACCACGGCGATACTGGCGGGATCGGCAGGCTTAAGGGTTGCGTTCTGAATCGCCACCCGCTCTCCGCAGCGGTCATCCTTATCCAGCTGTGAGCTCAGAAGGCTGGTCAGGTTGCGCTGCAGATCAGAGAGGTCGCCAGTGAGTTGCAGATTCAATATCCTCAGATTGCGGTCCCGCGACGAAAGAGTCAGGATCGCCGAGGCGGTAATGGTGATGGGCTGGTCTTTGACATCAAGAGGTATTTTTACCGGAGGGATCTTGAAAACAGCGTTTTGCGCCGTCGCTACCGGCGAAGAGGCTGCTATTGCAAGAAGCAAAACAAAGGCCGAGAGAAACGGGTTCATCGCTTATGACTCTTGGACGCAAGCGGCCCGGTCTTCGTTTCGTTCCTGGTGTTTGTTCCTGGTGCTCGGCTGCCTACGAGCAGGTCACCCGGCACCGCCGGCCGCCGGTGCTGGTGGAGCAGGGTCTGCTGCCGAATGCGCGATGATCCTCAGGCCGAGTTTTTGGGCGGCCATGCAGTCTGACCGGTGTGCTTGTAGGCGAGATTACAGATGTGACCGGCGCGGGCAGCGGCGATTCCGGTTTCGACCGGGGCGTTCGGCTCCTTACGCGTCTTGACGGAAGTGAAGAAGTTCTCCACGTGGTCGATGGTTCCGTCGCGGAAGCTCTCTTCTTTGAGAATGGGATTCTGATCACCCTTGAGCCCCTCGCGATATACGCCGAAGCCGCTGCGGTTGATCTTCAGCGTGGCCTCGGTGCCGCGGAATTCAAGCCCGCCGTCGTCGATGGAGGAGCTCATCATGCCCTCGTACACTACGTCCCACCCGGGGTAGCGCAGCGCGGCCTGGAGGGTATCGGGGCAGTCCCATTCCTCAAAAATGTACTTGTCTGCCAGCATCTGCGCTTCACGCGGGGTGTCGGACTTCATGGCCCAGTGGGCCACATCGATCCAATGGGTGAATAGATCGGTCATGCCGCCGCCGCCAAAGTTCCAGAACCAGCGCCAGCGGTAAAACTTTTCTTCGCTGAAGGGCTGATCGGGAGCGCCTCCGAGCCATTGCTTCCAATCGAGGGCCTGGACATCGACCGGCTTGGGCTTCCAGCCGGCCTGGTTGTAATTTTGCCACCAGTAGGTTCTCACCTGGGTGACGCGTCCCAGGCTGCCTCCCTGAATGAGATCGACCGCATTGCGAAAGTGAGTCCAGCTACGCTGCTGCATGCCGCACTGCAGAACCTGCTTGCCGGAATGAACGGCGTGGGCCAGGGCGGTGCCTTCTTCGATGGTGTGGGTCACCGGCTTTTCCAGGTAGACGTCCTTGCCGGCAGCCAGAGCGTCGCATGCCATGCGCACGTGCCAGTGGTCCGGGGCGGCGATGAGCACGGCATCGATATCTTTCGCCAGCACCTCGTGATAATCGACATGAGTGGTCGCGATGCCGTTGGACCGTTCCTTTACCTCATCGCGGCGCGGCCCATAGACGTCGCTCACGGCTACGATCTGGTAGGTGGCGTTGGTTTTTTCGGCACAATCAAGCAGGGTTCTCATCCGGCCGCCCGCCCCGATGACTCCGACGCGGAGGGTGTCGTTTGCACCCAGGACCCTGGTTGAGGCAAGAGCAGTCATTCCACTTGCAATGATGAAGCTGCGGCGATTGGGAGTAAATGTCATGGGGCCCCCGTCCATTGTTCCCGACGATATTACCAGCGAAATACGGGACCTGTCTTGATTTGACGCGGCTGGAGGGCCTATAACAAACGCTGTCACGGATCACAGGGAGATTCTATGAATACAACCCGGCGTTCTCTTTTGCAGGCAATTCCCATGCTCGCCACCGCTTCGGCATTCGCAGCGGACGGGCCGGCACTCGGCTCGTTCGTCAAGCCTTATAGCGAATTGCCGGTAAAGCAAAATGGGCCGAACGAATCCCGGCCTATTCTTGACGGCGTTCTCCACACGGGCGAGCACCTTGAAGTTCACGAGACCATTCTTGCGCCGGGAAGCGAACCGCATCCACCCCATCGGCACGAGCATGAGGAACTCTTCCTGCTGATGAAGGGCAACGTCGCGGTGACCATCGAGGGAAAGACCACGGTCATCGGCCCCGGATCGGCGGCGTTCATTCACTCCAATGAGTTGCACGGTGTTCACAACCCGGGACCCGAAAAGGCGCAATACTTCGTGGTAGCCACAGGCACGTAAGGAGACGATGCAATGCAGGCAAAGTGGAACCTGATTATGTTGGCCGCGCTGGGATACAGCACGCTGGCGGGCGCAACTGACCTGACCATTCACTTGAACGGGACACAACCGCTGTCGCGCAAAACGGTGCAGTACCAATGCGATGCCAAGGGCGCCGCCATGGGTCTTCCCGCAGGCGCGTTTGCGGTCGAATACATCAACGGGGCGGGAAACAGCCTGGTGGTTGTCCCGGTCCATGAAGCGTCTTTGATCTTTGCCAATGTCGTTTCGGGTTCTGGGGCACGTTATGCAGCCGGGCCATATATCTGGTGGGATGCGCAGGGATCGGTTAATTTCTACTCTGACTCGATCGCAGGCAAGATGCAGTCCGCCTGCCATCGGGTCAACGCCAAGTGATGTGAAAAGCTTAAGCAACCCAACCGGCCGGCAGAATATAGCTTCTCGATTAAGCAAGCTGTCGCCAGACGATCGAGCACGCTGGGGCCGCATGTCTGTTCATCAAATGGTGTGCCATCTGGATGACTCATACAAGTGTCCACTAGGAGAGAAATATGCCAGCCCGGCGACTGGCTTGCTGCAACGAACGCTGGTCAAGACGGTTGCTCTGAACTCACCCCTGCCGTGGCTCAAGGGATTTCCCACCCGCCCGGAGATTGAACAGGGCAAAGGCGGCTCACCGCCAGTTGATTTCCGCCAGGATCTGGCTTCGTTGCTCACAACCTTTGACCGGTTTTGCGATGGTTTGCCAACGCCCTGCTTGCCGCACCCGGTTTTTGGGGCAATGACCGCGAAGAACTGGATGCGATGGGGATATTTGCACGCCGATCACCACCTGCGGCAGTTTGGCCGCTGAATGCTGCGACCGCTTTCCCATCCGCTGATCGTTGTCGCCGCAGTGCTCGCGCTGATCCCATACTTCGCGGCAGCATTCTGCGCACGCAGTGTCCCACTGGTGCTGCGATTGCCGGTTGGGGTGCGCATTCTGGCGCCGGTCCTGCTCGGTATTCCCTACGCGCTTGTTTCTACGTCTAACGGCATTTTCCGCTGGAGCTGGCTGGCGGTCTACACGCTGCTGCCCGTGGGCATCAGCCTGCTGCTCTACGAGGCAGGCCTGGCGGACCCTGAGCAGCGCGGAGGATGGCGCGACTTTCTTATCCTGGGCTTGATCGGCCTGGCGGTTGACTTACGCTGGTTTGAGCCTGCATGGGGCCCTGGGCTCGCGATCTTCAATAAAGTGCTGCTGCTGGATGCCGGCATCTATGGCTTTCTCGGCATCCGGCAGCTGGGCCAGGTTGGGTTCGACCTCCGTTTGCGCCGGCGCGACTTCGGCATTGGGTTGTTCGCTTTGGCGGCATATGCTCCCATCGGCATCGTCGTCGGGCTGTTGCTTGGGTTCCTGCATTTCCATGCGCTCATCCCTTCGGGAGGGCACCTGATTCTGGCATGGCTGTTCACCTTTTTCTTTATTGCCGTGCCGGAAGAGCTTTTCTTTCGCGGCTGGATGCAGAATCTTCTGGAGCGACGGGTTGGGCCTGCACGGGCGCTGCTCATCACGTCGACCTTGTTTGGTCTTTCGCACTTCAACAAGCGCGCCGCGGTCTTCAATTGGCGCTATGTGCTGCTGGCTACTCTGGCTGGGATCTTTTATGGACTGGCGTGGCGTCAGGAGCGCCGGGTGGGAGCATCGGCCGTTACCCACGCATCGGTGGATACGATCTGGTCGGTGTGGTTGCGGTGAGGATGATAACGGTAGTAGCCGATGCCCACGCGCATGTGGTGCTGGATCGAATCTGGCACAATGACTGCGACACAAAGGCCGAGGATCCCGTGGGCCAGGCCCAGGGCATAGATATTCCGGTAGCGTAAGAACAGCACGCAGGCTGCGATGCCCCACACCAGCGTGACCGGCGTAAGCACCGGGTTGGGCAGGTGAGCGAGGGAGAATAGGGTCGCGGCGGCGATTATCGGCGCCACCTTGCCGGGGAGCAATCGCATCAGCCTAAGCAGGAAATAGATTTGCAGCAAAAACTGCTGCATCACTGCCCAGATCAGGTATCCCCAAACATGCGAGATGAGCGGGGTGGGACCGTGCAGCCGGTGTAGCGAGTGCATGCGGTTCGCGGTGTAGACTGCCAGGGCTGCAAGTATCGCCGCGACGCCCACCACCCATAGCGACCGGACCAGGCCCGGCAACCCAAGGCCCAGCGCTTTCCAGGTCGGACGATGTATACACGTGGTGACGACAATCCAGGTGATGGCGACCCAATAAAACAACCTCTGCCAGGGATTCAAGGTCCAGATGGCGGCCAGGATCAGGACGTAGGCCACGCAGAACTCGAGCAGGTCCTGGGCGGAAGATGGTTCTCCTTGGGTGGTCACAGCCGTCCTCGGATTTAGTTTATCTGTCGCTGGTAGTCCGAACGATGCCCGTGCCTTAAGAACAGAGAACGCCACTCTGCTTCGAGTGGCGTTCTCCAGGTGAGCGATGGCGCTGTGCGTTACGGCTCCCGGGGGCCCGGTGTTGCTGGTTCCATCGGCAGGAGTCTGCGTGAGGCCAACTCTGACGAACAATTTCTGCCACCGGCTTTGCTGACCTGGTTCGCATCTGGCCGCCACCCACGGTCTTTATGTCCGAAGGCGATGCAGTTAGAAGCCCTTCGGCACCGGCGCTTCTGGCGGCAACAGGTCCAGACGCCGCAGTTCTTCCCAGAAATCGTTGGGGATTGGGAAAGTGAATAAGCGGCAGTTCTGCTCCACCTCGGCCACCGAGCGCGCACCCGGAATGATCGCGGCCACCGCGGGATGGGCCATGGGAAACTGCAGCGCGGCTGCCTGGAGCGGGACGTGGTGCCGGTCACACACCGCTTCAATGGCTGCCACTCTCTCGAGCACAGCCGGTAAGGCGTCGACGTAGTTGTAAGTCGCTCCGGGCCGCGCGCCGGTGGCCAGTATTCCGCTGTTGTAGGGTCCGCCAATGATTACGCTGATGCGCTTTCGTTCGCAGATGGGCAGCAACTCGCGCAGCCCGGTGTGATCGATGAGCGTATACCTGCCCGCCAACAGCAGGCAGTCGAAGTCGCCCTCGCGGGCAAAACGGGCCAGCATCTCCGCCTGGTTCATGCCTACTCCGATGGCACGGACGACACCCTCGCTGCGTAGGCGGTGCAGGGCCGGGTAGACGATCCCAATCGCTTCCTCCCAGTGATGGTCAGGATCGTGAATATTCAGGATGTCTACGTGGGAGAGGTTCAGCCGGTGCAGGCTGCCCTCGAACGTCCTCATGATGCCGTCGTAGCTAAAGTCGAAAATGGGACGCATCGGGGGCACGTTGTCGAAGCGGTGAAAGACCTTCTCGTCGCGTCCCCCATCCTCAGGGACGAGGGAGTAACCCACCTTGGTGGCGACCACGATCGAGTCGCGGCTCACGTGGGCTAATTCCCTTCCCAGGCGAAGCTCGCTTTTGCCGAAGCCGTAGATGGGTGCGGTGTCGAAATAGTGGATGCCTAGCTCCAGGGCTCGGCGGACGGTGGCCCCGGCGTCGGGCTCCGATACGTCCTGGTACAGGCCACCCAACGGAACTCCGCCAAATCCCAAGCGGGAAACAGTGAGACCGGTATTGCCGATCGCGACTTTTGCGATTGAGTCCAAGATTCGCCTTCTAGGTGGTTGGCAACTTCGCGCGAAGAAATCGCACACTTCTTTCGAGCCACTCCTGCTCGATTCGAATCGTCTCCTCGATGGTCCCGTTAAAGGGCGGCCAGTGCTCTACGATAACGCTGATTCCGCTGCGCCCGCGGCGGCGTAATTCTGCCAATACATAGTTGAAATCAACTCTCCCATCGCCGGCCGGGGTTCCCACCACGGAGAATCCCATGCGGGTATCGATGCGGCGGATATCGTAATCCTTGGCATGGAGCATGACCGCGTGCCCGGCCAGATTTTCTACTACCGTTTGCAGAGTTTCGGGACGGCCCAGGGAGTTCGCGGTATCCAGGCAAATGCCCACGCGCAAGCTCGCTATGCGCTGGATGAGCCCGGCGAACTCCGACGCGCTGAACGCCTCGTTGTTCTCGAGCGCGAGTGTGACGCCGTTTTGCTCCAGTTGCGGTAGAACCTGGCGGATTGCGGTTTCGGCCGCCGCTAATTGTTTCGGTCCGAGTAAGCTCCCGGACAAAACCGTGCGCAGGATGGGGGCTCCGATCCTGTGGGCGATGGCGATGTATTGGGCCAGGTGTTCCGGGTCGAGGCCTCGCGTGCCGGCTTCCAGCGCTAAGCCGCGGGCACCGGCTGCTTCGCGCAGTTGGTCCAGTTCCTGCTCCGGCAATTCGTGAAGGGGGAGATTATCGGCGATCTGCACCACGGAAACGTTGGCTTCCACCGCTTTTTCGAGCAGGCCTATCCAGCCGAGGGGCCGCTGCGGGGACGGGTATCCCTTAACGCCGATGGCCCACGGTAAGGTCCAGGATGCGATTCCGAGTTTGAAGTTGTTAAGCATATGTCACGGTTACGATTTGAGCGAAAAGCCATTGTGGGGACTGCGCCCCGTCTTATTCGTCCCACGTACGCTTTGGCGAGAACGTGGGGCACCCGTCGAGTTCCCGTAATCCGAATATAGATGTTCAGGCTTTGTAGAGGCTCCTCAGGCTCTCGTGCAGTTTGAGGGCCAGCGGGGAGGCGGCATAGGCGTCGGTTACTACCTCGATGTATGCGGCGGTGGCTGCGTTGGATGCTATCTCCAACGCCTGATCGAGTTCGCCGCAGTTGGTGGCGCGTGCCGTGAACCAGCCGTCGCAGCCCAGCGCCCGCGGCAGTTCGGTGTAGCGCCATGGCGCGATATCGTTGTAGGCGATGGCAGGATCCTTGCACAGCAGCCTTTCGATGAGGTAGCCGGAGTTATTGAGCACGAAGATCACCGGCCGCAGGCCCAGGCGGCCGAATTGGCACACCTCCTGCGCGGTAAGCTGGTGCGATCCGTCACCGGTGACCAGTATGACTCGGCGATTGGGAGCCGCCACAGCGACTCCGAACGCGGCCGGCGTGGCCCAGCCAATCGAACCCCATAGGGTTTGGTTGTGGAAGGAGGCGCCGGCGGGCATTTGCGCAAAGCCAAGGCCCATGGAAGCGGTGCCGGTTTCTGCCACGAGAATATCGTTGGCGCGCAGGAAATTAGCCCAGCGCGGATAAAGCGCTGCCGCGGTGATGGGATCGGAACCTTTCCCGGTAAGCCGGCCTATCGATTCAACCGGCGGCTTTTTCCAGGGGTGATGGTTCGATAAGCGTGGGGCAAGTGCGGTGAGCAGGTCGCCGATCTCTACGCTGGGGTAGGTCTTGCCGGCAATGCGCGTGCGATGATGCAGGATATTGACAATCTTCGTGGGATCGAGCTTGGCCGTGAATGCGCCACTGTTGAAGTCGGACAACATGGTGCCCACCTCCATCACCAGATCGCAGCTCTCGACCAAACCGCGAACACCTTCATTCATCAGCGCGCCGTCATAGATACCGATGTAGTTGGGATGCTGCTCATCGAGCACCGACTTATCCATGAACATGGTGGCGAAGGGCAGGTTTGCGGCTTCGACGACCGCTTGCATCGCCGGCTGCAGGCCCAGCCGCGCCAACAGGATGCCGGGCAGGATACACGCGGTGCGCGCCTTTTCGAGCGCGGCGACAATGGCGTCGACCGCCGCGCGCAAAGAGTCAGGATCGCTGCCCGGAGCCGGCACCGGCTGGGCCGCGCTGGCTACCGCCTGGTTGGCATGATCCGCGGGAAATGCCATGTACACGGGACGGCGATGGTAAAGCGCCTCCGCCATCAAACGCTCGGTTTCGAGCGCCACATTTTGCGGATGCATCACCGCCTGGGCGCACACTACTGGCTCGGTCATGCGTTGAAACAAGTTGTATTCGCCGTTGCCGAGGGTGTGGTGCATGACCGCCCGCCCCGCCTGCACGCCCATGCCCGGGGCACCGACCAGGTGGAACACGGGAAGATGCTCGGCGTAGGCGCCGGCAATCCCGTTGAGGGCGCTCAGTTCCCCCACCCCGTAGGTGGTGGAGATGGCAGCGAAGCCTTTGATTCTCGCATATCCATCGGCGGCGTAGGCTGCGTTCAACTCATTGCAGCAGCCAATCCAACGCATTTGGGGATCTTCGAAGATGGCATCGCAGACGGGAAAGGAAAAGTCCCCGGGAACCCCGAAGACATCGGTGACGCCGATCGAACGCAGGCGGGAGAGCACATACTGAATGACGGTCATTGGCATGGTAAGTCAGGCGCCTCTTAGGTGCGCGTCCTCGAGGTGGGCATAGTATCGTTGTTCTGCTTCGCGGATCTTAGTCAACCCAACCAGGTCATTGAATTCCTGAAATTCGATCATCCGGTCGTGGAACGGGGCGGTGGTGCCGGTGCGCAGCAACTCGCCGGCAATGTCCGTGGCCAGCTTGGCGTATGCGTAGGTGAATACATTGGGAAAGACGACGGCCGCAAAGCCCATCGATTGCAATTCGGAAGCGGGCAAGATAGGGGTCTTGCCGCCCGGAATCATGTTCGCCAGCGTGGGCACGGAAACCAGGCCGGGGATTTGACTCATCTGTTCCAGGCTCTCGGGCGCCTCCAGGAAAACCCAGTCGGCGCCGGCCTCCACACAGCGGTGGGCCCGATCGATCGCCTCGGATAAACCCTTGACCGCGATGGCATCGGTACGCGCCAGGATAGTCAGATCCTGATCTGTGCGCGCGTCCACGGCCGCCCTGATCTTGGCCACAAACTCATCCAGCGGCACCACATGCTTGCTCGACATGTGCCCGCAGCGCTTGGGCGAAACCTGGTCCTCGAGCATCACCGAGGCCGCACCCGCCTTCTCAAACTGCTTCACGGTCCGCCGCACATTGGTGGTGTTTCCGTGACCGTTGTCACCATCGGCGAACACCGGCAGATCCACGGCATCGGCAGTCCGCCACACGGCGTCGACCATCTCGGTGAGCGTCAACAACTCCACATCTGGCGCGGCAATCAAGGCGGCCGAGTTTGCATACCCACCACAGCCCACGACCTTGAATCCCGCTCGCTGGATGATGGTCGCGCAGAGAGGATCGTGAGAGACGGGGATCATCAAGATCTCTTTGGCCAGCAAATACTGCTTGAAAAGACTTGTCTTTTTCATTGGGCTTGCACTCCCGTACGGGGCAGGACAATACGGAAGATGGTACCTGAGGGAGGTTGTACGCGGCTTCTATAGCGGATGAAGCCTCCGTGTTTTTCGACGATCCCTTTGGTCACCCACAGGCCCAGGCCCGTACCAACCGACTGCTTGGTGGTGAAGAAAGGAGAGAACATTCTTTTCTTCGCAGAATCGACGATGCCAGAGCCACCGTCGCCAACTGCAATACTGACAGCCGGGAGGCCGGTCTTCAGTATTCGCGTTTCGCAGGCTCGGATGCGGATAAGGCCACCATTGCTGGAGGCATCGATGGCGTTCAGGAATAGATTTGAGACTGCTTGCCTTAGCTCTCCCTGCAAGCCGAAGATTTGAAGGTTTCCGCGAAATTCAGGACGGCAATTCATTTGTTTGTAAGAAAGCCTGCGCTCGAAAACAGCGACCACATCGGAAATGACGGCTGCGAGATCAAGCGGGAGCGGACGAGAAGTGTCGCGGTAGAAACCGAGGGTTTGTTGCGCAATCTGACCGACTCGAGCGAGTTCTTCATCTGCCATTTGAAGGTGCTGGCGCACCGAATCGGGTATGTTCTCATTAGTCTTGGCGAGGAAGATCAGGTTGGTCACCGCTTCCAATGGATTGTTAATCTCGTGGGCGATGGTCGCTGCCATCCTTCCGGTCGCGGCAAGCATTTCTGTCTGCTTGAGCGTCGCTTCCTGGGCCCGCCGTTCTGTGATGTCCTGGATGGTCCCGATCATGCCGATCACGTCTCCAGGGTTCTGGCTGCTAAAAACAGGAGTTCCCGAAGAATGAACCCAGATCACGGTACCGTCTTCCCGCTTCACCCGGTATTCGGATCGATAGTTATCTTTCGCATTGAGCGCCCTGGTAAGGGCCTGCGACGTGATCCCTTGATCTTCGGCGAGGACGGCACGAGCGCGGAGCGCACTCCTGGTAACCGGGACGTGCGGCTTCCAGCCGAAGATTTCGGCCGCCTTTTCGTCAACATCGAGTAAATCGGTCTCTGCATCCCACTTCCAGGTACCCATCTTCCCTGCCTCGATTGCGAGGCGAAGTCTTCGTTCGCTTTCCTGGAGCCGTCGTTCGTCTTCTCTTGCCCGAGCGATCTCGCGCGCGCTCTGCTGTTGCGCCAGCTCTCCTTGCTTCTGAAGCTCGTCGTAAGCCGACCTGAGCCGCTCGGTCTGGTGCAGCGCTGCTTCTTCCAGCGATGAAATCAGGAGCTGAAGGGTTGCGCTCTCGGAGCGCAGATATTGTTGTTCGCTCTCGAGCGGAGCAGGGCCGTCACCCGGCGACTCGAACACTGGTCCGCCAGCAAAGGGAAGAAGGGCAAGTTTTACCCCCAGGGCTATGGTGCGGAACATATCTGCGGTTTCGCGCGGAATGGTGACGCGAGAAAACATGATGACCGTAAAGAGCTCTCCCCCAGGTAATAAGCCTCCGAAACCGAGAGCCGAGCGAATGCCGTAAGACATGACGAATTCGGCCTGAGCCGGTATCGAAGGGCTGCCAGGCGCATGCTGTACATGAAAGACGTTGAAGGTGTGTTGATCGGCATCGAGAATCAGCCTGGAATCGGGATATAAGGCCGCGTCGAGTTTTAATCCCATCTGGCGCAACAGAGACGCGATCATAGGAGCGCGCTCCACAATCTCCGCGCTCTCGAGCGGAATCGCGGCGTGACGCCGCGAGCAGCTCCGGTCATTCCATGGCGGGGAATCTCCAGCCGTCGCCAGCAGGGTAAGGCAAGGTAAGTCTGGCCGGGCATGCCCCTTATCCGTCAACAAGCCGCGTGCAATCTGTGCAAGTTCCGGAGGCAGCTGTCCCAGGGGATGGGTCTTGAAGCAGCGCACCAGGGGGCAGTTGGCCTCGCCGGTCTGGCCGTCAACCAGAGCGCGGCGAAAGAGCTGGACGATTTCGCGAGCGGCACCCTCCATGCTGGAAGCCGATTCGCTGACCTTACGCACCGCCCTGCCGCACTCGATCATGTCATTGAGATCAAATCTGGCAAGGTCCATAGCGTCGATGTCGATTATGCCTGTGCGCTGCACCGGACGTAAATGTCGGTGACGGGCCGGCGCCTGACGGAACCTTAGCAGTCTGGCCGGCATCTATCGGTTGATGGCGCGCGTCTTTATCACAGGTTCATCCGACGGTTTGGGCCGAATGGCTGCTCAGCTACTTATCGAACAGGGGCATAGCGCGGTGCTGCACGCTCGCAGCGAGCAGCGGGGGCGGGACGCCCTGGCCGCTGTACCCGGAGCAGAGAGCGTAGTTATCGGCGATCTAGCGAGCATCGCGCAAACCCGCGGCGTGGCTGAGCAGGTTAACCGCCTCGGCTCCTTCGACGCGATCATTCACAACGCCGCCGTCGGGTATCTGGAACCGCGGCGCATTGCGACCGAAGATGGCCTGCCTCACGTTTTCGCCATCAATACGCTGGCTCCGTACATTCTGACGGCCCTTATCCAGAAGCCGAAGCGCCTGGTCTACCTTAGCTCGGGGCTACACCGGCAGGGCGATGCGAGCCTACATGACCTGGTCTGGGAGCGCCGGCCCTGGCAGGGGCAGCAAGCTTACTCCGACACCAAGCTACACGATGTACTGCTGGCCTTCGCGATGGCACGCCGCTGGCTTGGAGTGGGCTCCAATGCTCTGGAACCCGGCTGGGTGCCGACCAAAATGGGTGGTCCCAGTGCGCCGGACAACCTGGACGCCGGGCACCGGACGCAGGTGTGGCTTGCGGTAAGCGATGACAAAGCCGCGATGGTCACGGGCAAGTATTTTTTTCACAAGCAGCTTCGTCCATCGCATCCTGCTACCCACGATACGGGGATACAGGACGCCTTGATCGACGCCTGCAAACGCATTTCGGGAGTCGACATACCCACAAGCTAAACCTCGGCAAGTGTGCTTCAACAAAACTTTGGGCTTTCGCTACAGACGAAAGAGAGCGTTCGAGATAGCCTGCGTGCTGAAGGGAGTCTGCGCATGGAAGGTCACGGGACAAACAGTGTGCCACGTTTCAAGGACAAAGTCGCATTGGTTGTAGGTGCAGCCCATGGAATCGGGAAAGCGATTGCAGTGCGTCTTGGGCGCGAGGGGGCTTATGTCGCGATCGCCGACGTGGATCCGGAGGCAATGGAGACCACAATTCAGGAAATGCGCGGCGAAGGCAGTCACTGCAAAGGTGTGGTCTGCGACGTCCGCAATCAAGCCCAGGTGGAAGCTGCCGTCAAGCACGCTTTGGGCTGGCATGGTCGCATCGACATATTGATGTACATTGCCGGGATCGCCTCTGCCATCCCGTTCGTTGACCTCGATGTGGCCACCTGGGACGATACGATCGATATCAACCTGCGCGGAGCATTCCTTACCGCAAAGGCGGTGGTTCCTCACATGGTGGCGAGGAGGAAGGGTAAGCTGGTCTTCATGGCCTCCACCAACAGTTGGGACGGAGAAGCGCAACTGGCGCACTACAACGTTTCCAAGTCCGGTGTGTTTCTTCTGGCCAAGACACTGGCGCGAGAATTCGGCAAATTCGGTATCAACTCCAATGCAGTCGGGCCCGGGCCCATCAAGACTCGTCTATCCGCGCCAATCCTCAACGACCCTATTTACCTGGCGAAGTACAATTCTGAGACGGGCGTGATCCCGCTCGGACGAATGGGAACGCCGGAGGAAGTGGCTGGCCCGGCCCTCTTCCTCGCTTCCGAAGATGCAGCCTATGTCTCCGGTGTTCTGCTCTTTGTCGATGGCGGGCAGCTGGCGTAACTTCTTAACGGTTGGGGTCATCGGTGTAGCGATGACCCCAACCCACAGAGAACAACCGTCACGCTAACATTATGTTTGCATCTCCAACTCACCACAAAAACGTCATCCTGAGCGGAGCGCGTCACAGATTTATCCCGTGACACAGCGCTTGGTGGCGCGGAGTCGAAGGACCCCGAGGGTACTTATCTTACCCATGCCGCTCGGAGCTTTTCAACCACCGAAGCCCGCACCTGGCGGAACCCGCCACGGTCTTTCCCTGGGCCGAGAACAAGAACTGCTGGCATCTCGCTATGGCCGGCGGCTACATCTACCTTCTCGGCAGCCATACAGGCACGCTTTACATTGGCGTTACCAGCAACCTGCGCACTGCAGCAAGATCTGTTCTCGGGCTTCTGTGGTTGAAAAGGCCCGAACAGCATGGGCAAGATAAGTACCCTCGGGGTCCTTCGACTCCGCGCCACCAAGCGCTGTGTCACGCGATAAATCTGTGATGCGCTCCGCTCAGGATGACGATTTTGTGGTGAGTTGGAGATGAAAAACATTCCCAAACAAGTTAGCGCTTATGGGATGAAATCCTGGGCTCTGACATCCCGCCAATTAGAAATTCGCTTTGATGGCTATCTGGCCGATCCTTGGATCGCGCGCGGCCGTTACCTGGCCAAAGGTATTGGCGTTGATGTTGCCCAGCGGATTCTCGAATTGGGCGTGGTTGAAGACGTTGAAGAACTCCGCTCGGAACTCGGTTCCGATCCGCTCGTTGATCTTTGTCACCTTATGGAGGGAAACGTCGAAGTCATTCAAACCAGGGCCGCCGAAAAAGCGCCGGCTTGAATTCCCCGTCGTCCCCAGGTCTTCGGGCGTGAAGTGCGAGGTATCAAAGTAATTGTGAGTGGGTGTGTTGCGAGGATTGAACTTCTTGATCGGTTGGCCGTCGTAATTGGGGAAATCCTGGCCGCTATCAATGTTGGTGTAGAGAATTCCGCCTTCCCCAAAGCATCCGCAAAGAGAGTTATCGTCGCTCTCATACATGGTGATGGGAAAGCCGCTGGCGAAGCGGGTAATACCGTTGATAGACCAGCCTCCCAGCAGCCTTGTAACTACGCCACTCTGCGATGAAGTGAGCTTCTGGATCGGCAGCTCATAGCCGTAGCTAACCACGAAATTCTGCCCCTGGTTGAAATCGGAGAGAGCATAGCTCCTGGAGATTCCGGGCGCATATGCATAAAATTCATCCGCGGTGGAGGACCCGGTGTCGAATGATTTGGACCACGTGTAAGCAGCCAGGAACCTGCTGGCACCGGCTCTCTTTTCGACCGTGATCTGAAGCGAGTTGTAATTGGAACTTCCGATAGAGTCATACCAGTCGCCCTTGCCAAAATCGAGCACACCCTGGCTCAGGAATCGTCCCGAAGTAACCGAATAGGGACGCGTTCCGTTCACCATCTGACCGTTCGGCAGGGCATAAATGGTGTCCTCTTTAAACGGGCCGCAGCCATTGGCGGGTCCAAGAGCCGCAAGAACAGCCAGGCAGGTGGCCGGATTGCCTGGATTGTAGGTAAGCTGCCCAAGCAAGTGATGTGCCTGGGTACCTATGTACGCAACCTTCAGGAGCATGGAGTTGGACAGTTGCCGCTCAATGCTCAGGTTGTATTGAATCGCATAGGGTCGTTTGTAGTTGGGTACCAATCCAGGCGAACTGGCTATCGGTTGGACCTCTGCCCAGTTAAACGCTTGGCCCGGCTTAGGGATGACAAAGGGGAATCGCTGGCCGGGATCGGGACCGCTTCTGCGCCCCTTATACGGCTCCTCGAAGTAGATCGCAGAAGGGCTGCCGTAGAACAGGCCGTAGGGAGCGTCACCGGCTTCATTATTGCTGGTTACACCAGGGCTGTTGTTGTAGAAAACTCCCCACGCGGCACGAATGCTGGTCATTCCTGCCCCGCCGATAATTTTGCCCAGCAGTCCATCGCTTGGCGAAGGGGAGTAAGCCATACCGATTCGCGGGGAAAAATTGTTGTAGGGGGTATTCGCCAGGGTGGCAGGAATACCCTTATCGCCGGGGAAAACCCAACCCGTGGGAGCTTCACTGAATAAGGTCGATTGCTGGCCGGGAACGAAGGTTTCCAGTTTATTTCCCTTGTCAGAGTAGGGCCCGGCAACATCCCACCGAAGGCCAAGATTCACGGTGAGGTTGCTGCTCATCTTGATGCTGTCCTGTCCATAGAGCCCATATACCTTGCCCCGCGCGTCGGACAACTGGTAGCTGGCTTGATAAAACTGGTCCGGCGCCCCGATCAGGTAATCCGCAAAATCGATGCCCGTTTCCCCGCCCAGGAAGAGGAACTGTCCGTTGGCGGCGTAGGCCTGGCGCTCGTTGCTCTGTGCGATGCGGAATTCGCCGCCGAATTTGACGTTGTGTCTTCCTTTGGTCAAAGTGAAGTTGTCGAGAAACTGATAGGTGTTCCCATTCAGAGGGCCGTTCTCGGGAGCCGCACCGATGTTCAACCCGGTGTTGATGAATTGGATGTCGGGGACACCCTCCACCGGTGGAAAGGTGGGAATGAGTCCCAGACCTCCTTCGACAAACCCAAAGCTGGAGACCTTGCCCAGACCGCCGGCAGGAAGATTGCGATTCGCAGCACTGCGCAGGAATACGCCCCGCGCCTCATTGACCATGTTGTTGCCAAAGATGCGGGTGTTGCTGATGGTCAGCAACTGCGAACGAGAGAGGGTTCTGCCGCCAAAGCCGGGAATATTTTCGAAGTTGGGGTTGGTGTACGGAAGCAACACGTTGGCGTCGTCGAAGAAGTAATAGACAGAATATTGATCGTTGGTGGTGCGGTTGAAGTCGACGCGAACTCCGAACTTGTCGTCGGCCAAAGTCTGATTCTGGGGAGCTGCTATGTAATTGGAGCCCCCAGCGTTGGGCGCGGGTACAAACTGGAAAGTGCCCACGGCGGCGGAAGACCACGCCGCTTTGGGAATAACACTGCCAGGAAAGACACACGCAGCCGTGCTGGTACAGGTGGGAGTCGAATAGGGTTCGCCGGCGGTTACAGGGTAGCCGAGGCGCGAAGTAAGTGTCTGCGCCATATGGCCTGGCTCGTCGTCTCCCTGCACCACCCCGGTCAAGCCTCCCACACTGCTGAAGTCGCCGCCTCGCTCGTCATTGCTGGGTACGTTCACCACCCCAATCGATACACCCTGAGTCTCCCGTTGACCCTCATAGTCGCCGAAGAAAAACACGCGGTCCTTTTTGATCGGACCACCGATCGTGCCGCCATACTGATTGCGGGAGAAGGTTCCGAGCGACGGGGAAAAATAGTTCTTGGCATCGAGTGCCTGGTTGCGGAGGAAGTAGAATCCCGACCCGTGGAGATTGTTGGTTCCGCTCTTGGTAACGACGTTGACGATGGCGCCCGCGGAATGCCCGTACTCAGCATCGAAGGTATTGGTAAGCAGCCTGAATTCCTGAATTGAATCGAGAACGGGCACGATGGCCGCGCCGTTGTTGACCACTTCCTGGGCCGTAGCGCCGTTGACCACGAACTCGTTGGAGGATTCCTGCATGCCATTGACCGAGAGATTGCCTACGTCCCCCAGGCCGTCGGCAGGCTTGGGAAAATTGAGCTGGCTTTGCCTTGACCCCACGGCCACCACACCGGCCTGCAGCCCGAGCAGGTCAATGAAGCTTCTGCCATTGAGGGGCAGTGCGGTCATTTTGGAGTCTTCGATCACGTCGCCGATCTGGTTGCTCGCCGTTTCCACCTGGACGGGCCGCCCTTCGACACTTCACGGTCTGCGAAACCTCACCCACTTCGAGCTGGAAGTCGGCCCGGTAGCTCTGATTGACGAGGAGTTTTATGTCCAGCTGGGTCAGTGGCTTGAAGCCGGCCGCATGGACCTCGAGCTGATAGTGATCACCGACGGGAACGCTGGGGAACTCATAGAAACCAGCCGAGTTCACGGTGGTTTGGCGATCATACCCAGTGTCGGGGTTTTTGAGCGCCACGGTGGCGGCGGGGAGCACCGCCCCGCTGCGATCGGTAATCGTTCCGCTGATGGAGCCGACCACATCTGCCCTAACCCCTTGGGCAATCGTGAGTAAGCAGGCTACTGTAAAACAAGCGATGATGCGACGGATGATCTGCCCCTTCATGGCCTACTCCCCTCGATGTCAGAAATGTCACATGGGTGTTGAGTTATTACGGCGGCAAAGGCCATGAATGTCTAGGAAATTAGTCCAAGCTTTTGTTGAATTGCCACGGT
>CAWCKO010000006.1:0-209949 GCA_963796145.1 uncultured Acidobacteriaceae bacterium | reverse complement strand
TTGGTGGGTTGCTGCACGCTGGGGACACCATCCACACGGCCAGATGGCAGCGGTTGTTGCGCCGGCGGCAGGATAGAGTCCTGAGCGGACTTGGTCGTGGACGAACCCGAAGCTGACGAAGCCCAACCTGGATAGGTGCAGTGATAGAGCACGGTCAGACTCTCGCCGGCGTAGCCCTTAGGAAGATGGTCGAAAGTCTTTATTCCGTCAACAGCCTGTAAGCATGAAACATCCAGGGATGAGTACCCGCTTGATGTTTCCATAGTCGGGGCTTCATGATTGCCACGCCGCCGTATAGCGAATTGAATGTAGACAGTTGCGCCTGCCGGGGTACTGTCGGCAACCTCTGACAAGTTCCATTTCTGTGCGACCTTGCTTTTCACCGCTTCTATGTACCCGCCAAGTTGTGCGGGCTTTGGTGGCGCTAGGGTCGCCTCCATTTGTGGTGTTTCGCTTTGCGTTGGATGAGCCTTCATCGAATCGAGTTCGTTATACGCACAAGGATAAAGTACGTGCAGACTGTCCCTGGTGCCTCCCTCAGGTGGACCAAAAGTTCGCACCTGCCGCACAGCAAGAACGCAGGACGAATCGAGCGATGGATAACCACTAGGCCTACTTAACTGGACATCACGGGGTGAACCATCCCGTGAGATCGTGAACGAAATATCCGCAGTAGCGCCTGCAGGGGTATCGACGACTGCTGACTGGTTCCAACTCTGTCCAACCCTGGTTTTGATTACATCCCAGTACCATGGAGACGGTGGCAGATTGGCGCTGTTTTCCGAAGCCATTGCGGCGCGAGCCGATGGAAACAGTCGATATGCTCTGGGACGGCTGGTATCTAAAAGGCATATCCCTACCAGGATCATTCCACTGGCGACTGCCGCCACCCACCTTGCTTTGTGGTTGTACGGCAACCTGGAGTTCTTAGTGATCAACCAGAGTAACGCGGCGGTTAGCAGCACCAGGAAAGATAAGGACGTGTTCCGTCCCACCGTTTCACTCAGCGCGTCAAAAATTCCATAAAGAAGAAGGCAAAGGACCGCGCAGGCTCCCCAAAAAATGCCGAACGCCTCGCGCCCACTCACGGTGGGTTGCTGCTGCGGCACCGACTGTGGCTGATAGGTTGACTGCAGTGGCATGGCCTGTTGAGCCTGTGCCCATGCTTCCCAAGCGTCACGCGGCGCGTGCGGGGGCGGCGGCGGGCCCTTCGGTTCCAGTACCGCTCTCAGTGCAGCTTCATCACCTCTCGCATAGGCGTCATTCGCCTGCTGTGCGAGCCGTTCACACCGGCGCCTGTCCTGCTCATCAACCGCCAGATCAGGATGAACTCGCTTGAGAATCCGGATCCACAGTCTCTTGAGTTCGGGCGACGCCGAAACCAGTGTGCTCACTTTAAATCTCCGTTTTGCCATACATCACGAAATTCTCCGTCTGATAAAGCAGCGCGGAAACGCGGAGCAATGCGGATGCGCGCTTCCGCTTGCCACGGCTCTATGGAGCCGCATGCCCGAGAGCCTGGCACAGTGGCTGCCGTGGTAGCTCTTCGGAGTAGATGCTTCATCGACACGAGTGCTCACGCCTCCCCATACCTGTGGTCCCAGTGTCTTAGCCTCCCACACTTAATGAGAACTTCAGTTACTCCAGTACCAGCATCGGTGTGCTCTGAGGCTGGTTGTATTTGACCAGTGACCGACGGCCCGCACCATTACCCTTTCCGGTACCAAGGCGGCCGTGCTCGTATCGAAAGAGGCGGAAATACGGCGCTGGAGGGCACGGTAGGCATCGCTACTAACCCAGAACGGGCAGTCTTCTGTGCCACTTGTGTAACCGTTGTGGTGGTTACCAGCACGGCGGGTCGCGGGACCGGGGAGGGGCCGCGTGGCTGACGAAGCCTGACGCCTGGAATAAGAGCCGGGCTTCAGAGTCTGCGAAGACCTTGTTTACGCGTATTGTTCAACAGGACCGCTCATTCCTGATGTTCGGGATGAGTACATTCTGGAAAGGCAACGAGGTAGGTGTTGCCGATGTATTCCATCTCCTTGTGTATGCCCGTCGCAGAAGTATAGTAGCCGTTGACAGTCATCTGTTTCAGCAATACGAAGAACCGTTCCAGATCGGTATTAGGATTCTCTTCGTTGGCCGCGGCTCTGCGCAGCGCCTCGGCCAGTGATGAGCCCGTGGCCTCCTCGCGGATAAGCCGGATCCCGTCTTGCCATTGCTTCTTGACGGCAGCATTGCTGGTGGCCACCATCAGGTCAGCAAATAAGTTTGTCCCGGCCTCGTGCGCGCCCGCAGAGTGGTCGTCGGCGGGGATAATCATTTCCATTAGCTGGTCGAGAAGGCGGCTTTCTTCCTCACTGAAGAACTGCAAGGTGTAGGCAGTTGCTGTTGGCGCCGTCTGGGCTGGCTGCATAGAGCGCATCGCAGCATTCGGCAGCGCGTTCAGCTTTGGTGATAACGCGGTGAGCGCGACCATTTTGAGCACTGCTCTTCTTTCCATATTCTCCTCTGAGCCTTATGCCTCTATTCGACAGCGCCAGCGTCCCTCGTTTCGGCACGAACGTTCTTGCGATTCTATAGGTCGCCTCTTTTTCGTTGCTCCTTTATGTAATCGGCGGCTCGCAACGATAATGCCATGATGGTAAGAGTGGGATTTTTCTCGCTGGAAGTGGTGAAGCAGCTGCCATCCGTGACGAAAAGATTCTTCACGTCCCGTGCCTGGCAATAGCTGTTGAGCACCGAGGTGCGCGGATCTTTTCCCATGCGCACGGTGCCTACTTCGTGGCTCGCAAAGCCGACGGGGCCCTTACCAAAACTAGGGAATACCGTGCCTTTCATGTGGGACGAGACTTCCAGCATGCTCTGGCAGGACGCACTCCACAATGCATGATCATTCTCGCTGAAGCGAAAATGCACAACGGGCGTCGGAATTCCATGGTCGTCCACTCGGGCCGGGTCGACCGTCACATAGTTCCGGTCATCGGATGTGACCTTGGCCCAGCTCCCAAAGGACAAATATCCCGGCTGCATTCTCCGCACGCGCTCCTTAAAGGCGGCCCCATAGCCCGGCAGTCTGGCAGCCTGGTGCGGGAACATGTAACTCGAATAGTTGACTTGAAACCCCCAACCCCCGACGTAATCGGTCTTGCCAAAAAGATGGTTGTAACGAGGC
This sequence comes from uncultured Acidobacteriaceae bacterium, assembly GCA_963796145.1. GTDB lineage: Bacteria > Acidobacteriota > Terriglobia > Terriglobales > Acidobacteriaceae > PALSA-350. The sequence continues at coordinate 206,774 of CAWCKO010000006.1, read as the reverse complement.
ACGTAGACGTGATCGGTGGCGCCATCCTGGTTCGAAGGCTTTTGCCCTTCGAGTTCCTCCAGATAAATGCTGACCGACTCATTCAGGTGACCGTTGAGATGATGCCCGACTCTGCCGTTGGAATTGGCAAGTCCCATCGGGTATTTTGGAGACCGTGAATTGAGCAGGAGTCTGGCAGATTCCACGGTAGAGCAACACACTACAACGATGGCAGCCTTGACCTGCTGTTCCGCGCGAGTCTCAGTGTCGATGAAAGAGACGGCGCTCGCCCGGCCCTCGCGGTCCACCAATATCTCGCGTGCCAGGGCATTCTGGCGTAGGGTGAAATTGCCGGTAACCTGCGCTTTGGGCAACATGCAATCTGGAGTGCTGAAGATCGACGCGACGTCGCATCCCTCCATGCAGTGGCCACAATAGTGGCAAGGCGGCCGCTTATCGTAAGGCCGGGTGAGGACTGCCTTGCGCACCGCAATGAGGGGGATGCCCATCGCGCTGGTGGCCCGCTTCATGATGTGTTCGCTACAGCGCCAGGGGATGGGGGGCAAATAATTTTTTCCGGCAGGCAGGATTTCCAGATGATCGTCGTTGCCGCAAACGCCGATGGTCTGTTCGATGCGATCGTAATAGGGCGCAATTTCCTCATAAGTCAGCGGCCAGTCTTCCTCGATGCCCTGCAACGACCACTCTTTGAAGTCTCTGGGAGCGTAGCGCAGGGTGACGGCGTTCCAATGCAGGGTTCTGCCCCCGAGGGCGCGCACTCGATCGATCGTGATGTGATCTGAATCGGCGTAGGCGATGGATTTTGCAATGTCACCTTGATAAAAGGGCGCCTGCTTCTCACCGCGGAATCCCCGAAAAGGCAACTCGTACGGCCACTTGTGGGAGAGCAACTCCGGGAGAGGAACTCCACGTCCCGCTTCCAACATCACTACTTTGGCGCCGCCTTCGCACAGTTCCTTAGCCATCACGCCGCCAGCGGCGCCGGAGCCGATGACGCAGACGTCGAAGTTTTCGTCTTTGCTCAATACTTCCTTCCTTCGGGCAGACAATGCGGCGACATGATTTTGTTTTCCGTAGCGCAGAGACAATTTGGCAAGGTTGCCAAATAAGTCCTTTGTTTCACGAAGATGATCAAGATGCTCAAGCAATTAAATTGATCACCTTGGGCGGTTGAGGCAGGGCGCTCTGCCGGGGGAGCCAACGTCCAGCACCAGACACGATGCTTTCCCTCCTTGGTAGGGGAACGCCGAGATCGAATCTGGAGAACGCAGCCATAAATTCCTGTCTTACTGGCAAAGCTAATACGCACCGGAATGGCCGTCCATGAACCTGGGCAATAATCATGTGGAAAAGCGGGGGGTAAACTACCGATCGTCTTCGGCCACAAATTGCCGAAATTGCCTAGATCTCTGCTAAGATTGAGACTGACCAGTCAGACTAGTTTTTATCGAGAACGGAGACGACGATGGCTAAGAAGCCTGCACAAAATCGTACCTCGACGACGCGTGGCGAAGCTCCGCGAACTCATGGCGCGTGGCAACTCCAGATAGCGAAAGCTCGGTTCAGCGAAGTTTTCCGGCTTGCCCGGAGCGAAGGCCCGCAACGCATTACACGGCAAGGCAAGGAAGCTGTTGTCATGATCTCGAATGAGCAGTACGAGGAATTGGTCGGAAGATCTCATCAGCCTAAGAGCCTGGTGCAGTTCTTCCGGGAGTCGCCGCTTGCCGGTATGGACCTGGACCTGGAACGCTCCCGGGATGAAGGGCGTCCGATCGAACTGTGAGCGGCTACCTGCTGGACACCAATTGCATCTCCGAGGTCGTACGGCCGAATCCAGAGCCACGCGTACTCAGCTGGCTGGAAGCAACGGACGAGCGACTGCTTCACCTTAGCGTGCTAACTCTTGGAGAGATTCGCAAGGGAGTGGCGAGTCTGCCGCAGAGTAAGCGCCGGAGGCATCTCGAATCGTGGCTCGAACTCGAACTTCCGGCCCGGTTTTCCGGAAGAGTTCTGCCGATCGACGCTGGCATAGCAGGTCGGTGGGGAATTCTGACTGCTGATGCCAGGAAGAAGGGTGTGGGGTTAGCTACGATTGACGGCCTTCTGGCGGCCACGGCTCTGCATTTCAATCTCACCCTCGTCTCCCGCAATGTAAACGACTTCGTGAGTACTCCTGTGTTGCTGTTGGATCCTTGGACAGCGTAGCCGGGTTCACCGTACCAACAATGACGGTTGCATTCTGAGTCTCACTTGCGGAAAGGTCATCGAGGAGAGGACGGTTAGGCTAGAATTCGAATCGTGCTATACACCGTCGAGGTAAAGCAAGTTCCTGAACGGCCGATCGCCATCGTGCGCGGTCGCGCGACCATGGCGAATCTTCCCGTCAGGATCCGTGAATTGTTTGACCAGTTCTACGCGGGCTTCAAAAGCAAGGGGGGCCTGAACGTGGTGCTCTACCATGATTCTGGCGTCGCGGGCGAATTTGAGATCGCATGCGGTGTTCAGCTCGAGCAGGGCGGCAATGCTGTGACTCCCGGCGGCACTGTGGCAACCACGGTGTATATGGGTCCTTACGATCAAATGAAGCCCGCTCATGCAGCGATTCATGCGTGGGCTCGTGAAAACGGCCGACGACTCGCCGGGCCATCGTGGGAAGTCTATGGACACTGGAGCGACGATCCCGCGAAGCTCCGAACGGATATCTTTTACCTGCTCTCATAATCGCGGGCGGGTCAGGACGCCGGAAGGTGCGATTTGTGATAGATGCGTAGGGCTATACTCGTTCCACGGGGAAGTTGACCATGGGCTGGCGCCAGAGTAGACGTGGATGGATACGCATTGCGGCAATCGCAATCATCCTCTGCCTCATTATTCTTCTTGTTCCGCATCCCCAGACGACGGATAGCAGCGTTTTCGTACTTATCACCCTCCTGATCATTTCACTCAGCCCTTCGCCTGGACTGCTGTCCCGCCTCGCCTACCTAAGACTCGATCGAACCCCTGACGCTCCGGCTCTGCCTCCCGCCTTTCAGCGACCCCCGCCTTTCCGACTCCTCTAGCTTCTACCTTCGTGCGGGCGGCTAGTCCGGCTCCCGGGCTGTGCCTCGCCTTTTTCTCAGCGTTTGCCAAGCCGTGTCTGTGATCTGCAAAGGTGCTTATGAACCTGGTTGGGATCCTCGTTGGGCTTCCGTACGTCGCAGTCGTTGTTCTCCTCAGCCTCTTCTACTTCAAGCGTGTGCGATGGAGGGGCAAGAGGCGATCAGGCAGAAGGGATTTGGGTTTCTATCCCTCCTTCCTGTTACTTGGGAATGCCATGCAGAACCTGCAAGTCTTTACTCGGCCTACCGTGGCGTACGTCCTGAAAGAAAAATACGATGAGGATGCCGAAGAAGACGATGATGGCGGACCAGATGATCCGACAGCGCACCTCAACCGCCAGCTTAAGCGAATCCGTCGCGGCGAAAGCATCGATACTCTCACCGTTCGACTGAAGTAGCTCTCCCCGCTCCCGCAGAGGTCAGACGTGGGCGCCTACCAGAGTGCTCTTGAGAAGAGCTTCTGTGATTCCGAGTTGCGAGCGGCCCAGTTCGGTGAGATCCGCGACTGTGCCACGCCCAATGAAATCTACCTCGAAATCATCGGGAGCAAAATCCGGTGGTGTCTTGCCGGAGAGGAATGAGAGCGCCTGTCGTTCGAGGTAAGCGCTATTCTTGGCACAACCTGGAGCCGAGGCGATGTACATTACATTGCTGTAGCCGGTTCCGCGGTGCTCGTTCTCCACCGCGTGCACCACGTCGGAGTGCCAGAAAACCGTGTCCCCGGGCTCCATGAGAGGAATCGACGAGAGCGCCTCGATCAGCAGGCTGTGGTACTGGTCATTGATCGAAAGGGCTCGTCCGGGCTTGGCGCCGCAGAGATCATCTTCGGGCACGTCGTCCTGGATAGCGCGCAGCAACACATAAACCATCGATTCGGCAATGGGAATGAGCTGGAGAGTACCATCGCCCTTTCCCTGGCGCGTGAGAGCGGTCCAGCCCTGAAAGGTACGAAACATGGAACACACCGCCGGCGAGGGCACTTCGCGCGCCTCGGGGCGATACGCGGCATCGAAGGCGTTGTATTTCCGCCAATCGCCGGAAAAGACGTGCCGATATACTTTGCGGAAGTTGTCATCAAGCCAACGCTCGACAGAGCCGCCATCCACGTGCGGGGAAAGGCCGAGCGACGCGGAACCCGGGGGACGACGGCGAATGCGATCGGCATAGGCGGGAGTCACGTGCGGATCGAAGTGACGCACTCCTTCGCTCTCCGCCAGCCAGAGTTTGTTCAGGAAGACGCGCACGTTTGTCAGTGACGCAGACTGCCGCGCCTGGACCTGGGGGCGTGACCAATAGATGCCGTAGATCTGGGGCTTGGCCGAAGCGAGCGTACCAAAATACTTGTCCTCGGCGGCATTGGCAAGCTTCGCATCAAGGTGGTTGTTCTCGACATAGGCGGCGATTTCGTCGTCCCACGCGGTGGCTTGTTCCCGGCTGAAAGTTTTGCGCACGACGCAGGCTCCGCGTGCTTTGATCTTATTCACCAGTTCCGCAGACACCTTGCCCGACTCTACGTCGGCGTACTGGACGATCGGAATGACGTCGCGACCTGCTTCACGTTCGGCGATGATCTCTTCCGCGCGGCGGCGCATTTCCGCCTCGACCTGGTTGAAGACATCTTTGTATCCGGGCAATGCGGCCCGCAGCTGCACCTTGGTAGTTCGAATCGCTTGGGGGAGATTCTCGATTACGAATGACATGCTGTTACTCCTTTGCGTGAACACGCGCGGAGCGGCCACCCGCCTCGACGCTGAGGCTCATGCAAGGTTATCACCGGACAAATATGTCTCGTGCAGAACAACAGATTGCGGTTTCATCCTCGACGTCGCTCCGTTGGCGGGTACAGAAAGGAGACTTGATATTTAATACGCTCGTACGTATTATGACCCTATGAGCAAGCCCTCCCTTCGCGAAGACATCCTCAATGCCGGCCTCAAGGTGATGTTTCGATCGGGATACCAGGGGGCGACCGTACGTGATATCTGCGCAGCCGCTGGCGCCCCGCACGGCTCTTTTACCAATCACTTCCGCTCCAAGGAGGCGTTTGCCCAGGAAGTACTCGACCGCTATTTTGCTAACCTCCAGGGGACCATCCGAGAGGCTTTGGATGACGAGTCCCTTACCCCCCGGCAGCGATTGAAGCGCTATCTGGACATTATCAGCGGTGCACTGGCAGGAGCCAAATGGAATCGCGGTTGCCTGATTGGCGATTTCAGTCTTGAGACCCCCTCTCAGAGCAAACTCTTGCGCCAGCGGCTGGAGGCGATCTTCCAGGAATGGCGCGCTCCGTTTGCCTCGTGCATCGCCGAGGCCCAAGCCATCGGTGAAATCGATGCAACGTTCGAGCCGATGGATCTCGCCGAATTCCTCCTGGCATCCTGGGAGGGCGCAATTCTCCGTATGAAAGTCGAACGCGGTCCCGCCGCGCTCGAGCGCTTCAAGAAAATTGTTTTCGAAACCGTATTCAAGGAGCAGAAATGACCGTCCTCTCTGATGTTGCATTGCCCCAAATCAATGTTCTGGGTTCCTCGATGGCCTACCGGGAAGCGGGAGATCGCGAAGCACCGGTCGCGCTTTTTCTGCACGGGAACCCCACCTCGTCGTACATATGGCGGAATATCCTTCCGCTGGTTGCACCGGTAGCGCATTCGATCGCACCGGATCTCATCGGATTCGGCCAATCGGGAAAACCCGACATCGAGTATCGGTTTGCCGATCACGTGCGGTACCTCGATGCGTTCCTCGATCATGCTGGGATCACGTCAGCGTTCGTTGTCGCGCAGGACTGGGGAACCGGGCTGGCATTTCACCTGGCAGCCCGCAGGCCGGAGTTTATCCGTGGGCTTGCTTTTATGGAGTTCATCTGGCCGATGGCTAGCCCGCATTTCTCACGCTTGCCGGTTTTGCGCCAGGTTTGCGGTGTGATGAGGTCTTTTCCAGCGCTTTGTGTGAAGTGGTTGGCCGGTTGGGGTCGTTTCTGGTAGGTGCCAAGCTGTTTGGGGTTTAGCGGATAGACATTTTCCATGGCTCCGCCAGACCGGCGCCATGGGTCAGGGTGGAAGTGTAGTTGGGGCGTTGGCTGCGGGTTTCAGCAGCGTAGGGCGTGGAAGGCTTGTGCGAAGAGGTCTTTCCAGGGATAGGCCGAGTTGAACTCAAGCATGATGCGGCGCACGCTGATGCGCACGATAGCGCCGATCTTGAACAGCTTGAGACGGATGGTATCGACCTGAGCTTGAGCCCACTCCGTGCCTGCGAGGCCCAGACGGCGCAGCGCTTCCATCAGGGTGTAGGCCAGCGAGGAGAAGTAGAGGCGCAACTGATTGCCCTTCATTTCGTCGGTGGAGAGCCGATCGGCGAACAGACACATCTGTTCCTTGATGCGGTTTTCCATTTCGCCGCGGGCGCAGTAGAACTTTTCGTAAAGTGCCTGGTCGGGCCACTGGTCCGGAGTCAGGGAAGTGACCACGAAGCGGGGATTCTCGCCCTTGTCCAGATACTCGGCTTTGGCCACCACGCGACGGGAGCGCGACCAACTGTGGTGGGTGGTGTAGGTGAAGCCGGTAAAGACGCGCGCCGGCTTGCCAGTCTTCTGGTGAAGAACACGCGCTTGCTGCATCTGGGCACCGATGATCTTCTGCAATCGTTTGTTGCGCGCCAAGCCAAACAGGTAATCCACCTTGTTGGCCTCGCACCAGCCCATCAACTCTTCACGGCAAAAGCCGGAGTCGGCGCGCAACACGATCCGTGTCTGCGGCCATTGCTGCCGCAGTTGGGCAACGATGCAGCTCACTTCCTCCACCGCTCCAGCGGCAGCGTCTTGGTTGGCCGCCCGCAGGCGCGCGCAGAGCAACTGGTCGCCGGCGAAGATATACAGCGGCAGATAGCAGTAGCTGCCGTAATAGCCATGGAAGAAGCGCTCCGGCTGATGGCCGTAAAGCGGGATGTCGGTGGCGTCCAGGTCCAGCACCACCTGTTCCGGTGCACTGCGTTGAGACTCCACAAACAGGTCCCCCAACAAGCGATCCAGAGACTCCGCCGAGTAGCTGATCTTGTGATAGCGACCGCTGCGGCCAACCAGTTCCAGCCGGTTCTACTTTAATACATCACAGATATGAGTGGTTGGAACGATTTTCACCCGGATGCGGTCGAGACCTTCCAGAAGTTCAGGACGCCCGGAGTAGGCGAAGAGATAATTCTTCAAGGCAACGCATTCGTGGAGGGAGTTCTTCCCTTGGGAACCGTGCGAAAACTGACAGATGAGGAGATGTCTGTTTACAGAACACCGTTTCCTACTCCCGAGTCGCGGCGACCCACCTGGCGGTTCCCGAATGAACTGCCGATCGCGGGAGAACCGGCGGATGTGTATGCAACCGTGGAGGAAGCACATCGTGCTCTGGCGCAGTCCTCTTACCCCAAGCTACTTTTCGCGGGAAATCCAGGCGCGCTGGTATCGCCGGCTTTCGCTGCCCGCTTTGCGAAGGGGCTTAAGAACTGCAGACTGGTGCAGCTTAGCTCTGGCATTCACTATCTGCAGGAGGATCATCCTGATGTTATCGGCGCGAATGTTAAAGAATGGCTCATCGAATTGGGTGTTGGTTCCAGCCCAAAACAGAAGCTGACATTATAGGTATCTCCCAAATTCGTCGGGGGAAAGCCACTCTCACGGGATCATGATCACCGGCTGAATCTATCAAATCTGATGCCCACTCAAGCCAAAACAAAAACAAGGCTCGAGTGGGGCACCCTCCGGCTGAATCCCCGCTAAGAGCGGTATTTCTTACGCGATCGCGAATAGTATTCTCTGCCTGCCCTTCGGTTGCCGCACTGCGGCCCACACGCTCTGGCCGCTCGTTGGCCAGCCGGCTGGAACAACGTCTGGCATTCACTACAGATGCGGATTGGCCGATTGTGCAAGACGTCGAGCCACGTCATCCAGTGCAGCGCGTCGGTAAGGCAACTCAAGCTGGGCCACGCCCGAACGGAAGAGCCCTGGTCGGTTCGCTCCACTCGCAGCTCAAGTTGATATTTGCGCCTCGGCGACAAGAGCAGCGCGCACGCCCTTTCAATTTGGTTTGCGGGTGCCTGTTCCGCCCACCGTCGCAGATCCGCATCGGTGGTCGACTGCTCTTTCCATGGCAACTGCAAGCGCATTCTCAACTCGAACAGCGCGACCTTCCCATGCTCACGCTTCCATCCGTACTTGATTTTCTCCAGCAGAGCCGCACGCTGAAACTCCGGCTGCTGTATGGAAGCCACCAACTGGACATCGGCGCGCAACAGGTCACGTTCTTCCTGGTAGACCTCGATAAAGTCGGTGCCCACCATCGAGTCAACCGAACTCCTGAGCGGGCCCCAGGTCTTCACAAACTCCAGCAGAGATTCATCGTTGGTCGCGTTCGCCAGTTGAATGTGAGGCGCCGCCTGGTAAGCAGTCGAGAAGCTATACTTCCCGGACTCGTCCAACTCCCAGGTGGCCACCCCGTCATCAAACTCGACGCGCCTGCATCGCCACCAATTCAGAAAGCCATGCTCGCTGACGTGCTCGAGATTATTCATCGCAATAGATTCTCGCAACTGACATGGAGATAGACGTAACTTATGTACGTTCCGCGCACTGAATTTGTTTCGTGCATTTGTGTGGCCGTGCCGAAGGAGATCGACAAGCTGTTGTCCATGCAGACTTTGCATGCGATAGGGCTCGCCCATTGGTCCAGCCATTGCTGTCCATTTTTGGACGCGAACGTGCGCTATCGCCCACATCGGCAGCAAAGGAATATGTTTCTGCCAAGGGGCCGCGGTTACGTGCCGCAGAAGGTCTGAAGGACGCATTGCTCCGGGCGCGCCGGGATGGTGTACCGCTCCAGGTCTGGCCTGTCCTCGTAGGGGCGCGCCACCACGTCCAACAATTGCTCGAAGGGCTGGAAGTCCTGCCGCTCGGTGGCCGCACCAAGCGCCTCCTCCACCAAATGGTTGCGCGGGATGAATGCCGGATTTGCCTTCCGCATGAAGGCGGCGCGCGCCTGGTTCGACATGGGCTCTTCTTCCAGCCGCCGGCGCCATCCCACCGCCCACGAGTCATACGCACCGGGGTCGGCGAACAGCGCGCGGACGCCCGCGTCGCCCTCCGGTCCGGCCGCAGCATCGCAAAGCCGCCGGAAGGTCAGGGTGAAGTCGGCTCGGTTCGCAGCCATGCACGTGAGCAGGTCCTGAGCCAGCGGCCCATCGCCCTCCCGCTCAGTAAGGAGGCCGAGCTTGCGGCCCAGGCCAGCGCGCGAGCGCCGCCTCAAACTGCGGAGCGAAGGCAGCGAGCGCCTCCTGGGCCGAGGCCACTGCGGCCTCTCCGCTTCCCTCCTCCTGCTCCAGAACCGGCAGCAACGCCTCGGCGAGACGGGTCAGGTTCCAGTGGGCGGCGCGGGGCTGGTTGCCGTAGGCATAGCGTCCGTAGTGGTCGATGGAGCTGTACACTTTGACCGGATCGTAGGCCTCCATGAAGGCGCACGGGCCGTAATCGATGGTCTCGCCGGAAATGGAAGTGTTATCGGTGTTCATCACGCCATGGATGAAGCCGATGAGCATCCATTGAGCAACCAGCCGCGCTTGCCGGGCGATCACGCCATCGAGGAATGCCCGGTAGGGTCGTGTCGCTTGCGCGGCGTCAGGATAGTGCCGTGCGATCGCATAGTCCGCCAGCCTGCGCGTGGCTTCGGTGTCGCCTCGGGCGGCGAAATATTGGAAGGTGCCCACGCGGAGGTGGCTCGCCGCTACCCGCGTCAGAACCGCCCCAGGCAAAACTGTGTCGCGCAGTACCCGCTGCCCCGTGGTCACCGCGGCCAGCGCGCGGGTGGTCGGCACGCCCAGCGCCGCCATGGCCTCGCTCACGATGTACTCGCGCAAGACCGGACCCAGCGCGGCTCTGCCGTCGCCGCCGCGGGAGAAAGGGGTGGGGCCGGAGCCCTTGAGCTGGATGTCGTAGCGCACGCCATCCCGTCCCAACACCTCACCGAGCAGGTTGGCGCGGCCGTCGCCGAGCTGAGGCACAAAATGCCCGAACTGGTGCCCGGCATAGGCTTGCGCCAGAGGCTCGGATCCCTCGGCCACCCGGTTGCCGGCCAGAATCTCCACCCCTTGCGGGCTCGCCAGCGCGTCCGGATCGAGACCCAGGTTCCGGGCCAGCTCCACATTCAACTTGACCAGGCGCGGGGCCGCTACCGGTGGTCGGGTCCACGCGGGCGTAGAAGTGCTCCGGCAACCGCGCATAGGTGTTTTCGAAACCGAAATGGACGGGGTCGGCGGCGATCGAGGGTGCATTGGGTGAATTCATGATTTCATTCGACATGGGTACATTGTTTTCTCTCAGGCTATGGCCCGAGGACACTCGGGCAGGTTCTTCCGCAATCAACTCACTCGTTTGGCTTCTGCGATTGCTGCGGAGATGACTTGATCGGTGATCCCATGCCTGCGCAGACTCTCGGTAAGGGCCTGCATCTGCGAATTCTCTATGCTGGCCAGATCTCTGCGTAGACCTTGGCCAATGTAGGCACGAATGAGAGGCTGATAGCCGGAAAAGCCCAGAGTAGGCGCGATCTCCTTGAGGTCGTCAATTACATCCTCAGGCATACGTATGCTGATGGTTGTCATTTGCCGATCCTTTTTAAGTCGCTTCTTCAGGGGTTCACTCACTGTCTTCATACGCTGACCACGGTAAAGGAAGAAGAGGTCCATTGCCCAACGTATATACATTGTATGGGCATCGGTCCACTCAGGTAAAGTTAGACTAGTCGCGAATTCGGGAACGCGGATTCAGTGGTGGTTCACGATCTGGTGTACTCGTCAGGGTACGGGTTGGTCCCTAAACAAGAGCAGCTATTGGAAGCTGCGCTTAGAGCATTTTCACTTCTACTCTGCACAGTCAAGCGCCGCGAAGTGCGGCTTTTCTTGAGGAAAAGCCACGTCGGGAGTGGTTCCTCTGTATACACCAGAAGTGAAAATGCTCTAGGGATTGACTGGATGCGTCAGGAGCTAGGTAGGGCCAGCTTCACCGTCGTATCTCAAGAGTCTTCCGGAAGGCTCATAGGACTCGCGGCCGCGAAGCCATGCTGAACGGTATCGGTATCACGATGCCTTGGTTGTTCCTTGCCTGGCAATCTGTGTCCATCAGAAGTGCTTCAGCCGCTAAAACCGAAACGGCAGTTCTCACACACTCCCGTTAGAGCAGCCCCGTCCGCTTCAAAGATCTCGGCGCGAAAAGAGAAACTGGGCCAGCAAGATAGCCAGCAGCGCATAGAGAGCGGCGTAGACAACCATGGCATTGCTCGGTACCAGCCTACTGCTAAAGGGAGAAACACCTACGCTTCCCAGCAGCGGTGGCTGGAATTTGAAGGCCGCGCGGCGCCAGAGGGCATCGCTAGGCATGATGAGGCTAGAGATAATCCCCAGGTTGACCAATGCTTGCACGTGCCGTAACGACCCAAACTGCTCGATCCATCCACCCACAAAAGCCAGGCCATAAAGTCCCAACGAGACAGCACCGCTGGTAAGAGAAGAGAACCAGGCGCTCGCCGCCATGGTGACGCCAAGCAGCACTAACGCTTGCAACCAGATCAGGCTGAGCACTGCGAGGGCGTGGTGAGCAAGATAGCCACTCTCCAGCCAGCTGAGCGCGACCGTCCCCCCCTCGATCAACAACACATACAGCGTGAGCATGCCGGCAAAGCCAGCCCACTTGCCGAGCACCAGGCACCAGCGTTCGACCGGCTTGGTAGCAATGGCGTGAATGGTGCCGGACGCGATCTCTCCAGACAGCGTGTCGCAGGAAGTGAGCACTGGCCATCAGCGAGGTCATCATGCTCCCTGCATAAAGCACCATCATGGTCATCATGACAACGCCTTCGCGAAGTTCGACGGTGGAAGATCGGGGCGTCGCATTCTTGAGAACATAATGAAGAGCGGTGCAGAAAAAAGCCAGAAACCCGACGCCTGCCAGGGTTGCGATCCACAGAATCTTGCGCCGGGCAGCCTCACGGAAAGTAACACGCGCCATCAATAACGTGATGCGCAATGCGCCCGGTCCACGCGCAAGCCTGAGGGCCGGCGGCTCCGCAATTGCTTGCTCGGGTGCGGATGCGGCTGCGCGCACGTCGATGGCATTCTCGCTCATAGGCCGCTGTCCGGTCCCATCATCTGCAAAAACAAATCTTCAAGGCTTACGCGCTGTGGAATGACGGAGAAGACTTCCGCGCCGTTTTCAACCAGACAGCGAACGATTTCGGGAAGATGGTCCACCTGTAACACCCGGAGCCGCAAGAACTCTCCCTCAAGGCGAAGATCCTGCGTGAACCCCTTGAGCCGTTCCAACGCGGTGGAGTTGATCCGCGCGACCCTGATTTCGACTTCCGTCTGTGTCGACTGCCACCCGCCCATTTCGTACATACCGACGATGCGGCCATCGCGAATGAAAGCTACGCGGTCGCAGCTCTGCTCAACTTCGCCCAGCAGATGCGAGTTGAGAAAGACGGTCGCACCGCGACTGCGCTGCTCCGCGATAACCTCGCGCACCAGCTTCCGTCCGGCGGGATCAAGGCCGGAGGTAGGCTCGTCAAGAAAGAGGATTTCCGGGTCATTGACGATCGCCTGCGCCAAACCGACGCGCTGCATCATTCCCTTGGAGAAGCTGCGGATGGGCTTGTTGTGTTGCGCGCCCAAGCCGACCCGCTCCAGCAACCGCGGAATTTTGTGACGGAGCACATCATCGGCCAGACCACAGAGCCTGCCGTGAAACAAGATCAACTCAGAAGCGGAGAGCCAATCATAGAAGCGGAAGTGTTCGGGAAGAAAGCCAATGCGGGCTCGTACTTCGCGCGTGCCCACCGGCTTGCCCAGCAGCAGAGCTCTGCCACCGGTTGGCTTCACCAAGCCAAGCAACATCTTGATCGAGGTGCTCTTGCCCGCTCCGTTGGGACCGAGGAACCCAAAGGCCTCTCCGCGCGCGACCTGGAGGGTCAGGTCGCGGACGGCGGCACGGGCTCCGTAAGTCTTTCTAAGCTGTGAGGCGTCGATGGTAAGAGCTGCCATGCGCGTTCCTCTACTACAATTGCGAGGCCAGGTTGATCGCTGTGGTGTCGTCTCCGGTTCCGTTCAGCGCGAAGACAATTCCATTGTCCACCCACATCAGCGTAAAGCGGCCGGATTGTCGCTGACTGACCGGCCGCAACAGCGCTGCCTCATTGCCGTTGACGTGCACCTGCTCGTAATTCGACTTACCGCGGATTACGGGAAGCACGAGGGTCGAGGTCCAGTCTACGGTCTGGGTAAAGCTGGCAGCATCGTTGGCGTTCATGCCCAAAAACTGAAGTGCCACTTGAGCTATCTGGGCAGGGTCGATCTCTTGAGGAACGGAAACAACCGGGCTGGGAAGCTCGATCAGCGAAATGCAGGTGGCATCGGCGTCTCCCCGGAATTCCTGCCACCGTCGGAGGTGAAGAACACCCGTCCAGAACTCACATCGCCGCAGTTGCCATAGAACGCCATTACCCCGGCAGGCACGCGCACACTGACGGTGGCGCCATCCACTGACGACGGAATCTGCAGATCGCTGCGTCCTGCCTCGTCAAGGATGGACTGAATGCGGTCGCGATTGAGCTTCATCTGCATCCCGGCCCCACTTTCCAGCAGAAGGCTGGAGGGCGTTTCGTCGGGGAGGAGCCGCACAGGAAAGCCGGCTGCTTTCGATGCGGTGGCCGCATCCGCTACTAATTGCGGTTTTTGTGGTTTCTGCGTCACGGTAATCTCATCAGAGAGAACGCGCCCAATAGCCTGATTGAGCAACTGGTTGTTCTGTAGCCCGTTGCTCTTAAAGGCAGAGGGATCTATCTCGAGTACGGTGAAGCGCTCGACACGGAAGATCGCCAGCAAGCTCTCCGCCCATGCCCGGACCGGCGCCACTGTCAGAACCAAAATAACTGCGGCGACGCTAAGGCCTGCACCCACGAGGGACAATCTCCGCCCCAGGGACCACCGATTCTGCTCCCTATACATCCAACCCTCCCGCTTCTTCTGAAACGCGGCCCAAGCCGTCCCTGAGTTCTCTGCGCCGGGCAACTCCGGCAGTCGATCGAGGCCCTCGCGCACGCGTGCCGCATGGTCACGCAGGGTCGCTTGCTCTCCTTGGCACACGGCGCAGCTCTTGAGATGCTGATCGACGGTGGCGACTTGTCCGGAGTCGAGTTGGCCATCGAGGTACGCTCGTAACGTTCCTATTTCTGCGTGCTTCATTGCCCCTCCTTCGCAGTCTGTAACTGCTGTGTCTTGCGATGGCGTCGCTGGTGCCGTTCGTAGAGTGCAGAGAACTCCGCCTCTGCCCGCGCCAGTTTTGTGCCCACCGAATGGACGTCCATCTGCATGGCCTGGGCGATCTCCTGGTAGGTGAGGCCGCTGTGGCGCAAGAGCAGCAGTTGTGCTTTCTCGACCTTCAGCTTTGCCAACACGTCGCGCACTTCGCCAATGCGTTCTTGCCGTAACAGGAGAGTAAGCGGGCCCTCGGCCTGGTCTTCGCCCTGAATGCCGCCATCGTCTTCGAGTTCTTCAGCGCCCCGCCGCCGATTGGCACGCAGGGCATCGATCGAGGCCCGTGTCGCGGTGCGATAGAGCCAGCCGCCGACCAGCCCACCGGCTGCAACGCCGGGACCGCTGCGATAGAGCCGGAGGAAGACGTCGGCACAAACCTCCTCTGCCTCGGAGTCGCGTTGCAGTACTCGACGGGTGACGCGGACGATGCGCGCGTAGTGCTCCCGAAAGATCGCTTCGAACTCCGCTTCTACCCAGCGATCGCTCATGCTCACCACTTCTACACCTCTATAACGATAGGCGCGGTGAGTTTGTGCCAGAAAAATTGGGGTGCGTGGTGATGGGCTGCGACCCACCTAAGGTGATGACAAATAAGGAAGGGCCTCCCAAAGGGAGGCCCTTGCGATGATTGCCACTTGAAATGCTACTGGCTGACGGGGCTGGTGGACTCGGTTGATGCCGAGTCGGTGGTCGCCTTCGCTGCGAAGTAGCTGTGATCCCAGAGGTTATGGTAGAAGACCCCCGTCAGCTCCGCGGCCTTGGGGCCGAAGGTGGGACGGCCCCCCTCCAGGAAGAAGACGGTAACGATGCGTCCATGGGATGTGTTTGCAAAGGAGGCGAACCAACCGTAGCGCGTGCCGTTGTTGGAGCAAGTACCTGTCTTGCCAAGAATGGGGAGTTCATTGAAGTTGGCGTGCAGCGACCGTGCGGTGCCGTAATCAACCGCGCCCTCCATGCCGACCGTAACCTCGGGAATCAGGTTGGCGATATCCAGGCTCCGCTTCACGCGCGGCTGAAAGTTCGCAGCCTCGTCGGGAGTGGTCGGGTGTTGCAGATAATATAAGGTCCCGCCATTGGCAATCGACGCGACCAGCGCGCCCAATTGCAGCGGCGTCATCGAGATGCCTTGACCGAAGGAGCACATGCGGCCAACCCCACCCTCGCTCTCAGGTAATACCTGCTCGGGGTAGATGCCAAGCTGCTCGCCCGGTATGTTCCAGCCGGCCAGCTCGCCCAAGCCAAAGGAATTGGCATAGTGGCGCACCCGCTCGAAGCCGAGACGACGGCCAAGAGTCTCAAAATAAAGGTTGTTGGACTTGGCCAGAGCCTCCGTCATGTTCACGTGATAGTTGCCGCCAAGGTTGACCGGGGTGTCCTTGGTGACGATCCCCTCCTCGAGGGCAGCCAGGGCAACCGAAACCTTAATCGTCGAACAAGGCTCGGCACCGCTCGAGAGGGCCAGCTTCTGATTGACCATAGCCAGAATGCGGCCATTGCTGGGGTCGATGGCTACGGCCGTTCCATACATGTTGCCCAGCGCGTCGATCGCCGCCTGGCGGACCACTGGATCTTCTCCCGCGGTCACATCCCCCTGGGTGATGTCGGAGTCAGTAAACGAGCTGGCTGAGAAATGTTCGTAGGAACGGTGGCGCACCAATACCATCCGGCGGACCTGCCCGGACCGGGTGTGCACGATAGACTACCCGCCGTTCTGCAGCTACCGGGCGGGCGTGCTGCAACCCCGCCATGTGCCGGCGAGCATGTGCGCTCTCCTGCACACGCGCCACATGGGCGCGGTGGGTGGGGTGCGTGGGACGCGCAGAGGCAGGTTTCGCAAACGCCGCGGAGGCCAGACCAAGAATCAGCAGAAAGTGAAGGGTGCGTTTTAGAAGGCGTCTGTTCACCGCGGGTTGTCCTCTCGAAACCATGGCTATAACAAAGATGATACGTACTCGCAAAAGATCCGGGTACTCAAGTCATTCCAGGGTGGAGTCGGGTTCCCTAACCGGCACCCGCCTAACCTCTTGCGGAAAGCTAAATCAATTAACCCTAATTTGACATGAATTCTTTCCGCATTTCCATATTCCAACGAAGTCTTCCTGATGTCCGTACCACAATTGGGTACGCAAACGTAACGCTAGTGAAAGCCCGCTAGTTCACTGGCCGGCGTAGAAACGCTGGTATATCAAGGTTTTCCAGGTGTGACTCAGCTTCGGTACGATGGGCACTCTCCTGGCTGCGTTCCGCTGCGGGCTTGCTGGGGATCAGCCGCGCATACTCCTCCTCAAAAGGCTCGTCGAAGTTGGCGTGGACCGCCGGCGCCTTCGCAGGCTGAGCTGGGGGCGCGGGCCGGGGCGGCTCTGGGGTTTCTTCGATCAGCACTGGCTGGGGATGGAGTGCGAACGGCGCTGGTTCCGGCGCTGCTTCCTTAACCCCCATCGCAGGATGGCTGGGCGTTTTCTTCGCCTCGAAGAGCGGCGTAAACTGCTCTTCCTGGTCTTCGCTGGCAAAGCGCGGAAGCGAGGGCTGGCCCTGAAGCGAGACACGGGGGACCTGGGCATCGTTTGCGGAGCGCTTTTGGCGGCCCCGCGCATCCTGGCGAAAGCCGGTGGCGATCACCGTGATCTTGACGTTGTCGCCCATGCCTTCGTCCAGAACCGCACCGAAGATGATGTTGGCGTCTTCGTGAGCCGCGTTCTGGATCAGGGTGGAGGCCACATTCACCTCGCTCAGCTTGAGCGAGCTGGAGCCGCTGATGTTGATAAGGATGCCGCGCGCGCCGTCAATCGCACCCGCCTCCAGCAGAGGAGAGGCCATGGCTGCCTGGGCGGCGGCAATGGCCCGGTTCTCGCCGCTGCGGACGGCGGTCCCCATGACTGCGTAGCCCATGCCCGCCATGGTGGTCTTCACGTCGGCGAAGTCGCGGTTGATGATGCCCGGGATGGTGATGATGTCGGAGATGCCCTGCACGCCCTGCAACAAAACGTCATCCGCAACCCGGAAAGACTCGAAGAAGCCGGCATCCTTGGCCACGGCAAGCAATTTCTCATTGGGGATGACGATCATGGTGTCGACCCCTTCGAGCAGCTCCTCCATGCCTCGCTCAGCCTGCTGCATGCGCCGCTTGCCTTCGAAGCTGAACGGGCGGGTCACCACAGCAACGGTGAGTGCGCCCATTTCGCTGGCCAGCGAAGCGATCACCGGAGCCGCGCCGGTGCCGGTGCCGCCGCCCAGGCCGGCGGTGACAAAGACCATGTCCGCGCCTTCGAGAGCCTCGATAATCTTTTCTGAGTCTTCCAGGGCCGCGCGCCGGCCCACGTCTGGATTAGCCCCTGCGCCCAGTCCGCTGGTTAGTTTGACGCCCAACTGCAGCTTGACCGGAGCCTGGGAGAGCTGCAGCGCCTGCACATCGGTATTGGCGACGATGAACTCAACCCCCTCTAATTTGGCGGCGATCATGCGGTTCACGGCGTTGCCGCCGCCGCCGCCCACGCCTATGACCTTGATCTTCGCTCCGCGGGCGACGTCATCGTTGTATTGAATGCGGATTTCATCGGAAAGACTCATCGGGTTCTGCTCCATTCTCTCTTCGTAATTCGATCTTGTCGTGTCGCAATTTTGTTGACTATAAACTTCCCGCGAATATAGCGCGCAGCTTGGCCCGCAAGCCTTGATCTTCAGCTGCCCGCAGCACGCTGGTGCGATGGGTGTAAAGCAGCATGCCAATAGCGGTGGAAAACTCCGGCTGTATCAGCTCTTCGGGCATTCTGGAAAGTGGCACAGGATAGCCCAAACGCGCCGGCACGCGCAACAAACTTTCTGCTACTTCGAGCAGCCCCGCCAGGCGAGCGCCGCCACCGGTAATCACACAACCCGCTCCCAGCGCACCGAGAACGCCGCCCTGACGCAAATTCTCGCGCAGCAACTGGAAGAGCTCGCGGGCGCGCGGCTCAAGGATCTCGCTTAGCGAGCGCTGCTTGATGGTGCGGATAACCTGCGTACCCCCCGCAATCAGCTCCAGCTCGCTGGACGAAGGAACCGAAGTTACAACGCAGTGCCCGTACTCCATCTTAATAGCTTCCGCTTCCTGGACCGACATATGCAGGCCAACGGCGAGGTCGTTGGTGAAGTGGTCGCCGCCGACGGGTATCACAGCGGTGTGGGCCACGGCGCCTTCAAAGAAAACCACTAATTCCGTCGAGCCGGCGCCGATGTCGATGAGGCAGGCGCCGAGCTCGCGCTCGTCCGCCGAGACCGTAGCTTCGGCGGCGGCGATGCCTTCAAAAATAGTGTCCGTCACTTCGAGGCCGGCCTTGTTGGCGCAGGTGATGACGCTTTGCGCCGCGCTGGCCGAACAGGTTGCGATATGTAGATTCACTTCCAGCCGGTTGCCGATCATGCCGACCGGGTCATGAATGCCAGGCTGCTCGTCGAGAATAAATTGTTGAGGTAACAGGTGAAGGATTTCCCGATCGGCCGGCAGGGAGACGGAGCGGGCGCGGTCAACGGCGGCGCGCACATCTTCGCGCGTGATCTCGCGCAGGCGGTTGCCCAGGCTGATGCCGCCCTGGCTGTTGACGCCACGTATGTGCGGACCGCCCAGCCCTACAACACAGTTGGCAATGACTGCGTTGGCCATCTGCTCGGCTTCGGTAGCGGCTTGATTGAATACCCTGCTGGCGGGCTGGAGATCGCTGATCAGGCCCTTGCGCATCCCCTCCGCATTTACCACGCTGTGCGCGCGATAGCGCAGCGCACCTTCATGCAACTCCGCTACCAGCACGCGGATCTTGGAGCTGCCGGCATCGAGCACCGTGAGTAGGTCTTCGCTTTTCTGGCTCATCCCTTGGCCATTAGCCCTTTGCTTTTGCCGCTTTGGGCGATTTTGCCGCAGGCTTTCCCGCGGGGTGTTTGGCGGCGGCCGCATGGTGGTCGCTCTGGCTGCCGCCGGCGGCTCCCCCATCCTGCGCGGATTCGGCGGCGGATTGCTGGGTCATATCAAGCACCACCTGGTTCTCATAGCGCATATCGACAGATGCCAGATGAGGATACTGTTGCCGCCACTCGGCCAGGTGCTGTTGATAACTGCGGTAACGAGTGAGGAAATCGGAATCGCCAAAGTGCACCTGGATATCGGACCCCTGGGCCGGCAAGAGGGCCCAAATGTCTTCCGGATCGGAGATGTCGACCTCGCTGAGTTGGGTGGAGACTTTAGCTCCCCCGGAATCGAGGTCGCTGATGAATTGCTGGTACAAATGCATCCGCGCGGCACGCACCGGCAGCGGATCTTTGGCGGAAATTCCTGTGACCACGGGGAAGGAGTAGTGTTTTGCGGCCATCGCCGCCGGAGGCAGGTGCAACAGAACGCCGTGAGCATCCACCAGGCCGATGGTGTTGCCCTGGCGAACGAAGGCTACCGGCGTGCGTTCGACGATGGCGACGCGCAGCTGATCGGGCAGCAGCCGCATCACGGTTGCATGTTCCACCCACGGCAGTTGTTCCAGCGCCGCGCGGCGCTGGCCCAGCGGGATGAAGAAGATATTGCGGCCCAGGTCGGATCCGAAAACGGAGAGCAGCTCGGATCGCGTCACCTGGCTGTTGCCCATGATCTGGATGGAGGAAGAGGAGGCGATGCGAAAGCGGGGATCGTCACGGAAAAAGTTACGTATGGCAATCGCCAGCAAGACCAGCGCGGCAAGGGCGAAGACCACTGCCGCTGCCGCGACGATGCGACCCACGAGGGTGGTGGGAATGAGCCCGCGCCGTACTGGCACGCGACGCCGGGCGCGCAGGAAGCCATCGTCCTCGCTGTCTGGATCGCCGCCGCCGACCGGCTCAACCGGCCTGCGGCGGCGCTCAGGGGAGATATCCTGCTGCACTTTGGCGCGCGCCGTCGACGCAGCCGCGGGGCGGAAAAACTGCTCCACTGGTTCACCATCCGCGAATACCGTTACACGGCTTGCTTGTGAGTCGATTTTTGCCACGCCCGAGTCAGGTCGTGAGATTTGCCATCCAAACTATAACGTGGTTTTCTCGGGATTGTTCGGGCAATTTCAGGGAATCTTAGGGGTATCTTTGTTGGAAATGGGGTGGACGGAATACAGGTACCCTCTTGCATCTCGAGCACGGTTCGTCTCATGTGATCGGTGCGTCAGTAAAGCAGGTAAGGCTTTCGCTTGACTTCGAACTGCTGCAACTGTTGCTTGCCAATCCTCGGCGATGCGTTGCGGATCGCGGCCTGCCTGCAGGACGTCGAGCACGCTCCGATTGGCGAGCAAGGTTTCGATCTTGTTCAGTTGGTATTTGTCTCCGAACAGCTTGTGGATTTCGGAGGCGATTTCCAGGCCTAGTTCGGGTGAGTCGAGCACATTGCGGTCGGTTACGATCAGCTCGATTCCGTGGCAGAGTTGATCCGCATATGGATAAGGAGACCGGGGCGTGAAGTCCACAGGCACAAAGCGCACTCCGGGCAGGAATCGGGCATTCAAGGCGCGCGCCAGCGCCGGACCATCGATCCAGGGCGCTCCGACATATTCAAAGGGTGTGTCCGTTCCGCGTCCGACGGATATATTTGTGGTCTCGATCAGGCCCAGCGCAGGGTAAAGAATCGCTTCGCGCAAGCTGCGGAGATTGGGAGAAGGATTGGTCCAGGTGAGGCCGGTGGCATCGAACCAGTCGCCCCGCTGCCAGCCCTTCATCGCGATCACACTGAGCGGCGCACCGAGTTTGTATTCTCCATTGAGATAGCGTGCAAGCTCACCCAACGTCATGCCATGCCGCACCGGTATCGGCGCTACGTTGACGTAGCTCTCGCTGCCGGGGTCGGAAACAGGGCCCTGCAGAAACCCACCTCCCAGCGGATCGGGACGGTCCAGGACCACGATGTCTGTGCCGGTCTGGCCCGCAGCCTCGAGAAAATAGCGAACCACGGTTTCGTAGGTATAGAAGCGGACTCCCGCATCCTGAAGGTCGATGAGCACCGCATCGAGCCCACGCAACGTTTCCAGGGAAGGACGACGCTGATCGCCATACAGGCTGATCACGGGCAGTCCAGTGGACTCATCTTTCGAATCTTGAATGCCCTCCTTATCGAGCACACCATGAATGCCGTGCTCGGGACTGAAGAGCAGCTTGAGCTTGAGGCCGCCCACGCGCTGCCAGAACATCGATCGTTCTCCGCCCCTGCGCGTCGAGCCCGGTTTGATTGGTCAGCAGCCCCACCCGCAAGGTCCCTCCGTGCCTGGCGGCGAGCGCGGCCAATGGGGCGAAGTGGTCTTCTTCCAGCACATCGATTCCCGTAGTAACGGTACCGTTGCGGTCCTGCCAGCGGCGTTCACCGGCAATGGATTCGTTGTAGCCGGTGAGTGTGGCGGCGAGGCTTCCACTATCGGGCCGCAGTTTTACCCACCTGGCAATCGCGGTGGCGACGGCGCCGCGGATGGCGTTAATTCCGGTAGGTCCATTGGGATAAACAGCGTTCGACATGAAGACGACGTAGGTGTCGCTGGTGGGATCCATCCAGATGGATGTCCCGGTAAATCCAGTATGACCAAAGGAGCCAACCGGGAACAGCTCGCCCCGATTGCTGGAAAAAGGCGATTCGATATCCCAGCCAAGTCCGCGGAGCGCCGTACCAGTCGCCGGCTGAGCAGGCGTGGTCATCTTTTCGAGCGTGAGCTGCTGCAATGGGAAATGGCTTGGCCTGCCGGCAAGCCGGTCGAGCAGGTTCTGCGCGTAGACGGCGACGTCGCCGGCGGTGCTGAAGAGGCCGGCATGCCCGGCAACGCCGCCCATGCGACGTGAGGTTGGATCGTGCACCACTCCGCGGAGCATGACGCCGTGATCATACTGTGTCGGTGCAATGCGGCTGCGCCAGCTTTCGGGCGGAAGAAAGCGCATGTGCTCCACACCCAACGGTTGCGCGATGTATCGCTGCTGATATTGATCGAGGGTAAGGCCGGAGAGCTTCTCGACCAGCGCGCCCAGCACGATGAAGTTGATGTCGCTGTAGCGGAATTGCACTCCGGGAGCGGTCACCGGCGTTGCAGCAAACGCTCGGCGCAATCCCTCCTCTTTGCCTTCCCAAGGGTCCTCGAGCGAAACATCGGGAGGCAGGCCGGAGTAGTGGGTCAGCAACTGGCGAATGGTGATGTCCTGCTTGCCATTGGCGGCGAACTGGGGCAGATATTCGGCCACCGGATCATTCAGCCGAAACCGGCCCTGCTCGTAGAGCTGCATCACAGCAGGCGCGGTGGCCAGAACTTTGGTCAACGATGCGAGATCGAAAATTGTGTCTTCGGTCATCGGTTCGGGCGCAGGAATGAGGGAGCTGTTTCCATACGCCTTGTGAAAGATGATCCGGCCGTTATGACCGGCGATCACCACCGCTCCGGGAAACTTTTTGGCTGCGATTCCGCCTTCGACGATGCGATCGATTTGTTGAAACTCGGCGTCCTGCGCTTTCAACTGCGAAGCGAACAGAACGAGGAGCAAAACCGCATAACGCTTCTTACCAGGTAAGATTTTGCTCATTGCCCATCCCAGAACAAAGGTAAGCAGCGATCCGATCAGCACGAACCAGGTCCAGGCAATCCTGGGTAACGGTACCGGTCGTTTCCAGAGCAGGATATTCGCCACCAGGCCGCCGATCATGCCGATCATGGCGCCTGATTCCGTTGCGCTTTTGGTAAGAGTGCCGAGTAAGAAAACTCCTAACAGCGCGCCGTAGGCTACGGAGGCGATCGACAGGCCGACTTCGACCACATGGCCGCCGCCGCGGGACATCAGTGCGAGCACGAACAACAGCAGCGCCCAGAAAACGTCATGGCGCGCGACAGGCGTGCACGCTGACGTTCATCGGCATTCGGCTTCCAGGCCATATAGAAATCCACCATGCTGCTCGAACTGAGCGAGTTGACCGCTGCACTCAGGTTCGACATCGCGGCAGCCAGGATGGCCGCGACCATCAGTCCAGCCAGCCATGCGGCATCTCGTTCACGATGAACGCCGGGAAGACGCGGTCCGGGCTCCCGGGCGGAGTGCCATGGGTCACATTACCGTAGAAATAGTAGAGCCCGGTGCCAATGGCAAGAAAGAGCGCGAACTGAACCAGGATGACGACGCCGCTGCTCAGCAAGGCGATGCGCGATTCGCGTAGATTTTTTGCTGCCAGCAGGCGCTGCACCATGAGCTGATCGGTACCGTGACTTGCCATCGTGAGGAAACAGCCCCCGACAAGACCTGCCCAAAAGGTATAGGTTTCGCTCAGGCTGAAAGCAAAATGGAAGATCGTGACTTTACCGGCGGCCGATGCCATGACGTGAATTGCGTGCCAGCCGCCCGGAACCCGATGCCCCAACAGGATCACGCCGGCGATTGTGCCCGCGACATAGAGTGCCATTTGCACCACGTCGGTCCAGATGACGGCGGCCATTCCGCCTTCGAGGGTGTAAATCAGGGTCAGGGCGACAATGATTGCGATGGAAACTACGTCCCCGGTGCCGATGGCTATGCCCACCACAATCGAAACAGCGAAAACGCGGACACCTTCCGCCGCCGCACGCAGGAAGAGAAAAAGAAATGCGGTGAGCTTATGCAGACGCGGGCCAAAGCGCTCGCCAATGACCTCGTACGCGGTGAGCAGCTCGCCACGAAAATAGCGGGGCAGGAAAATAATGCACACCACGATCCGGCCCAGGAGATAACCGAGAACGATCTCCAGAAATCCCCAGTCTCCGGTGTAGGCGAGGCCGGGCACGCTGATGATGGTCAGGGTGCTGGTTTCCGCGGCTACGATGGAGAGCGCAATGGCCCACCAGGGAATTTTGCGATCGGCAAGAAAGTAATTTTTTAACGAACGGTCCTTGCTGCGGAACTGCAGGCCGAAGAGGGTAATGCCTGCCAGATAAATCGCTACCAGAGAGAGGTCGACCGAGCTGAGCCGGTGCATCAGGGAATACCCAACTCAGCCGGCGCAGGCAGCTGGTGGTGTGCCTGCCATTCGTTGTGGGCCGACGCAAATCGAGCGCTGCGCAACACCCAGAGCTGGGTTGCCTGATCATAACGAACCAGAACATTTTGCAGCCAGTAGGGCCGGTTCTCGCGCAGCCAGAGTTGGGAATACTGGAGGCTAATATAACTGTATCGGTTGCGTATATCTTCGCAAAGTCCATCGGTCCCGGAGATGTTTCCCAATAAGCCGTTGATGCGCTTCGCGTTTTGACTGTCTCCCTGCCATGCATATGCCTGGTGATAAAGACCGGCAATCGCGTCCGTGGTTTCAAATTTCTGGCCAATGAAGTCGAACCTGCGCGCGCCCAATTCGATGGCATCGACAGCGTCGGTTTCCCGCAGCGGGACGGCAGCACGGGCTTGGGCCAGCAGGGTCAGGGCGCGCTCCGCGTGCAACCGCATCGCGCGGAGAAGCGGTCGCAATTCCGCCGCCGCGGCCTGCCCTTCGACACTCCACGGATCCACCCAGAACAGATCATCGCTCGCTTCCTTCACCTTGGACTGGTCCAGCATCTGGTAGATGGCAATCAGCTCGCGTTGTGCCTCATCGATCTTGCCTGTCCGGTCTCCGTGAAAGACGCTGCCGTACGTGTCCTCAAACTGCGCCAGATCGCTGGTTCCCTGCTGCCACCCTGCTGCGGCTCCAAACAAGACGCCGTACCAATCTTCTTGAAACAGGCCTTCGCCGTCATCGTTCCAAACCGTATTCAGCACTCCGGTGCTGTGCGCCGCCTGGCCGTCACGGACGAAGCCCTGGATGTTCCGCAGCCCGGCATCACTGTCGGGATAAACACGCTTCCAGTTGCTCACCCCTGGGGCAACCCAGGTTTCCATCCCGGCGTCGGTGTAGGGCTTCAGCCACGCCGCATACCCCTCTGGAGATGGAGAGTAAGTCCAGGCCACGGCAATCATATCCTTCGGCAACCGCTTTACCTGCTCCGGACTGTTCATGGCGATATCGCCCCAGAAGAGCAGGCGACGATGCAGAGGTGCGAGCTGGTTGTGGATCTGCAGCAGGAAGTCTACGTATACAGCGCCCAGACCGCGGGCGGAGACGTCGGCGTGGGTCTGCCCCTTGCCCAGGTCGGCGGTCTCGTCTGCTCCGATGTGCAGGAACGGTCCTGGAAACATGGCCGCCACTTCGCTGAATAGCTGACCAATGAGTTGCAGAGAGCCGGGTTGACCTGGAGCGAGCACGCTGCCCATCGGAGTCTCCGCGAGCGGTGCATACTGCTCGTATTCCAACATGCGATGCAGGTGCCCGAAGGCCTCCTGCTCAGGAATGATGGTTACGTGGTAGCCACGGGCGAATTCGACCAGCTGGCGCGCATCTTCGCGGCTCATGCTCCCGCCAGGCAGGCCCGGTAAGGGGTTGGAAAGATATTGCAGAGTGTTTTCAAAGTAGGGAGAGTAGACATTGATCTTGTAGGCGGCGAACGTCTGTATCTGCCGCTTCTGAAATTCCACGGTTGGAAAGGGACCTCGCGACAAATCATCTGAAATCCCCCGGTAGCGCATCGCCGGCCAGTCGCGAATCAATGCCTTTTGCAGGACGGCGGTGGGACCATCACCGGTTGTCATCTGCTTTACGGTTTGTACGCCGTAAAAGATGCCGGCCGACGTAGCCGCGATGACAGCCAATCCCTTTTTTGTGGGCACGATCGCGTACCCTTCTTCCTGCATCGGCTCATCGATTTTGAGGTTGGAACTGGAGAGCAGCCCTGCACCCTGGCGCGATTGCGCCCGCAGCAATTCAATGACGACGGTACCGTGACCGCTGCGCACATGCAGTTTTTCGAACCAGCCGGAGAGGTCTTGCGCCGCAAAGCGATCTTCGGCATCGGAATCTGCTTTGACGGAGACTCCATGCGCCAGGTTCGCTGTACCGCGGGAGGAGTATTCGCGGGGCATTGGGAGGAGCTTGGGTGTGTCACCGGGCGCCGTGACAGCCTGCGCGTTTGCGAATGAGCCTACAGCTACCAGTGCGAGGGCGATCCATCCTGCAAAACGTGTCGCGCTTCCCGGTTTTTTCTCCGCCAATATGGTCTCCGTAACTCAAGCGGCTTGAGAGCCTCCCCTCATCCTAATATCTGGATGGTCGGGACCTCGGTCCTTTTCGCGGCTACGGAGACATGGGATTAAGCTGTGCCAGCCCCGGACTTGAAGTCCGGGGGCTGAGAGTTCCTACATTTCGGGAGCTGCCCGGTTTGCTCACGGGCGCCGGATGAAGATCCGCGTCTAGCAATGTCGTCAGGTAATCCGGGCAAAACTCTTTTCGCGCATAGCTGCTGGAACCGGCGGACCGCAAGGGGTTCGCAAAGAATCGTATTCGTCGCCCGTACCCCGCAACGAACTGGGGCACAGATCCTTGCGGTTCAACTTAGTCTACTTGGAACGGCTTCAGTTCTTTCTTGCTCCTTCACCTTCGGTGAGGGTGATGTACTTGTCGATCGGCAGTAGGGTGAACCTTTCGGTCATGCCACTGGGCTGCGGCCACTTCACTTCCAGCCAGTCGATCTTGGTCTGCTTACCCAGGCCAAGCACGATGCGCGGATCGTGCGACGACAGATAGCTTCCTCCGCCCACTTTTGTTCTGCTGCGCTTCAGATCTCCGGCCTGATAGGTCACACGTGCACCGACGGCGTCGCGGTTGGATTTTTTGCCCACCAGCTTGATTCCCAGCCAGTGATTGTCTTTGGCAGCCACGTTGCGCAACAGCAGCGGCGCGGCATCGTTGACGGAAACCAGCACGTCCACGGCGCCATCGTTGTCGAAATCGCCGATCGCCAGCCCTCGGGCAGAGAGATTTCGGGCGAAAATCGGTCCGCTTTCCGCGCTGACGTTGCGCAGCGTCTTTCCGTTGTTGTGAAACAGCATCAGCGGTTCGCGGTAGGTCACGTCCTTCTGCATGGTCTCGATCATGTCGTCGGGATTTCCGTTGGCGAGAAAAGATCCAGATTGCCATCGTTGTCGTAGTCGAAAAACTTCAGTCCCCATCCGCTCATCAATCGCGTCGCCGCACCGATCGCCGGTCGCATTGGCCTGGTCGTCAAATGTTTCATCGTGATTGTTCTGGTAAAGCGGAATATCTCTCGTGGTCGATGTTGGCCACAAACAGATCCATCCAGCCGTCCTGATTGAGGTCGGCGGAATCTACTCCCATGCCGGAGCGGGCGCCGGCCGTCTCGCTGAAGCCCACGCCTGCGAGCGCGGCAATCTCGTCGAATTTGCCGTTGCCGCGATTCATGTAGAGAAAATTCTGCACCGTGTCATTGGCGACGAAGAGATCCATCCTGCCGTCATTGTTGATGTCGGTGCGACCACGCCCCAGGCCTTTCCCAGATGTTTCGCAATGCCAGATGCTTGGCTGACATCGGTAAATGTTCCGTCGCCGTTGTTGTGGAAGAGCCAGCTGGCCGCGGCTTGTACAGCGTCGGAATGCAGTAGCCAGCGCTCGTTGTAGGCGACGCAGTTAAGATTTTTCGGCTTTGCTGAAATCGACGAAACGGCAGACAAACAGATCCAGCCGTCCATCGTTGTCGTAGTCGAACCACACCGCGCTCGAGGCCCATCCGGGAGCCGCGACGCCGGCTTTCTCGGTAACATCAGTGAAAGTTCCGTCGCCGTTGTTGTGATACAGAATGCTTCGCCCGTACTGGGTCACATACAGATCGGGAAAACCGTCGCCGTTGTAGTCGCCGACGGCGATGCCCTGTCCATAGCCGCCGCCCGCGACGCCCGGCTTTCTCCGTGACATCGGTGAATGTTCCGTCGCGATTGTTGCGATAGAGGGCGTTGCGCAGCGGCGGATCGGGATCGTAGAAGTCGCACCGGCCGCTGTTGACGAGATAGATGTCCATCCATCCGTCGTTGTCGTAATCGAGAAAAGCGCAACCCGCGCCGGTGGTTTCGGGCAGATATTTCTGCGGCGACTTGCCGGCAGTATGTACCCAGGTAATGTGACTGCTGGATGGCGGCACTTCTTCGAAGGGATAGGCCGGCGCGGCAGCAGCGAAGCGGGGCAACGAAGCAAATGCGCCTGCGCCGGCCAGATTGCAGAGAAAACGCCGCCGGGATAACCCTCTCATCACTGCGGCTTCTGAGCTCCCGGTCCGCCCGTGCGCTTCCGAGGTCTGCTGCTGCAGGGCGAATTCCCTCTCCGCATCTTCTTTGCGTCCGGTGCGGGCGTATGCGGTCGCCAACCTGTAGTGCCCGGCAGGATTCGCCGGTTGAAGTTTGACCGCCTTTTCGAGCGGAGCTACGGCCTCCGCGTAATTCTTCTGGGCTAAGAGCGACATGCCCAGCCCGAGGTAGGCGTCGGCAAAGTTGGTTTCGAGCTCGGTGGCCTTGGAGAAGTGCTTGACCGCCTCGGGTAAATCCTGCGCCTGGCGCGCCAGTTCCCCCAGCACGTATTCCGCACCGGCATTTGCGGGATCGATCTCGAGTTCCTGCTGCAGCTCCTTCTTTGCCTGCTCGGCGAAATCGGGCGCCGGATTTGGCTTGGAGAGCAGCAGACGGGCCAAGCGAAAATGAATGCCCGGGTAGCGCGGATTTTGCTCCAGGATCTTGCGATAGTCTTTCTCCGCCTGATCCCATTTGCCCTGCTGTTCGTTCGCATCCGCATCCATTTCGAGCGCGGGGATCGAAGTGGGGGCGATCGTCGCCAGCTCTCGCGCAGCGCGAGCGGATAAGTCGGAATAAGCGTGAGTCAGACACATAGAACACTTCGGGATCATGCGGAAACTGCCGACTCAACATCCGCAGGAATTGGAGCAGCGGCTCCTGCTGCTGCAGGATGGTGGCACAGCGCACGCCGTCGAGGCCCACTCTCTTTTGCAGCTCTTTGTCGGTGATGTGCGCGGCAGACTTGGCCAGCAGGGGTAACGCTTCGGGACAACGGCCGCTCTCCGCAAGCGACGCGGCATGCTCAGCAGCCGCGGGGATAACCGCCGCCGTCTTGCTCGAAACCTGCGCCAGGGAAGTGCCCGCGAATACGAGGAAAATCAGGGAGACCAGCTTGGAGAGTTTAGGCATCATTATCAATCAGGAGTTGGAGGGTAAAGCATCTCCTGACAGCGGCCTACGAAAGCCGCAGTCAAAAAACAAGGGGCAGACGCCAATCAGCATCTGCCCCTGAGTCTATCAGGCGCCTAATAGTAGAACTTAAAGCGCGAATTGGATGTTCCTTGCGGGTTGCGAAGTATTGATCAGCCCAAAGGTGGCACTCGGGAAGTTGGTGTCGGGATGGCCTAACTGGACGTTGTTGAATGCGTTCAGGAAGTCGCCACGGAACTGGATGTACTTGGCTTCGGTTATATGGATGTTCTTCAGATAGGCCGATGTCGGTATCGGTGTACCCGGCTCCAGTGACTGGTCCCTGCGCCGGGCAGTTTCCGAAGGTACCAGTGCGCTGGTTCCGAATTTCCGTTGCGGAGCTCACCCACTGATAGCCCTGGAAGGCGGCGGGCAAAGCTCTTTTGGCGTCCAAACACTTCCTGCTGTCCGCAGTTAGGACGAGCTCCACGAGAACCTGTTCCCGAGCTGTCTGTGGCGTTGTAAACGGCCAGAGGGAAGCCGCTGTGAATGGAGATGATGGTGGAAGCCTGCCAACCGCCCACAACCGCATTGAGCACCGGGTTCATGTTGTTGCCGATAACTTTGCCCTTTCCAATAGGCAAATCATAAGTCGCGTAAGCGGCCAGTATATTCTTCGAGTCGTAGTAGCAACTGGCGTAATCGGCATGAGGGTTGTAGAGGTTCTGATAGTACGGATTCGCCGGGGTGGTCTGGGCCGCCGAGCCCCAGGTGCCGTAGTATCCGCTGTTGTTGGTGAGGCAATGCGACCAGGTGTAAGCAACTTGTCCCTCCAGTCCGTTGGAAACGCGCTTCTGCAACACAGCCTGCAGCGCGTTGTAGGTCATGAACCCAGTCGAAGACGTCCCGGATACGGTGGAGAGTCGTTGATTAAGGCGGGATTGTCCTGGAAGTACAGGCTCGGTCGCGACTACCCCATTGGTGAGCGTTTTCTGCGAGTAGGGCGTCGGCACCATCAAGTGTGTTCCGTGCTGGCCGACGTAGCCAAGCTGGAACGTCGTGGTGGAGCTGGCTTCGCCCTGTACGGTCAGGTTCCACTGCTGGTCCATCGCAGGTTGAATGGTCTTATCCCAGACGTACAAGATAGCTCCGGCGAACGGATCGCCCGGAACGCGCCCGCCTGGGACCTTGCTGAGTCTGGTAGGTCGGGGTGTATAGGTAGCGGTAACCTCCGTCGGGGTGAAGGGCGGATTGCGTGGAAGCCGCAGGTTGGTGCCGGTTCCTTCCAGGTAAGAGGAGATGGTATAGGCGCCGCGAAGGACAGTCTTACCGCCCCAATATGCCGGCGACCAGGCAAAGCCGACGCGAGGTTGAATAGCCGGCAGTCCGTAGACCGAGTTATAGAGACCGCGGCTGTTGCCATCTACGCCTGCATACTCAAGTGCGCCCGTGACAAGATTCACGTTGACCTGGCGATTGTTCAGTTCTACCCAGGGAGTGTGTCGCTTCGTAGCGCAATCCGAGATTCAGAGTGAGAGTAGGCATGATGCGCCAGTCGTCCTGGCCATAGCCGCCAAACCTCCACGGCATTTGGTGCCATGCAGCCACCGCTGCTGACCCCCTTGCCTGTTGCACCCAGATACCCAGTGAAAAAGTCAGAGGATGGATCACCCGTGAACGCGCCTCCGAAAGATCAGCGCCGTACTCGCCGCTGTTGCCGCTATAAAAGTTGCTCATGCGGAAGCGCCACAGCTGGAAGCCTGTCTTGAAGACGTGCTTGCCATGGGTAATCACCACCCCATCGTCAAACTGGATCACGGTGTCGGCGAAGTTCGAGTCGACGACATTGTTGCCGACGTTGGTGAGTGTCCCTGGCCAGGAGCTCGGTAGCCGTGCCGCCGCCGAAGCCGAGCAACAGCAGGCCAGGACCGGCGGTATTGGCATTGGCAATCCCGAGCTCGTCACCCAGATCGCCGATGCTGGGGTTAAAGTTGGCGCCACTGGAGTAACGTGATCCAGGACGCTCCAAAACGGGCTTCGTTCAGGATGTTAGGACCGAAGGTGTGGGTCCAGGTTCCCGACCGCGTTGCGCATTGGAATGTGGACGTAACGAATTGCCCAGGATCAACTGCGAGTTGCTGGTCGGGTCGTTTTGGTACGCCTGCGAGTAACGGGCGCTGAGGCGGTCTTGCTGGGTGATATTCCAGTCGATCTTGGCATCGCCCTGGTCGGTGTTGTAGCCTGATTGGTCAGGTTGACGGCGTTGTTGATGGGGTTGCTGTTGATCGGTGTTGGATAGTATTTGGAGGCGAAGAGAGCCGCAGCCACCGGGTTTTCTTGTGACATGGGGAATCTGGTTGCCTACGTAAGGCGCACCTGTGGTTGGATTCTTAAGCGGGTGTCGCAATAGCGCCGAGAAGTCGCCGTTACGCTCGGCGTTGGTGAACACAGTAATGAACTTGCTGGTCGTCGGATGATCGAAACGCTGCCCTTGATAGTCGGCGAAGAAGAACAGCTTGTCTTTCCAGACCGGGCCGCCAACGGTGCCCCCGAACATATTCCAGCGCAGTGCAGCCCGCGGCAGGAAATTGCCGGGGCCATCAAATTTGTTCTCCCACTGGTTGGCATTGAGAACGTCATTGCGGAAGAACTCCCAGCGTCTCCGTGGAACTGATTGGTGCCCGACTTGATGGAGGCATTGACGATGCCACCCTGAAAATTGCCGAACTCAGCCGAGGCGTTAGAAGTGATCAGATTGAATTCCTGAATGGCGTCGGGCGAGGGCGTGACCGCCAGATTGTTTTCCGAGGTCTGGTTGTTATCCATGCCGTCGAGGATGAAGTTATTCGACTCCTCACGGTTGCCGTTGATCGATGGACGGCCACCGTAATTGGCATTGTCGCCGCTGTTGAAGGTTGAGTTGTCAGCGGTAATGCTGCCGGGCGCCAGCAGGGTCAGTTCGACGTAATTACGCGTCGCCAGCGGAATGCCGGTGATTGTCGTTGGCATTAATCAGGGTACTGACTTGCGTGGTATCGGCCTGCAGCTGCGGAGCCTCGGACGTGACCTGCACGGTATTGGTAACCGCGCCCACCTTCATCTTGAAGTCGAGCGCGCGCCCGTCTCATTGAGCACCAAGGTGATGGGGGGCTGAACGGCGGTGTCAAAACCGGCCGCCTCCGCTTTTACCTCATAGGTTCCGATGGGAAGAGTGCTGAAGTTGAAGACACCACCCTGGGTTGTTTTGGTGGTGGAGGAAGTACCGCGCTCGGTGTCCCTGGCGGTGACGGTAGCGTCGTTCAGGGCCGCTCCGGCCGAATCTTCCACTGTGCCGGTGATCTACGCGGTGATCTGCTGACCCCACGTGGGCTGGCTGACGCCAAACATCCCCAGGACCATTACGAGGGCTATGCCCCATAAGGAAATTCGTTTCATACTCGCCTCCAAAACCGAACAACTTCTAACGGGGCCCTAATGGCAGGAACGATTGGCAACTTTTTACAGGCTGCTCTTTCACCCGAGGACTTACTTCAGTGACCGTACTATATCGGCAGCCTGACTGGAATGCAAGCAGGATTGTTGAGGAAAAAACTTTTTTTTAATGCGGCTTTGAAGTTGTGGTGAGCGGGGCTGGGTTCGGGGTTGTTTAACAGAAGTTACAAAGATCAGGGAGCAAATCCCGGATTAACGGCGTCTTGGTGTTTGTGCAATTTCGTCCGATGAGCTGGGGGAACGAGGCCGGCGTCGAATTTTTCATCCGTGAGGATCTGGCCACTTATTGAGCGAAAGTCATTGTGGGCTTCGCCTGTATTTTCCGGCCCACGTACACGGGGCGAAGGTGGGACACCCGTCAGATCTCGACTTCACCTTCGAGGTAGAAGACGCAGGAACCTTCTAACTCGACCCGATCTCCCTTCAGCCGGCAAAGAACTTCCCCGCCGCGCGGGGAGCACTGGAAGGCGCGAAACGTTGTCTTGCCCAGTCGGTTGGCCCAATAAGGCGTAAGCATGCAATGAGCGGCGCCGGTCACGGGATCTTCGGGGATTCCCTTGGCAGGGGCGAAGTAGCGGCTGAGGAAGTCGAAATTTTGGTCTCCGGATGCGGTCACGATGACACCCGGACGGTCCAGGCGAGCGATCGCCGCCATGTCGGGAGCCAGTTCACGCAAGACCTGCGCGCTCTCAAGCAGAGCCAGGTAGTTGAAGGTGTTGCCGAAAACCTCGACGGGCACGGCGCCCAGCGCTTCCACCAGACCTGGCGGCGGGGGGATGCGCTCGGAGGGCCGCGCCGGGAAGTCCATCACGTACCCCGCTCCTACCCGATTCACCGTGAGCGGCCCACTGGCAGAGTGGAAGACCACATGGGTGCGCCCGGGCTCGAGTCGCTCCATGACCACCGCAGCGCTGGCCAGAGTGGCGTGGCCGCACAGCGGTACCTCGGTTGCGGGCGTGAACCAACGCAGGCGATAGTCGCCGCCTTGAGGCAGGAGGAATGCGGTCTCAGCCAGGTTGTTCTCGGCGGCAATGGCTTGCAAGGTTGCGTCGGCCAGAAAGCTGTCCATGGGCATGACCGCGGCGGGATTTCCTGCGAACCGGCGAGTAGTGAAGGCGTCGACCTGGAATATGGGTGTGCGCATGCACCTGATTTTAGATTGGCCCTAGCTCGCGCGCGGGCCCGAACCCTCAATCTGGCACCATCGGAGGAAAACTGGCCTTGCCATACCCGCTCTGGAAGCTAGATGCTGTCACTAAGGGCAAATGGACGAGCGTGAACAGAGCGATAGCCCGATGCCTGCACAGCCTCCCCCAGAGGTCGAAAACCCGGGCGCGGTTACTGCATCGGAGCCCACCGCCGCGATAACGGAGAAGTCGAGCGATACCGCGCCCGAAAACAAGCCGGTTGCATTAACCGTTGAGCCGCCACCTGTAGTTATCGCCCCGGTAGAAACGCCGCGGCCGCCCGTTTCCCCTCAGATCCGCCTGGACAAGAAGCATCCGCTCGCGATCCGCTGGATGCATTGGGTTAATTTTCCCGTGCTGTTCACCATGATCTGGAGCGGGCTGCTTATCTATTGGAACGATTCGGACAATGCCTACAAACACCCTCACGCTGTCTACCGGGTGGGACTGGGACCCTTCACGCTCTTCCGGTTTTTCCCTGAATGGTTCTGGAAGGCGATGAATGCCCCCTACCATGTGACCCAAGGGCTGGGATACCACTTCTTCTTTATGTGGATCTTCGCCATCAACGGATTTCTCTACGTACTTTTCACCGTCTTCTCGGGCGAATGGCGCTTTGTGGTTCCCGACCGCAAGAGCCTGATAGAAGCAATCCAGGTGACGCTCAAGGACCTGCACCTGAGCAAATACCTCCCGCCGCAGACCAAGTACAACGGCGCTCAAAAAATTGCTTACACATCTGTAATTTTGATGGGCGCGGGGAGTCTCATTACCGGCCTCTCCATCTACAAACCGACCCAGGTGCATTGGGTGACGACTTTGCTGGGTGGCTATGAGATGGCACGGTGGGAGCATTTTCTGCTCACCATGGGCTTCTGCGGGTTCTTCGTCATCCACGTGACCCAGGTGGTGCTGGCGGGCTGGAACAATTTCCGCAGTATGGTGAGCGGACTGGAAGTGAAGCCCATACAGGAACCGTCGCTCGAGGCCGAAAGAAAGAGTTGGGGATGAGCGATCTCGACGACAAAGAAACAGGCGCTGCGGAGCAGCAGACGCGGCAGAGCGAGAGGCGGCAGAGCGGAAGGAAGCAGAGCGGGAGGCGGCAGAGCGGAGGCGGCAGAGCAGGAGGCGGCGGACGAAGCCGTTCTGCGGGAAAGCCGCAAACACACGCGGCGCAGCTTCGCCATCGCCGCAGCAGGGGCGGTCGCCGGGTGGGGTCTCTACGAATGGATCGATGGAAGCCAGCGGCTCAGTATGCAGCCGAAGCCGTTCCGCCGGGCCTTTCAGACCAACGCTAGCCTTTCGCGCGCGATCTTCGACGACCGGGCGCTGGCCCCGACCTACCCGCTGAAACGCGCTGAGGATCTACGCGTCAATGGCGTATATGGTCTGAAACAGGCCCTGGTTCCGGAGAGCTGGCGTCTGCAGTTGACGGGCGTCGCGGACGCGCGAAGCTATCCTCAATATGTCGCGGATGTCACGGCCTGGGAATACCGCTATGCGGATGTGAAGACGAATGAAGACCAGGGCCACGATACCAAGGTGGCCCCCAGCGCCGACACGGCGGAGAAGATGGCGCCGGCTCCGATGGTGGCCATGGAGAAAGTCCGCCAGGAGCGCACGGGGCGGATGCCGCGCGGGCTGGAGGAAGCGGGAGAAAGCCGATCCACGCTGCCACCCGGCACGCCCGGTCTGCTGCTGACCATGGACGATATCCTGAAACTTCCGAAACATGACCTGGTCACACAATTCAAGTGCATCGAGGGATGGAGCCAGATCGTGCATTGGAACGGCGTGCGCATGGCAGACCTGATTGCGGCCTACCCTCCCGAGAAACGGCCCGATGGCCGGCTGCCCCGCTACGTGTACATGGAGACGCCGAACGGCGACTACTATGTTGGTTACGATATGAAGGTCTGCATGCACCCGCAAACGCTGCTGGTGACGGAAATGAGCGGCAGCCCGCTAACCCAGTATCACGGCGCCCCGCTGCGGCTGCACGCGCCCACCAAGTACGGTTATAAGCAGATCAAGCGTATCGGGCTCATCGCCTATACCGACCAGCAGCCGGACGATTACTGGACCAAGCTCGGTTACGACTGGTACGCGGGCCTCTGAACGTGGCCGCCACACCCATAGCGGACCGCTTCCACCTGGTGCGGGCAAAAGGCGATTTGCTGCTGGCCCAGGTGGCACGGGATATCGAACAACAGATTGCTCTTGGCCGGCTCCTGCCCGGCGATCGCCTGCCCAGCGAGCGGGCGCTTGCGGCGCAGCTTGGCCTTAGCCGCAATACGGTGACCGCTGCCTATCTACTCTTGGAGAAGCGCGGAGTGATTCGGCGCGTTCCCCAACGGGGGGCATTCGTTTCCCCGGCCGGACCGGCGGAAAACCCGATTGAGTGGAGCAGCAAGATATCCCGCCAGGCTCACCTGCTGGACGAGCCCGTGCTGGAGATGCTGGCGCAGAGCCGGCTGCCGAATTTGCGTTACCGGCTTTCCGCAGGCACACCGGCGCTTAGTTGTTTTCCGCTGGCGCCTTTCCGCAAAGCCATCAACAAGGTACTGGCCAAGGATGCTCTGCAGGCGATGGCAATTGCTCCCACGGAGGGTCAGCCTCGCTTGCGTCGCGCCATCGCCGCATTGGAGGAGGGAGAGAGCAGCCACATCCTGATCGTGGCCGGGGCGCAGGAAGGCATCGACCTGCTGGCACGGTGCCTGGTGGAGCCGGGAGACCACGTCATCATCGACCGGCCAACATTTCCCGGAGCCATCCAGGCCCTGCAGGCGGCCGGAGCGCAGCTGGTGGAATGGGATACGGCGGAATGGTCCGCTGAGGTGCTGGAAAGATTGCTGATTGCCTACCACCCGAAGTTCATCTTTACCATGCCCACGTATCACAACCCAACCGCGCGAACAATGGACGAGGAGCAGCGCGCGAAATTGCTCGGACTGGCCGCACGTTACCGGGTGCCCATCATCGAGGATGACGTCTACTCCAGGACCCGTCTGCAGGGATCGGTGCCGCCGTCTCTTTACCGTATGGACAAGCACAACCTTGTCATCTATCTGAGCACCTTCTCCAAGGTGCTTGCTCCGGGATTGCGGCTGGGGTGGATTGCGGCTCCTCCCCACATGGTCAAGCAACTGTCACTGATCAAGATGCGGGCTAACTTGTTTACCGAGGGCCTGCTGCAACTCACTTTGGCTGAGCTGCTGGAGAACGGGGTCTTCGAAGACCACATCCCGCGCCTGCGAACGACCCATGCGACTCTACAGAAGATTGCCGTGGATGCACTGCGGCGGAATTTTCTGAGCGATGAGCTGGAGTTTTCTATTCCTCAGGGCGGACTTTACATCTGGTGCCGATGGCGTCGTCCAGTCGATATGGAGGCGGTCCTGCTGAACGCCCAACAGAGGGGGGCAAGCGTTGCGCCGGGACGAGCCTTCTTCGCCGGGCCGGCGGATGAGAATTGCTTCCGCATCTGTTTTACTGCGAGCTCTGAGCGCGACTTGCCGGAAGCGATTCGTTTGCTGGCAGAAGCCTTTCGTTGCGGGGAGTAGCGCTTGAGGGCGCGCTTTTAGAAGAAAGTCGCTCACTCATGGGCAAATCAGGTGATGAAATGGTGATTGCCGATGTAACAGGCTCGTTCTCCCAGCGAAGCCGCACTGGTTTATCAGCAGTTATGGACAGCCTGAAGGCCGTCCCCTTCAAAAAGTCTGTGAAGAGTCCCGGAGGGACGGACTGAAAGTAGCCCAGGACGCAGTCCTGGGGAAACATCTGTGATCCGAACAGTCCCGTCAGGGACGACTGAGCAATGGCTACAGGGATTTCAGCCGTCCCTGACGGGACTCGGGCCGTTTTGGTCGATTCTACCCAGGACTGTGTCCTGGGCTACTTTCAGCCCGTCCCTTCGGGACTCATGCAGACTTTTTCTGCAGCCTGTGAAGAGAGTCCCATTACCGGAGTCCCGTTACCGCGGAGCCATTATCGTGCAAGGGCTTCGAGCACCATGGGCGCCGCCTGCGATACGCTTCCTGCACCCAGGGTCAGGATGGCGTCGCCATCGCCGGCCTGGGCTACGGTTCGGTTCACAGCCTCTTCGAACGAAGACGCATATTGGACTTCTTTCCGGCCTATGGCACGGACCAGCGCAGCGGCATCGACGCCGGCGATGGGCTCTTCGCTGGCGGCATAGATGTCTAGTATCTGGACCGTATCGGCGTCATCGAAGGCGGTCGCGAACTCGGTCATCAGGTCCCGGGTGCGGGTGTAGCGATGGGGCTGAAAGATCACGTGCACGCGATGATAACCTGACTCCCGTGCGGCGCTCAGAGTGGCGCGGATTTCGGTGGGGTGGTGGCCATAATCGTCGACGACATTCACGCCGCGAGCGCATCCCCTCAACTGAAAGCGCCGATCCACTCCGCGAAAGTCATGCAGCGCGTGGGCAATGTGTTCACATGACACGTCGAGCTGCGTGGCAATGGCCACCGCGGCAGTTGCATTCAGCACGTTGTGCCGGCCGGGCACACTCAGAGAAAAAGGACCGAGCACCAGGCCGCCGGCAGCCACCTCAAAGCGAGACCGTACCCCCTCCGCCGGGGGAAGCATGCGCAACACATAATCGGCTACCGAAGAGGTGCCATAGGTGAACACCCGCCGCTGTACCCGCGGCAGCAACGCGGCAAGCTGTGGATTGTCAATGCATGCCGTGCAGGCGCCGTAAAACGGAACCCGCTCCATGAATTCGAGGAAGGCTGTCTCCACGTCTTCCATGTCGCGGTAGCAATCCATGTGTTCGCGATCGAGATTGGTAACCACGGAGAGAATGGGCGAAAGCTTGAGGAAGGAACGGTCGCTCTCGTCAGCCTCAGCCACCAGGTATTGCGATTTTCCCAGACGCGCGTTCGAACCCAGCGCATCCACCCGGCCGCCGACTACCACGGTTGGATCAAGCCCACCCGCGGCCAGCACGGTCGCAATCATGGAGGTGGTCGTGGTTTTGCCATGCATGCCGGCTACCGCGATGCCATATTTGAGGCGCATGAGCTCCGCCAGCATCTCGGCTCGCTGGATGACAGGTATCTTGCGCTGCCGCGCCTCCACGACTTCAGGGTTTTGCTCGTTGACGGCGGAACTGGTTACCACCACTCCGGAGCCAACTACGTTGGCTGCGGCGTGACCCTGAAAAACGGTTGCACCCAGGTTCCCCAGGCGATCGGTAATGCTGGATTGACGCAGATCGGAGCCGGAAACGGCGTAGCCCAGGGTCAGCAGAATCTCCGCTATGCCGCTCATTCCAATGCCGCCAATGCCAATGAAATGAACGCGTTGCGCTTTCGCAAACATAGCCGGGGAAGGAAGGGTGGTGAGACTCACTTCCACATACTGTAACAGCCGTAAAGTGGTGCTTCCCCTTTTGGGGGTGGCACATCTAATATGTAGCGCATGGCTAGGGCCGGTGTCAGGCTGGGTTATCAGACGGACAAGTTACGCGTTATCGTTCGATAGCAATTTGCTTGCCAAAGGCCCCCGAGAGAGCGCAACTTTTAAGAAAGAATGTTGTTCAATGTAGTAGGCACCCTAAGATAACCAGGAGTGCTCGGAATATCGCCAAAGCGGTTGGTTACGCAATGCATATGCCTTGGCGCGGAGGTTCACAATGAAATTTCTAAGATATTTCCTGCTGCTCGGCGCCGTGATGGTTCCAGTAGCGCTTATGTCTACCCCCGCTAACGCCCAAATCGGTGTAGGAATTGGCGTTGGTCCAGGGTACGGCGATTATGGCTACGGTTACCCTGCGCCAGTGTGCTCGTGGGGCTATTACAATTATTACCCCTACGCATGCGCGCCCTATGGCTACTACGGCCCTAGCTGGTTTGTCGGCGGCATCTTCATCGGCGCCGGCCCCTGGTATCACGGTTATTGGGGACGTGGCGGATACTACGGTCGCGGTGGATACTATGGCCGCGGCGGGTACTACGGCGGAGTAGGCTATCGCGGTGGAGTTGGGTATGCTCGCACCGGTAACAGCTTCAACCACGGAGCTGCTGGTTACGCAGGCGGCGGACACGCGTTCGCGGGCGGCGGCAGCAGTGGCTTCCACGGCGGCGGTAACGTGGGCGGTGGCTACCACGGCGGCGGCGGGTTCAGCGGTGGTGGCGGTGGATTCCACGGCGGCGGCGGCGGGTTCGGCGGTGGTGGACACGGCGGCGGTGGCGGTGGACACCGGTAACGATTGAGAACGATCCACGGGAAACGGCTGGCGATTTCGCCAGCCGTTTTCTTTTTGGGGAATGAGCTCTTGAAGACCGAAAGGACAGCGGGCTTCCATAGCCCCGCTGCGGTCGGGATCAAAACTCATTTTTGAGTACCACATCCCACTTCCAAAACGAGCTGTCAGCTCGCCGCAGGGACCGTTCCTGCCAGCGGCTCTGGGCAAGGCCACGTGTGCGCCTTCAGCGGCTAAAGGCGCATAAAGCCGCAATGTCTGATCCTGCCTGGACAGTCTGAGAGAGCGTGTGTGAGAACCCACCATTCAGGGTTGTTGCGCGACAAGTGCGGCAGCCATCTCGGCGATTCTGGCGGCCGCCTGGGGATGGGCGAAAGTACGCGCACTCGCTGCCATCTCGCGCAACTTCTCCCGGTCGCTCAGCAGGCCGGTTAGCGCGTCCAGCAGAGTGATTTCTGTCATGTCTTGCTCCAACAGCAACTTGGCAGCTCCACCTCCAACCAATACTTCAGCATTTTTTCGCTGGTGGTCGTCCGCCGCCTGGGGAAAAGGCACCAGCAGCGAAGGCTTGCCGCTGGCCGCGAGTTCCGCGACGGTGCTGGCTCCGCTGCGAGCGAGAACCAGATCCGATGCGGCAAACTGCTTCGGCATGTCCTCGAGAAAGGCTTGAACCCGCCAGCGGTCCGGGCCCGCGCCGCTGGCGGTATACGCTGCTTCGGTCGTCTCGGCGTGGCGGGCTCCGGCCTGGTGCAGGATGGTGAGGCCGGGGACGGCATCCAGCAACGCTTTGGCAATTTCGGGCATTCTCTGGTTCAGCGCGCGCGCCCCCTGGCTTCCGCCCATGACGAGCAGCCGGAGAGCCGTTTCCGGCGGCCGCGGCGGGAGGGCGAAAAACTCGGCGCGCACCGGAATACCGGTGATTTCGGCATTGCGGAAAAAGGTGAGGGTGGGTGCGAAATTGACCGCGGCGGCACTGATCCGCTTCCCGATCAGCCGGTTGGCAAGACCGGGCACAGCATTTGGTTCAAAAGCCAGGGTCGGCACGCGCCGCAGCAGTGCGGCCAACATCGCCGGCCCGGAAGCGTAGCCGCCCACACCGATCATCACCTGCGGTTGCCAGCGGCGCAGAAGGCTCAGGCAGTACAAAATGCCGCGCGGCAGTGCGACCAGCGTCTTAAGTTGAGTAGCAAGGCTGACCCGGTTGAGCTGACCCACATCGATGAGTTCGAGGGCATAGCCGGCCTGGGGCACCAGGCGCGTCTCCATTCCCCGGGCGGTCCCTATGAAACAGACTTCCGCTGCGTACGCGGACTTGAGAGCGCCCGCAATCGCCAGCGCGGGAATGACATGGCCACCCGTGCCGCCGCCGGCAATCATGACCCGCATGCCCGTCAGTCGATCTCGCGGGTGAGACTCAGCAACACACCGATGCTGGCCAGGGTAATGAACAAGGACGTGCCGCCATAGGAGACAAAGGGCAGGGTGATGCCTTTGGTCGGAACCAGCGCGAGCACCACACTGATGTTGAAGAAGGCCTGGATAAGGATGGTCGTGGTGATGCCGAAGGCCAGAAAGCGCGCGAACACATCTTTGGAAAGGCTGGCGGCGCGCAACCCTCTAAATCCAAGGGCGACGAACAGCGCGATGATCGCCAGGGCGCCAATCAGACCGAGCTCCTCGGCAATGTTGGCAAAGATGAAGTCGGTGTGGGGCTGGGGCAAATAAAAGAGCTTTTGACGGCCTTCCATGAAGCCGAGCCCGCGCATCCCGCCGGTGCCGACGGCGATGAGCGATTGGATGGTGTGGAAGCCTGACCCTTGAGGATCCGCCTCCGGGTTCAGGAAGGCCAGCATGCGCGCTCGTCTCCAGGGCACGCGGAAAAGCAGGATGTAGAGCACAGGCGCGGCCGCCAGCACGGCATACCCAAAATATTTCACTTCCGCACCGGCAAGATAGAACATCAGCGCCGTCACCACGGCACAAACCAGGGCGGTGCCCAGGTCGGGCTCCTTGAGGATGAGCAGGATAAACACCAGGGGAGGCAGAGCCGCCGGCAATAACGTGTTGCGCCAGTCGCGAATGGAATGCAGCTTGTCCTGCAGAAACCAGGCCAGGAAGAGCACCAGCACAGGCTTGGCAATCTCCGATGGCTGGAAAGAGGAGCCTTCGAAGCGGATCCAGCGGTGGGTGTTGTGCGAGTCGCGCAAGAGAAAGACGCCCAGCAACAGCAGCGTGGTCACGGCCACCGCGGGAAACACCACAATCGGCCGGTTGAATTTGCGGTAATCGACGCGCATTAACAGAGTCATGGTGACCAGACCAAGGACGGCCCAACCGACCTGCCTGCTCACGAAGAAGTACGGCGAACTGTACCGATCTTCTGCCATGACTGCGGACGCGCTGAACACCATCAACAAGCCGATGAAGACGAGCAGGACGGTCACGCCGAAGAGCCATTTGTCGACTCCTACGCGCTTTGCCATACACCTGCTCCTTCGTTTGCTCCACGACGGGACATTACCGCCTGCTTGAAGACCTTTCCCCGCTCCTCGTAATTTTCGAACTGGTCGAAACTGGAGCACGCAGGCGCCAGCAGCACCACATCGCCGGCTACCGCCTGTCCCGCTGCCTGGTCGACAGCCGCCTCGAGCGTGCCGGCTCGAACCACCTTCGTGACCCCCGTAATCTGACCTTCGATTTTTTCCGCCGCCGAACCGATGGTGTACACCGCTTTGACCCGCGCCCGCAGCAAAGCGTTGAGTTGGGTGTAGTCGGAGTTCTTGTCCTTGCCGCCAAGGATCAGGTGAATATTTCCCGGGAACGAGGCAATCGCTTTCGCCGTGGCGTCCACATTGGTGGCCTTCGAGTCGTTGTAGTAATCGACGCCGTGGATGGCGGCTACAAATTCGAGCCGATGCTCCACCGCATGGAAAGACGAGACGGTGCGGGCAATGACCTCGGCAGGTATTTTTGCAACGCAAGCGGCGCAAACGGCAGCCAGCACATTCTCGATATTGTGCTCACCTTTGAGCGAGATCTCCGCGAGCGGAAGTACCGGTACCGACGTACCCTGCTCGGAGGCGCGAAACATGACCATGCCGTTCCAGGAGGAAGGTGCCGCGACGGACAATTTTGCTGCGGCTG
Organism: uncultured Acidobacteriaceae bacterium; assembly: GCA_963796145.1. Taxonomy (GTDB): domain Bacteria; phylum Acidobacteriota; class Terriglobia; order Terriglobales; family Acidobacteriaceae; genus PALSA-350. The sequence goes on along the minus strand of CAWCKO010000006.1, from coordinate 163,230 downwards.
AACCAAAGGACCTGGGACCGCGCCCGGCTGGCTGCCTGCTGGGTGACAGCGTCATCGCCGTTGAGGATCAGATAGTCTCCGACGGTTTGGTTGGCGAAAATCCTTTCCTTCATGGCGACATAGTTTTCAAAGGTACCGTGCCGGTCCAGATGGTCAGGAGTGATGTTCAGGATCGCGGCAACGTGGGGATGAAAGCTCTGCGTGGTCTCGAGCTGAAAGCTCGAAACTTCGAGCACCGACCATGCGCCGGGCGCGCTCTGATCCACTACTTCGATGACCGGCAGGCCGATATTGCCGGCAACCAGCGTCTTCAACCCGGCGGCGGAGAAAATCTCGCCGCACAAGGTCGTAGTTGTGGTTTTTCCGTTGGAGCCGGTAATCGCCAGCACCTGTCCCTTAAGAAAACGTGCGGCCAGCTCCAACTCGCCGATGATCGGCAACCCCAGGGTACGCACCTGCACCAGCTCAGGAGTAGATAAGGGCACGCCCGGTGAGACCACGATCAGGTCCTGGCGGCGGAAGGTCAGCAGTCCATGACCTCCGGCTTCGACCGAGATGCCCGCCTCCAGCAAGGAGGGAATTTCTTTGCTCAGCGCCTGGGCGCTGCGCAGATCGGAGACGGTGACCTGGGCACCGCGCCGGCGCAGAAAGAGCGCCGCGGCTAGGCCCGATTTGCCGAGGCCAACGACCAGTATTTTTTTGCCTTTCAGTTCCATCCGGCGGTCCCAGTTTTTTTTAACGCAGTTTGAGAGTGGTGAGTGCGAAGAGCGCAAACACCAACGCGGCAATCCAAAAGCGCACAATTACTTTGGACTCTGACCAGCCCATCAGCTCGAAATGATGATGGAGTGGCGCCATTTTGAAGATACGCTTTTTGCGCAGTTTATAGCTGCCCACCTGCAGGATGACGCTGATCGCCTCGAGGACGAAGATCCCCCCGATAAAAGGCAATAACAACTCCTGCTTGATGACCACGGCGACGGTGCCGATTGCGCCGCCTAGTGCCAACGAGCCTACGTCGCCCATGAACACCTCGGCGGGGTGAGCGTTGTACCACAGGAAGCCGATGCTGGCGCCGACCATGGCTCCACAGAAGACGGTGACTTCGCTGACCATGGGCATGCGCTGAAACTCGAGGTAGTCGGAAAAGACGGCGTTTCCGCTGACGTAGGTGAGCACGGTGAGGGCCGCGGCGGCGATGATAGTGCAACCGATGGCCAGCCCGTCCAGTCCGTCGGTGAGGTTCACGGAGTTGCTCGACCCGACGATGATCAGGGTGACGAAGATGACAAAGGGAAGTAAGGCGAGTACGCCCAGATGGGGAATCGCGCCCAGAACATGAATGGATAGATCGGGACGAAAGCGCTTGAGAAACGGCACCATGAGATGGGTGGAGTACATGCCCTCACTCCGCATGGCGAGCAGCACCAGCGCAATGGCGACTGCGGTGATGATTTGCAGGCCCATCTTTTGCGCGGCAGTCAGGCCGAGACTCCGCCGCTGGATGACCTTGATGTAATCATCGGCAAAACCGATTGCGCCGAAGGCCAGAGTGGAACACATCACCAACCAGACAAAGGGATTGCTCAGGTCGCTCCACAACAGCGTTGGCAAAAGGATGGCGATACAGATGAGCACGCCGCCCATGGTCGGGGTGCCGGCTTTTTTCTGGTGGTCCTTGGGGCCATCCTCGCGGATGTACTGGCCGATTTGAAACTCGCGCAGCTTCTCAATCACGAACGGCCCGATGAGCAGGGCGATGAGCATGGCGGTGAGACTGGCAAAAGCGGTGCGAAACGTCAGATACCGGAAGATGCGGAAGGGTCTGAAGTAGGGAAAAAGTTTTTGATAAAGGAGCCAGTAAAGCAAACTTCCTCCGCCACCCGTACAAGAATTCCACGTGGCTATCTTACAGGCGTTCGCGTGCATGTCTGTGTTGCTTTTCCGCGCGAACCACAGCGGCAACTAGCGCGAGGAGTGTTCACTAAAGAAGGTGGGAGTGACGTCAAGCGAAACAGCAGTCTTATTCCTGCAGAAGGCGCAGCGCTTTCTCCAGGCCGACCCCGCGGGAGGCTTTGAGCAGTACTGCATCGCCGGCCCTCAGCTCTGCTTTTAGCCAGTCGGCGGCTTTTTCGGGCGAGGGGAGAAAGATGGCCAGGGTTCCAGCCGCTCGCGCGGCTTCCACAATGTACTGGGCGTTTCCCCGCACTCCGACGACCAGGTCGATGCCGCTTTCGGCAGCGACTCTACCGCACTCTCGATGCAACGGAAATTGACTCCGGGCCAAGTTCCAACATTTCGCCGGCTACCAGGATGCGTCGCTTGGCCGGCATCGAGGCGAGGGTCGCGATCATGGACTTGAGAGCTTCCGGATTGGAGTTGTAGCAATCATTGATGACTGTGGCTTCGCCGATGCGCAGCACCTCGCCCCGCTTGTCCGGAGGACGCAGCCGGCCGGCAGCAGCGGCGCACTCGGCCAGGGGAATGCCCGCTTCGATGCCGGCCGCGATCGCCGCCATCGCATTCCAGATGTTGTGCCGGCCCAGGAGCGCCAGCGTCACCGTTGCCTGTTCTGCGCCGGCGGTGACTTGAAAGCGCACCCCCTCAGCACCAAGGTCCTCGATGTTTGCGGCCCGGGGATCGGCACACGGACCCATCCCGAAATAGATGGAGCGCCCGTGAAAGTCGCGCCCGAATTGTCCCACGTAGGGGTCGTCACAATTGAGGATGGCGACGCCGGAAGCGGACAGGCTTTGCACCAGCTCATATTTGGCGCGCGCAATGCCGGCCACGCCTTCGGGAAAATTCTGGGCATGCGCGCTGCCGACGTTGGTAATGACCCCCCAATCGGGGTGAGCGATGCGAGCCAGCGCAGCGATTTCGCCGGTATGCGACATCCCCATCTCGATCACGGCTATCTCATGCTCCGGCTCGAGTTTCAGCAGTTGCAGGGGCAAGCCGAATTCGTTGTTGAGGTTTCCATGTGATTTCAGAACCGTGAAGCGTGCTCCGAGGACCTCCGCAACCGCTTCTTTGGTGGTGGTCTTGCCTGCGCTGCCAGTCACACCGATCACGCGCTTGTTCCAGTGCCTGCGCACCGCGGTGGCCAGTGTCTGCAGCGCGGTCAGCGGATCGTCCACGATCAGCAGAGTGTGGGTATGCGCCAGATCGAGAAGATCGGTTACCTTGCTGCGGGAGACGACCGCAGCCCGAGCGCCTCGCTCCAGTGCTGCGGCGACAAAGTCATGAGCATCGTAACGTTCACCGCGGATGGCGAAAAACAGATCCCCCGGCGCCAACGTGCGAGTGTCGATGGAATATCCCGTCGCCGGCTGCTCCGCCGGGTCGCCCGCCCGCGGCCTGAGCTCGGCTCCCATCCACCCCGCGATGTCTTGCAGTTGCAGCTTCATTCGCTTCTTCCGTGGGCCCGCAATACTTGCCGGGCGATGGCCACATCATCGAACGGTATCACCCGATCGCCAATCGTCTGTGTTTTTTCGTGTCCTTTACCGGCCAGAAGTACCAGGTCGCCCTGCCTCGCTTGAGCAATGGCCAATTCAATAGCGCGATGACGATCCGGCTCGACGATGACCTTAGCCGGGGTGCCGCTCAGCCCCGGGAGAACCTCCTCGATGATAGCCAAAGGATCTTCTCCCCGCGGATTGTCGGAGGTGACCACCACCACATCGCTTCCCGCGCCGGCCGCCTGGCCCATCAGCGGACGTTTGCTGCGATCGCGATCACCACCGCAGCCGAACATGGTGATCACCCGGCCGCCCCTGTTGCTCGCAAACTCGCGGGCCACGGCGATGATATTGCGCAAGGCGTCGTCGGTGTGGGCGTAATCGACGACTACGGCAAAATTCTGGCCGCAATCGACAGACTGAAATCGACCGGGCACAAAGTCCAGAGCCGCTGCGCCTTGAGCGACCTCGTCGAGCGTCAGGCCGCGGGCAACGGCAGCGGCGCCCGCAGCCAGCAGGTTGTAGACATTCACTCCTCCGGTGAGGCGGGTGGCGATCGGCACTTCACCTTGCGGGGTGATCATGGCGAAGCGCATGCCGGAGGACTCCATCTGCAGCCCGTCGACGCGGAAGTCTCCTTGACGGAGTCCGTAGGTGTATACCAGCGGGCTGCGCGCGCGGGCTCTGAGCGCGGTTCCGTAGGCATCGTCGTGGTTGAGGATCGCGACCCGCGGCGGAGATCCCACGGAGCCATCGAATAATTTTAGTTTGGCAGCAAAGTAGTTCTCCATGGTGCCGTGGTAATCGAGATGGTCGCGGGTGAGGTTGGTGAAGATGGCCACGTCAAAATGCAGGCCGGAAATCCTCTCCTGGTCGAGAGCGTGCGAGGAAACCTCCATCACCGCCTCAGTCGCTCCGCCGTCTACGCCTTCGCGAAATAACTCGAACAGGTCGCGCGACTCGGGCGTGGTGTGAGGCGCGGGAAAGATTCTGCCCGCAGCATGGTACTCGATGGTGCCGGCAAGGACGGTCTTGCGCCCGCGATGGCGCAGCATGGCCTCGAGCAGAAATGCCGTCGTGGTCTTGCCGTTGGTTCCGGTGACGCCGCTGAGTTTGAGCTGGGCTTCGGGATGGGCGAAGAAATTTGCCGCGATGGCAGCGAGCGCACGGCGGCCATGAGCCACTTCGATGATCGCGACGTCTGGATAGGCAGTAGTGGTGGCGGCGAAGCCAGCGGCGGAGTCGGTGACGATGGCTAGCGCGCCTTGCGCGACCGCCTGCGGAGTATAGCGATTGCCATCCGTGGTGCCCCCGCGAAAGGCGACAAAGAGCGAGCCTTCACGCACTCGCCGCGAGTCATACTCGACGCCCGTCACCGCTGGGTTGGGGCCTGCACGTCGGATGAGATCGACCCCGCGCAAAATGATATTGAGATCCACGGGGCCGGTCACGCTTAGCTGTTGCTCTTACGCTTGACGAAGCGAAGCGCGGTTAGCCTTGCCGACACGGACGCTACTTTCGTGTCGATGAATCCGTGGCTGCGAAGAAGCTCCCGCACCGTCGATTCTTTGACCCCGCTGCTCGCTCCTTTGGGATAGATGACCCATAAGGTTCCGCTGCAGGTCTTGTCTGCAAGGCATTGATGCAAGGTGAGATCTACCTCGGATTGCGAATTGACACAGACCAGCATCAGATCAACTTCTCTTCCGCGGGCAGCGCTCGCCTCGGCAATGGCTGCCTTTAACTCTTCGCTGGTAACGTCCCCGATTACTGAAAGTCTCGTGGTGCGCGAAATTCCCAGTTTGCCAGCGAGAGTCGGAGGAGGAGATGTGATGGCTTTCGCCCATCGTTGGGCTGCTTCGGGACCGAGACCTAGTTCCACATCGTCTTGTCCGACATGGAAAACCAGCTTACTGCCACGAGCCGCAACTCCGGCCATTGCAGACAGGGGAACCCGCCGGCGCAGGCCCGAGCGGAGGATGAGTTCATTGCCTTCCAGCAGCACCTTGCAGTCACCTTCCTCGGCGCCCCACTTACAGTGGCATGTGGCTTCGCGTCCCATGTGTGACAGTCTAAGGGAAGAGCGGTGCTAGCGGGTGAAGCGGACCACGATCTTCGGTGCCAGGAGGCACCATGCTTCCTGCTGCGGGAACCTGCTCCCGGGCGATGCCGCTGCCCACAATCTGCAGCGCCAGGCCGGCCGTGCCAGCAGTCTCGACAGCCACGCGCAACGGTTCACCCAGAAACGAGGGAACGCCGACCCGGTTCGCAGCATTGACCACGATGCCATGGCCGGCAACATGAGGCTCGCGTGCCGCAGCCACAGTGGCTTCGAAAGACGGGGTTTCTTTTTTGGGCTCGGGCGCATGCATCGGGATCACAGGCGCAGGCAACGCAGTGAGCAGGAGGGGCGGCGGCGCGTCTGCTCTCCAGCCGACGGCAGCTCGTTGGCCGCGGAAGGCACGGGCTGCTGGCCATTGCCTTGCCGCGAAGTGGATCATCCGCGGGCAGATTATTGACCTCCGCAAAGAGCGCGTCGAGATCACCGGTGTGCTCCGCGGGCGCTTCGTCCAGCTCTGGGGCAGGCTGCCCCTTCGCCAGGTCGGTCTGCGGGGTGAGATTGGTATCGTGGGGCACACCCAGGTATTCGAGTACTTCCTGCGCCACCTCGCGAAAGACCGGACGCGGCGTTCACATTCCCATAGTGACTGCCTTCCGGGGAGTCGATGATCACCGCCACGCTGATGGCCGGATTATTCACCGGCGCTATACCGACAAACGACGCGATGTATTTGGTCTTGGAATAGCGATGGGTCACCACATCGATTTTTTGCGCAGTGCCCGTCTTGCCTCCAGAGGTGTAGCCATTGAGCTGCGCAACATTCTTTGCCGTGCCGAACAGCATCACGCCCTGCATCATTTTGCGCATCTGGGCGGCTGTCATGGTGGAGATTACGCGGTGGGCGCCTTCCGGCAGCGGATCCGGCAGTTCTCCCTGGGGATGAAACGGGGCTGGATGCAGCTTGGCCGCACCATGGCCGCTCTGCTCCATCAGGATGTGAGGAGGCAGGTAGACGCCGCCGTTGGCGATGGTGGAAACCATGGTGACCAGCTGGATGGGCGTGACGGCCACCTCCTGTCCCATGGCGATCGAGCCGATGCTCGATCCTGACCAGCGGCGTGTGGGTCGCGAGCAGCCCTCGCGTCTCGGCCGGTAACTCGATATCACTGCGGTTACCAAAGCCGTAGTCGTGAATGTATTTGATTGAAGGTTTCCGGCCCCATGCGCAGGGCCAGCTTGACCGCAGCTACATCGCTTGACTCCGCATAGAGCCTGCTGCGACGGTCAGCACACCATTGGGATGGCTGTCGTGAATGATCCTTCCCGCGAGTTCCATCTTGCCTCCCTGGCAATCGATCAACTCGTTCGGGATTGGTTACCTTTTGCTCCAGCGCTGCAGAGTAGGTCACCAGCTTGAAGGTCGAACCTGGCTCATACACATCGCTCACGGCGTGGTTCTTAAGCAGACTGGTCGTGGCATGGCGAAAATCGTTGGGATTGAAGGTGGGGCGAATGGCCAGCGCGAGAATCTGACCGGTCTGCGGATCCTGAACCACCACCGTGCCATTCAGGGCATGGGTGCGTTGCGAGCGCAGAATCAAGGGCGCGCTCGGCCATGAATTGAATATTTTCGTCGATGGTAAGAACCAGATTTTGTCCCGGGTCAGGCTCGCGCTCCTGGCTATCGAGCACGTGCCGGCGGGCGTCGAGCGCGGTAAGCATGCGGCCGGGGACGCCGTGCAGATCGCGGTCGAACTTGCGTTCCATTCCGCCTAGACCGTTGTCATCGGTGCCCACGTATCCCAACACCTGGGCGGCGAGCTGACTGTTGGGATAGAAGCGCTTGAACTCCTTTTGGAAATACACACCCTTGAGATTCAGCGCTTTCACGCGCGCGATCTCCGCGGGATCAAGCTTGCGTGCGATCCAGGCGAAGTTTCTCGAGGCGTTCAGGCGGGCGGCAATCTGATGACGCGGTGGTGAAACGATCCGTGGGGTCGGTGTGCACCACTTTGGCCAAGGCCGCGGCAACAGCCTGACGCTTGCTTCCCCGTCGCCTCAGCGATTTCTGAAGGCACCGCGTACACCGAGTCGGCCAGGACCGTCATGGCCAGCTCATGCAGATTGCGATCGTAGAGTATGCCGCGCCGGGGCGCTACCTCGAAGGTGCGCTGTTGCTGCCTGGCGGCACGGTCTACGAAATCCTTGTGATGCACCACCTGCAGCCAGATGAGACGGCCACAGATCAAGCTCACCCAGCAGACAAAGAAAAGTGAAATATGGAGCAAACCGAGACGGCGAGGTACTGTGCCGGCATTCACCGGGCGCGCCCTGGAATCACCCGGCCTCTGAACGGGGGGATCGGTGCGCTTCGATTGACGAAAGAATAGGAACTGTTTCAACTGCACCTGCCATGCTGGAGTTTTGCTGTCCCTCAGGGACTAGAGCAGTTTCGCAATTACTGTGGACTGAAAAAGATCGCGAGGTGTGGTTTTCCTTGGGAGAAAACCACGAAAAGGCCTGTCGCTTCGGTCTACACCAATTGCGAAACTGCTCTAAAGCCCAGTCTATTTGCAGGACTGATTTATGTACGGGCTAAAGCCCGTACCCTTCAATCTAGTTTCCAGAAAGGTAAACAGTCCTTGGATCCTACCCTTTGCAAAATACACGAAGGGTAGGATCCCCGACTTTTGGCGGTACTGCTTACTGCTCCAAGGCGAAAGTGCAACAAACTCTAGAGCAGTTTCGCAATTACAGTGGACTGAAAAAGATCGCGAGGAGTGGTTTTCCTTGGGAGAAAACCACGAAAAGGCCTGTCGCTTCGGTCTACACCAATTGCTAAACTGCTCAGCGCCCAAGCGGCATCGGCGATGCTTGTGCAATCACCGGTGCGTTGGGATCCAACTCGTTGTCGCCGCGCACCACCTGGCCGGGCCGCGGCGCGTCCAGTCCCAGCTTGCGGGCCATTTGATCGATGCGGTGCGGATCGCAAAGCTGTGCTTCGGTCAACCGCAGTTCGCGATTCTGCTCCTCGAGCAAGGTGCGCTGCTGCTTCTCAGCCTCCACCCGGTATCCATATTCAATTGCGCTGAAGTGCTGCAAGCCATAAAACATTACGATCACAAACAACACCGTCATCGCCGCGGTGAAGGTACGCATCTCGCGCACGCGCACCGGATCCGCCGCCTTGACCAGACGGGAATTATCAAGCCGCTTGGCGTAGAAAACCTCTGGGGTAGGCCCTCGCCGGGCGCGCTGCTGGGCAGCGAATAGATGAAGGTTGCGATCCGCTACCTGCTGGTTGTACCGCCGCGATGCGTAGTTGAGTTCGTATGCCGGGATTGTCTGCGTTGCCATTTTTCCGTCCGCCCTGTGATGATCTGCTTAGCTTTCCGTACTGCTTTCCTGCCGTTTTTCGGTTCTCTCTGCGGCCCGCAATTTAGCGCTGCGCGCCCGCGGGTTGCGATCCGTCTCTTCTTCGCTCGCCGTCACCGGTTTGCGCGTGAGCACTTCAAAAATTCCCTGCCGCGCGCCTTCGCGCAGGGCATCTTTTGCCAGCCGGTCTTCGAGCGAGTGAAAGCTGATCACCACCAGCCTTCCTCCGGGCTTCAGCAGCCTGGGCGCCGCCTGCAACAGCGCCTGTATCTCGTTCAGCTCGGCATTTACGTAAATTCGGAGCGCCTGAAAAATTCTGGTCGCGGGATGGATCTGATGGCGGCCTCGCTCAGATTTCATCGCCGGGGCGACGGCCGATAAGACTTTGGCTAGTTGTGCCGTGGTCTTGATCGGCCGCGCCCTGACAATGGCTCTGGCAAATCTCCGCGATCTCCTTTCCTCTCCGAATTCGTAAATCAGGTCGGCGAGAACTTTTTCGTCGGCCTGATTTACCACTTGTTCGGCGGTCATGCCCCTGCGCGGATTCATCCGCATGTCAAGGGGCCCGTCCGCCTGAAAACTAAATCCTCTGTGCGCCGTGTCCAGCTGCATGGAGCTGACCCCAAAGTCGGCCAGCAAGCCATCCAGGCTGGCTTCCGCGATGTAGCGGCTCATGGCGGAAAATTCTTCCCCGTAGAGCACCCATTGCGGCATCTGCTCGCCCAGCTCTTCTCCCAGAGCCTGGAACCGCGCCCGCGCTAACTCGAGAGCATCGGGATCGCGGTCGAAACCAATCAATTGGCCCTGACCGCCCAGTTCCCGGGCGATGGCTGCGGCGTGCCCCGCAAACCCCAGGGTGGCATCCGCGTAGGTGCCGCCGGCACGCACATTCAGATATCGGATCGCATCTTGTAAAAGAACCGGCACATGCCGCTCGCTACCCGGTACCATGTGCTCCCCCTGGGGGGCCTACCTTAAAGTCCAAAGTTCGCCAATGTCTGCTGGTCGTCCGTCGTCATCGGATCGTTGTCCATGGATTGCTTGAACTCGTCGTGGTTGGCCACTTCGAGATACGTCTGCTGTCCAAAAACCACTACATCTGCCGCCAGCTTGGCCGTTTCCCGCAAAATCTGCGGCAGTAGCACCCGCCCCTGGGCATCCATCTCCGACATCTGACCGTAGTAGTTCACCCGGTCCAGGAACTTCTTTTTGGCCGGGTTCAAGCTGGGTATCTGCGCCAGCTTTTCCTCAATCTTTTGCCACTCCGGCAAGGGGTGGATCTCGGCCGAACGTCCATCCTTACTAGTGATGTAAAACTGCGTCCCGTAACGCTCGTCCACCAGGCGCTTGAACTCAGCGGGCAGTTTGAGCCGCCCTTTTTCGTCCACGCGAGTTGGGTGATTGCCACGAAACATCAGTTACACTCGCTTTCGTGGCTTGAACCGCTTAAAACCACTTCTTTGTTTCCACTTTCGACCACTTTTGTCCACATCTTAGCCCAGGGAGGATGGCTGTCAAAGGGGAAATTCCAGCAAATCATTGAGAAAGCGGGGGTTTCAGCGGATGGTGGCGAAAAACACAATCTGTCTGGGCAGGATCAGGCTCATCTACAACAGAATGTGTTGACTTGGTTGATTCAGGTTGCGCGGGATGTACTTGTCAAGTGGGCGAAATTCAGGCAAGCCGAATAACACTTAAGTGTTAGCGGAAGGCGAAGTCCTTCTTAATCAGCGCCGGGCCACCGGCGCCTGTTGGCGGGCTCGCACCTTTTCGTTGACCACATTGGCCAAATAGATGAACACGATCAGGTTCAGCAAAGTCAGCACTACCTTGAACACGGTGACATGGCGAATGATTTCGTACAGCTCCCAGGGCAGGAATGAGCCGGTCAGGATTAAGGTGAAGTACTCCGCCCAAACCTTTTCCAGCACCAGGCCGGTGCCTTCGATAATGTCCAGCGCCGCATAGAGAAAAATAGCGAAGCTGATCTCTTTGAGCCGGTGGGGGCTCAGCAGGGCTGACTTTTCCAACAGCACGTTGACGAAGCGGTTCTCAGGATCGAATCTGAGGGCCGTCACCGTCCGCAACAGGACGTCGGCGATGTCTTTGTGCAGCAACCTGATGACGCCGAAACCCATGGAGACGAAGAGCACCGCCTTCAGAAGCTTCAGAACGCCAATTGCGATGAGCCAGCGATTGCGGTTTGGATGGGAATGCGTTGTCAAAGCGCCGTTATTAGTCAACCATGCATTCAAGCCGATGATACACCCTGAGCGATGTGGGGCCTGATGGGTGCCCTTGATTGGCAGATGGCACCCTTACCCAGGTAATCTGCCGTTCACGTTAAGAGGCCGTTAATCATCCGGCAAAACCTTGAGCTCATCGTCGTGCAGACGTCCCTGTTGATTACGTCACCAAGACTGAGTCACTCTCGCTGCGCCCTCAACACGCAGCCACTTCGCTGGCACACGCTCGCGGTCCGACAGGTTCGTGTGAAATCCGTTCGACATCGCAGCCCGTACTAACAGTGCAGCTAAACGCAGTTCGAGAGTGAAAGGGAATACTAATGAACAAGAGAAATATGCTCGCCGTTGCCGTAGCACTGATGTTTGGATTTTCCGCTCTTCACGCTTCCGCAGAGAAGGATCCCATGGTCGGTGGTGCAGCGATGTATCCCACCAAGAACATTGTCGAAAACGCCGTCAACTCCAAGGATCACACCACGCTGGTCGCCGCAGTCAAGGCAGCCAGCCTGGTCGACACACTGGAAAGCCCCGGACCGTTCACCGTTTTCGCACCCACCAACGAAGCTTTCGATAAGCTGCCTGCGGGCACAGTCGATACGCTGTTAAAGCCGGAAAACCTGGCTACGCTGAAGAAGATCCTCACCTACCACGTGGTGGCCGGTAAGCTTACCTCGAAGGACATCGCCAAGCAAATCAAGGCAGGCGGGGGCAAAGCGACGCTGACCACGGTTGAGGGCGGTACCTTGACCGCAATGATGCAGGGCGGCAAGCTGGTTCTGACGGATGAGAAGGGTGGAACCTCGACCGTTACGATTGCCAATGTGATTCAGTCGAACGGCGTGATTGATGTAGTCGATACGGTTCTGATGCCGAACTAACTCGGGTCTGTTCGCTCGATATCTTTGGTTCTTGAAAGCAGGCGCCTAACCGGCGCCTGCTTTTGTTATGGCAAGGTGGTAGCGATGCGGCACAGCTTCCAGACCGAACAGTGGCATTTCCTACCCGAGAGAACCGCGTGTTCTGCAGTTTTCTGCCGACTACGCTGAATCTCCCGTCGCTGATGCCAGAGTGGCAACGGGCGTTTCGCGTTGAGAGTAGTGGACTCTAGAATCGAACAGCCGGCTCTTTTTCAGCAACTGCTCTCAACGGAAGCGCTGTCGCTCCCCTTTGTCATGCACTGATCGGAGCGCAGGTAGCGGAGGGATCTGCTGTTTTCTTTATCCGGCGACCAGGCGTTTGCGGGTTTTGAGCAGATAGGGGGCCAGCTTTTCCATGGCTGCCTGTACGCTGATGCCGTATTTGGCGCGCAACTGGTCCACCTTGCCGTGCTCGATGAAGCGGTCGGGCCAGCCAATGCGCACCACCGGCGCTTCGATCTGCATTTCGCTTAACGCTTCAAGAACTGCGCTGCCAAAGCCACCCATCAGAACATGATCTTCCAGGGTGACAATCACGCCCGCGCGACGAGCGTACTCGGCAAGAACGTCGCGGTCCAGCGGCTTTACAAAGCGGGGGTTGATGACAGCAGCGGAAAAGCCCTGCTGGCGGAGCTCCGCGGCAAGTTGCTGCGCCAGCGGCAGCAGGGCTCCAAGCCCAAAGATTGCCACCTCATCGCCGTCGCTGATGATTTCCGCCTTGCCGATTGGCAGTGCCACCGGATGAGCCTTGACTGTGGCCCCAGGCCCGGTACCCCGGGGATAGCGCACCGCAGTCGGCCCCGGCTGCAGCAGGGCCGTGTACATCATGTCCGCGAGCTCATCCTCATCCTTGGGAACCATGTGGATGATGTTGGGAATGCCGCGCAGATAGCTGATGTCGAAGAGGCCGTGATGCGTCGGGCCGTCATCGCCGGAGAGCCCACCGCGATCCATGCAGAAGACGACGGGCAGGTTCTGCAGGCAAACATCGTGCACGATGGGATCGAAGGCGCGCTGCAGGAAGGTGGAGTAGATGGCGCAGAACGGACGAAAGCCCATGGTCGCCAGGCCGGCAGCAAAGATGACGCCGTGCTCCTCGGCGATGCCAACATCGAAATACCGGCGGGGATGATGAGGACGGAAGAGGTCGAGCGCGGTTCCATTGGGCATGGCCGCGGTGATGGCCACGACCTTGGGGTTCTCGTCGGCCAGCTTGACCAGGGTTTCGGCAAACACTTCGGAATAGGTACGCTGGCCCGCCGGCGTGGTCTCGCCGGTATCCGGGTCGTAGGGGCCGAGGCCGTGAAATTTCTTCTGCTTGTCGAGCGCGGGCTGGAAGCCGCGGCCCTTCTGGGTGATGGCGTGCAGCAGGACAGGCCGCTCCTGGGTCTTCAGGAACTGGAATGTTTCGATCAGCAGACCCATGTTGTGGCCATCGATCGGACCGTAGTAGGTGAGCCCAAACTCCTCAAAGAGCAAGGAGGGCCATAGCATGCCCTTGGCGGCTTCTTCCGCTTTGCGCACCATTTGCCGGGCCGTCTTGCCGCCCAGCTTTCTCCAGCAGCCGGGCTGCGGAATCGTGCAGATTGGTGTACCGCTCGTTGGTGACGATCTTGTGCAGGTAGTTGGCGATGGCGCCGACATTGCGGTCGATCGACCACTCGTTGTCGTTCAGCACCACGATCAGGCGCTTGGTTTGCTGGGCGATATTGTTGAGCGCTTCAAAGCTTATGCCGTTGGTGAACGCCGCATCCCCGGCAAAGGCGATCACGTTCTCTTTGGTGCCGGCCAGATCGCGCGCGACCGCCATGCCCAGAGCAGCGGAGAGCGCGGTGCCGGCGTGACCCGCGCCGTAGCAGTCGTGATCGCTTTCCGTGCGCAGCGCAAAGCCATTCAGGCCGCCCGGCTGGCGCATGGTATTAAAACGGGTGCGGCGGCCGGTGAGCAATTTGTGAATGTAGGCCTGGTGGCTCACGTCAAACACGAACCGGTCCGACGGAGTGTTGAAGACGTAGTGCATAGCCAGCGTCAGCTCAACGACGCCGAGGTTCGGACCAAGATGGCCGCCTGTCTTGGACAGGACGAGGATCAGCTGCTCGCGTATCTCCTGAGCCAGTGCCTCCAGTTCCGGCACGGTAAAGCTCTTGATGTCCGCGGGCGAGTGAATCGTATCGAGTAGTTTCCCCATGGTGTCTCGCGTACGCCCTTACCGCTTGCAAGCGCTTCTGTATCGCTCCATCAAAAAAGACCCCGGGTGGGGCCTGCTGGCGCGACTGAGATGCTCTTAATCATCTAGTATAGCAAGCTTGCCCCGGCGCCTGACATTTCTTTATGGCAGGGCATCCATGGTCTCAACCGCCGGCGTCTCGGTTTCAAATTCGCCCTCCCAACGGGCGACCACAACCGAGGCCAGGCAATTGCCGACGACATTGATGCTGGTGCGCGCCATGTCCATGAGGGCATCGATACCGAGGATCACAAAGATCGGCTCTTCGGGCAGATGGAACATGGCGACCGTCGCCAGCAGCACAATCAGGGTTGCACGGGGCACGCCGGCCACTCCTTTGCTGGTGAGCATGAGCGTGCACACCATGAAGATCTGCTGCTTCCAACCCATGGTCACCCCAGCGGCCTGGGCCACGAAAACCGACGCCAGGGCGAGATAGAGGGTCGAACCATCCAGATTGAAGCTATAGCCGGCGGGGATGACGAAGGCGACAATTCTGCGCGGCACGCCGAGGGCTTCCATGGCTTCCATGGCCCGAGGCAACGCCGCTTCTGAAGTGCTGGTGGCAAAGGCGATGGTGGCCGGCTCTGCGACCGCACGCAAGAACCTGCGGATGGGCACGCGCGCGATCAGCGCCACGGGCAGCAAGCCTACCAGCACAAACGCCAGCAGAGCAGCATAAAGCGTAAACAACAGCCGGCCGAGGTGAAACAGCACGCCGGGTCCCATCTGCCCCACCGTATATGCGATGGCTGCGCCCACACCGACCGGGGCGTAGTACATAACGATATTGGTAAAGGCAAACATGGTTTTGGTGAGGGATTCGATGACTCGGAGCAGGGGCGCACGATTCTCCGTACTGAGCCGGCCCATGGCCACGCCAAACAGAATGGCGAAAACCGCAACCTGCAGAATTTGGTTGTCGGCCACAGACTTCGCGATGTTCTCGGGAAAGGTGTGCAACAGGACTTCATCCCAGCGCATTGGAGCCTGCGCCTGGGCAACGGCGTGTATGCTGCGGAATAGTCAGCCCAACACCTGCGTGCGTAATGTTGATGGCCGCCAGGCCAACCAGCATCGCGATGGTAGTGAGGACTTCGAAATAGATCAGCGCCTTGAGCCCCATCCTTCCCAGGCTGCGCATCTGCCCGTGGGCGGCGATACCGGTAATCAGAGTTCCCAGAATTAACGGGGCAACGATGGTCTTGATCAGGCGCAGGAAGATGTCACTGAATACGCGCAGACTGACGGCAAAGGCCGGTGCATCCGCTCCTAATTCGCCGCCAGCGATCATGGCCCAGAAAATCCAGGCCATCAAAGAACGCCGCCGCCAGGCTGCCCAAGCCAACAGCACCAGGCCCGCCAACCGAAGCGGCATTCCCATATGCCCGGCGGCAAGAAGTAGAGGCACGAATAGTCCGGCGCAATAGAAAGCTATCCCGGCGATAGTGGCTGCGTGCCTGGTTGCGTGACTGGTTGCGAATTGTCGAGCTTCCGTCATGCAATTGGATGAAGAGCTGTGGTATCCCACACCTCACGAAAAAAGGAGCGAGATTGTGGGCACCCCTTTCCGCGGTTAGGACAAAGTCTGATCAGTTACCGGCGCCTATTACTTTATGGTGACGAAAGCGCAGCCTAAGTGTTACACGCAGGACGCAGGTAACCTACTATCTGCAACTTCGGATCAATAGTTGCGGCCTTCCCGGGTACAGGAAGACTGCTCTCAGGTTAGGATGTACCAAGTCTTTGTCGCTAAACCCCCAGGCGATTTGCATTGTTCCCCTTCGTTGAATGCGTGCGGAGCGTGTGCCGTTCGCATTCTACCCGCCCCCGGGGTAACTGACTGATCCGAAGCATTAAGGATGCAGAGAACTCCGATGCCTTCAAATTCGACAACGGTGCAGCATGACGAGACCGAGCGGCTCAAGTCTCTGCTGCAATATGAAATTCTCGACACGCTTCCCGACCCCGCCTTCGATGAGATCGCGCGCATGGCGGCGTCGATCTGCAATGCACCGTATGCGTTCATTGGCTTTCTTGACTGGTCGCGCGTGTGGTTCAAGTCAACGGTTGGTTTCACCGCTCGCCAGATACGCCGCAACGGCTCACCCTGCCAGTTTCTGCTGCTCGATGCCAAGCCACTGCTCATCAGTGATGCTCTGGCAGATCACCGTTTCGCATCCTCGGGCATCGTGCTTGACGACGGCATCCGATGCCGCTCCTACGCGGGCGCTCCGCTGTTCTCTGCTTCTGGCATGATTCTGGGCACCATTGCGGTTTGCTCGCTCGAGGCCAACGCCTTCAGCCGCAGCAACCTGGAGAGCCTGCAGGTGCTCGCCCGCCAGATCGTCACCCGCATGGAGCTTTACGCTACGGGCCAGACGCAGGAGGATGTCGTCCGCTCGCGCCAGCGTTCCGAGCAGGCGCTTACGGTGGAGCGAAACTTTGTCGCGGCGGTGCTCAACACCATCAGTGCGCTGGTGCTGGTATTCGATATCGCGGGCCGCATTGTGCGTTTCAATCGTGCCTGCGAAGCCATTTCCGGCTACAGTTTTGCCGACCTGGCCGGCCGCGCCTTTCCTGAAGAGCTTTTCCCGCCCGGCGAACGCGAGACCGCCATCCGCATCTTCGAGCAGGTGCGCGTAGGCAACGCCACCGAATCCTTTGAAATTAACTGGCGCACCAAGGCAGGAGGAATGCGGCGCATTGCCTGGACCGCCACCTCGCTGACCAATGCGCAGGACGAAGTGAGCTTCGTGATCATGACCGGTGCGGACGTGACCGAGCAGCGGGAAGCCGAAATCGCTCTGCGCACCAGTGAAGAACGCTACCGGCAGCTGGTGGAAGGCAGCCTGGGCTTCATTTGCACCCACGATCTGAACGGCGTACTGCTCTCCATCAACTCGCACGCAGCCACGATCCTGGGCTACGAGCCGGAGGAACTGATCGGCACTCCACTGCGCAACTACGTCGACGCCGATCACCAGGCCGATTACGATGCGTACTTCGAGGCGCTGAAGCAAGAGCCGGATCAGGATCACGAGGGGCGCTTTTATTTGCGAGGAAAGACGGGTCAGCTGTGCATCGTCGCCTATCGCAACAAGCTGTTGCAGTTCCCGGGCGCGGATCCGTTTGTGCTCAGCCTCGGGATCGACATCACCGAGCAGACGCAGGCCGAAGAAGAGCTTAATGCGCTGACGCGCCAACATCAATCGATTCTGGACTCTGTCGGTGAAGGTATCTGGGGCATGGATATGGAGGGCCGGCTCACCTTCATCAATCGCAGCGGAGCAAACATGTTGGGCTACTCTGCCCAGGAACTGCTGGGACAAAACATGCATGCCCTGATCCATCACTCGCATGCCGATGGCTCACCGTACCCCGTAGAGGAGTGCCCCATCATCGGCAGTGTGAAGCGGGAAACTCCGGTGCACGTTGACGACGATGTCTTTTGGCGCAAAGACGGACAATCGCTGCCGGTTGAATATGTGGCCTGCCCGCTGCTGGAAAACGGCCGCGTGGACGGCATTGTTGTGGCCTTCTCGGATGTTACGGAACGGCGCCGTCTGGGGAGAATGAAGGACGAATTTATCGCGACCGTCAGCCACGAGCTGCGCACACCGCTTACTTCTCTGCGAGCGGCACTGGGCCTGGTGGCCAGCGGTGCGCTCGAAAAGCGGCCGGAGAAGATTCCGCAAATGCTCGATATCGCATTAGGCAACTGCGACCGGCTGGTTCGCCTGGTCAACGACATTGTCGACTTCGAGCGCATTGGCAGCGGGAGTCTGCCTCTGCACAAGACCGAATGGGACGTCATTGACCTGTTACGGCGCGCGATGGATCCGGAGCGATCGACCGCGGCCCGCGCGGGGTTGACGTTCCGCATCGACGCGCAGCCGGTGGATGTGTGGGTTGATGGCGACCGCATCCTGCAGGTGCTGGGTAACCTGATCCGCAATGCGATCAAGTTTTCCGAGAAGGGCGGCGAGATTCGTCTGGCGGCGAGTGCGAGCAGCGATAAGGAAGTCACGTTCGAGGTGCAGGATCACGGCGCGGGTATTCCCGCGGAGAAGCTGGATTTGATTTTCGAGAAATTCCAACAGGCGGATGCCTCGGATTCGCGCCTGCGCGGGGGGACCGGCCTGGGCCTGGCGCTATGCCGCGGCATTGTGAATCAGCATGGCGGGCGCATCTGGGCAACCAGCAGTCCGGGGAGCGGCAGCACTTTCTACTTTACGGTGGAGAAGTATATTCCTCAGGATGAGGATGAGGCGGGCGGCGAAACGGCAGAGCCCTCCACTACGGTGCACACCGGTGGGGATGACAAGGAGTAGGACGGCGTTTCCATTGGCATTCGATGCCGGTGGAGTGAACAGCAGGTCCCTGGCGGATTGCCCTGATACAAGGCCCTGACAAAACACACAGTCGCTCCACTACGCTACCCCGGTAGCGTAGTGTTTGACCGCAGGTTTTTTTACTCCTCTGAGCCGCGTAGCTGGGCGATGACGGTGAAGTCTTCGAGGGTCGTGGTGTCGCCCTTGATCTCACCGCTGGTCGCCAGCTCGCGCAATAAGCGGCGCATGATTTTGCCGCTGCGGGTCTTGGGCAGAGCTTGAGTGAAGCGGATGTCATCCGGACGCGCCAGCGAACCAATTTCCTTGGCTACCCATTCCCGCAGCTCCTCCTTGAGTTGCGGCGACGGTTGATGACTGCTTTCCAGCGAAACAAACGCTGCGATCGCCTGGCCTTTCAAATCGTGCGGACGGCCGACGACAGCGGCTTCCGCCACCTTGGGGTGCGCCACCAGCGCCGACTCCACTTCCATGGTCCCCAGCCGGTGCCCGCTCACGTTGATCACATCGTCGACCCGCCCCATCAACCAGTAGTCACCGTCCTGGTCCACCCGGGCGCCGTCCCCGGTGAAGTAGCAACCGGGAATCTCCGACCAGTAGGTCCTGGCATAGCGATCAGGATCGTTGAAGATGGTGCGCGCCATGGAGGGCCAGGGCTTGCGGATCACCAGCAATCCGCCACTGCCCGCGGGCACCGTTTCGCCTTCGCGATTGACAATGGCCGGCTCGATGCCAAGAAACGGACGCGTGGCCGAACCCGGCTTGGTGGGAATCGCGCCCGGCAACGGCGCCAGCATGATGGCTCCGGTTTCCGTCTGCCACCAGGTGTCGACAATAGGACAGCGTCCCTTGCCGATGATCTCGCGGTACCAGATCCAGGCCTCGGGATTGATGGGCTCGCCCACGGTGCCCAATAAGCGCAGGCTGGCGAGCGAGTGGCGCAACGGATACTGATCCCCCCACTTGATGCAGGCGCGGATGGCCGTCGGCGCAGTGTAGAAAACAGTGACCTTGTGGTCGTCGACAATCTTCCACAGGCGGTCCGCTTCGGGATAATTCGGCGCGCCTTCATACATGACCGTGGTGACGCCGTTCTGCAGGATGCCGTAGACGACATAGGAGTGCCCAGTGACCCAGCCAATATCAGCAGTGCACCAGTAGACATCGTCCGGCTTAAGATCGAAGATCAGCTTGCTGGTCAGGTAGGTTTGGACCGAATAGCCACCGGTGGTGTGCACCAGGCCCTTGGGCTTGCCCGTAGTCCCCGAAGTGTAGAGGATATACAGCGGGTCCTCCGCATCCAGCGGTTCGGCCGGGCACTCTGCCGGAGCCTTTTCTGCCAGATCGTGCCACCAATGGTCACGGCCCTCCTTCATGTTCACCGCCGATCCGGTGCGCCGATAAACGACAACCTGCTTGACCGTGGGGCAGTTGTTCAGGGCCTCGTCGACAATCGCCTTCAGGCGCACCTCTTGCCCCCGGCGGTAGGATCCATCCTGGGTGACCACAACAACGCAGGATGCGTCGTTGATACGATCCACCAGGGCATTGGCCGCGAATCCTCCGAAGATGACGGAATGCACCGCGCCAATGCGCGCGCACGCCAGCAGCGCAATGGCCAACTCCGGGGTCATGCCCATGTAAACCGCGACCCGGTCGCCCTTGCGGACCCCCAGGCCCTTGAGTACATTGGCGAATTTCTGCACCTCGAGATACAGCTCGCCGTAGGTCAACCGGCGCGTTTCGCCGGGCTCGCCTTCCCACAAAATAGCGGTTTTGTTCTTTCTGTCGCCTAAGGCGTGACGATCGACGCAGTTGTAGCACAGATTGGTTTTGCCGCCCACGAACCACCTGGCCGATGGCGCCTGCCAGTCAAGCACCTTGGTCCACGGGGTAAACCAGTGCAGTTCGCTTGCGATCCCGGCCCAGAAGCTTTCGGGATCCTGGATGGAACGGCGATACAGGTCCTCATATTCTTCCAGACTCTTCACGTGGGCCTGCGCGGCAAACTCGGCGGGAGGGGGAAAGACTCTGTTCTCGTGCAGGATCGAACTCAAATTTGGGTCTGTCGTGCTGGTTTCCATCGCTTCTCCATCTTGCTCAATAACTGTTACGAGATATTCGGCTATTCCTTGTAGCGCTGCTGATGCCACTCCCAGGCGCTGCGCACGATATCGTCGAGCCTGGTGTACTTCGGCTTCCAACCGAGTTCGGTTTCGATTTTTGCCGAGCTGGCAATCAAAACCGCAGGATCTCCTGGGCGGCGGGGCACCTCATCGACCGGAATCGGTTGCCCGGTTACCCGGCGGGCGGACTCCACCACTTCCCGAACTGTGAAGCCGTGACCGTTCCCCAGGTTGTAAATCATGCGGTCGCGCCCGTCGAGCGCATGGAACGCCAGCAGATGTGCCTCCGCCAGATCCTGCACGTGAATGTAGTCGCGGACCGCGGTGCCGTCCTGCGTGGGATAGTCCTGGCCGAAAATCTTGATGTTGTTGCGGCGCCCGAGAGCCACATCGAGAATGAGCGGAATCAGGTGAGACTCCGGCTCATGCGCTTCTCCACGGCCTGGAATCGCACCCGCGACGTTGAAGTAGCGCAGGCTGGCATAACGGAGTCCATGGATACGGTGGATCCAGGAAAGCATTTGCTCGACCAGCAGCTTCGATTCTCCGTAGGCATTGGTGGGAACCAGGGCCGCATCCTCCGCGATCGGCGTGCTCACCGGCTCTCCGTACACGGCCGCAGTGGAAGAAAAGACAAACCTGCGTAAATTATTCCTTATCATTGCTTCCAGCAAGCCCAGGGTCGCCGCCGTGTTGTTACGAAAGTAAACTTCCGGCTGGCGCATGCTTTCCCCGGCTTCGATGAGCGCGGCAAAGTGCATCACCCCGGCAAAGGAACCGTCGGCAAATAGCTCCCCAAGCCTTTTGCTGTCAGCTACATCGCCCTCAACAAAGGTGGCCCCCGAGGGGACCATGGAAGGCCGCGCATGGCACAGGTTGTCGTACACCACGACCGTGTGTCCGCGGTCCAGCAGGAGCTGGGTCACGGTTCCGCCGATATAGCCTGCTCCACCCGTTACTAGAATCTTCACGCCTTCTCACTTCCTTCTTGTACTCTTATTGCAGAGCCGAAATGGCCGCGCGACCAAGCAACGAAAAGTATTCGCTGCGAGTCACATGGTGGGTGGTTATGGGCGACGCTGAGGAGCATCAACAGGGCGCCCCCGAAAAGGGCCCTTGCGAGCTTTGGGACTGCCCCCGAGGCCGGGATGTAAAAGCTATGGTTCTCCTCATGCCTTATCCATACACTTCTGTTCCCAACCGCTCCACCTTTGGGTTACTGCATCCGCGTGAAATCTCGTCTATCGTGAGCTTATCCGCAAGTACTTTGGTACCGAGATTATGCACGGCGCGGAAGTCGATAATGGCTGCAGGTTTCTCGGCAGGAGCTCGGGAGTTTTGAAGCATGGATCTCGGGCGTGCGTCTGTTTGAATGTACGAGTTTTTTCGCTGCTTGTAATTACCCCGGTGGCTCGCACATCACCTTACGACTAGAGAGAATTAGGGAACATTAATTATGCCGAAAGATCTTCTGAATCGCGATAACTTCGGACTCCTCCCCGAACCGGAAGGCCGTTGGGGCTCCTTTGGGATCAGCATGGTGACCAACATCATCATTATGTCTCTGCTGATTCTGCTGACTGCGGCGATCCATAAAGTTGAGAAGCAAAAGTATAATGAGACCCTGATCTTTCCTCAGGAAGTGCCGCCACCGCCAAAGATCATCGTGCCCAAAGTGAAGGTGTTTGCGCCGCCGCAACCTGAGGTGGTCAAGCTTACACCGCCCAAGATTGTGGTACCGAAGATCCAGCCGCCACCGGAGATTCCCAAACCGGTAAAGCTGGACCAGCCGGATCAGCCCAAGCTGCCTCCGGCGCCGCCGAAGGCGGTAGCACCTCCGCCGCAACCTAAGGTCGGCCTGTTTGCCAGCGCGAAACCTACGGAGACGGCCAACAACCAAGTGAAGCCAGACGTGAAAGCAGGCGGTTTCGGTGATCCGATTGGAGCCAAGACCAACCCGAACTCTACCAAATCGGCGTTGGTTGCGGTCGGTTCCTTCAGCGGTGCCCCCGGGGCGGCCACCGGCGCGGGCGCTGCGCGTAAAGGCGCGGTTTCCGGCACTTCCTTCGGTGCCGGCGTAGCTAACGGCGTTCCCGGCGGACACGACATGGGGAAGGTGGCTTCGGCCGGCTTTGCCAATGGCGTGGTCGGCGGCACAGGCAAACCGGGAGGCACCGGGACAGTGGCGACGGGCGCGTTTAACACCGCAGGTCCCTCACCCACCCAGGTGGCCATCAAGACCACGGAACCTGCCTTCGTTCCTCCGGTCGTGATCTCGGAGCCACATCCGGAGTACACCCCGGAAGCGGCTCAATTGAGAATCCAAGGAGAGGTAACTTTACAGGTGCGCTTCCTGGCCACTGGCCAGGTAGAGGTATTGCGTGTAGTGAACGGGCTAGGGCATGGTCTGGATGAGCAGGCAAAGCGTGTTGCCGAGCAAATCCGGTTCAAGCCCGCGATCAAAGATGGGCATCCGGTAGATCACACGACTCTGATTCACGTGACCTTCCAGCTGGCTTAGCCAGGTGGTTGCCCAGGTTCTACGGATTTCAGCACGATGAAATTCGCGAAAGTTACCAATCGTTGAAAGGTTACAGGAGCCAGGAAATGACCCTGCGTCGAGTTTGGATTACCAGTCTGCTGCTGACGCTGACCGCGTCCGTAGCACAGGCCAAAACCAAGTATCAGCCCCCAATGGCGCTGTCGCCGGAACAGAGTGCGCTGGTGCAGAAAGCGATTGCGGCCGAAAAGGTCACCATCAAGCAGATTCAGAAGCATTCTCCGCTGGTGCAGACCTATATCCAAAATATGCGGCCGGACCAGGTTCTGTACGCAGTGCCGGAATCGGACCAGTATCTTCTGGGCCGGGTCGACTTCGGCAAGTCGATCAGCGACACGTCCTACTCTGAGTCAAGGCAACAGCAAAGGCCTGTTCAAGGGTTCGATGAAGTATGTGTCGGGTCTGACCAAGGCGTTCAAGATGCAGTACATCTCCGCCGGCTTTATGGAGATGATGTTCCTGGACCCGATCTCCTTCGACCAGCAGCACTATGACTTCAGCTATGTCCGCCGCGACTTCCTGGGCGCGGTGCGCACGCTGGTATTCGACGTTCATCCCAAACCGGGCACCGGCAGCGGACGCTTTACCGGTCGCATCTGGGTTGAAGATCAGGGCGGAAACATCGTCCGCTTCAACGGCACCTATACGGGTGGCAACCAGGACGACGACAGCTCCAGCTACTTTCACTTCGATAGCTGGCGCGAAAATCTCCAGCCTGGCCTGTGGCTGCCCGTCGGTGTCTATGTAGAAGAGACGCAGAAGAGCTCAGAGCACCCGGTCTCGTTCAAGGCCCAGACCTACATCTGGGGCTATAGCCTGAAGCTGCCCACTCATGAGTCTGACAACGAGTCGATTAAGATCGACGACGTCCAGGACCAGAGCGATCAGAACCAGGACCTCAGCCCACTGGCTGCCCAACGGGAATGGATCTCACAGGCCGAGGAGAATGTCCTTGATCGCCTGGTGCAGGCCGGCCTGCTGGCGCCGCCCAGCGACTTCGACAAGATCCTGGAGCAGATTGCCACCAACATCGTCATCGGCAACAACATTCAGATTAGCGATGCGATTCACTGCCGTGTGCTGCTCACCGCCCCCCTGGAATCGCTGGCGGTCGGTAACACCATCATCCTGAGCAAGGGCCTGATCGACGTGCTGCCTACTGAAGCTGATCTGGGCGCGGTACTTTCCTTCCAGCTGGCTCACATTGTTCTCGGCCACCACATCGACACCCGGTACGCTTTCAACGACCGCCTTCTCTTCCCTGACGAGGCGACCTTTGAACGCATCCACATGTCTCACTCGGATCCTGACAACGAGCTGGCTGCCAAGAAGGCCGTCGACCTGTTGGCCCACTCGGTTTATGCTCCGCAGCTAGCTCAGCCCGGCCTGTTCCTGGCTCAGTTGGATGCCCGTTCAAAACAGCTCACGGCGCTCAACACGCCGAGACTAGGCGATTCGTTGCTGCGCCCCACCGGGGAACCATGGCTCAACGCCCTGATACCCAAAGCGCCGAAGCTGGATATTAACAAGCTGGATCAGATTGCAGCCCTGCCCCTGGGCAGCAATTTGAAGATCGATGCCTGGGATGACAGGGTTATTCGCTTGAACGCCCGGGTACCCCCCATCATGAACGCGCGGGATAAGATGCCCTTCGAGGTGACTCCGGTCTTCTTCCGCTTAGTTCGCTACACGCCACCGGTCGCGGCAGCTCCCACGCCGGCGGCTGGAGCAGCAACCGACACCACGGCTCCAGCGGTCGATACGCAGCAGAGCGCGGCTCCGGCCCAGGCGTCCGCAACTCAACCGAGCCCACAGTAGGTCGTTGGTAGAGGGTTACCAACGGGATATCTTCAACGTAACGTAGCACAGAGGCGGGGTAGACTTAATCTGCCCCGCCTCTTGCCGTTCACTGGGGAAACCATTTGCGTGGTGCGCATGATCAAAAGGTATTTGCTCGCAAGCCTCCTCCCCCTCCTGCTCTCCCTGTCGTCGAGTGCTCCCTTACATTCACAAGTCGTTGCTGCCGGGGAGGGTGGCGCCCACCTGGTCGCCGGCGGCTTCTTTTCCGCATACAGCCCCGATTACGGACCTAACCATCTGCTTGGCATCGGCGGGTTCTTAGATTTCAACCTGCGGGGGCATCTTGGAGCGGAAGGGGAGATACGGTTTCTCCGCTTCAATCAGACTTACGACGTGCACGAAGATAATTACACCGCCGGCCTCAGGTACCGGTGGCGCTTCCGCCGTTATGAACCGTATGGGAAATTGCTGATTGGGAATGGCCAGTTCAACTTTCCCTTCAGTTACGGGCACGGCGGATATTTTTTGATCGCGCCCGGAGGGGGCCTGGATATTCATCTCCATCGCTTCACGATCAGGGCGATCGACTATGAATACCAGCACTGGTTTAATTTCCAGAACAGTTCTCTGTCCCCGGATGGGTTCAGCAGCGGGATTGCGTACCGCATTTTCTAAAGGGTTGTCGGGTAGGTCCGGCTAAACAGGCTGGGGGAAAAGGTCGCTGTTGCAAGTGGATGTGGTTGCTCACTACGGGCTGGGCTTTGTGCTGTCCCTGCGGGACTCGCCTCATGAACCTAATCCAACCCGGCACTAACGTGCCGGGCTACAGGTTGTTCCGTCCCTGCCAGAACTGCTTTGTTCCAGTGCCCAAGGCCCTTCGAACCTCTCAACAGATTCCAGAATAGAGCGCTGTTGCAGTAGAAAGCAGCCCGCATGGGCTTAAAAGCCCGGACCTACCCGAGAGCAACTTTTTCCGCAGCCTGTTAGAAGTGGTAGGCGATGCCGACTACCGGGTTGTAGACGTTGTAAAAACGGCCGGTTTTCTGCGGTTCCAGACCGAAATTCGGAGTCTTCATGAGCAGCCCGCGGTACTCAACCCGGATATCAAAGCTGGGGCTAAGCTCATACGCAACGCCACCGCCGTACATCGCTCCCAGGATCGTCTGCTGCTTCACGTCGAGCTGGGTCGTACTGGCGTCGTCGAGGGGTGAGAAAATGAAGGCCGCGGGACCCGCCTCGAGGAAAGGATTCCAGCTTTTGAAAGTCTGATTCAGCACGTAGGCCCCGGAAAACTCCTGCATCCGGTCGTGCACTCTCACGTTGTTGAAGCTGGTGTAATACTTTTGCGCGTTCTGCGCGTACTGATAATTGAGTTCCAGTCCGCTCCTCGGAGTCAGCATGTACCGGTAGCTTACAAGGCCGCCCAATCCATTGGTCCCGGTCTGTTGCACGGCGTTGCCGGTGATAAAGGGGGGAAAAATGCCGGTCACGCTCAAACTTATATCCTGACGGCTTTCCTGGGCCTGACTCGCCACCGCCAGAAAAGGCAGTAGCAGAAATAACAACAGCGTTTTCTTCATTCGTTCCTGAACCTCTCGCCTGCGCGCAACCGGAATCCGTGATCCACTCCCGCAATTGTACCTATCAGGTGCGTTCCACGCGAAACTCATAAGGGGAGCCGCGCTCCAACGATAACGAGCGGACAACCTTTAGAAACGCAGTCGCCGCATGGGACAGGTTCGCACGCTTACGATGCACCAGGCGAAGATGCCGTTCAAAACGCAAAGCTTCCACCGGCACCTGGACCAATTCTCCGTTCAAAAGCTCGCGATCCACCGTCAATCGGGGCACCAGGGCTACCCCATTGCCCATAGCAACAAACCGTTTGACCGCCTCCAGACTGGGTAGCTCCATGCCCATATTGAGCGGCGTCTTGTGCTTCTCGAAGGCCGCAACCACCTGCCGGCGCAAAGGGGAGGGCACATTGTGGGCAATAAAACTCTCCGCGCCCAGGTCTTCGATGGTAATTCCCTTCTCCCTCGCCAAAGGATGATCCGGGTTCACCACAAATGCCAGCTCATCGGTGTAAACGGCGATCGACCTAAAAAGATCTCCTTCAGGACGGAAGGAGAGGATACCAATCTCCACCGTTCGCTCGAGCACATCGTCAGGGATCCTGCTGGCAAGGGAGCGCTGAATGCTCACCCCAATCTGCGGGCACAGCCGGCGAAAACGATCCAGAATCGGAAGCAGGTAGAGACAGGTGTACTCATTGGCTGCGATCAACAGGCGGCCACGATCCAGCGACTTTAGCTCCTCCATCGCGCTTGCGGCCTCAGCCCTTAGTGCCAACATTCTCCGTGCATATTCGCGTAGCACTTCACCGGCAGCGGTGAGGGTTCCGTCTCTGGCGCTGCGTTCAAAGAGCACCTCGCCCAGATCGGCCTCGAGTTTGCGAACGACCTGGCTGATCGCCGGCTGGGTGCGACGCAGCCGCTTGGCGGCGCGCGAGAATCCCTTCTCTTCCGCGACCGCGAGAAATGTCTCCAGTTGATGAATATCCATAACTTTCAGTCGCCTGTCTCCAGAGCGCGTTGCAATAATATAAGTATATTTTATGCTTTTTAGAAGAATTATAAATTTGATCTATGATGCGGAATCCGCGAGAATAAGACCAGTAGAGTGTGAAGGGTGGCGCCTCGATGAATCAGGATCGAGTGTTCTTTTTCGATACCACGCTGCGCGACGGCGAGCAGTCTCCGGGCTGCAGTATGACGACCCCGGAAAAGCTGCGCATGGCCCATGCTCTCGAAGCTCTCGGCGTCGATATTGTAGAGGCTGGCTTCGCGATCGCGTCTCCCGGTGACTTTGCCGCCATCGCCAGCATCTGCCGCGAGGTGCGGGGGCCACGCATCGCCTCTCTGGCCCGAACCCGCAAAGAAGACATTCAGGCAGCGGCGCGATCGCTGGAAGCGGCAGACCGTGCGCGCATCCATGTATTCCTGGCCAGCTCCGACATCCACCTGGAGCACAAATTAAAAATCTCGCGGGCGGAGGCTCTGGAGCAAGCTGGCGCCGCAGTTCGCCTGGCGCGCACTTATGTGGACGATGTGGAGTTCTCTCCCGAAGACGCAACCCGGTCAGACCCGGATTTCCTGTGCAGCGTCGTCGCCGTGGCCATTGAGGCTGGGGCGACCACGATCAATCTGCCGGACACCGTTGGCTACTGCGTTCCCAACGAGTATGGCGCCATGTTCCACATGCTGCGGAAGCGAGTTCCGCAGGTGGCGGGGATCACGCTTTCCTCTCATTGCCACGACGATCTGGGGATGGCGGTGGCCAACAGCCTGGCCGCAGTGGAGGCGGGCGTGCGGCAGATCGAGTGCACCATCAACGGCATCGGCGAACGGGCTGGAAATGCGGCGCTGGAAGAAGTGGCGGCCGCCATGCTGGTCCGCCCGGATAAGTTCCCCTGCGTCCATGGCCTAAGGCTGGAGCAGCTCTACCCTACCAGCCAGGTGCTCTCGGAGTTGATCAGCTTTACCCCGGCGCCGAACAAGGCAGTGGTGGGTAGCAATGCCTTCGCTCACGAGGCAGGCATCCATCAGCATGGCGTGCTTGCCCACCCGTTGACGTACGAGATCATGACCCCTGCTTCGGTGGGTGTGCCCACCAACCGCATGGTGCTGGGCAAGCACTCGGGCCGGCGCGCATTAGCACACCGCCTCAAGGAGCTCGGGTTTGCCCTCGATGCCGCCGATCTGGACGTGGTCTATCACCGCTTTAACGAGCTCGCCGATCGCAGAAAAGCGATCTTTGACCAGGACCTTATCTCCCTGCTCCCGGCGCACCATCGGCCCGAAGCGGAGTTGACTACAGGAGGTTAGTGACCTATGAAGTTGAAAGTTCTGGTCGTCGCCGGAGACGGGATCGGCCCGGAAGTCACCCGCGAAGCGGTGCGCATTCTGGTTTCGGTGGCGGAGTTCGGTGGCTACGACTTCCAGTTCACGGAGATGCCGATCGGCGGACATGCCATTCGCCAAACGGGCACTCCATTACCAGGAACGACGCTCGATGCGGCCCTGGAAAGCGACGCGGTGCTGCTGGGAGCGGTGGGCGGAAACGAATTCAATGGGCTGCCCCCGGATCGGCGGCCCGAAGCAGGACTGTTGCAGCTTCGCCAGGCACTGGGAGGTTTCGCCAACCTGCGCCCCTCCTTTGCGTACCCCGCTTTGTCCAGCAATTCGCCGCTACGCCCGGAAGTGACTGACGGGGCTGACATTCTGTTCGTCCGCGAGCTGCTGGGCGGGTTGTATTTTGGAGAACCACGAGCCTGGGACCGGGAGAAGGGCGCGGCATGGAACACCATGCGCTATACCCGCGACGAGGTCGCCAGGGTGGCTCATGTGGCCTTTCAACTGGCTGGGCAGCGGCGCAAGAAACTGACCTCGGTCGACAAGGCAAATGTGTTGGAAGTATCACAGCTCTGGCGCGCCACGGTGATTGAGATCGCCCAGCAGTACCCGGGCATCGCGCTGGAGCATCATTACGTGGATGCGTGCGCCATGCACTTGATGAACACCCCACGCAACTTCGACGTGGTGCTCACCGAAAATCTGTTTGGAGACATTCTTAGTGATGAAGCCGCGGTGATTACCGGATCGCTGGGCATGCTGCCGTCGGCCACCATTGGTGGCTCCGTCAATCTCTACGAGCCAGTGCACGGTTCGGCGCCCGACATAGCCGGTAAGGGGATTGCCAATCCGCTCGGCGCCATCCTTACCGCGGCCATGTTGCTGCGCCATTCGGCCAATCTGGAACAGGATGCCCAGGCGGTAGAACTGTCCGTGCGTAAGGTTCTGGAGCAGGGGTACAGGACCGCCGATTTAGTGCGCGCAGAGCAGCCCGGGCAGCATGTATCCACCCAGGAGATGGGCCGGCTGGTACACCAGACGCTGAATGAGATCATCGACCGCCGGCAGGCACTGCATGCTGTCTAACTCTGTCCCTGCCAACAACCTTGGGTGCCCCATATCTCGCTCGTTTTTCGCGAGATGTGGGATACCACGAACCTCGACCTCTTTGCCGGTTGAATCCGAAAGGCTTCGGGTTTAGCGCTGTGGCATCCCACATCTCGCGAAAAACGAGCGAGATATGGGGCACCCGTCGATCTGTTTGTGGGACAGATTAGAACCAACTGTTGGTAGGAAAGTTTGAACGACATCGGGAGCGAGTTTTAAGGGAAAACATTATGTCGCAAGGTGCGAGAACGCTGTTTGAGAAGGTTTGGGATTCGCATGTAGTCGTGGCGCCCGAAGGTGAGCCGGCACTGCTTTATGTAGATCTGCACCTGCTGCATGAGGTCACTTCACCACAGGCGTTTGAAGGGCTTCGCCTGGCGGGACGAACCGTACGGCGCCCGGACCGGGCAGTGGCTACCGTGGACCACAACGTGCCTACCACAGCGAACCGGCTGATCATTGAAGATGCGATCGCCGCCAAGCAGATTAACGCCTTGCGCGCAAACTGCGCCGAGTTCGGGATCCCGCTCTACGATGTAGAGTCAGCCGAACAAGGGATCGTGCATGTCATCGGTCCGGAGCTGGGCGTTACCAAGCCGGGCATGACCATCGTCTGCGGCGATAGCCACACCAGCACCCATGGCGCCTTCGGCGCCCTGGCTTTCGGCATTGGGACCTCGGAGGTGGAACACGTTTTGGCCACCCAGTGCCTGCCGCAATCGCGGCCCAAAACCTTCCGCATTACGCTCGAAGGCGAGCTGGGACCCGCAGTGACCGCGAAAGATATCGCACTGGGCATCATCGGCCACATAGGAACGGACGGCGCCAGCGGCTTTGTGCTCGAGTATGCCGGTCCGGCCATTCGCGCGCTCTCTATGGAAGGGCGGATGACCCTGTGCAACATGAGCATCGAGGCTGGTGCTCGCGCGGGCATGATTGCTCCCGACGAGACCACCTTCCGCTACCTCAAGGGTCGGCGATTCAGTCCCACCGGCGCGGATTGGGATCGCGCCGTGGCCGAATGGCAGGCGCTGGCTACCGATCCCGGCGCCCGCTACGATCGGGAACTAGTGTTACACGCGGAAGACCTGGCGCCTTTCGTCACCTGGGGCACCAACCCTGGAATGGTGGTGCCGGTAACCGATCGTGTGCCTGATCCGGCCTCCAGCCGCTCGCCGGCGGAACGCCGCGCCTGGGAACGGGCGCTTGAGTATATGGCCCTCGAGCCAGGCAAGGCCATTGAAGAGCTGGCCATCGATCGCGTCTTCATCGGTTCCTGCACCAACGCCCGCATCGAGGATTTGCGTTCCGCGGCCAAGGTAGTCAGTGGATATCACGTTCATCCGCAGGTGCGCGCCATGGTCGTTCCCGGCTCGCAGCAGGTGAAGAAACAAGCCGAAAAAGAGGGTCTGGACGAGGTCTTCCGCTCCGCTGGTTTTGAGTGGCGCGAGCCGGGGTGTTCCATGTGCCTGGGTATGAATCCCGATATTCTGGCTCCCGGCGAGCGCTGTGCCTCAACCAGCAACCGCAACTTCGAAGGCCGCCAGGGCCGGGGTGGGCGCACCCACCTGGTAAGCCCCATGATGGCCGCGGCGGCGGCTGTCACCGGCCACTTCACCGATGTTCGCAAGTGGCAGTTCCATTCCGTTCCGGTGGGTGAAGTGGAGTCAGTCCGATGAAGCCATTCCGTAGACATAAGGGTGTGGTCGCGCATCTGGATCGTGAGAACATCGACACCGACCAGATCATTCCCAAACAGTTCCTCAAGCGGATCGAACGGACCGGTTATGAAGACTTCCTGTTCTACGATTGGCGGCGCATTCAGGAAGGACCGGACGCGGGCGCGCCGCACCCGGATTTCATCTTGAATCATCCGCATTACAAGGACGCGGAAATCCTGGTCGCCGGCAAGAACTTCGGCTGTGGATCCTCGCGCGAGCACGCAGCCTGGGCACTTTCCGACTACGGCTTTCGCTGCGTGATCGCGCCTTCCTTCGCCGATATTTTTCATTCCAACGCGGGCAAGAACGGCATCTTGCTCATCACGTTGCCTGAGGAACATGTGCAGACACTGATGCAGCGCGCCGCGTCCATCCATCGCTACCAGCTTTCGGTTTCACTGGAAGACCAGATGCTGCACGATGACCATGGCCTGTCGCTTCCCTTCTCCATCGACCCCTTCCGCCGCGAGTGCCTGCTGCTCGGCCTGGACGACATCGGGTTATCGCTCAAACATGGCGGAGCCCTGGAGAAATTTGAACAACGCCACGATCGGGAATTCTGGTTCGCGCCGCGGCCAAACCAAGGAGTTTTATGACCATGCAGGAAAATACCCGGCTCACGGGCGCGGAGATTATCTGGGCAACGCTCGAAGGGGAAGGCGTGCGCGAGGTTTTTGGCTATCCTGGCGGAGCAATTTTGCCCGCGTACGATGCGCTGCGCAAATTTCCTATCCGCCACATCCTGGTGCGCCATGAGCAGAGCGCGGTGCACATGGCCGACGGCTACGCACGAGCCTCGGGCCGGGTAGGAGTGGCCATTGCCACCTCTGGCCCGGGCGCCACCAACATGGTCACCGGCATTGCTACCGCGATGCTGGACTCGATTCCGCTCGTCTGCATCACCGGCCAGGTAGGGAGCAAAGTACTGGGCACGGACGCTTTTCAGGAAGTGGACATCACCGGCATCACGCTCCCGGTGACCAAGCACAATTATGTCGTGACCCGCGCCGAAGACGTGGCGCCTGTGCTGCGCGATGCTTTCCGCGTTGCCAAGTCGGGGCGCCCCGGACCGGTCCTGGTCGACATCACCAAGGATGCGCAACAGGCAACGGCAGAATTCGATTTCGCGGCAGCGGCGTCGGTGAAAATCGGGAGCCACCCCATGCTCAGTGTTTCCGAGCCCAGCCTGGCAGAGGCTGCGGAGTTGATCCTCGCAGCGAAGCGGCCATTGATCCTTGCCGGGCACGGCATTATCCAGTCAGGGGCGATGCGCCAGGTGCGCGCGCTGGCGGAGCGGGCGCAGATTCCCGTAGCCTGTACCCTGCTTGGCCTGGGCAGCTTTCCCGCCTCCCATGAATTGAACCTGGGCATGATGGGCATGCATGGTGAGTCGTGGGTCAACCACTCCATCCAGGAAGCAGATCTGCTGATTGCCTGCGGGATGCGTTTTGACGATCGGGTCACAGGCTCGCTGGCAACCTACGCTCAGAAGGCCAAGAAGATCCATATCGACATCGATCCCTCGGAAATCAACAAAAACGTCCCCGTGCAGGTTTCGTTAATTGGCGATCTGGCCGCAGTGCTGGATCAGCTTCTACCCCGGATCCCTACCCGCGATGGAGCGGCATGGCTCAATGCCATCGACCGCATGAAAGGGGATGCGGCTGTCCGCGACATCAAGAACCTGCCCGACAATGGCCACCTCTATGCTGCGCACGTGATCAACGATCTCTGGCACGCAACCTCCGGGGACGCCGTGATCACGACCGACGTGGGCCAGCACCAGATGTGGGAAGCGCAATACTATAAGCACGAGGAACCGCGCTCGCTGATCACGTCCGGTGGCCTGGGCACCATGGGCTTTGCGCTGCCGGCAGCTATCGGCGCCAAGATCGCCTGCCCGGGTAAGGAAGTCTGGGCGATTGCCGGCGACGGCGGTTTCCAGATGACCTGCCCCGAACTAGCCACCATCGTGCAGGAGAAGTTGGATATTAATATCGCCATCATCAACAACGGTTACCTGGGCATGATCCGGCAGTGGCAGGAGACGTTCTACGAGAAGAACTATGAGTGCTCGCCAATTTTTTCCCCGGATTTCGTCAAGCTGGCCGAGGCCTTTGGCATCCGCGCCGCGGCGGTGACGTCACGCTCCGAGGTGATGAGCGCCGTCGAAGCCGCACGCAGTCATAAGGGTCCCTTCCTGATCAATTTCCTGGTGGAGCAGGAAGATACGGTCTACCCCATGATCGTGCCCGGAGCTGCGCTGCACGAGATGATCCGCCGGCCGTCGGCGAATCCGCTGGTCGAAACCGCGTCGGACGCCTAGACAGAAAGGTTTGCATG
Organism: uncultured Acidobacteriaceae bacterium; assembly: GCA_963796145.1. Lineage (GTDB taxonomy): Bacteria > Acidobacteriota > Terriglobia > Terriglobales > Acidobacteriaceae > PALSA-350. The sequence continues at coordinate 129,016 of CAWCKO010000006.1, read as the reverse complement.
CAGCATACATTCGTCGCCTACGTGGAAGATAAGCCGGGTGTGCTGACCCGCGTAGCATCGTTGTTCCGCCGGCTGAACATCAATATCTCCTCCGTCACCGTGGGTGGTTCGGAGCGTCCGAACATCTCGCGCATGACCCTGGTTTGCGATGCTCCGCCGGCTGCCGGCCATCGCATCATGGCCTCGCTATACAAACTGGAAAATGTGGTCCAGGTGGATGACGTTGGCCGTTTCTCCTCAGTGAGCCGCGAGCTGGCATTGATCAAGGTTGCCACTACGCCCAAGACGCGTTCCCATATCTTTGAACTGGTGAGCGTCTTCCGCGCCCGGGTGGTCGATCTCGCGCCCGGATCGCTGATGATTGAAATTACCGGCAGCGAGAGCAAAATCGAAGGCCTGCTCCAGGTCCTGAACGAGAATGAAGACCGGGTGCTGGAGATTTCGCGCACCGGCCGCATGGTGATGCGCCGCGGTCACCATACCAGCCGCGTGCTGGAGGCCCTGGGCGACGTTGAGTCCCAAAACGGCCCGCTTCCTCCGCCAACCGGTGAAGCGCTGCCCGAGGAGGAGATAGATAGCGATCTCCCCCAGGAAAAAATTTAAACACGATGTACACAAAGGAAAAGTGAATGACCAAGACTTATCACGACCAGGATGCCGATCTCTCGCTGATCCAGGGCAAAAAGGTAGCCATCGTTGGCTATGGATCCCAGGGCCATGCCCACTCGCTTAATCTCAAAGACTCTGGCGTGGATGTGCGCGTCGGTCTGCCGGCTACCAGCCGGTCTATCAGGAAAGCCAAGAGTGCGGGCCTGGAAGTGCTTTCCGTAGCAGATGCCGCCAAGTGGGCCGACGTCATCATGATCCTGGCCCCGGATACTTCCCAGGCAGCGATCTACCACGAACACATTGCTCCTCACATGGGTAAGGGGAAGACGCTGATGTTCGCGCACGGCTTCAACATTCGTTATGGCACCATCGTTCCTACGCCGGAGATCGACGTCAGCATGGTTGCGCCCAAGGCCCCTGGACACCGGGTGCGCGAGGTGTTTACCGAAGGCGGCGGGGTTCCGGCCCTGATCGCAGTGCAGCAGGACGCTTCCGGCCACGCCCACGCCCTGGCGCTCTCTTATGCCAAGGCGATCGGCAGCACGCGCGCCGGGGTGATCGAAACCACCTTTACGGAAGAGACCGAAACCGACCTTTTTGGCGAGCAGACGGTATTGTGCGGAGGGGTCAGCGCGTTGGTGAAAGCCGGCTTTGAAACCCTGGTGAACGCGGGGTACCAACCCGAGGTGGCGTACTTCGAGTGCCTGCACGAGCTAAAACTGATCGTCGACCTTATGTATCGCGGCGGCCTGGCTTACATGCGCTACTCCATTTCCGACACGGCCGAGTACGGCGACTACACCGCCGGGCCACGTCTGGTTACCGACGCGACACGCGCAGAAATGAAGAAGATATTGGCGGAGATTCAGGACGGCACCTTTGCCACCAATTGGATCCGGGAGAATGAAACCGGGCGTAAGCAGTTTGACCAGATGCGCAGCAAGGAAGCGGCGCACCCCATCGAGGAGGTGGGCAGCAAATTGCGGGCGGCTATGCCCTTCCTGGATCCCGTCACAGTGACGGTAGACAGCCCCGGCGCGGCACCCCGTCTGGCTGAGCCGGTAGGCGCCTAGAGGGGTGGCCGGTTCCCTCGGCTAAGCCGTGCCGTTCGTCCAGAGAGAGTCCCTGCGGGACTTGTTTGGAAATGGGACTCTCTGGAGTTTTTAACGCACCTCTTGCGGCTTTTTTCGAGTCTACTCTGCATGCACCTTCGGCCGGCTTTGCGCTTTTCGGTATTTGCCCTGCTCTCGAGCATTTCGTTTGCTGCGATGAGTGGGCAAGACCGGAGCCAGCAGCCCAGCGATGGATGCCCTCCGCGGCCGAACACCTTGCGGGCAATGCGCAACTGCTACCGGCCGCTGCTGGTCTTCGCTCCCGCCTTGGACAACCCGCAGCTGGTGGAACAGTTCAATCAGCTCAAGACCCAGGCAATCGAGCTCAGGAGCCGCAGTGTGCTGTATGTTCCCATAGTCCCCGAAGGGCACAATCAACCCATCCCGGGCTCGAGGGTTCCCACAGCCAGGCTCAGCGAAGATGAGCTGGCGGCCATGCGTCACCGCTTCAAAGTCGAACCGGATGATTTCCTGGTAATCCTGATCGGTAAGGACGGAGGAGAGAAGCTGAACAGCCGAACTCCAGTATCAGTGGATCAGCTGGAGCGGCTGATTGACTCTATGCCCATGCGCAAGAGCGAGATGCATCAGGAACCTCAAGGCGAGGAATAGCTTCTCCTCGGCGCATCACCGGCGGAACCTCGCCGCATCGGCTAACATCAAAGTAACACCGTGAGGTGCCATGACGACCCAAGCGACTGTCCCTGGTTTCACCACCGCTCCGGCACCCTACCGTGCTCCCCACGATCCGGCACGAGTTCCCGAGCTGGTGGAGGCGCTTAAGAAAGTGAGCCCGCTCCACGATCTGGAGCAGGCGGAGTATGAGTGGCTGGCGACCCACGGTACCGAAGTTTTTGCCGAATCGGGCGCCGTCATCTTCCGCGAAGGCGATCCCGCTCGGAAGATGACCATCCTGCTAAAAGGCGAGATCTATGTGCGCCGCGAGCATGGGGGTCCCGCTGCTTTGTTTATTGGCCGCTCCGGACACGTCACCGGCCTGCTTCCCTTCTCCCGCATGAAGGCCTATGGCGGGCTGGGTTATACCTCCGCCTCAACCTGGATGCTGGAGTTCGACAAATCTCTCTTTCCAGAGATGCTCAAGGCCATTCCCTCGCTTACCGAACGCGTGGTAGGCATTCTTCTGGATCGGGTGCGCGAAATCACGCGCATGGAGCAGCAGTCCGAAAAGCTGAATGCGCTGGGTAAACTGGCGGGAAATCTGGCTCATGAACTGAACAATCCTGCTTCGGCAGCGCAGCGCTCTGCCGCCGGGGTTCTGGAGGAATTGCGCGTCTATGGACACGAGCGGTTCAATTTAGGACGGCTGTGCCTGAACGCCGAGGAAACCGAAAAGGTCCGGGCTTGGGAAGACCAGGTTCGCGCCGAGGCCAAGCGGCTGGGAACACCAGCTGAAACGGAGCAAACCCGCCGCGAAGATGAGATTGTCCAGTGGCTTCACCGGCATGACATACAAGAGTCATGGCATATCGCTCCTGAGCTGGCCGAGTTTGGAGTGGTACCCGACCAACTGGAATCGCTCACCAGCTATCTGGACCCGGGCGCCGTCGCCGTGGTGCTGTCGCAGTTTACCTCGTCCCTGCGCACGGAGAGGATCGCCGAGGCCATGCTCGACTCCACCGCGCGCATCTTCGACTTGATCCGCGCCATCAAGGATTACTCCTATATGGACCAGATGCCCATTCAGGAGGTCGACGTTCCCCAGAGCCTGGAAAACACGCTGGCCATGGTTGGCTCGCGCCTGGGCAAAGTGGAAGTGGTTCGAGATTACGAACCCAACCTGCCTTTCGTGAGCGCTTATGGCCGGGAGTTGAACCAGGTCTGGACGGCATTGATTGAAAACGCTTTGGATGCGGTTCAGGATGAAGGTGAGATCAAGCTTCTGGTCCGTACCGCCGGCGATATGCTGCTGGTCGAGGTCTGGGATAATGGTCCGGGTATTCCGCCCGAGTTGCAGGCGCGCATCTTCGAGCCCTTCTTTACTACCAAGGCTCCGGGGAGCGGACTGGGGCTGGGGCTGGACGCAGTGAACCGGATCGTTCGCATGCACCGTGGTTACGTAACCGTTCAGTCAAAGCCGGGCAGTACCTGTTTTCAGGTCAGGCTGCCACTACAGGCGGGACAGGCTTACTGAGGGGCAGACTGAGCGGCCACGCGCACGATTCCGCATTTCACCTTGTTGCCTGCGGGGTTCTTTCCCTCGCCCTTTTGCCCGTCGACTTTGAACTCCAGCGTGGAACCCACCACAAACTGCGTCGGCTTGAACGAATCTGCCCAGTTTTGTCCGGCAGATGTACTCGTTGGTCGACGTATCAAAAACCAAATCGTATTGCTGGTGCTTCTGCTTTTTGCTGGTGGTGCCCACGGTTTGCAAGTCTTTTAGGGTTGCTGTCTGGACCAGGCTGGCGGCCAAAGCAGCTGTGGAAAGTAGCGCGCCGGCCAGATACAGACCGGATGTTTTGTATAACTTCATGGCTCCTCCGATGTCTTAGGCCCCCACAAGTTTGGCGCCAAAGGCCAGCAACAATGAGCCCAGGATAATGCGATACAACGCAAAGATAACAAAACCGTGCCGCCGCACCCAAAGCAGGAACCACTCCACCACGCCCAGGGCCACGATAAAAGAAACCATAAAGCCGATGGCCAGCACGATCCAGCCGTGAGTGGTCATGACCAGGGGAACCATCACTTCTCCGCCCGGGACCTGTTTGGGATGGATGGTGCGGACAAATTCATAGCCGGTGGCCGCGATCATGACCGGGATGGATAAGAGAAAGCTGAACTCCAGGGCTGCAGTGCGCGTCATGCCTACCGCCTGGCCTGCGGCAATCGTAGACATCGATCGCGAGACGCCTGGAAACACCGCCGATGTGACCTCCCACAGGCCGATCCAGACCGCCTGGAAGAGCGACATTTGCTCCACGTCCTTAGTCTTCAGATCGCGACGCACGCTCAGCGCATCCACCACCCACATCACGATGCCGCCAATCAGCAGGGCCAGCGCCATCAGGCGGATGCTCTCCAGATGCTTACCGATCAACTTGACCAGCAGCAGCGAAGGAACCGCAGTGCAGACAAACGCGATCATGGTCAACGAGAGAGGATGGGTGACGACGGTACGGTCACCACTTTCTCCCTGGGGGAAGGTGCGAAAAAACTCCAGAATCCGCCCCGTGAACAGCAGCACCAGGGCGAGAATGGCGCCCAGTTGGATCACCACTGTGTACATCTTCCAGTAAGGGCTGGCCAGGTCGACGTGGAGCAGCGCCTCCACCAGCCTCAGGTGCGCGGTTGAGCTGACGGGCAAAAATTCGGTCAGTCCTTCAACGATGCCTAGCAACACTGACAGGAAGTAATCGTTCAAGGGCCCTCCGGCGACCGCGAACTGGATCGGTGCCGTAGATGGGAATTGATTCCTGCAACTGGTATACCAGACTAGCGGCGCGGGCGGCATAATCCGATTGGGGATATTTGGTAGCAATGGTACCTGCAATGGTTACGGCTCTCGCCTTGGCCTCGCCGGCTTTTTTGTCGTCTCCATTGGCGGTGTAGATGTTGCTCAGCGCACCCTGGCGGTAGACAGCGTTATAGAGGGCTTCGGGGGCCTTGGGTGATTCGGGGTGCTCCTGTGCGTATTTCTCATACATCTCAGCTTCCTTCTCCGGGCATTTGGTGGAGCCCTGCCAATCGCCACAGACCTTGTTATCCATCATGTCCCAGTCGGCCAAGTCGGCCCACTTGGAATGGGGGTAGTTTTTCTTCAGCTTGCGCAACTCCTCATCATCGATTGACTCCCGCACCCAGGCTTCTTTTTCGTGCGCTGAGGGTAAGGACATGACATCGGCCTTTTGCAGTTGCCAGCGGATATCGGCGGAACGCCAAGCGGCTTCGGGGGTCAGCGGAGACTGGGGAAAGAGATCGGCCATGCGTTGGTACAGCAGCCGCGCGGCTTGCGCGACGGACTGAGGAGCGCGCGGCAGGGTGGCATCAATCTCTTCACTAGCGGCTGCGCCGAAGAGGATCAGGTCTCCCTTGGGCGTCTCCGCACTGACCACGCCGGCAGCGGGCATCCATCCGGAAACCGGGACAGCGGCCGCCTCGTGGCCGAATACGGGCGCATCCTGGGATTTGGAGATTTCCTCGTCGGTGTTGGCGAAGACCCGCAGCCAGGGACCGCTTTTCTCCAGGACCACCATTTCCCTGCCCGGTGAGATCTCAGCCAGACGATTGGAAGTGTTGTCTGGTGACACGTACAGGTTGGTATTGCGAATAACGGTCGCCTTGGGACCATTGCTGGGAGCTGGGGATTTTGGTGCCGCCGTCGCTTGGACCGCGAATACCAGGAGGGCAGAAAGGGCAATGAATCCAGTGCGCATAGAGGGGCAAAGGCTTTTACACATCTAGAATACGCCGCTGCAGAAAGAAACAGCAGGTCCCTCCACTTCGCTGCGCTCCTCGAAAATGTCACGGCCGCTGAACTGCAGATCCTTGTATCTGATGAGCGACGTCAATTGCAGGCTTTGTATCGGGCACGACTTTAGTCGGGCATGCCCAACAAAAATCTGGGCTTTAAGCCCCTGCGCATTTTCTGACCCAATCACAACTTAACAGGGGCTAAAGCCCAATCATTTATGCAGCCCTAGCGGCGACTAAAGTCGTGCCCTGATACAGCCTTGACAACCAGACAGTCGCTCGCTACCTGCGCTCCGGTCGGGGTCCCAAGAACCATGCTTCGTCCAGGACGCTGCGCAGCACCGATGGCTCGACGTTGCCGCCGCTCATGATGGCGACTGTTTGGCGGGCAGGTGGCAACTGCTCCTGATGGAAGAGCGCCGCTGCCAGGGCAACTGCACCGCTGGGCTCCGGAACCAGGCGGGTGGCAAATATCATTCGCCGCATGGCCTCGCGGATCTCGGCTTCGGTCACGGTCACGATGTCGTCGACGTAAGCTTGCATGTGGGCAAAATTCAGCTCGCCCACGCTCTGCGTTCTCAACCCATCCGCCGCCGTCCGGGCGGTCTGCTCGCCGGTGAAGGACACAATGCTGCCGGTCTTCAGGCTCTGCGCCGCGTCCGAGGCCAGTTCCGGCTCGACCCCGATCACCCGCGCTCCCGGCCGGGTTAATTTCACCGCAGCCGCGACGCCGCTGAGCAGGCCACCGCCGCCCACCGGAACCAGCACCAGATCCACCTCAGGCCGGTCGGCAACAACCTCTAAACCGCAGCTCCCCTGGCCGGCAATAATGTCGCGATCGTCGTAAGGGGGAATGACGACATATCCAAATTCGGCGGCTAGCTCTTCTGCCTTGGCCTTACGCTCCGCGCTGGCGGGGCCAACGGTGACGATCTCCGCTCCCAGCGCCTGCGTCGCTCTCACCTTCACCTGGGGCGCATTCGACGGCATCACGATCACGGCTTTCGTTCCCAGCGCTCGGGCGGCGTAGGCTACCCCCTGAGCATGGTTGCCGCTGGAATAGGTGATCACTCCGCAGGCGCGCTCACCAACAGACAATTGCGCGATTTTGTTGAAGGCGCCTCGTAGCTTGAAACTGCCGATGGGCTGCAGCCCTTCGGCCTTGACCCAAAGGGGCGCAGTCTCGAAGCCAACCAGCGGCGTGTGCATGGCGACACCGCGAAGCCGCGCTTGCGCTGCGCGCAACTCCGCCAGCGTGACCAACAATTAGATCTCCAGAATAATCGGCATGATCATCGGCCGGCGGGACGTGCTTTTCTGGATGTAACGCTTGAGGTCGAGACGAATTTTCTCCTTCATCACCCCGTAGTCGGCCTTCTCTTCGGCCGAGGACCCATCCAATGTGCGGTTGACAATTTCCCGCGCCTGGTCGCTCAGCGCAATCTCGCCGGTCACAAAGCCGCGGGTCACCACTTCGGGCGCGCTCTCGACCTTGCCGGTGCGCTTGTTGATGGTGATGATGGCCAGCACGAGGCCATCCTCGCTCAGGTGTTTGCGGTCACGGATCACCAGGTCTTCGACCACATCCGTAGTAGAACCGGCATCGATGCAAATCCGGCCGGTTGTGACTTTGCCTGCCTTGACTGCGGTACTTGCATCCACTTCCAGAACATCGCCATCTTCGAGCAGCAGTGCCTGCTGGATCACCCCGGTATTTTTCGCCAGTTGAACGTGCTTCTGCAGATGACGATAATCGCCATGGACGGGAATAAAGAATTTCGGCCGCAGCAGGTTGATCATCAACCGCATCTCTTCCTGGCTGCCGTGTCCGCTTACGTGGATCAGTCCGGATTCGCCATCGTCATAGATCACGTTGGCCTCGCGCCGGCATAGGTGATCGATGACCCGGTAAATGCTCTTCTCGTTGCCGGGAATGACGCGGGAACTTAACACCACCGTGTCTCCGCGTTCGACCCGCGCGTGTTTGTGGTTGTCAACCGCCGCACGGGAAAGAGCCGACATGGGCTCTCCTTGCGTGCCGCTGATCAGAATCATGAGTTCAGAAGCTGCATAATCGCGGATCTGCCCGGGATGAATCATTAACCCGGCGGGCACAGTGAGGTAACCAAGATCCTGCGCGATCTCTGAGGATTCCACCATCGACCTGCCCACGATGGCCACTTTGCGGCGATGAGCCTGCGCCAGTTCGAGGGCGATGCGGATGCGGTAAATCGAGGACGAAAAGCAGCTGAAGAACAGCTTCTGTTTGGTGCGCGAGAAGACCTCATCCAGGCGCGGCTTCACCGCCCATTCGCTGGGGGTGTATCCGGCGCGGTCGACGTTGGTCGAGTCCTGCAACAGATGCAAGCACGCCGCGCTTGCCGTACTCTGCGAAGGCATGCAGGTCGAAGGCCTTGCCGTCCGGGGGCGAGAGGTCGATCTTGAAGTCGCCGGTGTGCACGATGACGCCGACCGGGGTCTCGATCGCCAGCGCGACACAGTCCACCAGGCTGTGGGTTACTCGAATAGGCTCAATAGTGAAGGCGCCGAGGTGAAACTTCTGCTTCGGCGTAATCTCGATCAGCTCGGCGGTGTCGAGCAACTTGTGCTCTTCCAGCTTGCCCTCGACAAAGGCCAGCGTGAACTCAGTCGCGTAGACCGGCACTTTCAGTTCACTCAATATCCAGGGCAGCCCACCGATATGATCCTCGTGGCCATGGGTCAGGATGATGGCGCGAACATGCGGGCGGTTTTCGATGAGGTAGGAGATATCGGGGACGACGATGTCGACGCCTAACAATTCGGTCTCAGGAAACATGAGACCGGCATCGATGACGATAATGTCGTCCGCCCAGCGTAGCGCCAGGCAGTTCATTCCGAATTCGCCCAGTCCACCCAGGGGGATGACTTGTAACTTGCCTGAAGACATCAAATTTTAATGCTACCACGCAGCGATCTCAGCGCAGCAGGTCCTCGAGCGTGGCGCTTAGATCGGTCTTGTCATCTCGATACTTAACGATTACCGGTGTGTACAGACTCAAGCCCCATGCGGGTCCGGCACCGCGCTTCAGTTCTCTCGCCCCCGGCACCACCACTGCTCCTTCCGGAATGACCAGGGGTTCAGTCTCCGGACGCCCGGAGGACTTCGCCGCGCACAATATCGTAGACCGGCGTGCCCCGGGTGAGGATCGTGCCCGCGGCCAGGACTGCGCGCCGCCGCACCAGTGTGCCCTCGTAGACTCCGGTATTGCCGCCGATCAGCACATCATCTTCAATGATGACCGGGGTGGCGTTGACCGGCTCCAGGACGCCACCGATCTGCGCCGCGGCGCTCAGATGAACGCGCTTGCCAATCTGAGCGCAGCTGCCTACCAACGCGTGGGAGTCGACCATGGTGCCCTCGTCCACGTAGGCACCGGCATTCACATACATGGGTGGCATGCACACGACTCCGCGACCGAGGAAGGCGCCTTCACGGATAGCGGATCCGCCCGGCACCACACGCACTGCTTCATCCAGGCTAAATCTCCGCGCCGGGTAAGTGCTCTTGTCCACAAAAGAGAACTCGTCGCCACCCATGTGCACCAACGTGCCCAGCCGGAAGCCCAGCAGAATGCCCTGCTTGACCCAGGTGTTGACTCGCCATCCCAGCGAGGTGCCGGGATCAGGCTCGGCAGCCCGCACCCGGCCCGCGTTCAGCGCTCCCCGCAGCACGAGGAAGGCATCCATCGCTCCCTGGTCGCCAATCGCGTCGGCTCCAGCGGCAAAATATCTCTCTATGTCGGCTTGTAGCGCCGTCGACTCAATCGTCATGATGATCCTTCGCACCTAAACCGGAAACACCACACTGGACGGGTGCGCCACGTTCACGGCTTCGCGAGCAGACCTAATTCTTCAGCCAGCGCTTTCAGCTTTGCCCGGGTCGCCGCAGTCACAGGCACCATGGGTAAGCGATAGTTTTCCTTCAGGCGCCCCATCATCGCCATCACGCACTTCACCGGTCCAGGACTCGATTCCCAGAAGTTCGCAGTGATCAGCGGAAAGTATCGACGGTTGAGGGCACGAGCGGTCGCCCAGTCGCCATCCAGCGCCGCTGCAACCATGCGCGCCATTTCTCCTGGAATTTCATTGGACGCAACCGACACCAGTCCCGTTCCGCCCAGAGCGATCACTGGCAGCGCCATCAGGTCGTCGCCGGCCAGCACCGCAAAGCTCGGCGGCAGCAAATGAATCAGCTCGGCGATCTGCTGCAGGTTGCCGCTCGACTCCTTCACTCCCTGGATATTGGGCACATCTTCGGCCAGGCGGAGGATGGTCGCCGGCTCCAGGTTGGCGCCGGTACGGCCGGGAATGTTGTAGAGCACCACCGGGCACGGAACCGCCTCCGCAATCGCGCGGAAATGGCGGTACTGCCCCTCCTGCCCCGGCTTGTTGTAGAAGGGGTTGGCCGTCAGCAGGCCGCTTACCCCCGGCACGGACGCGGCTTCCCCTGCTCGAGCAACTGCCTCCAGGGTGGAATTGTGGGTGCAGCCAGCGAGAACCGGCACCCGGCCGGCTGCGGCCTCGGTCACGATGCCGATCACCCGCAGCCATTCCTCATGGTTCAGAGTAGGGGTTTCGGCAGTCGTTCCGCACGCAACCAGGAAATGAATGCCGCTATCGATTTGCCATTCCACCAGCTTGGTGAGGGTTTCCTCATCGACGCTGCCATCGCTGCGAAAAGGAGTCACCAGTGCTGTGCCACAGCGGCTGAGGATCATAACAAGTGGAGTCTACTACCCCAACTGGGGATAAATCTCCCTGAAGTCGTAGCAGCCGGTCTTGCCGCAGAGCCACTCGGCTGCCCGAACCGCGCCCTCGGCAAAACTGCGGCGAGAAAGTGCATCGTGCCGGATCTGTATTACGTCATCGCCGCATCTGGCGGTAATGGTGTGCGTGCCCACAGCGTCACCCTCACGATGGGAAACGATCTCTATCTTGAGCGCGGGATCGCCTTCCAGCAAAGCCTGCTTGATGGCTAAGGCTGTTCCTGAAGGCATGTCTTTTTTCTCTTGGTGATGGACTTCGCTGATGCTGATCTCAAAGCCCGGCACCAGGGGCCCGAGTTGCCGGGCCAGGCGATACATCACCTGGATACCGACGGAGAAGCTCGCGCCATACACCAGGGCGCCATTCCGCCGTTCGCAGATGGCGCGAATTTCGTTGAGCTTGTCATACCACCCCGTGGTGCCCACGACTACGCGCGCCCCATTGGCCAGGCAGGCGCGAATATTGGGGATGACCGCCTGCGGCGTGGTAAAGTCGAACACCACGTCGAACCCGGCCAGCATCGGAGCGGTGAGGGCCGAGGCATTGGCATTTTCTTCTTCGCCGATGACCCGGACGCTGTGTCCGCGCTGGTTGGCAACATCAGCCACCACCCGCCCCGTTTTGCCCCGCCCCAGCACTAAGAAGATCATGGTTACAGATGCACGCTTTCTATCGCTTTTCTCGCAGTTACGTCGAAGATCTCCGGATCCGGATCGACAAAAAAGGCCGCGTGCAGGGATCGCACCGCCTCATCCACATCATCCTCGTCAATCATGAAGCTCATGTTGATTTCTGAGGCGCCCTGAGAAATCATACGCACGTTAATGTGGCGGACGGCATGAAAAACCTGGGCCGCAATGCCGTTCTGGCCGCGGATATTGCCGCCGACCATGCAAATCAGCGCCTTTCGGCCCTCGTAGGTCACGTCGGCCAGCTTGCTCAGATCTGCGGCCAGCTCCGGCAGCTGTTCGTTGGAATCGACGGTGAGCGAAACACTTACCTCCGAGGTAGAGACCATATCCACGGCACACTTGTGCTTATCGAAGACCTCAAAGACGTCGCGCAGGTATCCATGCGACATCAGCATGCGGCTGGCGACCAGGTCGATGATGGTCAGCCGCCGCTTGGCCGCGATGGACTTGAAAGGACTGCGGCAGTGGGTCGCCAGGGCGGTAATGCGGGTGCCCTCATTGTCTGCATTGCGTGAGTTCAACACCAGCACCGGGATGTTCTTCTGCACCGCAGGCAGAATGGTCGCCGGATGCAGCACCTTGGCCCCGAAATACGCCAGCTCCGCAGCCTCTTCGAAGCTGATGGTCTTAACCCGCAGGGCATCGGGACAGACCCTGCGGATCGGCAGTCATGATGCCGTTGACGTCTGTCCAGATCTCGATTGCCTCGGCATCCAACCCGCCGCCGATCAGCGCCGCGGTATAGTCCGATCCGCCACGGCCCAGCGTAGTGGTGACACCCTCGACGGTGGAACCGATAAAGCCGGCCATGATCGGGACCTGGTCCGCGTCAATCAGGGGCCGCAGGTGCTGGTTGCACCGGACCTCGATCAACGCGGTGTTGGGGGTCGCTTTGCCGTGCTGAGCGTCGGTCACTATACAGGTTCGGGCGTCGACGTGAACTGCTATTGAATTCCCTGGTCGCGAAATGCCTCGGCCACCAGGCGGCTGGAGAGGCGCTCCCCAAAACTGACCACCATGTCATTGGTCCTGGGAGTCAGTTCACCGACGGCGGAAAGCCCGCGCAGAATCTCGTCGATGGAGTCGAATTCCTGTTGAATCCAGTTCTGCAGCTCTCCCTTGCGGTGGGCGGGGAGCAGCTGTTCCGAAGTGTCGCAATGGCGGTTGCGGAGGCGCGCGCTTATGGCCAAGGCTCCGTTGCGGTCCCCGCGGCCTGCGGCTTTGGCTGCGGCCAGAAGCTGGTCGGTGACCTTGGCCATGGCGCTGACCACGACCACCGGCCGCTGGCCCCGGGCCAGCCGGCCCAGGACAATTTTGGCGGTGCGTTTGATGGCCGGAGCATCTTCGACCGAAGTGCCGCCAAACTTCATCACCACCGGCTTCATACGGAAACGGCCACGTGATCGCGGGCGGCCGCCGGAAGCAGCTTGCCCAGCGCAGCCAGGAACTCGCCATTCAACACCGCTGCACCCGCTCCGCCGCGAATCGTATTGTGGGAAAGGACGGTGAACTTCCAGTCCAACAGCGAGCATGGCCGCAGGCGGCCCACCGTAGCTGCCATGCCCTTGCCGCGCATGCGGTCCAGCCGCGGCTGCGGGCGGTCCTCGGCAGCACTCCACTCCACCGGCTGGCTGGGCGCAGTGGGCAGCACATAAGCGGCGAGGGGCGCAAATTCGCTCCAGGCGGCGAGGATCTCTTCCCGTGTCGCCTGGGCGGTCAGCTTGATGCTGACGCTCTCGGTGTGGCCGTCTTCGACCGCGACCCGGTTGCAATGCGCACTCACCCGGGCGTTCAGAGGTTCCACCCTGGTCCCGCTCAGCTTGCCCAGCAGCTTCAGTGTTTCGGCCTCGAGTTTTTCTTCTTCACCGCGAATGTAAGGAAGGACGTTGCCCAGAATGTCGAGCGAGGCCACACCGGGATAACCAGCGCCGCTGACGGCCTGCATGGTGCTGACAAATACGCTCTCCAGACCAAAGCGATCGGCCAGCGGCTTGAGCGCCAGAACCAGCCCGATGGCGCTGCAGTTGGGGTTGGTCACAATGTAGCCGCCGGATTGCTTGCGCCAGCTTTGTGTCTCGAGCAGGTTCAAGTGGTCCGGGTTAACTTCGGGAATCACCAGCGGAACATCCGTCTGCATGCGGAACGCGCTGGAATTCGAGATCACGGCGCAACCTGCGGCCGCAAACTTCGGCTCCAGTTCCCGGGCGATGTCGGTATCGAGCGCAGCGAAGATGACGCCAGGCGCGCCCTCGGGGGCTGCCGGCGAAACCTTCATCGCGGCAATCCGGCTGGGCAGCGGAGTGTCCAGCTTCCAGCGCACTGCTTCGCCGTAGGTTTTGCCGCTGGACTTGTCACTGGCCGCGAGCCAGGCGATTTCAAACCACGGGTGCTCCTCCAGCAACTGGATGAAGCGCTGACCGATAACTCCGGTGGCGCCAAGAATGCCAATCTTGTGTCGTGTCTGCATGGTCTTGAAAATATTCTGGTTAATTTTAGACTATTCCGCCTGCACCGGGGTCGCGCAGCACCAGCGCGGTCAATGCCAAACCATGTGGGCCCTAACCATGTGGGAGCCTCAATGAATTTGTCACAGGGCTGCGATAACGGCGCCGGTAAACGCTTTGGTACCGCTGGTTCCACCTACATCGCGGGTCAGCGTCTTCTTCTCGACGTAAACTTTCTCCAGCGCCGATTGAACCCGATCGGCGGTGCCGGTTTCGTCGAGATAGCGCAGCATCAGGATGGCTGACTGGAGCAGCGCCGTCGGGTTGGCGATGTCCTTACCTGCAATGTCGGGCGCCGAGCCATGGACAGCTTCGAAGATTGCGCACCCGGTGCCCAGGTTGGCGCCCGGCACCAGCCCCAGGCCGCCCACGAACGCGGCGCAAAGGTCACTGACAATGTCGCCGTACAGGTTTTCGGTCAGCAGCATGTCGTATTGGTACGGGTTCATTACCAATTGCATACAGGTGTTATCGACGATGTGCTCGCCATACGTGATCTCGGGATAGCCCTTGGCTACCTCGCGCGCGCAGCGCAGAAAGAGTCCGTCGGACATTTTCATGATGTTTGCTTTGTGGATCGCGTGGATCTTGCGCCGCTTGAACTTGCGCGCATATTCAAAGGCAAACTTCGAGATGCGGGTGGAAGCCTTCTCGGTGACGATCTTCAGCGACTCGACCACTCCGGGCACCACTTCATGCTCCAGCCCCACGTACTCTCCTTCCGTGTTCTCGCGCACGATGATCAGATCCACGCCCGGGTAGCGTGTATCCATCCCCGGCAGATTCTTGATCGGACGGAAGTTGGCAAACAACTCGTACTTCTTGCGGAGGTGCACGTTGATCGATGAGAAACCACCGGCGATCGGTGTGGCCACCGGCCCTTTCAGCGCCAGGCGATTGCGATCGATCGAATCGTACACCGCTTGCGGAATGTACTCGCCATACTTCTCATAGGCGTTAGCGCCGACCAGGAACGGCTCCCAGGCGAACTTCGCACCGCTTCCCTCGATCGCCGCTTCGAGGATGCGTACCACTGCATCGGTCACTTCCGGCCCGATGCCATCGCCGGCGAGCAGTGTGATGGTGTGCGTTCTCTCCTGTGAGCCTGTTGCTGCCATTCTCTCTCCTCGGCGCTTATCGTTTGCCGGTCTTGGTTGCTTCCCTGGTGTTGAGCAGCTGTTCCAGCTCTTCCTTGAACTCGCGTACGTCTTTAAAGTCCCGGTAAACGCTGGCGAAGCGGATGTAGGCGACTTTATCGATGCTCCGCAGGTGGTTCATGATCAGCTCGCCGATCTGGTTGGTGGTTCGTTCGCGTTCCGGCGAATCCACCAGGAAGGCCTCGGTTTCATCCACGATCGCCTCCAGCTTGGCGGCGGAAACGGGGCGTTTTTCGCAGGCCCGCAGTAAGCCGCTCAGCACCTTTTGGCGCTCAAATTTCTCCCGGCGTCCGTCTTTCTTGACCACCATGTAGGGGATTTCGTCGATGCGCTCGTAAGTGGTGAAGCGCTTGTTGCAACCTTCGCATTCGCGACGGCGGCGAATTGAGTCCGCTTCTTTGCTTTCGCGCGAATCTACCACTCGATCCTGCGCAAATCCGCAATAAGGGCATTTCATCAGTAGCTAAATTCTAGCAGTCGTTGGAGGGACGTCTTGCGAGCTCGGGCAAGCTTTCCGGCAGGCGCTCATGGGTTTCCCTTCTTAGCCTGTTCATATCGAGCCATTACAACTTTTTCGATAGCCCTAGACGTGCGGAACCCATATTGGCGAAGGTGTTTTAAGGCTTCTGGAAAATCGATGTAGCCACACAAGGACGCCTGCAAAAGAACTGCAAGCGTGCCAGCCACGGCGATATGCCGTGCCTCAGCCTCCTGTCGGCCAGCTCGTTCGTCAATCAACAGGAGATCAGCCCGGACCTCCAAGGCAAGGCTAATCGCCTCGCGTTCTCCAGCTCCAAGTTCCACCGGAATGCTCGCGTCTATCTGCTGCACTTGTGTCTCTTCCAGCCACGCAGGGGGCTGGCACGCCCAGGCACGCACATCAGGAGGCGCTTCCGCGTGTTTCATCTCCATCAAAACGGCGGGAGGAACCAGCACGCGGCCATAAATCTCTCGGAGAACTTCAGAGTGGCCAAGGAGAATGAGGTAATTGAGCGGACTGGTGTCGGCAATGACAATCATGCCTGCGGTTCACCGGGACTTCGTTGCCAGGAGCCGGTCCAACGTGGCCATGTCCTTATCAAGATCGTCTACGGTGTATTCGAATATCGCATGCAGCTGAAGGAAGGCATCCACTTGCATTCGCGTTCCGAACCCAAGAAGTTGGCGGACCTGTTCCATCGTCAGGCGACCATCCCGATACGCTCCGGCCACTGCTTCTTCCAGTAAAGCGCGGGCGGCATCGCGGCCAGCGGGCAGGAGGTGTTGAACGAACTGGTCAGGTATTTCGACGGTGACCCGCATAAGCTAAGGGTAGCAGAGCGGCAGGGCCGAAGCCACCAGTGCAGCGCCTCCAGCTACTATGCTTCGCTGACCACGGCAGTCTGCTCCGCCTCGTCGTGGGCGAGATGCTCCGACTGTTCGGATACTTTCTTTAGCGAAACATGTTCGACCCGGGCCCAGATCAGGCCGAGTGGGACGACGCATATGTAGGTAACGATCAGCAGCATTGTGCCGCAGGCGAGGGCCGGTTCAAACTGCACATGGAAGACCTGTTGCATCACGCCCGTGGTCACGCCAATCTGGGCGAACCATCCAATCACCGGTAATGGAACCCCGGATCCAACCATGCTCGCGGCCATCAACACCATGCAGCGGGCGAGCGTCATGGAAGACAGCTCGGGCGAGAGCACAAAAGCCCGGGTGGTCTCGAGGTATGCCGCCGTGATTAGGCCCCACATGAGGAGCGAGAGCCCCATGGCCCGGCAAAAGTCTCCGAAGGTTGCGATGGAATCCAGGCCATCGCGGAAAGCGCGAATCTTGGTCCCTGCCGAATGGCCGAACTTCGGCGAGAGCGAGCCCAGGCTCTTCTCCACCAGGCTGGCAACTGCTCTGCCCGAAGCACGTACGCTGATTGCGAAAACCGCCAAGGCAACGGCGACTATCAGGCCACCCACCGCCGCGTGTTGCAATGCCTCGTGATAGGGCAGCGTAGCGCGGTCCGGCGCCAACAGCAAGGCGCTCGAAAAGATCAGCGCCATCGCGCCCAGATCGAACATGCGCTCCACCGTGTAGACCGCCACCTGCGAACTCAGCGGCAGCTGGGTTCGCCGCGCAATCAGGTACGGACGCACCAGATCCGCAAGACGGCCAAGTAGGGCGACCGCGGTAAAACCGATCATTTGCGCGCCCAGCAGGGAGAGCGAGCTGACTTTCTTCTGCGGCTTCAACAGGACCGCCCAGCGCGCTGCACGCAGCCAATAACACAATACGATCAGGGCTACACCGAGAGCGATGCGCTTCCAATCTACATGCTGTATCTGATCGAGAAAGACGCGCCACTGAAAGTGGACCCGTGTGTGCACCAACCACCCCAGCGCCCCAAAGAGAATCGCTCCCACCAGGTAAATGATCCAGGAATGCTTTTTCACCTGCGACTCCGAACCGCGTTATTGGCTGGCTGGCGTGGACGAAAGAGCGGCGGTCCCGGAGGGGTGCAGCTTCTCCCATTGTTTTCTACGGTTGAATTCGCGAATCACCCGGGCAACGTAAACCTGGGTCTCCCGATAAGGCGGTATGCCGTGGTACTTGTCGACCGCGGCCGGCCCGGCGTTATAGGCAGCCAGGGCCAAGGCCAGATGATCGTGATACCTCAGCAGCAGAGCATCCAGATAGGCCGTACCACCATTAATGTTCTGATCCGCGCGGAAGCTGTCGGTCACCCCTAGTTGCGCCGCAGTTCCAGGCATCAACTGCATCAGGCCTTGCGCCCCGGTTCGACTCACCGCATGGATATTACCGCCGCTTTCTGCCCGCACCACACTGGCTAACAGATCTACATCCAGGTTATGGTTGGCCCCGGCCTGGGCAATCAACTGATGCACGTCGGCACTGGTGAGCTTGGGCTCCGCGGCCGCGGTGGGCAAAGGGGGTGGATCGGGAACCACCTCTACCGAAGTGATTTCCGCCGCATCCACTTCGACGAAATTGCCGCTGTCCGGGCTGGTAAAAAGCCGCACCCGATCGCCTGCCTGCTCGCGGTGATCGCACAGCAGGTTGAAGCCATTTCTCAAGGTGATCTCTTCCGCCGCATGCAGGGCAGGCGCAGTCCCCAGCAACGCGAGGACGCCCATCCAGCCGGCGAAGGTGGACATTTTGCTCATTGGGCAAACTGTACCATGGGGCTGGCGGCGATTTCCTCTTCGCTGTTACCTTCGGCATCTTGCGTTACCGACCTCAACACCTCTTCAACGGCCAGGGCCACGCCGTCCTCATCGTTCGAGGCGGTGACCTCCCAACCCCGGTGCTGAGCCAGGGCCAGAACCTCCTGGCTCGCATTGGCCATCACCACGGCACGCCCGGCGTATTCCAGCATTTCCAAATCATTGAGGTTGTCGCCAATGGCCATGATCTGCTCGCGCTCCAGGCCGCGGATGCTCGCCAGACTGGCGAGCGCCGCGCCCTTGGAGCAACCCGGCGGCAAGAGGTCGAGAATGCTCAGGTTGCGGGCCGCGTACTCGGTGCGGTGCATGGCGATCTGTCCCGCCACGTCGCTCAACAGTAATTGCTTTTCCGCTGCCGCCATTTCCGCCAGGGTGCCGCAGAGCATACCCTGAATGGGTTCCTCGCCCCCGTCGAAGGCTCGCTCGATGGGCCGAATCTCCGTCAGGTACGGCCGATTGGCCTCCACCCACCGGTCGATACGTGCGTGCAGCTGTTGCAGGCTTTCAATCACCAGGGAGCCGGTTCCGTCGCGGTCAAAGGTGAAAACCATGGTGCCGTACCCGCGCAACGCGACACAGAGTTCCCGTGCGATTTCAACCGGCAAAAAGCGGCGATCCAACAACTCGCCGTCAAAGCTGCGGACGACTGCCCCATTGGAGGAAATCATCACCGAATTCTCACTGAGACCAACCTGGGCGATAAGGGGCATCGCATAGGCTTGCCGGCGGCCGGTGGAGATGACAATTTCAATGCCGGCAGCTTCGGCCGCCTGCAACGCCGCGCAATTGCGGGGGCTGATTTTCGGGCCTGTCGAGGGCATAAGGGTGCCGTCGATATCGATTGCAATTAGCTGGATACTCACACCTCTATTTTACCTGTTGCCTCCCCCCGCTGCCGGTAGTGCATCGAAATGGGAAACCCTCAAATATCATGGCTTTATGCCCTCGATTGCCTACCTGGAGTGCTCCCGCTGCCATGCTCACGTCTCTGCCGAAACCCCGCAAACCGTTTGCCCTCAATGCGGTGGGATTCTCTTTGTACGTTATGACATGGCCGCTTTGCGCCTGTCGGTAACGCGCGAAGACATCCAGGCCAGAGCCGTCGCCGCCAACACCTCTTTGGGCATGTGGCGCTACAGCGGGGTGCTTCCCACGGTGGAGCCGGTTACGCTGGGCGAAGGCTTCACGCCCATGTTGCGCAGCCGCCGCTACCCCAACCTGTTTATCAAAGAGGAAGCGGCCAACCCTACCGGCACTTTCAAGGCCCGGGGGCTCTCTATGGCCGTCTCCATGGCGCGCCATTACGGACTGACAAAGCTCGCCGTGCCGTCCGCCGGGAATGCGGCCGGCGCACTGGCGGCCTACGCTGCAGCCGCCGGCATCGCAGCTCACATCTTTATGCCCCGCGACGTCCCCTTGGCTAACTACCTCGAAGCTGTCGCGTACGGCAGTAACGTGACTCTGGTGGACGGCCTGATTTCCGACTGCGCCCGCCTGGTCGCTGAGCGGAGGGATGCCGAGGGTTGGTTTGACATCTCCAGTCTGAAGGAGCCATTT
Source organism: uncultured Acidobacteriaceae bacterium (assembly GCA_963796145.1). Lineage (GTDB taxonomy): Bacteria > Acidobacteriota > Terriglobia > Terriglobales > Acidobacteriaceae > PALSA-350. The sequence goes on along the minus strand of CAWCKO010000006.1, from coordinate 108,924 downwards.
CGGGTGGAAGGCAAGAAGACCATGGGGTATGAGTTGGTGGAGCAGTCGGGCTGGCAGTATCCCGACGCGGTCTTTTATCCCACGGGTGGCGGAGTTGGCCTGATTGGGATGTGGAAGGCGTTCGAGGAGATGGAAACTCTCGGTTGGGTCACCGGCAAGAGAAGGCCGAAGATGATCGCCGTGCAAGCCTCCGGTTGTGCTCCGGTGGCCAAGGCGTTCCGGGAGGGCGAGAATGCCTCGAGGATTTGGCTGAACGCAGCAACCTTCGCCTCCGGCCTGCGTGTCCCCAAGCCGTATGGGGACGAGCTCATCCTCGACATCGTCCGGCAGTCAGGAGGTCTGGTCCTGGACTTCGACGATCCGCAGATCTTGGCGTCGTTGCTCGATTGGGCTCGCCATGAAGGGCTTTTCCTCTCTCCCGAAGGAGCGGCCGCCACCGCGGCTTACGATCATCTCATTGAGACCGGATGGCTTTCGCCTGAAGACCGAGTCGTGATTTTCAATACCGGCGCGGGTCTCAAATACGCTGACGTGACCGCTGCCGCAATGCGCCTGGCTTTGCCCAGGCCGACGAAGGCCAGCCAGAAAGAGCTTGAAAAAGACCATCGTGGAGTGACCTTGCCTGTGAGGCATCGCGCGGGCGGAATCATCACCCCGCAGTAGAGGGGATGTATCAGGCCATTCAACCTCGTTGCTCGAGCCTATCTTTTCCCGTATCTTGAATTCCATGGAAGTACACTTCACCCCCGAGGCGGAAAAGAAGCTCAAGGACCTTGCTGCGGATAGTGGACGCGGAACCGCCGATGAGCTTGTTCAGCACGTCGTGGACGGATACTTCCAGGAGCTTGCGCGGACACGCGAAATGCTTAACAGTCGCTTTGACGACCTGACATCCGGCAGGGTGAAACCGATCGTCGGCGACGATGTCGTCGCCTACTTCCGTGAAAAGAGCGCCGCCGCACGTCGTTCGCAGCCCGGTTCGTGACCACATACAACTTTCACCCGGAAGCCCTTTAGACCTGGACGAGATTTGGGAGTTTATCCGGGCAGATAGTCTCGACGCGGCTGATCGGACAATTGCGGAAATTCTGGCAGCCATTGAAGGACTTGTGGCTCTGCCCGGTCAAGGCCACCGGCGCCCTCACCTTACCTCAAGGCCTCTGCGCTTCCGTTTGGTACGTGAATACCTGATTGCTTATGCTCCGGAGGAGAACCCGTTGTTGATCGTCGCGGTCGTACACGGACGGCGCAGTCCTCTCATAATGGCGGCAATCCTGAGGGCGAGGTAGCAATTGGTGTTGCGCACACGGTTTGCGTGATGGGTATCTCTTCGGGAAAGGAGTACATTGGCCGCCGACGCTCAGCCGCAGTAATTCCCTTAGACAGCTAGTGGATCGGAGCGAGTAACACGTCAGCTTAAGTGCACGATGGGGACATGCACAGCGCGCAAGCTGACGTGTTTAATCGTGACGGAATGACCCTCGGTGTAATAGAGAGCGATGGCTACCAAAAGCAGCACCGCCAACAGCGCGGTGACCACGACGAGGTATCGCAGCATCTCCTTTTTGTGCCTTTGGGCCTCGGTCGGCTTACCCACCAGGGCGCATCGAATGGGCTCGCTCACATCATGATGAGTGTGTTTCACATCGGCCATCATTGGAACTTGCACTGGCGCCCTCCTTTCTTACTATTGAATAGACGGCCTGAAGCCCACTGAGGTTGTGCGGCTGGCCGTAATGAGTGTTCCGTCTCAGTAACGCCACAAACGCTAACTCGATGATTGCTCTAGAATAGAGAGGTGCAAGAGCTGGCAGAACCATTGACGGAAGGCGTTGCGGGCGAGGTGTTCGAGCAGCGCCCGCGCATCGGTTTCGTGAGCCTGGGCTGCCCTAAGAATCTGGTCGACAGTGAAGTCATGATGGGGTTGCTTGATCAGGCGGGCGCGGAGCTTACCAATCGCCCGGAGACGGCAGACATTCTGGTGGTAAATACCTGCTCTTTCATCGACAAAGCGAAGCAGGAGTCAATCGACACCATTCTCCAGATGGCGCAGCACAAGCTGTCCGGGAAGGCGACCAGGCTGATCGTGGCCGGCTGCCTGGTGGAGCGGTATCGCGACGAAATCCGCAAGAACATGCCGGAAGTGGATGCCGTGGTGGGCACCGGGGAACTGGAGGCCATTCTGGCCGCCGCCGGCCTCGCCAAGCCGATAGCCCCGCCGGAGCAACCGCAGCTTTTTTCCATCCTCCCCAGCGGAACTTCACGGGCCGAGGGCGATGTGCGCGAATCCCAGGGTCGTTTCGCCCGTGAACAGTGGGAAGGCGCACACGCGAAGCTTCCTCAATATCTCTACGACCACACCACGCCACGTCTGCGGGCGACCCGCAAGTCCTCTGCCTACATCAAGATCGCCGAAGGCTGCGACCATCCTTGCAGCTTTTGCGTCATTCCCAATCTTCGCGGCAAGTTTCGTTCGCGGCGTTTCGAGTCCGTGGTTGCCGAGGCCGAGCAGCTGGTCGCCCAGGGCGTACGCGAGCTCACATTGATTGGTCAGGATACGACCTGTTACGGAGAAGACCTGGGAATGAAGGACGGGCTGGCGCAACTGCTGGACAGCCTGGCCCGGATTCCCGATCTGAAGTGGCTGCGCTTCCTGTACGCCTATCCCAACAAGGTCACCGGGCGCCTGCTCGAGACCATTGCCCGGCACGACACGATCTGCAAATACCTCGACATGCCTCTGCAGCATGCCTCCAGCGCGGTGTTGAAGAGCATGCGCCGCGGGGGGAGCGCCGACATCTTTCTCAAAACCATTGAGCGCGTACGGTCCACCGTGCCCGGGGTGGCGATTCGGAGCACGTTCATTACCGGTTTTCCGGGCGAAACCGAAGCCGACTTCGCCGTTCTAAGCGACTTCGTCCGCGCCGCGCGACTCGACTGGCTGGGCGTTTTCAGCTATTCCGACGAAGAAGGCTCGGGCGCCTTCCATCTGGGCGATAAAGTGCCTGCTCGGACCATCGAGGCGCGGCGCCGCTCCCTGATGCGCCTGCAACAATCCATCAGCCGAAAATCCAGAGCCGGCCAGGTCGGCCGCCGCTTCGATTTGCTGGTCGAAGGGCCTTCCGAGGAAACCTCGCTCCTATGGGAAGGCCGCACCGAGCATCAGGCTCCAGAGATCGATGGAAAGGTCTATATCAACGACTTTGGGCCGTTCGACCAACTAACCCCGGGGCAGTTTTACCAATGCGAGATTACCGAGTCGCAGGATTACGACCTGGTGGGCAGGATCACCTCGTAAAGGAAGTTGTGATGAGCAAAATCAAAAGCCTGCGCTGCCCTACATGCAGGAAAATCGTCACCGCCAAAGATGCGGATTTCCCTTTCTGCAGCGAGCATTGCAAGACCGTCGACCTGGGAAAATGGGCCAGCGGAGTCTACCGCATCTCCTCTCCCGTGCTCGATCCTGAGTTGCTGGAAGAGATTGAAGGGATGCGGCCTCGCTCGTCCGGCGATGAGTGATCCGGCCCCAGGGAAAAAGACCACCTGGGCCTGGGCAGTGGGGACGTTTCTGGGCACCGGACTGCTCCGGCCGGGTCCGGGCTCGTGGGGCTCAGCCGCTGCTGCCCTGGTTTGGCTGGCGGCAGGCAAGGGTCTGCATCTTGCATTCGGCACCGCTGGCTTGGCTGACCCTGGCAGCTGCCCTGTGCGCCATCGCGATCGGCATCCCCGCCGCTACCATTGTGGAACGGGAGAGCGAACGTTCGGATCCGGGACACGTGGTGATCGACGAGGTCGCCGGGCAGTGGATCACGCTGATCTATTCGCGGGTAAACTTGAGTCACTTGCTAGCCGGGTTTCTGTTTTTCCGTCTATTCGACATCGTGAAACCATGGCCTGCAAGGCAGCTGGAGAGCTTGCCCGCAGGCCGGGGAATCATGCTCGATGATGTTGCTGCGGGCGTGTATGCTTTGCTCTTGATGCTGGCACTGCAACACTGGATTGGCTAAAAGCTTTTCCGTTTGCATCGAACAGATTAAACCCACGAGCGTTCAGGAACTCATCCCATGCGATTCTCCAAGGAGTCACCCATTCCGAACTCACCCAGGATCGACGCCGCGATGCCCGATGCTGCCCTTCCGGGCGGTGAAATCGAGGTTCGTGGAACCCACCTGGGCGCCATGCGCTCGCGCCTGCCGGTGGCCGTGCTCGACGGGATCGTGGCTCCCGTTTTGCTCAGCCGTTCCAACCGGATGATTGTCCGCATCCCGGAGGATGTGCAAACCGGAAGATTGGAGATCCGGCAGAATGGACAAGCCAGCAACACCATCCGGCTCAAAATTGCCCGCCTGATCACAGGGAATCTGCATCCCGTCGGCAATCCGGCAGTCGATGCCGAGGGCAACATCTTTTCCACGGATTCCGGTCCGCGAGGACAAAAGACCGCCGTTTCGGTCTACCGCATCACGCCGTCGGGAGAGATGCAGCCCTTTGTGAGCGGGATTACCAATGCTACCGGGCTGGCGCTCGACGCCCAGGGGTATCTCTACGTTTCCTCGCGGCTCGACGGCACGGTACATCGCGTCTCTCCTCAGGGCGCGTCTTCTGTCTACGCCGAGGGAATGGGGATCGCGACCGGGATCGCGTTCGATTCCGCCGGCAATCTCTACGTGGGCGATCGCAGCGGAACCATCTTCAAGATTGCCCAGGACCGGCAGATTTTTGTCTTTGCCACCCTGGAACCCAGTATCGCCGCTTACCATCTCGCATTTGGCCTGGATGGAACGCTTTTCGTGACCGCTCCCAGCACCTCCAGCTATGACTCGATCTTTGCCATCGATCAAGCCGGCGTGGTGCGGGTGTATTACCGGGGACTAGGCCGCCCGCAGGGACTGGCATTCGACGTCGCCGGTAACGTGTATGTTTCTGCTTCTTTCCACGGCACCCGCGGCATCGTCTGCATTACTCCTGGAGGAGAAGCCTCCGTCATCCTCGCTGGGTCTGGTATTGTTGGTCTCGCTTTCGTTCCCGGCGGCAACGCGATCCTGGCTGCCAATGGCGCGGTCTATGATGTACCGTTGGGCATCGAAGGCGTGCGCTTGTTCTAAAGCATTTTTCCTATTACTGTGTTCTTTCTGGAAGCGGCGATGTGCGGCTTTTCTTGGCAAAAAGCCGCGTTTACATCCTCTCTTCGGTCTACACCAATAGGAAAAATGGCTTAGAGGATCGAAGTACGGATGAATTGTGAAATTATTGCTGTTGGTTCTGAACTCCTAACGCCTTACCGGCAAGACACAAACTCCCTTTTCCTAACCGACCGGCTGCTGCAGCTGGGCGTAAACGTCACTTTCAAAACCATTGTTGGGGATAAGCTGACGCATCTCGCCAGCGCGATTCGCATTGCGCTGGGGCGCACCGACATCGTGATCACCATGGGTGGACTGGGCCCCACGGAAGACGATCTGACGCGCCAGGCAGTGGCGGAAGCATTGGGCATTCGCCTGCGCCGCAATCCCGAGATCGTGGGCGCACTCTATGCGCGCTTCGCCGCCCGCCGGATACAGATGACGGACAACAACGCGCGCCAGGCCGATGTCCTGGACGGGTCAGTCATTCTCGAGAACCCCCGGGGCACCGCGCCCGGGCAGTGGCTGGACACAGTTTATGGCGAGCATCGCAAGCTGGTTATTCTGCTGCCCGGCCCGCCGAGTGAAGTGAAGGGCATGTTTGACGCGCAATGCATGGAACGGCTGCGGGCCGTGGTTCCCAGGCGAACCATCGCCGTGCGTACCCTGAAGCTTGCCATGATTGGGGAATCACAGGCTGATGCGCGCATTGCACCGATTTACACCAAGTACAAGGATGTGGACACCACCATCCTGGCGCACACCGGAGATATCACGCTCCACCTGATCTGCTCCAAGGGGGATCAGGAGACCGCCCAGGCACGGGTGGATGAGCTGGCAGGAAAAATCGAAGAAGAGCTGGAAGAATACATCTACTCTGCGCAGGCCGAGTCGCTGGAGCAGATTGTGCTCTATTACCTCGGCATGCATGCGGCGACGCTGGCGGTGGCGGAGAGTTGCACCGGGGGCCTGGTGGCGCAGCGCCTGACCAGCATCAGCGGCAGTTCACGGTCGTTTCTGGGGGGAGCGGTAGTTTACAGCGATCAGCTCAAAACCCTTTTCGCCGGCGTCCCTCCGTCGATGCTTGAAGCGCACGGTGCGGTCAGCAAGGAGGTTGCCGGGGCGTTGGCGGAAGGCATTCGGCGGATTACCTCCGCGACCTTCGGCTTGGGCGTGACCGGTATCGCCGGTCCCGGCGGCGGCTCGGAAGAGAAGCCGGTGGGCTTGGTTTACGTCGCCGTGACCGACGGCAAACAGACGGATGTGGTGGAAAGGCGCTTTGGTGGCGATCGGGATCACATTCGCGCCTGGACCAGCCAGCAGGCGCTGGATATGGTTCGCCGCCGGCTGAAGTAGGTGAATTCAGTCCCGCAGGGGACGGCTGAACTTAGCCCAGGACGCTAGTCCTGGGTTGGATTTGAAAGGACGACCCAGTCCCGGAGGGACGGCTGAAGATAGGCCGCGACGCAATCCAGCCGTCCCTCCGGGACTCTAATCATGTTCATTGATGTACCCAGGACTAGCGTCCTGGGCTAAGTTCAACCGTCCCTGCGGGACTAAATTCGTAAATACTCGTTCTCACACACGCTCTTCAGGCGGGGCAGGCCTCCATGGCTGCCGCCTCGCTGTCATAGACCTTAAACAGGGTGAGGATACCCACCATCTTGAACGTCTTCGCCGCAAATGGAGATGGGCTGACCAGCTTGGCATCACCGCCCAACTTCTTGGCCTGGCGCAGAGCGTCGACGATCGCACCGATCCCGCTGGAATCGATGTAGGGCATCGCGGAAAGATCCAGCAGCAGGTGAATGTGTCCGCTGCTGAGTGCGCCTTCGACCGCCTCGTCAAGCTGCTTGACACCTTCTCCGTACTTGAGCGGGCCCTTCAGCTTCAGGCAACAAATGCTTCCGCTCTGTCGAATATCGAGATCCACGTGTCCTCTCCCGGCCAAGAATTTTCTTTACACCCCAAATGCTGCTTGCTAGTCTCCGACCAGATTAACAATCAACCTATCCTGCCCCATACGTCAAGCATGCCATCATGAACATTCAAACCGGCATAAGGCTGAGCAGTCAACACTTCTCGGAGCTTGCCCAGTCACTGCTGGCCTCGCCCGAGGTCGCCGCCCGTGCGGCGTTGCTGGCCGATGCCATGCGCCAGGCGCTGCCCGGCAGCGCTTGCGCCCTGTACAGCCTGCGCACCGGCAAGGATGACGCGTTCTGGGTTGCCCTGGGCGTGTCGGACGAAATTTCGGTCGTAGACCCTGTTATCCCGGCCGATGCGCCGCTGTTCGCTCCACTCCTGCAGTCGCCCCAACCTGTGGTCTACTCCGCCAGCCAGCTGGCTCGAGAAGATTACGCCCACATCCATGTACTGCGCACGATCCGGTCCATTGGATATCTGCCCCTGCTGCGCGAGCAGCAACTGGTGGGAACCTTCGAAATCGTCGGCTTCACCGAGCCACTCACCGAGACCGCCTTGCAGTCGCTGGATGGGCTGGCGGAACTGGCCGTCATCGCGCTCGGTTCGGCCGAGCAGTACGAGGAGCAGCGTCAGAACCTGCTCGATTCCATCCACCGCTTGACCCAGCTCTATGACCTGGAAAAATCGCTCAACGAAACCCTGGATTTCGAGCCTCTGCTGGAGCTGATTCCGGTAAAGGTAGCGGCGATGCTGCCCTGCCAGGCCATTCACCTGTGGATGTTCGATGGCGGCCGGCTGCGCCTGGTCTCCGCGTGGGGAGAGGACGCAACCGCAGAAGTCGGCGCCACGGAGGGGGCAGGCGAGGGCTATGTCGGAGATATGGCGGAAGAAGGTGTGCCGCTGTTGATCAACGACCCTGAAGACCCCAGGCTGGCCACCCGCAATGAGCGTGCCGGCGAGGGCTTGCCCATCACCAATGCGCTGCTGGTGCCGCTCATCGAGCATGAGCAAAATGGCGGCGGGGAAAGCGAGCTGGGCGTGCTCGAAGCTGTCAACAAGGCAGGAGGCGCTCCGTTTAGTGAGGACGACCTGTTCTTCATGAACAGCATGTCGGAGACGGTCTCGAGCGCGCTCAAGAACGCCAGCCTGATGTACGCCGAGCGCAAGCTGGAGATCCTGCAAGCCCTGGTTCAAGTCAGCTCCGAAATCACCTCCACCCTGCGCCTCGACCGCCTGCTGCAGATCATCGTCAACAGCCCGCAATCGGTGTTGCCTTTCGAACGCTGCTCGATCGCGCTCGACAATCGTGGCCGGCTGCAGTTGAAGGCGGTTTCCGGAATGGAAAATATTCCTGTGGGCGAATTCCAGGTGGAGCGTCTGCGCGAACTGCTGCAATGGCTTTCCAGCTACGACCGGCCGCTCCTGGTCCGCCAGCATGGGGAAGAGCCGGAAACCGAGGATCCCCGGGTGCGCGCGGCTCTGGCTAAGCATTTTGAAGCCAGCGGCTACCGGGCCCTGTTTGCGCTTCCGCTGTCCGATGACCAGGGGCGCGTGGGCCTGCTGCTCTATGAGAGCAGCGATCCGGATTTTCTGGAGCAGGCGCATATCGAGATGATCAAGGTGCTGGCGGGGCAGACCACGGTGGCGATTCGCAACGCCCTGTTATACCGGGAAGTGCCGCTCATCAACCTGCTCGAGCCCCTGGTGCAGCGCAAGCAGGCCTTTCTGCGCAGTGAACGAAAGCGGCAAGGGGTAATCCTGGGCAGTATCGCGGCGGCTATCCTGCTGCTCATCTTCTGTCCCCTGCCGCTGCGCATCAGCGGCACCGCGGTGGTGGCTCCGCAATCCGTGATCACTCTCGCCGCGCCAGTCGAGGGCACCATCGCGAACGTGTACGCCCGGGAAGGCCAGCATGTACGCCGCGGCGAAGTTCTGGGAACCATGGACGACTGGTCGTGGCGTAATCAGCTGACCGCCGCGCAGGCTAAATACGAAGCGGCGATGCTGGCCATGCAGGGCGACCTGGCCAGGCATTCCGCACAGGCCGGGGAAGAGCGCACGCAGGCTGACTTCCTGCGCGCGGAAATGGAGCGGACACGGTTACGTATTGCCAACGCCCAGCTTCGTTCGCCCATCGACGGCGTGGTGATGACCCCCGATCTGCAGAATGCGGTGGGCGAACACCTGGACGCCGGCGCAACCTTCGCCCAGGTGCTGAACCTGGCCAGTGCGAGAATCAACATTGCCGTGGATCAGCAGGATGCCCACCTGGTGCAGTCCGGACAGACGGCAGCCATCAAACTCGATAGCTTTCCCGCACAGACCCTGCACGGCCAGGTATTCAGCGTCAGCCCCGAAGCCCAGCCCAACGGGGACGGCCGCGTCTTTTACGCCCATGTGCTGCTGCCGAACGGGAACGCGGAATTGCGCACCGGCATGGATGGCCGTGCGAAGATCTTCGCCGGCTACCGGCCGGCGGGGTTTGTTTTACTGCGCGCTCCGGCATTATGGCTGTGGGAAAAGATATGGGATTGGATCGGTTGGTGACCATCATGCCGCGCATTCACTGGATCGCATTCGCGACAATATGCTGTCTGGCCGGCTGTAATCAGGACCCTTCAGCCTCAGCTCCTTCGCCGGCACTGGCCTCGTCGCCTGCGGCCCCGGACGCAGACCCGCCTGTCCCTCCCGCCTCCATAGCTACGGGCGGACAAAGGAACTTCACCACCACCGGTCCGCTGGTAGTGGAGCAACAAGCCGACGTGGTGGCCGAACGCGACGGCCGCGTAACCACGGTCAAGGCGGAGATTGGCGATCATGTCCACCGCGGAGACGTCCTGGCCCTGCTGGACGATCGTGCGCTCCAGGCGGCGCGCGCGGAAAAGGCGGCCAGGATCGATTCCCTGCGCGCCCAGGTGCAAACCTGGCAAGCGGAACAAAAGAGTAATCAGGCAGATCTGCGTCGAGCCGATGCCATGCGTGCGGAAAAGATTCTCGACGATGAGGATTGGGAGCATGTGCAATACAAGCTCACCGAAACCACCACCCAGGTGGCCCGTTACAAGGCCGAGGAAGTTGCCGCCGAGGCAGAGTTGAGCGCCGCCGATGTCGAGCTGAGCCAATCGCGCATCGTGGCCCCCTTCGACGGCGTGGTAGGCCGCCGCTCGGTGCATGAGGCGCAGGCGGTCAAGAAGGGTGATGCCCTGTTCTGGATCACAGCGCAGGCCCCTCTGCGCATCATTTTTACCGTGCCTGAGTCGGCCATGGCCTACTTCCCTCCGGGGTCGAAACTTGAGCTCAGCACCACGGATTATCCCCTTCTGAAGCAGGCGGCACGCGTGTTCCGGGTCAGCCCGGTGGTCGACCCGGCAAGCGGCAGTATCGAGGTCATCGGCAACCTGGAAAAACCCTCGCCCTTGTTGAAGCCGGGCATGTCGATGCAGGTGAAGCTAAGCCCGCAATGAACCTGAGCGAAGCACTCGACGCAGCCCTTCCCGAGATTCCCCGCAACCGGCTCTCGCGCAAGAACCCGCCGCGTCATCGATCCCGACCTGATCATTCGGGAAGACGTAATCGACGGCGAAGCCGATCGTCGCCGTCTACCAGCGAAGTACCGCCAACCTGTTGCGCCTGAAGCCGACGCAGTGGCAACTCGCCCGGCTTTTCGACGGAGTGCGTTCTTACGATGAAATTGCGGCTGCGTTCGAGGCAGAGACGGGAATCCCGGTTTCGGCAGAAGAAGCCCGGACCTTCGCCGAAAACATGGACGAAAGTGGCTTCTGGTACAAGAACCCACAGGAAAAAAATATTGCCATGAATGAGAAGCTCGCGGCGCAGCGTAGCCGCCGCGTGCAGGGCGGCTCAAACTTCAATGTGGCGCACATACAGTTCTCGGCCTGGGATCCGGACCAGTACTTTACCCTGCTCGACCAGAAGATCGGCAAATACGTCTACAACCGCTGGATGGTTCTGGCCGCGATCCTGCTGTTTCTCTTTGAAGGTGTGGTCTTCATGGCGAAATGGAATATCATCGGTCCGGACATATCCACCTACTTTGATTTCAGCAAGAAAACCTTCTCTGATCTGGTGGAGTTCTGGGTTCTTCTCTTTGGGATCGGTTTTGTCCATGAGAGCTCGCATGGACTCACGTGCAAGCACTACGGTGGCGAAGTCCACAGCATGGGTCTGATGTTCCTTTATCTGACGCCCTGTTTTTTTGTCGACGTCACCGAATCCTGGGTCTCGGCGGGCCGTATGCAGCGCATGGCCACCATCATCGCCGGAATCTGGATGGAGATGATGCTCTGCGGTGTGGCAGTCATGGTATGGACGAACACACAGCCCGGCGAGTGGGTCCATGACTTCTGTTACAAGCTCATTCTCCTTACCGGGATTGCCGTGCCCCTCATCAACCTCAATCCCCTCATCAAACTAGACGGCTATTACTTTTTTACGGAATGGCTGCGCGTTCCTGACCTCAAAGAGCGCTCTACTTCATTTCTTATCGGTTGGATTCAGCGCCATATCCTTCGCCTCGCCGTCGACGTACCTGTGGTCTCCCGGCGGCGGGTGCCACTCTTCGTCGTCTATGCCCTGGCTTCTGGCGTTTACAGCTACATGCTGCTATGGCTGTTCGTCCGCTTCAGCTACAACGTCTTCTTCCACTGGTTCGCCGAACTCGCCCTGGTGCCTGCAGCCTTGCTGGCATTCGTAATTTTTCGCTCCCGGCTGCGCGAGCTGCGTGACTTCCTTTTGAGCTCCTACCGCACCAAGGCGGAGGAAGGCGCTTTTCGGCTCACACCTCTGCGCGCGGTGCTGGCAATCGCCTTACTCGCCATCCTCTTTGTGCCCATCATGCGCGATCGCGAGAATGCCTACTTCGTCATCGAGCCCCGGGAAGTCCACCAGGTGCATGCCGGCGTTCCGGGAAGGGTTTCGGCGGTCTACGTAAAGGAGGGCGATGTGGTCCGTCCCGGCCAAGTGATGGCCAGGCTGCAGAGTTTGATCGAAGCCAGCGCCAGCGAAGACGCGGCCGCGCAGGTGGCCTCCTCACAAGCCCAGGTCTTCACCGCGGAGCTGAAGCATTCCGCGCTTGGCCCGGCGTTGGCTGCGCAACAGGCCGCCGGCCGCAGCAGCGCCATCGCACGCGAGGAGGGGGCAAAGCTTGCGGTCGTGGCTCCTTCCGGCGGTGTGGTCGCGACCAAGGATCCGGAGAACCTGCTGAACAGCGACGTCGCCACGGGCGAGACGTTGCTGACGATCGTAGACCCGTCGCAACTGGTGGCCAGGTTGTACCTCCCGGTTTCGGAGATGGATCACATTCGCGTTGGGGACAACGTCTCCTTGCAGCTTCCCTCACAATTCAACGAGGTCCACGGGCGGTTGGGGACGATGGAAGGCTCGGCGATGCCTTTGCCCCCCGGCTTGCTGGCCGGTCAGGAGTACAAGGGCATAGCTCGACCCACCTTTTACACCACGCGAATGCCGTTGGAAGGAGTGGGCGACAGCATCCGCCCTGGGATGAGCGGTCAAGCAAAAGTCTTCGGCAAGCGCCGTAGTCTGGCGGACCGGATTGTCATCATGTTCGGCAATGTGCTCCACACCCACTTCTGGTAAAACGAAAGGCGGCCACAGGCCGCCTATGTCACAGTTCGATTGCTTACGATATCTACTAATTCTGCCAGACCTTCAAAGCAGCAACAACTTTGCTTGCCGCAGGCTTGGCGGTATCGATCTTCGCCTTGGTCGTGGAATTTTTCTTGAGTGGGGTTGGAGCCGCCGCCTTCTTGCTGACGATAGACTTCTTTTCGATAGCCATTGTGGTTTCTCTCCAGTTTCGGTTTAGTTTTTGCCGCGTATAGGTCTTGATGGCAAGTTGCTTGTCGGACCGACCACTACTAAAAAAGCGACAACGGCAAATGCCGCTGTCGCCTTTTCCCAAGCAGATTGGCCCCTCTCAGGTTAGTCTCCTGAGCGTCGTCAGCTTTGCTGTGGAGAGCTTAGCGGTCGCCAGCTTGGCCACGGCCAACTTTTTAGCTGAGGTCGACTTCGCTCGCTCATTCGGCTCGGCCCCCGACTTTCTGCCGCCTTCCTTAAGCTTGGAAGCCAGTAGTCCCGATGAGCGATTTTTTCTTGATAGCCATATCGTTTACCCATTCAGGGAGAATTCTTGCCCCGTCCTGAGCTCTTGCCATCTGGACCGCCTTAGCAACAGCCGCAATAATGCTGCACGCCGCCGCGTCCGGAACTAGTGCCGACCGGTGGGATTGCCGAGGGGCATGGCAGCAACGACTTTGCTCGCCGCCGGCTTGCTGGTGTCTACCTTCTTGGTCGATTTGCTCTTGGTTGTGGGTGCTGTCTTCTTGCCGACGAGAGATTTCTTTTCCACTGTGGTGCCTCCGGATTTATTTAACTGCTTTACGCACTACCTTTAGGCAAATCAATGACCAAACCATAATCCCTCTCGCAGCCGACCTCGAATGGCTGAAAACAAGCGAAAACGCAAAGTCGTCGTCTGTCTGCCCGTCGCAGGATCTTTTCTGGATTCCACGTGGGGGTTAAATTTTAACCCCTGTAGGGTAAATTACTAACCGCACGTTAAAGCGAATACTTGCGGCAGAGATACTTCATCCGCTGGGAATCCAGGTGCAGGAGCCGCGCTGCGCCCGCCTTACTGCCCTTCGAGCGCCGCAGCGCAGCTACCAGCAGCGCAACCTCCAGTTCCCGTATTTCGTCATCGAAGCGCACGCCGGCCTCCGGGAGCAGAATCGCTTCGTGCGCGGTTACGCTGTGCGCCAGCAGTTGCTGCGGCAGGTGCTCGAGCCCGATGGTTGGTCCCGGAACCATGATGACCAATCTTTGGATCAGATTTTCCAGCTCCCTCACATTCCCCGGCCAGGAGTGCTCCTCCAGGGCCGCCAGCGCGTCGGGCGTCAGGCGCTTCTGCTCCAGTCCATTGGCCGTCAGGTGTATGCGCAAAAAATAGTCCGCAAGTAAGGCGATATCCCCAGTCCGCTCGCGGAGCGGCGGCAGCTGAATCGGCACCACGTGGATACGGTAGTACAGGTCTTCGCGGAACTTGCCGTTGCGCGCCATCTCTTCCAGCGGCTCATTGGTGGCGCAGATCAAACGGAAATCGATCTTGCGAGCCTGGCGCCCACCCAGCCGCTGCACCTGGCGGTCTTCGAGCACGCGCAGCAGCTTGGTCTGCAGAGGCAGGGTTAACGTTGCAATCTCGTCCAGGAAGAGTGTGCCGCCGTCAGCCAGCTCGATATGGCCCGGTTTCGCCTCGTTGGCGCCGGTAAATGCGCCGCGCTCGTGGCCGAAGAGCTCCGACTCGATCAGGTTCTCCGGCAACGCGGCGCAGTTCAGGCTGATGAACGCTTTGTTCCGCCGGCTGCTCAAGGCAACGATGGCGCGGGCTACCAGTTCTTTGCCGGTGCCGCTCTCCCCGCGCACGATCACGTTGATGCGGCTCTCGGCCACTTGCGAGATCGCGTCGTAGACGCGGCGCATCGCATCGCTCGCTCCCACCAAATCCTGGAACTTGCTGCGCTCCAGCACCTGCTGCTGCATACGCGCGCGTTCCATCTCCTCGATGCGGGCTTCGAGCGTAGTCTTGAGAACCAGGCGCAGCTCAGAAAGATCGATCGGACTATGGAAGTGGGCATCGCCACCCGCTTCCGTGGCCTGCTTCTCTACCGCGCGGGCACGCGATCGGCTGAGCGAGATCAGGACCAGGCCGCGCTCCAGAATGCGCAGCTCGCGCAACACCCGGACGCCGGCATGGGCCTCATCGCCCTGAGTATCGATATCGACCAGCACCGCCTGTGCCCGCTCTTCGCGCACCCAGATCGCTGCATCCGCGTAGTGATTGCGATGGCGCACCTGGTACCACGGCGCCAGCTCCGCTTCGATTTCTCCCTGAAAGTCCACATCTGCCGTGATCAGGCAGATCACTGGAAGCGTTTCCTTAGCTAACGATCCGGGGTCAGGGCCGGTGGGACTCTTGGGCATGTGTCATTTTACGGAGCAGCAATGGAATGACCAGTGCATTGGGCACAAAATATTGACCTGCAGCAACATCTCCATGAGAGGTTCTTTCTTCGCCACCTACCGGGAGTCGGATCCGGCCCGGTCATCGCCCCAAACCTGCTGGAGAAAAAGATACCGGTCGCGATGCTGGTCCGGAGCAGCTCCAGCATCCGGACTCAGACGCATGACCTGCCAGTTGCCCGCGGCATCGTAGACAGGCCAGTGTGGCACTCCAGCACCGTTTGGATCTCCCGTACGGGCAAAGTTAGTCCAGAAGTTTTGCATCAGCTCGGAAAGCTTGTAGTCCTCCGGCCTCCACACCGCTCCCTGGCGCGAGTCCAGGTTGCCGAAGACGTACTCGATCTCGTCAGAGTGGAACGCCCCGGCAGAGACGGGATGATAACGATCTCCTGGCGAAGGCAGCGCGAATAAATACCGGTACACCGGCGAACCGCCAGTCTTAACCTGCGCTTCCAGCCATGCCCAGGTGGAATACACCAGGAAGTTGTCGCCGGCAAAGTCGTCCGCGGCGCGTCGTGTCTCAGCGTCATCATTGCCACGGTACAGCTTGAGGAACTCGTCCGCCCGCGGGCCAAACTCCTTCACCGCGGTTGCCTGCAAATCCTCCTTGGCCTGGTGTTCATCCCGGTTCCACCCCGCAATCAGCGGCACGTGGGCCTGCTTACCCGCGGCATAAATGGCAGCAATGCTCTCGGGCAGGAAATAGCCGTCGATATCCGGCCCGAAGCGAGGTTTACCCGGAGCTTTTTGCGTGGCCAGCTTGAGGATCTCCGCGCTGCTGGCCGCCCGGAGCGCAGCCAGACTGCTATCGGTGAGAACGCTGTGAAAATAGTCCTCGTTCTGCTTCTCGAACTTCTCCAGCGGCGGAAAATTCAGTTCCTTGCTGGCAAACGCTCCGCCACTTTCTCCGATAGCGTGGGCGAACAGACCCTTTGCCAGCGGCGACGCCATCTGCGCGCTGACGGCAAACGAACCGGCCGACTCCCCGAAGATGGTGACCTTCTCCGGATCGCCGCCAAAGGCCGCGATGTTGCGCCGAACCCACTGGATGGCAGCCAACTCGTCCATCAGTCCGTAGTTACCCGCTGCGTGATGTGGATCCTCTGCGGCCAACTCCCGAGTGGCGAAGAAACCAAAAATACCCAGCCGGTAATTCATGGAAACAACCAGCACCCCTTTGCGGGTGAGATGTTCCCCGTCCTGACGCGGCTCCGAGGTGCCGCCACCGTCAAAGCCACCGCCAAAAATCCAGACCATCACCGGCAGTTTGCCTTTGGATTTGGCGGCAGGCGCCCAGACGTTGAGCGTGAGGCAATCCTCGCTCTCACCCGGATCGCGGAACACCATGTCGTCAAAATGTTCCTGCTGCATACAACGCGATCCGAAGCTGGTGGCCTGGCGCACTCCTTTCCACTTGGCCGCGGGTTGCGGGGGCTTCCAGCGTAACGGACCCACCGGAGGCGCGGCGTACGGGATGCCCAGAAAGTCCCGGGCCTGCCCATCGGCGCTCATCTTTCCCTGAACCTTGCCACTATCCGTCTTAATCACCAGCGGGTTGCTCGCCTGGACAGGCAAGGTGAGCCCCAGTGCGGTGATCCCTACAGCTGCGTACCTGGAAATAAACCTGGTGAACATCGGAACCTAATTTATCAGATGGCTGCCCTCTAACTTTTACGACATACAGGCGCTGCTACACTCAAAACCGGACGTAACCATGTCTCTGTATCTGATCGTCGTTAGCGTGGCATATCTGCTGGGTTCTATCCCCTTCGGGTTCCTGCTGGTGTGGCTGGTGCGCAAGGAGGATATCCGCGCCAAAGGCAGCGGTAACATCGGCGCCACCAACGTGCTGCGCTCCGGCGCGAAGGGATTGGGTATCCTGACTTTTATCCTCGACGGCAGCAAAGGTTATGCCGCAGTGGCAGTGGCAGAATTTCTGGCCCGCGGCAAGGACGCTACAACCCTTAACCATCTCGCCATCACCGCGGGACTGTTCGTAATCCTGGGCCATATGTTCCCCGTCTGGCTGCACTTCAAGGGCGGCAAGGGAGTGGCGACCGCGTTTGGCGTCTTCCTGGCGCTATGCCCCCTCGCCGCGCTCTCTGCGTTCTTGCTATGGGGTGTGATCGTGGGGTTGACCCGCTATGTATCCCTGGCCTCAATTCTGGCCGCGGTGGCGCTTCCCTTCCTCACACTGTGGTTGTCGCCGGGCAGATATGGCTACGCGTCTGGAGCGGCTGTCTTCGTCTGCTGTTGGATCGTCATCGTCAAACACCGGCAGAACATCGTGCGTCTGATACAAGGCACGGAGCACCGCTTTTGAGCAGGATTGCCATCATCGGCAGCGGTTCCTGGGGAACCGCGCTGGCCCTGAGCCTGGCTCGCCGCGGCGATCACTCGATCGCCCTGTGGTCACATTCTTCCGCTGTGGGCACCTATCTTCCCGGGTTCCCGATTCCTGTGCAGGTCACCCCAATGACGGATCTTGCCTCGGCGGTGGCCGGTGCCGATATTGTGATCAGCGCGGTGCCGTCACAGCATGTGCGCGCGATCTACCACAGGTTGGCGCCGCTTCTCGCGCCCGCTCAAATCATCGTCAGCGCCACTAAGGGAATTGAGGACCAGACCTTTCTGCGCATGACGCAAGTCATCGAACAGGTGTATGGGCGGCCGGCCGGCGCGCTGAGTGGGCCATCGTTCGCGCAGGAAGTGGCAGCCGGCAACCCCACCGCGATCACCATCGCCTTCGCTGAAAGCGGGATCGCCAACCGGCTGCAGGAGGAACTCACCGCGCCGGCCCTGCGGATCTATACCAATGATGACGTGATCGGAGTCGAGTTGGGTGGCGCGCTTAAGAATGTCATCGCGATTGCTGCCGGCATCGCCTCTGGGTTGGGACTGGGGCACAATAGCGCCGCGGCTATCATCACCCGCGGAGTGGCCGAGATCACGCGCCTGGCGGTGGCGTGCGGAGGTCGGCGGGAGACGCTGGCCGGTCTTTCCGGCCTGGGCGACCTGGTCCTCACCTGCACCGGTCCGCTTTCCCGCAACCGGTCCGTTGGCGTGGAACTGGGCCGGGGGCATAAGCTTCCCGCCATCCTGGCACAACTGCACGGCAAGGTGGCCGAAGGCGTCAAAACTACCTCGGCCGCGCTCGGACTAGCCAGGGCTCATCAAGTCGAAATGCCGATCACCGAGCAGATGGCCGACATTCTGGAGCACGGCAAGTCGCCCCAGGACGCAATCCGCGAGTTGATGGCCAGGCCGGGCCGCGACGAATAGCCATCGATACGAATCAAGCCTATAGCGTTTTCACTTCTGGTGCATACAGAGCAACCGCTCCCGACGTGGCTTTTCCTCAAGAAAAGCCGCACTTCGCGGCGCTTGACTGTGCAGAGTAGAAGTGAAAATGCTCTAGTACACTCAGGTCATGCCGTACCGAGTGCTGTGTCAATGATTCAAACCCTTTTTGGCAGCCTGGAAGAACCCGAGAAAAAGAGCATATTCGGTCGCATGAAGGAGGCCGTCTCGCGCACGCGAGAGACCCTGGCCGAGCGCATCGAAGGCGTGGTCGCCCTGACCCATGAGGTCGACGAAGCCGCCCTGGAAGAGCTGGAGATGAGCCTGCTGGCCTCAGATTTGGGCGTTGGGACATCGACCGAGATCATCACCGCCCTGCGCGCGCGGGTGAAACGGCATGAGATCCGCAACGGCGCAGAGCTGAAACAACTATTGAAAGGGGAGATTCAATCCATCCTCGACGCGCGGGAAGAACAGAACTTCTTCAAGCCCAGGTATACAGCGCCCCCTTTCGTCATCATGCTGGTGGGCGTCAACGGCACCGGCAAAACGACGACTACGGGAAAATTGGCCGCTTATTTCCGTCGCCAGGGCAAGACGGTTTTGCTTGCTGCTGCCGATACCTTCCGCGCAGCCGCCATCGAGCAGCTTGAAATCTGGGCCCAGCGTACGGGCGTGGAAATGATCAAGACCAAGCAGGGCGGGGATCCTTCCGCCGTCCTGTTCGACTCCATGCGAGCGGCCCAGGCACGAGCGACCGATGTGCTGATCGTGGACACAGCGGGCCGATTGCACACCAAAGACAACCTGATGGCTGAGCTGAGCAAGATGCGGAGAACCGCGGAACGGATCATTCCCAGCGCGCCACACGAGGTTCTGCTGGTGATGGATGCAACCACGGGACAGAACGGATTGCAGCAGGCGCGGCTCTTCACCGAATCGGCGGGCGTCACCGGCATCGTGATTACGAAACTCGACGGCACGGCTAAGGGCGGCATCGCCGTAGCGATTGCTCGCGAACTCAAGGTTCCTGTCCGCTATGTTGGGGTGGGCGAAAAGCTGGAAGATCTTTTACCCTTTGACAGCAAGGCCTTTGTCGATTCCTTGCTGGACAGCTAGACAGAGCAAGATGCAAGAAAAAGATGAGCAATGGATGGAACGTGCGCTACGGCAAGCTGAGCTGTCCGTGGGGCGAGCCTCTCCCAACCCGGCGGTCGGCTGCGTAATTACCCGTGGCGACGATTTAGTAGGCGAAGGCTTCCACGAGTATGACCGGCGCGACCACGCCGAAATCGTTGCCCTAAAGCAGGCAGGTCCTCTGGCCCACGGCGCGACCGCGTATGTGACCCTCGAACCCTGCAGCCACCAGGGTCGAACCGGACCCTGCGCGGACGCGCTGATCGCCGCGGGGATCACACGGGTGGTGGTGGCGACCGCCGACCCCAACCCGCAGGTGCACAGTAAGGGCATTGCCCGGCTTCGGGAAGCAGGGGTGGAGGTCCGCACCGGGGTGCTTGAAGAGCAGGCCCGCAAACTCAATGATGGTTTCGCAAAATTCATCACCAACTTCCTGCCTTTCGTCACCATGAAAGTTGCCGCTACGCTCGATGGCCGCATCGCTCCTGCGCAACGCTCTGTCCGTGGTCATTTTTGGATCAGCGGCGAGCAAGCTCGCGCCGAAGTGCATCGCATGCGCCACGCCGTAGATGGGCTGATTGTGGGGGTGGGTACGATCATCGCCGACGATCCTTTACTGACGGATCGCAGCGACCTGCCACGGCGGCGGCCGTTGTTGCGGATTGTGCTCGACTCTACGCTGCGCACTCCATTGGACTCACAGCTGGTCAAGACTGCTCACCAGGATGTGCTGATTTTTTTCAGCCAGGCCAGCGGCGCTACCCAAAAGGCACTCGAATCGCGCGGCGTTCGCCTGCAGCAGATTGCTCATCACGGCCCACGCATTTCTTTTCAGGACGCTCTGGTACGGCTGGCAGAGATGCAGATCACCAACGTACTGCTCGAAGGCGGCGCCGAGGTCTATACGACGGCTCTCAACCAGGGCCTGGTGGATAAACTCGTGTTGTTCTATGCACCCACGTTTCTCGGCCAGACGGCGGTCCCCATGCTCAGCTCGATCGACGGACTGCCACCGATTGAAAACTATTCGCTGAAACAGTTTGGCCAGGATTTCGCGCTCGAAGCCTACCTCCATAATCCATGGTTCAATTAGGTTGACATGTTTACCGGACTGATAGAAACCACGGGCACTGTCCTCTGCGGTCGAACAGCGTGAAGGTTCGAGGCGGATTGCGATCGCTATACCAACCGGTCATGGCATCGCGCTGCGTACCGGCGACAGCGTTGCGGTCAGCGGCGTGTGCCTGACCGCGCTGGATATCGAGCCCAATCGCTTTCACGCAGATTTGGCTGCGGAGACCGTGGCCCGCACTTCCCTCTCCCTGCTGACGCCAGGGGCGACGGTGAACCTGGAATTGCCGACCCCGGCGGGCGCGCCGCTGGGAGGCCACGTGGTGCAGGGTCATGTCGACGGCACGGGCACGCTCTTGAGCCTGGAGCCGATAGATGCGCACGCGGAAACCGGGATCGCCGATTGGTGGCTCAGAGTGGCCGTTCCCGCCCATGTAAGCCGCTACATGGTGGAAAAGGGTTCGATCGCCATTGAAGGAATCAGCCTGACCATTGCCCGATGGGAGCCGGGCACGCCAGAGGGCGACGTAGTCAGCGTTGCCATCATTCCTCACACCTACGCGCGGACGAACCTGCACCGCCTGAAGGTTGGTCAGCCGGTCAACATCGAGGCCGATGTACTGATCAAGTTCATGGAACAGCGGGCTTCTTCTGCGGAGCCGCAGGCGCTCGAACCCCAGTTCGAAATCACTGTGGAATACCTGATAGCCAACGGCTACTAAGAAAATTGCTTGCTTCCGTCAACACTAATTGCGAAACCGTGAGGCTCGATCGCATCCCGATCCCGGTGATATTATCAATGGGTGCCGGGTCCTACGCGACGCAACCCCGCCAACCCCGCCAGGTCCGGAAGGAAGCAACGGTAACGGGTCAGTGCGTGCGCAGTAGGTTGCCCGGTACAGACGACCGCCACGTGATCCTTCCAGCTGATCCATTCCTCATTGTTCCAACTCGCCTAAGTTCCAGCCAGTCGAATTACGGAGAAGCATATTGAGTATCGAACTGCGTCCGCGTGCACCGCGTCGCGCCAAGGTCAGCGCTCTGGGAACCTATGTGCCGCCACGCATTCTCAACAACGCCGATCTGGCAAAAATGGTCGACACCTCGGACGAATGGATCATGCAGCGCCTTGGCATCCGCGAACGCCACCTGGTAGAGCCGGGCATGGCTACCAGCGACATGGCCGTGGAAGCAGCACGCCGCTGCCTTGCCCAGCGGGGCATCGCGGCCAGCGAAGTAGAGGTGGTGATCGTCGCCACCGTCACTCCCGACATGTTGTTCCCCGCCACCGCGTGCCTGGTTCAGGACAAGCTCGGCGCCCACGGGGCCTGGGGCTTCGATCTTTCTGCAGCGTGTTCCGGTTTTCTCTATGCCCTGCAGGTGGGAGCCAAGCTGGTCGAGTCCGGCGTTCATTCCAAGGTTTTGGTGATCGGCGCTGACACCATGTCGTCGATCATCGACTACACCGATCGCGCGACCTGCGTCATTTTCGGCGATGGTGCCGGTGCGGTCCTGGTCGAACCCACGGAAGAGGGGGAGATCGGGCTGATTGACTTTTGCCATGAGATTGACGGTTCCGGTGCGGAGGCCCTGAATATGCCGGCTGGAGGCAGTCGCTGCCCCGCTTCCCCCGAAACCATCGCGGCCCGAATGCACTACGTCCACCAGGACGGCCAGGCGGTCTACAAATACGCCGTGCGCAAGATGGTCGAGACATCGGCCAAGCTGCTGAAGGCCAATAACATCGAGGCCAGTGACCTGGGCTGCTTCATCCCTCACCAGGCGAACAAGCGCATCATTCTATCGACCGCGGAGCGCCTGGGGCTACCGCTGGAACGGGTCATCATTAATATCGATTGCTTCGGAAACACCACCGCGGCCACCATCCCCCTGGCCATGCAGACGGCGCTCGACACACATCGGCTGCAGCGTGAAAGCCTGGTGCTTTTAGCTTCGGTGGGCGCAGGCTTCACCGTGGGCGCCTGCCTGCTTCGCTGGGAGATGTAACCCCCGTGGTCTGAGAATTCCCGCAGCGACTCTCATCATCCGTTTAGACTGCTTACTTGGCGCTGAGGGCAGCAGCCTGTGGCGCAGTCCTCGGCCTCTGCTGCCGACGGAACTTCCACACTCCGTACAAGATACCAGCCAGCACTAAGCCCAGATAAACCCACATAAGGGTGGTGCTCCAGCCGGATAGGTAGTGGCGAAAAGCCCGGACCATCGCGCGGCCGTATGTAGCGGCTAGCCAGGCCACCAGCGCATAACGAAACGTTCTCGCCAAACTAAAGGAGATGAAGAACTTCCTTCGCGAAACCCCCAGAGCCCCCGCGGCCAGCAGGAAGGGCGTCAGCGGAAACGGCGGCGGAAGCAACGCCGAGGCGGTGACGGCCAGCGTACCGTTTCTCTCTACCCAGGCGAACAGGCGTCGTCCAAATCGCTTGGGTAGATGACGATGGAGCGCTGCTTCTCCGCCTTTGGCGCCCGAGGCCCAGGTCAAATAACCGCCCAAGATAGAACCCACAATGGCCGCCACCGCCGCAAACACAGGATTTGCGCCGATGGGCCACCAGCAGGATCAGCAACAGATCGGTGCTCCCGGGCACCGGCAGGGGAATGATTGAGGAATCGATCACCGAGACGCCAAAAAGTCCCAACGTGCCGAATCCCATGAGCCAGTGCAATCCATGCGCAGAGTGCCCATTCGTGGCCGGCTTCACCCCTTGCCTGACGGCCTCATGCTTCGCAGATAGCTGGATCATTGCCAATTGGACGCAAAAGTGCACCCTGGCGACGCAATCCCAAGGGAAAAACTCCTAAAGCAGGGTCAAAGCGGGAGCCGGCGGCAGCGCGCCACACTCGGCGGCGAGACGGTAGAAGGCATCCAGCCCGCGCAGGCAGGCCTCATCCAATATGTAGTGGATATTGTTGGTCAGATAAAAGCGGATGGTGTCCCGCGGAACCGCAATGCGTCCTGACCACTCCTCCACCAGATCCTCTACGTGCGCAAGCCCGTGGTCCCGGGAGGCTTGCAGATCCGCAACCACCTCAGTGGCGCACGCACCGGTTTCTTCCAGGGCGCCTGAGCGGAGGGCCCAGACCGCCGAAACCCAGGGCAGGCCGGTGAAGCTGTGCCACTCGTGAGCCAGGTCCAGGTAAAGCAACTGCTCCCCCGTCCGGGTCACGCGGGCATCCTTATCTTCCAGTGCCAGCAGGGCCGGGTCGCCAATCAGTAAAGCCGCGTCGGCAACCGCAAGCATGGATTCAAGATCGGGCTCGTGGGGAACAAACACCGCCGGCACCTTCCAGAAAATATCGAACAGGATCCGTGCATAGGCGCATGAGGTGCGCGAGGAAGTGTCAGCGGCGACCGTCCGCACCGCGCTTACACCCTCTTGCGGACGAACAACCAAAATAATAGACCGCACGCGATCGAGTGCGGCCACGGTGCAGCCGGGCACGATGAGCAGCGATGGAGTAGTCGCATGGGCGGCGACTGGAACCAGCCCGATATCCGCCTCGCCACAGGCGAGTTCCGCGGCGCAGCCGGAGGGCGTGGTGTAGCCGATCTGGTAACGCAGACGCAGTTCGCTGCGCACCGGCTCGTGCTCGAAGTCCCACATTAAAGGAGCAGGATTGAGGAAGTGAATAGCCGCCATTCTGAAACGGCGCTTAAGATCGCGGGTCACCAGTTAGTGTACCTTGGCAGTCAGCGATGAACTCGCCCGACCAAAACCGGCTCGCCTGGGTTGCGCTCACGCTCACACCCGGCCTGGGGCCAAAACGCATTCTAAAAGCGGCGCAACTCCTACCGGATCATATCGTGCCTGTTTCGCCTGTCCCTGACGGAACTGGAGTCGCTCAATATTCCGGCGCCTTCCGCGCAGTTCCTTTTCACCGGCAAAGCGCGCACCGAAGCGGAGCGGGAACTGGTGCGGGTGGGTGAACAGAAAGGCGCCATCCTCACTTACGAGGAAGAGGATTACCCCGAGCAGCTGCGGGAAATTTTCGACCCGCCGCCAGTGCTTTGGGTGCTGGGCGACGTGAAGCTGCTGTCTCGCCCGTCGATCGCGATCGTGGGTACACGCCACCCTACTCCCTACGGCACGGGAATGGCAGAGATCCTGGCCCGCGATCTGGCAAGCCGCAAGATGGTGATCCTCAGCGGTATGGCGCGGGGCATCGACACCGCGGCCCATAAGGGCGCGCTCGCTGGAGGCGGCAGCACGGTTGCCGTCTGGGGCACGGGCGTCGATGTAATCTACCCTAAAGAAAACAAATCCCTGGCCGAAAACATTCTCGTGACCGGGGGAGCCATCGTCTCGGAATACAGGCTGGGCACTTTCCCGGCGCCGCAAAACTTCCCCCGGCGCAATCGCATCCTAAGCGGCATCAGCATAGGTGTGCTGGTGGTGGAAGCGGGCGAGAACAGCGGAACCCGGGTGACTGCGCGCTGTGCGTTGGAGCAGGATCGCGATGTCTATGCGGTACCGGGGAACGTCACCACCAAGAACGCCTGGGGACCCAACACGTTGATTAAACAGGGCGCCAAGCTGGTGGCAACGTGGGAGGATGTGTGGCAGGAACTGCCCACTCAGGTGCGGCTGCAACTGGAAGGGGAGTTAGGTTTTGCATCGCCGGCGGAGCATGCTGCATCGATTGTTGATGAACTTCCGCTGCAAGAGCCAGAGAAGGTTGTGCTCAACGCGCTGCGTCACGACGAAGCCGTGCAGTTGGATGAGCTGATGGAGAGGCTTGAGCCCAAATTGACATCGTCGGAAATCTTCACCGCGCTGTTCGAGCTCGAGCTGGCCAACCGGATTAAACAACTTCCGGGCAAGAACTACGTCAGACGAATGTAAACCTTCTCGCCTTCTGCACCATAAGTTGCAGACGCGGAAGTTGCAGACAGGGCAGGAGAAAGCGCCCCCTGGTCTACGCTGGTGGAAGCTCCCGCCAACACGCGGATCACGATAAGTAAATAACTCTGAACCTTCCAGGTGGTACAGTCAGTCCCATTGGAAGACGTTTTTCCATGTTGTCCATGGTTGTCATCGGGTTTAAGGAACGCAATGAGTAAATCACTTGTGATCGTCGAATCGCCTGCCAAGGCAAAGACGATCAGTAAATATCTCGGAAAAGACTTCACCGTCGAAGCCTCCGTCGGCCACATTAAAGATCTGCCGAAGAATAAGATCGGCGTCGATCTGAGCGACGGCAGTTTTGCGCCCGAGCTAATCGTCATCCCGGGGAAAGAAAAAGTCGTCGACCGGCTGAAGAAGCTGGCCAAGGCGGCGACTACTGTTTATCTGGCGCCTGACCCTGACCGCGAAGGAGAAGCGATCGCGGCCCATCTTGAAGATGAGCTGCGCGGTCTCTCCAAAGGCAACTCGATTCGCCGCGTCACGTTTAACGAAATCACTGCCAAGGCGGTTCACGACGCCTTCGAGCACACCCGCGATGTCGACCGCAACCTGGTGGATGCGCAGCAGACGCGGCGCGTTCTCGATCGCATCGTGGGTTACCAGATCTCGCCCTTGCTATGGGATAAGGTACGCCGTGGCCTGTCCGCGGGCCGGGTTCAGACCGTGGCTTTGCGACTCATTGTCGAGCGTGAGCGTGAGATCAAGGCATTTGTGCCGGTGGAGTATTGGACCCTCGATGCCCAGCTCACTCCGGCAAACGAAAAGACCGAGTTCACTGCGCGCTTCACTGGCATCGATGGCGAAAAAGCTGTCGTGGAGACTGTCGATGCTCCATCTCTGCCCAACAAAGAGCGCATGGATGCCGTAGTGGCCGCGCTTGAAAAGGCCAAGTGGTCGGTGCAGAACGTAGAAAAGAAGGAGCGCCGGCGTAATCCCACCGCGCCCTTCACCACCAGCAAGTTGCAACAGGATGCGTCGCGCCAGTTGGGCTTCAGCGTCCGCCGCACCATGGGTGTAGCCCAACGCTTGTATGAAGGCATCGATCTGGGCAGCGAAGGAGCGGTAGGCCTCATCACCTACATGCGTACCGATTCCACCCGCGTATCGCCCGATGCCATCCTCGAAGCACGCAAGTGGATTGAGCAGACGCACGGCAAAGACTATCTGCCGACCACGCCCAATGCTTTCAAGAGCAAGAAAGACGCGCAGGACGCGCATGAGGCGATCCGGCCCACCAGCGTCGATCTTCACCCGGAAGAGATTAAGCGCTATCTCAGTGACGAACAATACCGGCTGTACCGGCTTATCTGGCAGCGATTTGTCGCTTCGCAGATGGTGCCCGCAGTCTTCGATCAGACGACGGTCGATATCTTAGCCAAAGCGGACCGGAGCTATAACTTCCGGGTCACCGGGTCGGTGATGAAATTCGATGGTTTCCTCAAGGTCTATGAGGAAGCGAAGGAAAAGAAGGACGATGAGGACGAGGAGCTAAAAAACCGGCTGCCTGTGCTCGAGAACGGACAGGCATTGGCATTGAATGCTCTGCTGCCCGAACAGCATGCAACCGAGCCCCGGCCGCGCTTCAACGAAGCGTCTCTGGTGAAAGAGCTGGAAGAGCGCGGCATCGGACGGCCTTCTACATACGCCACCATCATCAATACGATTCAGGAACGCGAATACGTGCAGAAGGCGGGCACCGGCAGAGGCGCGAAATTCTTCCCCACCGAGATAGGCTTTGTGGTCACCGATCTGCTGGTTGCCAACTTCCCCTACATCTTCGACCCGCAATACACGGCGAAGCTGGAAGAAGAGCTGGACGATATCGAAGATGGCAAAGAAGTGTGGACGGACTTGCTGGGTGGTTTCTATGGGCACTTCGAAAAAGAGCTCGCACATGCCGGCAAGCACATGGAAAACATCAAGCGGATGGAAAAGCCGACCGACGAGAAGTGCGATGTCTGCGGTTCTCCCCTGGTCCTGAAGTGGGGTAAATTCGGCAGCTTCTTCGCCTGCAGTACCTACAACAAGAAAGATCCCAGCAGCTGCACCTTCACCAAAGAGAACTTTGCCGCCAAGCCTGAGATGAACACCCAGGAAGGGCAGGACGCGGAGCAGACGGAAGAGTACTGCGAGGCTTGTGGCCGGGTGATGGTGCTGAAGCGGGGGCGCTTCGGTGCATTCATGGCCTGCCCCGGTTACAGTGAAGATCCGCCCTGTAAGACCACCCGCAAGCTGACCCAGAAACAGCAGCAAAAGGCGCCCCAACCGCTGGACGAGAACTGTCCCAAGTGCGGGCAGCAACTGGTCCTGCGCAATGGCCAGTATGGAGAATTCGTTTCCTGCAGCGGCTACCCCAAATGCAAGTACATCAAGCAGAACCTCGTCGAGGGGATGAAGTGCCCCAAGTGTGGCGACGGAGATATTGCCGAGCGGAAGGCGCGGCGCGGCAACCTCTTCTATGGCTGCACCAATTATCCCAAGTGCGACTTCACTTCGAATGCCAAGCCGGTGCCGGAGAAATGTCCGGAATGCGGTAGCCCGTACCTGCTGGAGAAGACGCGCACCACCGGGACTTACCTGGTTTGCCCCAATAATCGCAAGTCCGCGGCAGAGGACGAGGCGCCCAAGAAACGGGCCAAAAAGGGCGCGGCTGCCGAGCCCGCGGAGCAGGTGGCCTGCACCTACTCTCGGAAGATTGCAGAGCCCCAGATGGAGTCGGTTGAGGCGATGCGCTACCAGACCAAAGCAGAAGAACTTCCAGTCGCTTAAATCTGGTCAAACCGGCGTGGCTTCCGGGTCTTGCTATCATGCGAGCCTGAGCGTACAAATCCAAATGGCGGTTGTTTCACCTCATTCGATCGCATGGAGCGAACATGAAATTGTTTTTGGTAGTTCTAGCACTCTCGACTATCCCGGCAATGGCTGCGGATATGGACGCCGCAAAGGTCAACGGTTATATCAGTGATTCGATGTGCGGAGCCAAACACAACGGCAGCGCCCCGGATGCGGCCTGCGTGAAGAAGTGCGTCGGCGGTGGAGCAAAACCGGTCTTTGTGGATGACGCCAAGAAAGAGGTTTACACCATCGACGACCCGGATGCGGTAAAGGGTCACGAGGGGCACCACGTCGCGGTTGTCGGCAAAATGGACGATAGCGCCAAGACGATCCATATCTCGAAGCTGTCGATGCTGAAGGATCAGGGCACGCCCAGCAGCACTTCGGAGATGCACTAGAAACAATCGAAGCTTTTCAGCTACCCGCGGCGGTCTCTTCGGCTTTGCTGAACACTGCCGCGGCTCCTCGTCCTGCGACGTTTCTTGCGGGGCGTTTCAGTGTGTTCAATCGGATGATAGGCAGATGCCAGAGCCGGCTTCTATCTGCTAAGGTGGGAAGGTAGGAAGGAATGCAGGACTTAACCCCAGTTATGGCAAAAGCAACCTGGAACGGCAAAGTGATCGCGGAAAGCGACACCACAGAAATGGTTGAGGGCAATATCTACTTCCCGGAGAGCTCCCTCAAGCGGGAATACTTCCGCCCCAGCTCGACGATTTCGACCTGCCCCTGGAAGGGACAAGCCAGATACTACAGCCTCTTAGTCGACGGACAAGAAAACCAGGATGCCGCCTGGTACTATCCGGATCCTAAGCCGGCAGCCCGCAACGTTAAGAACCACGTAGCTTTTTGGCGCGGAGTTGAAGTCGAAAAGTAGCTTCCAATTGGCTGCTCTGCTCCTGGGCTTGATGATTCAGCCACCCGGCACGGCGTTGGCTGCCCAGGCACAAACCAATTCTCCTCAGAGGGATCTTGAGGTCCTGCAGCGTCTTGAAGAGGAGTATCTGCGAGCCGAGATCGAAGACGACACGGCGATTGCGGGGACGATTCTGGCTGACGATTATGTCGGGCTGCGTGCCGGACGGTTCCAGTTCTACCAAGGCGGATGTCCTGGCCCGTCTCGGCCTGCATGAGCGCCGCAGACAGCCTTATCTGATCACCGCTACTAATATGCGGAAGCACTTGTTTGGGGATACGGCCTGCGTGACCTACACCAAGGTCTATACCAAGCCTGGTACTCAGGCCGCGTACAGCGAAAACGTGCTCCATGTTCTTATCCGGCGTGACGGCATTTGGCGCCTCCAACTAAGCAGCCCGCTGCCCACTCCCCGGCCCGATTCGCGACCTTAGAGCGTGTGTGAGAATCCATTTCCAGCTCAGTCCCGCAGGGACGGCTGAACTTAGCCCAGGACGCTAGTCCTGGGTACATCAATAGCTGTGATTAAGTCCCGGAGGGACGGCTGAAGGCTGTCCAGGATTGCGTCGCGGCCTATCTTCAGCCGTCCCTCCGGGACTGGGTCGTCCTTTCAAATCCAACCCAGGACTAGCGTCCTGGGCTAAGTTCAGCCGTCCCTGCGGGACTGAGCTGGAAATGGATTCTCACACACGCTCTAAGGCCCAGTAGACAGATCTGCATATAACCCCCTTCAGGGAGTCACGGAATCGGTTCCCCGCACCCGTCGGCAGTTCTGTTTTTGGTTTTCCTCTACCCATCTCTGGGATAATGAATCCACTCTGGCGTTCTGAATTTGGCAGCCGCTCCTGGCACTCTTCGCAGGCGGCAACAACCGCGTATCCCCGATGAAGCCACTCGAACTGGCACTGACCCCGACCCGCAACCGTCGCCTGAATGAAGTAACCGGCATGGTGTTGCTGGTGGCCGCGAGCCTCCTTTTCCTCGCCTTGGCCTCTTATCGTCCAACAGACCCGTCCTTCAACACCGTAGGGACCGCAGGCCGGCAGGTACACAACTGGACCGGGTTGGTCGGCGCTTTCCTAAGCGACATACTGCTGCAATTGGAGGGGGTCGCCGCGTTCATGATCCCCTTGCTGCTGGGTGTGCTGGGGTGGACATGGCTGCGATCGCGCCCCGCCGGATCCCCTGCCGCGAAAGTGTCCGGCGTTCTTCTCTACCTGGTCTTTGCGCCCGCCATCTTCGGCCTCATCCCTGGCCATCTCCGCTGGATGCATGCCCTGCCTCTGGAAGGCCTGACCGGTCGCCTGGTGGTCGATACTCTGGTCCATTACCTCAACTTTCCAGGCGCCGCCATTGTGATTGTGAGCATGGTGGTGATCGCGCTCTACCTGTCCACCACCTTCAGCTTCGGTACCGCTCAGCAGTGGATGGCGATTCGCTTCGCCTTTGCTCTCGCGTGGCGCGACCGCATCCGCAACTGGCGCACATCCTGGGCCCGGGCCCGCGCGGAAAAGAATGCCCTTAAGCGCGCTGCCCAGAGAGACATCAAGGCGAACAAATCCGCGGAAAAAGCAGCCGCCAGGCAAGCCCAGCGGGTGGAAGACGAGGAAAGGATCCCGCCTTCGCGGCGGGCCGCCTTTTCCGACGCGAGCGCTGAGGAGGCGCACACCCCGTCGCTCTGGAATCAGATGCCGCGCACCAATATCCCTGATCGGGATCTGGACCCGGAGCCGCTGGATCCGGAAGCAGAAGAGGTCGCAACCGTAGTCCCGCCACCAGCCGTGGCCAAGGCGCCGCGTGCCGCGCCACAGCCCACTGCTCATGGGGCGCCACAAAACATCTCCGTAAAGGGACGCGCCGATGCGGAGGCCCGGCCGGTTACCCTGGCCCCCCGAGCCGTCAGCGGCTTCCGGCTACCACCGAGCACACTGCTGCACCGCAGCGACGAATCGCAGGTCGTACGCGAAGATGATCTGCGCAATCAGGCCCGCGTCCTGGTAGAGAAATGCGCGGAGTTCGACGTACGCGGCCAGGTGGTGCAGATCAATCCCGGGCCCGTGGTCACGACCTTCGAATTCCGGCCCGAAGCTGGTGTCAAGTACAGCCGCGTGACCGGCCTGGCGGAAGATCTATGCCTGGCGATGCGGGCGGAGAGCATTCTGATCGAGCGCATGGCGGGCAAGAGCACCGTAGGCATCCAGGTCCCGAACCACGACCGCGAAACCATCTGGCTACGGGATGTGATCGAAGCGGAAAACTTCACCCAGACCAAGTCCAAGCTGACCCTGGCTATGGGGAAAGACATCAACGGAC
Organism: uncultured Acidobacteriaceae bacterium; assembly: GCA_963796145.1. Lineage (GTDB taxonomy): Bacteria > Acidobacteriota > Terriglobia > Terriglobales > Acidobacteriaceae > PALSA-350. The sequence continues at coordinate 77,332 of CAWCKO010000006.1, read as the reverse complement.
GCCTGGTGACCGCCGACTTGGCCACCATGCCGCACGTCCTGATCGCCGGTTCCACGGGCAGCGGTAAGTCGGTGGCCATCAACGCCATGATCATGTCCGTGCTCTACAAGGCCACGCCGCAGCAGGTGAGGCTGATTCTGGTCGATCCCAAGCGGGTGGAACTGGGCATGTATGAAGGCATTCCCCATCTGTTCACGCCCATCATTACCGAGCCCAAGCTGGCCGCCAACGCCCTGCGCAATGCGGTGCGCGAGATGGAGCGGCGGCTGAAGCTGCTGGCTTCCCGCAGCGTCAGGAATATCGACCAATACAACAAGCTGTTCGACAACCAGACCCCGAGCCTCTTCGAGGACCCGGAGGCGGAGCAGCCGCTGCCCCACATGATCATCATCATCGACGAGCTGGCAGATCTGATGATGTTGGATAAAGCCAACGTCGAGGAGGCGATCACCCGGCTGGCGCAAATGGCTCGCGCGGTGGGCATCCACCTGGTGCTGGCCACGCAGCGGCCGTCGGTGGATGTGATCACCGGCCTGATCAAGGCCAATGTGCCCACCCGGATCTCGTTCCGCCTGGCCACTAAGGTGGATTCGCGCACCATCCTCGACTCCAACGGAGCCGAGGCGCTGTTGGGACGCGGCGACATGCTCTTCCTGCCGCCGGGAACTTCGCGGCTGCAACGGCTGCACGCTCCCTTTGTCACCGAGAAGGAAATCGCAGCCGTGGTTGAATTTTGGAAGAACCAGGGTGAAGCGGAGTACGTGCAGGGCTTCCTCGAATCTCCGCGGGATGAGAAGGGCCGGGATCTGGATGCGGAACCGGAGGATGGCGACGGCAACGACGAATTATTTGAGGATGCGGTACGGCTGGTGCTGGAGTTCGGCAAGGCCTCCACTTCCCTTCTGCAGCGGCGGCTGCGTATAGGCTACGGCCGCGCCGCGCACCTGATCGACATGATGGAGCGCGACGGAATCGTCGGCCCCGCCGACGGTTCGAAGCCCCGCGAAATCCTCAAGCCACCCGACTGGCTCAACCAGGTCGAGCCCGCGCTGCGCTAGGAGCACACGGCAGGTCCCTCCAGCCGCGGGTCGCCTTGTATCAGAGCACGACTGAAACAGGTTCCGGAAAACTCTGCCTGAGTCCCAAAGCAGACATGTACGGGTGCCCCTGATACGAGGCCTTGACAATCCAGACCGGTTCCTAGCCACGCAGCCGGAGCCAGTTTCTTTGGTAAGCGAAGCTGATAGCCAGCAGCAGCACTCCGAGCGCAAGAAAGCTAAGAACCCGGTAGCCTTGGCTCTGCTGGCTGACACCATTCAGGAAAACCTTGGCGATACTGAAAGCGAGTACCATCAGCGCCTGCCAGCGCAAAAACGCGCTGCGCCGCAGAAAGCCCGCCGTCATCAGAACCGCGCCGTAAGCCATGCACCAGGCGCTATAACCCCACCCTGCGGCAATGGTGCGGCGCTCCAGCTGCCCATAACCGCCGCAGAAGTCGCGGAAGAAACCCGCCCCGCAGAACCAGTAATGATGAATTTCGAGGCTGACGGCCACCAGCAGGGTGAGGCTGAAAGCAATGGCGGAAAATCCTGCCAGGTAGTTCCAATTGCCAAATGCGCCCCCGGGGCCACGACCAAGACTTAGGTTAACAACCGCCCCAAATACGACTGCGCCGATCAAGTTGGCGGCAAAGTGCATGTTGACCACAACCGCCAACGGTTGCGGTGTTCCGGCGATCCAGTCCACCAGGAGCGAAATGGCAGCCACGGTCAACACTGCAGTGGCAAAAATGCGCAGGACCGCGTGTGAGCCGGCTTTGGCCAGCGCAACCAGCGCCAGGGATTCGCCCAGCCAGCACAGAGTCACCACCGGGCCATGGAATTCGAGCGGCACCGCAACAGTAATAAAAAAGATGCCCAGACCGAGGTTGGTGAGGGAAAGAGCCGCCCGCCTGCGCGAGGCGCTCGCCATCAGCAGGCAGGCGGCGGCGAGGGCAACCGTGACCCAAGGGCGCCAGGCATGCTGGCTTCTGGCTCCGAAGAGCACCATGAGCGCAACCCACGTCGCCGCGGCATTGGCAATTGGAAATGTGACCGCTGACAATGAGTCTTGTAGAAAAGGCGCGCCGGCAAAACCGGCGAAGAACAGAGCCAGAAAGAAAACTGTTACCGGCAAGTGTGAAGGGTCGTTCTCGCTCCAGCTCCAGGCCATGTAATAAAACCCCGTTCCCAGAAGGGCAGCCCAGGCCAGCCGCTTCCAGGGGTGCAGCGCCAGCAGAACCAGCCCGCCCACATTCAGCAAGGCAAGGTAAGAGAAGAGAAAGATCTCGTTGCTATGCCCCATCGATAGCAACCCCGGCGTCGCCAGGCCGCCGGCGAGAGCGTAAAGGCCCAGCACTTCCGAATCCTGACGACGGGCCAGCACCGCATTGGCGACAGTCACCCCCGTCATGGCGAGAAAAATAAGCCCGGACGGAGCCAGATGGAAGATGCTGGAAGCAGCCCACAGCGAGAGATACGCGATGCTGGTTCCGAGCGCCTTCAGGCTGTAAGCAAAGGCAGGGAATCCCCGCCGGCGAAAGCGCTCTGACCAGACCATCAGGGCGGCAGCACACGCCAAGCCAATCCAGATCCGGACCGGGGGCCCAATCCAGTTGCGATCAAAGGCCAGCTTCAAAAACCAAGCCACGCCAATAAGCACGGCAAGGATCCCGATGCGGTTCAAGAGCTGCGCACCAATCCGGCTTTCGAGGGAAGAACCGGGCTTTGCATCTGCCAGCCGAGCCCTCAAGGGACGACCGCTGGCTGGGGCAGGTTCCCCTGTAGGACGTGCCACACGCGCCGCTTCAAGAGGCGCGATCGTCGCCTCAAGTGAGGCTACCCGCGCTGACAGGTCCGCCAGTTGTTGCCGGAAATCGTCGTCGGCTGCCATAGCAAAGACTCTAGAACATTTCCCTTTCAGCGAGGCATGAAGGTTCTTACATTACCTCCGTGTACTCTGGTAACACTTTAGAGTGCCATTTGGCACAGAATGCCTTAAGCTGCAAAAGGTACTCGCTCAGGAGGCGCCACCCTTAATGACCAGGTCGAATGGAGACGAGACCCGGCACAAGGTTCTTCTGGTTGATGATGACGCCGTAAGCCTCGAAGTCATGGCACTGCTTCTGGCTCACGAGGGCCATCATGTGCTTCGTGCCCACGACGCTGGGGCCGCCCTGGAGTTGCTCTCTTCTGACAAGACCGGACGCCCGGATGTGCTGCTGGTAGACCTTCAGATGCCCGGAGTCTCGGGCGGCCAATTGGCCGAAAAGGTTCGTGCCCTGGGTGCCCCAGGGCCGCTCCTGTTGGCCATGAGTGCGACCGAAGTCCAGCGGCAGCAGCTCCTTGCCTTCGATGGTTTTTTGCTCAAACCGCTTGCTGTGGATGACTTGCGCAAGGCGCTTAAACCCAAAAAACGTGGCCGTATGCCTGGGGTTCGCGTCGCCCATCCGGGAAGGGCCGCGACGGTGGTCCCCGCTACCGGGGAAGCCGTCGACATCGCGGTCATCGAAAAGCTGCTCACCATGATGCCGCTGCACGCGTTGCAAGACACCATTGCCGCCTGCATTGCAGATACCCGGACCTGTGTCCATGCGCTGCAGAGCCAGGTAAACCACGGGGACAGTGTGCGCCGCCTTGCCCACCGAATCAAAGGAGCGGCGTCCATGATCGGCGCCGTCCGCCTCGCCCGGCTCGCCGCCGGCCTGGAAATGGGGGGTAGCAAAGAAGCGGCCACCCCCGGCGTTTTGAACGATTTACTGAGTGCATGCAGTGAGTTGGAGCGTATGCTTTTGGCAGGTAAATTAACGAACACCTAGGGCCCCCCACCATGACCACAACGACAACTCCGGCAACACCCAAGACCAGCAACGACCGCCTGCACCAGATTCGTATCGTCATTGCCGACGATCACCCGGTAGTTCGTATCGGCGTGAAAAACATGCTTCAGAGCGATCCCGGCCTCGATGTAATTGGCGAGGCATCGGACGGCGATGAGGCCATCACTGGAACGCTGGAACTGCTGCCCGACATCCTTCTGCTTGATCTGCAGATGCCCCGTCTGCCCGGTCTGGAGGCAATGCGGGCCATCATGAGTGGTTCGCCAACGGTAAAGATTCTGCTCCTGACCAGCACCATCACCACCCAGCAGATCATTGAAGCGCTGCAGATTGGCGCCCGCGGCATTGTGCTCAAAGACGCCTTGGCCGATCACCTCACCACCGCCATCCGGGCCGTCTCCTCAGGGGATTATTGGATCGGCGGCAAACGCGTGGTCAACCTGGTGGGCGCGCTGCATGAACTGATGCAGCAGGCTGCCGTTCCCGAACGCAAAACCTATGGGCTAACTCCGCGTGAACTGGAAGTAGTCGGCTGCATCGTCGAAGGTTGCAGCAATCGTGATATCGCCAAGCAGTTCAGCATCAGCGAAGAGACAGTGAAGCGGCATCTGTCGAACATTTTCGACAAAACCGGCGTCTCCACGCGTCTGGAGCTGGCGTTGTTTGCCATCGCGCACCAATTGGTTGCCTTGCAGACCTAGAACTCCTTCACAGGAAATTGGCGTCCCGATCCGGGAAGCGGTTGCGATTTCGATTAACGCAATCCTTCACACCCGCATCTGATGAGTTGCGTCTGTGCGACGAGGCGGCACCACTTTGGTGCCGTGGCGTTGCCTGCTCGGATTTGAACGCGTCTGAACCTGGAACCGGAGTTCGACAAGATGATCGCTCGAAGACTGCTCCTCGTTACTCTGCTTTGCGCTGCCTCAAGTGTTGTTTACGGGCAGGAGCCCAGCCCCACCGCACAGCCACAACAACAGCAGCCAATCATGCCGACAGAGACCGGCAACAATGTTCCCCTTTACAAAATCCAGGTTGTGGGCCGGGATATCCCAGCCATCAATTACTGGCACCGCAGCGGGAGCACAAAAATCGGGTTCGCCGGAACCAGCCTCCTCTCTCAGGGTAAGGGTGAGGCTAACGTCACCAGCAAGGGGCAGACCTTCATCGATGCCAAGTTCGAGGGATTTGTGCCGGCGAATAGCTTCGGTGTGGAATACCTGACCTACGTATTGTGGGCCATCACTCCCCAGGGCCGGCCGGTGAACCTGGGTGAGGTGATGCCTGGCGGTTCCAAAGCTGAAATGAAAGTCACCACCAATCTGCAGCAATTCGCATTGATCATCACCGCTGAGCCCTACTTCGCCGTGACCACGCCGAGCGACCTGGTGGTCATGCAAAACACGGTCAACAAAGACAAGACCACGGGCATTATCGACACCGTGAACGTGCACTTCAACCTGCTGCCGCGAGGCGCTTACGTGCAGACGGCTGGTCAACATGCGGTGTTGAACCCGGTCAAGCCTAGCGACAAATCTCCGCTGCAGCTTTATGAGGCCATCAACGCGGTCCAGATCGCGGAGGCCACGGGCGCGGCTCAATATGCGCCGGACATTCTTGCCAAGGCCAAGCAGGAACTGGAGAATGCGCAGGCACTGGATGGGAAGAAGAGCCAGCGCAAGGTCATGATCACCTATGCCCGCGGCGCGGTGCAGGACGCGGAAGATGCGCGCGTGAGCACTTTGCGCAGGATGCAGCAGGAGAAGGAACAGCAGCAGCAATTGGCCATACAGCAAGCGCAGGCTGCGGCTCAGCAGGCCCAGATCGATGCCCAACAGCAGGCCCTAAAGAGGGCCCAGGCCGATGCCGCGGCAGCGCAGGCGGAGGCAGCGGCGGCCAATGCCAGAGCGGCGCAAGCGGCGGCGGAGCACAGCGCACAACAGGCGACCGACCAGACCGAGCAGATGCGCGAACGCCTGCGTGCGCAGTTGGGCCAGGTTCTGCAGACTCAGGAAACGGCGCGCGGACTGATCGTGAACATGTCCGATGTTCTGTTTGACACTGCTAAATACACGCTTAAGCCGGAAGCCCGGGAGAAGCTGGCGAAGGTCTCCGGGATTCTTCTCGCCTATCCGAATTTGAAAGTGCAGGTAGAAGGCTACACCGACAATGTGGGCGGCGATCAATACAACCTGACGCTCTCCCAACAGCGCGGCGATGCGGTGCGCGCGTATCTCGTCTCCCAGGGCGTCAGCCCTGACAACATCACTGCCACCGGTTACGGAATGAGCAACCCCATCGCAGACAACGCGACGGCCGCGGGGCGGGCGCAGAACCGCCGGGTGCAGATGGTCGTCTCAGGCAGCTCCATCGGAGTCCAGCAAAGTCAGCCCTCAGCGTCGACTCAACCTCAGGGAGGCATGACGCCAGCGCCAGCGCAGGGTACGAGCAATCCCCCGCAGTAGCGCCGAGTTTTGGGACTTAGGACAAAAGGGCCAAACGGGATTCGATCTCAGCCAGGGCTGCCTCTAACGCAGCCCGGCGCACCGGGCTCGACGTGCGTTCGGAAAGAATGCGTTCACGCTGCAGATCGAGTTCTTGCTTTTGCCGCTCGATCTTTGCCCGCTCCAACCCGTTCCGCTTGGCGGCGTCAATGACAGCGCCCGAAGCGGTTAGATCTGCGGCCGATTGCTGCTCTTCAACAGACTTGCTTTCCCACCCACGCGCCATGACTCTATGGTACGACAAGCGGCATCCATCTTCCTCGTATTATGTGGCAGAACCGTTGTCTAAACCCTTGCAATCACGGCCCGCGGAGGAATTATGAAAGTCTGGCAAATTCAATCGTTCGGGATAGACCAGCTCGCTTCAGCCGATCTGCCCCAACCCCGCCCCGGGCGCGGAGAAGTCCTGGTCAAGGTTCATGCGGTGTCGCTGAATTACCGCGATCTGCTCATGGTTCGCGGCCACTACAACCCCAGGATGGTCCTGCCGCGTATCCCCTGCTCCGATGGAGCGGGCGAGGTGGTCGAGACGGGAGAAGAGGTAAAGGCCGTCACCGTCGGGCAGCGGGTGACCGGCATCTTCATGCAGAATTGGCTGGATGGCCACCCGACGGCGGAAACCAGCCAAGGCGCCCTGGGCGGCGATGTGGATGGCATGCTGGCCGAATACGTAGTGCTGCACCAGAGCGGCGTCGTGCCCTTCCCCGAACATCTGTCTTTCACCGAAGCGGCCACGCTGCCCTGTGCCGGAGTCACAGCATGGAACGCACTCGAACGTGCGGCCCATGTGAAGCCGGGAGATGTAGTGGTTATTCAGGGGACTGGTGGAGTTTCGATCTTTGCCCTGCAATTCGCGAAAGTTGCGGGAGCGACGGTGATCGGCACTTCCAGCAGCGATGAGAAATTGGAACGGGCAAAAACCCTGGGACTGGATGCCGGCCTCAACTATCGCCAGTCTCCGGAGTGGGCCAAATGGGTCCTCAAGGAAACCGGCAACCGGGGCGCCGATCTCATCGTCGAAGTGGGCGGTGCCGGTACCTTCGCCCAGTCGCTGCAGGCAGTGCGCTTCGGCGGCACGGTAGCTCAGATCGGAGTGCTGAGCCACTCAGAACAGCCACTGCCGATTCCGCTGATTCTCCATCGCCAGGTTCGAGTTCACGGGGTTTATGTGGGCTCGCGAGCCCACTTCGAAACTATGAATCGGGCGATTTCGGTCAGGCGTATGAGGCCCGTGGTGGATCGGATTTTTGCCTTCAGCGAGGCTCGCGAAGCCCTGAAAATGATGGAAAAGGGGTCTCATTTCGGGAAAATCGTAATCCAGGTTGTTGCTTGACACCGGAGTAATTCCCATCGGATGCCGCTATCTGATTGAAACTGCTGGGCTACCAAAAGGCCAGTAACTTTTGGGTGATCCGCTGGCACAAAAGCTGTATTTTCCGTACGACAAACGCGACATTTTCGTGCAGAATGCATCTTAACAGTACGATTTCTAACGACAGACCCGACGTTGTAAACAAGGGAGCTTTTTATGAAATGGATTCAAAATCTGCTTGGTTTTTTCTACGACATTCTCTTTGGCTGCCGCCACTGGAGTCAGACTAGGCCGTTCACGCTCGAGCAGCAAACTTACAAGGTTTGCCTGGACTGCGGAAAGCAGATCTATTACTCGACCGAGCGCATGACACCGCTGAGCGCACGCGAAGTGCGGCGGATGAAGGCTGCGACAGCCGGCCCGGTCACTGTGATTTCTACTTCGATGAACTCGGGCGGCTTTCTCACCCGGCGCGCGAATAAGTCGAGCGCTGCCGCTTAAGCTATACAGCCGGAAAGGCTGAAGCTCCGTATCGTCTGGCGCAACGCACGCAGCCCGGTACGGAGCTTTTCTCTGCCCGTAGCGGTCTTTCGAGCGCTGGACGCGAAAGATACTGTCACAGTTTCCTTTTCGCAGTTTCTTCTTGGCTGTTCTTTTGAGCAGCGGCTCGAAGCCGGGCGTGGCGTTTCCCACCTGTCGCCACCGCTTATCATTGTCGCCTGCTGGTGTCACTCACCATTTTGTGCAGGATTGGCATTCGAGGTTTCCTTCAGCGCGTAATTTCATAAAAGCCCGCACGTTAGCTGGCATATCCTTACCATTGGCGTAGGCCTTCCGCGATCCTGTTCGTCTGATAGCAAGGGCAGGGTCTGGCGAAATGTATGGAGTGGGTATGCGCAAATCCGATCTAACACTCCTGCCCGTCGCCACGCCTCTTCTGGCCCTGCTCCTCGCAGGCTGTGGCGCCATGAGTTCCCCCGTAGGAGCCAGCGCGGGCGGCCTGGTCATCAGCGCGGAAAAGGCCGCCATCGACACCACCACCACCGACCAGCTGAGCGCCAGGTTGGCCTCTGGCGGCTTGGCGAGCGTGAAGTGGAGCATCACTGCCGGCCAAAACGATACCGGGCTCGGCCAGGGAATAATCAGCGCCAACGGCGTCTATACGCCCCCGTCTTTGCTTTCCCGAGACCAGGTCCAAGTCCAGGTCATGGCGGCCTTGCGCAGCGATCCAGCAACCACCGCGAGTTACGTGCTCACCGTCACCCCCGGATTCGTCCAGGTCCTCACCCCTGAGACCGCCAGCCTAACCCCGGGAGCCACAGTCCAGGTCAAGGGACAGATCGCCGAGATCAATTCGGGGTCGATTCACTGGACCCTGGCGACCACCCCGGGGGGCGAGGTCGATCCCGGTGACAGCTACGGCGGCATCAGTGAAACCAGGTGCTCTCACTCCGCCCGTACCTATACCACCTGCACCGCAACCTATACCGCCCCGCGCGCTTTGCCTCCGGGCAATCCGTCTGTCTTTTTGGTGGGGCTGGCGGTGGGAAATCCCCGCTCCGCCGCAGCGCTTCACATTCTGCTGAATGGGGCCGGATTCAACAGCTCCGGTCTGCAGAACCAGGTAGCTCAGAAAGGCTATGTCGAGATGGGCTCCTCCGGCGGCAATGCCAACGATTATGACTCCAGGAAGGATGGCAGCGGGCGCGAGTATGTAAATGACTGCTGCGGGGGAACCTTGGGAGCGTTGGTCACGGACGGGAACGGTGATCTCTATATTCTGAGCAACAACCATGTGCTGGCCGAATCGGACCAGGCGCGCATCGGAGACACTGTCGTGCAACCCGCGCTGGTCGATTTGAACTGCAATCCGCAGGCTGGGCGGACTGTTGGAGCTTTGCGCTATGTCGTGCCCCTCCAGAGCCATCAGACGAACGTGGATGCGGCGCTGGCTGCGGCCACGCCGGCGGTCGACGGAACCGGCGCCATCCTGCAGTTAGGACCATCGATCAATGGGGTGCTGACCCCTGCAGCGCCGGCGGCCGGCACAGGAGAGACGCTCACCTCCGGCCTGCTGAACCAGCTGCACGTGGTCAAGAGCGGGCGAACCACCGGATTGACCTGTTCGACAGTGAACACGGTGAATCTAAGCGTGCAGGTGGACTATTACTACGATTGCGCTGAGACCCAGCCCTACTACACCAAGACGTACGTCAATCAGATCGGCATCCCCGGAGCCAGTTTCGCAGATAGTGGAGACTCCGGGGCGCTGGTGCTTGACGCCGGCAACGCACAGCCCGTGGGGCTGTTTTTTGCCAGTGGCGCCGACGACACTAACCACGGATTCAGCGTGGCCAATCCGATTCAGGATGTGCTCAGCGAACTGGGGCAGAAGAGCCAGGCAGACGGGCAGGAATTCCAGATCGCGGGTGGAGCTCCCCATCCCATCACCTGCTCCAACTACGATGAGCACACCGCGCCGGCGACGCGCAGCGTGAGCGCATTCCAGATGCTGACCGCGAAGTCGGCGGCGGAATCGGCGACCGCATTGCTGCTGAGGCCGGATAACGGGATCCTGGGCACTGCCGCGGGCAAGAGCCTGGACAGCCCGGGTGAAGGTGCCGTGATTGTCTACGTGGACCGGAACAAGCCGGGGACTACGGTTCCCAAAGTCATCAACGGCGTGCGCACCCTGGTGCTTCCCACGGACGCGGCGAGCATGAACGCAGGCACCGAGCCCACGACTCTGGCCCAGATGGAAGGCATTCATCTGCCCACCGAGGTTCTGCGGGCCGCAGCCGCGGTGCAACGGCAATTTGCTCCGCAGTTGATGGCGGATCCGGCTTTTTTCGGCGTGGGCGTGACCCAGAGCTACGACAATCCAGCCGAGGCAGCGCTGCTGGTGCTGGTGGATCTGACGAAAACCCCTGCTTCGATGCCGGACGTGGTCGGGGGTCTGCGGCTACGCTACGTGCGCATCAATCGCCTGCATGTGACGCGGTCGAAATTCGCACCGGTAGGGAGCGCCCCGCGTTGCCTTCTTCCAGCCGCGCCCACGGAGTGAAGGGTACGGCTCAGCCCCTGCGCCATTTTCTGACCTAGGCGTTTTGCGCGGTGGCGGCAGCGGAAGCCACCTGCGGCGGTAAACCGATCCCGCCCTCAGGGAAAAAGAGCATGAACACGGTGCCGGACTGCCTCCCGTTCGCCGCATCGGCGGGTCGGCTGGCAACCCGGACGGTGGCATTGTGCTTGGCGATAATCTCGCTGCTCACCCACAGGCCAAGGCCGGTCCCGGTCGTTTCCTTGGTAGTAAAAAACGGTTCGAAAATCCGCAGGCGCGTTGCCAGCGTCATGCCGCAGCCATTGTCCGCAACGAACAGCCGAATACCGGGTGTGGCGTCCACCCACGAACGCGATCGCCGGACGGATAGCCACAGATGCCCTTCCTGGCCCATGGCGTCGATCGCATTGCCGATCAGGTTCGCGAAAAGCTGGCGCAGCTCGCCGGAGAAACAGTAAAGATCGACATCCAGCCCGCACCGGCGAGAAACCTCGATCTGCAGCGCCGCCAGCCGCCCCGTATACACCGTCAGAACGGAATCCAACAACTCCGCGATGTTGGCCACCGCGGGCAAGGTAGATTGGCGGTAGAAGCGCAGTGTCTGCTGGGTCATCTCGGCGACGCGGGAGATTTCCTGCTGCGCCAAATCAGCATAAGCAACAGCCTCCTTATCCAGCGATGGCTGGTGCCGTAGCAGGTACAAGAGATTGGTGACCGCCTCCAGGGGATTATTGATCTCGTGAGCGATGGAGGCGGCGAGGCGACCCGCGGCAGCCAGTTTTTCCGTTTTCCGCAATGCATCCTCAGAGCGTTTGCGTTCGGTTGCTTCCACCACGATCGCTCCCACCCAGCGGACAGCCTCCGAGGTAGCTTTGACCGGGTATACGTTGATGAGCCAACTCCGCACCTGGGTGCCATCGCCAGACAAGGGCGTGTTCAGCTCAAATTGAATCACCGGCTGCCCAGTCTCAAAGACACTTTGGATGCAGCCCTGCAGCATCTCTGCAGCGGGACCAGGGAGCATTTCAGTGATGGTGCGCCCCAGGTGCCTGCCGATTGGGACCTGGTTCATCTCCGCCAAAAACTGGTTCACCCTCACGTAGCGAAACTTGCGATCGAAGAACGCGAACCCGATGGGCGCGTTTTCCAGCATGGAGTCGAGCAACGCCAGGGTGTCGCTGAGCCCGGCTCGCTGCTCTTCCATCGAAGTCACCATGAGGTTGAAAGCACGGGTAAGGTCGGCTGATTCGTTGGCCGAAGTCACTTCCAGCGGAAATCCTTCTTTGGTCTCGGGATCGCGAATCAACTTGCGGGTCGCCACCAGCAAGGCGCGAAGCGGGCGGGTGATGGAACGGGCAAGAGTGCCGGCAATGATCGCTGTGCCCAGAGCCCCCAGGCCGGCAAAAATGAAGGTGATGCGTATGAGTGAGTAAATCTGCTGCCAGGCCGCACTCGCGTCTTCATAGACCCAGGCAAATCCGCTGAGTTGGCCGCCGACATGGATCGCCTGCACCGCTTCACGAGCTCCGCCGGGAACGCGAAAAATCACCGCGCCCGGGGTATCCGTCATTTGCTTTCTTTCCAGACGCGTCAGCAGGTCCATGCCGTTGGTAGAGGGATCGCTGCTGGCGATGATCCGGCCGTTGGTATCTGTAACCACCGCTGCACGGATGCCGGGCGAGTTGATCATGGTACGGAGAATCGGTTCCAGGTAGCCGGCCGCGCCCTGGGCCAGCGAGTCCTGGCTTTGCAGCGCCAGCAGGTTCACCTCCGACTCCAGCCGCAGGCGAGCCCGTTCGTGAATCTCGGAGGCCTGTTCGCGCACCAGCAGGATGGCGAAGACAATCACCAGCAGGCCTTCAAAGAGAATAAGACCGGAGATGAGCTGCCCTCGAATCGAACGAGGTTTAAGCCAACTCATATCGCGGCCCCCTTCCTTTCAACCTTGCTCTAGCCAACTTTCACCGAAGCTCGGCCGGCGAGCTTGGCCTCAATATCCTGCGCGATCTGACGGCCATGGAAGCGGCCATTCTCAATGAAAATCTCATTGGTGCGCATGCCCGCAACGATCACTCCGGCGAGATAGAGACCGGGTATATTACTTTCGAGCGATTGTGGATCACACACCGGCAAGCGGTCCTGCCCTTCCATGCGTACGCCAAGAGCGGCCAGAAAATCAAAGTCGGGATGATACCCCGTCAAAGCAAAGACGTAGTCATTCTTGAGGGTAACGGTACCTTGGGGTGTGAGCAGCTCGACCGAGTCCTCCTGGATGCTGACCACCGAGCTCGAAAACCAGGCAGCAACTTCGCCGTTCTTGATGCGATTGTTGATGTCCGGCAGGATCCAGTATTTGACGTGGTGGTGCATCTTCTCCCCCCGATGCACCAGGGTCACATGGGCGCCGTGGCGCCACAGATCCAGGGCCGCGATGGCGGCCGAGTTCTTGCCCCCGATCACCAGCACATTCTGGTCATAAAAGGGGTGCGGGTCGTGATAATAGTGCAGCACCTTAGTCAGCTCTTCCCCGGGCACTTCGAGGTAATTCGGCAGGTCGTAGTAGCCGGTAGCGACAATGACTTTGCGGGCGCCGTAGGACCGGTGATGGGAATACCGGTCGATGGTGGTGATGGTGAAATCTCCATCCTCGCCGGTAACGCCGGATACGTTCTGATATTGACGAAACTCCAGCTGGTAATGTTCCGCCACCTTGCGGTAGTACTCCAGCGCCTCGTTGCGGCTCGGTTTCTGGTTTGGACTGGAAAACGGCATATCGCCAATCTCCAGCAGTTCAGGAGTGGTAAAAAACGTCATGTTCGACGGGTAGTGGAACAGCGAGTTACACAGGCAACCCTTGTCCACTAGAACGGTGCGCAGGCCGGCCCGCTGGGCCTCAATCGCACAGGCCAGACCGGTAGGGCCGGCGCCCACGACCAGCACGTCAAAGCTTTCCTTCAGGGCACCGTGGCTTGGCTGCATGTCTATAGCTTAGACGATGAGTCGTTCACAGCTGGTGACAGAAATCGTTATAATCGAGCGTTCTGGCAGTGCAGGAGCCACTTTTTTATGTCTGATGTCCGCAAAGAAAAAGACTCGCTTGGTTTTGTCGAGGTGCCATCGAAGGCTTATTACGGCGCGCAGACAGCGCGTGCGGTGGACAATTTCCCCATCTCAGGGATGCGTGCTCATCCCCAGCTCATCCGCGCCCTGGGCATGGTGAAGCGCGCCGCGGCGGAAGCTAATAAGGAACTCGGCCTGGTGGACGGAAAGCGTGCCGATGCCATCATCCAGGCAGCCCAGGAAGTAATCGACGGTAAGTGGAATACAGAGTTCGTGGTCGATGTTTTCCAGGCCGGGGCGGGCGTGAGCCTGCACATGAACTCCAATGAGGTCATTGCCAACCGGGCCAACGAAATCCTGGGCGGCAAGCTGGGAGAGTACGCGCATGTTCACCCCAACGACCACGTGAACTACGGGCAGTCGACCAACGACGTCTTCCCTACTGCCATGCGCTTAGCCACGTTGCTGACACTGGACATGTTCTACCCGGTGCTGGACAAGCTGGCCGCGACCTTTGCGGAAAAAGCGAAGGCCTTTCACCACATCATGAAGTCCGGCCGCACGCATATGCAGGATGCGGTTCCCATGCGCCTGGGGCAGGAGTTCGCAGCCTATGGCTTGGCCGTGGAAAAGGGGCAGCAATTCCTCAAGATGGCCTCTGGCACGCTGCGCGAGTTGGGATTGGGCGGCAGTGCGGTGGGCACCGGCATCAACACCCATCCGGATTACCGGGTCAAAGCGATTGCCCATCTGGCCCGCATTTCGGGGCAGCAGTTGGTCCCTGCCGAGGACATGCGCTGGGCGATGCAATCCAATGCCTGCATGGCCGATGTGAGCTCGGCTTTGCGCGGGATCGCCCTCGAAACCATCCGTATTTCGAATGACATACGCCTGCTTAGCTCAGGGCCCAATACGGGCTTCGCGGAAATTTACCTGCCCAGCCTGCAGCCGGGCTCATCCATCATGCCGGGCAAGATCAACCCGGTCATCCCGGAACTGGCGTCGATGGTCAGTTTTCAGGTCATCGGCAACGATGCGGCCGTGGCTTATGCCGTGCAGGCCGGGCAGCTTGAGCTGAACGTGATGATGCCGACCATGGCCTACAACGTTTTGCAGAGCGTCACCATCCTGAGCAACATGCTGCGCCAGTTCGACGAGCAGTGCGTTCGCGGGATCACGGCCAATGAGCAGCGCTGCCAGATGTACGCGCAGAGCACGGTTTCCTTGGCCACGGCCCTGAACCCCTACATCGGTTATGCCAAGGCCGCTGAGATCGTGAAGGAGTCGGTCGCGACTGGGAAGTCGATCATTGAAATCGCCCGCGCCAGAAAGCAGCTCACCGAAGAAGAGATCGCGGAGATCCTGGATCCGGTCAGGATGACGGAACCCCAGTATCCGCTGGAAGCCGCAAAAGAACGCGATAAAGCAGTTACCGCGTGAGTTCTGGAAAGACGTCCGCACTCTAACGCTTTGTATCAGGGCACGACTTTAGTCGGGCCGTAAAGGGAGGAGAGGAATTCGGGCTTTAAAGTCTGCGTGAGAACTCTGCACTGAGTCCCGCCTCTCTCCGCCACTACTGTCGCCCGAAGCGAAACACCAGGCCTGAGGTGAAGCCTAAATTCTTCACCTGCGCAGTATTGCTAAAGGTCGTCAACCAATACGCCGGTTGTATGCGGAAGGCGAGCCCGGGAGCGATGTTGTAATCGATTGGCACTCCAACCGCCGCGCTGAAGTTGGTGCCGTTACTCCAAAGTCCAATCAGTGTGCCGGGCAATTCTGCGCCGTTGGCGTTGAAGTTTCCCTTGGACCCACCCACCAGAACCTGTCCGCTGATGGCCCAGTGCTCCCGGCGCACAAACCGATACTGCGGCCCCCCCATGAAGCTGTATTCGCTGATGCTGGGCTTGAAAATGTTGTAGATATTGGGAGGAATGAACGCCGTCCCGTAATAACCGCGCAGGTCCGCCGTAAGCCCCAGTCGGCCCCAATGATAATCGGTAAAACCGGCATTCCAGGCAGATTCGTTGATGTGCTGCAACGATTCGCCGGGACGGAACCGCGTATACCCGCCCCCGCCATAAACCTCAAACTTGTGGCTGTAGGTATCTTGAATTACCCGCTGGGTTCGCTGCTGACGGCGTGCCCGTATCCGGGCCTGAGCCTCCTGGGCCAGGCGAACCTGATTTTGTTGGGGATTCTCTGGCTGGGTCTGCGTTTGCGCTGGGGCTTGGGAATCGCTGCTGGTTGAATTCTGCGCCATGAGCCCTGGTACCACGAGTACGATCAAAAAAAGAACCGGATACACCTGGCATCCGAAACGCTTGCTATGATGCATGAACCTGAAAGCCTCCACTGCCTGCCCGCCGTTTGGCGATGAAAATACGGTTTGATGTCCTGGTTAGTATTAGAGCATTTCTCAGGTTGCTATATTCTTCTCCGGAGCGGAGAGTGCAGCTTTTCTTATCCCACGCGGCAAAAGAGGGCGAAACCAAATGAAATTTCTTATCGGGCTGCTGATCGGCTTGCTCGTTGTACCAGCTGGCATCTGGGTCTATCTCAGAGCCGGAAGCCCACCAGTCGCCACCAGCGATCCGGCACTTCCCTTCGAAGAGGCGATCGTCCACCTTCCCCTGCACGCGCGCATCGATCGTGAGCTGGTGAAGACGCCCCCGGTCGAAGCCAGCCCCACCAACCTGGAGATCGCCGCCCACATCTATCGCCAGCAGTGTGCTGCCTGCCACGGGCTTTACGGGCTTCCTGCCGGCTTCGCCAAGGGGATGTACCCGCACGCGCCCCAGCTGTGGGAACCGCACGGCAATGGAGTGGTCGGCGTCAGCGACGACCCACCCGGGGAGACCTATTGGAAGGTAGCCAACGGTATCCGGCTCTCAGGCATGCCGGCCTTCAAGAAAATCCTGAATCAGACAGAGATGTGGCAAGTGTCGCAGCTGTTGGCAAATGCAGACAAGCCGTTGCCCCCTGGGGTGCTGACGCTGTTGAAACAGCCGCTGGATCTTGATCCATCAGCCCCCCAATAGCCCTCTATTTGAGCGTGTACGTCACTCCAGCGGTGAACTGGAACGAGTTCTTCTTGCTCCCGACGGCGGGGTCGTTTAGGAAGTCGTCCAGGGCGCCCAGGCTAAACCCGAGACGCTTATACACCGGGAACAACAGGCCCGCCGTGGCCGTCGCCGACCAGGCATTCGTCTGGTTGAACGCTGGGGTAACCACGGCACCCTGGTTGAAAACCAGACCATGGGGCAGCTTGATCATGTAGGTGTCTCCGAAATTGGCTCCGATCAGGTTCTTGCTGGGAGTCAGCGGAGGAGGAGGCACAATATTAGGAGTTACGAAGAACTGCTGTCTCTCGTAGTGAATGTCGAACTTGAGATCCAGTTCCTGCGTGGGTGTCTTGATTAGGGTGTAACCCAACCCGCCGCCATAGATTTGCTGCAAATTCAGGCCTTGCGAGTAGTTGTGGTCCAAGGACATATCCACCAGCGCATACAAGCGGGGGTTGAAATACCAGTCATGCTCGCCATCGAAGTGAATGATGTTGGTCTTGGTCCCGACAGTGCCAGGCTGGGTGACCGTCCCGTAAGCTCCGGTAAAGTCAAAAATCGTGCGGTTCCGCGGGTCCAGCCAGTCCACGGTAGGAATCCTTCTTACCAGCGCAACGCCGCCGGTGAAGTTCCGGCTATTCTGCGTCGCCTCCACCAGCGTTGCGCCGGCTGTGATCCCGCCCGTCCAGCCATAAAAGAACCCTGGATTCTTGCGCACTTCAGTTTCAAAAGTGGGCGCATCGATCATGTACTGCGCGTTCTTTACCGGAATGTCTTTAGTACTGCCGCCCGTGGCTGGAGCCACCTTGACTTGCTCATCCTCAACCTGGACGGCGCCCTTGGCAATATCGGCATCAGCCGTTTTGCGCGTAACATGCTGGCCCTGCTGAACCACAGCAAAGTTCTGCCCGGACTTTATCGATTTGATCTTGTCCCAGGTAACGGTCACATCGCCGGCAATGTCACTGTGAAAGGTCACCTTGCCATCGACTTCTCGCAAAAGCTTGCCCGTGAGCTGATCCCCATTGGTGAACAGGATGACATCCGGAGCTGCCGCCGGGGCAGTCTGGGCCTGCAGAGGCAACGCGAACGGAAGCACGAGTGTGGCTGGGAGCACAAGGCGCAAGGGGAGTAGGAGTCGCGAGAAGACGCGGCTGACAGTTCTAAACTCAGACATAGAGACGGAACCTTCCTCGAAAAGATGGGTAGCGCGAGAAACAGACAACGCTATCTGGTAATGGATTGGCCCGCGATCCTGACGCCACAATGGTAAAACTTCGGTGCGAACATGCCGCAACAGCTGGCACGAAAACCTTCAATGATTGTGATAGGGCGCAACCGGCTTGCACAGGCTGCCTCGGAGGAGCCTATGTTAGCGCAGGATCTCTTGCACTGTAACACTGGATTGTATGCCGCCGTACCCGTAAAATGTATTTGTGGCGATTACCAGGACCCAAGCTCTCGACTATTTCCGATCCGACGACCTCATCGGCCTGGGGATGGATGCCGATGCGCTGCGGCGCAAGCTGCACCCCGAGGGCGTGGTGACCTACATCGTTGACCGCAACATCAACTATACAAATTTCTGCACCGAGTATTGCAGCTTTTGTGCCTTTTACCGGCCTCTTAAAGGCAAGCTCGCCGCGGAAGGCTACATTCTCGATTTCGAGACCATTTACCAAAAGATAGCCGAGACGGTGGAGATGGGAGGCACCGGCGTGCTGATGCAGGGCGGTCTGCACCCCGACCTCAAGATTGAATGGTTCGAACGGTTGCTCAAAGGCATCAAGCAGCGTTTCCCCCAGGTCTGGCTGCATTGCTTCTCCGCCTCGGAGATTCTGGCCATTGCCGAGTACAGCAATCTTTCCGTGCGGGATACCATCGCCCGCCTGCGGGATGCGGGACTGTCCTCGATCCCCGGCGGCGGCGCCGAAATCCTGGACGACGAGGTGCGGCATCGCATTGCACGGCTGAAGTGCTCCACCGAAGATTGGGTCCACGTGCACCGCACCGCCCACCAGCTCGGCATGCGTACCACGGCCACCATGATGTTTGGAGTGGGGGAAAGCTTTGAGCAGCGCATCAACCACTTTGAGCAGGTGCGGCGATTGCAGGAAGAAACCGGCGGCTTTACCGCTTTCATCCCCTGGAGCTTTCAGCCCACCAACACCGCCCTGGGAGGCCGCAAGTGGGATGAGGCGACCTCGGTCGAGTATCTGAAAGTGCTGGCCATCTCACGTCTTTACCTGGACAACGTGGAGAACGTGCAATCGAGCTGGGTCACGCAGGGGTTGAAAGTGCTGCAGCTTGGCTTGCGCTTCGGCGGGAATGACGTGGGTTCGGTGATGTTGGAGGAGAACGTAGTCAAGGCCGCTGGAACCTCGAACTGCACCACCGAAGAAGAGCTGCGGCATGTCATCCGCGGCGCCGGCTTCCGGCCCGTACAGCGGGATACGCTGTACACCACGTATTTTCTCAATTGATCCTTGTCGTACCCGGGCCGATGGCATCAAAGCAAGTGAGATGAGCATCTTAGCGGACTAATGTACGGAGGCGGCGCTCTGCTGGCAACTGGTGATCACTTAAGCAATTTGCCGCTTGCGGCTCTGCTGCATGGCCGCTGGGTCTTGTGGCTGGCCTCTCCGCAGCACGGTCTGCAGCACTATTTCAGGACCCATTACGCGGACAAAACCTTCGAGCACTTATACCGCTGGAATCCTTTTGATACTGCGCTGCTGATTCCCTACTTCGTGGTGATGGTCATTCTCGCCTTCTACGGCATCCATCGCTATCAGCTGGTTTACCGCTATTACAAGAACCGGAAGAATGCTGTGCGGGAGCCTGCGTCCCATTTTGCTGAGCTTCCAACCATCACTCTGCAGCTCCCCATCTTCAACGAGCAATTCGTCGTTGATCGGCTCATCCAGGCCTGCTGCAACCTGGATTATCCCGCCGACAAGCTGGAGATCCAGGTACTCGACGATTCCACCGACGGCACTGTAGAGGTCGCCCAGGCGGCGGTTGAGCTTTACCAGTCGTTGGGACACAGGATCGATTACATTCACCGGGTCGATCGGCATGGCTTCAAGGCCGGGGCGCTGGACGAGGGTTTGCGCGTGGCCACGGGCGAGTTTGTCGCCATTTTCGATGCCGATTTTATGCCCCCGAAAGAATGGCTCATGCAAGTCATCCATCACTTTGCAAATCCGAAAATCGGTATGGTGCAGACCAGGTGGACCCATCTCAACCGCGACTACAGCTTTCTTACCCAGGTGGAAGCCATCCTGCTCGATGGCCACTTTATTCTCGAGCACGGCGGACGATCGCGCACCAATGCCTTTTTCAATTTCAATGGGACTGCAGGCATGTGGCGCCGCATCGCAATTGATGGATCGGGAGGCTGGCAGCACGACACCCTGACAGAAGATACCGACCTTAGCTATCGGGCGCAGTTGCAGGGTTGGAAATTTCTTTATCTGCAGGACGTCGAGTGTCCCGCCGAACTGCCGATTGAAATGACCGCATTCAAGACCCAGCAGGCGCGCTGGGCGAAGGGCCTGATTCAGACCTCGAAGAAGATCCTGCCCATGATGTTTCGCAGCGATGCGCCGTTCCACGTCAAGCTGGAGTCCTTTTACCACCTGACGGCAAATATCAGCTATCCGCTGATGATCGTGCTCTCTACGCTATTGATGCCGGCCATGATCATCCGCTTCTATCAGGGATGGTTCCAGATGCTGCTGATCGACGTTCCGCTATTCATGGCATCCACCTTTTCCATCTCCTCGTTTTATCTGGTTTCCCAGAGAGAGCTATTTCCCGGGAAGTGGTACAGGACATTTTTGTATCTGCCGTTCCTCATGGCGCTGGGGATAGGGCTAACGGTGACCAATACCAAGGCGGTCATGGAGGCCCTTTTCGGAATCAAGACCGCATTCAAGCGCACCCCTAAATACCGCATAGAAAAGCGCGGCCAGGTCCCGCAGGCCAGCAAGTATCGCAAACGCCTTGGCATCGTGCCCTGGATCGAGCTGCTGATCGGTACCTATTTCGCGCTGACCATCTGGTATGCAATCGTCAATGAGAACTATTTCACCGTGCCGTTCCTGCTGCTCTTCGTGCTGGGGTATTGGTACACCGGCCTGATGTCCTTGCTAGAAGGCAGATTTGAACGCTTCCGCCTCGGGACCGACGCGGAAGAATCCTCGCCCAAGCCCTTTCCAGTGGGCGTTTAAGCACCGGGTCATATTTCGCCAGCGAAGAGTCCCGAAGGGACGGCTGATATTAGCCCAGCACGCAGGGCTGGGTGAAGACGCGGCATCCGATCAGTCCCGAAAGGGACGGCTGAAGGCGGCGGCATGAGAGTTCAGCCATCCCTGCGGGACTATTTCAAAGTGCTGAACTAAACCCAGGACTCTCGTCCTGGGCTATTCTCAGCCGTCCTCCGGACTGCAAAGCTACCAGCGGAATCCGAAGGTTACCGGAAACATGCCGACCGTGCCGGTTCCGATGCCGCTCGCCGTACCCTTAGGAGAATCTACCCAGACATAGCGCGCCTCGGCATATAACTTCAGCTTACCGTCCGCATTGGGTTTGAAGGTGACGCCGGTGCCGATGTTCAGGCCCCCCTGGTTGCTCGAAAAGTGGCTGAGCGTAACGTTGTTGTATACCGGATAACAACCGTAAAAATAGTCGCAGTAGTCACCAGCATAGACCGGCTCGGTAAACGTCGTCAGCTTGCGATAAAAGCCACCGCCGCCGGTTACGTAACCGCCAATGTGCCCACTGGTCTTGTAGTAGATGACCGGATCGAGGGTAAGCGCCCACACGTGGACATTGCCATTGGGCTCGCCAATGTTCGTCAGCGTGTTTTGTGGAATATTGGCGCCGTTGAAATTGTACTCGGCAAGCACACCGATTCTGTCGTTGAACATCCAACCGCCGCCCAGATTGATGCTGTAGCCCACGTTCTGCCAGGTGCCTGTAGCGCCTGCAGGCACATTGAAGCCCGCTCCCGCTTCAATGGCCAGGTGGTCGGTGAGGGAGTTGTTATGGTGCGTGTTGTAGCCCTGCCGGTTGTATCCACCCTGATTGGGGTACTGGTCCTGTACCAGGGCGTCAAATGCTTCGTGATTTTCTGCGCTCGAACTAACCTGCGCGAAACCGGTGGGAACCAAAAAGGAGGAGGAAAGGGCCGACACTATCACTGCGAACCGAACGAAGGAACCGGGACCCGACAACATCGTTTAATCACCCTTGGGAAATGAGATTTAGAAAGATCCCAAACGGGATCTCTCCCTACTAACCCTTATGTGACGATTTTGACGCGCAGAAGTATGCAATTGGATGGCCGATGTGCGCTATTTGGCGCACACCGGGCCAATTCCGTTTTAGTGGATGTCAAACTGCTCCGGATGTAGCGTGGGATCGCTCTTGACGATGATGGTCTTACCGCTCATCTCCTCCAGCTCATTGAGCCAGCGGGCATTGCCCAGCTTCAGCGTTTTGACGACTTCAGGGTGCACCCGCAGCAACACGTCCTGGCGCTCCAGATGGCTCTGCATCTTACGCATCTCGATGTAGATTTCGTTGCAAACCGTGGTCGGACTCTTGACCATGCCGGTGCCCGCGCAGATCGCGCACTGGATACTCAAAGTGCGCTCCAGAGACTGCTTCACCCGCTTGCGGGTAATCGCAACCAGCCCGAAATCGTTAAACTGAAGCACCTTTGAGGGCGCACGATCCGACTTGAGTTCTTCCTCCAGAGCCTGCATCACCTTGTTCCGGTTCTTACGCTCATCCATGTCGATGAAGTCGATGACGATGATTCCCCCCAGATCACGCAGACGAATCTGGCGCACAATCTCGGGTATGGCATCGAGATTGGTCTTAAGAATCGTGTCCTCCAGGCGCGCCGTCTTGCCGACATACTTGCCGGTGTTGATATCGATGGCCACCAGGGCCTCGGTCTGATTGATGACAATCGATCCGCCGGACTTGAGCCAGACCTTGGACTTGAGTGCCTTGGTGATCTCATCCTGAATGCCGAACTGTTCGAACAGCGGCGTTTCCTTGGTGTACAGCTTGACCCGCCGCACCAACGAGGGCTGAAAGCGGTTCAGGAAACGAACGATGCGTTCGTACTCCGCCTCGGTATCGACCCAGATAGTGGAGAAGTTATCGCTCACCTGGTCGCGGAGAATGCGCTCCACCAGGTTCAGGTCGTGATAAATAAGTGCTGGTGCCTTGGCCGTATCGGAGCGCTGTTTGATCTCGGTCCAGAGGCTGATCAGGAAGCGAATATCCGCGCGCAGATCGTCTTCGCTGGCCCCATCCGCCGCGGTGCGAACGATAAAGCCGCCACTGACTGTTCCCTTTTCGCTGATCAGAATGCGCTTCAAACGCTGGCGCTCCTCGTCGGAGGAAATCTTCCGCGACACACCCACATGATTCACCGTCGGCATGAAGACCAGAAAGCGGCCGGGAAGCGCGATGTGACTGGTGATGCGCGCACCCTTCTTCGCAATCGGTTCCTTGGCTATCTGCACCAGGATTTCCTGCCCCTGCTTCAACAGCTCACTGATAATCGGCAGGTCGCTGGTCTGGGCATTCTGCCTCCGTCCATTGTGGCGGCGGCGGCCATCATTGCGCGGCCCTCGCCCCCCTCGGCGCTGATCGTCGCGCGGCCGGCGAGCCGGCTGCCCGGCAACAGCGGCTACCTGCCCTTCTTCTTCTGTTTCCTCCGCTCCCTCGGCGGCCTCCAGCTCATCTTCGGCTTCCTCTTCCTCTACCATGAGACCGGACGCATCCACATCGGTACGCTGATCGATGTGCGCGTCGCGCACCATGTCGCCGATCGCGCTGCCCACTGCAACCTCCTGGTCGAGGGTCTCCTCTTCCAGTTCCTGAAGGTCGTGGTCTTCGCTCTCGACGTAGAGAGGCGTGAAGTCGTACTCCTCTTCGTCGGTGACCTCTTCCTCTTCCACCAGCCCGATCTCGGGCGTTCCGTCTTCCAGGTCATCCTCAAGTTCGTCGAAGTCCGCTCTCGGGCTCCATGCCCCCTGGGGCCTCGGGTTCCATGAGCCCTGGGGCGGCCGTGGCGAAAATCGCCGCCTCATGGCCGTTCGATTCCGGGCGCAGCTCTACATGCTCTGGCAGGGACTCCTCCGCTTCCGTAAGCTCCTCTTCAACCAGGCTTGATGACGGGGAGGCAAAACGAAATTCGCTCGGTGCAGAAGCATCAACCCGATACGAGGCAGAAGCCTCTTCCGGCTCAAACTCAACCGGCGCGGCTATCGGCTCATCCGCCAGGCTGAGCCGGACCTCTTCTTGCGTCTCGGTAATCGGCTCGATTTCCGGCGTAGGTGCCTCGTGTGCGGCCACCGCTTCCTCGTAAGAAGCTTCTTCATGCAGGGGAGCGGGTTGATATTCCGCCACTGGAGACGCCTCGGAGGTCAGTGTCTCCTCCTGCAATACAGGCTCGCTCTCCGCGAAAATCGGCATGGAAGTCACATCGGCAGCGGAAGGGGCAGCCGTTTCCTTTGCAGAACCCCGGTAGCGGGAGATGGACTCCCCCGGAAGCAGACCATCGCCATTCCACTCGATGGGCGTCTCGATCAGCGTGGAGGGCTTTGCCAGGCTGACATTGGGCCGCGATTGCGGGGCACGGCTGTCGACCGGTTGGACAGGCGCTGGCGCAGGGCTCTGAACTCCATATTTCGACAGGGACTCACCCGGCAGCGCGAACGGAACAGGCGGCCGTCTGTCTGCTGCCTCAGGTTCGGCGGCTGGTTCGACCGGCCGGGAGACCTCAGTGCGGGCTGCTTCCTGCCCTGCCTGCTGTCCGGCTTGCGGTGGCCGAAAGCCCTTGCGGCGGCCGCGGCGACCACGCCAACGCCGGGTTCCATCCTCAAACTCTCCGCCCGGCGCTTGACCGGCGGAGCCCTGGGGCCCAGCCACCGGGGCGCCGTTGCGCCGCGGTTCTTCTTCTACGGCACGCGGTTGCCGGCTTTGGGCTTCCCGAGCCTGGGGGGCTCGGGCCGTCTCTTCGCCATTCCCCGGAATTCGCTCGAAGTCGGAGGAGTCTTCCTGCTCCTCCATGAAGTCGGTGACATAGAGAAACGCATCCCGCTCCAAACCCAGGTCGACGAAAGCGGACTGCATCCCGGGGAGCACGCGGGTAACGCGACCTTTGTAAATGGAGCCGGCGAGAGTGTATTCATTCTCGCGCTCGTAATAGACCTCTGTGAGTTGATCGTCTTCAAGGATGGCCAGACGCGTCTCATGCGGCGTACTGGAAACACAAATTTCTTTTGACATGCTGCCTCTCCTGTCCGCAGGACTAACCTGGCGGACGGCCGGCGCGGCAGATCGGAGGGGAAACTGCTATCCCACTCCCGGTATGACGGGAAGGATTAGGTCAGACGGAGAGAAAGCCTGGGCAAAGGCGCGTGATCCATGAGGTGGAATCCAGCGAAATTCTTTGTGCGGGGGTGCCGGCGCAGCACAGCCATGACCGGGATCGGTCGCTGTCCTGCCTGGCATTCCAGGGCTGTCCGGGCGCAGGGAGTCGGTGACCACTTCAGCCTTGTTTTCAGGCGGGGTCGTTACCCTTCTCTGCGAGCTCATTCCTAATCCTGCCCGGCCCCGGTGATTCACCTGGCCGGCGTATCTAAACTACTGAAAAATATGAACCTAATGACATCGCTCTAATTCACAAAGCGGCTCATGCGAACGTTCATCGCGATACCCAGAGCCAGGAAAGTGAACAGTACCGAGGATCCCCCGTAACTCATCAGCGGTAAGGGAATTCCTGTGACCGGCATCAGCCCGATAACCATTCCGACGTTAACTGCAATCTGAAAGATGAGTACAGCGACCACGCCCATGATCAGGAACGTACCGGAAATATCTGCAGCTGTCTGAGCATTTTGAATCAGACGCGTCAATATAAGGAAGTATATCAGGAGTACAAACAAGGCGCCGACGAAGCCGTGCTCCTCACAGAACGCGGCAAAGATGAAGTCCGTATAGGGAATGGGTAAAAAGTCGCCTTGCGTTTGCGTTCCTTTGGTGGCTCCCCGGCCCCAGATGCCCCCGTCGCCCACCGCGATCAGCGACTGTTTCACCTGGTAACCGCTGCCTTTAGGATCCGTGTCCGGGTTCAGAAAGCTGGTGAGCCGCTGCTTCTGATAAGGCTTTAGCACCTTGGCCCACACCGGAACCACCAGGATGAGGCCGGCGACAATCAGGATCAGCGCCTTCTTCCACTCCAGGCCGCCGAGGAATAACCCGATAATGAGCACCGGGATATAGGTAAGCGAGGTGCCCAGATCCGGCTGCTTGAGAACCAGCAACATCGGCACGCCCACCATCAGGAAGGCCTTGAAGATATCGCTCCAGGTAAGGTCCCTGCCGGCCAGGTTGGAAAAGTATCGCGCCATGGCGACGATCAGCACCAGCTTGACCCACTCGGAGGGTTGGAAGTGAATGCCGCCCGGGAGTTTGATCCACCGCCGCCCACCCATCACCTTGGTTCCGACCGCCAGCACCGCCACCAGCGAGACCAGGCAAAAACCATAAATCCAGTGCACCGACTCGATCAGACGGTGGTAGTTGATCAGCGAAAAGATGAACATCGCCGCCAGGCCGCCCACCAGCCAGAAGATCTGCTTGGTTTCAAAGCCCGACAAACTTGGTGTGCAGGGTGGCGCTGTAGATCTCAAAGATGCTGATGACGGAAAGCAGCAGCACCAGGGCCAGGAGCAGCCAGTCGAAATCGCGAAATGAGATAAATCGGCGCAAAATGCTCCTCTCTTTTCTTAAAAATCTTCAACAAATCTTCGGGCTGCCCACAAAGTCAGTCCCGCAGGGACGGCTGAGATTAGCCCAGGACGCCAGTCCTGGGTATGGTTTGGACCGACGACCAGTCCCGCAGGGACGGCTGAAAATTACCCGGACACCGTCCCGGTTGTTGTTCGCCGATTTTCCAAAAGCCAGCGCATCCAGGACCAGGTGCTCGGGAACCTTCAGTCGTCCCTGCGGGACTGGCCAATCGTGCCGCATACACCCAGGACTCCGTCCTGGGCTAACCTCAGTCGTCCCTACGGGACTTCGGCTCATTGCACCGGCACCGTGAAGTGTCCGCCGTGCAGCGATGGAGCGGGATCCTTCACCGTCGCTGTGGTAACGTTTGCGGCGCCTGCGCCAGATTCTGGCTGCTGTGACCACACCGCGCCCACCTCCACCTTGGCGGGCACCTTGGCTTCCTGGAGGTTGTTGTCGAGACGGCGCTGCTTATCCACAAAGGCTTCGATGAGCCGCGCAGCCAGAGGTGCGGACGCCTCTGCTCCCCAGCCACCATGTTCAACCAGGACCACCACGGCAATATCCGGATTGCGGCGCGGGGCGACTCCGACAAACCAGGCGTTGGCGCGCTCAGCACCGGTGCCAAGACTCTTCATTCCGGCACTGTGGTTCACCACCTGCGCCGTGCCTGTCTTGCCGGCAAAATCGATGTTTTCCAGGTGCACCGCGGATGCCGTGCCGCCCATGTGCGGGTCAAGAGCCCCGGCCATGCTGTCGGTGATGGTCTGCCAAACCGCCGTATCGATCGGCACCTGCACATCGCCAGTGCCAGGATAGGAATCATTCATAGCTTGGCGATACTCGGCCGGCACTTGATCGGGTTCGACCACATGGGGACGCTTGAGGGCGCCGCCCGAGGCGATCCCGGCGACTGCCCGGACCAGCTGAATCGGTGTAAGTGCAACTGCGCCTTGTCCGATGCCGACCGAGATCACCTCGCCGGCATACCACTTCTCGTGGAAGGTCTTCATCTTCCATTCCTCAGAAGGCATGGTGCCGCTGACCTCGCCGGGCAGATCAATGCCGGTCTTCTGTCCCAATCCCACCTTGTGCGCCCAATAGGCAATTTTTTCGATGCCCAGCCGTTCGGCCAAGGTGTAGTAGTAGGTGTCGCAGGACATAGGGATCGCATGCATGATATCGACCGGACCGTGGCGCTTATCGCAGCCAAAGAAGCGACCGTAGAAGGTGGCGCCCCCGTTGCAGACTACCTTCAAATTCTGGGCGACCCCGTTCTCCAGGCCGGCCAGCGACATGATGATCTTGAATGTGGATCCTGGTGCCAGCTGGGCCTGAATTACCTTATCCAGCAGCGGATGGCGAGGATCGGTGATGAGCTTGTTCCATTCGTCGCGCGACACGCGCACGGAGAAATCATTCGGGTCGAAGGCCGGCCGTGAGACCAGCGCCAGCACAGCACCGGTATGGGGGTTAAGCGCGACAATCGCTCCGTTACGATCGCCCATCGCCTCCTCGGCGACCCGCTGTAGGTCCAGATCGATGGTCAGTTTGAGGCCCTGCCCGGGTACCGCCGGTTCGCGGCCCAGAATGCCTACTTCCCTGCCGTGGCTATCCACAATAATGTCCTGCGAGCCATCCTGACCGCGGAGCAGTTGATCGTAGGACTGCTCAACACCCGATTTGCCGACCACATCACCAGGCTCATAGTAGGCATAGCGCGGGTCGTTCAACATGTCGTCGCTCACCTCGCCGACGTAACCGATCAGATTTGCGGCAAAGCCATTGCGGGGATAGAGCCGCCGCTGTTCGTCAATGGTTTCCAGTTCAGGCAGCTCGTCGCGATGGGCTTCGATAAACTCCACCTCGTCCGGGGTAATGTCCTGCTTCAGCGGAATGGGCTCATACTTGGGTGCAAGCGCGTAATGCGCCAGCGTGCTTTCAAGCTGCTCCACGCTCATGTGCAGACCACGCGAAATGAGGGGAAAGTCAGCCCGCAGGTCGCGGCCTGGCTCGCGGATCAAAAAGCAGGAGACGGAAGGATAGTTGTCCACCAGGAGGCGGCCTTCGCGGTCGAACAGCTTGCCCCGCGGAGCCAGGATGGGCACCTTGCGGATGCGGTTTTGCTCCGCCAGAGTGCGGTAGTTCTGTGCCCCGATGACTTGCAGCCGCCAAAGACCCGAGAGCAGCACCAGCAGGATGGCGACGATCACGTACTGGATGATCGTGAGCTTGTACGCCGGTAATCTCTCTTCCTTGCTGATGAGCACTTGATCCATTTCCTTTCTCTGACGTTTCAGCCATCGATTCGGTGCAGTTTTCTCTAATCTCGCGGCCGGACGCGGTCCAGGATGTCGAAAAAGAAGACGCCCACAATGGAGTTAATCACTGCCTTGATCGCTTCATGCAGCCAATTGGTCCTGACATTCAAGGCCAGCATGTGATGCACGATGAAAAGGTAAATCCCGATGTTCAACAAAGTGAATGCGAAGTTGATCAGCAGGCGTGTTCCCGGGTTCTCTACGTCGATCTTGACCCCCAGCGAGGCGGCAAAGAATCCCACCACGCATTGCGAGATCCCATTAATTCCCAGGGGACGGCTGGTCAGCGCATCCTGGACCAACCCGATCACCGCTCCGGTCACGGTGCCGGCGATCGGATTGCGCCAGCCGACGGAGAAGTAGATGGTCACCAGCAAGGGCAGGTCGAGAATGTCGAACTTGGGTATGAAGCGCGGGATCAGTGCCTGCAGGAAGATCGCCAGCAACGGGACCATGATCACCACGATGAGCGGGTAACGCTGCACATCCAGTTCCCGCCGCGCTAGTGATGCCGACATTGCCATGCGAGTCCCCTTTGAAGGGGACGGCCTTCAGGCCGTCCATAACTGGTAAAACATCCCCGGCTTTAGCCGCTGAGGGCTCCTCGGAACACCCTCTGAACCCCGTGTGAGAACTCTGCACTGAGTCCGAAGGGAGCTAAAGTAGCCCAGGACGACAGTCCTGGGTAACCGCCACGAATCTGGACGAGTCCCGCCAGGGACGGCTGAAATTCCAGACCCCCTGTTCAGCCGTCCCTTGCGGGACTGATCGAATGGCTTATGCTTACCCAGGACTACCGTCCTGGGCTACTTTCAACCGTCCCTTGCGGGACTGGTTCCCACACCCTTTCTAAAGCCCAATCTTTTTGCGGCCCGACTCGAGTCGGGCTTTGATACAAAGTTACATTCCATTAGTGCGGCTGGCCCCCATCTCCGGCAGCTGCCGGAGGTTCGGCGGTAGGCTCAGGTGAAGTTGCAGCCGGCGGCTCCGGCGGCTTCACTTTAGGAGTCTTCGGCTTAGCCGGCGCCGGGGCCGGCGACGCTTCTTCGTCGGCTGCTGCGGGGCTGGATGCTGGATGCTTTGGCTTTACTTCTGCGCTCGTATCCGCCTTCTCACCCGCCTTTTGCTCCGTTGTGCCTGCAGTGGTCTTGCCCACAGCTACCGGCTTGGCCAGCGCCGGCGCGGCAATCTGCGGTTTGGGCGCCGGGGCGTATTTCGGATCGACAACAGCCTGCCCCGGGGTCAGCGCACTCGCCGGAGGTGTCGACATAGGGCTGTAATGGTCGGCATGCAGGGTCGGGGGCGGATGTAGCGGCGCGGGAATTGTGGTGGCAGGCGTTGGAGCGTTAGCCGGTTTCTGGTCCGCCAGCGCGTTGGGATCGTTCAGGCCCGGAAGCCGTTCGGCCAGGATATCCGATGCCCGCTGTCGACTTACCGCGGCGCCTTCGGCTGCACTCTGGGCCAGATCCTGCTGCTCCGTCGGCGGCATCCGATCCGAGGCCTCGGTGATCACCAGCAACTCTTCAATGTGCCCCAGGTTGGCCGCCGGCTTGATGAGGATGTCGATATAAGGAGGGTTTTGCGTATCTGAGACCAACCGGTCGACGACCCCTACCGGCAGCCCGCGAGGATAAATCTGGTCGCCCCCGCTGGTGATGACGCGCTCGCCCGGCTTGACCCGTTCATCCGGAAGCATATTAATGATCTGCGGCTGGCCCAGGTCATTGCCCCTCAAAACCCCACGCAGCCGGGTCGACTCCAGCAGTACCCCCGCCCCGCTGGTCTGGTCGGAGATCACCAGCACCTGCGAAGTGTGTGCGTACACGTCCTTCAGTTTGCCTACGATGCCGTCCGGGGTGATGACCGCCATGTCCGGCTTCAGCCCATCTTTGGCGCCTTTGTCGATGTACAGGACGCGCGACTGGTCAGAACCTGACGTACCGATCACCTGCGCCGGAACAGTACTGTAGATGTAGTGCTCTTTGAAAGCCAGTAGGGCCTGCAGCCGTTGTCCCTGGCGTGCATCTTCGAGCAGCCCTGCCTGTTCCAGCTGCAGGCGGCTCACCCGTTCTTTGAGCTCCTGGTTCTGCTGCCGCACGTGGCGAAGATCGAGATAGTTCGACCACATGCCGCGCAGGCCGCTCCCACCGCCATGGAGAACTTTTTCTAACGGAGATACCAGGCCGATGGCCCAGTAGCGTATCAGGCGTACCGAAGCCTGGTCCCCGCCATTGGGGTTGGGCCTGCGCACCTGCACCGCCAACCCAATGACTTGGCCCATCAGCACAGCCACCAGAACCAGGATGTTTTTATAGCGGCTCAAAACGAATCCATCGCTGCTTCCAGGTACCGGGCCGGAGGCCCCGGCACCTTATCGTTCTTTATAGATCGATTCGCCGGCTGCTCAGTCGATCTTGATCTTGCGCAGCAAACGGAAGTCACTCAGCATCTTGCCTGTGCCCAGCACGACGCTGGCCAGGGGATCATCGGCAATCGAGACCGGCAGGCCGGTTTCTTCCCGAATACGCTTGTCGAGGTTCTTGATCAGCGCACCGCCTCCGGTCAGAACGATACCGCGGTCGCTGATGTCGGCGCTGAGTTCCGGCGGGGTGCGTTCCAGGGCCACGCGGATGGCGTTGAGGATGGTAGAAATGCATTCGGTAAGCGCTTCACGGATCTCGCTGTCATCGATAGTGATGGTCTTGGGCACGCCTTCGATGAGATTCCGCCCTTTGATTTCCATGGTCAGCGGCTTGTCCAGCGGGTAGGCCGATCCGATGTCGATCTTGATCTGCTCCGCCGTGCGCTCGCCGATGAGCAGGTTGTACTTGCGCTTGAGGTAGTTCATGATGGCTTCGTCCATCTGGTTGCCGGCCATGCGGACGGAACGGGAATAGACGATGCCGGAGAGGGAGATGACGGCGATATCGGTAGTGCCGCCGCCAATATCCACCACCATGTTGCCGCTGGGCTCGGTGATGGGCAAACCGGCTCCGATGGCGGCCACCATGGCCTGCTCCACCAGGAACACCTCGCTTGCCTTGGCGCGATAGGCGGAATCTTCAACCGCCCGCTTTTCTACCTGCGTGATTTCTGAAGGCACGCCAATGACGATCCGCGGGTGCACCAGCATTTTGCGGTTGTGCGCCTTCTGGATAAAGTAGTTCAACATCTTTTCCGTGATTTTGAAGTCAGCGATGACGCCGTCCTTCATGGGCTTGATGGCAACGATATTGCCGGGCGTTCGGCCAAGCATCTCCTTGGCCTCTTTGCCCACCGCCTCGACCTCGCCGGTATTCTTGTTAATAGCGACGATGGAGGGCTCGTTGACAACGATGCCCTTACCGCGCGCGTACACCAGCGTGTTGGCGGTGCCTAAGTCGATTGCCAGATCGCTCGAGAAGACGCTGAACAGCGAACGCACACCGTGCGTTCGCGAAGAACGCGAATGGAAACCGTTTGATGACATGAATGCAGGACTTTTCCTGACGACCCGGATTCATTGTACGGCCACGGTTGCCTTCCTGCACCGCTACTCTTTTGAGTCTTTACCACCACTTTTAGGGCATACGGCCTGTTTTGGGCGGAACGCTACAGCAACAGTTCGCCTGAGTTATCCTCTGAGCTTTAACGAAGGGAAATGGATATGACGAACAAGATCTACAAGAACCTGATTGGCGGTAAGTGGGTGAGCGCGGAAACTGGCAAGACTTTTCTCAATCACAATCCCGCCAATGTCGACGATGTGGTGGGAGAGTTTCAGTCCTCCGGCGGAGCCGACGTGGATCGTGCGGTCCAGGCGGCCCGGGCAGCCTATCGCCACTGGCGGCTGGTGCCCGCTCCTAAGCGGGGGGAGATTCTTTACCGCACGGGTGAGCTGTTGTTGCGCCGTAAAGAGGATCTGGCCCGGCAGATGACGCGGGAGATGGGCAAGGTCCTGAGCGAGACGCGGGGCGATGTGCAGGAGGCGGCTGACACGGCCTTTTACATGGCGGGCGAAGGCCGCCGGCTCTTCGGCCAGACTACGCCGTCGGAGCTGCCCGACAAGTTCGCCATGTCTGTACGCATGCCGGTCGGCGTCTGCGGCATGATTACGCCCTGGAACTTCCCTATGGCCATTCCTTCGTGGAAGCTATTTCCTGCCTTAGTTTGCGGCAATACCTGCGTAATCAAGCCGGCCGAGGATACTCCACTATCGACCATCAACCTGGTGGAGCTATTGCTGGAGGCGGGGCTGCCGGATGGGGTAGTCAACATCGTGACCGGCTACGGTCCCGATGCCGGCGCGCCTTTGGTGGCGCATCCCGAGGTGAACGCCATTTCGTTCACCGGCTCGAGTGAGGTAGGCCGGATCGTCGGTCAGACGGCGGCCGGTAATTTCAAGCCCTGCTCGCTCGAGATGGGGGGCAAGAATGCAATGATCGTGCTTGAGGACGCAAACCTTGACTTGGCGCTGGATGGCGCGATTTGGGGCGCATTTGGCACCACTGGCCAGCGCTGCACGGCGACCAGCCGGATCATTGTGCAGAAGAGCATTGCCGGCGAGTTTACCCGCAGGCTGGTAGAACGAGCGCAGGCCCTGCGCGTGGGAGACGGCCTCGACGCCCAGACGGACATGGGACCGCAGATCAACCAGCAGCAGGTGGACACTTCTGCGCGTTACACCGCGATTGCCGACAAGGAGGGAGCCCAGCTGCTGACCGGTGGAGCGCGTCTTGGGAAGCTGAGTAAGGGGTTTTTCTTTGCCCCGACAGTTTTCGGGGGTGTGGGTCCGGAGATGCGTATTGCCCGGGAGGAGGTGTTTGGGCCGGTAGTGAGTCTGCTTGAATGCGACAGCTTCGATCAGGCGATCACTTTTGCCAATGGAATCCAATACGGTCTTTCCACCGCGTTATATTCCCGCAACGTTAACCTGGCGTTGAAAGCGGTGCGTGACCTGGAGGCTGGCATCACTTACATCAACGCGCCAACGATAGGGGCCGAGGTTCATCTACCCTTCGGCGGAGTAAAGCACACCGGCAACGGACATCGCGAGGGAGGCACCGGCGCGCTTGATTTCTATACCTCGTGGAAGGCCGTTTACGTGGATTACTCCGACCGGCTGCAGCGAGCCCAGATCGATACGGGGGAGTGATGACCAATGAGAAAGCGCGATCATCACTATTACGTCTACATCATGGCCAGCCGAACACGTGTTCTCTACTGTGGCATGACCAACAGCCTGGATCGACGCGCGGAGGAACATAAGGCGGGAACCACGCCGGGATTCACTGCTGACTATCGGTGCGAGCGTCTGGTGTGGTTTGAGCACTACCAGTACGTGCGCAACGCGATCGCAAGAGAAAAGCAAATCAAGAACTGGACCCGCGCAAAGAAAATCTCTCTTATCGAAGAACAAAATCCATCGTGGTCAGATCTAAGCGAAGCGTGAGGGACATAGAACTGCAGATCCCTCGGCTACGCTCCTAATGAACAACCTCCTGCGGAGATATGGGAACGAGTTGGAAGCCGAGGGCTCTGGCCTTGCTTTGTAGGCGGTGCTGAAGGCGCAGAGTTTGTTTTTGTTCTTCGTTGCGGAATACGCTCTCGTCATAGGCGGTCCGCGTGGTTACCAAGTGGTAGATGATGCGGGCCAGTTTGTGGGCAGTGGCGGTGATGGCCTGCGGGGCTCCCAGACGAGAACGCATGCGACGATAAAAGGCTCCCAGATAGGAGTGGCTTCGATGCAGCGTTTGTGCCCCCAGACGGAGGGCCCCGTTGAGACGGCTGCTTGTCTTGCGCGTCTTGGAGGACAGAACCTTACCCCCACTCTTCTTACTACCAGGACACAACGCCAGCCAACTGGTGAAGGCCGCCGCATTTTCAAAACGGGATAGATCCGATCCGACCTCCGCCACCAGCGTGTGTACGGTCAGCGCGTTCAGCCCGGGAACCAGCGTTAAGTCGGTTCCCAGAACACGGTGGAGTTCTTTTCCCATGTCGAAGTGAAACTGGTTCTTGCGCCGCTTTCCCTTCCCCTCTTTTCCCGACTGGGCCAAGCCACTTCCTCCTTGACCATTGTCCGGTAATCGGCGCATGTACTGCTCCATCTCCCGATCACAATCGGCCAACATCTTTTGGTATTGCCGGTAGGCTGCCAGCGACTGGCCCAACGTGAACAGATGCTCGGCTCGGTAGTTGCCTACCAGCGACTTGATCACCGTTTCCCGATCGGCATGCACTCGGCTTTGCACCAGCCCTGCCAGATACCGCGGATCTCGCTTACCAGCCAGAATGGCATCCACTACCGCCAGTCCGCTCATCCCCGTAATGTCGCTGAGCACATGATGAATCTGCAGGTTCATCTGCGTCAGTGCCTTCTGCATATGCTGCACGTGAATCGCGGCCAGCTCCACCAAGCCAGCACGGTGACGGCTCAGCGCCCGCAGCGCGCAGATGTCCCGCTCTGGCCGAAAGGAGGCCTGCAGCAATCCCACCGAATGCAAATATTGCAGCCACTGGCAATCGCTTACGTCCGACTTCCGCCCAGGCACATTCTTCACATGATGCGAGTTGACCAGACACACTTTGAATCCTGCATCTTCCAGAACCTCGTAGACCGGTATCCAGTACACCCCTGTCGATTCCATCGCAATCGTGGTAATGCCGCACTGCTTCAGCCACGCCGCCATCGCTCGCAGGTCCTCCGTAAAGGTGGCAAAACACCGTACCGGCTCTGCCTCCCGCTCCGCTCCCACAGCCACATATATCGACCGCGACCCCACATCAATACCCGCTGCGTTGGGCTCGATGCACTCCAGACTCAGCCTAGTACCCCTCTTCTCTGATCTCATCCTCCGCTCCTTAGACTCCGGCTCGGGCCAGGCGGTCTAGACGAGTAATCTCCTAAACGGGATCGCTGCCAGCCTTCCGGCAACCTCACCAATCTCTCGACCACAACAACCTGGGACCTTGCTCGGGAACGGGCTACTTCGCTCCAATGCGCAGACGGCCTACTTCCCCAGCCGCAGTCCTCTCCAGCATAGCTAACTCTCCCCTCGTTCATTTCTCTCCCGACTCGCCTCAGCGAGTCGGCTGCTCGGGATGACAAAGGAGAGGGCGATTGTCAAAGGAGAGAGTGGTTGCTAAAGGAAAAGGCGCCTCCCTGCCCCAACAGCAAGCTTTCCTTTGACAACCGCCCTTTCCTTTGACAACCACCCTTTCTTTCGACAACCGCCCTTTCTTTCGACAACCGCACTCCCCTTTGACAACCTTTCCCCCCACAGCCTCTCTCCCCTTTGACAAGCCTTCCCCCACAGCCTCTCTCCCCTTTGTCATCCCGAGCGTAGCCGAGGGATCTGCAGTTCTCCTTCCCCCTCGCCAAGCCCTACCTCAGCAACCACTCTCCCCTTTGTCACCCCGAGGGATCTCCAGGCTCAACCCCCCTGCTTTTGCTAGCATTCCCTTGCGAGGCAATTTTTAGATGATCATCGGCGTTCCCAAGGAAGTCAAAGACCATGAATCCCGCGTGGGTATCACACCCGCAGGCGTGAAGGCGCTGGTCGACGCAGGCCACACCGTCCTGGTGCAAACCCAGGCCGGCGATCTCTCCGCCTTCTCCGACGACGAGTACCAGTCAGCAGGAGCCGAGATCGTCGGCTCGGCACACAACGTCTGGGGCCTCGCCGACATGATCGTCAAAGTAAAAGAACCGGTCGAAAAAGAATATGTCTTCTTTCGCGAAGGCCTGGTGCTGTTTACCTACCTGCACCTGGCTCCCCTGCCTGCCCTTACCGACCGGCTGCTGGCCAGCAAAGTAACCGGCATTGCCTACGAAACCATCCGCGACCGCTCAGGCACTCTCCCGCTGCTGACTCCGATGTCCGAGGTGGCAGGGAGAATGTCGGTCCAGGTGGGAGCCACCTACCTGGAAAAGGAAAAAGGCGGCCGCGGAGTGCTGCTCGGCGGTGTGCCAGGAGTACCGCCGGCTGCCGTCTGCATCCTGGGAGGCGGCATCGTGGGCACCAACGCCGCAAAAATCGCCCTCGGCATGGGCGCAAACGTCACTATCGTTGATCTGAATCTCAATCGCCTGCGCGAGCTCGACGATATCTTCAACGGCCGCGTCTATACCCTGGCCTCAAACTCCTACAACGTCGCCCGGGCGGTGCAAGGCGCCGACCTGGTGATCGGCGGCGTGCTGATTCCCGGCGCCGCGGCTCCCAGGATCGTAACCCGGCAAATGGTCTCCCGGATGAAAAAAGGCGCGGTCGTGGTCGATGTCGCTATCGACCAGGGCGGCTGCATCGAAACCGCCAAGCCCACCACCCACAGCGATCCCTCCTACCTGGTCGATGGAGTCGTCCACTACTGCGTCACCAACATGCCGGCGGCTGTTCCCAATACATCGACCCTGGCGCTCACCAACGCCACCTTCGCTTACGTGCTCCGGCTGGCACAGCACGGCGCCGCAGCGGCCATCAAAGGGGATCCAGGAATGTGCGAAGGAGTGAACACCTACGCCGGTTACCTTACCTACAAGGCAGTGGCGCAATCGCAAGGCCGGGAGTGGACTCCGGTGCTCGATCTGCTGGAGTAGTCCCGGCAAGTCCCAGGGCGGGACTCGCCGGTGTTGGGGTTGGATGATTTACTGGGCTGGAGGTCCGCCAGCTGGAGGTCCGCCCGCCGGAGCGCCGCCGCCATGCTGCTGCATGCGTTCCTGCATCTTCTGTTGATCCTCAGCGAACTTAGCCTTCTGACTATCGTTCAAGATCGCCTGGATCTTGGTGTTCGAGTCGTCGTGAATGCTCTTCATCTTGGCCATCTTGTCTTCCCGGGACAAGGAGCTGTCCTGACGCAGTGCCATCATCTGCGTCTGCTGGTCGGCAAGGATCGGCTTGATCTGCGTCTGCTGGTCTGCAGACAGGTTGTAGCGCTTGGTCATCTGCGCAAGCCGTTCATCGGGAGTCATTTG
Organism: uncultured Acidobacteriaceae bacterium; assembly: GCA_963796145.1. Classification (GTDB taxonomy): domain Bacteria; phylum Acidobacteriota; class Terriglobia; order Terriglobales; family Acidobacteriaceae; genus PALSA-350. The sequence goes on along the minus strand of CAWCKO010000006.1, from coordinate 39,357 downwards.
CATATGGCCCATTCGACCTTGACCGTTCCCCGGTTGCTGGGCTGAAGCATCGGGGGCGGGGTTATCTTGCGCAAAGGCGGCAGCCGCGCCAAGGGTGAGCCCAGTGGCTAAAAGACCGCTGAGTGCTATACGACATAACTGGTTTTTCATGGGTGTTTCTCCTGCATATCTACCACAGTCATAAGAACACGCCCGTGGGCGCATGGTTGCTGGGGAACCGGACGCTCTCCAGCATGTCACAAGAAATTGACGTAAGTGCTGGGCGATAAGTTCAGTTTCGCAATTGGCGTAAAGCGAAAAGCGACAGGCCTTGTCGTGGTTTTCTCTCAAGGAAAACCACTCCTCGCGATCCTTATCAGACCACAGTAATTGCGAAACTGAACTAAGTTCAGTGCTTGGGCGGCATCGGAACCGGAGCCGAGCGCAAGCCACAGGTCAGCAGCCCTGGCTGCTGGCCGCCGGCGGGAAGATAGGCATAGGCAAAGACCACCTGGTACTCGCTCTCTCCCGGATACGAGCACAGCGCACAGCCAGGCTTGTACTCGAGGACCGGATTCTCCTCTGGACTTTCGATCCACACCCGGGACTGGTGGGCCGGCAGGGTCACTAACGTTACTTCTGCTTTACCAGGGGGATAGACCATCACCGCGCCATGCTCATTGCCTGCATTTAACAGGCTTCCGCCGGCGCCATTGGATGCCCTCCATAACCACCGCTCATGAGCCCACGCATACCAATGGGAGCTGGAGGGGATGGGTTCGGCCAGCTTGATGCCCCGGCTGGTTTTGTTGACCAGAGTAAAACGGAAGCCTGAACGCTGATCCGGGCCAACCACCGCCAGGTAGCTTGCCGAGAGGGTGACCCCGGAACAGAGGGGGACCGAGCGCACTTGCCGTGTGGCCGCGGGGGCGGTGGAACCGGCAATCAGTAACGACGCAAGCGTGCGGGAAAGAATCAGACTACGCCCTTCCCTTCCACGATGTGAATGTAGCGATTGCTGGGGAGCTTGGTCAGTTTCTCGACGTGCTTGCTCGGCGCAGGCCAGTGAATTTCCAACTCATCGATCTCAGTGGCGGATCCAATCCCAAGCACTTCCCGCGGATCGTGGGAAGATAGATAGCTGCCGCCATTATTCTTAAGCCGCTCGCGCACCGCGCCGCCTGCTTTCCAGATAATGCGCGCGCCGATCGCATCGCGATTGCAGGTGACGCCTTCGAGCTTAATCCCCAGCCAGCCATTGCCTTTGGCCGCGTTGTTTTTCAAAAGCACTGGAGGACCGCCGTTGACCCCCACAATTGCGTCCACCGCGCCGTCATTGTCGTAATCGCCTACCGCTAATCCTCGTCCGGACCAATCCTTATGAAAAGCCGGGCCCGCTTCCGCGCTCACATCATGCAGCTTGTGATCCGGGCCCTGGTGATACAGCAGCAACGGTTCTCTGTACTTCACCTGCATGGAGTAAGAATCGATCATGTCGTCAGGATGACCATTGGCCAGTAGAAGATCGACCAGGCCATCGTTGTCGTAGTCGAAATATTTCAGCCCCCAGCCGCTCATCAACCGGGTACTGCGAGCCACGCCATTGACCTGCGCGGCATCGGAAAACGATTCGTCTTTATTGTTGACATAGACGGAATACATTTCATGGTCCACGTTGGAAACAAACAGATCCTGATACCCATCTGCGTTAAGGTCCGCCGCATCCACGCCCATGCCCGAACGAGGGCGCCCACTATCGCTGAAACCCACGCCTGCCTGTAACGCGATCTCATCCCACTTCCACTGGCCATTGGCCCCGGGACCGCGATTCACGAACAGAAAATTCTGCACCGTGTCGTTGGCGACAAAGAGATCCATACGGCCGTCGTTGTTGATATCCGTGGCCACCACGCCAAGACCCTTTCCCAGAGCGGACGCGATGGGTGTCCCCTTAGTGACGTCCGTGAAGGTGCCGTCGCCGTTGTTGTGATAGAGGAAGCTGCTGCTGGGCTTGAACACCCGCGGTACACAGTAGTAATTTCTGCCGATCTGGTTGCTTCCGCATTCCAGCTTGCGCACGCCGACAGCGTCCACGAAGCTGCAGATAAAGAGATCGAGCCTGCCGTCATTGTCGTAGTCGAACCAGACCGCACTGGTGGTGAACCCGGGCGTGGCAACACCCGCGTGGTCGGTCACGTCGGCGAAGGTTCCGTCGTGATTGTTCTTGTACAGGATGCATCGTCCGTAGGACGTCACTAGCATGTCGGGCCAGCCGTCGTTGTCGTAATCCCCCACGGCGACTCCCATTCCGAAATAGGCCCCGGCCACACCGGCCTTTTCGGTGACGTCAGTGAATGTGCCGTCTCGATTGTTCTTGTACAGGGCGTTGCGCAGAGGCTTGGGCGGCTTATAGAAATCGCTGGGGCCGCTGTTCACCAGAAAAATGTCCATCCAGCCATCGTTGTCGTAGTCCAGAAAGGCGCAGCCGGGCCCCAGCGCTTCGGGCAAGAAGCGGCTGGGAGACATGGCGTTTTCATGCACCCACGTGATGCCCGAGGCCGAGGACGCCACTTCGATGAACAAAGGCTCCTTTGCTGTCTGTGGCGATGTCTGTGCGTAAGCGGGAAGGACCTTTGCAGCCCCGGCCAGCATGCCAACTCGCAGAAACCCGCGCCTGGAAAAAATCATGAACCCCATCCTATCGCTCGTTGGTTTTGCTCAGCCCGGGTAGGGTTCATTGGGTTTCACAATCCGGATGCGATGATCGGTAAATTTGTAGTGCGCGCCGGGCAGTTCGAGCTTCGGCATGTGACACGACACACAATTAGTTTTGGAGACCGGACAGGCCTTCGCGCCTGGTTTCGGCAGCTTTCCCGGTTTTGCTCCGCCATGACAGGCCAGACATTTTGGGTCGAAATTTACCGGTTTAGGGCCAAAGTCGTGGTGCGGGTTGTGGCACGCAAGGCAACTGATGCGGGCATCGTCCGGGTCGTAGCACTTGCTGCCCGTGAGGCGATAAGGCTGAAAGCGAACGTTGGCGATGCTCGGGTTGGCCTCCACCGCGATTTCCGCCCAGGTACGATGACACTGACCGCAGAAATTGGAAGCCTGGTCCGCGGAGAGCCCAATCAGCATCGACAATTCTTTCGGCACTGGCGCGTGATTGCCTTGCTGCATCGCCGCCAGGTGGGTTTCCGTCGACTGATGACAGTGCGCGCACTGCACTCCCGGAATCAAATGGTCAAGGGTCAGTTGCTTTCCGTGAACGGCATTCGTAGCGTGGCATCCAAAGCATCGCAGCTTCTCGTCCTGGCCCAGCAATCTGCCGGCCGCGTCTTGCAAGTCAGCAGGAGTCGTTCCCACGTACCCCAGGGTTGGCCCCAGGCCGTTCAGCTCCCGGAACCAGCTCACGCGGCTCTCAAACAGCTGCCCGTCTTTCTCCAGGATGTAGGTTTGGCCAATGGAAAAATCGGCCCCCAGTGCCCAGCGAATGGGCATGGTGACGGTGTTCGTTCCATCGGTAACTGAATATTCGCTCTCGTTTCCCTTTCGTTCAATGCGGTAGGAGTACTTGCCTACGGTTGTGGTAAGCAGAGGATGCTCTATGAGAACCTTGGATTTATCCACCGCTTCGAGTGCATGCGACATGAACGTGGTGGGCTGCGTCAACGCCTCTACGTGACACTTCGCGCACGCAGCCGGCGCCACAGAATCCGTCTGCGCCGCCGTGGCTACAGGCAGGAGCAGACACAACAGGAGTCCATAGCTTTTCATCACAAATCGGAAATCACTTCAGCTTGGCGCCGGGCTGCTTGGCTTGCGCCTCCGCCGTCAGTTTGAGAACTGTTTCCCGCTCCCGCTTGCTGTCCTCCGGCCGCTTCAGCCGATAGTAAACCAGCGATAAGGAGACGTGCGCTTCAGTAAATTGTGGAGACTGTTTGATCAAACTTTCAAGAATTTGCCGCGCCTCATCAAGATGATTTTCATCGATGGCAATCAGCGCCTGTTGGTAGCGAACACCGGGATCTCCCGGCCTGGTTTCTTCCGCACGCGCGAAGTATTTGGCTGCCACTTCATAGTTTTGTTCTATTCTAGCCGCCGCTCCGAGTTGCAAGTTGGCTTCGAAGCTGTAAGGATCCACGGCTAACTCGTCCTGGTATTGTTTCGCCGACAGATCGGAGTCGCCGGTGAACATCAAGGCCTTGGCGTACAGGACATGCACTTCGGGAAGATTTGGATTGAGCGCAACCGCCTTGGCGAACTCGTCACGAGCACCTGCATAATCCTGAACGTTCATTTTTGCGGTTCCCAACATCAAGTGCGCTTCTGCCGAGTCACCATTGCGCAGAATGCGATCGACCAGAAGCTGCCCCTCCTCCACGCGATTCTGGCGGATCAGTGCCGTCCCCAGCAGGTAAGCAATGGCTAGATCGTCGGGATACTTCTGTTCCGCCGGCTCGAGGATACGGATTACCTCGTCCTCGCGTCCCATGCGCGCATAGCAGTCTGCCAGCAACAGCAACGCCTGGTGGTTTGCTGGGTCTTCCGCGGTAACTTTTTGTAGTTGGTTTGTAGCGTCATCGATCTTGCCCATCTTGTAGTAGACAAGGGCCAGATTGAGCCTTGCCCCTTCCAGTTTGGGAGAAAGCTTGAGAGCGGTCTTGTACTCGGGAAGAGCCTCTTCATAGCGACCCAACCCAGCCAACGCGGCGCCCAGGTTGGAGTGAATGGCAGCGACCTCGGGGTGCAACTTCAGAAATTCTCTATATTCCGGAACTGCTCCTTCCAGATCACCCGCCTGCTGCTTTTGCATGGCGTCCTGCACCAGCTGCTGCGGCGATATCTGTGCCTGCGCGGTGCCAAAGAGGACTGGGGCGAGGGTTAACGCAAAAAGAAGAAAGGGCTTCCGCATACCGGGAACTGTTCTGTGTAACCAGAACAAGTATAGCGGTACGTCGAAAGCCCTCGAGTTTAATTCCGTTGCTCTTTGTGTACTCCTGCGAGTTAGAAGAAGAATTTCGCTCCAAACTCAATAATGCGGGACCCCTGCTTTTGGGTTGTAATACCAAAGTTGGTATTTGCCTGGGTGATCACTTGGGACACTGGATCCTGCTCAAATTGCAGGGTCAGGTCGCTGCCGGTGGGGAACGACCAGAGAGGATGGTTGAGGAAGTTGTAAGCCTGGGCTCGGACCTGCAGCTTCATGCCTTCCTTAATTTGAAAGTTCTTGAATATTCCCAAATCCGAATCGAAGAACGCAGGTCCGAAAGATACAGGAAGTATGCTTGGCCCTCCGTGACCGGGCACCGTCGGCGCGGTGAAGCAGTTTCCATTGATGAACTGATGAGAGCCCTTCGTCCCGGACGGATTGCAGGTCACGAGTGGGTTTAACTGTTGGCTGCTCGTACCCAGGATGGATTGGTTGTTGATCGCAATGCCGTTCGGGTTCGCGAGACTGACCGAGCCCGGGATAATGGCAGCGGATTGCGGGCACTTAATGCCAGCAGAGGTCTCCGCGGCCGACGCTACGCAGGTCAATGCCATGCTGTAATTGGTTTGGGAGTTGTTTTGTGTGCTGCCGACATTGTCGGTGAGATTCGCGCCGCTTTCAATCTGGGTGACGCCGGAGATCTGCCAACCGTTCGCTAATCCGTTTACCAGGGCATTGGAGTGAACGCGCTGGCCGAGGTCCAACGAGTACGCCGCGTTGAATAAATTTCTGCGGTCCGCAGGCAACGGGCCGTAATTGGCGGCGAGGTTGAATGGATCGACGGTAGGGTTAGCTACCCCCAAAGCCTTCTGGAATGTGTAGTTGGCCTGTATGACATACAGACCGGCGTGGCGCGCCCAGCTGACCTGCATGGCGTTGTAGTTTTGGTAGAGATTATTGGTGGCAAGATTGAGATCGCCATATCCCTGCAACGGTCTATACAGGTTTGCATTTGCGGTCGCCGGATTGGTGGCAGAGAACAGGGAGCCATAGGGAACCAGGTTGATGTTGCTACCGGCCCCACCCTGGGTGTTCTGCAGGTCCCTGCTCCGGTTGCCCACATAAGAGAGTTCGAAGAGGCCCTGCCACGGTGTTTCCTGGTCAACGTTGACGCTCCAACCTTGGGTAAACGGTTGGTTGTTATCCTTAGCATCCACCGCCGCAGGCGAGGCCGGGCGTCGAGGCCAGATTTATGCATGAAAGGTATGCGGTGTACAAGGCCGAGCCAGTTGATGGATTGGTCGGACAGCCAGTTGAACCGACCCAGTTGCTCGGAGACAGATTGGCCTGCGCGACGCCCGCAGAGGCATCCAGGCCATTGGTGAACTGGCCAGAGTGGTAGTAGAACTGACCCCAGCCGCCGCGGACAACCGTTCTGCCTGTGCCAAACACGTCGTAGGCAGCGCCGACACGCGGTTGATAGAACAATGCTCTGGTCGGGAATCCTCCCACTGGGACAGCGCTGTCTTTGGCATGCCACTCGAAGCCGCAGAACGTCGGAGAAGACGCGCAGCCGGGGGCAAACTGGGCCACGTCGAAGATCGAATAGCCATAGCCCAGACCGTCAATCCATGGCTGGAAGTGGCTGAACCGAACACCAAACTCCAGCGTCAGCTTCCTGGTTGCTTTCCAGGAGTCCTGCCCGAAGAACTCGTAGGTACCGTAGTGAATATCGTTGATTCGATTCTTATTGGCCTCCTTGTAGCTGTTGAGGTTGCCGGTCAGAAGGTCGGCGTATTCATTGCCGTCACTGAACGAATTGCCCGCTGAAACCAGAGCCTCTCCGTTGGTGTTGTTATTTGCCGGCTGCGAGTTCCGGATCCACTCATAAAAGAAGCCAACCTTGATGGTGTGATCGCCCTTGACCTTGGTCAACGTATCGCTGATGCTGGGCATCCACTTGTTCGCGTACAAGCCCTCCGTTGCGCCACCGGCTTCAAAGCCGCCTGGATTGAAGACCAGTGCCGCTTCACTTGGCCCAAACTGGCCAAAGGAAGGAATCTGAGAGACGCCGTTGTTGTAGACGCCTTTATAGCTGTAACCGACGTTGGAGCGAGCAACCTTGGCAGGATCCGCAAAAACATTGGGGAAGCCAACAAAGGTGTACGCAATGACCGTTTCGTTGGTCATGGTTTGGTTGAAGACGTGGGTAATCGATCCGGAAAGTGCGTCCGACTTATTCTTGCCTTCGACGGCAGTCGGATACGGAACCTGGTCACCATTGCGCCACCAGAGACCAACCGGGAACAGCTGAGTCTCGCGCTGGTAGTTGTAGCGCACAAAAACCTTCGTAGCGTCACTGATGCTGTAGTCCCCGCGAATGGTCCATTGCCTGTTGTTTTGAGCGAAGATTTCAGACTGGGTATAGTTGTAGCCGCCGGTCGTGTTCGGATCCACGTTCGCAGCGGGATAGAGCTTTGCCAGTGCGAGCATGTTGGGGTCGATACAGGTACCGTTGGCAGGACCGGTGCACGGGCTGATTTGCGTGCCGCCGAATTTCGCAATGGCGGCGCTCGTCAGCTGTCCGGGAGCCTTGCCGGACGCCGTTATGGTGCCTTCTTTCGCTACCTCTTCAGGCGAGAAATTGCCTGTGAGCTCACCTGGAGTCGGCACCGTCGCCCGAAGTAGCCCGTGTCCAGCGTCTGTTTGTAGTACTCAAAGCCGGTAAAGAAGAAGAGCTTGTCGTGGTTCTTGTTGAAGTTGGTGTGGGGTATGATGATCGGTCCGCCGATGGTGCCCCCGGGATAGTAGTACGAGTTCGCCGGCTGTTTCACGTTGCTGTTGTTGTTCAACCAGTCATTCGAGTTCAGCGACGTGATTGCGGGCAGTAGAAGAATGCGCTGCCGTGGAAATCCGGTGCCTCCTGCCTTGGTGACCGAGGTGATGACAATCGGACCCTTTCTGGTCTTCTGCGCTGAAGTTGGACGTCAGCACCTTGAATTCCTGCAAAAAGTCAGAATTGGGATTAACCGGCGTATCGCAGTTGCACCCAGGATCGGAGACGTGCGCCCCATCGGCTACGATGTCCAGTGAGTTGGTAGGCAATCCGTTGTAAGCGGAGGAGGCGTTGAGCGGGCTTTGACTGCCTGAATCTCCATTGCCGTTAATACCGACGGTTTGGCCGGTGTAGTTGGCATGGTTTTGGGTGCCGTTGCTGACGCTGAAACCGGGCACAATCTTGATGTACTCCGCGGCGTTACTGCCCACCTGGACAAAGTTCTCCAGTTCCTTGGTGCTGATAGCGCAAACGACCTCTCGCCGGAGTCAGTCGTCGCCAGCGCTATGTTCTCCGCGTTGACCGACACAGTCTGGTCCGCCGCTGCCGACGTTAAGCGCGACATTGACGTTACGCTTTTCGCCGCCGCCCAGGGTGATGTTCGCTGCAGCGTAATCCTTGAAGCCGCCAGCCGAGACGGAGAGATTGTAGGTACCGACAGGCACCGACGCAAAGGTGTAGTAGCCGTCTCCATCGGTCACAGTGTCGCGCGCGGAACCGGATCCGGCGTCGGTCAGGACAACCTTGGCATTGGGAACCACGGCGCCGGTGGGATCGGACACCACGCCGGTGAGGGTTCCGAAAACGCCTTGGGCTAGTAAGGTTTGACCACAGAAGACAAGGAAGGAAAAGAACGCGGCTATCCGCAACAATCTACGTACGCTCACTGACACACCTCTCCAAAAACACCGCAAAAACGTTTCTTTAAAGCAGCACATTGATCGCGCCGCAATTTATTGGGTCCGTTGAGCATATGAATACTCGAGCTATAAGGTTGTCAAGCTAATTTCGCAAAATACTTAAACGATTCTGTAAAAACTGCTTTTTCTGATTTAAGAGAGCGAAATCGGCACCGGGTACCGGCTCGCGCAGTGGCGCGGAACGGTTCTTGCCACGCCACCGTGGTAGCCCGATAAAGCTTTTGTTTTCAGCTGCGTTCCTCGGGATGGAAAGCGAAATGTCGATTCCGCCCAGTGGGGATTGGATGGTAAAAGATAACTGAACCTGGCACAAGTCAAACGCTATGGCGAACGGCATCAAGCCCTAGTGACGAGAAGAATACGACTCAGTTTCAAAATGGGATTGGGGGCACGGTTTTCCCCGCACACGCTGTTAGATGGGCTGGAGTCAGAGCTGCTTTTCCATGTGCACGATGGGAAGAGACAGGCCTGGTACGAGCGGGACCTGGCGGTGCTCTCCTTCGACATAGCCTCGGGCAAGGTAGAGGGGCACTCCGGTGAGAGTGGCTCCCATCTCGAGGCGGCGGAAGCCCACGCTTGCCGCGGCCGCTTCACAGACCTCGAGAATTCTGCTGCCAACTCCGCGCCGCGCCCAGGCAGGGTGTACGAAAAAAGCTCGTATCTTCGCCGCTTCGTGGCGAGGATCGAGGAGCGCATCCTCACGACCGGCGCAATGGTCACTTCCATAGAGCGTCTTGCGCTTGCTCCAGCCTCCGCATCCGGCTATGACTTTTTCCTCGTCCACCTGGACTTCTGCAACGAAATAGGTGCCGTCCTCAATCAGCTGGGTATCCACGCCAAATACGCGTTCGAGAGCCAGCTGGAGCTGCTCCGGCGAATAGTCTTCCGCTTGCAGACCCAGGACGGACGCGCGTATGAGCTGCTGCAAAGCGGGGATATCGCTGGGAAGAGCCTGGCGGACGGTGAGGTTCATGGGTGGAGGTGGTCGAGATGAGGCAGGAGCACGACGCTCTCCTGTTCGTTAGGGTCGGTGCGGGAGATGATGGCGACGGCATCTTCCGTCGTGCTGGGGTTGTAGGGGAGGTGGGGCATGTCGGCCGGGATGTACAGGAAATCCGCGGGGTGGAGCAGAACGTGGTGCTCGAGCTGATGGCCGTACCACATCGCGCCGGCGCCGCTAAGCATATAGATGGCGGATTCGTGCGCGGCGTGTTTGTGGGCCTTGGCGCGCCCGCCTGGCGGGATGGTAAGCAGCTGCATGTGGATGGCCTGGGAACCGACGGTTTCCGCAGAAATGGCAGGGGAATACATGAGGCCTTGTTTGCCCTGAAAGGGTTCGCCGGCACGGACTAGCCGGCAGGTGGGGTTGACGGCGGTGGCTTCGGTGACGGATGACATGGCTGGCCTCGGTGTGATGAATTGTGTATTAGGTTAGCGATGCGAGGGGCCCGCTGTCGATACTCAAGAAGGAGAGACAACGGAAGCTCATAAACATGGAAGTCATCAACCCAAAGGAGCACCAAAGGATGTCTGAAAAGAAGGTGGAATATCCGCCGTTGCCAGCAGATGATTTGCGACGCACGCTCACCGTTGCCCACCCCGAGACAGACCAAAGTATGCCGCACATCGGTTTAGTGGGCGACACGTATACCGTCACCGTAAGCGGCGAGGATACAGCCGGCCGGTTTTGCCTGGTCGATATGCACATCCCCCCTGACGGGGGCCCTGGACCTCATCGCCACGATTTTGAAGAGACGTTCATTGTGCTCGAAGGGGAGATCGAGGCGACCTTCCGGGCTAAGAAGTCGATTGTCCGCGCGGGGGAAACGTTGCATATACCGGCCAATGCGCCGCATCGGTTTCGTAACGCCTCTACGCAGGCGGCCCGGCTGCTTTGCATCTGCTCGCCCGCGGGCCTGGAAAACTTCTTTAGAGAAGTTGGGGTGCCGGTTGCTACCCGCACGACGGCGCCCCCGAAGCTTAGCCCGCAGGAGGAAGCCGAATTTATCGCGAAGGCCAGGGCACTCGCCCCGAAGTATCGGACTGAGCTGCTTAAAGAAGCCTAGAGGTTGTGAGTGATAACCAGGGTGAAGCCTGAAGCGGTGAAGCTGGCGTGCAGTTGATGGGCAGCGGCGTCATAGCTGCCAGTTCTGCCGCGGCAGGGGTCTGGTTTCGAGCTGCACCGCTGCGGGCTCGGTCTCCATCGCAGTTACGACTTCATAGGAGCGAACGGCTGGGCGATGCGCCCACAATGCGCAACCCCGCCGGACGTGGTTTGTAAGGTTGCGCTGGTGCCATCCGGCAGGGTGAAGGTGGAGGTTGTTTCCGGCTTTGGCCGGATAGGCTTTCCAGACCAGCGGGCCGGCGAGAAGATTTGGGTCGCTCCAATTTAGGGTGGCGGTTTCCTTTTCTGGCTTGAAGGGGAGGATCGCGCCGCCTCGCACCAAGATGGGGATTTGGTCGATGGGGGCGGGCACGGTGACGTCGGTTCCTCCGGTGAGATGCTCTCCCGTCCAGTAGTTCAGCCAGTCCCCTTTTGGTAGATAAAGTTTGCGGGTGACGGCTCCCTGCTCGATGACCGGGGCTACCAGCAGGCTTTCGCCTAAGAGGTACTGATATTCGGCGGTGGCGGCGCGCGGGTCGTCCGGGTACTGGAGCACCAGGTGGCGCAGGATGGGCACCCCGGTGCGGTGGGCCTCCGCGGCGTAGGTGGCGAAGTAGGGGAGCAAGGCGGTGTGCAGGATGGCGTAGCGGCGGAAGAGTGCGATGGTTCCCGGGTCGTGCCAAAGGTCGACGGAGAACTTAGGCCGGGACCAGGGATGATCGCGCATGACCGGAGTGAGGGCGCCAAACTCCGCCCAGCGCAACCATAGTTCCCTATCGTCGCCGTCACTGCTGATGTCTGGTCCCCAGGTGGAGTAGCCGGACATGCCGGCCGTGATCCCGGCGGTGATTACGGAGGGCAGGCCGAGGTCACGCTTCCAGTTGTGCTGCTGGTCGCCGCCCCACAACATGGAGAATTGCTGCGTGCCTACGAAACCGGAGCGGGCGAAGGAGACGATGTTGGGGTTGAGGGCCAGCACGATACGGCTGCTGATCTTGTGATACAGCAACGGATACACTTCCGAGAGCCTTGTTCCGTCGCCGGCGGCCAGATGATCGCTGTCGTCGACGTATTCGCCGAAGTCTTCCATCCAGCCATCCCAGGCCTGGTCGCGCGACGGCGTGGGTGAGCATCTCCTGCCACCAGTCGACGGTGCGGGGATTGGTGAAGTCGAGGTTGCCGGTGCGCACGGGCTCGAACATCGGACCATGGGGCAGGCCGTCGGCGCCGGTGACCAGGAGCTTCTCCGCTACTCCTTTTTGATAGGCGGGGCTTAGGGTGGGATAGGGCAGCATGCGCTCGCGTAGATAGGGATGCACATAGCCGAGGACCTTGAAGCCCTGCGCGTGGAGGGTGTCGTTGAAGGCGCGGGGGTCGCCGTAGTAGCTGGAGAACCAGAAGGGCCAGCCGAGGTTGTTGGGCTCGTCGAGTTCGTCAAAGACCCAGAGTGCGCTGGCGGGGATGCCTTCGGTGCGGATTCTTTGCGCCTCCTCTAACACCGCATCTCTTCCCTGCAGTGCGGTAATCCAGGGTCCGAAGGTCCATAGCGGAGGATTTTCCGGGCGGCCCGTGAGCCCAGTGTATTGCTCGAGGATGGCCTTGGGATTGGCGCCGGAGAGGAAATAAAAGGTGACGGGGGTGCCGGCCACGCGCAGATCGAAGGAAGAGCCGGCGGCGTTGAAATTGAAATTTGTATCAAACACGGTGTCGGCATAGAGGCCAAGGCCGGTGGGAGTGTAGACCAGGGGGACGGCCACGTAGCTCCAGTTATGGCCCGGCTCGCCGGAGCGGTCGGCGGGACGGACGTCGAAGTGGGTGCCGGCGAGCCCGGCCTGGAAGAAGCGCTCTCCGAGACCAAAGCAGGGATCGGCTCCGGCGACGTGGAGAAGCAGCGGCGCCTGGCGTGCGATCGAGATCCGCACCATGGCCGGGTGCAGCAGCTCGAGGGTCAGGGTGCTGTCTCCGTCGGCTGCGTGGAGAGTGACGGTCCAGATGTTTTGCTGGCGAGTGATGTTGGTCACCGCAGGCGAAGTCGTGGAAGCGAGATTAAGAATCCAGGCAGCTTGCGTTTGCAGATTGAGCAAGCGAACGGTAGCTGCAGCGCGGTCGATGTCGATTTGTAACGATGATGTGTTGAGCCGGACGCTGGTGCGGCTGTTGTGGACCTTGAGTTTCAGGCCGGGTTCGGGAAGCGGTCGTTGGCCGGTCGCCAGGAAGATGGGTGAGGGCGCAGGCGCATGCAGTTCCTGCAACATATCCTGGTACTCCGCTGAGCTTGCGTAGGTGCCGGATTGGGCGTGCAGGTTTGCGGCCAGGAGCGCGATGCAGGCAGAGATAAGGAGTTTCACTGGAACCACCTGGGCCGGCTACTTCGGTGCGCAGTCCTTGTTGCCCGTATCCGCGATTCCGGCGATCAGCCACTTGCCGCCGGTGTGCACGAGGTTGAAGAGATCGGTTCCGCAATGGTCAGGCTTGCCATCGACCAGGAACTCAAAGGGCGCCCAAACCACGGCGAGGTCGTGATCGACCCGAATCAAAGGTTGGTGAATGCGTTCCTCGATGCGACTATGGCTTGGTTTGGCGACATGATCGGCGAACGCTTCGATGGTCATCTGCTCCGGCTTGCCTTCCCGCATCAGTATGAGCACTGTGCCTGGCAAGGCCGCGGCCTTGATGGAATCGGCGTCTCGATGCGCCATTCCGGCAAACAATGCATCGATGGGGGCGAGGACGGCAGAGTCTTGCGGAGGTGGTGCGGCGGCGTGGATTGCCGGAAGCACGAGAGCCAGTGTGATGGCTCCCGGAATGAATCGAGAGGCTTTCATGGGGCTTGATTATAGTGGCTACTGTTTACCCAGGAGCCAGAGGAGAGCGTTTTCGATCAGACGATTCTGGATGGGGCTGGTGAAAATTTTGTCTCCATGACCCATGTTGATGTAAAGCATCTTGTATTTAGTGTTGGTCCAGACTACGGGGACGTTGCCGGAGGTGATCACATCCTTAAGGCCAATGGGGTAATTCGACGGAGACAGGGTGAGCAGTACCTTCACATCCTTATTCAAGGCGGGATTGGGGTCCCAGGTATACCACTCGTTTGCTGGGGATTCGAAGGAGGGGGGCAGGTTTTTGGTTACCGGATGGTTGCGGTCATTGACCAGCAGGTCCGCTGGGATGGGAGGCCAGCTGTTGTTATCCCAAATGCCGCCGAGGAAGGTTTGATACCAGGGCCAGGTGGTTTTCTTCTCGGTGTAGCCGACGGCGTGGAAGCCTAGCCAGGCTCCTCCGTTGGTCATGTACCTCTGGAAGGCTTGCTCCTGTTGTGGAGTGTGCGGCTCGTCGTTCAACCAAATGACCACGGCGTAGTCGGCCAGATTGGCATCGTTCGAATCGTTCCAGTCGGTTGTGGGGGTAAAGGTGAAATTGTCTTTCTGCGCTCGCGCGGCAAAGAATTTCAGGGCGTCCTGGGCAAAGCGGCTATGGTCGGGCTCGACGTTGGCGGCATAAAAGGCGATGACCTTGGGACGGGTGACGGCAGCAAAGGCGGCCGTGGTCGAGAAAAGGGTCGCGAGGACCAGGCATAGAATTGATTTCTTCATCGGATCGATTTCCAGTGTACCGCCAGCAGGCTAATCCATCGATTGTCTTGAGTGCGATTGTCTCTGATGGCGTGGGTTACACTTTCCGGATATGCCCTCGCTTCGTATTGCTGGTATTGGATTGATGAGCCTTCTACTGGGGGCGGCCCCCTCGTCGACGACGGCGGGGGGAGCTACTGAGAGCGGGCCTCGCGGAGTGGTGGTGAACCCCGACACCAACGTGATTTATGCCATCACGTCCTCCAAGGACACGGTGACCGCCATCGACGGCGCCACGGATACAGCCACTGCGATCAAGGTGGGGAACGGGCCCAAGGCGGTGGCCGTGAACCCGCTGACCAACCGCGCTTATGTGATCAACGAATTGAGCGGCACGATGTCAGTGATTGACGGGGCCACGAACCAGGTGACGGCGACGGTGGATGTTGGCCCGCTGCCCAGCTCGATTGCATTGAGCCCGGTGACCAACAAAATCTTTGTCGCGCGCAGCTATGGCAATGGTTTTATCACGGTGGTCGACGGGGCCACCAACCAGCCGGCTCAGGTCAAAGTCGACGTGGAAGCCAATGCGATCGCGGTCAACGCGAAGACGGACAAGATTTACCTGGTGGGCTATGAAGACCATAGCGTGACGGTGATGGATGGGGTGACGGAGGCGTCGAGCAAGGTGCCGGCGGGGACCCATCTGTGGGAAATTGCGGTCGACCCGGAGAGCAATACAGTCTACCTGCCAAACTCAGGGGACGCGCGGATGGATGTGATCCGCGGGAACAACCACATTACGGTACCGGTAGGAAGTTTTCCGTGTGCGGTGGCCTTGAATACCACCACCCATCGGGCTTATGTGCTGAATTATGCCAGCGATAATGTCACGGTGGTGGATACGGTAACCAATCGGGTGATTGGCACCGTGCCTACCGGGAGACGACCCCAGGCGATCGCGGTGAACCGGGAGACCAACCGGATCTATGTGGCGAATACGCACAGCAATAACGTAACCGTGATTGATGGGAAGACCAATTCCGTCCTGGCTACCGTGGCGGCCGGAGACGGGCCCTATTCCGTTGCGGTGAACCCGGTGACCAACAAGATCTACGTGGCGAACCGGCTGAGCCCCAACGTGACGGTGATTGACGGGGCTACAAATCAGTCGACGCAGATCTAAGGAAATACCGTCTGAATCGCTAGAGTAGGCGTGATGGTCTCTTGCGGGCCGCGTTTCCTTTCGCAAGGAGCGGGAGTCGGGCTGCTAATTTTTCATGGTCTGATCGCGCCTTCGATGGCATCTGATTTTCGGAGGTGGCTAACAATGGGCAAAGAGGCGAATTTAGCTGCACTGGGGAAATTTGCAGAGGCTGTGAACAAGGGCAAGTTTGATCTGTTCCCAGAGGCCGTGGCCGCGGAGTGCGTCGACCACGATCCGGCACCAGGCCAGGGCCCAGGGCCGGAGGGCTACCGCAAGTTCTTTTCGGCGATGAGGGAAGCCTTCCCGGATTTGAGCGTTGCCCCGGAAACAATGGTGGCGGACGAGGAGTCGCTGGCCTTCGCGTACACCTTGACGGGCACCCACAAGGGCCCGCTGATGGGGATACCACCGACGGGGAAGAAGGTTCGTATCCGGGGGGTGCAGATTTCGAAGTTCCGGGACGGCAAGATGGTGGAGCGGTGGGGCAGTTCGGACCAGCTCGGCATGCTTCAACAGTTGGGCGTTACGAAGTTGCCGGGATAGAGGGTGGCAGGAGCGGGGACCTGTTGCCGCTTGGTCTGGTCGAGTAGACTCAGACCATGCAGCCTCCCCAGCCATCGGGCATTGCAGCCGAGTTCAACAGCAGTGGAGCGCGACGCTATCTATCGGGTGATCGGTGCGCGCCGGGATGTGCGCCGCGGCTTTCTGCCTACCCCACTGCCAGACCCGTTGCTGACTCGGCTGCTCAAGGCAGCGCATGACGCGCCTTCGGTGGGACTGATGCAGCCGTCGCGCTTCATTATCATCCGCTCGCTTGCGGTTCGGCAGGAGATCCATAGCGTGTTCCGACAGGCGAACCAGGAGGCACAAGCTAAGTACCAGGGTGCACGACGAGATCAATATGCGGAGTTGAAGCTGGAAGGAATTTTGGAGGCTCCGCAAAATCTCTGTGTGGTGTGCGATGCGGAGAGTGAACAGGGACACGGACTAGGCCGCCAGACCATGCCAGAGACGGCCGTGTACTCGAGCGTTTGCGCAGTACAGAATCTATGGCTGGCTGCACGAGCGGAGGGCGTTGGCGTGGGCTGGGTCAGCATCCTCTCGCCGGAGGCACTCCGTTCTATACTCAGGATCCCCGCTCATATTGTGCCCGTGGCGTATCTCTGTTTGGGGTATGTGGATGGTTTCGGGAATGAGCCGGAGCTGGAGCGGGTTGGATGGCAGCGACGCTCGTCGCTGGAAAGCGTTGTGTTTGAGGAAAGCTTCAGACCAGTAGAGAAATAATCTACGTGCGTTCGGTCTTCGCGGATGCGGACAACTGGGCGAGCTGTCGCCGAAGGGTTGGATTCGTCATAAAGCTTTTCCAAACCTGGTTTAAAGCTCGCCCTGATGCTCCTTCCTTATTGCACCTTCCAGAAGCCTGGCTCCCTTTTGACCCATTCGGCCGGCGGGTTGCTCATACGAGGATTGATTGCGAACAGGTTGGTGGCCGTTGCCTCAACACTGGCGGCCGTAAGCTCGCTGACCTTCTGCATGCCAGTGGCTCCTAGTTCACTCGCGAATTTGTCAGAGTTCTGGATGCTCTTGTCGGTTTCGGCGAGAGACTTCATCAGGTTGAACACGAGGAAGACTTCTCCTCCAGCAGCCGCAGGTAATGGGCTTCCATACATTACCTCGAAGGTGTCCCAATGGGTCTCGGGAGCGACTTTGTGGTAGGTATCAATGTACATTTTCGCGAGTTCCGTGAAGTCGTGCACATGCCCAGGTTTCACGACAAAGACGGTGATCTCGAAGTAGCGCGCGCCATCGATCGAGCCCTTGTTGAGGCTGAGATCAGGACGCAGCATCATGGCGGCGGCGTCGTAGCTCGCGAGCAGGTCGCCATCCATCAGCGAAGCGTGGTCGACTTTAGCAGCCAAGTCTTTGTTACTGCTTATGTCGGCTGTCTCCTTTTCCCAATCGGCAAAGCTCTTGTAGGAAAAGAGGAAGAGAGAGCGAGAAGGGCCGGAGAGGGAGTCCAGGGCAAAGTAGTGATACGGAGACTTTGCATCCGCGAAGGCGTGGACAAACGCGCTTTCTGAGCGGTCATGCAGCATGCCGCCTTTGCCAGGTTTGAGGTATTCGCGGTGAATGACGAGGACGTTGGGCGGCCCGTCATCCAGCGCGTTCTGCGCGTTGAGAACGGGTGAGAGAGCGGCGGCGAGCGGCAGCAGCATGACGCAGCCGGAACAAAGCTTGCGGACGAGAGCGTGCATAATTCTCCTCGGAACGGATGAAATGAATAACCGGAGAAACGGGTACCGTGTACGTGTTCGCGCTACTGGTCCCGGGAGGAAGAGACGAACGGGCCCGTGAACATGCGCGGATATCGATTGATGCTGGTGATGAGTGGCAAATCTAGCCCTGTTGGCCGCCAGTTGTCAATCTGTCTCTATGCGGGCGGAGTCGGAGATGATGCGATCGAGCTAGCGCAGGAGCGCGGTGGCCATGCGCACACACCAGGGCGAGGCGTGGAGGTAGGTTTGCATACAGAAGATCTGAAAGAGGAGGAGCAAGGGAAAGGCGTAGAGATAGACCTTGTGTATGCGACGGTCGACGATGAGGTCGCGGAGGATGCCGAGAAGGATCAGGGCGTCGACGCCGCCGGGTGCGAAAGCGAGCGGCAGTTGGGGAAAGCGGCCAAAGGCCGCATCCGTGAGACCGCAGGTGGCGATCAGGATCAGCCGCCGATGGTACTCGGGCCGCCGGCGCCAATAGATGGCGAGCGCGAAGGGTATGGCGAAGGAGACGAGGTCCATCAACTGGATGATGAGGAAGGCCGGTGTCACCCCTTTGTGTTGCTGGAGGAAGAAGCGGTCCATGGTGGTGGCAGTGATGTAGCCGAGGACGAGGATGCCGATTCCGAGGGCGAGACCGAACCAGCCCAGGGTGCGATGCAGGGGCACATTGCGGGTGCGCACCAGCGCTGACTGGAGGATGAGGAAGAGGATCCAGCCGGGAAAAACGATGGCGTGGATGGTGAGGACCAAGGGCGGTAGGGGCGAGGCGTGCAGGAGGTTGTGGCCGATGGTGTGGCTGAAGCCGTAGACCGCTACTACGGCTATTAGTAGCGACATGCAGAAGTAGAAGTATTGGCGGAGGAAGGCCGCGGGGGCGAAGTACGGGCGCGGGAGGGTCACGGGCCTGGTCGTCATAAGGAGCTCCTGAAGGGGCCCGGTGATGATGAGTTCTGGGGTGCGGGCCATAGTAACAGATCGGCGGGCGGGTTGTTGCGGGTGGGCCAAGGGTCATAAACGGGATCTCAAGGGCGAGATCTGCCGCACCCTTCCCGGTTACCTTGGGGTTCGTTGCACGCCTTCGATTCTGGGTACGGAGGGATGGGTCCACTCCGGTGATTGGTCCGGGCGGGGTCATCCAGCTATGCCGGAGGTAATGTCTCGAATGCTTCAAATCGCATAGCGGGAGGTGCAATTGGGCGGGGCTTCGCTGTCTGATCTCCTGTTCTGCCCCGTTGGTACTCTGGCGCATGGCAACTATGGCGATTACTTTCTCCTTCACTCGCAGTAGGCGAGCATCCTGTGAAAGGTTGATGGAGGTGGCATTGAAGAGAACTCTATGTGTGCTGCCGTTATCGCGCGCGGATCGCGCCTGCTGTGCTGACACGAGCGGACTTCAGCAGGGCGAAGACGAGAGCGAGCGGCACGATCGCTACGGTACTTCTGGTGCAGCCCTCCACTGCTTTTACTCACGGGCCGTAGGTTTTGGTGGCTTGCAAAGCCGGGTTTGGCCGGATTTGGCGGGATCGTCGCTGGTGCGTTGAGGAGGGCGCAAATGGAGTGGCGATGAGGTGTCCCGCGTTCGATGCCAACGATTGACGATGCGGGGATGGTCGCGCAGGATTGCGCGACCTCTCCGCTTTGCTGTGGAAACCCTGACGCCTGCTTGGACCTGGGGTTATAACAGGAGACTAAATGGGCCTCTACTAGAGCATTTTCACTTCTACTCTGCACAGGCAAGCGCCGCGAAGTGCGGCTTTTCTTGAGGAAAAGCCACGTCTGGAGCGGTTGGTCTGTATGCACCAGAAGTGAAAATGCTCCAGGAGGATCCCAGGTCTCAAAATCGAGACCTGGGGCACCCGTCCGTTTGTTACTTGTTCGTTTGTTACCCCGTCGTTTGTTACTCCTTTGTTTGTTCAGCGGCTTGGCAGGTTGGGCACCAGTAGAGAGTGCGGCCAGCCAGGTCTATCCGTTGGATGGTGGTGCCGCAGACGAAGCAGGGCTGGCCATGGCGGCGGTAGACGTAGTGGACCTCCTCGCGCTGTGCTTTACCTTTTGGGTGGGGCCGGTCTTTGGCCCGGGTGGTCACGATGCGCCGGTCCACCATGCCATCGGACATCAGCGTCACCGCATCGCGCCAGAGGGCGTTCAGGATTTTTTCAGGGACATCCTTGCCCCGTGCGAATGGGTTCTGCCGGGCGCGGTAGAGCAATTCGGCACGATAGATGTTACCGATGCCGGCGAACAGCGTCTGGTCCATCAGGAGAGCGGCGATGGCCGTGTTGGCCTTGCGTATATAAGCGATGGCCGCGGAGGGGTCGGCATGGGGCGCGAGCGGATCGGCACCCAGCCGGTCTCGGACCGCTTGCCACTGGGCATCGGAATAGACGGAAACGTCGGTGGCCCCACGCAACTCCAGCCAGTCGGTCGCGGTGGACCAGCGCATGCGCAGTACTCCTTTCACTTCGGGAAAGGGCATCTTGCCTTCGGTGAAGTCGCCGAAGCGGCCAAGGTGGATGTGCAGCTTGCGATCGCGGCCAAAGTCGTAGGCCAAGTGCTTGCCGTGCGCGATGACGGATTTGAGCTTGCGGCCAGTGAGTAAGGCAGCGCCGGTGAAGCGACCGTTGGGCGATTCCACGCAGATGGTTTTGCCCACAAAGGTCGCGGTGTGCAGTTTGGCGTAGCGGTGTACCTCATTGCCCTCCGGCACGTGTTGTTCCCTTTCCTTTCCTGGCTTGGCGCGCTTGTCTTCTTGTCTTCTTGTTTTGGCGAGCCGCCCACTTCCATGCTAGATGGGAGGGGTGCGGGTTTTTAGTTTGGGGGATGGTTTCCCCCCCAAAAAGTGCGCTAAAAGCCCCTTCTCCACCAGGCGAGCAGGTCTCATGTATGGGGCCGCGACTTCGGGCGTCGGGCGGGTGTCCGGCGGTGTGGGTGCTTTCCAAGTTGTCAAAACTGCTTAATCAAGAGGACGCACTGAGCGCACCCTGTTTACACGGTGATTTCTGCTCTCCAGAAGCCCCCCACGGCGCGGGGGATTCTGCGGAAAGGCTTAGCCAGCCGATTTGATGTCAGATTGCCGTTTGCGATCATCCCGGGGGTCGGTTCTCTGTATGTGCGAGCTAAGTCCTTTGTTTTATCAAGATGCTCAGATTTTATTTTTTACCCGCCCCCCTAAGCTGGTTAGGTGAACAGGATGGGGTAGGTTTCGTCCCCCAGGATTTCCGAGAGAGACACAGTTTGGGTTGCGATTCTAAAAAGGGCATACGGTTACCTTTGTGCAGCCGCACTGTGACGTTCGATGTGGCTTTCTTTAGTCTTGCGAACACGCTAATACGGGGTGCAGCTTGGCGTCCAGTGCGGACGGAAATAAACATGAGGAAAAGCGGGAGTTAACTCCTATGCGGAATGCCTTGAGGCCAAAGGCCGTTGACCTTTCCGCCGTTGTGGTCGATCTACTGAGCAGCTCGCAAGTCCTCCCGCTCGTATAAAAAACGTTGGCAGCTTAGGAGTACCGCACAGCCTGTTCCCCGAAGCCCGAAGCCTGTCCATTCATGGGCTACGGGCCGCCCTGTCCTTTTCGTCTAGGAGTCAGAGGGGTTGAAGGGGTATTCAGGGGTTTTGTCTCTGCATCACTGTACGTCCCGTCTGTTACGCCTTTGCTGTCAGGCCTTTGCTTGCTACGCCTTTGCCGGGTTACGCTGTCCGCGCGTGGTCAGGCATAATCATAATAAGGAGGGTCCAACTATGGCAGGCCTTGATTGGTCTGAATGCCCCGCCGTCGAGAGCATTCCCGGTAAAGTCAGTGGCGCCTGGGTTTTGAAGGGCACGCGCATGCCTGTGTCCACCATTTTTGAAAATCTGGAGGCTGGGGCCAGCATCGACGACATCTTGGAATGGTTTGACGGGTTGGACCGGGAGCAGGTCAGGGCCGTCATCGAGTTTGCCGCACGTAGTCTCGACAAGCCGCCGGCTTACGCCTCCTAGGATGCGCGTCATTTTCGATCAGGGAGCACCTGTGCCAATTCGCGCGTATCTTGTAGGTCACTCGGTTCGTACGACTGCCCAGCAAGGCTGGGATACTCTCAACAATGGCGATCTGCTGACGGTTGCAGAAGAGGCCGGTTTTGACGTTTTACTGACCACGGACAAGAACCTACGCTACCAGCAGAATCTGCAGGGAGAAAAATCGCAATCGTGGTACTCGGCCCGACAACGATGGCCACAACTTCGGATCCACATCCAGCGTGTCATAGAAGCTATTCATGCAGCCACACCTGGCAGCTATGCAGAGGTAGAAATCCCTTCGGAGTAGGCCCAGCCGTTGGAAAATAGGTATTGTGTCGCCGTATGCCCCCGGTGCCAAACGCCGCCATTCCTTCAGCGTAGTTCGATAGGTGGCGGTCCGTTGGATTTTTCTCCAGTAAAAATCTGAACTCCCATGACAAGACGACACCCACGATCGCAGCCCGCATGGACAGATGTGAAGGCGAAACTCGCCGGCCTTGACCGGTTAGGATTGATAGCCCTGATTCAGGATCTTTATGCTGCCCACAAGGACAACCAGACTTTTCTTCACACCCGCTTTGGCTTGGGCAAGGACGTTCTGAAGCCCTACAAGCAAACACTGGACCGCTGGCTTCGGCCGGATGTGTTGCGTAACCAGGACACTTCCGTTGCAAAGGCGAAACAGGCCATTTCCAATTACCGAAAGGCAATTGGCGAACCCGCCGGACTGGCAGAGTTGATGGTGTTTTTTTGCGAAAGTGCAGCTGGCTTCTGCAACGATGTCGGCAACCAGGATGAAGGCTACCTCGATGCTCTGGTCCATATGTTCGAACAGGCTATCAAGATCACTCGTCAGCTATCTTCAGGCGACCGCGACGCCCTCATCACCCGGCTGGACCGTGTGCGGAACATCAGCCACGACTTGGGCTATGGCGTTGGCGATGCCATGGACTTCCTGCTTGGCAATCATATCGGCACCTGACCGCCCTTCGGCAGCAAGAGTGAGGGAGCCGCCTCGATATACTGCCGCGCCTGGGGCATTTTCACTTCTGGTGTATACAGAGCAACCACTCCCGACGTGGCTTTTTCTCAAGAAAAGCCGCACTTCGCGGCGCTTGACTGTGCAGAGTAGAAGTGAAAATGCTCTCGGCGACGCGTTCCTCCGGAAGCTTGAATTTGTGGCGCATTAGAGCAGTTTCGCAATTGGTGTAGGCCGAACCCGGATTTCCTGTAGAGGTTGGTGGAACCGCGGAACTCCATGCGACTTTCCGTGAAGAAAGTCGCACATAATTGTTCTCGGCCAGTGCTGCGCCGCAGGAAATCCGGGGAAGCGACAGGCCTTTTCGTGGTTTTCTCCCAAGGAAAACCACACCTCGCGATCTTTTTCAGTCCACAGTGTTTGCGAAACTGCTCTATCCCCAGCGTCTCTTGCAGGATTTCTTCACCCGGCCATCGAGGCCCATTTCCAGGATGCGCAAAGGCTTGCCCCCGAGAATAAGGGCGGAAATTGAGCAGCTCGCCGGAAACGCTCAGGTTCTTGTCCGGCATCGGCATACCTCCATAATCCGCCGCCTGTTTCAATGTGTCACTTCCTCTATCCCTTCAATGTCTATGGGTGTCTCCTACCTTGGTCGAGCAGCTTCACGATCCGGCTCAAAGCTGATATGCAATCGGGTGCGGGTGGCTTTCGCAAACCGCTCCAGCGTGCGCGTAGACGGCAACGCTTTTCCGCTTTCAAGGCGCGCCACCACCGCTTGTGTAGTTCCCATCGCTTTGGCAACCTCTTCCTGAGTCATCTCTGCTTCGCTTCTTGCTTTGATCAAGGCCGAGGCGAGGGCGAATTCCTTTTCAAGCGCGTCGTAGGCAGCAATGTACTTTGGGTCCTTTCTCCAGCGCTTAAAAGATTCTTCAGCCGAAATGAACTTACGCTTCATTGAATCTCCTTCGCCCGTTTCAGGGCAATTGTGATCTCCCGGCGGAGCGTTTTCTGTGTCTTCTTTTCGAAGACATGGACGATGACGATTCTCTTACCAACGGCTGTGACGTAGATGGCACGAGCAATTCCGCTTTTGCCCTTCATGCGCATTTCCCAAAGCGGACCCTCAAGGTGCTTCACATAGGGTTCGCGAACACACTCTAAGCCGTGTGACTGAATAAGCTCCACGATGCGCTGGAAGTTGGCTCGAATGTCGAGAGGGAATCCATCGAGCGCCTCCTTCACCTCTTCATTCAGGAATACAACCGACCAAGCCATCTTCTGCGATTATACCTTTTTTGCAATATTTGCGCGGGGGCGTGTGCGCATGTCTGACCTCTTCGCTGGCCGACGTGCTGTCGACTCAAAGGGGAATAGGTAAGCTGTGTCGCCGGATTATGCCCTGTTATGTTCGCCCCCGTCTCCGGGGTCTGATCCCTCACTGGTTGCATCCTTCAGATAGCTCTCTCGGGGGATCTGGCAAATAGGGAGACCGCTGGGGCAGGTCGGCCGATCTCTAGAGCATTTTCACTTCTACTCTGCACAGTCAAGCGCCGCGAAGTGCGGCTTTTCTTGAGGAAAAGCCACGTCGGGAGTGGTTGCTCTGTATACACCAGAAGTGAAAATGCTCTAGCCCGCTCGAATCAAAGGTCCCTTACCCTTTGCGCGGCTGGGGAATGTCACCGAATTACCCTTCGTTGGGTGTAGTGTACTGCACCCCAAAAGTGAGACACGCTGAGGCGAAAGAAATGGGTGACACATATCGGCCATAATGGAGCAGGCCGATGGCGAAGAAGGCGAGAAAGTACAGCGTAGAGTTCAAGCGGGAAGCGGTGCGTCGGATGGCAGAGGCCACGACCATCGTTGGTTTGGCCGAGAAGTTGGGCGTTCGGCGGAAGCTTCTCTACCAATGGCGAGATCAATTGAAAGCGGCAGGCATAGCGGGGTTGGAGCGACGCAAGGGTCGGCCGCCCGGAAGCAAGTCACAGAACGTATCCCCGCCAGGACCCAGTGCAGCTGAGGTGCGGATCGCTGAGCTGGAGCGACTGCTAGGCCGTAAGCAACTGGAGGTGGATTTTTTCAAACGAGCCTTCGAGCAAGTCAGGGGAGCAGCGTCGAGTCGTACCAGCGATGGCGGCAAGGAGTCTATCGTGGCATCGAAGCCTCGCTCTCGTTCGAAGGAGTAGTACTGACTGTGGAACAGCAATGTCAACTTGCCGAAGTAAGTCGTGTGGGGTTCTATCGCTCTTTGCAGCAGACTGCGCCCAAACAGGCAGACTTGTTGCTGCGTGCTCGGTTGCAGGAGTTAGCGGTGGCGCATCATCGTCTTCGTGGCTACCGCATGTTGACTGCTTTGCTGCGGCGTGAAGGGCATGTGGTCAATCACAAGCGCGTCCTGCGACTGATGCAAGAAGACAACCTGCTGAGCTTGCGTCGAAGGAAGTATGTGTTTACGACGGATTCGGTGCATGCTTTGCCGATCTATCCGAATCTGGCGCGGCGCGTGAAGCTCACCAAGATCAACCAGTTATGGGTAGCGGATATTACGTTTATTCGCCTTCGCAATGAGTTTGTCTATCTGGCAGTCGTGCTGGATGCCTATTCGCGGCGAGTAATCGGCTGGAACCTGGGCCGGACGCTGGAGGCTGATCTGGCCATTGGAGCGTTGCAGATTGCCTTGAGCGGCCGCGATTGGAAGGCTGAGGAACTGATTCATCACTCTGATCGAGGCGTGCAGTATGCTTCGATCGATTACACCAGGCTGCTGGAGGGCAACGAGATTCAAATCAGCATGAGCCGCAAAGGCAATCCATACGACAACGCACGCGCAGAGCGATTCATGCGCACGCTCAAACAGGAGGAGGTATACGGGGCTGACTATCGCGATATAGAAGACGCGCGCAGCCGCATCGGTGAGTTTCTGGAGCAGGTGTACAACCGGCGCAGACTGCATTCTGCGTTACGATATCTAACACCGGAAGAATTCGAGCAGGCCAGCTAGGCTCGCGGAAGTGACGGCACTGATGGAAGCGATGGAAAACCAAAGAACGGTTTACCACCGCTCCCACAGGCCTTGGAAATCCCTTCGGGATATTCCACACTCCCGCGGCCCGGCGACTGCTTAAAAATATATAAAACAAACCAAATCGGCCGAGGTGTCACCTAATTAATCGCCTCCCAGCGTGTATCAGCTCAGGGGTGCAGTCCATAGTGACCCCATGTAGCGCTGCGTCATAGGGGTTAGGTATCCTGTCGCCGTATTGTCACCATTTGATCAGTGACGCGCCCAATAGTAACTGAGACGATGGCTCCGCCCGTGATGCCGGTGCTGAGGATGCCTGTAAATGATCCATGATGTTCCGCGACGGAATTGAGCGCCCCTTTCCGTCTGTCCAGGGTTTTGCGCGCCGGGGGAGCATTTTCCCTGTCTTAGGAGGATGAATGAAATTGCGTTTCATGCCCGGCTTGCTTTTTGCTTGCGTCGTTCTACCCACCCTCCCTTCTTATGCTCAACACGAAAAGGCCGCCGCTGTCTGGCTTTCGACGGAGGACCGCTCCTCTCTTCTTGCCCTGCAGCCCGCACCTCTCCACTTCAAGAAAAGCGATCACCAGGCTCCCGCGATTGATGTGAGCGACCAGCAGAAGTATCAGTCGATGGATGGGTTTGGATTCGCCCTGACCGGCGGCAGCGCGCAATTGCTCATGCGCATGGACGCTCCGCGGAGGAAGGTGCTGCTGCAGGAGCTGTTTGGAACCAATGACAGAGATATTGGCGTGAGCTTGGACCGCAGGGCAGCGACCAATACATTTGTATCGAGCACGACCTGATACATAGAAGACTCTTCGCTCCTACTTGGAGCCTAAGCATCGACCTGGAATTAAGCCAGGTTCAGCTTATATCAACAGGCTCTGAGCAGTCGTCGCAAGCGGCTAAATCCGGCACAACAGCCTGCTCGTCCACTGGGTTAGACGGCGTTTGGGGAAGCCGATGATTCGGGTTATGCATCCAGTAAGCGGGGTACAGGAGATGGGGTGAGGATTCCTGTCTTTCCTTTTGCGGAAGACCGTGATCGGTAAAGGGCGAGCCCGAGTTCCACCAGTATATTGAATCGAGGAATGCCACGAGAGAGCTCTATGCGAGACAAATCGTGGATGGAAAAGTTGGATTGTTCGATTAGATCGATAATCTTCTCGAGGCGACCCTGGTTTGGAACGGCAAGCGTAGCGTTGATGCGAAGACCGAGTTGAGTCAGACCGTCGATATAGGCCAGATAGAGGTTTTCGAATGGGTCGTCGTAGGGAATGTTGAGAAAGACAGACTCAATCCGCTTTGACCGTGGCAAGCGCGCCCCTATCTTTTGCTGGCAGCTCGGGCGCTTCTCCGAGCAGGGGTCGATCTCTTCCGCGCTGCGGCTTTGCGTGCACTGACCGACCGTCCCGATTTGGTTTCTTTGGCCAGTGTGCCCATGATCCTACGAACTGCCGCCACTCGCTCGGAGCTGAGGCCAAGGATCTCGCCCATCTGTTCGGGAGTGGGTACCGGATTGCCGATTATGTGGGCGCTCATAGGCATATTGTAGATCCAGTCGAGACCACCGCGCCAAGGATCGTTCTTTTGTTAAGTCTGCTTAATGAATCATCATGGCATAGGAAGCCAAGGGAATAGTCTTGTCGCGTCTTTCTTTGGGGTATGTTGTGGCCGGATTACGCCCTTTTGCGGAAGGCTGGAGCAGGAGTAGTAAGCTAACGCCATGCCCGTCGATTGGTTGGAAATGATGCAAAGGCTGGCTGCAGGCGCGAGGGCGAAGGTGGCAGAGGACCGCCGACGGCTTGAAGAGCTGCAGGCACGAAGGGCCGACGCGCGCGGTTTCGTCGAAGCGTCCGCTGCGGATCGGTGAGCCGCCCGACTCTGACCATCATTGCTGGTGCAAACGGACTGGAAGACTCCGCTTACGGGCACACTTACTTGAGATATGTTGCCCGTTTCGGCCGCTTTCTTCAGTACCTCGTCGATCCGGGTCTGCCACCCTGCGATGTAAACTTCCACAGCAGCAGCCGGCTGCTTCGCGGCTGATTGTTTTCGAAATAGCGGCAACCAGGCTCTCCGGTTTCGCGAGACCCTCACATTCCTTTCGATGGCCCCGGGACCTTCGCGGTTGGTCGTCGGTAGAACCCCCACGCAGTTGGATCAAGAAAGATTGAAGGGAGGAAATCATGAACGCAAAACGCAATCTGTCTCGATCGGTGGCCGCGCTCCTCGCCATCGGGTCGTTGGCAACCATCTCGAACGTCGCACTCGCCCAGGACGAAAACCCACAATATACGCTCGCTAGTCTATGCGGAGACTACGGAGCGGTGGTGACCTACGGAGCCAACGTTGCGGCGGGCTTCGGGCATGAGCAATACGATGGACAGGGAAACGCGACCGGCAGCGCGCTCGCCAACCAGCCCGGGCCCAATGGCACGCGGACGATCAGCAGCTTCGGCATCAGCGGGACCTACACCGTGAACAAGGACGGTTCCGGCGTCAGGAACCTGACGATCGCGCTGCCGAGCGGCGGCACGACGCACGTTATTGAGGACTTCGTTATCACCAGGGCGGAGGTCGTTGACGGTATCGCCATCGCGACTGAAATTGCCGATGCACAGAGGGAGCCAAGCGCAGTGATTGATGATCAGAGCCTGGTGAGACACACACTCACGCTGCGGGCCAAACCCCAATCAGGTGTTTGCGGCCGCTAAGACGCCCACTCGCTAGAGGCACGTTCGGCAGGTCAACGATGGATGCGCCGGCTGGAGTCTGCTTGGTCTGCAAGTCAACGCAGGCGAAGAGCATGCGTGACGGATAGGGTGCGGCATATTTACAGAGCCCGCGCGGCGCACTATCGTGGATCGCGAGTCTAGGAGGAAACGAGACATGGACCGAGCGGCCATCTATGCCTTCATGAGCCGACGTCCCGTCCTGTCCTTTTCGCTAGGAGACAGAGGGTAGAAGGGATATTCACGGGGTTTTGTCTCTACATCACTAAGGGTACGTCCCGTCTGGAAGCTGTGAAAAAATTGACGGTAGCATCAAGGTATCCACTTTTGCGTCAAGTGCAACCACCTTAGACTGCAAGCGTGAATGCATCGCCAGCTCTACGCCGCCTTGTTCCGATTGATCGCAATCAGCTGATTTTGCGCACTGTCGATGTTGAACGGTTGATCGAGCAAGATCACAGCGCACGCTCGATCTGGGAGGTGGTCGGTCGTATGGACTTGAGTCTTTACGACGGCGAGATCGCGGCGGTCGCTTGATGTCGCCTAGGGTCTACTCTGCGCCCTGGCGAAGGACCCGATTAGGCCCTTTTTGGCTGGAAGACCCATAAACACGCTTAAAACACGGCATGCGTGCCTACCCAGCAAACAGCAGAAGGACTTTGCTACACACGAACCTGGTAGACGTTCCCTCTGGAAAGCTCGATTCTTTCACAGCTTCCTGTCACTCTCGGCCCTTGACCCATCCCAGACGGACCGTTCACACAGACCAGTCCCGCATGGAGGGCCACGTCTGCGTACTGACCTTTGGTGCCGGGGTGTTCGGCCGGGCCGCGAAAGTCGATGCTATCCCGCGTCACAAACGTCCAATCTCCATTGAGGATGAAGGGTTTCAGCTCCCAGTCTTTCCATCCTGCTTTGGCCCAGCCATACAACGTGGGACCCTTGCGTAAAACCGCGGTACCGCGCTACCTCAACCAGATCCAGGCTCAGGGACTCTCGATCAAAAATTTGAGCACGCATTCATCCTCCTATAGAGGAGTTGCGCAGCCTTGTTTTCGTAACTGTCACTTTGACACTATCCGGGTTGGCGGCGCGCTTCGGCCGCCCCCTGGGAGGGACTGCTTTGGCGTAAAGAGAGGCGAGTTCGATCTGCCATTCCTTCAGGCTTGGATAGGACTTGAGGATTCGCTCCACGGAAGTTCCTGAATCGAACGAGGCTGCAATGTCGTAAACGGGGATTCGGGTACCCTTGATGACTGGTGTTCCGCCTAGGATCTCGCGATCTTCTACCACCATTTGACGAGCCTTTGTCAGCTGGCGAAGTCGTTCATCCACGGCCTTCCAAATACCGCCGAAGTGAACGGTCAGGGAATGGTCTTCAATGTGGCACGTCCTCCACTGCTCCCAACTGGAGCAGTGCGCCATCGCGCTTCGGATCGTCCGCAGCCGAGCCTGCGCCGTTAACAAGTCTGCCGTCTCGAAATAGAAAGCGATGAGGACACAAGCCTCGGTTCGAAAGGTGCGCATTTGCGTTGTGCTGTAGAGATCCTCGGGCAATATTTTCTCGTCGATGATTCTGTTAATTTGCGGGACCGATACGCCGGCAGCAACCGCTGCTTCACTCGTGGTCAGCCGTTCCATGAGAGCAGGCACCTCCGTGACAACCATTGTAATTGTTCTGACGCCTCAGAACAATTAATGATCGAACGGACCCCCTGCGCGAGCGGTCTAGCGCCGGGATATAGGTATCGTGTCGCCGAATTACGCGGCAATGCACGCGAATGCAAGCGTGGCTGGGACCGACTTGTCGGATATCATGGGAGGCGAGGGTGCTAAGCACGCCGAAGGTGATGCTGATAAAAGAATCGATTACGGTACACCCGCGCTGGTGCCCGGCAGGGTGAGAGCAGGATTCCGATGGTGCGGGGCAGGGGCAGAGAAAAAGGCGCCGCGGATGAAGAGTCAGAGGCCGAAATCATGCGCACGCTCGTGCGTTTGGCTGCCGACGCTCATCTCCCTGAAGTTTGCCTCGAAGCGGGTATCTTCCTAGAGCAGTTCGTAACTGAAATCAACTTGCATTGCCTGCTTGGCTTTCCTAGGGACTTCAAGAGTGGCATCGATTCCTTGATTGAGAGGCAGACGATCTCACGGCCACTCGGCTACAAGCTTCACGTCGTCCGTGAACTAAGAAACGTTAGGGCGCATCAGCTTCCATACCTCATAACCATCGGTGACGCCTGGATCGCGGTCCATGTGGTCAATCAACTCGTGGCCTGGAATCACCTGGAGAGGCCAAGCGCCGAATGGACTACGCTCTCAAATAGATTCGAAGAGGCCTCCAGAGTCTTATCTTCGGGGAGCGGCACAACGTGGGATCGGACGAAGGCTATGATGACGCTTGCTGAAACACTCAACAACGCGGCCGTTTTGAAGGCAGAGTCGCTCGACCGCAAGCCCGGGAATCGATTTGAACTTTGGAGCGCCCTGGCCCTGCTTGCCAAATGTGGCTTGCCTGTCCGCAGTGGCGCTTGGGGAAAACTGGCGGCACATTATGCCGAGGTGAAGCACGAACTGACTGCGAACCCAGATGCCATAAAGCCGCTTTTGCCGGAGTTGCGGCAGACATTGCAGACGTTGAGCCCCGACGCGCGTGGAAGCGGGCCTGAGTACCCACAACTGATGTGGGCGCCCGAGTCTAGGGAGGTCGAAATAGTGTGGGTCGGAGAGGCATCAAGCCCTGGTGGGGCATCCGCGGACGCGTAATCCGCACCCAGATTGGAAGACCTTTACACCTAATCGATGTTTGGTCACAGATAAACCCCGTATCGGCAGTTCCCATGGACGGGCAGGGTGAGGAGGTTGCCAGATTCAGCTCCGTTCAACACGCGGGAATCGTCCCGATTTCTCCGCGCGGTTCTTTAGGGTACGTCCCGTCCGTCACTCTCGACCGTCACTCTCGGTCACTCTCGACCCGCTATTGACGTGTCGCACAATCTGCCGCCGCATTGACCTGAACGATGATGCCCATGAGGTGGTCTTGCTGGCTGGCCTAGTCGACGGTGGCCTCCGTCAGCTGAAAAGTGTACACTGATGTGTACACATGCTAGGAGGTCCTATGCCTACCATCAAAGTCGGGGTGCGGGAGTTCCGCGAACAGATCGCGCGTTTCCTAGAGTCTGACACCCCTGTTGCCGTTACCCGCCGCGGCGAAACTCTTGGCGTCTATGTCCCGACGCCCCGTAAGGCTGTGAAATCGGCGGACCTTGCCGAGCTACGAGCCGCCGCGGATCGGCTAGCAGAAGCTCTGTCCGATGTAGACGAAGAAGAGGTGGTTTCGGAATTCAAGCGGATGCGTCGTCGTGGGAAGGCTGCCGCTCGTTGAGATGATCATCGTGGACGCCAACATCCTGATTCGGGCCGTTCTGGGACGACACGTCCGGAAGCTTCTCGAAACCTACGCAGGTCATGGAATTCGGTTTTATGCGCCCGATCTTGCGTATGCACCTCGATTATCACCTCAAAACCGGCCATACGTTATCAGTTCAAAACCGGCCAACGGGATTGGCCGAAGACGTGATTGTTTTACCTTGCTGCGGCGTGCGTTTGCAAGGCTTAGGATTGAGCCCTCGAAGTGGTGTTTGATATTGTGGTTTTGCTCTGCCGGGGTCGCGCCTTGCGGAGTGATCCATGGCCGATGACACGGGGCTGGCTCCGAAGGAATCGGTAATCGAGACCCTCTGCAGTTGGCCCGATGGGCTGGCTGTCGGAGGGTCTCGTGTTTCTACCAGTATTCCTAGGGTGAGGCTCCGGCGGGGGAGGCTCTTGGATCCCGAGTCGCGACGCCGCCGGGCGTTCTTTGCCCGGCATCCTTATCGCTTTTGTTTTTGCCGTTGCTGTTGTGGTTGGTTTTGTCATTGGCTTTCTGCCGGACTGCCGGTCTTGGTTCGCCAGCTGCGGGGGCCGCATTTGAGAACGTGTCCGTGGTGCAGAAGACGATCCAGCATGGCGGAGACGGCGGCACTATCACCAAGCAGTTTTCCCCAGTCTTCAACGGGTCTGTTCGATGTAATCAGCGTGCTGGCTCGCTCGTAGCGTCGCATGATGATTTCCAGCAGTTCCTCGGCGGCGGTCAACGGCAGCTTACGCATCCCCAGGTCGTCGATGATGAGAAGCGGCACAGTGGTAAGCAGTTCCACATGTTGCTTTCGGTTGCCGTCCAGCGTGGCGTCTGCCAACTCTTCCAGCAGGATGTGCGCTTCGCGATACAACACACGATAGCCTTGCTGGATGACGGCATGCCCGATGGCCTGGGCGCAGTGACTCTTACCGCTTCCACTAGGACCAAGGAACAGTGCATCCTCCCGCCGTCCGATCCATGCGGCCGTGGCCAGGTCGAAGACCAGACTGCGGTTCATCTTTGGATTGAACTGGAAGTCGAAGTTATCCAGTAGCTTGTGTGGGTCACGGAACTGCGCCTGCTTGTGGCGCCGCTCCAGCAGCCGCTTGCTGCGACAGGCAAGCTCGTCGGAGACCAGGATGGAGATCAGATCGATGGGAGCCATGGCCTCAGACTGAGCCTGCAGCAGACGCGTCTCCAGCACGGCGGCCATGCCACTCAGGCGCAGTTGCACCAGGGAGCGGTTGAGTTCGATCGGGTTCATGGTTGGGGTTCCTCGAAGTTGATGCGCTGTTGGATCAGGTCGCGATACTGAGTCAGTTCGCGGATCAGTGGATCGACTTGCTTCAGGCTGAGAGGAGCCTGCGGATTGCGCTCCAGGTAGCGGCGCACGAAGCGATACTCGGGGACGCGCAGTTCCAGCGCCGCCGCACAAGCATCGTCGCAAGCTGCGCTGCCGTATTGCTTGACCAGTTGAAGAACGCCTTGGATGCGACGTATTCCGAGTTCGCCCTGGCGAGCATGGATGGCGTCGCAGACAGCGCCGATGCTGGCTCCCGCCTTGTGCCCACGTGCCAGCAGTTGAAGCAACTGTGGCGGTGTGCGACGCGGACGATCCCCATCGCGGATACGATGAGCGCCACGCTTGCCGCCCAGGTGTTCGCGTAGCAACCGGTCGATTCGATCGAGCTGTCAGCCCTGCGCTATCCGGAGTTGCGGCCTTTGCTCCATGCTCTCGAAACGCGGGATGACAATTTTAGGGCTCGCAGGTTGGGTGGGGGAGGAGGTCAGGTGATGGCAGGTTCCCGTTTCTATCGTTTTCAAGCGATGAGGAATGGATTGCGGATCGTGAGCCGGCCGATGATTTGACCACTCTGCATATCTTCGGTGTGGCATGATATGCCAGATCTGACATATAATACAAGCGAGTGAGTCCGAAAGACAGGCCGTTGGCATGGCTTCACGGCGACGGTCAAGACCCCTCCGTTTTCCAGGGCGGCGCGTCTCGAAGCCGGGTTCCTACTGCGACGGCTTCAGCGCGGTGAATCGCTGTCGATGACTCAATCTCGCCCGATGCCGAGCATTGGCGCACGATGCCATGAGCCGCGAATCAATGACGGCGGTACTCATTGGCGTCTGGTCTACCGTATGGATACCGATGCCATTGTAATTTTGGAGGTCTTCGCAAAAAAGACCGGAGCTACGCCCAAAGCCGTGATCGCCACGTGCCGTGAGCGTCTAAAGGAGTACGAGAATGCGGGAAAGTAAGCGCAAGAAGTTGGATGCAAAGGGTTGGAAAATCGGAACTCCGAAGGATTTCCTCGGTATGTCCGATGAGGAAGAGTCATACGTCAACCTTCGGCTAAGTCTCGCGGAGGGCCTCAAGACACGGCGTCAGGCCCAGGGAGTCACTCAGATCGGACTCGCTCAGGCCATCAAATCCAGTCAATCGCGAGTTGCAAAGATGGAGGCGGGCGACCCAACGGTGTCTCTCGACCTGCTCGTCAAGTCACTATTTGCACTGGGCGCGTCGAACCGAGAACTGGCGGCGATCATTTCTCGACGCTAGAGAGTTTTCACTTCTGGTGTATACAGAGCAACCACTCCCGACGTGGCTTTTCCTCAAGAAAAGCCGCACTTCGCGGCGCTTGACTGTGCAGAGTAGAAGTGAAAATGCTCTATCACACCAATTCAATGCGGAGATCACGACCAATGGCACGGGCGGCTCTGGTTAAGGTTTGGAGCGTGACAGAGGCATTGCCTGGCGCAAGCAGGCGGTCCAGCGCGGCCCGGCTGGTGTGCATCCGCCTCGCCATTTCGACCTTGGTGATCTTTTCCTTCTCCATAGCCTGCTGAACCTGCCAGGCGATTGCATCCTTGAGGGCAACGGCACGGGTCTCCGCAAAGACACCTTCTTCCTTGAGGAATTCATCGAGAGACGACCCGATATGCTTATTCCGCTTCGTCATTGCGTCACCTCCTTCAATCTCCGTTTCGCCAATTCGAGCTCCTTTGCGGTGTCTTCTGCGCCTTCTTGATGAAGCCGTGCAGCACGATCAACGTCTTCTGGTGAAAGCACAGTAGCAAACGAGCTGTCTTCTGGCCCGGCAGAGGAGAACGCACCTCCCAAAGCCCGTCTTTCAGGCTCCGCACAAGCGGCATGCCGCCAGCCAAATTGGACTCGCATCAGATCTAATCCGATCGCTCGTCTGTCCTCCCTGTCGAGACCGCGAAGCCATTCAAGTACCGGCTCGCGTCCTGTGGCAGACCGGTAAAACCGCACCGGCACTTCCGGCGCTTGCTCGTTCCTCATCCGCCTCTCTCTTCGCTATGTACCAAAAATGATACACAGGTTCTGGGGCAATAGCAAACCCAACCTGAGGCGGGCGGCCTTTGCTACGCCCTGCCCACCTTCAGTCCTTATCTCCCCTTGTCTCTCGGCTGGCGGGAAACAGGTATCATGCCGCCGAATGCTTCGCCGGCACATTGCCTTGAATGGGCCAATTGCGTCAAGTGTGTGGACGCGAGCAAGGACACACGAGGGGACGGCGACGCGGAGACAGGGTGGAGTGGACCCTGGAATGGACCCCGAACTTTAGACACTGAAAATAGAGACACACTGCCGCGAACGAAGGTTCGGATGGCGGTTGCCCGTGTTTCAAGTGTGGTTCTTACCCTATCGTTCTGTGGGACTGCTCATGCCCGGTACCGGGTGCTTGGTGATTTTCAGCCGTCCCTAACGGGACTTGTCGTGTTGGCGATTCCTTACCCAGGACTGCGTCCTGGGCTAATTTCAGGCCGTCCCCGTTCGACAAGCTCAGGGCAGGCTCTGCGGGACTTCTCAGGTGGCTGTGACCATGGGCGCGCTTTGGCAGAAGCGGTCATTGTCAACGCGAATGGTGCGCTACACCTCGTGTATGGCTGCCTTCACCTTGGCCGCAACCTCTTCGGGAATGGTTTGCATGCCATGATCTTTCCGTGCGTGCTCGGCAACTTTGGTCATTACCTCATCCTCGTTTTTGCCGTGCGCGACAAAGTCACAGTCCAGACCAACCGAGCGGCATTCCATAACTTTAGCCATGATGGGTTTCCTCACGCACGGATTCTACAGCGCGGGCGAGTCCGCGTGATGAAAGTAGCGGGTCACAGAATTATTGAGTAAATCATTTGCATCACAGGGTTTCGGCGTGTACGGTTGCTCGTTCGGATGCCCGGCGCGCGATCGACGCTTGGAGGTGACTTTATGGATGTTCCCAATGCGGTGCTTGCCGGCATGCGCAAGACCAATGACCTGTTCTGCTCAACCGTGGTGAAGCTGCGCGATATGAGTGCCCTGGACCACATCTACACGCCCGACGCCCACATCTTGCCTCCCGGGGCTGCCATGATTCACGGTGTTCCGGGTATCAAGAGCTTCTGGCTGCAGGCGATTACCGGCCTCGACGTCAAGGATGCCTCCCTCTCGACCGTCTCCGCGGAGATGGCAGGGGAGGACGTGGTGGAGATTGGCCGGGCCGAGCTTAGCTTGGCTGGGGGCCAGGTCGTTCCCGTCAAGTACGTCGTTCATTGGAAGCTTGATGACGGGGTCTGGAAATGGCACACAGACATCTGGAACATGAACCAATAGCGTGTACCTCAGGGCCTAAAGGCCGGAGAGATGTTGATCGCAATATTTCCCGGAGCCCTGAAGCGCTCCTTCCCCCGCATAAATGCGGGGCTTCCACCCTAAAGCGAACTGCAGACCCCCGTTCGACTTCGCTTTGGGGCAGGCTCTCGGCTCCCCGGATTTCCTATTGGTCTTGGTGGCGCTGGCTAACCGCATAAAAAGGTCGCTGATGGGTGGTATCACTTTGCCCATAGTAACATGGCATAATGTAGGGGGGTGGGAACATGAATCCTCCCAATGCACAGATCGGTAATTGGCTCGGCCTACAGTCTCCGGCTACGGAAGGCGAGATCCTTCGTATTGTGGAAGGGCGCCTTGCTCCCTCGGTGATTAAGCGTCTGGGCTCGCTGGGCCTTGAGCGGTCGGAGATTAACAGCGTGGTGATCCCTTCGCGAACCCTCCAGCATCGCCGCTCCCGGCGTGAAAAGCTGACCGTCGATGAATCTGACCGTGTGCTGCGTGTCATCCGTGTTCTGTCACTGGCGGAAGCCGTCTATGGCAGCCGGGAGCGCGCCCTGGCATGGCTGCGGAAACCACATGCGCGGGTGGACGGGCGGATACCGCTTTCTCTCCTCAAGACGGATACCGGAAGCCGAATCGTTGAAGAACTGCTCATTCAGATTGACGAAGGCATGTTTGTCTGATGGTTCTGTGGCGAATCAGCCGGCATCGTGATCTAAACGGGATCGGCGGACTGAAGGCGGCTGGACGATGGCATTATGCCGGTCATCCGATTGTTTATCTGGCCGAGACTCCAGCCGCCGCTCTGCTTGAAGTCTGCGTTCACACCAGCGCAAACGACATCCCTCCCGAATTCACACTGCTAAAGATTGAGGGGCCGGAGGTAGATTTTCCTTCCGTCAAGGAAGACGACTTGGCGAAGGATTGGCGGACACGGCTGGAAGTGAGCCGCGATTTGGGAACTGCCTGGCTTGAGAAAAACGAGAGTGTTCTGCTGCGCGTACCGAGTGCCCTCGTGCCGGAGACGGTGAATTTCCTCTTCAATCCTTCTCATGTTTTGGCAAAAGACTTCCGAATTACCAACGTCTTCTCGTATCCCTTTGATTCTCGCCTCAAAACGTAATTAGCATAGGTCCCCACACGTTGCTATCAGGGTTCACGTTAGCGTCGACACCGCTATTGCGGGGCGACGGGCGCTGTGGACTTCTCCAGAAGCTGGATCGCCTTGCGGTAGTCCACTTCCGGCGGGACTAGGGAGAAATGGCTGGCTTCTTCTGTCAATTGAATATCTAGCGACTTGAGCATCAGCGCTTTGCCTCTCAGGTTTAGCTTCATGCTGGTGAGTTCCCAGTCGTGGTTGCCTATGTCGGATTGTTCGAGCTGGATGGTTCCCCCTTTGTCCAGCTTGCCCAGGATGCCCCAGCCGAAATCTACATTGGCGATGACGTGGGCGTCGAGGCGGGTCAGGCGTTCCTGGGCTTGATCGATCCAGACTTCGCCGGCCAGGCCGCGGAAGATGTTGGCTTCCACATCCGGGGGCTCGAAGCTTAGATTGGGTGAGAAGGTCAGATGATGGCAGATTCCCTTGCCGCTGGGACAGGGGGAGATCCCTTGGTCGCGATAAAGGAAGGCGTCTGGCAGGAGGCGCATCAGACGATTCACCCGGCCTGCGTCTTTCTGCTCTCGCTGGTGACGATGCTCCTGGATCTCGGGGTGGTTGGATAAGGTGTTGAGCCGGTCCAGCTCGGCCTGGTTGGCTTCCGCGGTCAGCGGCTGGTTGTTGATGGCGATGAGGCGGGCGACGTCGCCTTGACCGGTTTCGATGATGTCTTTGGTGGTGTCGCGATGGTTGTCAGTCTTGCGGAGAAGATAGCGGAGGGGGCGGTGGGCCTTGGCGGCGTCCTCGCGGTTTTCTATGGCTCGGCGGACCAGGGCGGCGGGGTCGATGGGTTGTTCGGATTGGGCGCGGGTGGGTGGGACTAGGGCTAGCAGGGTTAGGAGGAGGAGGGTAGCTCGGGGTGTCCCCCTGTCTGTTTCGTTCGTCGCAATTTTTGGGCGAGGGAGCACTCGTTGTTAGACGGTGGCCAACTGCTTCGAGGACAGTGGGCTTCCAAGAGGTTCTCGCTTCCCTCTGCTGCGTTGCATGACGGGCGCTGTAAACCGCACCTCGGCGGGTAAAGCCGTTCCCTGCTGGCTGGTTTTGTGACTTTATAATCCCAATATGGTCATCCAGATGATCATCGATAAAGCCAGTCGCATCGTGATCCCAAAATCGTTGAGAGACGAAGGAAGGTGAACCATGGAGAACCAACGTCCGAGCCAAACCCCAAACCCTTCCCCTTACCCCGACCAGCCGAAATGGTCCCCCTCGGAGAAGGCTGACCGGCGTCAACTATTTTTTCTGGCGCCGAATCTACGATGGCGCCCTCCATCGGGAGCTTGACGCGATCATCCAGGAGGTTAAGGAAAGGGCCAGCAGGATCAAGACTCCTTCTGACGTATGGGAGCTGGAGGATTATTTGACCGAGAGTCGCAAACGTATCGATGGCAAATATGATTATCGATACTCGGTTCTTCCACTCTTGTTTGCCCAGCTTCTTCGGGAAGGAAACATTACCCTCAAAGATTTGGACGGTCTCAATGAGGACAAACTGAATTACGTTCGCGGGCTTAGCAGGCTTGCGGGCAAAGCATCTGCGAGCTAGCGTCGGCATTTCGATACTTAGACGTGGACCCTTCAGCAGCGAGGGCCCGAAAACCCAAAA
>CAWCKO010000005.1:0-263477 GCA_963796145.1 uncultured Acidobacteriaceae bacterium | reverse complement strand
GTGACACATTTGCAGATAGGAAACTGCGCATAGCAGAACGTGGCGATCCGCCTGCGGATGAGGATGACCAGAACGCAGCTGATGGTATCGTGGTCTCTTTCTCAAACCTAGAAGGCATATCAGATTTGCAATTGTTTTCCGAGACGCCTGACGACAAAACACCCCAGGATGATCGCTTGCTCGGATCGGGCACAGAGGTTTTGGCGGAATGGCGGGACACTCGGCAAGCACAGTTCCGAGATGTGATCCTGGTTTATCGGAAGTCTCCTTGGATTAGCGGCGACGTGTGTAATCGAATGGGCTAGACCGTGGCTATCCGCCGGGCGTGATGGATGAAAAAAACGAGACGATGGTGATCTGATCACCCTTGGTTCCGACGGGCCGGCCAGATTTTACCCCTCGATAGCTTCCCGGTGGGAGATTGCTCGTGGAACTATTCAGGATAGGCACGACCACGGAACCTACCGTTGCCCGAAATGGCTCGATGCTTGGCATCCGGTCCAGGTCGCATCCGAGTGAGATTAAGTCCGGCCAGTCCACAATCGCCAAAACGATAAGGGACACGATGCAAGCGAGATAATCCCCGATGGGGTGATTCATCGTGAGGTAGTAGGCATCCCCCTGTGGCTGAGGCACTGCCCAACGCATTACGCACACTGCTGAGTTTTGGGCAGCGTATTTGGTCGGGTGAGTAAGAGCGGATTGCGAACTCCATCGCTTCGCGAACTCGGCGCCGGGAAGGTTTTGCCGCTCCAAAAACTGTTCGCATCTCTTCCGACCGCATTCCACGAGTTGTCTAGTTTCCCTTCGAACCAATACTCGACCTTGTCCTTGATACCCTTCTCGTTAAACCGGAACGTCATCAGAAGATCCCGGGCTTCGAGAAAAGCACGCTTCATCACCTCTAAACCGTCTAAGGTTCGTGGATCGAGAAGCCTGCCCGCAGCACACAACAAGGACGCAGACCGCATTGCCAGTAATAGACAGGCGATGGTCTGGGACTTCGGATCCTTGTCCATTTCCTCCGAATAGCGACGAACGAATTCCGTTGTTAATTCGGTCAACACGGTCGGGGCGGAATTGAGAAGTTCTTCCATCGAACGATTCGCTTGAAGGATGTGGCCTTAGGTCCGGCTGTGCCCAATCGAGTCCCCATTTTAGAGCCCATCGCGGGCCCGACAAGCCTACCCGTATCAGCCGGTGTTCCTCCGTGTCAATTCAGTGTCCAACAACTGCCTGACTTCTGAAGTCCCCATCGCCTCCACCACCTAGAGCCATTGACAGTGTAGCGGATACTGTAGCGGGTGCTGGTTTAGATGGGCTTATACGGGTTGGAGTCGGAAAGCATTAACCTGTTGAAAATACAACAGCAGCAAAGTGTATACAAACAGGCATAAACGGCCCTGAGAGGTCTGCAAAACCTTTATGCGTCGGTTCGATTCCGACCCGCGCCTCCAATCCTCAAAACCCATCTGATGAGCAGCGCCGCCTATCAGGCGTCCTGCGCCCCCCCGCATTCACACTGTCAAGAGCAAACCTGGACTAGGAAGCTCTGACTTAAGTTTGCCTTTGAGGGGGCCAGCCTTCAGTATCCGTGTGAGAACTGGAAAACTCAGGGATTCGTGGTGGGGGAGCCCCCCGCATTTATGCGGGGGGGGAGGGAGCGCTTCAACACTCCCTTTGATCATGCGCTTTAGCGCCGACAATGCCGGGGGCTTTCAGTCCGTCCACAAGGGGACCAGAATAAATGAGGCTTTAGAAGCAGTTAAGGGACTCCGTGATTCATACCGAGCAATGCTGTGTAACGTCCCGCAGGGACGACTGAAAATAACTGAAATAGCCCAGGACGCAGTCCTGGGTATTGCCATGAAACTAAACCAGTCCCGCAAGGGACGGCTGAAATCCACGCGCTCGTGTTGGCCGACCGGAGTGCCCATGGGCCTTCAGCCCACCCTTAGCCGCACCATTTCAGCGCAACTGTGCGTCCGGTACCGACTTGGGTTCAGGCGTCCAGCTTAAAGTGAGTTGGCGCAATATGGCCGACCCTCAGCTCTTGTCTTTCACTTGACTGTCCCGGCATCCTATAGCCGCTCACTGTCAAGCACGAAAGGGAGCCGTGAAACCAGACTTAGAGAATGACTTCAAGATCCAACAGTCGTTGCTCCTTGCTTTGATCCGCGAAAGAAGGAATTTGGCGGACGGCTGTCACGCTGCTGTCGAGATTGATCGACAAATTTCCAAAATTGAAATCTACCTCCGGTCTTACCAAATGGTCAGATGGTACGAGCAACACCCTGCCCGGCAGAAAAGCCCAGGTTGATAAGCAACTCTGGCTAAAACTGCTCTAAAACAGAAGATCCTTGCTTGTGAATAGTTGTATTCGCGAGGCCCGCCTTAACACCCTGGTCCTTTAAGGCAGTGGCGTTGAATTGTCTCTTCGCCGGTTGCTTGTTTGTGCGTGCAGAATTTCGTGGGCTAGGTTTCTTCTGCTTGCGCTGCCAATTTGTGTAACTCTTCGCGTGTAAAGCCCTCCTCGAATAGAAACACGACGGCATCGTGGAATCGCTGCTCCCTGTTTCTTTTCTCTTTGGCCTCAAAATATTCGGCAACATACTTCTCTGTTCTAGCTTCGGCCCCACGCCCACGCGGTAGCCCGTGATGAAGAAAGAAACTCAGCATTTCTGCGCTCGTTCCTGCATCGATCGTACCGTCGATCACGCGGTCCAGATCCGCACGTTTCTTCCCTGCCGACAACAGAGAAAAGGCTGCGCCAAAGAACCTCGCCCCAGGGGACAATCCGTCATGCTTTTTCAATTCAAGAGCGCAACGCTTGGTCCACTCGTGATATTCCCGCTGGTTCGTTGTTGCTGGAACCATCCATGCGATCTCCTTCGCTTGTTGGCTGGTGGTTAACGGGACTTGTGATTTAGTTGCCTCCAGAGTCCTATTCTTTGCCCTTGCCATAAGGCCCTCCCCGGCGCCAAGCTAACGCTGAACTGTTGAAACGAAACGGACGTTGTATCGTTACGGCCAACGCCTGCCCGATTCGGGCGATCGCACCGTTCAATCCGCCCTTTAGAAGTTGCTAATCAGTCTACATCTTCTTCATGCATTGCAGGTGGCGGGGGTGAAATATCTTGACAGGCCATCGGAATGGGCGCAGTCTTACTCCGACCCAGGAGACAAAATGCTCGGAAAAGCGTGCAAACTCAAAATTCGTTTCTTCCGGGAAAACCGCTGGGGAAACCCCGAGGTAGCGGTTATCGTTGGATATCTTGTGGAGGGACCATCTTGAGTTGGAAAACGTGATAGCCCCAGGCTTGTATGTCCAGGTAAAGG
The DNA here is from genome assembly GCA_963796145.1 of uncultured Acidobacteriaceae bacterium. Classification (GTDB taxonomy): domain Bacteria; phylum Acidobacteriota; class Terriglobia; order Terriglobales; family Acidobacteriaceae; genus PALSA-350. The sequence continues at coordinate 260,138 of CAWCKO010000005.1, read as the reverse complement.
CCCCGGGACTCATCATGCTTCGACTTATAGACGATCGGGCTCAATAGGTCCTGCATTCGTACGACACCTCCGCCAATCTGGTCGAGAGGGATCTGCACATAACACTGGCTTTGATTAGCTGCATAGTTAACGGCAACCAGAAGCGGGGGGCCAGCTGCGCCCTGCCACGCAAAGCAGATGAAGCAATCCCATGTCCAGTTGCCGTCCCAGGCCGGCGAGCAATCCAGCAACCTCCACTGCCCGTTGCACGCCACAGGTTGATGCACGCAGTCCAGAAGCCGCTCATAAAAATCGCGCACGGAAGACTCGACCGGTTCTGCCGGCCGGCGGCCGAGGTGCACGGAAAGCTTCTTGGTTCTCCCCTCGAACTGTCCATCGTGGAAAAACCGCAGGCCTGGGCAAAGATAAGTCAGAACTGCAGCCGGCTGGTGGATCTCCAGAGGAAACGTAGCTGCCGCTCGTGGCTCATCGTGATTCTCCAGAAACCGTGCAGACTTCCGTTGGAATACCATATCCGCGCGAAAGTGATCCCGTACAGGCCGTGCATCTCCTTCCCGGAGGAGGTCGTAGAGCCGCTTATCGTAGGTGTAGTCGAAGCCTTGCTCTTGCAGAGTCCATTCCAGGTCCCAATAAACCTCTGCCATGAAGAGGAACCCCGGATGATCCGCGCGAACCGACCGGATGACATTCGGCCAGAAGGGTTCGGGCCGCAACCCCCAGGTTCGCTCAAAAACTTCCGGCAAGAGGAGCATCGCCATATCACACCGGACACCGTCACACAATGTGGCCACATTCAGCAGCTCGCTCCGCATGGCTTCCTGCAGCGAGGGCTCCGCATAGTTCAGCTGCAGCGTGTCGGGCCATCCTGGAAAGTAGGGATCGCGGCCGTAGGCCAGAACCAGGGGTCCTCGTGGGGTTTCGACGCGAACGTAATTTTGCGGCTCCTGGCGCAGCTTCTCTTCCGTGCCTCGGACATAGAACTCGGGATGTGTCTGGGTCCAGGGATGATCCGGCGCCGTGTGGTTTGGCACAAAGTCCAGCATTAAGCGCATCCCGCGCTTACCCATTCGTTCGTGCAGACGCTCCAGGGCCGGCTTTCCGCCGAAGTCGGAATGGACCGTGTAGCCGCTGATGGCGAAGGGGGAGCCGTAAATGTCTCCCTGCTGAAGGTCGGGAAGCACTTTCCGGAACTCGGCCTGCCACTCCAGATGATCACGGGAGACTTTGCGGCCGGCAGGCCCTGTCTGCCACACGCCGAGATACCAAATCCAGTCGAATCCCCGTTCTGCCAGTCGGTCCAGCTCCTGGTCGGCAATGTCATCCAGTGTTGCCTGCCTTCCCAGGTTTAGCGAGATATCGTGCAGTCCAGCCCGTGTATCGATCTCGTAGAGGGAAGGGTACAAACACTTGTTCTTGCCTACGGCCGGCTCGGGTGCAGAGGGCCCCGCGGATGGATCGAACTGGGGAGTCAGGATTCGCCCTCCTTCTGCTGAGGTAGTTGCTGCGTGACTGGCAAAACTCCTTGCTCTCTGATTATCATCGTAAGCCGTGTGTGAAGTCGAAGACATGGGAAATGGAAAGGTCGCCAAAAAATGGGTTTAAGGCTGAAACGAGTTTGTTGTCTGTGGATGACCTCAGCGGTACTGGCCTGTAGTGGCCTTGCCCAGATGGCAACCGGCATTCCCCCACACGGTAAGTTGGTGCGTCTTTTTAACGGGAAAGATTTCACCGGTTTCGACATACTTCTCCAATCAAAAGGGCTGAATCACGACACCGATAAGATCTTCCAGGTGGAGAAGGGAATCATTCACGTTTCCGGAAATGACTTCGGCGGCATTGTGACGCAGAACGAGTACGAAAACTACTACTTGCGCGCCCAGTTCAAGTGGGGCGAAAAAACCTGGCAGGACCGCGTCGGAAAGGCCAGGGACTGCGGCATCCTTTACAACATCACCGGCCCCCTGCTTGCTCCGCCCAAAGGAGTCTGGCCGCGCTCCTTCGAGTTCCAGATTATCGAAGGTGGCACGGGAGACATCTGGCTGGTCAAAGGCGCCAGCCTCAAGGTCAAGGGTCAGCTGATCGCGAGTGAGGCGGAGGAGGGGCCACACCAGTACGTGAAGTCGCCTCGCTTCGGCGAAGGACCCTGGCAGAATGTAACCGGCTATCGCGACCCGGTGGGTGAAGTGGAAAAGCCGCACGGAGAATGGAACCAGCTTGAATTGGTCGTGGACCATGATCACGTGAAGTATTACGTGAACGGTAAGCTGGTCAACGAGGCCACCGATCTGAATGCGACCAGGGGAAAGATTCTCTTTCAAACCGAAGGTGCGGAAACCTTCTACCGCAACCTGGAACTGGCTCCGCTCAAGTAGAAACCCTTGGACCTCAGCAAGCGTCACACCGGAACGTATTGCCGGAGATATCTCAGTCCGACCCGAAACCCGGTCTTATATCCGTCGTTGATATCGTTCCCGTTATAGCCGGGATGATACGTTTCATCCTCGTGCTCGATATTCATAGCGCCGGCATAGCTCTTGTCCATCAGGACGGTAAAGAACCTCGGCCAATCGATCTGTCCCTGCCCTGGAATCCTGTACCTCCACCACTGCGCGGGGCTCGGCGGATGAATGCCCACGCGTCGCAAAACGTCGTATCTGATTTCTGTGTCTTTCAGATGAACATCGTAGATCTTATCCACCCAGTCGCGCGCCGCCTGGTACGGGTCCATGAACTGCCGGACGTAATGCGAAGGGTCGAATTGAATCCCAACAAACGGTGAGCTTCCGAATACCTTGAAAAGCGCCTCATACCCGAGCGGTCCTGTCGCGACATTCGGCCCCTCCGGCCACGGCTCCCACACTAGCCGCACCTTGTATTTTTCGCAGAGCGGAAAATATTTCTCCTCATACACCCGCAGGATTTCATCGGCCTGGGCGTCCAAAGTTTTTGCTGGATCCTTGCCCGACATCGTGCCGATGTACGGTACCCCGAGTTTGCCCGCAATTTCGATAACACCAGCCGTGTGATCGTTCACCGCCTTGCGTTTGTCGGGGTCTGCATCGATGTGATTTGCTGTCACTCCCAGCACCGAACAGAAAAGGCCGGATTGCCTTATGTCTTCGCGAATCCTCTCCAGCGTGGAATCCGTCACCGTCCCGGGAGCAAGATTACTATTTGGTTGAGCCCAGAATCCGATGCTGGTGAAACCCTCCTGCACCGCATACGCAACGTTCGCCGTCGAATAATTCACCAGGATCCCCACCCGAGGTTTCCACATCGAGGAAGGTTGCTGCGCCTTGGCGGCGCCAGTGGCTAACGACGAAATCCCCAATCCGGCTGTTCCGAGGCCGAGTTCCTTAATAAATGTTCTGCGATTTACGGCCATAGTTTTTTCCATCCCATGCTTTTTTGATGGTCGAATCTTACCCTATTCCGTTGTTTCTCTCTTCCGCGCGATATCTATTTGCCATAGTGCGAAAATAATAGCTGCTATGTCCTTCGGCGACCTGTCCCTGCCTCTGCAGATCCTTATAGGTCTCACGGCGCCCCCGATTCTGACCATCGTTTGTTGGTTTGGAGGCCGGCGTCTGGCGCGCTCGCACAGCGAACGCGCCGTGACGCAAAGCAGGGCAGGCTTTTGGGCGATGCTGATCGCCGCATATCTGCTCTTTGCGGTTGCGCTCGCAACCAGCCGCTTCTTCTCCGGCAATGACAGCGCTGATCCGTCTACCCAAATAATCCAATAGCGCGCATTCATCTGTCATTGCAACTCCCTGGTCAACAAATTCAACCTCCGTAAAAAGAAGCAAAAAATATTGAGGCCCCAACCATATATAGTCACCAATCGCAGGTGACCAATGAATCTCCAACAAAATACCAGGAGCCATGGACAAACATTAGGAACCGCAATAGTGTCGAATCATGATAAGCAATGCAAGCACCGGGATAAGCCGGCCCGTCCTTCCTACCCTCGAAGATATAAGACGTCGCCGGGCCGAATTGCTCGGTATCCAGCCGCAGCACCACACCGGCCCAGCTGCCCCCGCGCAAGAGCCAGAGTCGCTTCCCGCGTCAGAGCCGCCCCGCGCACCCGATCATCCCAGGCTCGGCGAAGCAGCCTTCTACGGCCTCGCCGGGCTCGTCGTCCGCACCCTGGCTCCCCACACTGAGGCGGATCCCGCCGCCATTCTCCTCCAGTTCCTCGCCGCCTCCGGCAACCTGGTCGGCCCCGGCCCTCACTGCATGGTCGATGCTGCCCGCCATGGCCTCAACCTCTTTGTCGTGCTGGTCGGCGAATCCAGCAAGGCTCGCAAGGGAACCAGCTGGAGCCAGATTGCCCGCCTCTTCTCCGAAGTCGATCACCCTTGGGTAGCCAACCGCTTCACCACCGCTCGCCTCACTGCCGGTGGTCTCATCTATGCTCTGCGCGATCAGCAACCCCCAACCGACCGGCGTCTCCTTGCCCTCTCCGAGGAGTTCTCCTCCGTCCTCCATGCCATGGGCCGGGCCAGGGGACACCTCTCACCCCTGCTCCGCTGTGCTTGGGATAGCGGCCATCTCCGCACCCTCGACCGTCGTCAGCCCTTCCAGGCGTCCGGAACCCATATCAGCCTCATTGCCCATATCACCGAGCGCGAGCTCGCCCAGCATCTCCACCGGTCCGAAGCCCATAATGGCTTCGCCAACCGCTGCCTCTGGACTCGTGTCCAGCGGAGTAAGTGCTTGCCCGAAGGCGGCAGCTTGGCTGCCCATGAACTCTCCGCGATCGCCCGCGAACTGCGCCGCGCCCTCGATTGGGCCGGCAGCGCAACGGAAATTCGCCTTCACCGTGACCACGCCGCCCGCGAACTCTGGCATGACCGCTATCCTGCCTTGAGCCAGGCGCGCCCCGGCCTTTACGGCGCTGCCACCAACCGCGCCGAAGCCCAGGTCCTCCGCCTCAGCGCCATCTACGCCGCCCTCGAGTGCAGCTCAGTCATCGGGGCGCCTCATCTCCAGGCCGCCCTCGCCGTATGGGACTACTGCTCTGTCGGCGCCGCACTCCTCTTCGGCACCTGCACTGGCGACCCCACTACCGACCGTATTCGGGAGGCCCTCGATGCCTCCTCCAACGGATTGTCCAGAAAACAGATCAGTGCTCTCTTTCATGGCCATCTCAGCAGCGACCGTATCGACGCCGCGCTCCAACACCTTGTATCCCTGGGCGCAATCCACCGCCTAATCGAACCCGGCAGGGGCCGTTCCGTTAACCTCTGGTCGGCCTCAGAAGATCAGCAATCACGGCAGGAGGAGGCTTAATTCGCTTAGTTCGCTTAATTCGCTTAATTCGCGCTTCCAAATCAACGAGTTCTCGCAATTTGCAGTCACCCGGTTTCGCTGATCGGGCCTTTTTGCGATTCCAAATGCCGTGGCCGCTGCGGTCGTTAAGCCAGCGTGAACGATTGCATTCGAGAGCCCTCCGGCGTATTTTGGTACGCAAACTCGAAGCGTGGAACCGGGGCCAAAACTGCGAGTCCACTATGCATCGACAAGTGCAAGCCGCGCCTGTTTTGGCGATGTCCGCCTGCGCCCTCCATCGGGGAACAGCTCAGGTGACAGTGATGATGGCCGTAACTCGGCTCCTGTGGTCGGCATAGTGGTGCAGGCATTTCAAGACCGGGCGCCGAGCGTCGTGCGTTTGCAATCCCGGGCCATGGTCGGCGTTATCGCGTTTTCTCTGTTCATCGACTACTTCCTCTACGGAATCTTTTTCCCTCTGTCAGCGCATTCGCCGGCCAAGTTACAAAGCGAAGAACAGTTTGCGTTGCTCTACGGAGCGTATGCCATCAGCGTCCTGGTGGTCACTCCGGTCTTTGGTTATCTGGGAGATCGCATCGGCGGCCGCGCCACCATGTTGTACGGTCTTGCGCTGGAGGCGTGCGCGATACTACTTTTTGCGCTGGCGCCGAACCTATCCGTTCTGCTCCTGGCAAGGATATTTCAAGGCGCAGGCTCGGCTGCCCTCTGGACCTCAGGCCTGGCACTCGTCGCGGCAAATTATGTTGATAAAAGGGTTGAGATGCTCGGCTATGCATTCGCCGGCGGAACCTTTGGCTCGGTCCTTGGACCCATCGCGGGCGGAGCCCTCTTTCATCTCGGGGGCTACCAGCTGCCGTTTTTGATCACCGGTGTCCTGGTGGTCGCGGCCGCTGCGTTGATCGCCTTGTTCCTTCCCCCAAAAGGAACCGCCCCGAAGCAGACAGTCAGTATCCGCGTCTTGCTTTTGAGCAAGGCGGTGGTTGTGCCTGCCTTGGCGGTTGCCTTGGCCGCCTTTTCGGTCGGCATCGTCGAACCGCTTCTGCCCGTGCGATTGGTGCAGTATGGCACGACATCGATGGCCATGGGTCTCATCTTCACCGTCTCCACGCTGGTGTATGGCTTGAGTGCACCGGTCGTAGGCTGGGTTTCGGAGCGGTGGCCCATCCAAAGAGTCATCCTGTTGGGGACCATCGCGATGGCCGTCACGCTCCCTTTGCTGGCCTTGTTCAGAACGGTCGTCCTGGTTTGCCTCGTGCTCTGCCTGGTGAATATCTCGTTTGCGTTTATGCTGAACCCCGCTTCAGCGGAACTTGGAAACGTGGTCGATCGAGCGGGAATGTCCTGCTATTCCGCCGTCTACGGGGTGTACAACATCTTTTATTCCCTGGGTATGTTGGCAACCGCAGCCCTGGCTTCCATGGCCGTTAGCCGGCTTAACTTCTGGGGCGTTCTGCTCTGTGTCAGCGTAGTCCTGGTGTCGTCCATCCCGCTTCTGATAAGGATCGGTTCGCCGCAAGAGATTCGTATGCCAAGGAGGTAATCCTATGAACCAGATGATCGAAAACTGGGCCATCGAAAACCCCGATAGTCTGCTGGCGGCGCTTGATCGAGGCGAGTCGCTCCCCTCACGTTGGTATACAGACCCGTCGATCACTGCTCACGAAATCGACAAGATCTTCAGGAAAAGCTGGAGCTATATCGGCCCGGCAAGCGAACTTGCCAATCCCGGCGACTACATTACCGGCTACACCGGAGACGTCCCGGTCGTAGTCATCCGCAATGAATCGGGTTTGGCGGGATTTATCAACGTATGCCGGCATCGCAGGCACGAGGTGATGAAGGGCCGCGGCAATTCAAAGACCATGCAATGCGGCTATCACGCCTGGACGTACGATCTCACCGGCTGCCTGAAGGGTGCTCCACGCTCCGCCGCCGAACCCAACTTCCGCCTTGAGGACTATCCGCTTCTGCCCCTTCGCGTGGAGTCTCTCGGCCCATTTGTCTTTGTCAACCTCGATGCGCACGCCATGCCTCTGCTCACCTACTTCGGAGATGTGCTCAAGATCATCGCCGGAAGCGGTGTGCATCTGGAAAGCCTTGAGCTCTATAGCCGGGAAGAATGGGGCGCAGAGGCAAACTGGAAGACCATGCTGGAAAACTTTCTTGAGTGTTATCACTGCGCCGTTGCCCATCCTGGGTTCAGCGCGGCCATCGATGTCAAGCCGGAAAACTATAACCTCACCATGCACGGCTGGTTCGCCAGTCAAGTGGGAGAAGTTCGCCAGTCGGCGCTCGAAGGCAAGACAGCCGTCCCCATTTACGATGCCCGCGGCGAGGTAGCGCAAGCTCAATATCATTTGTTGTGGCCTAACATTACGATTAACATCAACCCCGGATTTCCGAACCTCTCGATCGATGTGTGGGTTCCTGACGGACCCAATAAGGCCAGGGGATTTTCCGAGCAGTACTTCGGGCCAGGCGTGTCGGAGCAATTCGCGCGCGAACTCATTGCCTTTAACAAACAGGTGGGTTACGAAGACGACGTTCTGACCAACTCCGTGCAACGCGGGCTATTGGGTGGCATTCCCGAGCGGGGAAGGTTCTTAACCAACAGTGAACATCTCTGCATCCACTTCCAAAGGCTGGTGGTTCAGGCCTTAACCGGAGACCCGCTTCGATCGAATGCTCGATCGAATGCTCGATCGAATGTGGGATCGAATCAAGCCGCGCCCGTAACCCGGATCCCGGTTTCGACGACCATCAGCGTAGCTCCCCTGCCTTCCGTTACAGAGGAACACGAGCGCAACTCCTATGTGGAGCTCGAAGTGGCCAAAGTGGAAACGGAGAGCGCGATCATAAGCTCCTTCTACCTGCGCCGCGCTGATGGCAAGCCTGTATCTCCCTGGGCACCGGGCCAGTTTCTACCCATCCGCGTCATAATCCCCGAGCGAGACGAGCCGGTCTTGCGGACCTACACCCTTTCCACGCGCCCGAACCCCGATTTCTATCGCTTGTCCATCCGGCGCGGCGATGGAGCCTCGCTGGTGTCTCAATTCCTGCACACCAGTGGCAAGGCAGGCTTTCGTCTGCAAGCGATGATGCCGCGCGGCAAGTTTGTTCTGGATGAGAGCAGCACGCGGCCCGTCGCCCTGGTTTCCGGCGGAGTGGGCATCACTCCTATGATTGCCATAGCCGAGCATATCGTGGAGCGGGGCAGCCATACGGGTGAATATCGACCGGTCTACTTCGTTCACGGCACGCAGAACAGTCGCGTACACGCGTTCGGCAACCACGTCCGGAAGCTGGCCACGCAGCATCCCGCGATGAGCGTGCACTTCCGCTACAGCCATCCCACAGCCGAAGACAGGATCGGTATTACCCACGACAGCGACGGTCGCATCGACATCCACCTTCTGGCCCAGCTTTTCCCTTTAGGCGACTGCGACTTTTACCTATGCGGGCCCTCGCAATTCATGAATACGCTGTACAGCGGGCTGACCGGAACCGGAGTTCACCCGGAGCGAATTCACTACGAGTCCTTCGGTCCGGGAACAGTTCTGAAACCGGATTTGCCCAGAAAACCTGCCGAGGAGCGACACTCTCCTCCAGTAAGGGTTAAGTTCGCCAAGTCGGGGATTGAGACCAGGTGGTCTCGTGAGGACGGCACACTGCTCGAGCTTGCGGAAGAAGTTGGCCTTGCCCCAGCTTTCGGCTGTCGCTCCGGCATTTGCGGAACCTGCAAAACCCGGATCGTCAGTGGCGCCGTGGATTACCTTGAAGAACCGCTGGCCGATCGCGGCGAGGAAGATATCCTGCTGTGCTGCTCGGTGCCACTAAAGAGCGCGGAGAAGAACCAAAATGGAGAAGCTTCGGATGTAATCCTTGATCTCTAGAAGGACGTAGGTGCGGCTTAGCCGCTAAGGAACGACTCGCCCTCCGGTAAGCGCTTTCGAAAATGCTTCGGTTTCCCGATGTTAATGTAGGACAGCAATAGGGTAGTCCGGCCGGCTATGTGAGGGCATGAGAAGACGAATCTTCGACCGTCGTACAAATCTTGTTTTCTTCTTGATGGCGGTCTTTTTAATGGTGTCGGTCTTGGCCCAACAAGCGGACATGCCTGACGTGCAGAAGAATCCATTTGCTCAGGACCCGGCAGCGATCGCCGCTGGCAAGACGCTGTATGAGCAAACCTGCCAATCGTGCCATGGCGGAGAGGCGCGGGGCGACCGCGGTCCGGCGCTGGCATCGGGAAATTTCAGGCATGGCGGCGAAGACAGTGATTTATTCCGGACCATCCGGACTGGTGTTCCCGGCACTCAGATGCCTGCGTTCTCTCGTGCTGCCTGCGGATAACGTCTGGCGAATTATTACCTACCTGCGCAGCCTCAATACCAACAACGCTGCCGCTGACGAGGCAGTGCCGGGCAATCCTGCAATGGGGCAGGAGACGTTCTGGGGCAAAGGCGGCTGTGCCGGCTGTCACGAAGTGAACGCCCGTGGCATGGATATCGGACCCGACCTCTCCGACGCCGGAAAAAATTCCGCCGCGTATCTGCGCAGCGTCATCATGAACCCCAATGCGTCCAAGCCAAATGCACCACGTTGGTTCGGGCCAAGCGGCGTGAGGGTGAAGACTCGTGCGGGCGAGGAGGTTGTCGGGATCAAGCGCGCCGAAGACGATTACACCCTGATCATGACGGACTTGACTGGCAATCTACGCAGGTTCGACAGGAAAGATATTCTTGCCGAGCAAGCCCAGGCTAAGTCGCTGATGCCGGATAACTACAGTCAGCTGCTCCTCCCGACGGAGATTCAGGATCTGGTCGCTTATCTAAAAAGTCTGAAGAGTCGCGATCTGAGCAAGACCATTCAAGTCGATTTGCCGGGCGGCTTGAGTTTTGCCAGGCTGCGCAACGCCCAGGCGGAGCCACAGAACTGGCTTACCTATTGGGGCGATTATCAGGGACATCACTTTTCTTCCCTGAGCCAAATCACTCCAGTCAATGTCAGGCGACTGCAGGCGCAATGGTCTGTGCAGATGCCGGCAGGCCCGGCGCTCGAGGCTACGCCTTTGGTTGTGGACGGCACGATGTACACCACCTACACCACCGCCGGGTCGGCGGGAGTGTATGCCATCGATGCCAGCAGCGGCCTGGTGATATGGAAATATGACCGTCGGCAAAAAGTTATCAATCCTAACCAGATCAATCCTTTTAATCGCGGTGTGGCGGTGCTGGGAAATCGTGTTTTCTTCGGCACCCTGGATGCGGCACTGGTAGCGCTCGATGCGCGCAGCGGGCGGATTCTTTGGGAAACCCAGGTGGCCGATACCATGACGGGCAATTCAATGACAGGAGCCCCGCTGGCGGTCAAAGACAAGATCATTGTCGGAGTCGCGGGCGGAGAGTTCGGCATCCGCGGCTTTATCGATGCCTACGATCCGGCGACGGGCAAGCGCCTGTGGCGGTTCAATACCATTCCCGGCCCGGGAGAATATGGCAACGACACCTGGAGTGGAGACAGCTGGAAACACGGCAGCGGAGCCGCATGGTTGACAGGCAGCTATGATCCTGACCTCGACGTACTGTATTGGACGGTGGGCAACCCGGGGCCGGGTATGAATGGAACTGGGCGTGAAGGCGATAACCTCTTTACCTGTTCGGTCGTTGCCCTGGATCCGGAGACCGGTGAAAGAAAGTGGCATTATCAGTTCACCCCGGGAGACACGCATGATTGGGACGCTAATGAAGACGTGGTATTGGCAGATAGCGTGTTGGACGGCGTGAAGCGCAAGCTGATGTTGCAAGCGGACCGTAATGGGATGTTCTATGTGCTGGATCGCACCGACGGGAAACTCATCTTCGCCAAACCTTACGTCAAGCAAACCTGGAATCGCGGCTTTCAACCGGATGGCCGTCCTATTTTCTTGCCCGGCTGGCAGTCCTCGCCCGAGGGAAATGTTATTTCTCCAATCCTGGTAGGGGGCAGCAACTGGCAAAACCCTTCCTACGATGCGGTCCACTCGATGATGTACGTGGTCGCGCTGGACGGTGGCATGGGATACCGCAGCGTCCCGGTAAAGTATGAGGCCGGACGACAGTACATGGGCGGTGCCCCTTTCCCATCCAATGAGCCAGCCAAGGATGCCATGTTGGCAATCGACACCAGGACCGGCTCGGTGAAGTGGAAATTCCCGACGTTCCGCATTTCCATGAGCGCCGGCGTGCTGGCCACAGGCGGTGGACTGGTCTTCCTCGCGACGGGAGATGGAAATCTAATTGCGCTGGATTCCAAAACAGGCAAGTCCCTGTGGCATTTTCAAACCGGAGGCACGCTTGCCTCCTCTCCCATAAGTTACGCGGTAGGGGGAAGGCAGTTTGTAGCGATTTCTGCGGGAAACGCGCTCTACAGCTTCGCTCTTCCTGAATAGATGGAGGCCCTTGGACAAGACAAAGAGGAGTCTGCGAGCCTCCGCGAAACGTAGAAACCGCAGATCTCGGGACCAATGAATGTAAATTTCTGGAAGTAATTCCAGGTAGGTTATTAACTGGATGCATACCCTTCCGTAGGCACTGTTATCTGTCGATTTAATGCAAAGGTTGTAGAGGACTATCTTGTTTATCAGAACCAGTCGAGCATATAGTACCTGTGGTCTGATTGCCCCCATGCAGGGCAGAGCGGGTCCCGGTGATACGAAAAGGATCCCTCCCGCACCATCATTTGAAGCTGAACTACCGGAGGTGATCTGGTGGCTTTTGAGATAGGTCAACGGGTTGGCGATTACGAGGTCGTCAGCATGCTGGGGGTTGGCGGCATGGGACAGGTCTACCAGGTTCGCAACGTAATTTCTAACCGCATTGAGGCGATGAAGGTAGTGCTTCCAGACCTGGTCGCCGAGATGGGTTTGGCAGAGCGGTTTATCGGCGAAATCCGCACCCTGGCAAGCTTCGATCACCCCAACATCGCTCAGCTGCATACCGCCTTCCAGATCAATAACCAGTTAGTCATGATGATGGAGTTCGTCGAGGGCTCCACGCTGGAACAGCGCGCAAAGCAAGGCCCAATTCCCCCGGGCGACAACATTAACTATATGCAGCAGGTACTTTCCGCGTTGAGCTATGCACATGGCCGTGGCGTAGTGCACCGCGACATCAAGCCTGCCAACATCATGGTTACTTCGCAGGGCGTGGTGAAGCTTATGGACTTCGGCATCGCCAAGTCAAACCTGGAAAAGGAGCTCACTCTTCCGGGAACCACCATCGGATCGATGTACTATATATCGCCGGAGCAGGCGCGCGGCGGGACAGTCGATGCGCGCTCAGATATCTACTCGGTCGGCATCGTGATGTACGAACTCTTTGCCGGGCGCCGGCCCTTCGAGGCGGATTCCACCTATGGCATCCTGAACCAGCAGTGCGACATTGCCCCCCAACCGCCGGTCGAGGTCAATCAGCAGCTCCCTAAGGCACTGAGCGACCTTATCCTGTCCTGCCTCGCGAAAGATCCGGCAAATCGCTTCCAGAACGCACAGGCTGTCAGCAATGCGCTGCGTCACGTTGCGGCGGTGCAGGATAGTACACCCAAAATGGAAGAGGTTCCTTTTACCCCAGTGGTTATCCCTGGCGCTGCGGTTGCGGCAGCGCGTCCTGCGCATCGCGGAGCATGGATCGCCGTGGGCGCGCTCGCCGTTCTGGCCGTTGTGGCCAGCGCTGCGGTGGGTTTGCCGTACCTGCGTCATATCAACGCGAAACCTGAAGCCAATAGTGATCCGGCTGCCACGCAGTCTTTGGTAACGCCTGCACCAGCCGGTCCTGCCCTAGCCGGTCCTGCCCTAGCCGGTCCTGCATCGACAGACAGTGCTTCGGCGGGCCCCGTAACACCTTCTCCCGCGGACACGCAACCGTCCGACGAGGCCGCCAGGACTGCGCAACATGCACCGGTTAAATCAGACGGGGGAACCCCACCGCATAGTAAGACTGGTTCAAACCCCAACCCGCCCCGGCCTGAATCCACCCTGCAAGCGGGTACTGAGAGCCAGCAGCCCGATAACACAAAGCAACCTGCAAATGCGGGGCCCACGGCTGAAGAAGTAGATCAGGCTCATGAACAGATGACCGGGCTCGATGCTCGCGCTAGCGCTGTTTCTGCAAGTGTGGAAAGCCTGAAGCGCCAGCAGGAGGCGGACGGAGTCGGGTTGCGCCACGACATGGCGGCCGCGTATGCCCTCATGAATAGTTATCTACGCGCAGCAAGCGCCGAGTTGAATAGCGGCAACATCACCGCCGCCCGCAATCATATGGACATGGCTGATAAAGAAATCTCAATTCTGGAAAGTTTCTTCGGCAAATAGGAGCAAGAACGATCATGCGCAAGGGTCTGCTGGTAGTTGTCCTAGCTTTGTTAGTCGCTTTGCCTGGTGTGGCGCAGGAAAAGCGCAGGGTGGCGGTTCTAGACTTCGGATACGGGACTGTCTTGACCACTGTTGAGGCGATCTTTGGTTCGAACCAGGATGTCGGGAAGGGCATCTCCGATCTGCTGATCAATCAACTTGTCAACGATGGCAGTTATCGTGTGATCGAGCGCAGCGCGATCGATAAGATTCTCAAAGAGCAAAATTTCTCCAACAGCGATCGGGTCAACACCGCGACTGCAGCCAAAATCGGTGGTCTGCTTGGCGTGGACACGATCATCATCGGCGATGTTACCCAATTCGGCCGGGATGACAAGCACTACGGCGGCGGAGGTGGAGGCGGGAGCATCTGGAACGCCGGCGCCGGCGGTCTTGGCATTAGCAAGTCAAAGGCAGTGGTGGAAGTCACCGCGCGCATGGTCGATGTCAACACAGGCGAGATCCTCGCTTCGGTGACCGGTCACGGTGAGTCCGAGCGCAAGGGACTAACCACCAGCGGTGCGGGTTACTCCGGCTGGAAGGGCGGAGCCGGCCAACTCGATATGGGGAGTACCAACTTCAGCCAGAGCATCCTTGGCCAGGCCGTGAAGCAGGCCGTCGACGATACAGCCAAGAACCTGGATCAGCATGCCAGTAGCCTTCCGGTCAACGCTCCTCCTCCAGCAGCGCCCATTGACGCTCTGGTTGCCGATGCTACCACCGGGGATATCATCATCAACGTTGGTTCCGGTGCTGGAGTGCGCGTGGGAGACAAGCTTACGGTGACGCGGGTAGTTCGTACGGTGAAGGATCCTGCGACGGGCAAGGTTCTGCGTACGATCGATTCGCCTGTGGGCATGCTCACCGTTACCAGCGTGGATAGCGGCTCCGCCGTAGGAAAGTTCGATGGCGCCGGAACTCCGAAGGTCGGCGATACTGTAAAGCGCCCACAGTGAGCGGGCCTTAAGTAACATCTAAAGTGGCAAATAACAGACGGCCGAAGTGGGCGGGGGGGAGCCTGGTGGGAGCCCCCCCGAATTCATGTGGGCCTGAAGTTTCTACTTTGGGATGTACGAATACTTTCGATACTCAACAACGTTGGGCTTTGTATCAGGGCACGACTTTAGTCGGGCCATAAAGGCCCAAACAGAGTTGGGCTTCAGCCCCTGCGCTTTTTCTGACCTCAATAACAATTTCACAGGGACTGAAGTCCGGCCTGGGCGTACGCGTTTCTCAGCTACAATGTTGCCCATCATGCCGGAGCTTTCACTTCGACTCTCAAAGGACAGGTGACATGGGACTGAAGGAAATCGATCAAAGAACATCGGAAATAACGAATATCGGGTTTGCTCCCGACAGAAGAGAGTTCGTCAAACTAGCTGTCGGAGGCGCTCTGAGCGCCGCCGGAATTCTTTCATCATCGCGAACTGCCTCGGCCACCGTGCATCCGAGTGCTCCGGGCATCAAATTGTGCGCGCAGACCTCGGCCAAACCCAGCGACGATGATCTGCTTTTCCTTAAGCAGATGGGCGCCGAGTACGTCAGCGTAGCTTCCACTCCCGACCTGCGGACCGCGGAGGGCTTCATGCAAATCAAGAAGCGCTATGCGGATGCGGGCATTACAGTCTGGAACATCGGCAACTCAAGCGTGCATAACATGCCTGAGGTCACGCTCAATCTGCCCGGCCGCGATCAGAAAATCGAGGAATACAAACAATACATACGCAACCTGGGCCAAGCCGGCATCTACTACACTACCTACGCTCATATGGGCAACGGAATCTGGAGTAGCGGCAGGGCCGAGATCCGAGGAGCTTCTGGCCGGGAGTTCGATATGGCAAGCCCGAACAAGGTGGGCGTTTGGGAGGATAAGAAGTACTACGAGCCGCTCTCCCACGGCCGTGTGTTTTCGAAAGAAGAGATCTGGGAGAACTACACCTATTTCATCAAGCAGGTCGCTCCTGTCGCGGAGGAGAACAGTGTCCGTATTGGGATTCACCCGGATGATCCACCCGAGCCAATACTGGCCGGCGTCCCGCGCTGCATATTCGCCAATTTCGAAGGCTATAAGCGAGCAATGGAGATCGCCAACAGCCCTAACGTCGGTATCTGCTTATGTTGCGGGTGCTGGAACGAGGGCGGTCCTGCGCTTATGCATAAAGACCCGGCGGAGATGATCCGCTATTTCGGTCCGGAGAAGATCTGGAAGATTCATTTCCGTAATGTGAGCGCGCCCCTGCCCCACTTCGTGGAAACCTTTATGGACAATGGCTACTACGACATGTCCAAAATTATGACGGCCCTGGTGGAGGTCAAGTTTGACGGCATCGTAATCCTCGACCATACGCCTACCGTCGTGGGCGGACATTTCCCGGAACAAGCCTACGGGTTCGCATATATGAAAGCATTGAAGAATCGGGCGCAGGCGGAAGCTAGAGCCTGATTCAGCCGGCGGGAGACGAAAGCCAGGTGAATGATTGACCCCCGGGGAGACCTTCGATCGCAGCTCGGAAACTTACCGCCGGTGCTGCGCGTCAATCTTGGTAACGCCCGGGCGTCTTCCCGCACAGCTGATGAAAACAAAGTACTTGTTGCTTCTGATCACTTTCTTGCTGACCGCCCTTGCCTCGCCGATTATGGTTCTCGGGCAAGGATCAACCAGCACGCTGCAGGGGCGCGTATTAGATCCGAGCGGTGCGGTGATCCCTCAGGCACAGGTCACAGTCACTTCAGCGTCGGGAAAAAGCGCTACCGTGGCGTCAGATGGCGCGGGTTCTTACCAGGTGCGGGGCTTGGCTGCCGGAGTCTACACCGTAAATGCCACTACGGCAGGATTTGCTCCCTTCATGTCTACCGTTACCCTCACCGCCGGGCAAGCGAAGACGCTGAATATTGCCATGCAAATCGAGATCGAGAAGCAGCAGGTACAGGTCGAGGCGGAAACGCCGACAGTCGATACGAGTCCGGATCAAAATGCCAACGCCGTGGTGCTCAAGGGTAAAGATCTCGACGCACTTTCTGACGATCCCGATGAACTGGAGAATCAACTGCAGGCTTTGGCCGGCCCGGCCGCTGGTCCCAATGGGGGAGAGATCTACATTGACGGATTTACCGGGGGGCAGATTCCGCCCAAATCTTCGATCCGCGAGATACGCGTCAACCAGAATCCATTTTCCGCCGAGTTCGACCGCCTCGGTTACGGGCGGATCGAAATCCTCACCAAGCCCGGCACTGACAAGCTGCACGGCCAGATTGAAGCTCGCGGCAACGATTCCTCTTTCAACTCGCGCAATCCGATCCTGCAAACGGCGGAACCGTCGTACTATCAGTACAACCTGCAAGGCAGTGTAGGCGGCCCCATTTCGAAAAATGCCTCGTACTTTGTGAGCGTTTTTGGACGCAATAACCAGAATGTGAGCGTGGTGGATGCAGTTGACCCCACCAGCGTAACGCCAGATACCCCCGACGGCACTCTCCTGAACGAAGCTTTCCCCAACCCAAGCTCGCGCATCGACGTGAGTCCGCGCCTCGACCTGCAGCTGGGACAAGCGAATACTCTGACTCTGCGTTACGAGTTCTACCGTGCGGTTACCACCAACGGTGGCGTTGGTCAGCTGTCTTTGCCCACGCAAGCCACCAACATTCAAAGCATGGAGAACACGCTGCAGGTAAGTGACAGCCTGGTGCTGAGCAAGAAAATCGTCGATGACATCCGATTTCAATACCGCCGCTTTCGCTATCAGAACATCGCCCAAAACGACACGCCTACGGTTACCGTGCAGGGCTCCTTCAACGCTGGCGGCAACAACGGCGGAACGGTTCGCGATAATCAGGACATATATGAACTGCAGAACTACTTTGCGGCGGCTGAAGGCAACCACTCTTTGAACTTTGGCGCGCGCCTGCGTGCCTATCGCGACGCAGACTACACCACTGGGGGAACCAACGGCCAATATATCTTTAAGTCGTTGCAGACTTATCTGGCCAACACGCCCCAGACTTACCAGGTAACTGAGATCAATCAATATACCGCGCGCGCGATTCTCTTCGATGCCGCGCTCTTCTACCAGGACGACTGGAAAGTCAATCCACGTTTTACTTTTAGCTACGGGCTGCGATGGGAAACGCAAAACCGTATTCACGATAAAAGCGATTGGGCGCCGCGGGTCTCCTTGGCCTATGCGCTGGACGGCGGCGATCGCAAGCAGCCCCCAAAGACTGTGCTGCGTGCGGGCTATGGCTGGTTTTATCAGCGGTTCACGGTACCCAATAGCTTCGGGTCCAACGCGGGCACGCCGTATGTGATCCAGGCCATTCATCAGAATGGAATCAACCAGACAGTTTCCACCATCACCAATCCCACATATCCGGTCAATCCGGCCGAGATCGCGTCTTCGACTACGGCGCAGACCCTCTACACCATCGACCCGCATTTTCATGCTGCGACTGACTTACAAGCGGCGGTCGGGATCGATCGTCAGTTGGCCAAGAGGATTACCGGGAATGTGACCTATCTGTATGGGCGGGGCGTCCACCAGTATTTCACCAACAACATTGGCGCTCCGGATTTTGCCACTGCGGATCTCGGCATTTATCCTGACACGCCCCTCCCACCCGCGGAGGAGAACAATCTTCAGTACCAGTCCGGCGGCGTCTACCGGCAAAATCAGATTATTGTTTCCGGCAGGGCCAGCTACCCGCGTTTCAGCTTCTTCACTTTCTACACCTATAACGTCGCCAAAGCAGATACGAGTGGTGTCACCTACACTCCTTCTGTGGCTCAGGATCCCGGGCTCGATTATGGACGATCCAGCTTCGATGTTCATGACCGCTTCCTGATCCTGGGGAACTTCTCTGCGCCCTACGCCATCTCGCTGACTCCTTTCTTCGGTTATAACTCCGGCGCGCCGTATAACGTGACCGCCGGCAGTGATTTGACCAGGAACAACCAGTTCAATGCGCGGCCGACTTTCAGCGCGCCAGCCAACTGCACCCTGCCACCGCCGCCCGGTGAGACAACGTCACCCTATGTGTCGACTAAGTTTGGCTGCCTCAACACAAATCCCTTTGGCACCAACGAAAAAATCATTCCCTACGGTATAGGCACAGGGCCCTCGAATGTCAGTCTGAATATGCGCGTGAGCAAGGTGATCGGCATTGGTCCCAAGGTGGAGGGCGGCCGGGCTGCTCGGGGCGGTGGCGGTGGTGGTGGTGGCGGTGGTGGCGGCGGTGGACGCGGCGGCGGTGCAGGACTCGGTTCCGGTGGCCTGAGCGGTAGCCGGGGTGGACCCGGCCGTCTCGATCAAAGTACTTCGCACAGGTACAACCTCACCCTGACTGCATACGGGACGAACATCTTCAACCACCAAAACCTTGGGATGCCCAATGGCACTCTAACGTCGACGCAATTCTTTGGTAAATCGCAGTCGCTGGCCGGCGGTTTCTTCGGCCCCCCTTCCTCCGGAAACCGCACCATCTTTCTCCAGGCCGTCTTCAACTTCTAGAACAGGCCCCTGAAAAACCCAATGTTTTTTGAAGGGTACGACCTTTAGGTCGTACTTAAACTATTTGAAACAGGTGCGGCTTTAGCCGCTGAGGGAACGACTCTCGCCCCCTCCAGGATTTTTCTACGCGTCTGTATATGCCCAGCCAACAGTTTCTAATGATTGTTCACGAAGTTTCGTGAATTCCCGAGCTAGCCGTGAATCGCGGCCGCGATAAGTCCTTATATTTCACAATGTTATCTTTGGCGATCCGCTTGCTTTAAGTAGGGCACAGATGTGAGTTCACGGGAAACAACCTCACATCGCCAATCTTAAACACGGAGCCAGAGATGATTTCCAGAACGATCCATCAAGCCCTTTCAATGTCGCTGTGCGCGATTCTGCTTGTGCAGGGAGTCACCGCCCAGACCAACCCTCAATCTTCATCAACTGCTGCGGCGCCGACAGTTGCGCCGCTTACCGCAGATCAACTGGATTCTTTGGTTGCACCCATCGCGCTCTACCCGGACGCATTGGTGGCCCAGGTCCTTGCCGCCGCCTGCTATGCCGACGAGGTGGCGTTTGCGGATGACTGGCTCGCACAGAATCAGAATCTGCAGGGAACCGCACTCACCCAGGCGGTGAATGAACAGTCGTGGGATCCGAGCGTGAAGGCACTGACCCAGTTTCCGTCCGTGCTCCATGATCTGGCAAAGAATCTGTCCTGGACATCCAACCTGGGCCAGGCCTTCACCAATCAGCAATCAGACGTGATGGCGGCGGTACAGGTCATGCGCGCCAGGGCGCAGGCCGCGGGTACTCTGCAGTCATCGTCTCAGATTAAGGTGGTGCAGCAGAGCCCGCAGACCATTGTCATTGAACCAGCCGACAGCAACGTGGTCTACGTTCCGCAGTACAACCCCGCGGTCGTCTACGGTACGCCGTTGATCGTGCCGGCTTATACACCGCCCGTTGCCGTCGCGGCTGGCGTTTCCTTCGGCGCAGGCGTTGCCATCGGGGCAGCGATCGGCGGGGGCGGCTTTGTCGCCGGTGGCTTTGGCGGTGGCGTGGGCTGGGGCTTCGGCGCCTGGGGAATGAATTGGGGAGGTGGGGGTGGTGGTGGAAACATCAACTTCAACCACAACACTTACATCAACAAGACCACCATCAACAGGAACAGCAACAACAATAACAACAACGGTAACAGAAACAACAACAATGGCAACCGCAACAACAACAACGAAGCCAACAACAGAAACAACGGCAACAGGCCGGATGTGCCCAACGGAGGACGCAACGGGAATCACGGCCTGATCGGAGGCAACGGAGGAGTTCAGCATCAGCCGGGTGACTTCAATCGTGCCAACGCAGTCGGCGCCAACCGGCCCCGCTCTGCCATGAGCGGCAACGGTAATCAGGCTCGCGCCGAGTCTGATCGTGGCCGCACCAGCATGCACCCAGCGTCTTATCAACGTCAACAACGTGCAGGCCAGCAACGCCAGCAACGAGTCAATCAACAACGCCAGCAACACCAGCCGCGTGGCGGTCAACGTGGCGGCGGAGAACGTGGTGAGGGACGGCGTTAAGCCGCCCCGCAGCTTCACTCACATGAATCCCAACCGAAAGGAACATAAGAACATGAATTCGCAACGGAAGAGCTCAACCACGCACCGAAATTATCCTCTGGCTGCGCTGGCTATGTTGGCGGTCGTTTTCATCCTCGGCTGCTCGAAGAAACAAACCAACGCCGCTACGGAAACATCCCAGAAAACCTTCGCTACCCCGGTGGAAGCAGGGCAGGCGTTGCAAACGGCAGTGCGGGCCAAAGATGACAAGGCCATCACCCAGGTCCTGGGACCGAAGGCGAAAACTCTGGTAAGTTCAGGGGATTCTACGGAAGATGCGACCGCCACCGATTCGTTCGCCAAAAAGTATGATCGGATGAACCGGTGGGTGCCAATGACGGACGGCAGCCAGGTGCTCTATATTGGAGCCGACAACTATCCCTTCCCCATTCCTCTGGCTCAGGATGGTTCCTCGGGTTGGTACTTCGACGCCAATGCCGGGGATGAAGAGCTCCAGGCGCGCCGCATTGGAAGCAATGAACTCACTGCTATGGATGCATGCAGGCTGATTGCGAATGCTGAGCAGCTTTACCACCAGGCTACCCATCAGTACACCGATACCATCATCAGCACTCCGGGTAAGCAGGATGGGCTTTATTGGGAGGTTGCCGAAGGCCAGGCTCCCAGCCCTCTGGGCAAGCTGAACCAGTTTGCCAAGGGTATCTTTGCCGCCGGGGCCCCCAGTAAAACGGCGGTCTTTAATGGATACTCTTTCCGCATTCTCACCGCGCAGGGGGGATTCACGATCCTCGCCAGTCCCGTCAACTATCAACACTCCGGCATCATGACGTTTAGCCTGAGCCGCGACGGCGTCGTTTATCAGCAGGACCTGGGCCCCCAGACAACGGATACGGTGGAAGCCATCAATCAATACAACCCAACAGACGGATGGACGCAAGCGGAGTAGCTTGCGTCCGGTACGTCTTCTTACTGGAGGAATTCATGAAGAGCTATAAGAGTTTTCTCGCATTCTTTGTTTTCCTATTGCTGACCCTGGGCAACACAGTTGCCCAGGAGCTACCGCAGGACCGCCCGCCGGCGAATGTGGCCGGCACCTGGACCCTCTACACCAAAGGTGACGATGGCAAAACCGGTACCCACACGGTTGACTTGATACAGAATGGCGCCACGCTCACGGGGCATTTCAAAGGTCCGTACCAGTCGGGAGGGATCGAGGGCACGGTGAACGTGCGTCACATTGTATTCCGCACCAAGACGCGGAACGTGTTCACCTTCCGCGGCATGATCGACGGCAACACTATGGAAGGGAACTTTGGTATTCGCGGGCATCACGGAACGTGGGAGGCAAGACGCCCCGACTGATTGTTATCCACGACAGAAAGGTAGCAGAACTATGTTGAGTAGACGTGTGTTGCTTAGGAATCTATTGGGCGCGGCCGCGGTGGGGATGGTTGATTTCCCGATGCAGGGGCTTTGGCGGGCGCAGGGCAATCAGCCTGCAGGCATCGAGCGCGGCGAAATGGGGCGCCTTGCGGCTGGGTTCAAGAGAAGTTTCAATGTGCCTGCACTTTCTGTCGCTATCGCACGCAATGGTCAATTCGTCTTCGATCAGGGGTTTGGGTTCAACCAGGGTTTTAGGATGGGTAACTCCAAAGATCTGGGGCCGGCGAACATGTCGAGCCTGTTCCGCATCGCAGACGTGACCAAGCCGATCACTGCGGTGACCATCTTCGCCCTGATCGAACAGGGCAAATTGAATCTTACCGACAAGGTCTTCGGAGCATCCGGCGTCCTGGGGACTAAGTACGGCAAGACTCCCTACAAACAATATGTGACCGGCATTACGGTGGACCATCTTCTCACCCACACCTGCGGCGGCTGGCCCGGCGATTCGACCGACCCCATGTTCCGGTTTAACTCCTGGGACCAGGCCAAGCTGATCGGCTGGACCCTGGAGAACCTGCCGCTCACGTTTCCACCCGGAGAGCACTGGGCTTATTCCAACTTCGGATATTGCCTGCTCGGCCGGGTCATCGAGCAGGTCACTGGGCAGCCCTATGCTGACTATGTCCAGAGCACGATTCTCGCGCCTTGTGGCATTAGCGATATGCGCATCGCCGGGAACACTTTAAAGCAGCGTGCTCCTAATGAAGTGGTGTACCTCGGGCAGTACAACGAGGACCCTTACAAGATGAACGTCACCCGCATGGACTCCGATAGTGGATGGCTGGCCACTCCTTCCGCCCTGGTTCAGTTTCTGGACCACGTGGGTGGATCGGGGTCCATCCCCAGCCTTCTGAAACCGGAAACCATCCGAGTAATGACGACTCCCAGCCCCGTGTTTCCAGGTACCACGGCGGCCAAGTATGCGCGAGGCTGGATGGTGGGCGAGGGAAACATGTGGCATAACGGCAGCTTGCCGGGGTCAACGACCATCATGGTCCGGACGGCGACAGGGTTATGCTGGGCCGCCTTGGCGAATACCCGGACGGAACCGCACGATGAGATCGACAACGCCATGGATGGAATGATGTGGAACATGGTCCGCAGCAACGGCTGGGCCTGAGCTGAAAACGCATCTGGCCACTTACATGCAAACTTGGAAAGACTATATCTCTTAGAGTAGAAGATATCGGCAGGCGACGGCCTCTCACGCGACCGCCGCCTGGCCGGCAGTTGCCGGTAGTTTCGGCCTTTAGCGCGAGCGAAGGATAGCTTCACCGCTGTCCGGTACCACACTCTATCCCTGTCACAAAATCACTAACACCAGCCATGAGTGGCCTATCGCCGCTTCCAACCCTTTTTGCGTCACTAGGAAGCAGCTAAGAAACCCGCGCACAATCTCCAGCAAACCAGCAAACCGAGGAACGAGACTACCTATGCCCAAAAATACTGTCACCGATCCCATCACCGATCAGGAAATGGCCTTTGCTCACCTGATCCTTTCCGGAACCATGAATGACCGCCGCGCCGCAGAAGCCGTCGGTCTCAATCCCGACTCCGCTGCCTACACCAAATCCAAGCCCCGCGTCCACGCCTACATGATCGAGCACCGCGCCGCCGTCCGGGAAAGGCTGGTGGACCAGGAAGCCGAAGGGCTGCGCCAGCTGAACCTCGGTCGCGACCAGATCCTGGCCCGGCTCTGGGAACTGGCCAATCTCAGCCCCGAAGCGACCAGAGGCATCATCGCCGGTCAGATCAAGGCCCTTTCGATGATCGTAGCCATCGAAGGCTTGATCCCGTCCGGAACCATGCATGACCGTCGCCTTTCTCCATCCGGGACGCAACCCGCGGCCCCGCCCATCAAGGCACAAATCTACAGCGCTGAGTGGCTCCGCCAGCAGCCTCAAGCTGCAGTCGAAGAGCCAGGCGATCCCGTTGCCGCCGCGGAAACCCAACCCGCCGCGCCCCAGGCCCTCGACCCGGAGCCTCCTCCGCCCCTTCACCGGAACCTCAACCGGAATTTTGAACGGAATTTTGACTCGAACCAGCCCAGCCTTGCCAACCCCTTCGTCAACCCGCAACCGCTGAACCGGGTTCCCGCCGCGACCGGCCTCGTCTTCGATGCCGTCCTGGACACAGCCAGCTCCCCGAAGCTTGAATATTTCCTTACCGCCAGAACGCCCCTTTGCGCGTGCCCCACATCTACAAAAGCTCGTTTTTTGCGAGATTTTGTGGAATATCCACGACTCACTTGAGATGCTCCTTGAATTCTTCCGCTCCATGATGCGGAGAGGGGACGAACGCCAGGTTACCGCGGCATCCCGCACGTTCTCGCAAAAAACCCAGAGGTTTTTCGTTCCGCAGCTCTTTTGCCCCTGGGGCACTTCTCCCGGGGTTCATGTCGTCTGTCTTGATAACCAAATATTCAAACGCTTTGGAACTGGCGCTTGTTTATCTTTAACGATTTGATTTTGGAGTCCAGCGTGGAGGCCGGCATACCCAAACGCGCAGCAGCTCCTGTAGGCCCGGAAACGCGGCCGGCGGTTTGGGCGAGAGCGGCCTCGATGATTTCCTTTTCCTGAGTCACCAACTCATCCGCTAAGGGCCGGCTCGAAGTGCGCTCGTGAGAGAGCCAACTCTCGTCCACCGAAAAATCCTCGGTGTCGCACACAATGACCGACCGCTCGATGATATTTTGTAACTCGCGAATGTTCCCCGGCCAGGGATACGCTTGCAGCCGGTCCAGGCTCTTCTTATCGATACGTCTTATTTTCTTTCCCGACTTACTGGAGAATCGGGCGATGAAATATTCAACCAGCAGACGTATGTCTTCTCTTCGCTCGCGCAGTGGAGGAGTGTGGATGGGAAACACATTGATGCGATAGTAGAGGTCGCTGCGGAAGGTACCGGCAGCAATGGCAGCCGGCAAGTCGCGATTGGTCGCGGTGATCACGCGCACATCAGTACGAATGGGGCGGCCGCCCCCCATGCGCTCAAACTCCCTTTCCTGCAGCACCCGCAACAGCGCGACCTGGGTCTCTGCCGGCAACTCGCCAACTTCATCCAGAAACAGCGTTCCCCCGTCTGCCAGCTCAAAGCGTCCCAGTCGACGTTGGAGCGCACCCGTGAAGGCGCCTTTCTCGTGACCGAACAGCTCCGACGCGATCAGATCTCGCGGGATCGCGGCGCAATTCACGCTTACAAAGGCACGCGAGGCACGCGAGGATCGTTTGTGGATGGCGCGTGCAATGAGCTCTTTCCCCGTACCGGTTTCGCCGGTGATCAGAACCGTCGAGTCGGTTCCCGCAACCTTGGCCACGCGCGCCAATACTTTTTGTATGGCCGGAGATGTGCCCACGATTTCCTCAAACATCGAAACCTGTTCAATCTCTTCGCGTAAAACCAAATTCTCTCTCAGGGTTCGGTCTTCGCCTCGTTTGCGGTCGTCGACATCGATCCGCGTGCCACACCAGCGAACGATCCGTTGCTGCTCGTCTCGTAGGGGGTTGATGTGGTAAAGGAACCAACGATATTCACCGTCGTGTCTCCGCATGCGCGTTTCCATAGCGAAGGGTGTCCCATTCAACAGTGCGTCCGATAGGCCTGCCTGGAGTCTCTCCAAATCATCGGGGTGAGCGACCAGCGCGAGAAACTCCATCGGCGGCATGGGTGGAATGGGCCCAAAGTAGTCCTGCGATGCCCGGTTCCCGTAGGAGGCGCTGGCATCGGCGTCCCAGATAAACATCTGTAAAGGATTGAGATCGATCACCTGTTTCAGCTGCCGTGCGTGCTCTGCCAGTATCTCTTCAGCGCGTTTGAGGTCTTCGATGTCGGCATCAACGCCATACCAGCGAATAATCTCTCCCCGCTGATCGCGGAATGGCAAAGCACGGGTCTGGAACCAACGATAGGTGCCATCGGCGACTCGCAACCGTTTTTCGACCTCATACATCTCCCCGGTCGCCATGGCCGATTCCCACTTCTGCGCAACGCGCGCCGCATCCGCAGGATGGAGGATGCTCTTCCAGTCGAATATTGCCGCCTCTTCGGCCGGAACGCCTACGTATTCCAGGCAACGTCGATTGCAGAAATCGTTCTTACCGTCCTTGTCGTCACTCCAAACCATCATAGGGATGGAATTCAGGACGAGTTGGAGTTGATCTTCCGACTTCTTCGCCAGATCAAGAGCGCTCTCTAAAGCCGAGGCTGCGCGCTTGCGCTCACTTATATCCTGGATGACCGCCTGGCGCCCTCCGGGCAGCGGCGCGGAAAGTGAAACTTCTACTGGAATGCTGGTCCCGTCTCTACGCAAGAAGTTGCGCTCAAAGCGGAATACACCACCCCTCGATTTCTCAGCCGGTACCTTGTGCCGGGAGAGTTCCTCGGGCAGGTAAGTGCTGAGGATGTTGGTGCCCACGATCTCCTGCGCAGAGGACTTTATCAGCTGCACGCCTGCGGGGTTCGCCGTGAGAAAGTTGCCCTCGCCGTCCAGCAGGTAAATGGCGATCGGAGAAAGCTCGAACAGCGAGCGGTATTTTGCTTCGCTCTTACGCAACTCCTCCTGCTTGAGGTCGTCGCTAAGGTGGGCCGTGGTCATTTCGTTGCCAGCTTCCCCAACTTGCCGTTTTGGATGTAATGAACATAACCCAAAACCCGCCCCCAAACCTAGTTCTCCCGGCGCCCGCTCGCGCTTCTCCCCAATTCACGAGGTTTCGCGAATTCCCGAACACTGCGCTGTTTCCTCCCGGCCTAACTGGCGTGTTTCCAATGATTTGGATTTGGCCACTGGGGTGCAATTAAGGATCGTATCGCAAGCGTCTCGGGAAAGGGGAAATGCAATGCGGAACCTATCCATGGCAGCGCAAATGATGGGCACGTTCGCGTTTAGTTGTGCCATGAACGGGATCGGCGTGGCCATCGTCACCCTGGCGATCCTCGCATGGAACGCCAGGCAAGTGTGACCGGCGAAACCAACCAAAGAAAGAAGGCAATCTATGTGGAACGTGAAAAGAACGGATGACGGCGAACTGGTCGTACTGTTGGTGAGCGGTCGAATTGAGGGCGAGCATTTAACGGAACTGCGCAAGGTCTTCACTGCAGAGGCGAAGAATCAGAATTTCATTTTGGACATGAGCGAAGTCAGACTCGTCGACCAGGACTCTATCGAGTTTCTCTCGCGTTGTGAAGCGAATGGTGCCGAGCTGCGAAACTGCCCGGCGTATATCCGGGAGTGGATTGAGAGGGACCGCGAGACGGAAAGCAGCTGCTAGAGCATTTTCACTTCTACTATGCACAGTCAAGCGCCGCGAAGTGTGGCTTTTCTTGAGGAAAAGCCACGTCGGGAGTGGTTGCTCTGTATACACCAGAAGTGAAAATGCTCTAAAGCGGTTTCACCATGGCGTGGTTACCGGAGGTGGATGGTGATGCCGGTGGAAATCCGCAGCAGGTTCTGATCATTGCCGGCAAGGTTGGGCAGCCGGGTATATCCGTAGTCGGCCTGGATGGCACGGAAGGAGAGATGCCTTCTGTACTTTATATCCAGCCCAATACCCGCAAGCAACGCAAAGGAATTCGCCGAGGAATCAATAAATCCTGACTTCTGAGGAAACGCCGAATCAAAGCCGTGGGCATACCCTGCCAACGCTTGAACAAATGGTTTGATGTTGTGGTAGGTATCCCACCCATCTGTGCGCTGGTGTCCAAACCTGAAATTGAGGCGAGTTCCCCCAGTCGCCATAAGCAGCGAAAAAGGCTGACCCGTGCTATGAATATTGCCGACGTGCGCGTAAGTTACATCGACCACCGTGGTATAGGCGCGATAGGTGCGAAAGTTTCCTTCTGCGCTGGCGCCATTGGTGAAAAAGCAACCGCATTGGCTGGGCGGGGCGTTCGCTTCCGTCGCACTGTAGGCGAGCGAGACCTCGGCACGTGGCAGGGAAAAATCTCTTCCTCCTGGCGTGACCTGGCCGTGCAGGCTGGGCGCGTTGATTCCCAGCATCGTTCCCATAAACAATAAGGCTGCAGATCTATACATACCCTCTCCCACACCCGGCCTACTGAATCGCAAGAGGCACCTGGGTTGAGCGCTGAACTGTTCCTTCGGTAGCGGTGACCGTGATCGAGTAGGGAACTTTTCGCGCTGCGAAAAGGCCCGCGCCCGAACATCCGCTCAGGCCCGCGACCGCGGCCAGGCTGAGTGCTGCAAGCAACGCCACTCCCAGAAATGGGGGAATCTTTCGCAGACGCCTGCGCATTGCTTTCGTCCCGAACACGGGAAGCAGAAGCCCGAGGGCGAGCGACAGACGCCCGAAGGGTGACGTTGGTGGCGTGTTCGAGGCAGTCCCCGCTGTCTCGACGGTCATGGTGATATTCGTCGTTTTGCCGCCGGCCGGCAGAGTCACCGGAGAGAAAGTAGCGGTTGCTCCGGCCGGCAGGCCACTGGCCGCAAAGCTCACGTTGTACAGGAACGTATCCACCACCTGCGGCATCACCTGGAGGGTGTACACAACCGTCGTGCCGGGCAGGATGGTGGTGTTGTTGTTGCCCACCCGAAGGATGCGTAATTCGTCAATCGTGACCGTGATTGCACTCGCTGAGCTGGGCAGGAAAGTCGGGTCGCCGCCATAGCTGGCCGTGATGAAGTGGTTCCCCGGGCCTATGCTGGTGGTGGTGTAAACCGCCTGTCCGTTTGCCCCCATGGGCGCGGTTCCAAGCGTGACCCCGAGACTCTGGTCATAGAAGGTGACCGTCCCGGTCGGAGTGGCGAAAGGAGGTTCGTTCGAAACTGAACCTAGTTGGGCCGTAAACGTCACCGGCATGGTGACCATTTGCTGGATGGGATTGGCGCTCAGGGTTAAGCTAGTATCGATCTGCGAGCC
This sequence comes from uncultured Acidobacteriaceae bacterium, assembly GCA_963796145.1. Lineage (GTDB taxonomy): Bacteria > Acidobacteriota > Terriglobia > Terriglobales > Acidobacteriaceae > PALSA-350. The sequence continues at coordinate 231,061 of CAWCKO010000005.1, read as the reverse complement.
CTGCAGAGGAACCGTGGTCGAAGTGCTGGAGGCAAAGGAAGTGTTCCCCAGATAGACGGCGTCCACATAATGTGTGGCGGTGCCGGCAACGGTGATATTCGACACACTGGCGGTTGCCGTCTGGGTGAATTGGTACAGCAGAATGCTGGTGTTACCGTCGGCTAACTCCGGGATGGCCAGGTCGGTGGTACCATCTCCGTTAAAGTCCGCAGCCGCCATATCATTGGGAGAATCTCCCAGTTGGGTCGGCGGTCCCGCTTGCGTAAAGCCGCCTTGTCCGTTTCCCAGAAGCAGAGTCAGGGTCTGGGTCGTGTTTTGATTGATGAAGCCGTAGTTATCGACTGCAAGGTCAGTGTTGCCGTCCTGGTTGAAGTCTGCTGCAACCATGGCAAGGGCGTACAGTCCCACCGCAATCGGTGATCCCGCGGCCTGGGTAAAGGTACCGTCTCGGTTGCCGAGCATGACGACCACGTTGCTTATTTGGTTGGGTACGGGAGGGGCTTGATTGACGGGGATGAAGTCTGCTACCGCCAGATCGGGAAAGCCGTCTCCGTTAAAATCGGCGGCGACGACCTGGGCGGGAGCGTAGTTGAACCCAGGAATCGGCGAACCGGCAAACTGGGTGAAGGTGCCGTCTCCGTTGCCCTCGAGCACGCTCACCGTGCTATCGCCTTCGTTGCTCACCGCTATATCGGCATTGCCGTCCTGGTTGAAGTCTGCCACTGCCAGATAAAATGGAAATGCACCTACCGGGACGGGCGAGCCGCCGGCTGCTGTGAAAGTGCCGTCTCCGTTACCCAGCAAAATACTTACGGTATTGTCCTCAGCGTTGGCGACCGCGAGATCCAGAAGACCGTCGTTATTGAAATCTCCGATTCTTACCGCTTCCGGGAGATTCCCCACCGAAATCGGGGAGCCGGTGGCTGGCGAAAACGTGCCGTCTCCGTGGCCCAGAAGAATGAACACCTCATTGTCGCCGCCACTGGTTTCGACCAGGTCAAGATTACCGTCATGGTTGAAATCCCCCACGGCCATGGAGCAATTCGTGGGTATGTAGCTGAAGTTGACGACACAAGGAGTGGTTCCGACTCCAAAGATTGGGGATCCGTGGGCCTCCGTGAAGGTGCCGTCTCCATTGCCCAGCAGAATATGGATCGCATTCCCAACCACATCCATCACTGCGACGTCTGGTTTTCCATCCCCGTTGAAGTCTCCGGTGCCGACCGCTGCAGGTTGGTTGCCGGAGGTGACGGGCGAACCGGGCGCCTGGACGAAGCCCTGGGCATAGGTCGGCGTTCCGAGGGACGCAGTTCCCAGAACGAAGTTGCCGTTGCTGGTGTCCTGAAACGACACGGTGCCTGCCATGACCGGCGGATGGTTGGCGAAGCCGACCACCGTCGCCGTTAGCTGATAGCCGCTCGGGTTCCCGCTCGCGGCAATCGCCGTGGTCGTTGGATAGAGGCCAGTCACCGTCAAGGTTTGCACGGAAGAGACGCTGCCGGCCGCGGTCGTAGTGGCATTGAAGATCGCCTTATAGTTATGAACGCCAATCGCGGGAAAGAATTTGAACTGGGCGCTGCCCCCGTTCAACTGCGCCTTGCCCACAATGGCGGCGTCCTCACAGTAAGTTGCAGCGGCATTGCAGAAGGTGACAGTGCCATTGGCTACAGGTGCACCACCGGCTGTGACTGTGGCCGTGAGAGTCACTGCCGCAGGCGAAGCCGCCGATGGTGAAGAGAGCGCAAGTGTCGTCACCGTAGACACTGCGGCTGCCTCTGCCGCGTGCGGCAGGATAGTGCCGGCAATCGTCAGCAAGGCAGACAGAAGCAGCCTGGAGTTTCGGCCCATAAATAAATCCTCAGAGCGCAGTTACAGATACATGTCAACACTTACGGAACGGGAATTGCCTGCGGGGGGAGAACCGGTCCAAAGCATGTTGCTGACATACCGCCCGAACTTCATCTTTTGGAAGTTCATTGCTGCATGACAAAGCGGATCGTATACCAGGCAGGACCCGGAGTTGGATACCCATTTCGTCGCAATTCCAAAGTTATCGGCAAAACTTCGAACAACATTACTCCTCTGCATTCCTTCGGTACTGAGCTCGCTCCATTCCCAACTACACAGTTATTGCGAGGCTCAGCCCGCTATCTTGCAGGCCAGAGGTCAATTATCAAGATTCTGCAAGTTAAGAAGGTTCGGCGTTGTACCCCGGCTACTTAGGTGCTGGTAGCCTTATCGGCTCTGCAACGGATAGCAATATGCGCCAACCTGGTTACTAACCGGCTACAACTTTTGTGTTGGCTGAGACACGGGGGCGGCAGGAGAAAGGCTCCCCATGTTTGTAAGCAATACAGTGATCGTGGCTATTGCGGATGAACCAGGCCGGAAAATCGCCCCGCAATTGGTGTGTCCCAGAACCAGAATCGCTTTGATTCCCAGAACCGCCGGCGAAACTGCTCTGAGCTCCGGGATAAGACTACCGTCTTCCAGGGTTGGCAATAAAATAGATTTTTTGCTACCGGTGAATCCGCAACTCTCCCCCGCGGCCTGGACGCTACAGGGAGCGCAGGTAATTCAGCAAATCCTGTTGTTGTTGACTGTTCAATTGTTGAAACAGATTGATCACGGCATTTGCCTCCGAACCGGAACCGGCATGATCCTGAATCGCCGTGAGCAGACCACCATTGGAGGACGTAGCGCGGCCGTCGTGCAAAAAGAAAAGGCGCTGCCCCAAACCCCACAAAGGAGCGGTCCGGAACTCATCCGGGCCGGCCGTACCCTGAGAAACGTTATCTGCCAGTCCCGAGCCCATATGGTGTACCAACAGATCTGAAAATAGCGCCGCGTTTTGATTGTTTAGCCCGGAGGCGAAGGCGGAAGTGCCCGTCTGCAGCGAGGGAGTATGGCACAGATTACAGTGAACCTGGGTAAACAACGGACTGGCCGTTGGCGATCGATTGAGGCGAAGGATCGCCGGGGATCCCTTGCGTGGATGGCGCGGGAGGCGCTAGAAAACGCATGAAGTTCGAAAAGGCTACAACGTCGCTCACAATCGCGGCCCCCGATGCGGGAAAGTTGGTCGTATCCTCTGGTGTTGGATTGAAGAGACAGGAGGAGGGAGGCAGCATACGTTCATCGGGGAAAAGCTCGTTGGTTACGCCCATTTCGACGTTGTAAGCTTCCCCGGCAAACATCTCCACCGACTTGTTCTGCGCTTTCCACCCGAATCGGGTGATGGTTCCGTCGTTGCCGCTGAGATTGGGATGGCCTGAAATTCCCAGACTCTGCTTGAGTGCGGCATTCGCGGCCAGGTTGGCGTAGAGTGTGGCCTCCGGGATGTTCTCGATCAAACCCGCTCCAAACAGCGGCGTGGGAACGCGGAAGATCAGGTTTCCCAGCTTCTCCATTTGCGCAAAGTCGGGCTGTGCCATGTTGCAGCCGGGAGCGTCGGTCCGCCCAGTGATGGTAAAGAGATCGTGAACGCTACCATCCGCAGTCTGGCTCAGAGTGCCGTTCGAATTCAGGAGGAAAGGAAACCGCGCCTCTCGCACCGGCCCGCTGGCGGAGATGAAATCCGGGATGGAGTTGGTAGCGCCATTGGCCGTGGCCGCCGCAATCTGCGGATTGGTGCTCGGGCTCGTCCCCCCAGTTGCCGGCTGAGCATGGCAGCTGCCGCAGCTATTGGAGTTGTAAGCTGGTCCCAGGCCAGAGTCCGTCTCGCCTGCTATGGTTCCGCCCACCGAATCGATCGCGGTGAAGCGGGATAATCCGTCCTGAAAAAATGCAAGTTCATCCGCGCTGAGCGTGGAGAGCGGATTGCCTGCGCCCGCAGCACCGGCACGAACTCCGGGATCTTTCGCCCCCGGGCCAGCCGCGCCAACCTTGGCTATGGTGCCGGTGGATACAAGAAATACCAAGCCGGCCGAAACCGCAGCACAGCATAGAGACGTGACAAATTGTTTGCGCATAGTCATCTGCAACCCTCGTTTCGCATGGGGCAGGCATAAATGTGGCAATGAAAATGCGTACAGGAGAACGATCGCGCCGCGGCGTGGCCGATGGTTTCACAACTGGTGGAGAGCGAACTCCATCAGTTCTCTTGGTGGTTTTCTCTGAGGAAACCGCACCTCGCGCTCCTGGTCTTGGTCAGGGTCAGGGCGCAATGGTTGTGAACCGGGTTAATCTGACTTCTTTGACGGGGTGTTTTGCGGCTGCGGCGACACGATCTCGATGGCGCCGTTACTTAAGTTAGGAAACGTGTGAGCGCCACGTTCACGGTTTCAATTTCGCGGTTTTGGACGATGCTGGTCCAGCCTCTCGGTCTGTTCGTCCGTCATCTGCTGGCGGATCTGCAAGAGCATGTGGGCGTTCGCCTTTTCCAAGGCCCCGCGCGCGGCGGTGACTCGATCGATTTGTTGAAAGATTTGTTCCTCGTTCAAGCGATTCCCGGCCGTCATCCGTTCCAGGATTGACTCCTGCTGCTGGAGTGAGCGATAGCGATCCAACAGCGTGCCACGGTTCGCCTGGAAGATCTCGTCCATCCTTCTTGCTTGCGCCGTACTTAAACCGAGTTGGTGGGCAAACTCTTTGTCGTCCCACCAGCGTCCGGGTGGGCCGAGCTGCAGTCCACCGCGCAGGGTGCTTCGTGCTTCGTCGCCCGGTCCGGGCGGCGGCCCATGGAGGTCATCCCGATCGCCCGGAGGGGGGCCACCGGGCGGCGGCGGCCTATGTCCGGCACCTCTATCTGGAGGCGGTGCGCCATGGCAGTCCTGAGCTCGCGCGTATGGCTGGGCGGTAAGCAACATCCGCGAGCAGATGAAAGCCGCCAGCATCGCGCTTCTCAGCTTCTTTTTCTCCTGATTCACGGCGTCGACCTCAATCGACCTGGTCGCCTGGGGTAAGGATCGTCTCCCGAACTGGAGATTCCGTACATCTTGCTGGGGGATAGTTCCAAAGAATCAAGTTCCTCATCGATCGACCGCATCAGCAGATTGTCGCGTTCAATCTCCGCCGTACTGTCGCTGAGATTGGATGCGCGAACGTTTCCATCAGCGGTAAGCCTTGGGGGCCGGTGATGAACGGTGAAGAACAACATAACTGCAAGGACCGTTGCGCCGGCGATCGTACCGGCCGCCAGCCGATGCCATCTGCGGGCAGGACGGGGTTTGAAACCAGATTTCGAACTGAAACCGGTTCGTGCTTCGCTCCACGCCAAGCTAGCCTGGTCGAAGGCGCGCAATGAGCCGCGTAAACGATCCATCTCATCGCGGCACGCTACGCATTGGGCCAGGTGAGCCGCGGTTGTTTTCGCCGGCACGCCTGACAGGTAGTCTGCCACTTCATCGTCCGTCAGATGAGGAGAAGTCATTGCGCTCCTCTTAATCGACTGCGAACTGCTTTCATCGCTCTTTGAATGTGGGTCTTGACCGTGCTTACCGACATACCAGTAGTGGCCGAGATCTCCTGCAGCTCCATTTCATCCAGGAAACGCATGATGAAGACGATCCGTTGTTTCGGGGATAGAGACTTCAATGCCAGTTGGACGCGGTTGGCCTGCTCCTCGGCCAACATGCGTGATTCCGGCGACGGTTCCTGGCTGGCGAGCGCGGGATTTACATCGGTAAGGTCCGCCGCTGTCAGTCCCGCGATTTTCCAAAAGTGCGGCTTTTGCAGGCGCTGATAATCGCGCGTCACATTCAAGGCAATCGTGTACAGCCAGGTGCTCACGCTGCAGTCCCCGCGAAAACTTTCCCGCGCCCGGTAAGCCTTTAAAAAGCAATCTTGAACTATAGTCTCGGCAAGATCGTAGTCGCCTGTGGAAAAGGCCACTAGCCGAAGCAATCTTGCCCGGTAAGTTCTGACGAGCAAGTCAAAGTCATCCAGTTCCGAAATGGTGAAACTCCCGGTTCAACTTGGGAAGATCATGTCTTCAGCTGTCTGGATAGACGGGTATTGGGGTGGGTCTGACTACGTCTCCTGTCGTCTGGTCAGTTTTTAACATCGGAAGCGGGTACCGGGCCGCTGAGATAGCGGATAGGAAAGTTTGGCCACGGCAACAGCTTTTCGTCGACCGCTATGCGCCTTGGTACTCCATTCCGGTTACCAATGGTAGCGAAGCCGCCGCAAAGGGTGTAGTCTTCTACAGCAAGTTCAACCTAAAGTGACTTCAGTAGAGCAACTGACTGCCTGAAGTTGAACGGGCAGTCCTTAAGAGTGGCGCGGAACCCAAGCGGTCAGGGGAAGGTCTGCAAAGCCTTTTAATGCTGGTTCGATTCCGGCCCGCGCCTCCACCCTTCAAATCTACCCTTCCAGCTTTTTCCATTCATTCTGTGCGATATCCTTTCCCAGCGGCGGCCTGGCTGCCTCGGATGGGCGGGGAAATAACGTGGAGAAGAAGTTGTTGGTAGTGGGCAGCATCAACATCGACCTGGTGGCGTGCGCCGATCGGCTCCCGGCCCCGGGAGAGACAATTCTCGGCAGCACCTTCGACGTGTTCAACGGAGGCAAGGGGGCCAACCAGGCGGTGGCCGTCGCGAAACTGGGGGCGCCGGTGGACATGATTGCGGCTCTCGGTACCGACCTTTTCACCGAGAGGCTCCTGTCAGGCCTGCAAGCCGCAGGTGTCGATACCGATGCGGTACAGATGGTGGCCGGTCCCTGCGGAGTGGCGCACATATCGAGAGCCGACAATGGGGAGAACTCCATCATCGTGATTTCGGGAGCGAATCGCCTGGTTTCCGCCGCGTATATCGATGCTCATGTTGAGGCCGTGCAGCGGGCAAGCATGATTCTGGTGCAACTGGAGACCCCACTGGAGTCGGTCATCCGGCTGGCGGAACGAGCCTGGGAGGCGAAGACTCCTCTGATGCTGGATCCTGCTCCGGCCAGGCCGCTGCCGGAAGCCTTGCTCAGCCGTACGACCTGGCTTACGCCCAACGAAACCGAGGCGCAGATCCTGTTGGGCCGGGTCAACATCGATCCTGCCGCCGCTGCCGAAAAATTACTGGCGATGGGGGTACGGAACGTGGCTCTCAAGCTGGGGGCCCAGGGGGTTTTCCTGGCTGGTCTTGATTGTCCTGCGCAACGGGTCCCAGCGTTCCCGGTAAAGGCTGTGGACACCACCGCCGCCGGGGATTGCTTTAACGCAGCGTTTGCCGTTGCCCTCACCCGCGGAAAGCCGCCGGTCGAAGCTGCCCGTTACGGGGCCGCGGCCGCGGCTATTTCGGTTACCCGCGCCGGCGCCCAACCCTCACTGCCTTCTTCCGCCGAAGTCGAAGCCTTTCTCGCGCAGGCGAGCTGAAGGTCATACAAAACACCAGGGACCTGCTGTTTTGTTTCCCAGCTAACGAGTCTGCATGAGAGCTCTGCACTGAGTCCCGAAGGGACGGCTGAAAGTAGCCCAGGACGGTAGTCCTGGGTAAACATGAGCCATTCGATCAGTCCCGAAGGGACGGCTGAACATGGGGGCTAAAATTTCAGCCGTCCCTGGCGGGCTAGTCCGATTCGTGGCGGTAGCCCAGGACTATCGTCCTGGGCTACTTTCAGCCGTCCCTTCGGGACTCAGTGCAGAGCTCTCACGCAGACTCTTCTGCCCCGCCAATTAGGGTCACGAATGAGCGGCTTAAGAGGCGCCCCGGGCGTGAAGGGGAAGGGCCGCCTGGAAGACGACCAGGTCTTCCGCCCGCGTCTCCATGACAAATTCCGTACCGCTGGGCACCAACGCGATGGATCCACGGCCGTGCGATGTGCTTCGGCGGGCCGCCGTAATCGTGGCGCAGCCCTGCAACACCAGCAGCGCCTTAGGGCCGTAGGTCGCCTCGCCGGCGTATCGACTGCGCGGTGCAAGCGCGATGCGGCTCAACTCAAACTCTTCCGCAGGGGTGCGATAGACCCGTTCCTGGGCGCTTACATTTACCCCATCGAAGACCTCCGGAGCGCCGCCTTCGAAGGTGAGGATTTTGAGCAGTTCCGCCACATCGACGTGCTTACTCGTTAAGCCTCCCCGCAACACGTTGTCGGAGTTGGCCATCAACTCGACGTTCACTCCCTCCAGATAGGCATGCAGAACTCCGGCCGGCTGGAAGGTGCCTTGCCCCGGCTGCAGATGCACCAGATTGAGCAGATAGACGCTGAAGATACCGCGATCGCGGTGCCCACCGGGTAAGGGGAAATTCTCTGCCGCCCGCAACGCCCAGTAATCCGCGCTGTTCTTATCGGTGACAGGTTTCGATTGCAGCCGGGAGAGCAGCCCATTGAGCAGCGTGTCCACCTGTTCCTGGGGCATCGTCATCACGTTACTGTAGAGTTCGCGAAGCAAACCGCGCCGCGCCTGATGATCGTGGCCTGCCGCAGCCAGTCGTTGACGAAAGCCAGCCATGAGTGGGCTCAGTTCGGGAAAACGATCAAAGATGTCAGCGATCTGCTCCAGCGGGCGAAAGCCGTGGAGCATCCAGAACTCGGTGAGCGCCACGCCAATTTCTGGTTTGTGGTTATCGTCCTTGTAATTCCTGCCGCTGGCCTCGAGGCTAATGCCTTCGGCGTTCTCTCTTGCAAAACCCTGTTTCGCCTGGTCAAGCGTAGGATGCGCCTGGATCGAGAGCATCTTGTGGACGTCCAGAATTTTGAAGAGGTAGGGCAGCCGGCCGCCGAAATGAGCATTCGCTGCGGGCCCAAGGATAGCCTCGGGCTCCTCGGCAATCAGCTGGTCCAAAGGCTCCTGCCCAGCCGCAAGCTCCACCACAGAGGGTGCCTTTGCATGTGCGCCAATCCACAATTCGGCGAACGGCTTGCGGGTCGCGTTTTCTATGCCCAAAAGTTCGGGGATGAAGGTGTGCCCACCCCAGTCGTAGTGCTGAACCACGCCGCGCAGCGTCAGTACGCCCAATTCAGCCATGCACAGCTTTCTCCATCCGGCGCAGGATACCGGCAGGCTCTTCCACTCCCATGGCGGCGATTTCGTCCGCACGGCTCTGCGTATCGGCGACAGCGTAGATGCGCAACTCATCCGCGTTTCCGGAGGGCCGCACATGGGCTACATCGCCATTGGCGAAGAGAATGCGCACCCCGTCGGTATAGTCCACATGAGCGATGCCATCGAAGCCCAGCGCCGGGGTGAAGAACTGCGCCAGATCCTTTTGGATCGCCGGGCTTGCGGCAGGGGGAGAAAATCGGCCGACGATTTTCAACGCCGTCGCTCTTGGGAACTGCTTGAGCAGAGCGGCGCGGCTGAAACGCTTGGGCAGACGGGCGAACAGATCGACCAGCGAGAGCCCGCTCTGTTCCGCGGCAAAAAGCACGCCCAGGATAGGCAAGCCCGCGTCCCTGGTCGGAAGCGGTTGCAGCGTGGCGCCATTGCGCGTAATTGGCGAGCCGGTCAGAAAGCCGCCGTTGGCCTCCCATCCGCACACCCGTTTTTTTCCCTGGGCGAGCGCCGCTTCCATGCCGGCGATCACAAAGGGTGAGCCGATACGTGTCTTCGCTTGCACCACCGGGGCAAGCTTTCCCCGGTCGATGGCGTCGTTGCAACTGATGGGAACCACCACTGCGTCTGCCTGCAGGTACTCTGCCACCACCATGCCTACCAGGTCGCCGCCGAAGAACTGCACCCGGGCGGTCAAAGGATCGACGCCCCGGTCGATTCCAAGGACCAAAGGGCGATCGCTGTCGCCATCGATGGAGACCACTGCGTGGAGAGGGCCATGGCTCGCGGTGGCCTCATCAGCCAGAGCCTGAATCACGGCTAACTGCGCGGCGTCGATGTTTTCCGTGTCAATGGGCACGAATGTTTCGCTTCGTCCCCCCTTCACCACTTGCGCACCCAGCCGCTCCAGAATCTCCACCAGCAAATCGCGTCCCACAGCTGAGTGTTGGTAGACCAGGATCCGCTTGCCATTGAGCGAGGCGCCGGCGAAGAAATCGGTGAACCGCGCAATGTAAGCGGCGCGCGCCTCGTCATGCTCTTCCGGGAGTGCCTGGTGGCCGCACTTCAGCATTCCCCGCTGGTCGAACCGCGACCGATCCCAGGGCTGCTCGTACAGCCTTTTGCGTACTTGCCTCACCTGCTCGTTGATGGGGGCTTCCTGTTGTTTGAGCAGTTCGCCCCGGCTGCTATTGGTCTTGTAACCGTTGCGGTCGAAGGGAATGTGGCTTCCGGTCACCATGATGCTGCCTTTACCACGCGACAAGGCAAAGCTGGCCAGCGCGGGTGTGGGAATCCGGCCCAGGTTCACCGCATGCATACCGGCATCGCCGATGGCCGCGACAACGGCCTGGGCAAGCTCGCCTCGGCCCTGTTCCTCGCTGACAAACTCGCTGGAGCTGGGGCGCAGGTCATAGGCGAAATAAAACTGGTCGCCCGGCTTGATGCCGCCTTCCGAGGGAGCCAGCGATTGCAGGTATTCGAGCTCCGCCAGCGCGTTGAGGTAGACCTCCAGTTGGGTGAGGTCCACCACTTTGCCTCGTCGCCCGCTGGTTCCGAATCCCAGTTCCTGCGGCTCGTAATTCAGCCGCGATCGAAGCGAATCCATTTTTGTAGCCACACCCATCTAACTACCCCGCCCGCTCGATCAGGAACTGATGCGCGGCAATGCTGGCGGCCCCGCGCACCAGGAAGTCCATTTCTACTGACCGAAATTCAAGCCGGGTGGTGGAAAGCATGTGCGGCATGATGTTGCTCTCGATCGCCTGCCTGGCGCTGGCGGTAAAAACCCCATCGCCGAAGCCAACCAGATCGGCAAACAGCACCAGTTCGGGATTGTTGATCTGTATGGAGTTTGCGACCGCGATGCCAAGGGCGGAACCGGCGTGGCGAAGCAGCTCGATAGCCTTCTCCTCGCCCTTCGCGGCGAGCGACTCCAGCTCCCCAATTTCCTTAACCTGCAGATTGAGCTCCGCGGCCCTCCTTAGAAGTGCAGAGCTCGAGGCAAATACATCCACGCAGCCTGCTTTCCCGCATTCACAACGGGGTCCGCCGGGGGCCACGGTGCAATGGCCAATCTCGCCCGCGGCGCCAGTATGTCCACGGTACAGCCGGCCTTGCAGGTAGCTGCCGCTACCGATCTTCTTGCCCAGCATAATGACCATGAAGCTCTTGAGTTCCCGCGCCAGTCCGAAAAGCTTCTGCCCCAGGGCCACGGCATGGGCATCGTTATCGATATAGGTGGGCATCCGGGTCACCCGCTCGACGATTTTCGCGATCGGCACTTCATGCCAACCGAGAAGGTTCGAATGCAGACACATCCCCCGGGCATGATCGACATGCCCGGAGAGCGCAACCCCGATGCCCAGTACCTTTTCCCGCGAAATATTGGAGGCGCGGGTGAGATAAGGAATGCCTCGCGCGATCGCGGTTGCAACCGCTTCCGGCTCCATCACCACGTCGATCTGGTGCTCCGCCAGCACGTTTCCATGACAATCCGTCAGCGCCATCAGGGGAGGATTTTCGGTCAGGCCGACACCCACAAAGTATCCGTATCTGGCGTTTAAAGACAGCATGATGGAGGGCCGGCCCTTCCGTTGCTTGTCAATTACGGAGGGCGATTCCTCAACAAACTGATGTTGAATCAGGACCCGGCTCATCTCCGTCAACGCCGACCGGCTGAGACCGATGGAGCTGGCCAGTTCGGAACGGGACATCGACCCGTTCTCCAGCAGCGCTTCGATAATATTCACGTAAGAGGAGGTTGCCACCGCAACCGGCCGCCCCCCATCGCCTTCCGCCGGGCGCGAGGGCCCCTTGGTATCGCGCTTTCCGTTCTGTCGTGCTGTACCCATGCAACAAAACACTAGCATGTCTGGGCTGGTTCGACATGTGCGCGCATGGTTACCGCTGAGCGGCCGGGGTCCCACCCCCCTCCCTGCTAGAATCCTTCTTCCTGGAGTTCCCTAATGCACGGATTCTGTGCAGTTTGCTGGTTTCTCTTTGCACCTTTATTTGCCCCGGCCCAGGTGCCTGACGTGCCGGCTGGCCCTCCTGCTCATGCCCAGCAAGCAGACGTAAACACGGGTCTTCCGGACCAGCATGGGCTCGAAACGTCGGATCTGCAGTCTTTCTTCGATGGCATCGTGCCCTTGCAACTGGAGCGCTCCGACATTGCCGGGGCTTCGGTGCTGGTTATGCAGAACGGCGAGGTGCTGCTGCAGAAGGGTTATGGATACGCGGACCTCAAGACCAGGAAGCCGGTCGATCCTGTGACCACCATTTTCCGTCTGGCATCGATCTCCAAACTATTTACCTGGATTTCTGTGATGCAGCTCGCAGAGCAGGGAAAACTCGACCTCGATACGGACGTGAACCGCTATCTCGACTTCCAGATTCGGCCGGCGTTCTCCAAGCCCATCACCTTGCGCAACCTGATGACCCACACCGGCGGGTTCGAAGAAGAAATCCGCGACATCATTGTTACCAATCCCAAGCAGACGACAACCCTCCGCGACTTCCTCATCCGCAACCAGCCGGAAAGGATCTTCGCTCCGGGCACCATTCCGGCGTACTCCAATTACGGGGTGGGACTGGCCGGTTACATCGTGCAGCGGACGAGTGGGCAGCCCTTCGAACAGTACGTCGAACAGCACATTTTTACGCCGCTCCAAATGGTGCACTCAACGTTCTACCAGCCTCCGCCAACAACTCTGCGGAAGTTACCATCGGAAGGTTACCCGACGAATACAGAGAAGCCTCCGATTGGCTTTGAGATCTTTAACCCGGTGCCGGCGGGAGGAGTTTCTTCGACCGCTGCAGATATGGGCCGTTTCGGCCAAGCCTTGTTGAACGGAGGAGAACTCGAAGGCAATCGCATTCTGAAGCCAGAGACGCTGGCCGCCATGTGGACTCCGCAGTTTCGCGCCAGCGACCAGATGCCGCCTATATGCATGGGCTTCTATGAGACCTGGCGGAATAATCTTCACTGGATAGGTCACGAGGGCGACCTGGTTGCATTTCATAGCCTCTTCATGCTCGAACCTTCGCGGAAGCTGTTGCTCTTTATCTCCTATAACTCTGCCGGCGGCGGAGCAAGACCGCGCCCGGAAATCATCGATATGTTCACCGATCGGTACTTCCCCGGCCACGCAGCGCAATCCTTTGTTTCGCTGCCGAGGAAGGAATTGACCGCAATCGAGGGTGTGTATCAATCCACCAGGAGGGCAGACAGCACCAAACTGAAGCTGCTCTCGCTCCTCTCGCAACGGAGGGCAACCGTCGATAAGGAAGGCGTTCTTCATTTGGAAGACGTCAAGGACCTGCGCGGTCATCCCATCAAGTGGAAGCCGATCGGAAACGATCTTTGGCAGGAGATGAACGGCCAGCGGAGAGTATTCGCCATTCGGGACGGGGCGGATCGGGTCGTCAGGCTTGCCTATGATTTCCCCGGGGTTCAGGCGCAGCGCGTTCCGTGGTACGAACACCAAAGGCCCGTCTTGACCGCGGCCGGCGCCAGCCTGGCCGTTCTGCTGCTGGTGGTTCTTGCCCCTCTCATCCGGCTGGGCAGGAGAGTGTTTTTGCGCCGCCGGCCTCGCCTTTCGCCACAGCCGGGCACCCGCTGGCTGCCGCTGACGACTCAAGTGGCAGCGGGCTTGTGGGTCCTGCTGCTTATAGCCATCGGCATCATTTCTGTCGTGTTTGGTGGTGACGACGCGATGCCTCCAACTTCAGCGTGGGATAAGTATTTCGTACTGGTCAATATCGTGACTGTGCTGGCCATCGGGTTCAGTTTGGCGGCCGTATCTTCAGCGATTCGCATCTGGCGAGATACCGGTCTGCGGAAGATCAGCATGCTTAAGTATTCAGTGGTTGCGATCGCGTGTTTGTTTCTCTTCTGGTTCTCGCTCCATTGGCATCTTCTCGGTCCGGTAAGAATTTAAGCGCCCTTTGATGCTCTGATCTAAATTTGCGCTGCTTGCCTGATCCGCAAATCCCCCATTCCTGCCCATCAAAAAGCTCTTTCCTTTTCTTGTAACCAAATTCCATCAGACCCGCGTCTACCACTATTAACAGCTCTCCCGCGCTCGTCAGGAGCCTGTTTGATCGTGCAAGGCATCGCCGCGGAACACGAACTCAAAACTCTAGCCTGACAGGGCCATCGCTGTAATGATTGCTATTACAACCTCATAGCTGCTCGACGTCCCAGGATCTTACTTACCCTGTATTTTCTCGTCTGCGTCGGCTTCTTCTTAGTCCGCACCGCACATTGGAAACAGGTGAACGATCCAGCGCAGCTTCACTACCTCTGTTTTCTGATGGATCACGGAATGGCGCCTTACCGCGACCTGCTGGAGATCAACATGCCAGGCATCTACCTGGTGAACTGGAGTGTGATGCACTCGCTGGGCACGGGTTCTGCGGCGTGGCGCGCATTTGACTTTGTTCTTATGGGCGCCGCTGCCTGGGCTATGATCGCCATTGCGTGGCCATACGATTGGCTGGCCGGAGTCTTTGGCGCGACGCTCTTTATTCTCTACCACGGCAGAGACGGCGCCGGGCAGGAGGGCCAACGGGACTTTATTATCGCCGTGTTGCTTTTGTGCGCATACGCCTTCCTTTTTCAGTGTTTCCGAAGCCATCGCAAGTGGCCCATGTTCGCTTTCGGGCTGTGCGCCGGGATGGCGGCAACCATCAAGCCGACGCCTTTGCCTTTCGCCTTACTTCTTTTGTTGTTCGCCGCATTTCGCTGGAAACGCGCGGGCGAGCCGGTCCTGAAGCCTTCACTCTACGCGCTGCTTGGCTTTATTTTTCCACTCGCAATCATCGCTGCTTTCCTGGTCTCCAAGGACGCCCTGGGCGCTTTTTGGTATCTCTTGCGGGTGCAGTTGCCGTTCTACCAGACCCTGGGACGTGTTTCCGTGCGCACGCTGCTGACGCTGATGATGACAGCATCGGTAAAAACCGTGGCCCTCATCGCATTCGCGATTGCGGTGATGAAACGGGATTGGTGGAACTGGGAAGGCAAACTGTTGCTCGCCGGCATTCTCTTTGGTATCGCATCTTATTTCGGCCAGGGAAAAGCCTTTCCCTATCATCGCTACCCCATGCTGGCGTTTCTATTTCTCTGGGCCGGGCTGCAAATCGTGACTGCTCTGCGAGCGCAAGGAAGGGTTCGAGTGTTAGCGATCAGCGGAGTTGCCTTCGCCGTGATCCTTGCGCCTATCTATGTGAGCCGGGCCATCCGCAAGGTGTGGGATCCTAAATTTGCTGACTCCCTGAACGCTGATCTGAACCGCCTGGGCGGCCGCCGCCTCTCAGGTCATGTGCAGTGCATCGATATGCCCGCAGACTGTGACGCCACTCTTTACCGCATGCGTTTAGTGCAGTCCACGGGGCTCTTCTACGACTATCTGATCTTTGGGTCTGCGCGGCAGCGAGTTATCCGCGACTCGCGCGGACGATTCTGGCAGGAGTTCCAAAGCAACCCTCCGCAGGTGGTCGTCGTTGGCAGTGGATTATTTCCCGATGGCCGAGGCTACGGCAAGCTGGCTTCATGGCCTCTCTTCCAGCAAGAACTCACCAGCCATTACTTTTTGTATGACGATCGCAGTTTTCCTCCCGCCGAATCGGGGCCGAAGGCTTATCGAATTTATGTCGAGAAGAGCAGGTTCATCGCGTCTGATCGCTACTGATTCGGTCTTTCACCACAAACCAATAAGACAGCCCGCCCAGAGTGGTGGCCAGGGAACAAATCATCAACGCAATATTGAAGGAATGGGTGTGGTCCAACAGCCACCCGGTGATGATCGGCGCCAGCGACGCACAGACAAAGCTGCCGAAGTTTTGAATGGCGCTGACCGAGGCGACCATGTGCGCAGGCGCCATCGCCTGGGCCAGCCCCCATCCTGAGTTGCCGGCAAAGTAGATGAAGAACAGGGCGATGCTCACGCAGGCGACCGCTCCCGTCGCGGTGGCCGCATAGCCCACTCCAAGCGTGCTCAACGCGGAACAAAACATTCCCCCCACGATGAGGACCTTGCACGCAACCATGGGAGCGTAGCCGCGGCGGATCAGCCCATTGACAGCGCCTCCACTGACCACCGAACCGATGGTGCCGAAGAGGTAGGGAATGATAGTGACCCAGCCGGTCCTGGCGATGGTCAGGTGCCGTGCCGCCTGCAGATAGCCGGGCAGCCACGACAGGTAAAGCCAGGTGGTGTAATTGACTCCGCCGAACCCCAGCATCATGCCCCAAACGGTACGCTGGCGAAACAGCTGCTTCCATTGTTGCAGCGACATTTCGATTCTTGGCCGCTCTGTTTCGAGGCCCAGAGATTCGGTCTCGGCTTGAGTGAGCAGCACACTCGCGCGGTCACGATAGAGCGGGTACCAGGCGAGCGAGAGCAGCAGGCTGAAGAGCCCGACACTGACGAACATGGCCCGCCATCCGAAGGCGAGCATAATCGCGGTCAACACCGGCGGCGCCAGGGTCACCCCCAGGGTGTTCGAAGCCGTCAACAATCCCGTTGGCAGGCCGCGGTCGCGAGCACTGAACCAATCATTCATCACCTTCACGCCGCACGGCATCATGGGCGCTTCCCCTGCCCCCAGGCCGATGCGGGTGGTCATGAAGCCGGCAAAGCTGCTGACCAGGCCGGTGGCCATCTGCGCCAGGGACCAGACGAACATGCCTGCGGCCAGAATCACGCGCGAGCCGAGGCGGTCGAGCATCAGGCCGATGGGTAGCTGGGCCACTCCATAAGCCAACGAGAAGGCGGAGAGCAGGGCTCCGATCTGCGTGCCAGAGAGGCCCAGATCGGCACGAATGCTGGTATTCGCAATGGAGAAGGAAGTGCGATCGAGATAATTGACGATGCCGGCAAGGAACAGGAAGGAAACCGCAAAAGACCGCATCCGGTGAACATTGGACCTCTTGGGATGCGCAATAACTTCAGAAGCCATAGGCCAGTTATGATCGCAGACGGGAGCGCGATGGTCTATCTGATCACTACCGTGATTTTGATCACTACCGTGGTTGCCTGGTTCGTCTGGGCGCGAAACGGCGTCTCTTCTTTCGGCAGGATGCAGTGGATCCTGCGCGTGGTGGTCGCGCTGCCCCTGCTCGCTTCCGGAGTTCTGCATTTCGCCCGAACCGGATTGTTAGCGACCATCATTCCGCCCTGCTTTCCCTACCGTCCCCAGCTGGTTTTGGTGAGTGGAGTGATGGAGCTCGCCGGAGCGGTCGGCCTGTTGCTCCCCGCGTTCACGCGCGCAGCTTCCGCTTGTCTGGCAGTGTTCATGATCGCCATCTTTCCCGCCAACGTGTACGCCGCCAATCAAACCGTCGGCGGATTGCACATGCCGAGCGTGCCAGTGCGATTAGCGATGCAAGTCATTTACATCCTGCTACTGCTGATAGCGGGATGGGGAATCCCAAAACGAAAGAACCTGTCCTAACCACGGAAACGGGCGGGGAATTCCGTCGTTCAAAAATCTGTTTGAGCCACGGGGGGTGCGCCCCACATCCCCGATTTCCTGTGAAGCTTATTGGGTTCCGCGCACTTCATCCGCCTTTCCTTAAAGAAAGGCGCATACGCGGTCATGTCCAGTGCTGCGTGCAGGAAAGTCGGGGTATCTCGCTCGTTTTGCGAGATGTGGGATACCACAGCGCCAAACCTCAAGCTTCGGGCCCCCTGTGGGCACTTAAGCTCAAGGCCCGTGGCTAATTGCCTTTGGGCATGAACTGCAGCGTATACGCAGTAGACGGATCGAACGGCTTCTGGATCACCTTCAGGTCCAGAAGTTGCTGGTACATGCTTGTCCAGCGGGCCGGATCGAACCGGCCCAGGTCAGCCCCGTTGGGAGCGTCACCGGTGATGAAGTGTTGGTCCCTCAACCCCTCGTAGCTGAACTTCATCTGCGGCACGCTCATCGCCGGGTTGAGCTTGGCGATGGCCGCATTGATGTCATCCGGGTGAATCAGGTAATCGCGCCAGCCGCGTAGGGAAGCCCGCACGAACTTAGCCACTACTTCCGGATGCTGTTGCAGAAAGGAGCGGGAGGTTAAGAAGACACGGTAAGGGTCGTAGCCCGCTTCGCTGATGAGCAAAGTGCGCACCGGCACTCCGGATTGACGGGCGAAGAAAGGTTCGGAGGTGACAAAGATCTGCTGAATGTAACCCGGGTCCTGAAGAAAGTTGGCGACGCTGTAGGTTGCCGGAATCTCGCGGACATTCTTGAGTTGGTAACGCTTGACCAGAAACTCAAACCAGGTCGAAGCGCCGAACCTGATCGCGACCGCGTGGCCGTCCAGATCCCCAAAGCTATGGACGGGTGAATCCTGATGCACCATCAAGGCCTGGGGGTCGTGTTGCATGGTCGCAGCCACCGCTACCAGCGGCAGGCCATTGCCGATCACCTGCAGAGTGTGATCGGAGGATCCCATGGCGAACTGCGCGTCGCCGACGGAGACTTCCTGATCGGTGCTCACATAAGGCCCGCCGGGAGCAATGGTTACGTCCAGACCTTCGTCTTTGTAATAGCCACGAATGAGCGCGTCATAAAAGCCGCCATGTTCCGGCTGAGGATACCAGTCGGTTTGAAGCTTTACTGGTGTGAGCCCGCTCGGTACGCTCTGCTTTCGGCAGCCCCCGATCAACAGGCAAATGCCAATTAAGCAGACGCTGATGGTTCGAAAAGTCACTATCTTTCCCCCAGGCTGGCCGCGAAAGCGAGCAGGCGGGCGTCGCTGCCTCGCGCAGCAATCAGCTGGACTCCGCCCCCAGGTGCTGCCAGCGTGACTGCGGGTGTACCAGCCAGGCTGGCCGGCGTGGTATAGCGCAGAATCTTCTGCCGCGTGGCTGAGTGATCGGCGCCTGCTGGGAGTGCGCTCATGGGAGCACAGGGCAGTATCAGAAAGTCATGCGCTTCGAGCAGACGATCCATGTGGTCGCGGAATGCCGCATGGCGTTGGCGCAGACCCTCGACCGTCGTGGCGGAGAGGGATTCACCCCAGGCCAGCCGCTCCGCGATCGGCCGCTCAAAATGCTCATAGTTCCCGCGATGAAGCTCGGACGCTTCGTGTCCCTGAATGCCCAGGAAAATCTCCCGCGAGTCCGCCCAGAAATCGGGCTCGAAAATCTTGATCTGAGCACCGGCCCCACGCAGTTTTTCTTGCCAGCCACGGTAAACCTCCAGCACCGCCGGCTCGCAATCGTGCAGGAAAGATTCGCCCACGGCTGCGATGGTTACGCCTTGCGGCGCCGCGACCTGTGGCAGGTCAAACAATGCAGCCGCCAGCACAGGCCCATCGCGCAGGTCGCGGAAGAGCCATCCCACGGTGTCAAACGAGACCGCAAGATGCACTCCACCTTCCCAAATCTGGGCGCCACCGAGGCCGAGGGTTGAGCGGTAGCCGGCCAACCCGCAGAGCGCCGCCGGCACCCGGATGGAGCCCCCGGTGTCGGTGCCGATCGCGGCCACTGCCGAGCCCTCCTGCACGCTGGCAGCGCTGCCGCTGGACGAGCCCCCGGTGAGCAGCTTTTGATCGCGTGGCTGGACGCAGTTGCCGTACTCGCTGTTCTCCCCGGTGATGCCGTAGGCCAGTTGATGCAGATGGGTCTTGCCCATGATCACGGCGCCCGCCTGGCGTAGCCGCGCGGCTACAGCTGAGTCGGCGCGCGCGATACCGTTTTTTTCCGCATAGAAGCGGGAGCCGCAGGTGGTGGGGTAGCCCGCGACGTCGAAGCAATCCTTGACAGCCACGGGTACTCCGAAGAGCGGCGGCCGTTGCCCCGGCTGCGGAAAGCGCGCATGGAGAGCCTGTGCTTCCGCCAGCGTGCGTTCCTGATCCATGGCCAGATACACGTTCCGGCCTGCATTGCTATTGGCGCGCGCAAACGCTTCCTGCGCCAGCACAAACGGTTCCCGCGCTTGGTTTTCCGTCAAAGGAGACATCTCGATTCGTGTATACCACGCACCCAACCCGCAGCGAAAATGATTTAAACTGCCCCATGAACGTTGAACAATCCATCATCCACGACGCTACCGCGGCGGATGAAACCCACCTCACAGCGCTGGTCAAATTCACCGCGCTTAGTTTCCGCACTCCCCGGCCGGTGCCCTTCGGCGCTCTGATCGTCGACACCCAAAGCGGAGAAATGCTCATGCAGGGGCGCAATGCCGTCGCCGTCGAAAACGACCCCTCTGCCCACGCCGAGCTGCGCACCGTCCGCCTGGCATGCAAAAAACGCAAGAGCTATTCCCTGCGCGGATATACACTTTATTCCACCTGCGAACCTTGTCCTATGTGCATGGCCAACGCCCTTTGGGCAGGTCTCGACCGGGTGGTCTACGGGGCAACCATTGAGGATGCCAATCGATATTGCCGCCAGATTCAGATTCCGGCCGCCGAGCTTGCTCGGCGCAGCGACATGCGATGCATCGTAATCGGGCCCTTCCTGCGTGAACTCTGCAACGCCCTGTTTAACGACCCGCGGATGCAGGCGGCCTTCGCCACCTGGGGTACCCGCAAGGAGACTGCATGACAACGCCGCTTGAAGTGTCTCTGGCCTCGATGGTGGGCGATCCTGCGCGGGTGTCGACCGTTCCCCAGGTGGTGAACCGCCTGTCGCGCGATTTCTACTGGTACTCGCCGGTGCTGCGCAAGCAGCTCGATGGCAAAATCGCCGACGTCGTTGTTCATCCACTGACGGTGACGGAAATTCAGCATGTGCTGGGTTACTGCTATGCCAACGATATTCCGGTCACGGCGCGGGGCGCGGGAACAGGGAACT
Source organism: uncultured Acidobacteriaceae bacterium (assembly GCA_963796145.1). GTDB lineage: Bacteria > Acidobacteriota > Terriglobia > Terriglobales > Acidobacteriaceae > PALSA-350. The sequence goes on along the minus strand of CAWCKO010000005.1, from coordinate 210,343 downwards.
ACGGCCAGGCGGTACCGCTGCACGGGGGAGTGCTGCTCGACCTCTCTCGCATGGATCAGATTGAATCGATCGGCGCCGATGGAGTCGCCGTTTGCCAGCCCGGTGTGCGCCTCGGCGTGCTGGAGGGCGAGGCCCGCAAGGTGGGATGGGAACTTCGCTGTTATCCGTCCACCGTGGTCAAAGCGTCTGTCGGAGGCTTTCTGGGCGGTGGTTCAGGAGGCATTGGCTCCGTGGCGCATGGCGGTCTGCGAGACTTCGGCACGGTGCGCGCCATCGATGTGGTCACCATGGAGGATCCACCCCGTGTCGTCCATCACCAGGGAGAAGCCGTTCACGAAATCCTCCATGCCTGGGGCACGAATGGCATTATCACCCGCATCTGGCTTGCGCTAACGCCCAGCGTGGATTGGGGGCAGTGTGCCGTCGCTTTCGACACCTTCGACCAGGCCTTTGATTTCAGCGAGCGAATCGCTGCTTCTGAAGCATGGACCAAGCGGCTGGTTACTCCCTTCGAGTGGCCTATTCCCTCGTTTTTCAGCCCCGTGCACACTCTGGCGCCTGCGGGCAAGGCGCTGATATTTTTTATGATCGCTGAGGATCAGCGGACCAGCCTGGAAACAGCCGCCCGCGAAGCCGGAGGCGTGGTCACTTTCTCCGCTCCCTACAACGGCCTGCGCACCGTGCCCTTGCTTTCCGACTACACCTGGAACCACACCACGCTCTGGGCGATGAAGTCGGATCCTGAGTACACCTACCTGCAATGTGGCTTCGACGCGGTGAACGCGCGCAGCCAGTTTGCCAGGCTCAAGCAGCGATTCGGCGACGAATTTTTATTGCACCTCGAGTTCATCAAGAACGCCCAGGGGGTGGTGGCCCCGGGGTCCATTCCTGTGGTCCGCTTTACCACCGAGGAACGACTGAACGAAATGATCAACTACTGTCGCGAGATCGGAGTGAGCGTCGCCAACCCCCACGTGAATAACGTTGAGGGCGGAGGCCGCTATCGTAGCGACAACCTGCAGTTGCTGGCCAAACATAAGTACGACACCAAGGGACTTTTGAATCCGGGGAAGATGGTGACTTTCGAACGGCACTCCGTCGGAGCGCCCCTATCGTGAAGAGCTGGATTCCGGATGCCCGCAACTTTGCCTATCTCACCTGGAAGCAGGTGGACGCCCTTTCCCGGGAGACGACAGTTTTGGTATTGCCCACGGCGGCCATCGAGCAGCACGGTCAACATCTTCCGCTGGCTACCGACACCCTGATTAACAGCATTCTTCTCGGCGCTGCGCTGGCACGGCTGCCGCAGGAGATATCGGTTTATGCGCTGCCCGCAATCTGTTACGGCAAGAGCAATGAGCATATTGGTTTCCCCGGGACGCTCTCTGTCTCAGCTTCAACCTTCATGGCCGTGGTGCGCGATCTGGGCGCCAGCATTGCTGCCTCCGGCTTTAAGAAGCTGGTGCTCTACAACACCCATGGGGGCAACTCCTCGCTGGTGGACGTAATGGCGCGCGATCTGCGGGCGGAGTTTGGCTTGCGTGTGTTCTCTCTTTTCGGTTCCGCCGGCGCGACCTTCGCTGGGTTAGGCGACCAGGAACGGACCTATGGCTTCCACGCGGGCGAAGTAGAAACCGCATTTTTGTTGAGCGCCATACCGCAACTGGTCCACACGAATGAGTACACCGTGAACTACATTGCGGACATCGCCAAGCCCGAGCTGTTGCGTCCGGAGAATGCCCCCGCCACCTTCGCCTGGCTCACCCGCGACATTGCGCCCAGCGGAGTCATGGGAGATCCCAACCCTGCCAGCGCAGAGAAGGGAACCCTCTGGATTGAAGAAGCATCGAAAAAACTTGCCGCCGCCTTGACCGCGATGGCCGCCTACGAGAACTGGCATAAACCCTGAGCGGAAAATTTTGTTTAGCAGAAGAACTCGTAAGCAGAAGAACTGGACGGGTGCCCCATATTCGCCCCAGCGTACTCCGGATTTCCTGTCGAGCTTTCTGGCGTCGGCGAACTTCATGCGGCTTTCCTTAATGAAAGCCGCACACGCGGATGTTGGTGGCGCCCCGTGGCAGTAAATCCGGATACATGGGCCGATATAGATGGGCGGAGCCCCACCATAGCTTCTGCTGCTACGACCAACAGCTTTGTATCACGGCACGAGTGGCCGCAATGCGTGAAACGTTGAGGGCTTCAGAGTGTGCGCGAGAACTGCAAACTTCAGGATTCGTGGTGGGAGCCCCCGCATTTATGCGGGGGATGGAGCGCTTCAGCGCTCCGGAAACAGTCTCGACTCGATCATGCGCTTTAGCGCTGGCAATGCTAGGGCTGTGCTGTACCGGCTTTACAGGTTGCGGAAAGAACTGGGCTTTGTATCAGGGCACGACTTTAGTCGGGCCATAAACGCCCAATAAAAATCTGGGCTTTAGCCCCTGAGGGACGATGAGCCAGGAGTCAAGAACACAATGATCAACTGCGGCTCCGGCGTCCGTCTTGAACGCTCCCTGCACTGCACCATGTCTGACGGCGTCGTCCTGGTCTCCGATCACTACTACCCACCGGATCCAGGACCCCACCCCACCCTGCTCATGCGTCAGCCTTACGGCAGGGATATTGCGTCGACGGTGGTCTACGCTCACCCGGTCTGGTTTGCCGCTCACGGCTACAACGTCGTCATCCAGGATGTGCGCGGACGCGGCGATTCCGAAGGTGACTTTTATCCCTTTCGCAGCGAGGGACGCGACGGAGCGGAGACCATCCGCTGGCTGCGCACGCGCAGTGAGTCCAACGGCAAAGTTGGTATGTACGGCTTCTCCTACCAGGGCATGACCCAATTGCTCGCTGCGGCCGAACAGCCGGAAGGCCTGGTCTGCATCGCACCTGCGCAGACCGCCTGCGATCTCTATCATGGCTGGTTCTATCGCCAGGGCGCGCTGCGGTTGGCCTCAAGCCTGGGCTGGGGACTGCAAATGTTGAAAGCCGATGCCCGGCGGCGCAAACTCCGTGCCGCCAGCGACGGCCTGGAAAAAGCCTGGGCCGATCTGCGCAGTCAACCGCTCATCACACCCTATGGATTGCACCCTCAGCTCCAGCATGAGGGAATGCCTTCCTACGTGCGCGACTGGTTCACGCACGATCTACCCGGCCCTTACTGGTCCGCTCTGGATGTGAGCCAATCTCTGCCCCGGATTACAGTGCCCGCGCTGCACATCTCCGGCTGGTTCGACACTTACCTGTCGGGCAGCGTAGACGGCTTCCTGGCGATGGCCGCGCATGCGGAACACCAATATCTGGTCGCGGGTCCCTGGGTTCACATTCCGTGGGGCGAACTGGTAGGCGAGCAAAACCTCGGTCCCGAAGCGTTGCTAGATACCGACTCGCTGCTCTTACGTTGGTTTAACCATTGGCTGAAGGATAGCGGTGAGTTTGCGCGCGAGCCGCGCATCCGCCACTTCGCCTTGGGCGCCAATCGATGGTTCGATGCGCAGAGCTTTCCGGAAGAGTGCCTTTCCCTTTACCTGCATAGCGGTGGCCGGGCCGATTCGCGCAAGGGAGATGGCGTACTCTCCAACTCACCTCCGGCTTCTGCCCAACCGCGCGATGTTTTCGTCTACGATCCGGAGGTCCCCGTCCTCGCGCCTGGCGGTGCAGCCGCGCTCAGCGGTCCCATCAATCAGGCCCAGATGGAATTAGGCAACAACCTGCTGGTCTACACTACGTCTCCGTTGACTGCGCCGCTGCACCTGTTCGGATCCCCGCGGCTCACCCTCTACGCCATCACCTCCGCCGCCCACGCCGACTTTACCGCCAAGTTGGTAAGGCTTCGCCCCGGCGGTCAGGCTGACTTTGTCTGCATCGGCATCGCCCGCTCTGCCTATCTCTTTCGTGAATCCGGCTACATCGCAGATGCCATCCACTGTTGGCAAATCGAGCTTGAGCCAACCTCCTGTGTCTTTGCCGCCGGCGATGCGATTCGCCTCGAGGTAGCCAGCAGCGCCTTCCCCTTATACGACCGCAATCCATCGACCGGCGTGCCGGCCTGGCTTGCGGATTCGTGGCACTGGCAGCGCTCCACCCAGATGGTGCTGCATGATGCGGAGCATCCCTCCCGCCTCGAACTGCCCCTGGCGGTCACCGCATGAGTGCAGAATTGCAAGTCCCGCAAGTCACCCTCTCCGGCGTAAGCAAGAGTTACGGCAGCAGTCCGCCCGTGTTGCAGCAAATCGACCTCGCCATTGCCAAGGGCGAATTTGTCAGTCTGATCGGTCCTTCCGGTTGCGGCAAGTCCACCTTGCTCAAGCTGATCTCCGGCCTTACCAGTGCGACCTCGGGAACCATCCTGGTCGACGGCATGACCCCCGTCAATGCCCGCGAGACAGTCTCCTACATTTTTCAGGATGCGACCCTGTTGCCCTGGCGCTCGGTTACCAGCAACGTAGGCCTGGGATTAGAGCTGGAGCACATCAGCCGCGAAGTCCGCAAACAGAAAGTGCAGTCGCTGCTCGAGTTGGTAGGACTCACCCACGTTGCGCGCGCCTACCCACGCCAGCTCTCCGGCGGGATGAAGATGCGCGTGTCCGTCGCCCGCGCCCTCGCCACCAAACCGCGGCTGTTGCTTATGGACGAACCCTTCGGTGCGCTCGACGAGATGACCCGCGATCGTCTCAATGAGGAGCTGCTTCGCCTACGGGCAGAACAGAAGTGGACGGCCGTCTTTGTCACCCATTCTGTAGCCGAAGCAGTGTTTCTTTCCACCCGCATTATTGTCCTGGCGCCTTCGCCCGGCCGCATCGGCCAGGAAATAATGAATAACCTGCCTTTTCCCCGGACCAGCGCGACTCGCGAGAGCCCAGAGTTTGAATCCTTCGTGACCGAAGTTTCGCGCGCCCTTCGTGGAGTGCACAGCGCATGAAGAAGTACGCCGTCACGTTGCTCAACGCGTTAGCCGTCTTTGCCGCGCTGCTGCTGTTGTGGCAGGGGCTGTGCCTGCTTCTGCATCTGCCTCCCTACATGTTGCCCCCGCCTTTTGCCGTGGGCCGGGCAGTCGTCGCCCGCTTCCCATCGCTGATGGCCTCCCTTGCTATCAGCTCTGAGGAGGCAGCGGGCGGCCTGATAGCCAGTATTGTTGTTGGGGTGCTGATCGCGTTAGTCTTTGCCCAGTCTCGCTGGATACGGCGTATGCTCTACCCCTACACCATCCTGCTGCAGACGGTTCCGATCGTGGCCGTGGCTCCGCTGATCCTCATGTGGGTGGGCCCGGGCACTCTGTCGGTCACGCTGGTGGCCTTCATCATCTGCCTGGCGCCGATTATCGCCAACACCACCCAGGGACTCATCAGCGTGGAGCCTAATCTGATTCATCTCTTCCTGATGCACAATGCTTCCCGGCTACAGATCCTCACCCGGCTTCGCCTGCCGCATGCCGTGCCTTCGCTGTTTGTCGGTATCCGTATTGCCGCCGGCATCTCCGTCATTGGCGCCATCACCGGCGAACTGTTCGCCGGTTCCAGCAGAGTGGGCGAAGGCGGCCTCGGCTACTCTATCCTGTATGCCAGTGCCCAGCTGCAAACGGATTACCTCTTCGCCCTGGTATTGGCTGCGACCGTGCTGGGCTTCGCTTTCTTTTTCCTGGTCATGTTTCTGGAGTGGTATTTCCTGCACAATTGGCATGAATCAGCGCGCACCATCACTGACGAATAATGACGGATGAAAAAGGGGACTCGAACCATGCTTCGTTTGGAATCGGAAACCGGCTGGTGGCTGGTAACGCACGTCGACCACGCGCAATTGGCGGGGGCCTTCGCCGCGCAATGGGGCAACGATCTGTTCCTCGCGCCGGAGCCGCGGGAGCGGGTATTGCGCGGCGTTAGCAGCCACGACGATGGCTGGGCGGCGCGCGATCAACAGCCGCAAATTACACGCCAGGGAAAACCCAGCGCGTTTTCCGTGGAGCTGGTAGGGAAGTATTCCGCCTTTGAAGAGATCGACCTGGCGGACTACCTGGCCGTGCGCGAGCGGGCTGTGCATATGGTGGCCGAAGCCGATCCCTATGCCGCCCTCCTGGTCTCGATGCACACCTACAACCTGCTGACCGCGCGCGCCGATCGCACCACAATCCAACCCGACCAGTTGCCGCTGCTCGACGCATTTCTCGACCGGCAATTGCAATTTCAGCAGCAACTCAAGGCACGGCTCGCGGCGGAAGAGATCTCGCTGGCCTGGGTTGACCATCACTTCCATCTGCTGCAGGCGATGGACAACTTGTCGCTGTTGAGTTGTGTTGACTATGCAAAACCCTCGGATCTGTTGCACCCGTTGCCTCTGCGCGATGGCCGGGAGAGCCGGGTGGCGGTTGCGTCGCTGGGGGAGCGTCACTTTCGCCTCGCGCCCTATCCCTTCGCTGCGTCGCCGCTTGTCTTCGATCTGCCTGCGCGCCACGTGGAAGGCAAGCACTTCTCGAGCCCGGAGGAACTGCAGGAAAAGTTTCACGCTGCGGCACCGGTGCACCTGCAGGTCACCATCACGCGCTAAAGAAAGGAAACCCAGAAAGTGAAGCGGACCAAGAACTTCTTATTGCTAGCCCTGCTGTTCACCGCCGCGCTCGGCTTGGCCCAGCAAACCGCGGCCCGGCAGTTGGTCGAGCGTCAGGCCAGAGCCTGGGAGAAGCAGGACTTCACGCTCGCCGCTTCTGACTGGCTTCCCACCGCAGTCTTGATCTCTCCCGAAGGCAACACCCCCGCCGCCGAAATGTCCGCTTCGATGAAGGACTATTTCAAGGATTTCGATGATCTCCACGTGACCATAAAAAACGTCTTCGCCTCCCCCGACGGCAAGAAGCTAGCCATCGAGTGGGATTGGGCGGTGACCCGAAAAAAGGACGGCAAGCGAGGCACCTCACACGACGCGATCATCGTGGACCTTGTAGGGGGCAAGATCGCATCCTGGCGCGAATACTACGACCCAGCCAGTTCCGTCGAAGGCAAACCATAGCTGGTAAACACCAGCGGACGCGAACTCGGCTCCGTCAACTTTGGAAGCAACGGGGCGGCCCTTGAAGGGTACGGGCAGCCCGTACGTGAAATTTCTACATTTTTAGCGGGCAGATACATCGAGATCCGGGGGAACATACCATACTTTCGACAGCCAACCGCCGTAGCTCATCCCGAGGGAAGGTGTGCCTTCCCTCTAACATGGCTGTTGCTGAAGGGTTTCGTATCGGTGTTTTGGCTATGATGGGAGTACGGAACGAATGACCTTGCCATCCAAATCCAAACGGCCTGTTCTTCGATCAACGGCAAAAGACGAAGCGACCTTCTCCGAAGTGGTCAAGCTCATTTCCGCCTCCCGTGAGCGCGCCCTTCGGGATGTCAATACCGTGCTGATTGAGTTGTACTGGAAAGTGGGAGAGATCATCAGCCGCAAGATCGAAGCTGCGGAGTGGGGCGATGCGGTGGTGGACCGGCTGGCGCAGTTCATCGCAAAAACGGAGCCTGGTTTGCGTGGATTCACTCGCCGGAACTTGTTCAGAATGAGGCAGTTTTACGAGGCTTACCGGGAAGACCAAAAAGTGTCGCCACTGGTGGCACAATTGCCGTGGTCGCATCATCTCATCATCCTCGGACAGAGCAAACGCCAGGAAGAGAGAGAGTTCTATCTCCGCCTTGCCATCCGGGAGAGGTGGAGCAAACGTGAACTGGAACGCCAGTTCAAGACTGCCCTGTTTGAGCGTGTCGTCCTCAGTCCGCCAAAAGTGGTCCCCAGTGGTGACACAAATGTATCCTGACGCTTTGAGTGTTTTCCGGGACGCCTACACCGTGGAATTTCTTGGTTTACCGCGTGCCCATGCGGAGGCGGACCTACATCGCGGCCTGTTGGACAAGTTGAGGGATTTTCTCATCGAATTGGGGCGGGACTTTTGTTTTGTCGGATCGGAGTATCCGTTACAGGTAGGCGGGCAGGACTTTGCGCTCGACCTGCTGTTCTTCCACCGGGGACTGAGCAGCTTAGTGGCAATTGAACTCAAGGTAGGCCGATTCGAGCCGGAGTATCTTGGAAAACTCGCGTTCCATTTAGAAGCCCTGGATCGGGATGTGCGCAAACCTCACGAACGTCCGTCGATCGGCGTGCTGCTTTGCGCCAGTAAGAATGATGAGGTCGTGGAGTATGCCCTGAGCCGCACCTTGTCCCCAGCCCTGATCGCCGAGTACCAGACGCAATTACCCGACAAGAAGCTCCTCCAGGCCAAACTCCACGAGCTTTACCTTCAGAATGCGCCGGGAGAAATACCATAGGAAGTCTCTTCTCGGTTTATTTACAGAAGGAAGAGATAGGGCGACAGGATCACAACTGTCCGGTTGGTTGGCTATTGAGGGCCGACAAGTCCATTATTGAGTATGGTTTCTGACGATTCGGTGGTGTCCACGATTTGAAACGGACGATGCGGTCTTGCGGTGCTTCCGGGTTTCACCGACCCGGAGGGTGGCATGAACGCAGGCAAGACGCTATTTGCGCAGGTGATGGAGTTTGTCCCGTGGAAGACGTTCGGCCGCATCATTGCAAAGCATAAGGGCGACTGCGGTGTACGCACGCTGAGCTGTGCTGACTTGTTTCGAATACTGGCGTTTTCCCAACTTACATGGCGCGAGTCACTACGTGATATCGAGGTTTGCCTGGCGGCTAATCAGACGAAGCTGTTTCACATGGGGCTGGCGCAGCCGCCTGCTCGCTCCACGCTAGCCGATGCGCTCAACATTCGTGATTGGCGCATTTATCAGGCATTGGCGCAGCGCTTAATTAGCCGCGCGCGTGCGCTGTATGCCGAGGATCCGCTGCTCGATATCGACGCTACTATCTACGCGCTTGATGCGACCACAGTCGACTTGTGCCTAAGCTTATTTGAATGGGCGCCGTTTCGCGCTAACCGCGCTGCCATCAAGCTGCACGCCCTACTGGATCTGCGCGGCGCTATTCCTGCTTTCCTTTACATCAGTGGTGGCAAGCTGAATGAAGTTAACGTGCTGGATATTCTGCCGATAGAAGCTGGCAGTTTTTATGTGATGGATCGGGGCTACCTGGACTTCAGGCGTCTCTTCGCGATTCACCAAGCGGGGGCCTTCTTTGTTACACGCGCCAGGTCGGCGATGAATGCAAGACGTGTCTACTCCGCCGTTGCAGACCGCAACATCGGAGTCATCTGCGACCAGCGGGTCATGCTTAACGATCGCAAAACCAGCAAAAAATATCCTGAGCAGATACGCCGCATTCGCTTCAAGGACCCCGACTCCGGCAAGACGCTGGTCTTTCTAACTAATAACACCGCTTTGCCCGCGCTAACGATTGCTGCGCTCTACAAGAGCCGCTGGCAAGTCGAATTGTTCTTCAAATGGATCAAACAGCACCTGCGAATCAAACGATTCTTGGCCACCAGCGAAAACGCAGTGAAGACTCAAAGCTGGTGCGCTATTGCCACCTATGTCTTAATCGCCATCGTCAAGAAAGAGCTCAAGCTCAACGCTTCACTCTATACCTGTCTACAGATTCTGTCGGTCTCGATCTTCGAGAAAACCGAGATTTCATGCGCGTTGCAGCATCCCTTTTTACTCTCAGATCCAGCATGCCACCCTAACCAGCTGATTCTTTTCGAGATCTAACCGGACAGTTGTGCGACAGGATACTTATCTCCATCGGAATGAAATCATTGTAATAGGTATGCTTCGCCGTAACTTTCACAATCATCGATTTTCCAAGGCGGACCGAGAACTGAATGGATGAGCCCCAACTCGATCTATCTATAGTGGAGATCAACAGAATTGTCGGCTTTATTGGGTATGGGCGGCCCAATGCTCCTGTTTGGTTCGTTGGGATAGAGGAGGGACTAGGCGACATGAGTTCTTCTGAGGCCGTCAGGAATCTGAAGGCTAGGGCGAGCTTTGAGACCATAATGGATCTCCGGCATGCTCATCATTCGCGCTTGTGGGAGAAAGGCGCTCCGATAGATTGGGATAAAAGCCCACCGAAGACTCAGGTATGGCAATACATGAGCAAGATTATGCGCGCTTGCAGTGGGCACAGCGATTGCTGCTCTAATCTCGACGCTGCAAAAGACTACGTGAAGATGCGGCTTGGGCGTTCTAACGATAAGATCGGACAGACGTTCCTCACGGAGATATCGCCGATCCCCGCAGCAAACGGAAAGGATAAACAGTGGATCGATTTCTTTAGAAAGAGAGACCCTGAGCTTGACCGAAGAATGGGAGAGCGAAAAAACGTATTGCGTGCTCTGATCAAAGGGAACCGTCATTCTCTTGTGATTTGCTACGGGAGCAGAAAGAAGGAGTTCGGGGATCTCCTTGGTGTGGAATGGGAGTTGATTTGCCCCAGGGTTTTTAAGGCGCGCGGCAATCGACACCTACTACTGCCGTTTTTTGGCTTTGGCCAAATTGGCCATCCTTTAATTATGGATCTGTTTGAGTCTGGGCTCTTGGATATGAACGAACCTTCGAGAGTGTAGAGTATCGACTACTGTCTTCCAGGGTCCAGGAGTCATAGCTAAGAGTTGCAAACCCGGTGACCGAGAGGCCGTCAACTTTGTTTACGCGTGAAAGGACGTTCCATGAAACGTTTTATGATCCGCCGTCACTATCGTGATATGGCCCCTGCCATTCTCTCGAACAAACGGAAAGCGCGGAACCATGATCAGAATCAAGAAGTCCATGATCGAGGCGGTGCAAAGTGCCGTCACCGCACAAGACCTTTATCCAGCGCTGCAATCGGCCGTCAGCCTTGAGCTTTCGACAATTCCCGTCTACCTGGCCGGACTTTTTACGCTCAAGGAAAGCACCGGCGCCAACGCCGCTGTGGCCGAGATCATGACTTCTGTGGTGAACGAGGAGATGCTGCACATGTGCATAGCGGCCAATACGCTGATCGCGTTGGGCGGCAAGCCGGTGATGAATACGCAGGACGTCGTTCCCACTTATCCAGGCCCTCTTTCTGATGATACCGATGATGGCTTGATCGTTCACATGCTTCCGTTCTCGGCGAATACTGTCTTGAACACCTATATGCGCATTGAGGAGCCGGACGTGATTATCCAACCGTCAGGGCCGGCCAAGATCCCTCTCCAGCCTCAGCCGCCACCGCAGCCGGGGCAGTTCCAATCCATTGGTGATTTTTATCGGGCGATTATTGATCAGCTCCCAAAGCTTCCCGCTAACTCAATTAACCCCGACCCCACTTCGCCTAATCAAATGAACCAGGTGGTTGAGGTCTTTTTCACCTCACCCCAGCTGCCCGCCGCCATAACGGACATCAGCTCGGCCGTGGCCGCGCTTAACATCATTGTCGATCAGGGCGAGGGGTCGTCCGCCAGCCCGATAGAAATCGATCCCCTGGATCCCAACGAGACAGCCGCACACTTCTACCGTTTTGCCCAGATCATTATGGGCCGGTCGATCGCCGTCAGCGGCAACACCTATGACTTTTCCGGGCCAAAGGTGACGTTCGACGCCACCCCATCCGGCATCTTTAACATGTTTCCCGATCCAAGCCTCGCGGTCATGCAGACTCTTCTTTCCGCCAGCGACTTCCAAACCTGCCAGAACTTTAGCGCGGTTTATACCGCTCTGCTGGACGCACTGAATTCTGTATTCAACGGAAATCCGCAGGGCATTGACAACGCAATTAACAAAAATATGTTCTCCCTGCCAGGCCTGGCAAGCAGCGTACTCGCGATTCCGGTGGGCACAACCGGAAATACGGCCGGGCTTTGCTTCGAGATCTTTCGCCCAGCGTCGTAACCAGACGGAAAGTTTCGGTGACGGGTCCTTCAAAGATCCGGCTATCAGGCCGGGGTCGTTTTGGATGGCGAAAGAACGACGGACGCCTCACCGGTTAAGACCCGGAAAGTGAATGTCTCCTGGAGATAGAGGCGAACGGCAGAATCCGTGTGGCTAAGATAGCCGATGGAAACATCCTGTCCGAGATTGAGTTCGAAGTCGCCGCCCCGCGTGGTGAGTACGAAGGCGCCGGCGATGGCCGGGGCCCAGACGATATTCCCATCGACGATTCGCTTGACGTGCTCCAGCACTGGATACCCATGATCGCGGACCTCTGCAAGTTCTGTATATTCATCGGCTCCTAGCAGAACGGAATAAGGTCCATTGACACCGACCAGCCGCAATTGGCTCAGGGCCTGGGAAACCGCATCCGGATAATCGCGCACGTCGGAGGGCAAGGGCTTGACCGGATTGCTCGTGCCCTCCCGAATGCCCTGGATAGTCGCTTCGCGATAACCATCGAAGATGGCTCGATCTTCAGCAAATGCCATCTTTTTTGCTGCGTCTTTGGCGGGTTGCCAATCGGAATCATCCGAACCGCGCTCCACGTCATCGATCGTCTGCCGGGACAATTCAAACGGCACACGCAGTTCCACCAGGGGCTTGACTTCACGTTGATTCGCGATGATGTCTTCGGCAGGAGGCTTAATCGGTAGCAGGTGACCCGTGGCAACGCCGGGCAAAGCAATTCCTCCCGAGGACGGAACATCCACCACCCGCCTCCCGGCAAGATATCGTTTGAGCGTTCTCTTTGTCTCCTCTTCAATCTGCGCCCATGCGGCGTCCGAGATTGGCGCCAACTCCCGATGGAGATTATTCATCCTCAGCTCCTTTGAGTGATCCTATTCCAAGTGATGTGTCGTCCACGGACGAGGCGGCAACAGGGGCGGAGTTCGCCGCTGGGGTGGGGTCTGCCGCGGCCTCTGCTCCCGGGTCGCCGATATTTTCGAGAAATGTTGCGGATGGCGCGAAAAACAAGTTACCCGTGACAGCCGTGCTGAAATCGAGCAGCCGGTCGTAATTGCCCCGCGGACGGCCTACAAACATATTCTCGAGCATCGTCTCCGTGATACGCGGGGTACGGCTGTAGCCGATGAAATAGGTCCCAAACTCATCGTAGCCGGGCCGGCCGAATGGCATGTTGTCTCTCAGAATCTTGACCTCTTTTCCGTTTTCCTCGATAACTGTCAGAGCATTGTGCGCCGACACTGGCTTCTCGGCATCGTCCAATTCAATATCAGACAGTTTCCTGCGCCCGATGATGAGCTCCTGCGCCTCGGTGGAAAGAGCATTCCATGCCTTCATATCGTGCAGGTACTTTTGGACCATGACATAGCTGCCTCCCGCGAAGGCGATATCCTCATCGCCGACAAGCGCAGCCTCAAAAGCGGCGTTCCCTCTTGGGTTTTCCGTCCCGTCGACGAATCCGATGACGTCGCGGTCCTCGAAATAGCGGAACGCCTGTACCTCGTCGACTGTCGAGACGGCATCTCCGATGCTTTGCATGATCTGCGTGACCAACTCGAAACAGATGTCCGTGCGCTGGGCCCGGACATGGAACAAGATGTCGCCAGGTGTGGAGACAGCATGACGCCCGCCGGAGCGAATCTCTCGAAAAGGATGCAGCTCAGCAGGTCGCGGACTCCCGAAGAGTTTGTCCCACGCATCCGAACCAAACCCCACAACGCAAGTCAGACCGGCTTCGATGTCACGGAACTCCACCGCGCGAATCAGCCCGGCGATATCTCCGCAGAAAGAACGCACAGTTGCGAGGCTCTCGCGCTCCGGCTTTATGCAGACGACCAGAAAGATCGCGGCACGGGTAAGAGGTGACAGCACGGGCTGAGAAACCAAAGAGTCCGGTACGTTCATTTGTTCTGCCTCACCTCACGCCGATCTATCATCATTCACGGTCTTGGCCCCATGAAATCTCACTCAATTGACCCCCGCTCTGGCTACCGTTTTGAAGGGTACGACCGTTAGGTGGTACGTAAACTATCTCCGCCAGTGGATTCTCGGACAGAACCCCCTCGGCATCGAAATCCTAGTTTAACTGCTAATCCTTTTCGCCCTTTTTTCTCTACTGAACCTATGACTACCCTGCCTGCGAGCGCGGCCCTGCGCCAGTCGAGTCCCGGCAAGGCGTCAGTCCCATCAGACCACCTATGTCCACGTCCCAGAAGAAACCCCACGAAACCCCACGAAACCAAATCCCTCGGGTCCCTTCTTTGCGGAATCTTCTGGACTCAGAGTCATGTTTTTCATATATATGAGGAATACTCTTGGTGATCATGGTTCCATCGACAGCGCGACGGATGTCTGAGGAATTGCCCGCATTCGCTTCCGCATGGACGATGGGGATTTCGTCCGCTTTGCGTGGAGCCGTAGTCCGCACTCTGGATCACGACAACCGGCGGATGCACCTCGTTCGCTTACTTGCGGCCCTCATCCTCTTCCTGCCGCTCTCCGTACATAGGGTGCACGCCCAGACCACCCCTCTTCCTCAGCTCCAATCCGCCGACCCCGTCGTGGCTGACTTGTTCCACCGCACCGGCTCCATAGGAATGGTCGTCGTGGTTGTCCGCGACAATGAGAGGTGGGTGCAAAGCTATGGTCAGACTTATCCTGGCTCCCACCAGAAGCCCAACGCTGACTCCCTCATTCGTCTTTGCTCGTTGTCCAAGATCATGACCACGGACCTGCTGGTGAAGCTGGTCGCCGACAGACGCGTATCCCTTTCCGACCCCCTGCAGAAGTTCGCCCCCAGCAATGTCACCGTTCCCGACCGTACGGTTCGTGGCCTGAGCGGTCGCCCCATCACCCTGCGCGATCTTGCCACCCACACTGCTGGTCTCCCCCGTGAAATCGCCTATCCAGCGGGCGATGCCGGCCATTTCACGTTTCCCGACTATAACTTCCGCTGGCAATGGCTTCCGGGCTTTCGTCTGCGCACACTTCCCGGAACCGCCGCACACTATTCCAACATCGGCTTCGACCTGCTCGCCGACGCCTTGTCTGTCGCTGCTGGCAAAACCTACCCGCAACTCTTTGCAGACCGAATCGCCAAACCTCTTGGGCTGCGGGATACGACCGCGAGCCCCACCCCCGGCGAGTGCGCTCGCCTTCTCATCGGCGCCAGGAATCAGGGTCGCTGTACCGATACCACGGCCGCTGCTGGGTCGGGAGGCATGTATTCGACCGCGAACGACATGACGCGTTGGCTCCAATACCTTCTCGATCTACCTGGCGTCCCCATCCACCAGGATCCCGCCGCAACTGCGGCCTACATCCAATCCTCAGAACTCCGCTGGACTCAGGGCCTTGGGCGCGCCGGAGTTCCCAACGGCATCGGCCTCGGATGGGTGCACCTCAATCCACCGGATGATCCAACCATGATCATTGAGAAAACCGGCGGCGGCGCCGGCTTCACCACCTACATCGCGCTCAATCCCCGGCACCACATTGGCATATTTGTCGCTGCCACTGACGGCAGACATCCGGGAACTGACATTTTCCGCGGAAGCAACGATCTGCTTCTCTATCTCGCCGGGCTCACTCCCGCGCTGGGTGATTCCATGGAACTTGCTGGGCAAGAGCCTCACTCCGATGTGCAGCTGCGCGATGCAACCCTGCACCAGCACCACAAAACTGCGGAACAGCCGCGTCCTACCAGGCAAATTGCGCGGACGAGCGTCACCGCCCTCGGACAGTAAATCCCGCCTCAAAAAAAAGACAGATCGGTAATTCGTGGTTTGACCACGAATTACCGGCCCCCGTCACGGCAAATTGCAGGTCACGGCTTCATCAGGCGCACCAGAAAGGCTGTACCGATGCCTACGAGCGCACGGACGCCGTCAGATCGACGGCAATGGCATCGAGCCACTGAGGATACTGTTTGCGTTGACGAGACCATGGGTCGTGCCACGTTCGCTCAAAGGAGCAAAATAGGACCATGGCGACCGAGAGCATAGGACTTCCCGGCCAACTCCTTGAGAAGGTCAAGCAAGCTGCTGCAGAAGAGGAGATTACCCCGGAGGAGTTCGTCCGGGATGCCGTGGAAACTCGTCTGAACCGCTCGGAATGGAGCAAGACTCTTGAATTTGGAGAGCGGAACGTTCGGGAACGCGGTCTGAAGCCTGAAGACGTGGTGTCGAAGATCGCCGCCGTCCGGTCCGATCGCATCCGTTAGCGTGCTCCGCGTCACGGCCGACACAAACATCTTCATTTCGGGGCTGAACTTCGCCGGGATACCCCGGCAGATACTGAACTTGGCCGAGTCGGGTTCTCTATCCTGACCTTAAAACGTCAACTGCAACGACATCTGTATCTGCCGTGGGCTGCCGATGGTATGGGTTACATAGCCAAGGCCGCTGGGGCAGTTGTAGAAGCTTTCGTTGGTCTGTTGCCCTGCGGAGTTGCATCCGGTGGGTGAAGCCGTCTCGCCTACGGATGGGAATTGGTTGTAGTACTGATTCTGAAACACTTCATTTCCGGGAATGTCGAAGCTGGTGGTGTTGGTCAGGTTGTAGACGTCAAAGGTGTATTTCAGGGAGGTTCGTTCGGTGATGTTTGTCATCTTGACCAGCGATATGTCGGCCCGCTTCTGACCGGCCTGACGGAAGATGTTGCGTTGCCCGGTAGTGAAGTCGGTCTCAAAGGTATCACCCGCAGGCACTGCGGAATACTTAGGGCTAGACGACGTGACAACGGGCACATTGAAACACGCCGGGTTGAGAGCCGGAGTAAAGTTGATGCCAAACGCACCCGAGTGACCGGTCTCTGCCTTCTTCGGGGAACAGGCGGAGTAGTTCAAAGGCACGATGGGATTGGTAATGCCGTCGTAAACGCTGTAGTACAGGCTACCGACGGCGCCGGTGTAGTCGACGACGCTGTATGGTTGGCCGCTCTGCAGGATGGTCAAGCCGACCAGCGACCATCCGTCGGTGAAGCGTCCGGCGAGCGTGTACTTACCGTAGAAGTCGGGCAGTTGGTAGACGTAGTTGAAATTGACCACATGCGTGCGGTCGAAGTCGGAGGAGGCGTAGCCGTCGCGCAAATTGAGCGGGTTATTGCCGTTGTAGAACAGGCCTAGTGCGCTCTGCTCGTCGAGGGCATGCGAGTAGGTGTAGGACAAGCCCACCTGGAGGCCGTGGCTCATCCGCTTCTCAATATGGGCTTGCAGGGCATTGTAGGCGGAAACGCCTGCCGCCTTGTAGTCGATGGACTCGGCCGCGTAACCGATGTAAGGAACGCGAAGGTCAAGGTTGCCGCCTTCGTAGTTAACCAGCGCGGTGGTGCCGTCGCCCAGTTGCAGATAGCTCCCATCGGCGTTCAACGGAGTGTAGCCATAAGAATAGTTCTGCGAGTGCAGCGGAGCCGTGGGTGAGGCAATGTTGGGCTGATTGAAGGGAACGGGAATCACCTGGTGGCGTCCAACCTTGCCCACGTAGCCGAGCTCGATGGCGAGATCGTTGCGCGGCTGCCACTGCAGGTCGAGGGTGTAATTAATCGAGTAGGGCAGTTTGTTTCGGCGGTCGTAGACGCCGAGGGAGACGGGCGCTGCTCCGTTAATGATCGCCGCCGAGTTGGGGAGGTAAGCCGCGAAATCCGATGCTTTAGGGTTGGTTGGTGGGGGGTTCTGCACGTTGGTGTAAGGAAATTCCAGCGAGCCTGCAGTGCCGCCGGCACATGTGAATATGTAATTCTGATAGTAGCTTGCGGTTGGGCAGCTCTGGGCAGTGACGAAGGGGACCTGTTGATTGACGCCGAACGGCCCTCCTGTAACATCGCCGATGGCGTAGCCTGGGGAGAAGTAGCTGAAGAGCTCTCCGCGATCGTAGTAAATGCCCGTGCCCGCCCGGACTACGACCTTGTTGTTGAACCTCGAAGGCTCCCAGGCTGCCCCGATACGCGGAGCAATACCCCACTGACGGCCGGTGAGCGTGGTGCTGCTTACGCCGGAAGTTCCGTTTTTATTGTTGCCCGCGATGATGAAGCCGCTCTGGCTGCCACCCAAGGTTCCGGGTGCCTCGCCGCTGGGCAGCGGGGCGGTCGGTGAGAGATAGGTGTAAAGCGAGGGATCGAAGTTAAAAATGCGTCCGTACTTCTCGGTGAGGCCGCCGTCCCAGTCGTAACGGATGCCGGCAGTAAACGTGAGGTTTGGCTTCACCTGGAATTTGTCTTCCAGGAACAGTCCGATCTGGTTGGCCCTGTAGTAACGGTTGGCATCCCCCTGCAGGAAGGTGGTGACGTTGAAGTCGAAATTGGGGGTGACCAACCCCTGCATGAACTGGCTAAGATCCGCGGTCGCAATACTGCCCGTGTCGGTACGGCGGTCCCTGGTATTGAGCTGGGTGAAGCTATAGCTGCCGCCGAAGTCGATGGTATGTTTTCCGCGCGTCCAGATGGCGTTGCCGGAGGGCTGCAGACGGTTCTGGAAGACGCCCGTATTCGATCCCTGCGAAGTGGCGTTCGGACCAATATTCAGCGAGTCCCCGATCCCCGGTATCTTATTGCTGCCCAGCACATCCACAATCGAAACCCCGGGGAAGTATGTCGACCCGAAGGTGTCGATCGAAGCACTGGGATAGCTCCCTCCCGGGATATTCGAGGGCCCGAAGGCCTGCTCATTGGTGCTGTAGATCTTCTCCCGGATGTAGCCCAGCGTTTCCTGCGTGCTGAGGTTGGACTTGACCAGATAGGTGTTGTTGATAGAAAAGACCTGCGCTCCAGCGTCGAGGTGTTGGGTGAAGCCGGGAACGTTGGAAAATGCATAAGGAGCGATGGTGGGGTCGTGCTGATAGTAGTACTTGAGCGCGAGCGTGTCTTTGCTGGTGGCGTTGTAGTCGAGGTTGGCTACGGCCTGGTCGCCGATAAAGTAGGCTGCTCCCGGGAATGAAGGCGTTATCTGAATGAGTCGGCGTTAGGCCGATGTTCTGCGCATTGGGGATGAGCCACTTGCCGGGCTCGCCTTTGACTGCGGGGGCATTGAACAACGCAAGCGCGACCGGGTCGATGCTGCTGATCGAGGACCCGTATTCGGTATTCGTGATCGCGGCCAGAGTGGAAGGGCTGCGATCGTCAGTCAGGCCAACCGGCACATCGAGAAAAGAGTCGCCGATCTCGGCATCGCTGACGTGGAGGTGTTGATAGGCCAGAAAGCCGAAGAGCTTATCCTTGATAATGGGGCCGCCAACGGTTCCTCCGAGGATGTAACGGTGCAGCTGGGGAACCTTCATGTTCGCCGGAACATCAGCGTCTTGATTGAAGAAGAAGGGCGCGGCGTTGAGCCAGTTGGTGCCGCGATGCAAGTATAAGTTTCCGTGGTAGTCGTTGGTGCCGGAGCTGGTGCTGAGGTCAATATGCGCACCGCTGGTTGAGCCTTGTTGGGCGTCGTACATCGACGCGTTGACCCGGATCTCCTGGATGGTTTCAGGGGCAGGTGTGGGAAGCGCGTTACCGATAGAGAGATACACCGAGGAGCTGGACTGAATGACGCCGCCGGCGCCGTCGTTGCCATTGCCAGTGCTCGAGACCACGCGTCCCGACGCGACTTGGCTGGTGCTCTTGCCGTTAAACAGGTTGCTGGCGTCCACACCGTTCAGCAGGAAGCTGTTACTGGTATCGCGCTCGCCGTTGGCCCAGATGGGGGCGTTGCCCAAGCCGGAGTTGACACCGGTGCCACCGGGCAGCTCGGCGTTGACCCCGGGGGTGAGGATAGCGACGCCGGTGAAGCTGCCGGTCGGCAGTGGGATCGCTTCAATCTGCGACTTATCGAGTACGTAGCCATTGGTGGTGTCGACGGCGTTGAGCAGAGGGTTCACATCGACTTCCACCGAGTCCGCCACCGTGCCCACTTTAAGCTGGGCCGGAAGCGAGACGGTGCGGTCGGCCTGCACCAGGATACCCGGATAGTGCTCGGACGAAAAACCATCCCGTGTGAAGACGACGGTGTACTTGCCGATCGGGAGGTCGTTGAACGCGTAGGTGCCCTGAGCGTTGCTCTTCGCAGTGCGTTCGAGTCCGGTGTCCTCCGATGTGGCCTTTACGTCTACATCGGGAATGGCGCTGCCTGATGGATCAATCACCGTCCCAGTGATTCCACCGAGTGTTTGTTGGGCCTGCATTGGCTTGGGCTGCAACAGGGCGACTGAAAACAGGACGACGAATAGCGGTCTTTTTGAAAATGGATACATCTTGGACATGCCTCGCGTGAGAGAGAAGCTGGGGACCGAACTCTAGGTTTTTTTCTATGCGACTACGCGGTCGGTGCAACCAGAAAGGTCACGACAGGGTGACGGCCCAAAACTCAACCGGGGAAGAAGAGCGGTGTTACAAGAGCATAGCCCAAAGTCGATGACGGAGCCAAGCAAAATGCGCTTAGATGCAATCAGCAGTCCTGCACCAGAAAAGGGGCGTCAAGGAAGCATGGAAACGTGGGCAAAAACGATGCGCCATCCCTCTGGAAGGCGGACCCAGGTCTGACTCTGGCGGCCTCGAGCGACATGGCCCTCGATTTCCCGCTCGAAGGCTACCGTGATGCTGGCAAAGTCTTTGCCGAACGCGACAATCTCCTGCCGTTTGATGGTTCGCGCCAAGTTGGCTGGGGAACGCGCTTTGCGAAAGGCTTCAATCTCGCTGATCCCGTAGAGACTCTCGGTCGGGCCAAAGCGCGCGACAAAGGGAGATGCCCAGAACATGCTGATGAGGGTCTCGACATCGTTCGAGACCAGGGCCTGCTCGTAGCGGGGATAGAGTTCGCGCAGCTCGGCAACAGTTTCAGGGTCGTTGATCACCATACGGTCAAAACATCTTCCTGGTGGGCAGCACGCATTTGGGCATGGCGGCGCTCACCGTAATCATTGGTTCGTTGACCACCTGGCTGATCCGCAGTTTCATGGCCACGCTGCACAGCAGGTAAGCGTGGATGGGCGCAAACGACCACCTGGCGACCAGCAACTCCACCATACGCAGCGTGGCAGAGCGGGCTGCCTGCATTGCGTCCGGGTTCGACTCGACCACAATCCATGCATCCGCAGGTGCGTCCGGCGATCGTGACTCCGCTGATTCGAGCATCGGGCCGGAGAGCGGTTGCTGGCGGTGCACACGGAAGCGCAGCGATACTTCCGCCGGGCACTCGATGCCGTTAATGCAGACTTCTCCATCACCCTGGGCCGCGTGTGCGTCTCCGGCGGAAAACAAGGCGCCGGGGTTCAGCACCGGCAGGTAAAGGGTGGCGCCGGTACAAAGCTCGCGCACGTCCATGTTGCCGCCGAAGGGGCCCGGGGGGCGGGTTCTGAACTCGCCGTCTTCGGCCGGAGCAACGCCCATCACTCCGCAGAAGGGACGCAGTGGGACCACGGCCGGTCCCAGGGAGCGGCTCACCTCAGGGTCCAGCGCCCAGTGAAAAAGATACGGCTCGCGAAACTGCTCTTTCAGAAAACCGAGCCCCGGGATCACGCTCGACCAGCCCCAGCCCAGATGCTCCACTTGCAGAACCTGAACCTCGAGCACATCGCCCGGTTCGGCCCCGTCGATCCGGATGGGGCCGGTCAAGGCGTGAATCCTGCCCCGATCGATGGCCAGAAAATCCTCCACCCCGGCGCCTGGTTTTACCTGGCCGCCGCTGGCGTCGAGGCAGCTCATGTGTACCGTATCCCCGTCTGAGATTGTCAGCCGGGGTTCGAGGGCGCGGTTCCAGCGCGAATGGGTGGGTTCTGCGGTTAACCGGTGTTCGGCCATGGGGCTCCTTATACCGCCACGATCATCTGCAGCTCAACCAGCGCGTTGCGCGGCAATGCGCTCACTCCGATAGCGGCGCGCGCGTGACGGCCCGAGTCGCCGAAGACTGCCACCAACAAATCGGAAGCGCCGTTGATGACCGCGGGCGGATCGGGAAAACCCGCAACGGCATTCACGTACCCATTCACGCTGACAATCTGCCGTACCTTGTCGAGCGAACCCAGAGTTTGCTTCAGCACCGCGAGTTGGGTCAAGGTACAGGCGCGGGCTGCGGCGTAGCCCTCAGCAATAGTGCGATTGGCTCCGACCGTGCCGGTGATCACCCCGCCGGCGTCAGTCGAAATAACGCCCGCGAGATAGAGCAGATTTCCTTGAGCCTTCGCAGAAACATAATTGCCTCCGGGCGCAGGGGGTTCCGGCAGAGCAATTCCAAGCTCCAGCAGCTGATTCTCAGCACTCATGTGTTGGTAATCTATATCACTTGTTAGTATGAGCCAATGAAACGAGTGGTTGCCGCTCTCCTGGCCGCGGGTACTTTGTTATTTGCCGCGGAAACGCATAGTCCACTCTTGCATCCGTCGCGGCAGGCCCCGACAGACCTGGAGATCGGCACTGGACAATTCATCTCCTACCAGGATCTGCTCCATTTACCCCAGGTCAGTTTCACCACCTCAGATGACACCAATTTTCCCGTCCCCGCCCACGTCAGTGGGGTTCCTCTTGAACAGCTGAAGAGTGCGTTGGGTTCGGATGCGGACATGATGGTGGCCATATGCGCAGACGGCTATCGCAGCAACTACCCGGCGTCGTATATGGCTGCGCACCATCCTGTGCTGGTGCTGACGGTGGACGGCAAGTCGCAGCAGGACTGGCCGAAGACGCACGACGGTGGTGAGCTGGGACCTTATGTCATCGCGAACCCCAGCTTCACGCCATCCTTCAAAATCCTTTCCCACAGCGACGAAGCGCAGATTCCTTTCCGGGTCGTGCGTCTCGACTTCCGCAGCCAGAGCCAGGTGTTCGGCGCCATCGCACCCCACGGCGACTTCGCTCCCGGCTCGCCGGTAATGGACGGCTACCGGATCGCACAGCAGAATTGCTATCGCTGTCACAACATGGGAGCTGAGGGCGGACACATGGCTTCGATCCCATGGCCCGTGCTGGGCGCCATGGCTAAGACCAGTCCGGATTTCTTCGCCAGATATGTGCGCAATCCACAGGCGCTGAACCCAAAAAGTAGAATGGCCGCCAGCCCCGGATATGATGACCAGACCATCGCTGCTCTTCAGGCCTACTTTTCTACTTTTGCTGCGGGAGGACAATGATGACGATTCGAGCCTCAAAGGCGCTACTTCTCTTTGCGCTTGGTTTCTATTACACGCTGGTGGTGTTTAACAATACCAACGACTACAACTCCAATCTGACGTTCGTCGGCCACGTTCTGCGGATGGACACAACCTTCCCGGGAAACCACGGTATGTGGCGTGCCATTCACGCACCCGCGGCTGCTCTGGTCTTCTTCGTGTCCCTCGTCATCTGGGAAATTACGACCGGCGTTCTCCTGTGGTGGGCAGGCTTTCGCCTGATGAGCAATTTGCACAGCAGTGCGGCCACGTTCAACGCTGCCAAGAAGCCGGGCGTTGTGGCCCTGACGCTAAGCCTGCTGATGTGGCTTTCGGCCTTTCTGACTGTAGGCAACGAGTGGTTCCTGATGTGGCAATCCAAGGAATGGACCGGCGAGCAGGGCGCCGATCATATGTTCGCGATCGTCGGCATCATCTTGCTCTACCTCGCCACGCCCGATATGGAAGGCCAGGCGTAGCGGATACAGTTTAGGAACTGGACGGGTGCCCCACGTTCGCCCCAGCGTACGTGGGCCGAAAAAGAAGGGCGAAGCCCACGACCGCTTCTACTTATCGAGTAGCAAAGCCCGTGACAACCTGGCCAACGTGCTCGCCAGCACCTTGACCCCATTCTCGATCTCCTGCGGCGCGGAATACTCGTCCGGGCGATGACTGACTCCGCCGCGGCAAGGAATGAACACCATGCCCACCGGGGCGATCCGGGCCATGAACAAAGAGTCGTGATAGGCGCGGCTGACCATTTTTTTGTAGGCGAGTCCATTCTCCGCGGCCGCCTCAACCATCGCCTCGATGATCCGCGGTGAGCAGGCCGCCGGAGCATCAGCATTGATAGGGTTGACCCGCACCTGCACCTTTCGCCTCGCTGCCACCTGCGTGCAGGCCTGCTCGATTTCAAGCAGCACGCGGTTTCTGCGCTGCTCGTCGGTGTCGCGGATGTCGGCTTCCATCTCTACCCGGCTGGGAATACTGTTCACCGCCCCGGGATAAATATGGCACTTGCCCACGGTGGCGCAGGTGTCCACCGAGCCGGTCGCCAGCGCGCGCTCCTCGATGGCCAGCACCATCTCCGCCGCGGCGCAAAAAGCATCCTTGCGATCGGGCATCAGGACGCCCCCGGCATGGCCTCCCTCGCCTTCTACCGTGATGCGCAACGCAGCCGGCGCGGAGATGCTGGTGACGATGCCCACCGCCAGGCCCTCCTTCTCCAGCAGCGGACCCTGCTCGATATGCAGTTCGACAAAGGCAGCATAGTAGCCATCCTGCAGTCGCACCTGGTCGAGTGAGCCCTGGAAGCCTGCCGCCGCGCGCAGTTGGGCCAGCGTACTGCCTTCGGAATCTTTCAAGCGTGTGTCCGCGGTGCTATCCAGGCCGCCGCTCAGCATGCGGCTACCCAGGCACCCCAGGCCGAAGCGCGTGGGCTCCTCCGCGGTAAAGAGCAGGAGCTCGATCGATCGTTGCGGCTCAAAGCCACTCTGCCGCAAAGCACGGATCGCCTCCAGGCCCCCCAGCACACCGACTGTACCGTCAAATTTGCCGGAGTGGGGAATGGCGTCGATATGGGATCCGGTGCCGATGGCTGCCAACTCGGGCCGCGCACCCGCCCAGCGGGCAAACATGTTGCCCACCGCGTCCTCACGCACCGTCAATCCGGCGGCGCGGCATTGAGCTTTGAGCCATGCGCGCGCCTTCTGGTCCGCGCCGGCAAAGACCAGGCGAGAAATGCCAGGCGGCGTGTCGTCAGAAAACGAGGCTAGCGTCTCGAGGTCAGAAAGCAGCCGATCGTGATCGATGTGCAGTTGGGTAGTTTGCATATGTTTACCGTCCGGGAAGCGGGTGGCGATTCCAGTCTTTGTAGATCAGGTACTTTGCCGGGGTCTTGCCCAGAGCACCAAACCACTGCGGGCAGTAGGGCGCCATCCAGATAAAATCTCCCGTCTGGACCGGATACCAGCAGTTCGCGAGCCGGTAGATGCCACCGCCTTCGAGCATCAGCAGCCCGTGCTCCATGACATGAATTTCGACCAGGGCCAGCGAAGCGCCGGGCTGGTAACACATGGTATTCACGGCGTAGTCCAGCCCCGGCACCGTCGGCAGCAGCTGCTTCACCTGTAGCGCGCTGTCGCCATTCAGGGGTTGCGACTCGACGGCGTCTTCCTTGCCAAAAATTGCGGCCGCGGGAGCTTCGTTGAGCAGCGATATCGCCGGCTTCTCGATGATCGCCACCCGGCTTTTGGCCGATGCTTTCACGCTATGCAGCTGGTTGGCAGGTATGTGGCCATAGCCGCCCGGGCCAAGCGTCTGCGTCTTGCCGTCGAGAACCACCGATACCGTGCCTTCGAGCACATAAAGAAAGCGCTGCCCATGCGCCGGCCCCAGCGAGCCACCAGGTTCGAACTCCGCGGTGTACTGGGTGAAGGCAGCTCCGATGGCCGGCGCCGCGTGCACAATGACGGTTACAGAATCAAAACCGGGCAGCGGATTGCCCACAAAGGTATCCGGCGTCTGGAGCAGATGGGTAGGTTGCCGATCGCTGCGAGTATGTCCCAGGTTATACACTCTGCTCCCTGCGTACTTCCTTGAATATGTGACGCAAAAATACCAGTCCCGCAGCCAGCGCATTCTCCACATCCTGGGGGCGCACCGACTCCTCGGGATGATGGCTCACGCCTCCGGGGCTGCGCAGAAAGATCATCGTACTGGGAACGCGCTCTTGCAAAATCATGGCATCATGACCGGCGCCGCTAATCATGGAGAGCGGCGAAATCCCTATGCCGCGAATAGCATCCGTCGCCAGCGCGCACATGCCGGCGTCCATAGCGACCGCGGGCTGGTCCATCAGCATTCTACTTGCAACCGTGAGGCCGCGCTGCTTGGCGATCGCCGTCGCCTGGGCCAGCAGGCTATCCACCGCCCGGTGGCGAACGGAGTCATCCTCGTGGCGCACATCGAGGCTGGCGCGCAACTGCCCGGCAACCACATTTCCCGCTCCGGGGTGGGTGCGCAGATCGCCGACGGTGGCCACCAGGCCTGGAGTGTCGAGCGCCACCCGCTCCACTGCGACCACCCACTCCGCCGCCCCCGCCACCGCATCGTTGCGCAGCCGCATCGGTGTCGTGCCTGCGTGGCTGGCACGGCCGGTGAACGTGATCTCCGCCCGGCTCTGCCCGGCAATCGCATGCACCACGCCGAGCGACTGGTCTTCGCTTTCCAGCAGAACGCCCTGCTCGATATGGAATTCGAGGAATCCGGCTATGTCATCGCCGACCGCGGCGTCCTTAATCTTCAGGGGATCCAGTCCGAAGGACTTCAACGCTTGCGAGATCGAAATTCCGTCGCCATCTTTGGTCGCCAGCAGCTCAGAATCGAGGCGCCCAACCAATGCCCGGCTGCCGATGAAGGGAAGGTGGAAACGCACCCCTTCTTCTTCAGAAAATCCCACCAGCTCAATGGCAAATGGTAGGCTTTCTCCATCCAGGGCCTCGATCAGGGCCAGCCCCAGCATCACGCCCAGCATGCCGTCGAAGGCGCCGCTGTTGGGCACCGTATCGAGATGCGAACCGATCATCAGGCAGGGGCTCGCTGAATCGGCGCCAGGGTATCGCCCGCGAAGATTGCCTGCCGCATCGGTCAATACCGTCATGCCCGCCGCTTCCATCCATCCTTGCACCGCCTGCATGCAATCGCGCATCGCGGGGGAAAGAAAAGTACGCTTGATCTGGCCCGGCGCTTCAGTAAATTGGGCGAGATAGCGGCAGCGGGCAATGACTTTGTCCGCCCGCTCTCGCAGGTCATTCGGCATCACTTATTCCTGATAATACGAGCCACGATGTTGCCGTAGGGCTCATCGGTGGGTACGAAGATTTCGTTGGGATTGGTCTGCCCGAAGCGGGAGAGATCGACCAGCAGACAATGTTTATTGGGCATGGCCAGCTCCATGTCCATGATCTCGGGTGTGGCTTCGAGCGCCGCCTGGGCCATGGCATAAAGCGTGTGCTGCACCGACTTGCTGTCGTGCTCCGCGAAGGCAGCGATCAGCGTTTCCCGCAGCTTGCTTCGCAACTGGTCGAAGGGTAGCGCCGCGGACTGGTATTTCCATTGCGCACGCATCGCAGTGCCGAACAGACGATCTGCCGTCTCCGGCAGAGTGGTCAGCGAGTCGCGCAGATATCCCTCGAATCCCGACTGGGCTGTCTTGAGCACTACCAGGTTCTCCAGGCCCGAAGTAACAGAAGCCGCACCTCCCTGGGCACACGTAACAGCCGTGGTTTGTACTTCGCTGGATCCGCGAATAAAGGTCGAGGGATGCGGTTTACCTTCGACCAAAGCATGCTCCCAGGATGTGCCGGCGATGTTGATCGCGACCTGCGTCGACCTGGGGATTGCGGGTAAGAAAAAACTGTGCCAATTCCAGGGCGAAATCTTCGATACACTCGGCCGTGCTCTCTCTCGCGCGCGAATAGACGGTGTTCTTCATCGTGTCCGTGGGCAGGATGGCGCTGTTGTCGCCGTCGGTGAAGCAGCTTTCGAAGTCGCCGGAGAGCAGCACTTCGACTTTCCACTCCCGCACGCTATGCAGCGGACGGTCGCGCTTCACCTTCATCACGCGCACACTCGATTTTCCGTACGAATTCTCTGCCAGGGCCATCACCGGCTAGCTCCCCCTATAGGTGGTATAGCCATGCGGACTCAAAAGCAATGGAACGTGCAAGTGGGTATCGCCAGGCTGCACGGTCACGATGATCTCAACCGTGAGGTACAACCCCTTGACCGACTGCGCCGCGTGATAGGTCCCGGTTTCAAAGCGCAGCCGGTATTGTCCGGGCTGCAAAACGGGATCTTCATTCTGCGGCAGAAGGTTGGCGCAGCGGCCATCGCTGTCGGTCTGGCATGTGCCCAGCGTTTCCCATCGGCCAGAGGGCGCGCCATATTCCAGGTGCACCACCATGCCCGCAGCCGGTCTGCCGAGCGCAGTATCCAGCACATGAGTCGAGATGCGGCTCATGCGGCCAACCATTTGCGCAGCCGAAGCTGCATGATCTGCTGCTGTTGCGCGGCCGATTCCAGCAGCTCCTGTGCCGGATCATTGCTCAGGCGATGCTCCAGTATGCGCAGCATTTCCGCAGGCTGCTTGCCGCTGGCGCATACGATAAAGATCCGTCCAAATTGCTCTTCGTAACACCGGTGACCCTCTCGCATGCGCAGTAGGATAGCAGCATCGGCCTCTTTCATCTGGCTCTGCTCTGACCGTGACCACGCAGCGGAGGCAGTGGTGGTCTTGGTTTGCGCGTGCTGTTCTCCGATGCGAGGGTGGCTGCGGAAGGCTTCCAGCCAATCCGCCTCCGGCAGATGCTGCCAACAGAGGTCAGCGGCGGCGAAAAGACTCTGCTCGTCGGCAAACGGGCGCATACCCGCTAACTTCGCGGCCCAGGCTCGGGAGCCACAGCAGGAGAGAACTTCCGCCGCTGCCTCATCCTGCTGGCAGCGCATGCCAATGCGCGAGCACTGAGTTCAAGCGAACAGGCCCTCGAGAAACTCCTGTAGCAGATTGCCCGATACGTGGAGCCGGTAAGCCGCGCTGGACCGGATGTCATCGATGGGAGCGACCTCTGCTTCCAGTGCTCGCCGGGCTTCGCGAATCAATGCCGGATGCAATGCCGGAGCGAAGGGCTGCCCCAGCAGAACCTCTTCTGTCCGCCGCAGCCGCAACGGAGTCACCGCCATACTGCCGATGGCCAGCCGCACGTCCTCAATCTTGTTGTCCGAAACTATTCCCAGCCCCGCCAGGCAGAGTTTGGCGATGGCTTGTGCATTGCGGGTGCCGACCTTGCGCGAGTACGAGTAGTAATCCCCAAATCGCGGTCGCAAGGCGATGGCGCTGATGATCTCATCGGCAGCCAGCCTGGTTTGCTTGTAACCGGTGTGGAACTCGACATAGGGAACGCGCCGTGTCCCGCGAGCGGAAACCAGCAGCAGTTCGGCCTCGTAGACCATCAACGCGGGCAGGGAATCGGCGGCAGGGGATGCATTCACGATGTTCCCGCCAAGCGTGCCGCGGTTCTGGTTGGCAATGCTGCCGGTCCACGACGCCGCGCGCGCGAGCAGTGGAAACTCCAGCGTTACCTGGGGATGTCTTCTCAGGTCGGTGTAGGTGCATCCGGCGCCGATGAGCAGCTCCCCGGCGGTGTTTTCGATGCGCCGCAACTCGGGCAGTCCCCAAAGGCTGACCAGCTTGCGTGCTCCAAGCCTTCCCGCGCCGTACTGCACCATCAATTCAGTGCCGCCGGCAATCGGCATCCACACTCCGGGTTCACTGGCGAGCAATTCCAGCACCGCAGTCAGTTTGCCGGGCGCTACGAGCTCATACTCCGACGGACGGGCCCTCATGTCTGCGACCCCGCCGCTTCCATCACTGCGTTGAAGATGCGCGTATAGCCGGTACACCGGCACAGGTTTCCACCCAGCCCCTCGCGAACCTGCTCCAGGGTGGGCGCGGGATTTCGGCGCAGAAGATGAACGGTGGCCATCACCATGCCCGGGGTACAGATGCCGCACTGCGCCCCTCCGCATTTAAGAAACGCCTGCTGTACGGGATGAAGCCCGCGGGCGCCGGCAAGCCCTTCACCGGCACCGCCAAGCCCTTCACTGGCGCCGCCAAGCCCTTCAATCGTACAGAGCGTAGCTCCCTCCGCCTGCAGCACCGGCACCAGGCAACTGTTCACCAACTCACCATTCATCAGTACCGAGCACGAACCGCATTCGCCCTCGCCGCATCCTTCCTTAGCTCCGGTAAGCCCAAGTTCGGAGCGTAAGACGTCGAGCAGGCGTTCCATGGGATATACCGACACCGTATGGGCGGCGCCATTCACGGTAAAGGAAACCTCGCGTTTGGCGCTCATTGGCTTCCCTCCGCTGCCAACGCGATCTCGAGCGATTCCGCTGGGCGTTCCGCTTCCGCAGTCAGGCCGCGGAAGATATCTTCCGGCAGTAGCGGAATCGCGGTGAAGTTGACCCCCGTCGCCTGCACGACGGCATTCACGATCGCCGGTGCGGGGCCGTCCATGGGCAACTCGCCGATTCCTTTGGCTCCATACGGGCCGTATTGGTAAGGCACTTCTTCGAAGTACACGCGAATGGGCGGGATGTCTTCCGCGGTGGGCATGATGTAGTTGGTCATCTGGTTGTTGATCATCTGCCCGTCTTTCCAGATCACCTTTTCATAGAGCGCATAACCGATTCCCTGAGCGACCCCGCCTTCAATCTGGCCACCCGCGAGAACCGGATGCAATACCTTGCCAATCTCCTGCAAAGCAACAAAGTCATCGATGGTGACGGTGTAAGTTAAAGTGTCGACCGTGACTTCAGCCACGTAAACTGCCCAGCCATACGCGGGATAAGCTTCGCCGCTGTACAACTCATCATTCCAGAAAATGTTGGGCGCCGCCTCATAACGGCTGAAGGACTGCAGCTCGCCAAACTGCTTGCGGTAAGCCTGGCAAGCGGCGAGGAACTGCTCCCGGCCGGCCGAGGGCTCAAGCAGTCCTTTGTCGATCAGCGTTTGCCGCATCTTCAAAGCAGCGGTCTGCACAATTCTGCCGATAATCATCGCCGTGCGCGAAGCCACCGTGGGCCCGCTGTTGGGGCTGATGCTGGTATCGACCGGCGCCATGCTGATGTCGTCGTACTCGAGGCCGAGCGTCTCCGCGGCAATCTGGCAAAGGATGGTGTTCGTTCCCTGACCGAACTCGGTACTCGAAACGAGCACCCGCAGGCCTCCTGCCGCCGTTGCTTCCAGGCCCACCAGGGCATTGAGATAGCGTTCCCCGGAGCCGGTAAACCCGGCGCCATGGAGAAAGGCGGCGATGCCGATGCCTTTCTTCTTTGTGGTGGTAGGGTTTTGTGCGGCGAACTGCTGCACCTTGGCGTGGTAGTCCGTAAGTTCCAGTGCGCGATCGAGCATTTGATCCATGACGATCGGATCATGGATGACCTGGCTGGTCGCGGTGCTCATCCCCTGGCGTAACAGGTTGCGCCGCCGGAATTCGTCGGGCGCCAGGCCGATCGTCTTTGCCACCACATCCATGTGGCGCTCCAGCGCAAACAGGCTTTGCGGAGCGCCGAACCCGCGGAACGCGCCGTGCGGTGGAGTGTTGGTGGCATACGCCTTGGAGTTGACACGGATGTTGGGCCAGTAATAAGGGCCGCCGGCGTGGATGGTGCCGCGCGACAGCACCGTCGAAGATAAGGTTGCGTAGGCGCCACCATCGGTTACGAACTCGATGTCTGCGGCCAGAAGCTTGCCGTCGGCGCTGATTGCGGTGCGGTGACGGGTGCGCGAGGGATGCCGCTTGGTAGTGGCCGCCATGTCTTCCATGCGGTCATAGATAATCTTCACCGGGCGCTTGGACTTCATGGCCAGCAGTGCGGCGTGCCCGGCGATCATGGAGGGATATTCTTCCTTGCCACCGAAGGCGCCGCCGGTTTCGGCCTGGATAACGCGTACGTTTTCCGGCGGAAGGCCGGTAAGCGCCACCAGCGCTTTGTGCATGTAAAACGGGCATTGCATGGAGCCCCAGACGGTCAGACCCCCGGCATCGCCTGCCTGGGCGATCACTCCATTCGGTTCGATGTACAACTGCTCCTGGGCCCCGGTGCTGTACTCTCCTTCGACGATCCAGGCCGCGTCCTTCCAGGCCTGGTCCACGTCGCCCTTTTCCATCCGGTAGCTCTTGAAGATATTGTCCTTGCCCCAGATGATGACTTCGCGGCGCTCGCTCTCTTCGACGCTATGCAGCGAGGGTGCGGGCTTATAGGTGATCTTGACCGCCGCCACCGCTGCAGCCAGGGCATGCCGGTCGGGATGCGCCAGCAGCAGGATCGGCTCCTCCGGATGATTGACCATTCCGTCCGCCAGGCACGGTTGGTCGTCCATGATGAGCGAGACTACATTGCGGCCGGGGATGTCTTTGGCGGTCACGATGGTGAACTCGTGCCACGCGATCCCTTCGCCAAACCGGATCTCTTCAATGGCGCCGCGAGCGATGCTGCTGCGCACCGTTGCGCCAA
This sequence comes from uncultured Acidobacteriaceae bacterium, assembly GCA_963796145.1. Lineage (GTDB taxonomy): Bacteria > Acidobacteriota > Terriglobia > Terriglobales > Acidobacteriaceae > PALSA-350. The sequence goes on along the minus strand of CAWCKO010000005.1, from coordinate 178,332 downwards.
AGATCATGCCCGGCAGCGAGAGATCGTCGATATAGCGAGCCTGCCCGGTTAGCTTGGCAGCGCCCTCCTTGCGGGGAACGGAGACGCCTACGACACGGGTTTGCAATTTGGCACCTCCTCTCAGCGATAAGCTTTAATTCTAGCCTCCCGCCGCTGCTCCATGCCCACGGGTGCGTTCGGGAACGCGCCATCCTCATATACGGTGGCGCCGCGCACGAATGTCGCTCGCACCCTGCCATGAAATCTTTCTCCCAGGTACGGAGATACAGGATGCCGGTAATGCAGTTCGCCGGTGCTCAAGGTGAACTCCGCATCCGGGTCGAAGACCACCAGGTCGGCGTCCCATCCGGCGGCGATGGCCCCCTTGCGTTCCTCGAGGCCAGCCAGCTTTGCCGGCTGCGCAGCCATCCAGCGCGCCAGGTTTTCAAGTGGGAGACCACGCTCGCGCATCTCCGTCCAAATGACAGAGATGGCCACGCTGAGGCTGGCAATTCCTCCCCACGCCTGGCGGAAATCTCCTTCCTTCATCGATGGCGGGCAAGGGGAGTGATCGGTCGCGATCAGGTCGATCACTCCGTCGCGCAGCCCTTGCCACAACGTTTCGCGGTTGGCTCGCGAGCGGATGGGCGGTGCGCATTTGAAGAGCGTGCCACCGGCAGGAATAGCTTCGGCGAAAAAGTGCAGGTAGTGAGGACAGGTCTCGACCGTGATGGGCAATCCTTCGGCGCGGGCCTGGCCCAGTTCCTCGAGTGCCAGCGCGGTGGACAAATGAACGATGTGCAGAGGAAACGAATATTTGCGGCAAAGCCCGATCAGCATGCGGATGGCGGCTAACTCCGCCTCGTCGGGACGCGAGCGCAGGTAAGTTGCGTACTGCCGCCAGTCGCCGGTGTCGTCGCCTTGGAAGAGATGCTCCGCCAGTTCTGCGTGCACCAGCAGCGGCAGCCCGGTACGAGCTAAGGTTGGTAGCGCAGCCTCGAGTTCCTGCTTCTCGATCATGGCGAAACCGTCGATGCCGGGATTGATCAGGAAGCATTTGAACCCGGCCACGCCCGCCTCCGCCAGGGGCGTAAGGTGTTGCTGGTTGAGGCCGGTCAATCCACCCCAGGGCGCCCAGTCCACGCGGCATTGGCCGGCGGCTGCCTTACGCTTGGCCTCGAGCGCGGCAACGGTTGTGGTTTCCGGAAGGCAATTGAGCGGCATATCCACCAGCGTGGTGTATCCGCCGGCTGCTGCGGCGCGGGTGACGGTGGCGAAGCCTTCCCATTCCGTCCTGCCTGGTTCATTTATGTGCACATGAGAATCCACCAGGCCGGGCAGCAGCACCAGGTCGCCGAAGTTGTGCTGCAGGGCTACGCGCGGGATGTCCGCGGGCCCGCGCACTGACTGTATGCGTCCTTGCTCGACGACGACTGCTGCGGGCCGCACGCCCTCGGGAGTAACCACGCGGCTGGAGATAAACGCCTGTGTCATATACTTCGGATATTCGGGCACCCCTGTGGAGAGCGCAAGTGCAAAGTGAGAATGATTTCATGCAGCTGGCCATCCGGCTGGCCACGGAAAACGTGCGCAGCGGGGCGGGCGGTCCTTTTGGGGCGGTGGTGGTCAGGAACGGAGAGGTCGTTTCTACCGGCGTCAACCGGGTTACCGCGGACAACGATCCCACGGCGCATGCTGAGGTGAATGCCATCCGCGAGGCATGCCGCGCGTTGGGGACCTTTCAGTTGCCGGGCTGCGTGCTTTACTCCAGCTGCGAACCATGTCCCATGTGCCTGGGCGCGATCTACTGGGTCCGGCTGGATTCCGTCTATTTCGGCAACACCTGTCACGACGCGGCCGAGGTTGGTTTCGACGACCACTTCATTTATGAGGAACTCGCCGTACCGCGAGAGAAACGAAAGCTGTCGATGGTGCGCTTGTTACCGGAGCACGCAATCGAGAGCTTTCGCGCCTGGCAGGAACACCAATCAAAAATCGCCTACTAGGCCATCGGAGAGGTTTTAGCTCGTGCCTAAACTATCGGAGGGTGCCCCACTCAAGCCAAAAAGCGGGCTTGAGTGGGCCACCCTCCTGGTCCGCCGAAGACTCGCCCACACAAGCCAAAACGGGCTTGAGCACCGAGTCCCGAAGGGACGGCTGAAAGTAGCCCAGGACGCAGTCCTGGGAATCATGGACATAACGACGACTAGTCCCGCCAGGGACGGCTGAACTGGGGTCTGGAATTTCAGCCGTCCCTGGCGGGACCAGATTCGTGGCGGTTACCCAGGACTATCGTCCTGGTTAACTTTCAGCCGTTCCTGCGGCACTCAATGCAGAGCTCTCACACACGCTCTTTAGCCCCTGAGGGACGTTTTTCTCGCAACCTCGTCCCCAAAAAGTTCAGTGATGGATAGTCACCAACCCCAAGTGACTAAACACCCGCCTCATGGGGTACTGCGGGTACGGAAGCAAGCGCTCACGATAAATCGAAACATAGTCAACGGAATCTAATCGTGGTGTGACCGGTTACACCTTCATTGACCCCGAGCCGCACCAGTTCACCGCAGCCGCCGCGCCTCCTGCGTGGGGCGCACAAAATCGATTCGCCCCGTCACCTTCCGATCGGCCATGGAACATGAAAATCAAGGCAGGAGGGGACACTTAGTGCGCTTAGTGCGCTTAGTGCGCACTATTTTGGACAAGAAATCGAACCATGGTGGTGACCGCCAAGCCACGAGCTGCGACGTGGGGAGAGCTGCGGTTTTCTTGGTCCTGCGGTTTTCTGTTGGTTCCCGGGCCGTCTTCCGTCTATGCTCCCGTATGAGCACTCGATTGCTGGCCTTTCTCTTCTGCGCCTTGTTTGCTGCCAGCGCTGATGCGGCCGCCATCCCCGTAAAGATAGTAGTGATCGCGCTGTTTGAAAGCGGAGCCGATCAGGGCGACACTCCGGGCGAGTATCAATACTGGGTCCAGCGCGAACACCTGACCCACGTCTATCCGTTTCCGCAGGGCTACCACGACCTGCGCATGAACGATCAGGGCGTCTTGGGAGTGTTGGCTGGGGTTGGGACGGCCAGAGCCGCCGCGTCCATCATGGCGCTGGGTCTTGATCCCCGATTCGATCTCAGCAAGGCCTATTGGCTGGTTGCCGGCATCGCCGGCGCCGATCCTGAGGATGCTTCCCTGGGCTCGGCCGTCTGGGCCGAATGGGTGGTGGATGGTGATCTGGCCTATGAGATCGATGGCCGCGAGATTCCTCCCCAATGGACCACCGGTTATGTGCCACTGGGCAAGTCAGTGCCTTACGAACAACCGCGCACGGACGAATTTAGCGCCGTCTTTCATCTCAACCCGCTGCTGAGGGAGTGGGCATACCAGCAAACGAAAGCAGTCAAGCTCGACGATTCGCCGGCGCTGGAAGCGGCTCGCGCGCACTTCGAAGGAGCAAGCGCCCACCGTCCGCCGTTCGTTCTCAAGGGCGATACGCTTTCCGCTTCCACCTTCTGGCATGGCAAACTACTTGACCAATGGGCGAACAACTGGGTCAGCTATCAGACCGGCTCAAAGGGCAATTTTGTTACTTCCGCCATGGAAGATTCCGGCGTCCTGCAATCGCTCAGCTTTCTTCATCATGCTGGACGCGTCGATCTGGATCGCGTCATGGTGCTGCGCACGGTCAGCAACTACGATCAGCCGCCGGCTGGGTTGACTGCCGCCGAAAGCCTGGCTGCCAGTGCAGGGCATCGCTACAGCGCTTACCTGCCGGCGCTCGAAGCGGCATATCGAGTAGGCAACGTTGTCGTCTCCGAGATTGTTACAAATTGGGACCGCTACCAGGATCACATTCCGGGCAAGTGAGCGAGGATAAACCATGAGCACTACGATGCCGGGGCCCAGCACCGGAACGTTGGGTTTTCTCGAACGAACGTTCCACATCCAGGAACGGGGATCGACCTGGCGGACCGAGATTCTGGCCGGGGCGACTACGTTTCTCACCATGGCGTACATCGTGTTTGTGAACCCGGGAATCTTGAGCGAGGCGGGCATGCCCGTGCCTGCCGTGGCCGCCGCCACCTGCCTGTCGGCAGCCATCGGATGCATCCTGATGGGGCTCATTGCCAACTACCCGATTGCGCTCGCGCCCGGGATGGGACTCAACGCATACTTTGCCTTTACCGTGGTCAAGGGGATGGGTGTTCCCTGGAGAACGGCGCTGGGCTGTGTTTTTATCTCCGGCTGTGTCTTTCTTCTGTTGACGGCGGCTGGAGTTCGCCAGTTGATCGTGAATGCCATCCCGCGAGAGCTCTTCGCGTCGGTAGCAGCAGGGGTAGGGCTGTTCGTCGCCTTTGTCGGCTTGCGCGACGCGGGGATTATCGTGCCCAAGGCCGCAACCATCGTGGGCATGGGCAATCTGCGTGCGCCCCAGACTGCTCTGGCGTGCGTCTGCCTTTTATCGATCGCTGTACTGCAGGCGTGGGGGGTGCGGATCGCCATGCTGCTGGGGATCGTGGGCACCACGATCGCCGGCTTCGCCCTTGGAATCGTGAAGTGGCACCCCGTCCACTATCGCCTGGAGGATTTGACGGCCACCGCATTCCAGCTCGACATTCGCGGAGCTCTGCACTTAGGAGGAAGCTTTGGGGCTGGGCTGCTGGAGGTTGTCTTCGTATTTCTGTTCGTGGATCTTTTCGACAACGTCGGCACCCTGGTAGCAGTAACAAAGAAGGCGGGACTGGTAAACCCGGACGGCGAGATTCCGCGCTTGAACCGTATTCTTTTTGCCGACGCTACGGCGACGTTGGCCGGGTCCATGGCCGGCACCAGTACGGTGGTCAGCTATATCGAGAGCGCGGCCGGAGTCGCTGTTGGCGGCAGAACCGGCGTCGCGTCGCTCGTTACCGGCCTCCTGTTCCTGATGGCGCTGTTTGTGGCGCCGCTGGTTGCCAGCATTCCGATCGCGGCTACCGCGCCGGCGTTGATCCTGGTAGGCGCGCTGATGATCTCGGCGGTCACTGAGATCGAATGGGCAGACCCGATGGTGGCGGTGCCCGCATTTCTCACCCTGATCACGATTCCGCTGACGTTTTCCATTGCCAATGGTCTGGCCTTCGGCATTACGTCTTTTGCGGTGCTGAGGCTGTTGCGTGGTCAGGCCACGCGAAAAGACTGGATGCTCTTCATGCTGGCGGCACTGTTTATCCTGCGCTTCATCTACATGGCGAAAACCAACTAAGTGGGTAGCGCAACAAGCCGACGGGTGCCCCACATCTCGCAAAACAACGAGCGAGATATGGGGCACCCTGACGGATTCGCTATACCGGGAAAGGAATGAGATTCGAATCGCTGGTTAATGGATCGTCCGCATTTTGCGCGACATGTAATCCATCAGCAGATACTCGCCCAGAGTATCCGGGGTAGTGAAGTAAGCCTTGCCGCGGCACATCTTGGTCATCTTCTGCACAAACTGCACCAGACCCAGATCGGAAGCCAGCATAAAGGTATTAATCATGATGTTAGAGCGCTTGCACCTGGCTACTTCCTCCAGCGTCTCACTTACCACCAGGGGATCGAGCCCGAAGGCATTCTTATAAATTCGTCCATCCGGTAGGGTGAGTGCCGAGGGCTTGCCATCGGTGATCATCACAATCTGCTTCATGTCTTTACGCTGGCGCTCGAGGATCCGCTGCGCCACCCGCAGACCCTCACGGGTATTGGTGTAGTGCGGTCCAACCTTGACCCGGGCAATCTGGGAAATGGGCACTTCCTCGGCCGAATCGTGAAATAGCACCAGCGAGAGGGAGTCGCCAGGGTACTGGGTGCGAATCAAATGGGAAAGCGCCATCGCGACCTTCTTGGCCGGGGTGAAGCGGTCCTCGCCATAAAGAATCATGGAGTGAGAACAGTCCAGCATCACCACCGTGGCGCAGGAACTCTGATACTCGCACTGGTGCACCTGCAGATCGGAATATTCCAGGTTCAGAGGCATGGATATGCCTTCGCGGGCAATGGCCGAGCTCAACGTAGCGGTCGTGTCCAGATTCAGGACGTCTCCGAATTCGTAAGCCTTGGAGGCGCCGCTGGCTTCAATGCCGGTGGCAAAATGTCTGGTGTCGTGGCGTCCAAAGCTGGACTTGCCCAGCGAGCCAAGTAGATCGCGCAAGGTCTTGAACCCCAGAAAATCCAGACTCTTGTCGGTCACTTCGAACCGCACCTGGCCCTCAGCCATACCCGCCTTCCCGCCTGTCGATGGCTGGGTCGGGTCCTGCCGTCCCTGGGTGGAGATATAGTTTTCCTGCTCCATGCGTTCGATGAGCTTGTCGATAAATTGGTCAAGCTCGCCGTTCTCGGCCATCTGCTCGATGCGCTGCTGCATTTCGCCGTCGAACAGATCGCCGGCCTCCAGGGCCTGCCGCAACGCCTCGCGCAGGTTCTCCATGGTGTGCTCGCCATCGAGCTCGGCGAAACGCGACCAGGGGTCCTGAAAGCCGGAATCGAGCAAATACTCGGACAACGCCTTGAGCAGGTCTTCCATGCTCATCTCCGAGGCCGGGTCGCCGGTGTATTTGGTGTAGCGGATTCGTTTCATCTAGTTAAAGCCGCGACGGCTGCGCCGCTGCTCCTGGAATTCGTCGTACTCCCGCTCCTCACGCTCCTGCCTTCGCGGGGTCTTCTCCTGCGCGCTAAAGCCGCGCTCTTCACTGCGGCTCAGTCGTTTGTGAGCGTACATACCTTCCAGCAGGAATTCTGCCGCGGCCACCGCGATCTCCGGCGCGTCGGAAACCTTAACCGACACGGGCGACAGCTGCGCAAACAGGCCCTGAATCTGCTTCAGTTCCTCCAGGATGGCATGCGACGGCTGATCGTCGTCGATGCGGACCGTCCCTCCCAGGTTGAACCATTGCTCGATTTGCTGGGTATTGGTGCCGGAGAAATACTTGTCGAAGATCTTGCCGATCGCGGTGCGAATCAGCTCCCGCACCACCACATCGGCGCCGCGCATCTCCCCTTCATACTCCAGTTCGAGTTTTCCGGTAATGCCCGGCATGGCGGAGTAGAGGTCGCTTACGCGCGGCGCCACCAGTTTTTCCCCATGCAGCAGCGCCCGCCGCTCTGCGTTGGAAACTACCAGCTCCATGGTGGAGATGGGCAGACGCTGGCTGACGCCGCTTCGCTTATCTACCTTCTTGTCTTCGCGCGCAGAGAACGCTACCTGCTCGATCACCTCGCGTAAATAATTCGGAATGGTGATCTTGGCCGCACCACGTTCGCTCCAGGCTTCCTGAGCGGTAATGGCCATGCCTTCTTCGATCGTCTCAGGATAATGAGTCCGGATTTCGGATCCGATGCGGTCCTTAAGTGGAGTGACAATCTTGCCCCGCGCCGTGTAATCCTCGGGGTTGGCGCTGAAGGCAAGGACGATATCCAGTTCCAGGCGGACTGGATATCCCTTAATCTGCACGTCGCCTTCCTGCATGATGTTGAACAGCGCCACCTGGATTTTCCCCGCAAGATCGGGCAGCTCGTTGATGGCGAAGATCCCCCGGTTCGCCCGGGGAAGCAGGCCGTAGTGCATGGTCAACTCATTGGACAAGTCCTGGCCGCCGCGCGCCGCTTTGATGGGATCAAGATCCCCTACCAGGTCAGCCACCGTCACATCGGGCGTGGCCAGTTTCTCCACATAGCGGTCCTGCCGGGGAAGGAAAGCGATCGGCGTTTCCGCACCCTTTGCTGCGATCAGGTCGCGGCAGCGCCGGCATAGCGGGTGATAGGGATTGTCACGTATCTCGCAGCCGGCGACATAGGGCATTTGCTCGTCTAGCAGTTCGGTCAGCCCACGCAGAATGCGGCTCTTGGCCTGCCCGCGCAGGCCGAGCAAGATGAAATTCTGTTTAGACAGCACCGCGTTCACAATCTGCGGAACAACCGTATCCTCATAGCCGACAATGCCGGGGAAGATTTGCTGCTTGGTCTTCAGCCGGGCAATCAGGTTCTCGCGCAACTCGTCTTTGACGCTGCGCTTCTTCAAGCGCGCTTCGTAGAACTCTTTGCTGCTCTGTAGCTCACCCAGGGTTTGGGGAAGACGGGAGGACATAAGTGTTGCTCCTTGGAGCGAATTTCCTGTGCTGACGAACGCTTGCCCTTGTTGAACACCTTACACCATCAGGCCCACCCTGCTGCTACATGACGTGTCCATTGCGGCCGGCTGTAGCGCTCGCCTGCACCCCCCGTCTCAGTTTGGGCAACATAGCGGTATAAAAGGCGATCAACCGTTCTGTGCGCTCGGCATCCGATCGCATGGCCAGCAATTCAATACGGAAGGAAAGATCAGTGGGTGACGCCCACGCCAGTCGAAAGGCAACCGGTTCATTCAGATCGACTGACCGGTGCGCTTTTTCGCCACCCATCAACTCCAATACTTCAAAATGCAGCGCGGTGCATTCTTCGCGCATGGCGCGGGTGGCGTTCATTCCCTCGTCCGCGAAGAAATCAACTTCCGCCTGTAAGAAGCTGCGTGAGTTATCCAGGTTTTCAATCTCAAAGCGCTTTGCTCCCTGGCACAGAATATCCATCCGTCCATCGGGATACGTCTCCAGAATGCGGACGATCTCCGCGGTGCAGCCCACCACCGCCAGGCCTTCGCGCTGGGCACAAACCACTCCGAAGCCAATCTTTTCCGCCAGGCAAACGCCAACCATTTCCTTGTAACGGTCTTCGAAAATGTGGAGCGGTAGTGCTGCTTCGGGAAACAGCACTACTTCGAGCGGAAACAAGGGTATCTTCATTCTGTTGCTATTATGCTCGCGTTTCGAGCGCTGCGGCCCGGTGTCAAGGTCCTGGTTTTGATCCCAAGCGATTGGTCGTTGGCTATTTCAAGCCAGGTCCTCAAGCAACGCCTCCATTTCACTCCGCGCATGGTGATTGCCGGTCCGCTGCGCGCTGGCTATGCCTTGATCGAGCCGGGTTCTGGCCTCGTCCGTGCGCCCCGCCTTCACCAGCGTCTGTGCCGCCATGAAATACCCGGCGGTGTAATCAGGGTGGGTCGAGAGCAAGCGGTCGAACTCCGCCAGGGCGGCATCGGTCTGGCCCTGGTTGGCATGTTCCATGGCTAACCCGTAGCGCGCGAAGGCGTCTGCTGGGTTTTGCTCCAGGATCTGTGTAAGCAGCGCAATTTTGTCCATAGGTTTCTCTCTGAATCATATCCCCGATCATGGACTCCAAAGGCCCTTACCCTTCACTCCCTTAGAACGACAAGAGGTCTGTGGATTTGCATTCATGGGCGCAATTGTCCACACTTGAAACATATGGAATCTGACGACCCCGTGCTTCCGCCCCGCAAGGTTGCGGACTCACGGTCTGAGATGACCGAGCTGGTTTTGCCCAATGACGCCAATACGCTGGGCAATCTGCTGGGCGGCAGGCTCATGCACTACATCGACCTGGTGGGCGCGATGGCGGCCTACCGCCATGCCCGGGCGTACGTGGTCACGGCTTCGATGGACCACATCGACTTCATCGCGCCGGTTCATGTCGGGGATTTGCTGATTTTAAAATCCAGCCTGAATCGCGCCTTCCGAACGTCCATGGAAGTGGGAGTCAAGGTGTGGGTGGAACATACCATCGACGGTATCTTGCGTCATGTTGCGTCGGCGTATCTTACTTTCGTCGCAGTCGACCCCCAGGGAGGCCGCGTGCGGGTTCCGCCACTGGAACCGGAGACCGAACAGGATAAGCGCCGCTACCAGGACGCAGGGCGCCGTCGCGAACAAAGCCAACACGAGCGCGAGCGCAAACTGAATGCGCACGCAGGCTCTTAAAGGGGATTTCTCATGGCACACATGCAAACGCCGCCAGGGCCGCAGACCCTGCCGGGTGTAGCAAACATCATCGCCGTCGGGTCAGGCAAAGGCGGAGTGGGTAAAACCACGCTCGCGGTGAATCTCGCCACGGCATTGGTCAAGATGGGCTTTCGCGTCGGTCTCATCGACGCTGACATCTATGGCCCCAACGTTCCGCTCATGATGGGCATCAGCCAGCAGCCGCGAGTGCTTGGGAACAACCAGATCGAGCCCCTCGTGGCCCATGGCGTCAAGCTTATTTCGGTTGGATTTATCTCCCCCGGCGATAAGCCGCTGGTCATGCGCGGTCCCATGTTGCACCAGATCATTCGCCAGTTTCTGCAGCAGGTGCAGTGGGGCGAACTTGATTTTCTGCTGGTCGATCTTCCCCCGGGTACCGGAGACGTTGTCATATCCCTGGTGCAGACCGTTCCCCTTACTGGCGCCGTCGTCATTTCTACGCCGTCCGATGTCTCACTCCAGGACGCGCGTAAGGCTCTGGAGATGTTCCATCAGGTCAACGTCGAAGTACTGGGCCTGGTAGAAAACATGAGCCAGTTCACCTGCCCGCACTGTAATCAGGTGATCGACATCTTTTCCCGTGGCGGCGCGGAGCGCCTCGCGAAGCAAGCCAATCTGGCGTTCCTAGGATCGATTGAATTGGACTCGGAAATCCGCCACGGAGGCGATCACGGACTGCCGATCGTGCTGGCCGGAGAAGGTAACTCTCATGCCCGGCAATTCTTTGAAGTAGCGCGCAAAGTTGCGGAACGCGCGCTTGCGCAGTCGGCGAAGGACGAGAATATCTTCGAGATAACCTAACCCATCGAGCTCGCGGCGATCTTGACAGTCCCACACTCAAGCTTCTAGAATCTGAATTGGAAACTCTGCGCTGATTGAGATTTAAGCCAGTGTGGAATGAGCGCCTTAGGGCAGGTGGACAATGTCTTCCGACCTTCGGATCAGCCCGCGCGACAGGCTGGTCCTGAACGCGATCATCGAAATCTATATCGCGACCGGGGAGCCCGTCGCCTCCCAGACAGTGGCGCGCCAACTAGACAATAAGGACGGTATGAGCGCGGCGACGATTCGCAACGTAATGGCTTCGCTGGGGGAAGCCGGGCTGCTGGAACAACCACATACGTCGGCCGGCCGCTGCCCCACCGCGAGTGCTTTTCGCCTTTATGTCGAACAGCTTCACGGAAGCGCCAAGCTGGCGACCGTCGCGCTCACCCAGGAGCGCAGGGATCAGATAGAGGACAGCTTTGCCGGCGTGAGCAGCCGGCAGCAATTTTTGGAACGCACATCGCACGTGCTGGCATTGATTTCGAGCGGAGTCGGCGTGGCCATGGCGGCGCAATCGGAGACTTACTGGTTGGACCACATCCATTTTTCAAGAATCTCGGCCGGGCGTGTACTGGCGGTGGTTGTAACCAAGTCGGGAGTGGTACTTGATCGCGTTCTGAGCCTCGATCGCGATCTCTCCCTGGCTGAATTGGAATCTGCCGCAGCCTTTCTGAACCAGAATTTCCGCGGCTGGTCGATCGAGCGTATCCGCACCGAGCTGGCACGCCGTCTGGAGCAGGAACGAAGCGAATACGACCAGCTGATGCGTTCGATCGACGAACTCTGCCGCAAGGGTGCTCTGGAACAGGACACTGCGGTGCAATCTATATTTATTGTTGGAGTCGCCAACCTGGTTGCGGGCCAAGCTGACGTCGAGCGTATGCGCCGGCTGCTCAACGCGCTTGAAACCAAGCAGCGGCTGATCGAGTTGCTCGATGCGTATGTGGACGCCCGCCAGCAATCGGTGCGGGTAGTGGTTGGCTTGGAGGAAACAATTCCGGAGATGCGCAATCTGGTTCTGATCGGCGCCCCGGCGCGGTTAGGCACGCAGAGCCTGGGAACGGTTGCGGTGATTGGTTCCACCCGCATCGCCTATCAGGAGACAATCAACGCTGTGTCGTTTATCGCCCAGCTTTCAGACCGCATATTGCCAACGCAATAGAGCACTCCTCTTTTGGATGTAGAGCCTCGCGTCAGCGTCCGCCCGCTCTGCATCGTTGTTGACGATCCTGCATCAAGTTAATCGAAAGGTTATTCACCCAATACATGATGGCAAGTGCACGTAAGACCACCGACCCCGCGAACGAAGAGCAACTGAATAGCGATCCGGTCGCAGACCCTATCGACACGGCTAACACCGCAGTCGAAGGCAGGGACGGAGTTCAGACCAACAGTGGAGAAGCCACGGCGAATCTGCAGAGCGAGGTCGATCGCCTCAAGGGCGAGCGCGACCAATTGGCAGACCGGATGGCGCGTTTGCAGGCTGAGTTTGAGAATGCCCGCAAGCGGGATGAGCGCGAACGGAAGGACTTCCGCGATTTCGCGGTTTCCGGCGCCGTGGAGCAATTTCTCCCCGTCCTGGACAATTTTCAGCTGGCCCTGGGATCATCCGGCTCGGTGGAGCAGCTGCGGACCGGAATCGAACTCATCGTGAAACAAATGGAAGATGTGCTGCGCGGGCTCAACGTGGTGCCGGTGGAAACGGTAGGAACGCGGTTCGATCCCCGCGTCCACGAGGCATTGGAGAGTGTCGATCGCAACGATCTTCCCGACCATCAGGTCCTGGAAGAAGTTCGCCGTGGGTACCGTATCCGCGACCGGCTTCTCCGTCCCGCTCTGGTTCGTATCGTAAATAATCCGCAACAGAAAGAAGCATGAGTACTGCATCCAAAGTGACCAAAGTCGAATACTACGAATTTCTGGGTGTCTCCCGCGACTGCAGCGATCAGGAGCTCAAGACCGCCTACCGGCGCCTGGCCATGCAGTTTCATCCTGACCGCAACCCGGATAATCCGGCAGCGGAGGAGAAGTTCAAGCAGGCCAGCGAAGCGTACCAGGTACTTTCCGACCCGCAAAAGCGCGCCGCATACGATCGCTACGGGCACGCAGGAGTCAGCGGTGCGGGAGCATCGGGCTTTGAGGGTTTTGCCAACACCGATGTGGGCGATATCTTCGGAGACTTCTTCGGGGAAATGTTCAACATGGGCGGCGGTGGGCGTCGCAATGGGCGCCAGCAACGCGGCCGCGACATTCGCTACGATCTGTCGCTCGAGTTCGAAGAGGCGGTCTTTGGCAAGCAGACAGAAATCCAGATCCGCCGCGCTGAAGTTTGCGCCGAGTGTCGAGGCACCGGTGCGCCGGCAGGCCGCGGGCCGGAGACCTGCCAGCAATGTGCCGGCCGTGGACAGGTTCGTTACCAGCAGGGCTTTTTCTCCATCGCCCGCACTTGCCCTATTTGTAATGGGGCGGGGCAGGTGATTACCCATCCCTGTCTTCAGTGCAACGGCGCGGGGCTCACGGACCGCCGTCACAGCATTAGTGTCAGCGTGCCCGCCGGAGTAGAAGATGGAACTCGCATTCGCTACCAGGGCGAGGGCGACGCCGGGCGTGCCGGTGGGCCTAAGGGAGACCTTTATGTCGTGCTGTCGGTAAAGCCGCATGAGTTCTTCGAACGCGATGGCAACGACCTTCATTGCGTCGTTTTCGTTTCCTTCCCGCAGGTGGCGCTGGGGGATGAGATTCAGGTTCCGACGCTCGAAGGAGATACCACGCTCAAAATCCAGGAGGGCACGCAGTCGGGCAAGGAGTACCGCCTGCGCGGCAAAGGTGTTCCTCATCTCAACGAGCATGGTCGTGGAGACCTGGTGGTGCAGATTGTGGTGCAGACGCCGAAAAGGTTCACCAAAGCGCAACGCGATCTGCTTCGCCAGCTCGGCGAAACCATGCACATCGAGAACAAGCCCACCTCCCGCAGCCTGCTGGGCAAGATGAAGGATCTGTTCAGCTGATTTGCAGCTGAGTGAAGAGCAGATGCCTCCACCCCGCTACGCTCCGGTCGAAAAATTTTCACGAGGGCTCCGGAGAACCGCATGGTTCCAGTTTGGCTTTGTATCAGGCCGACAGTCGCCATGAGGTCAATGTGGCTTTAGCCCCTGCGCTTATTTCCTCGAGTACAGGTTCACGGGGCAGCCCAAATCATTGTGGCTTTATGCCCGACAAGTCGTGCCCTGATACAAGGCCTTGACAGGTTTCATCCTCTCGGGTGCGCTGGGTCCATGGTTGCTCCGATCGCGATGACAATTCTGTTCGGAACCGGCCGTTATCCGCCCAACGTCAGGTAAGCATTGCTGCAACTACAGCCATGGCAGTAATCCCTGCCGTCTCGGCGCGCAGGATTCGCGGACCCAAACTCACCGCCTGCCAGCCCCCTGATGCGAAGAGAGCTTCTTCTTCCGCCGTCCACCCGCCTTCCGGTCCCACGGCGAGGTGCACTGCCGGTTTTTCCATGGTGGGTTGCCGCAAAGCTGCTTGCATGGCCGCATATAGGGTAGTCGACCTCTCCTGTTCCGCCAGCAGCAGACTCAAACCAGACTGTGCGGCCCTGTTATGCACCGCCAACTTCAACGACACCACATCTTCTACCACCGGCACATCCGATCGACGCGATTGCTTCGCCGCCTCGCGTGCAACCCGGCGCCAACGCTCCACACGGGCCGGCGCGGCCTGGACCAGATGCTTTTCACTGCGCCGCGCAGTCATGGGAATAAACCTCTCGGCTCCCAGCTCCGTCGCTTTCTCGATGATCCACTCCATGCGGTCGAACTTGAAGACCGAGAGCAAAAGCGTTACCGGAAGCGCGGGCTCCGCTTCCACTTCGGAGAGAAGCGTAAATTGCACCGCATCTCCACTGACGCCGGAAATGACCGCACGCCAAACGCGATCCCCCGCCACCATGTCACACTCCATGCCGGTTTGCGCGCGCAGCACACGAATCAGGTGAGCCGCCTGCTCTCCCTTGAGCGAAGCGCTGCGGTCGTCCCAGTCATCGGCAATCCACCGTCTCCTTGTCATCGCTTAACCGTCTCATCTGAAGGTGTCATGGCCCAGTACCACTTTGGTAAGGAGGTTCGCTTGCTTCTCCTGGTCAGCGGCGGCGCCCCGCGCCCAAAATTCGTTTTCGTCTCATTCTCGTCCCGGCGCTTCACCGCCTGTCGCGGTGAAGCGCTGCGCCTGCCGGGGGGCGGAACCGGGAAAATCAGATCGAGGAAACTCGCTCCGAAACTCGTTTTAGGATGCGTGCGATCAGGAAAGGCAGCCGCGCAATTCTCGATCTCCGCACCGCCCCAAGAACTTTACGGCTGGGCCCAATGTGCATCGCAACCGCATAAACACTGGCGATTCAGCTTCGGCCAAAAACACATCGGGGGACGCTTTTGGCGTCCCCCGATTGTGTTGCCTGTTACGTTGCCTGCTTACTTCTTCTTTGCTGTTTTCTTGGCTGCCTTCTTCGCTGGCTTCTTTGCTACTGCTTTCTTGGTTGCCATTGTTTCTATTCTCCCTTTGTCGAGTCGACATCGAACCTGCAAGAGATACTTTGCAGTTAACGAATGTATAGAATCCTAAAAAAATAGTGTCAAGAAAAAAATCGCATTTCGTGAAGATCAATTGACTGATCGGAATCGATGAAGCCAACCGTCGAGTTCCCGACGCGCTCACTTTCCCGCGAGGTGGACACCATAATGTCGCAACAACACCAGCGCCACGCCGCTGATGGAATCGTGCCAGGCATGCGCGATCATTCCTGTCCGTAGTCCTCGGCGCAGCAGTGCGAGAACGCCAAACATCGCGCCATACACGGCGATCAGCACGATTCCGGCGACTCCTTCATAGCCGTGCGCACCGCCAAACACCAGCGCGGAGAGCGCGACGCCGGCCCACACGCGGCGCCCCATGCGCGCAAACTGCTGCTGCAGGTAGCCACGGAAGACCAATTCCTCACAAATACCGGCGGAGATGCTCAATACCAGGAACAGCATCATCTCGACTCCCGTGACCGGCGTGAGCTTTTGGGTCACGTCACCGATTTTCTGCGGGTCGATGTGCGATCCCGAGAATTTCACCAGCGCATTGCCCAGTATCGCGAGCACGATGAGCGCAACTACCCAATAACCGAGCGCCACGCCGAGATCAGCCAGCCACGCCCGGGCACCGGGCCGCTGTTCCCCCAGCAGTTGCTGCAGGGGAACCTTGCGCATATGTATTCCCCACAGAGCCAGGCCTGCCAGAATCCATTCGTACGCAATGGTCAGACTGTAGTTCGCGACCAGATGCAGGGGCTGGTCGCCAAAGTTGCGGAGCTGCCTCGCCCCGGCCAGGGAAAGCCCGAGGATCACCACCACCATCAGCGCGGTATGCCACCACGGCGCCAGCAGACCGCCTTGCTCATGCGTTTGCCCGCGGGTCGATTGCGCCGGTTCTATCGTCGTCATGTTATTGTGTTCCGTTGTTTCGGCATCTAAAAAGTGAGGCCGTTCGTTATGGAAGATGTAGTCATTGTCGCCGGAGTGCGCACGCCGGTTGGGAAATTTCAGGGTGCACTCTCCAGTTTTTCTGCTGTGCAACTGGGTTCATTCGTGGTGCGTGAAGCCCTGAGCCGGGCACGGCTCAATCCCGATCAAGTGGACGAGTGCATTATGGGCAATGTCGTCTCTGCGGGGCTGGGACAGAATCCAGCTCGCCAGGCTGCGATCTACGGAGGGCTTTCTCCCTCGGTCAGCGCCATGACGGTCAATAAAGTTTGCGGCTCCGGGCTGAAGGCGGTTGGCCTGGCGGTGCAGGCGATCCAGACCGGCAACGCGGAGATTGTCATCGCCGGCGGCATGGAATCGATGACCAATGCGCCCTACCTTCTGCCCCAGGGGCGCAGTGGCTTCCGCATGGGCAATGCAACGGTCATTGATTCGATGATCCATGACGGGCTCTGGGAAATCTACAACGACTACCACATGGGCGTAACCGGGGAACATGTTGCCGAGAAGCACGGCATCACGCGCGAGGAGCAGGATCAGTATGCGCTCAACTCCCACCGCAAGGCTGCTGCTGCCTGGCGCGAGTGCTACCTGCGATCGCAAATTCTGCCCATCGAAATCCCGGCGAAGAAAAAGGGCGAACCGTCCACCACCTTCGATCGTGACGAATCGGTGCGTGAGGACGCCTCGATTGAGGCGCTGCGCGCCCTCAAACCGGCTTTCAAGAAAGATGGAACCGTGACTGCCGGTAACGCCCCCGGCGTAAATGATGGTGCTGCGGCAGTGGTGGTGATGTCCGCAGCGAAAGCTGTATCGCTGGGGCTCGCGCCGATGGTCCACATCCGTGCGCAGGCCACCAGCGGCATCGATCCTAAATGGGTGATGCTCGCTCCCGTTTTGGGAATCCAGCGCGTGCTGGCGAAGGCGGGCTGGTCCACGGATGATCCCGATCTCTACGAATTGAACGAAGCGTTTTCCGTGCAGGCCTTAGGCGTGATGAAGGAAGTTGGCATGGATCCGGCCAAGGTAAACGTGAATGGTGGAGCCGTTGCCATAGGACACCCGATAGGCGCCAGCGGAGCGCGGGTTCTGGTGGCGCTGATTTATGAAATGATCCGCCGCGACGTGCACCGGGGAGTCGCGGCCCTATGTCTCGGCGGCGGCAATTCCGTCGCCATGGCGGTCGAACGATAGGTGAATTGGTCACGTCAATTATGAGCAGAGGTTAATGTTGCTGGTGGGTCAGCCCCTGCTATACTCGCGCCACCTGATGCTCTTCAAGTCACTGAGTGCGGCGGTCTATGGCATCGACGCTCACATCATCGATGTGGAGGTCGACTTCTCCGGCATCAGGACGAAGGAAGACTGTTTTCACACCGTGGGGTTGCCGGATGCCGCGGTGCGGGAAAGCCGCGATCGGGTTCGTTCTGCGATCAAGAACTCCGGCTTCGATATTCCCCCGACAGACATTACGATCAATCTGGCTCCCGCTGATTTGAAGAAAGAAGGGTCGGGTTTTGACCTGCCCATGGCCATCGGGATTCTCGGAGCCTATGGTGCTCTGCAGTTAAAGGATCTCCGCCAATTTCTGCTGGTGGGTGAACTGGGACTGGATGGGGCACTGCGCGGTGTTCCCGGTGTGCTACCCATTGCGGTAGCGGCGCACGCGCGTGGCATCGCCAATCTTATTGTCCCGGAGCGCAACGCCGCGGAGGCCGCAGTGGTCGAGGGCTTAAACGTCTACCCGGTCCGTAGTCTGATCCAGGTACGTGAATTGCTGAACGCGGCTGCCAACGGCGGCATCCATGCCCAGCCTCTTCGTGTGGACTCGCGTCATCTTCTAGATGAGCAGCATAGTTTCACGCTCGACTTCAAAGATGTCCGCGGGCAGCAGACGGCGAAACGCGCTTTGGAGGTGGCTGCCGCCGGCGGACATAACATTCTTATGATTGGTCCGCCCGGCTCCGGTAAAACCATGTTAGCCAAGCGGCTGCCCTCGATCCTGGCCCCGCTCCGCCTGGAAGAGGCGCTCGAGACCACCAAGATCCACTCGGTTGCCGGCGTACTCGATGCGGATGCAGGCCTGGTCACGCAGCGTCCTTTTCGCTCGCCGCACCACTCCATCTCCGACGCAGGGCTTATCGGCGGCGGCAGTATTCCACGTCCCGGTGAAGTTTCGCTGGCGCACAATGGGGTGTTGTTTCTGGATGAGCTTCCGGAGTTTCCCCGCAGCGTGCTGGAAGTGATGCGGCAGCCGCTCGAGGATGGCACGGTGACCATTTCCCGCGCCGCCATGTCGCTCAGCTTCCCCGCGCGCTTCATGTTGGCGGCGGCGATGAATCCTTGCCCTTGCGGTTATTTCAACGACAAGTCGCACGAGTGTCTTTGCACGCCGCCCATGATGCAGCGCTACATCTCAAAAATCTCCGGCCCACTGCTCGACCGCATCGACATTCACATCGAGGTTCCTGCCGTGCAGTACCGGGAGCTTCGTTCTGGCGCGGCCAATGAGGGCTCAGCAGAAATCCGCTCCCGGGTGTTGGTGGCGCGGGAGCAGCAGCACCAGCGTTTGGTCGCCGATCGTATCTTCACCAATGCGCAGATGAATACCCGCCAGATCCGGACTTATTGTGAGCTCTCACCGGAAGCCGAACGCCTTTTGGAGAGAGCCATGCAACAACAGGGCTTGAGCGCGCGAGCCCACGACCGGATACTGAAGGTCGCCCGTACCATCGCGGACCTCGATGCCCAGCCTGGCATCACCGTAGGCCATATCGCGGAAGCCATCCAGTACCGCACGCTCGATCGCAGCTTCTGGAGTTGAGTGGAGCAGACCGTTGCCGGACGGTCCCTACGCGGTGTTGTTCGGGCACGACATGGCCAAAAGCCCAATGCTTTAGTCCTGCGTACAAGCCAAGGTGGCTGCCTCTTTGGCATGCAGCTGCATGCGACAGACGTCCATAGTAGTCCGGAACGGCTAGACGCGAGTCAGTTCTTCGATCAGCTTCTGGTGTCTTGGATAAGCACGGATGAGTTCTTCTCTCGCGGCCAACTCAAAATCCGCAAACTCGAAGCCGGGCGCAACGGTGCAACCTACCAGTGCAAACCCAGCCGCATCTTTGAGTCGCGAGGCAAACCAGCAGCCCGCTTTCACCACCGCTTGAAAAGCTTCGCCGGCGTCAGGACGATCGCCCAGGTGTAACTCGGAATAGTTTCCTTCAGCATCGATCACGTAGACGATCAAAGCGTTCCCAGCATAAAAGTGCCACACCTCGTCGCCAGCAATGCGGTGGAATGCAGAGAAATCTTTTCCCTCCAGCAAAAAGTAAATCGCCGTCGACGCCGATCGATCGCCGTGGAATCTGTCCGGCAGGGAACTCTGGACGATCGTCAAGTCCGACTTATACGTGGCACGGTAGTAGCCCCCTTCGGGATGGGGGCTCAATGCGAGGTGATTGATCCAGTACTGCGCATTCTTGTCCAAGATCATCGCCTTAAGCAGTTTCGTAATTGCCGTAGACCGAACCCGGATTTCCTGTAGAGGTTGGTGGAACCGCGGAACTAGATGCGACTTTCCGTGAAGAAAGTCGCACATAATTGTTCTCGGCCAGTGCAGCGCCCGAAGGAAATCCGGGGAGCGATAGGCCTTTTCGTGGTTTTCTCCCAAGGAAAACCACTCCTCGCGATCTCTATCAGGCCACAGTGATTGCGAAACTGCTTTAGTGGGCAGCTGCTTCCGCCTGTTGTCGCAGAGCGTGGACGATAACGCGCAGCATCTCTTCTTCCGGAGCCCGCTTGCCGGTCCAGATTTCGAACTGCCGCGCGCCCTGCTGCACGAACATCTCAACCCCGGTCACGACCGGTATTCCTTTTTGACGAGCCATGCGCAGCAACGGTGTATCCACGGGGTTGTAGACCAGGTCGAAGACCAGCCGGGCGTTGATCTCTTTCGGTTCCAGAATGTGCTGTGGCTTAACTCCATGCATGCCCACAGCGGTCGCGTTCACGATCACGTCGAAGCTGCTCTTAGCCAGCAGCTCGCGGCGAATGGTCTTGGCTTTGGCTTCGCGCGCCAGCTTCTGCGCCGTCTGCGGAGTACGGTTCAGGATCAGAACCTCGGCCCCCTTATTGACCAAGCCGAAGACCGCCGCCCTGGCTGCACCACCGGCCCCCAATACCAGGATCTTCGCGCCTGCCAGCGAAAGCCGCTTCTCCAGCGGGCGCACAATGCCTCCAACATCGGTATTGAAACCGTAAAGCTTTCCATCATGCGGCCGAACGATGGTGTTGCAGGCGCCGACCTGGGCCGAAATGGGGTCCATGTTTTCCAGGTGCTTCAGCACCTCCTGCTTGAGCGGCATGGTTACGCTTAAGCCGGAGAGAGGCACCTCGCGGACCACGGTAAGCAGGTCGGTGAGTTTGCTGGTTTGCAACGCCAGATATACCGCGTTCACGGTTTCGCGGTGGAACGCAGTGTTCATCATCAGAGGAGAAAGCGAGTGTCTGATGGGGTTGCCAACCACACCATAGACGCGGGTGGCTGTATCGATCTGGGCAATGCGAAAGGTGTCGGTGAGCGTGCGCGCGGCAATCTGTCCCGGCGCGGTCTCTTCGCCCGGGGTGGCGGCGGCAAAGGTAAATACACTCCCGGCGCGAATGCCGAGCACCCGGCTGATGATTCCCTGATCGCCCATACACAGGCCGATCATGTTGGCCATGTCACCAGTGCGCTCGAGAAAGTGCATCATCACCACGTTATCGGCGAGCGCCTTGGCGGTGGTTACGATCTTGATGAACTCCGGCTCGTAGGGCCGGATCCGTTCGAAGATGCCATCCAGATCCTTGGTCGTCTGAAAATCGTGCCAGGAGACGATGAGAGCCGCACCGCGGGCGCGCAGCTTTTCCAGTTCAGGCGCCTTGATGGCCTCGGCCGTTTGTAACTCCAGATCCACAACATGAAAACCCGAGGCGGTGGCTTTCTGCAGCACTTCCAATTCAGCCGCGATTGTGCCCTTGAACTTTCCCCCATTGGCGGCGCGGCGGCAGGTGGCGATGGCCGTGACCACAGTGTTTTCGGCCAGGAATTGCTTTAGCTTGGGGAGCGCGGCAAGAGGCTTCTCCAGGTAATCAAGACGGAATTCCAAAAAAGGGCTGTCGCGGATCGCCTCGGTGGCGCGATCGACCATTTCGCCGGCCGTGGATCCGATGATCGCTACGCAGACTTTGCCCATGCGCGAGCGCAGGTATTGCTGCGATAGAGATGGAGCAGCACTATTCATGATGACAATCTGGGCATCTTACCGATTCCACTTTACGCTGCACTATGCAAGCGAACCGTATTTGTACTGCCCTGGAATCTGCTTTGAAGGCTGGGGTACCCTTGAGATGGATTAAGGAGCAGGTTCCCATTGAATCATTTATCGGCAGTAGAAACGACAGGGTTGCATCCCTGGAGTGAAAGCGGAGACATAGACGCCCAAGGACTGGAAATCTGGGTTCAGGGGCGCCTGGCCCGGCAGCGCGCAACAGATTGACGCCCTTTTGGCCGTTCAGGATCAGAGAACCCTGGAAAACACACTTCGTCCTTATGACGATGCCGTGGCCACCCTGAGCGCAGCCGGCTCTCTGGCCTCGCTGCTGGATAGCGTATATCCAGATAAAGCAGTACGCGACAAAGCGCGGGAGCTGACCCAAGCCGTAGCCGAAGCGGCAACCACCCTGTCGCTCAACCAGGAGGTGTACACGCGCCCTCGCAGCCATGGACATGGCCTCCGCCGACCCGGGAACCACGCACTACGTGAGCCAGACGCTGCTGAACTACCGCCTGGCTGGCGTCGATAAGGATGACGCAACGCGAGCCCACCTGCGTGAGCTTTCCGATAAAGCCACGGAGATCGCGCTGACCTTTGCCAAGCATGTACAGGAGAATGTAAACCGGGTGGAAGTGCGGGATGCCGCTGAGCTGGAGGGGCTGCCTGAAGATTACATCCGCAACCATCCGCCAAATGACGAAGGCGATGACCGGGGCGTCATCATTCTGACCACCGATTTCCCGGATATGCAGCCGGTGATGACCTTTGCCAAAAACGCAGATTTGCGCCTGCGCATGTTCCGCGCCTACAACACCCGCGCTTATCCGGCCAACCGCCAGCTATTGCTGGATCTGCTTGCGGTGCGGCAGGAAACGGCCTCCATCCTGGGCTTTTCCTCCTGGGCCGATCTGGCTACGGCCAACCAGATGATGGGTTCGGCGGCCAACATGAAGAAGTTCATCGGCGAGCTGGAGCAGGCTTCGCGCGAAGGCGCGAAACGGGAATACGAGATGGTGCTGACTTTTGCCCGTCAGCAACAGCCCGGGCTAGCGGCGCTCAAGAGCAGCGACCGCGGTTATTGGTATGAGCAATATCGTCGGGCCGCCTTCGATTTCGATTCGCAATCCGTACGTCCCTATTTCCCTTATGCGGCGGTGGAGCAGGGAATACTCGAAACCGCGGCCACGGCTCTTCCACGTCAGCTTTCAAAGGAACAAGGAGGCCGCCGTCTGGCACCCCCAGGTAAGTGCCTGGGACGTCTATGACCACGGCCGCCTATGTGGCCGGTTCTATCTGGACATGCATCCCCGCGAAGGCAAAGACAAGTGGTTCAGCGCCGCACCCCTGATTCCGGGCATCGCCGGCCGTCAGCTCCCGGAAGTCGCCCTGATCTGCAACTTCCCCGGCGGCAAAGAGGATGATCCGGGACTGATGCAATATAGCGACGTCGTCACTTTCTTCCACGAGTTCGGGCACCTGATGCATGCCATCCTCGGCGGCCAGCAGCAGTGGGCAGGTGTGAGCGGGATCGCTACTGAAGGGGATTTTGTTGAAGTACCGTCGCAGATGCTGGAAGAGTTCTTCCACGACGCCAGATTACTGGCGTCGTTCGCCCGCCACTACCAGACGGGCGAGCCTATTCCGCCGGCGCTGGTGGAACGAATGAACCGGGCCAGCGCTTTCGGAAGAGCCGATGGCGTGCGCACCCAGCTCTTCTACACCAGCTACTCGCTCGACGTGCACAACCAGCCTCCCGAAGACCTGGATCCCGATGCGCTGCTGGAGCAGGGCTACAAGCGCATGATGCCCTATGAGTGGGTCGACGGCAATCGCATGTATGCAAGCTTTACCCACCTGATTGGCTACTCCTCGAATTACTACACCTATATGTTCGACAAGGTGATTGCGCTCGACTTCTTTGGCCAGTTCGATCGCTCGAATCTGCTCGAGGGACCGACCGCGATGCGCTACCGGCAGTCCATTCTTGAGCCCGGCGGATCCAAACCGGGCACCCAGCTGATCGAGGACTTTCTCGGCCGCGAACAAAAGATGGACGCCTTTTCCGCAGTGGGTAGGCGAGGAATTCGCCGGCTCCGCGGCAGGGGAGGGAAGCGATGGCATCGGCCATTCTTCGTAAGGCCTGGCAGGGCAAATGGGCGGTGGTTACTGGCGCCAGCGCCGGCATTGGGGAAGCGATCGCGGTGGAGCTGGCGGAGGCGGGGGTGAACCTGGTGCTCACCGCCCGCCGCCGCGAGCGGCTCGATCTGCTGGCGGAGCGGCTGCGCACCCGGAATTCCATCCAGACACAAGTGATCGTCGCCGACCTTTCGCTGGCCCAGACGCCGCAGCAGATCTTCGATGCTACCGAGGGAGCCGGCCTGAAGGTGGATGTTCTGGTCAACAATGCCGGCTTCGGAGAGTATGGCGAATTTCTGCGCTCCAAGCTGGAGATGCAGGTGGGCATGGTCCAGGTGAATTGCGCCGCAGTGGTGCATCTTACCCGGCTGTTGCTTCCCGCTTATGGTCGAGCGCCGGCAGGGCGCGGTGATGATTGTGGCGTCGACCGCCTCCTACCAGCCGGTTCCATATCTGGCGACGTACGGGGCGACCAAGGCCTTCGATCGTATGCTGGCGGAAGCCTTGGCCGAGGAAATGAAGCGCCATGGAGTCCGCGTGAGTGCCCTGTGTCCCGGGCCGACGGAATCGGAGTTCAACCAGGTAGCCGGCGGGCGCGCGGGTGACAAGCGGAAGGCGCAATCGGCGGCGGAAGTGGCACGGCGTGGGCTGGAGGGCCTGGCGGCAAGGCAAGCCTTGGGTCATTCCGTACCTTCGCCGGCCGCGCTGCAGATCTTCGCCCAGCGATTTGTGCCGCGGCGGTTCGTGACCGGCGCGGTCGAGCGGGTGTTTCGGCCGGCGAACCTGAAATAATTACCAACGAATCATTTATTTTTGCGAAGCCAACAACTTTGCTCCAGGAAGCGCATTCTTAGTAGATAACAACAGAGGCTACTTCAATTTCTTCCTACCTAGGCACTTGTTCACCCCAACGAAGCTCCGCCTCGGCGAGCTCTCCTCTGAAAAATCCCTGATCACCCCTCCTCGACAGCCTCTTGAACGGGCCCGCCGGAAGGCGGGCCTATGTTTCGCTCCCCAAAAGAACCGCAGATCTCTCCACTCCGGCTGGGCAGACGTAAGGACGTAAGATGGTCTGCATGGCATCTTCACCAGCCAAGCGGCTAGAAGTTGTCCGCGTACCGGCCTGGGCAGAACGCGGCTGGCTCATTCATGGATTCAGTACTCGACTTGGTGGAAGAACCACCGTCTACCGGCGCCGGCGCCTCCGATCTAAATCTGGGTTTTACCGATTCCGATGACCGGGATGTCGTGGCTGCTAATCGCGAGCTATTTGTCAGTGCGGCCACCGAAGGCAAGGAAATCCTCGGACTGGTTACGCTGCGCCAGATTCATTCCTCGTTGATCCGGAGAGTCTCAGGCGAAGGACGTGGGCCAGAACGGAATGCCGGCGGTGCTTAAGGGTGATGGCTTGATGACGGACGAGCCCGGGGTGCTGCTGGGCATCCAGACTGCGGATTGCATACCCATTCTTGTGGCGGACCGGAAGAATCGAGCGGTCGCGGCCTTTCATGCCGGTTGGCGCGGCACTCTGGCGCGCATCGTGGAAAACGGAGTGGGACGTATGCGGTTGGAGTTTGGTTCCAGGCCGGAGCATTTGATTGCCTCCATCGGGCCGGGAATCGGACAGTGCTGTTATGCCGTGGGAGAAGAGGTGCGGCAGCAATTCGAGTCGCAATTCATGTATGCCTCGGACCTCTTCCGCGAGGTGTACGACTCCGACCCGGTCAGGGAGAAATATCCCATGCTGTTTCTCACTGCGCGGGCGCCTGGGCATAGTGAAATTGGGCCCGCCATGCACCTTGACCTGGCCGAGGCCAACCGGCGGCAGTTGCTGGCGGCGGGGCTGAAGAAAAACGCGATTTTTCTCACCGCGCAGTGCACTGGCTGCCACACGGATCGTTTTTTCTCGCACCGTACTGAACGCGGGTTTACCGGGCGGATGATGAGCGTGATCGGAATTGCCCGGCCTAAAGTGAGACAAATTTAAGCGGCGGATTCAGGCTTGGTCTCATCCGGTTCCGGTGACTTGTCTTTTGGGTTGACCAGGTCGCGCAATTCCTTGCTGGGCTTAAAGTAGGGCACTCGCTTGGCGGGCACGTCGACTTTGGCCCCGGTCTTGGGGTTTCGTCCCGTTCGAGGCTTGCGCTGGCGGATGCGAAAGCTGCCAAAACCACGGATTTCGATCTTGTCGCCGGAACGCAAGGCGTGAATCACGGAATCGAAAATGGTATCCACGATCATTTCCCCATCCCGGCGCGTCAGATCGCCCAGCTGGGTCACTTCCTCAACGAGGTCTGCTTTGGTCATGGTCCTATCTTCTCCAAAGTATAAAGGTAACCCGTGTCAGCTATAGTAGATGCAGCAAATTGATGTTACATCGGAAACAATCGCAGCTACGCCTTTCCCTGTGGATCGAAGCAACTTGATAACCAATACCGGCCATTTAACGTCAAATTAAAGATGGCCTCGAACCTACAGATGCGCCGGGTTGGAGCAGAGTAGCGTAGAATTTAGCGCGTATCAATCGAATGAGTGTTTGGAACTACTTGGAACCTCTTTTGGAAAGACCTTTAATCAGTATCGTTATTCCGGCTTATAACGAAAGCGCCCGCATCGGGAAAGCTTTGAACGAAGTTCTGCGTTGCGTTCATGAACGCGATTGGCACGCCGAGATCCTGGTCGTCAACGACGGATCCACCGACCGTACGGCCGCCATCGTGGAGGAATTTGCCCAGCGGCATCCCGAGGTACGCCTGTTAAGCAATCCTCAAAATCGGGGCAAGGGATTTAGCGTGCGCCACGGCGTGCTGCACGCCGTGGGTGAAATGGTGATGTTCACCGACGCCGACCTGTCCGCGCCTATGGAGGAAGCCGAGCTGTTGTTTGACGCGCTGCGTCAAGGTGCTGACATTGCGATCGGATCCCGTTGGCTCGAACGCAACCGGCAGACTCACAAACAACCACTCTACCGCCAGTTTTTTGGGCGATGCTTCAATGCCATTACCCGCCTGGTAATGGGGCTTCCCTTTGCCGACACGCAATGCGGGTTCAAGGCGTTCCGCCGCCCCGTGGCGCAGACGATCTTTCAATTGCAACGGATCGAGCGCTGGGGTTTTGATCCCGAGCTGTTGTTCATAGCGCTAAAACGCGGTTACAAAATCCAGGAAGTACCGGTTACCTGGGGACACGATGAACGTTCCCGCCTCAGCTACCTCAAGGACGGCATCAAGATGCTGGAAGAGATCGCCTACATCCGTTGGGAAGCGTTCGCGGGTGCGTATGACCGGAAAGTGGTCGAATTCACTCCGGAGTGGCCAGTCGTCAAAGGCTGATTCGGGGGCTGATTCCCGGGGGCTGATTCACACCGCGAGCGAACCGGGAAGAATCGCCGCCGTTCCCGCCTCCATCTTGCGCGACTTCACGGCAACTTGAATCTGCATATCGCTGGTTTGCTCCATCACCATGGTTTCCGAACAGGGCCCGCAAAGCCAAAAGTGCTGCAAACGGCGGGCACGCCCCCCAGGCGCCGGGACGGGTACATTCGGATCCGGCAGGTCGAATACAAAAATTCGTCCCTCGCGAAGGTAATGGAGCGGCTTGCCACACTTCGGATTTGCACACTGATTCACCATGAATTACCCCTGATGTTGATAGGAGCGGATAAACGGCCAAAGGGTTTTCTCGCCCGGCCGGCGATCTGACCCCGTGTGCGAAAATAAGCAGTTCCCATGCCCATACTGCGGTCGATCTTAATTGCGCTCTCCCAAAATTCCTCCCTGCGCCACTTCATGGAAAATTCCAGCCTCGGGGGGCGGATGTCCTCCCGCTTTGTGGCCGGTACCAGCGTCGAGCAGGTGCTCAACGCGGCCGCGTCCGTGAACCGC
This sequence comes from uncultured Acidobacteriaceae bacterium, assembly GCA_963796145.1. Taxonomy (GTDB): domain Bacteria; phylum Acidobacteriota; class Terriglobia; order Terriglobales; family Acidobacteriaceae; genus PALSA-350. The sequence goes on along the minus strand of CAWCKO010000005.1, from coordinate 150,811 downwards.
CAGGGGATCTCGACCTCGCTCGATAGCCTGGGAGAAAACGTTCGTTCTCCCCAGGAGGCGCAGCAGGCGGCCGAGGTCTATCACCGCTTGCTCGACGCCATCAAACAGCGCCAGCTGGATGCCAACGTAAGCGTGAAGCTTACCCAGATGGGCATGGATCTTGATCCGGAGGTGGCCTTTACCATGGCCGCCGGCCTGGTGGAGCATGCGGTCGGCGGCCGACACCTTCGTGCGCATCGACATGGAGGGCTCCGCCTATACCCAGGCCACTGTCGACCTGGTGTGCAAGCTTCACGCCATAGACGCCAACCGGGGCCGCGTGGGGGTGGTGATCCAGGCTTACCTGTACCGGAGTAAGGCGGACGTTGACCGCTTGCTGGCAAACGGGATTCGCATACGCTTGTGCAAAGGGGCCTACCAGGAGGCGCCCGACCTGGCGTTCCCAGACAAGACGGACGTGGACAAAAACTTCGTCAGGCTGATGCAGGTCCTGCTCCCCAGTGGTATCTACCATGGCATCGCCACCCACGACGAAAAGATGATTGATGCCACTTGCCGCTTCGCGAAAGAACGCGGGATCCAGCCGGACCAGTTCGAATTTCAGATGCTTTACGGCGTGCGCCGTGACCTGCAGCGGTCTCTGGTAGCTGCCGGCTATCGGGTGCGGGTTTATATTCCTTTTGGGACCGACTGGTATCCCTACTTTATGCGCCGGCTGGCGGAGCGGCCCGCCAACCTGCTGTTCATAGCCCGTAATTTCTTCCGTCAATGAAGGAGAAAATGTGAAAACCAAGAAGGCCCTCGAACAGGCTGAACTCATTCTTAAGCTTTATGAAATTCGCCGGGAGACGGCGTTGCGCGCAGCGCGCGATTATGTGGGCGGTGAGTTCATGCCCAAGTCAGTGGATGAATTCGTCAGCCTGGTAAAGGACGGCGGCAAGCCGAGTGGGCACATTCTGCAGGTCTACGGATATTGGGACATGGTGGCCGCTTTCGTCGTCCACGGCGCGCTTGACGAATCTCTGATCTTCGACACCTGCCAGGAGATGTACTTCCAGTTTGAGAAGATCCAGCCCTTCCTTGCCGGTTTTCGCGAAAAGATGAACCTGCCGGAATTTCTAAGAAGCATGGAGACGGTGGTCGCAGCCTCGCAGGAGAGACGAACCCGCGTGGTCACAAAAGCGAAGAAGGTCCGTCCGCCAGCAACTGAGCCCGAGGAACCCGCATCGGTTGTCCCAGAGTCATCCGCGGCGAATCGCTAACGTTTTTGGCACGGTAGCTAGAGCAACGAAAAGGGGTGCCCCATATCTCGCCTCTGTTGCGAGATGTGGGATTCCACGAATCTTAACGTCTTTGTCTACAGGTCCGAGAAGCTCCAGGTTTGCAGCGTTGGTATCCCACATCTCGCAACAGAGGCGAGATATGGGGCACACATCGTTAGTGGTAGGGACGGATTTGTCTCAGTGACTGTTTTCGAGCGCCAGCACGGCAAAGCCGGTCGCGGCGTCGCTCATGAAACGCCCGATATCGGTCGAAGGGTCGCGTTTCTTGTTCAGTGACCAGGCAGACCAATTTCCCTCATCCTGGCTCTGATTTTGTGCCAGCCAAGCCAGTCCGCGCTTGGCTGGGGCCCTCCCCACGCCCGACTGTTCCAGTGCCAGGACAGTCAGACCGGTAGCCAGCCCGTCGCTCTTCGTTTCCTCAGGGGTATCATCCCGTCTTTTCCAAGTGCCCAGGTCGTTAACGCTCCAGCCACCGTCCGGTTGCTGCTTGGAAACGAGGGTCGCCACCAGGGCGGTTCGCTCCTTGTCGTTCAACAGCCCGGGGAGCTTGGCGGAAGCCCACAACAGGTAAACCTTGTTGAGCAGCGGCTGGTTCGCGTATTCCCGCCGCAGAAAGCCGCGCAGCAGCCGTAGATTCTCCTGGATCCTGAGGTCGTGCTGATAATTATCGGGTGCTCTGCCCACCGCGATTGCCGCCAGCACTGCGCCGCAGTATTGGGACTCACCCGATTCCCAGGGAGCCAAGTGGAAGTTCTGCCAGTTCCACGCACCGGCCTGGTCACCGGACTTGATCTGCAAGGCCCACATGTTGTCAAAGGCGCTGCGCGTAATGTCGGTTAGATGGTTCTTTTGCTGGTCGTACGTAGACAGGATCACGGTGTTAATCACCGATTCCGTAGCCCGCGAGTCTGTTGCCAGTGTGGGGCCGGTTTTGCTATTGGGATAAAAGGGCTGAACCTGGTTCCACAGCGTGACCCGCCGAAGCACGTTGTTGAGCATGACGTGCTCCTGTTCGGTTTGTGCGGCTTCGCCTAAAGATCCCCGCAAACTGGACCGGGAAAGCGCGTAGGGCAATACGGTATGGCACGAAACACACACGGTCGTATGATCTCGCTTCGCCGCATCCCAACTCTGCCACCATATCTCGCGGCTATCGAGGTAGTGAGCGGCGGCAGCCTGGTTCCAGGTTGAGGTGGGCGTGGCCTTTTCAACATTGGCGGCCGATGCCCCATAGCAGGCGGTTGCCAGACAAGGAGCGACGAACATCAGGGCAAACAGGCGGACGGTCTTCACGCGAGCACATCTCCTTTTCAGGCGGGTGTGAACAAAAGAGACATTGCATGGACCCTGTGGACGTAGCCTATCACACGGTTTTTCGCCGGGACTCGATCTCCTCCATCAGTTCTGCGACCTGTGTCTTGCGCTCGTCCTGCAGCCCCCGGAGTCCCTCGATAACCCCGATTCTGTCCTCGACGGAGCGATTCTGGTTGAACTTCTGCTTGCCTTCGAGGCGCAGGATCTGAAATTCAAACCCAACAATCGCCTTCAGCTGCGAGTCGATATATGTGGCCGGAGCATCCGTGACTTGCCAGGGAGCAGGGAACGAGGCCTCATGCCGCTTGGTAAGCTCGGTGACCACCGTTCTTAGCCGCTCTGCATCCTCAAAGAAGGTTATGCGGCCATAGGCATGAATCGCGGCGTAGTTCCAGGTTGGCACCACTCTGCCCTGTCTCCTGCTTGGCGGGATACCAGTTAGGGGTCACATACGTATCGAGACCGAGGAAGATGATGAGCGCCTCCGCCTGAGGATCGGTTTCCCGCCACTGCACGTTGGCCCGCGACACATGTCCGGTCAGGGTCCCGTACTCTCCCCTGGTCTCATCCAGCAGGAGCGGGAGATGGGTGGCCACTATCCCGCTGGGAGTGATCGTAATCAGCGTTGCCAGCTCGCTCTGCTTCATGGCCGCATGAAGCAAGGGGAGGTCGGTCACTTCAAAAGCTTTGGGCGTGTACATGCGGGCCTTCTCCGGCTTTTATCTTGTCTTATACCATTTAGACTTCTTCACAGGGGGCGCCATGTCGAGCAACAAGCACGCGGGTACTGGGGCCACAGCCACCCAGCCGCCCATTCCCGAGCCATCGTTCGCGGAGCGGGCGCGTACGCTGCTGCATCTGGGCGGCGTCGGCAGCCTCTCCACCCTTTCGCGCAAGCGGCCGGGCTTTCCTTTCGGGTCGTTAATGCCCTATGCCCTGGATGGCGAAGGACGGCCCCTCTTCCTCATCAGCACCATGGCTATGCATACGCAAAATCTGCAGCAGGATGCGCGCGCCAGCCTGCTGGTGACGCAGCCGGAAGCCAGCGGCGATCCGCTCGGGGCTGCGCGGGTGACGCTGGTAGGCAACGCTTCTGCCCTTGCCGGGCCCGAGGTGGGAGAAGCACGCCGGCTCTACCTGGAACGTCAGCCCAACAGCAAGTACTGGGTTGACTTCGACGATTTTTCCTTTTTCCGCATGGACGTAGTCGATGTTTATTACGTAGGCGGTTTTGGAGTGATGGGTTGGATCGCTGCCCCGGACTATAGTCAGGCGCGCCCCGACCCGCTGGCGGATGCGGCCGCCGGCATCCTGCAGCACATGAATGCCGATCACCAGGACGCAATGATCCTGCTGGCCCGTGTTTTTGCGGGGATGGAAGCCCAGGAAGCGGCGATGACGTCGGTAGATCGCCTCGGCTTTCACCTGCGCATGAAGACCGAAGACGGCATGAAGGGCGCCCGCCTGGCATTCCTGGGTGAGGTGAGCACCCCGGCGGAAACCAGGAAGATGCTGGTGGAAATGGTCCAGCAGGCGCGTCGATCGTGACTCCACTGCCTCCCGATTTGCCGCGGAGGGCGCGCTTTCCCGGCTTTGTCAACACGCACTCTCATTCCTTCCAGCGCCTGATCCGGGGCAAATCGGAGTCGAGGGCGACGAGCGGCCGCGATTTCTGGTCCTGGCGCGGGACCATGTACCATGCCGCAGCACAACTTGATCCGCAAGACGTTTACGACGTCGCCCGCATGGCATTTCTGGAGATGCTGCTGAGTGGAACCACCACCGTGGGAGAGTTCCACTATCTGCATAACGCTCCCGGAGGGCGTCCTTATGACGACCCAAACCTGCTCGCTAAGCAAGTCATCGCGGCCGCCCAGTCTGTAGGAATAAGGATCGTCTTGCTGCGCTCGGCGTATCTCCGGTCGGGATACGAACTACCCCCGGATCCGGGGCAGATCCGCTTCTTTGAATCTGCCTCCCAGTTTCTTGAAAATACCGAATCACTTGCCGCTTCTACCGAAGTGCCAATCGGCGTAGCCCCGCACAGCCTGCGGGCCGTGCCCTTGCGCGAGCTGCAGCAGATTGCTGCATGGGGCCGCGAGCGGAAGCTGCCTATCCACATGCACGTGGCGGAGCAGATCGCGGAGAACGAGGCCTGCTTACGCGAATATGGATTGACTCCGGTGGCGCTGCTGGGCCGGGAAGGGTTGTTGGGGCCTGACTTCACCGCGGTGCACGCGATACATATCACCGCGGAGGAGATCGGCCTGCTCGCACGGGCCGGCGCCACGGTATGCTCCTGTCCGACTACCGAGCGCAATCTTGGGGACGGCGTGCTTGTCGCCGACCAGCTCATGCGCGAGGGCGTCCCGATCGCGTTGGGATCCGATAGCCAGGCGCAGATCGATCCGCTCGAGGATGCGCGCGAGCTCGAATACCATTTGCGGCTCGAGCGCCAGCAACGCGCCATCCTTGACGGCATCGGAGAACAACCATTGGCCTTGCGTCTCTTTGACTGCGCCACTGTTCATGGGGCCCGTGCGCTCGGCCTCTCCGCCGGTCAATTGACCTCCGACTTCTTTACCGTGGATTTGGATGACGTATCGATCGCCGCCCACGCCGGCGACGATCTGCTGCCTGTGGCTGTCTTTTCGCTCAACCGGTCAGCGATTCGTGATGTGGTGGTGAACGGCCGCTGGGTGGTCCGCGACGGAAGGCATCCATTGCAGGAAGAGATTGTCTCCCGCTTCAAGGAACTTCACCGCAAGCTTTGGGAAGCTGCAACTCCGTAGCCCGGGACGTAAGAGTCAGCTCTGAGAGAATGTCCGGGCATAGGTGAGGTGCTGGAATAATGTCGTCGAAGGCAGTGGAACGCTGGCTGCACATAATCCTTCTGTCGCTCGCGCTCGTTCTATGCCTGATGCGCTTCGTTTATTTGCGGGCAGATTTCCCCAACCACTCGCCCTGGATGCTCGACGAGGCCAAGTACACTGATGAAGGCTGGTGGGCAAGCGCGGCGGTCCGTCATTTTCTCCTCGGGCACTGGGAGATTGCGGGGGACTACAATCCGGCGGCTGCAGTTCCCGTGTGGCCTGTCCTGCTGACCATGGTTTTTCGTTTCACCGGTGTCAGTATCGTGGCCGCGCGCGCAGTGAATGTATCGTTCTCCGTCGCAACCGTTGTCCTCGTTTACTTATTGGTGCGGCGCTATGGCGGCGCCGAAATCACCGCCGCACTTGCGGCGCTGCTGCTGGCCGCTAGTCCCTTCGCCTTCGCTTTCAGCAGGCTGGCGACCTTAGACACCGTGATCGTCTTCGAGTGGTGCTTATCACTGTGGGTTGCTTCTTACGCCGGCCCAGGACGGATTTGGCCCCCGCTCACACTGGGCCTCCTGATCCCCGTCATGCTGCTGACTAAAACCACGGCCCTTGTTTTGCTGCCCGCAATCCTGTGGTTGCTGTGGAAGAAAAGTCCGCGCGCGATCCTGCCAGTGGCCGCAATCGCAGGTGCAGGGATGGGCATCTACCTGTCCATCGTCTTACACTCCAGATACGCCAATGATTACCACTACTTCTTCGATATCAACGCACTGGCAGACGTAGAATTAAAGCGCACCGATTCCTTCCTGCTGCAGTTGCTGCGTAATGGCCTGTGGATTGACCGCATTTTGTACCCGGCCGGACTGGCGGCGCTCCTGCTGTCGCTGGTCTGGCTGCGGCAGCTCTGGAGAAACCCTCTGTTCGCCGCGTCATGGATTGCTTTCGCGGGACAGTCCATCTTTATCCTTCGCCGGCAGGATGACTATGCTCCCAGATATTTCCTGGTCATGCTGGTGCCCTTGATCCTGGCGCTGGTTCTAACTCTGCAGGAACTGGAGATCCGCCATCGCAGCCTTGCCTCGCTGCTCGCGGCCGCCCTTGCGGTCGCCATGCTCCTCGATACGGCGCAGGTCTTTGGGTTTCTGAGCCATCGCCAATATCAGTTTTACGCCGCGGCAAAATCCATCCAGGCCATTGTGGATGCGAATCCGGCCGCACACCGCCTGTTGCTGGGTTCGAGTGGCGACCAGCTTTCCCTGATGACGGGTATCCCTGCGATCAATGACGGATACAGTAGCCAGGACCTGGGACAAAAAGCATTGCTCTACCAGCCTGGCTGGTATGTAGGATGGAACGACCTCGACCAGGACATTCTGGACTCTCTATCGGCCTTTCGCCTGGACGAGGTCGCGAACTTTCCCGTCTTTGACCGTGATGAGAGGAACCGGTTAAAGCTGTATCGCATGGTTCTTCTGAAGGAGGCACGCAAATGATGAAGATTTTTCTCGTCGCCCTGCTCACCGTGGCGATCGCAGCTCCCGCGTCGGCGGCCACTCCGCTTCATGTGATCTTCGACACCGATATGGGCAACGATGTCGACGACGCCCTGGCGCTGGCGATGCTGCATGCCTTTGCTTCCAGGGGAGAAGTGAAACTGTTGGCCGTGACCGTAAGCAAAGACAATCCCTGGGCCGCCGAGTACGTTCGTATGGTCGACGAGTACTATGGGCGCGGCTCGATCCCGGTCGGTATCGTCCACGATGGCAAGACGCCCGAAGACGGCAAGTACGTCAGGCAGGTATGTGAGCTCCATGGCCGCCGCCCCAATAAACCGCTGGTTTCCGATGCGGTGCAGCTGCTGAGGAAGACTCTGGCCGCCGAAGCGGATGGCGCCGTCACCCTGATCCAGGTGGGCTTTTCCACCAACCTGGCGCGGCTGATCGAGTCAGCGCCCGACAGCTACAGCCATCTCAGCGGGATGGAGCTGGTAAAGAAAAAAGTTCGCCTGCTCACCGTGATGGCGGGCAACTTTGCCGATAGCCAAAGACCCGAATACAACGTAATGACGGATGTTCCCGCCGCTACTGAACTATTTGCCAAGTGGCCCACCGATATCTACATCAGCGGCTTCGAAGTTGGCCTGGCGGTTATGTATCCCGCTTTCAGCATCGAGCACGATTTCCCGACGGGCAATCCCGTCGCCGAGGCCTACCGGCTTTACGAAAAGATGCCGTATGACCGCCCCAGTTGGGACCTGACCACGGTGGTCTACGATCTACGGCCCGACCGCGGCTATTTCGATGTGTCCCCGCCGGGCGATGTAATGATCGCGCCGGACGGTTCCACCAGGTTCCAGCCCAATCCAGAGGGAAAGCGATACTTCCTAAGCGTCAATCCGGTACAGGCGGCGAGGGTTCGAGAGGCCTGCGTGTGGCTGGCTTCGCAGCCCAAATAGAGTTTAGAAGAATCTGCCCAACTGAAAGAAAATTTTCTTATGATCCGTGCCGTTGCCAGCGGCTCCTGCGATTTCAAAGGGGCCGATCACTGTCTTGATCACGATGCCCACAACTCCGTCCATAGGCACACTCGGCTCAGTAGGCAGAAAGAAGGTCTTGCCCGCCTCGTAGGTTGCCACCAGGGAGATGGTGTCGCCCAGGAATGGCGGCAGCCTAGTTAGCCGGCGAATGTAACCGGTTTGAAAGAGATAGTACTGGTTGGTAATCAACTCATTCTCGCCAAAGGCAGACAGCTGCAGTCCGCCCCCCAGCGAAAATGGGGGGATCCCGGTATTTTCGTAGCCCAGGGTAGAGCCGCCGGACACGGCCAGATAGGTGGAGGATTTCTGATTAAGTGGGAAAAAGAAATGGGTCCGGAGTTCTGTGAGCGGGAACCCTTTGTTGGTCCCTGTATTCGCGTCCCACACTTCTCCACGGAACTTGGCTGACATACCGCGCATCGGCAACACCGGATCATCCGTCAGGTCAAGGTTGAAGAGCAGCCGGCTGACTCCGATGCGTCCGGATTGGATGGGATAAAGGATCGTATCTCCGATCACTGGAGAATATCGTTGATAGGCCGATTGGTATCCGAGACGAAGCTCCGCGACAGAGCCGAAGGTGTATCCAACATCGAGGGCTCCGCCAAACTGGCGCTTTCGGTACTGCGAATCGATGTGGTTGTCATAGTAGAAGTAGAACTTGTCGGTGTCGAGGGTGACCTGCGGAGCGATGAAAAACCGGGTGTTGGGCGAAAACGGGTGATAGTACTCCGAGGCGAGTCGATAGACGGAGCCTACAATGACGTCGTTTCGTAATTCCGAGCCGAACGACCCGAAGTCCAGAAAGGTAATTCGCGCGCCCGCGCTGAACAGCACTTCGTTGTAGTTCGTGCCGTCGATGTTGATCAGCGGCCGCACGATCGGGGGTGAGTACGATTTCTCCTGAACGGAAACCAGGAGGCCAGGTTTGCCGTCTTTCTCCGTCATGCTGTAACTCAGCGAGGCAAAGCGCCCAGTCCCTGCAATCCTGGTGAACTGCTCCTGCAGGTTGACATTGTTGACCGGTTTGCCGATGTCGGGTTTCAGCCTTCGCTCTATCCTGTTCTCCAGCGTTGGCGTGGTACCCGTCACCTCGACGAATTGAGGAACCGGTGTGTGCAAGGTGCGCTGGTCGCGTTGCTCAACATATTGCTTCCATGCCGCATCATCGACAGTAAGTTTGCTCAGGATTGCACTCTTTGTTTCCGCCGCCTCATAACCAGCACGAACAATCTCCTTCGACTGGCTGTAGTCGAGCGAAGTGTACTTATCCAGCGGGACGGTGACCAGAACATCCGCCATTTGCATGCTCTTGAGCTCATTGGCGGCGATCATCACACTCAGTGACTGTCCCAGAACAGAAAATGTGGAAAGTGGTTGTTGCGCATTGAACGAAGCGGTTTGCAGGTAGACGGCGACCGTGAGCTGGGCTCCCATGTCCTTGGCCACGTCCACCGGCAGGTTGTTCAGCAGCCCGCCGTCTGCGTAAAGATTGTTGCCGATGCGTACCGGGGTAAAGATTCCGGGCAGCGACATGCTAGAGCGTAGTGCCAGGGCCAGCGACCCGTCGTGAAAAACGTGTTGTTTGCCGGTGTTGAGTTCTCTCGCCACGCAGGCGAAGGGAGTGGGCAGGTCATTGAAGGTCTTGATCCCGGAGTAGGGAAGGGAGACGTGGTCGAGGATGAAGGTGACCTGCTGTCCTGAATTGAAGCCTGCCGGCAGCTGAACGCCGTGGCGCAGACCAAACTCGAGCCGCGTCGGAAATTCGACTTCATCTTCTTTGCGCCGATACGAAAGGTCACGAAACGGTAGCTCACCGCTGAGCGCCTGATCCCAATCTATGTTCTGAATCAATTGCTGGATCTGTTCAGGAGTGCGGCCGGTGGCATATATGCCGCCCACCAGGCCTCCCATGCTGGTGCCGGCGACCAGGTCCACCGGCACGTGGTGCTGGTAAAGCCACTCCAGCACACCGATGTGCGCCAGCCCGAGCGCACCGCCTCACTCGAGCACCAAGCCGATCTTTTGCCGCTGAGGCTCCACGTTCTGGGCAGAAACGAGGGCCGTCGCGAAAGCCAGGAAGAGTATCGCGACGGCTGCTCGACAGCGTCCTGATGCTTGATTCATTGACGGTCCATCATCGCCCACAACTGTCTGCGCGGGGTAGTACCATTTTTGGAGCATCTTTATGGGGATGGATGATTTCAGACAGGTATACTAGATGGATACCGGAAGTATGTTAAGCGGGGCCCACATGTGCGGAATCTCAGGCTATTTTCGAAAAAACGCCGGCACGGATGCCCACCTCGGAGCGACTATGCTCCGCATGCTCGAAGCTCTGGGGCGTCGCGGCCCTGATTCGGCCGGCGTGGCCCTGGTGGGCCCGGCACATCGGGCGAGCTATATCGTGCGCGTCCAGGCCGGCGATGAACTGGAAATGGGCAAGCAAGCCATCGAGGCCAACCGGGAAGCGGTCCGGGTGTTCGCCGACTCGATGGAAGGCACTCGTGAAGTCTCGTCCAGTGGGGTCTATGTGCGTTTCGTGGCCGCAGGAAATATCGACTTGCCCGCGCTGACCACGACGATAGAGTCGCTCGGCCAAGGCATCCGGGTACTCAGTATCGGTCACGCGATGGAGCTCTCCAAAGAGGTGGGAAGCCCCGATCTGCTCGAGCGCAAGCACCATATCTCGACATTTGCCGGCACCCACGGCATTGGACACACGCGTCTGTGCACTGAATCGATTGTGGATCTCAGACATTCTCAGCCCTTCTGGGGACGCGGGGCGGCGGATGTCGCTATTGTCCACAACGGACACATTACCAACTACCACCAGTTACGGCGCAAGTACGAGCAGCGCGGCGTGGGGTTTGTCACCGAAAATGATTCCGAAGTGCTGGCTGTTTACCTGGCCGAGGCTCTTAACCGTGGCGCCACGCTGCGCCAGGGCCTGGATGGCGTGATGCGGGATATGGACGGCGCCTTCTCCTGTCTGGCCGTGACCGCGACCGAGATGGGATTCGTCAAGGACCCCTACGCCTTCAAGCCGCTGGTAGTGGCGGAAACCGACGCGTTCGTTGCCGTGGCGACCGAGGAGATTGCCATCCGCTCTGCCATCCCGGGAAACTACAAAGTAGCGGAAGCCCAGGTTGAGGAGGTGCGAGTTTGGTCGAGATAGCAGCCAGAGGCATCGACGCCGCAACCCTTTCTACCCGGGAAATTAATGCGTCGATCCGAGTCCGGCTGGCGCGCGGGGCGGCAGAGGTTCTGGTGGAAAATCCGAACGCACGTCATAACCTCGGGGTGGCGCTGCTGCAACCGGGACGAGTACGTTTTCTGGGCAGCGTGGGCTATTACTGCGGAGGCCTGATCGACGGTCCCGAGATTCACGTGAAAGGCAGCGCGGGCTGGGGTTTGGCGGAATCGATGAACCGCGGCCACGTGGTGGTTCACGGGGGCGCAGGAAACGGGGCCGCTGCGGCCATTCGCGGGGGCACGGTGGTGATCCACGGCGATGCAGCCGCACGGCTCGGCGTCTCCATGAAGGGCGGCCTGGTGCTGGTCGGCGGTGACTGCGGTTACATGGCGGGCTTTATGGGACAGAAGGGAACACTGGTGGTCTGCGGCAATACGGGGCATGCCTTTGCTGATTCGATGTACGCCACGACCTGCTATGTCGGAGGCACCATTGGCGCCCTGGGGACGGATGCCGTGATCGAGCCGCTCGCTCCAGAAGAGGCGGAGATGCTGGACCGTCTGCTGGCCGAACATCTTCCCCCAGCATTGCGCGCGCAAAAGCCGGCTGGATGCGACTTCACCAAGGTGGTCGCCGGGCGTAAATTATGGAACTTTGACAAGCACAATTGGAAGACCTGGCAGGATGCATTGTAATGAATGATCCGGCGCCCCAACCACTTCTGCAAACCAGCGGTACCTACACCGCTGAGGTGATGCAGGGCATCCATACCAAAGCAGAGACCGGAATCTATGAAATACGCGGCTACGGCACACTGCGCCAGCGCCGCTGGGCGACCTTTGACGATCTGACTTTCCTGCCCTGTGGGCTCACCCGTATTCCACTTGAAGGGTACCGCGAGAAATGTTCGACCAGGACCGTTCTGGGCGGGCGCTTCGCCAAGCGGCCCCTGGAGCTGGAAATCCCCATCATGATTACCGGCATGAGCTGGGGTGCGCTCTCCTACAACGCTAAGGCCGCATTGGCCAAGGCAGCGGCCAAGGTGGGCACATCGAACACCACGGGCGATGGAGGCCTTTCTCCGGCAGAGCGCGAGTTTGCCAAGGACTATGTCTACGAAGTTCTTCCCTCACGTTACGGAATCGACGTCCACGATTTGCGTGGGGCCAGTGCGATCGAGTTGACCATCGGCCAGGGGGCCAAACCCGGCACCGGCGGCCTGCTGCTGGGTTCTAAAATCTCCGAGACCATTGCCCATCAGCGCGATCTGCCAGTGGGTGTGGACCAACGCAGTCCGGCGAGGCACCCGGACATGCTCGGGCCCGACGACATGGTGATTAAAATCGAAGAGCTGCGCGAAGCGACCGACGGACTGGTGCCCATCTTCGTCAAGCTGGGAGCGAGCCGCACCTTCGATGACGTCAAGCTTGCCGCCAAGGCGGGTGCCGACGTGGTGGTAGTGGACGGCATGGAGGGGGGCACCGGGGCATCGCCCGCCATCCTGCAGGAACACACAGGCATACCGACACTGGCTGCTGTATGCGAGGCGCGAGCGGCGCTTGAGGATTGCGGCTTGTATGGGGAAGTGCAGCTCATTATTGCGGGGGGAATCCGCGATGGTGTGGACGCCGCCAAAGCGATGGCTCTGGGCGCAGATGCGGTCTATATCGGTACCGCGGCCCTCATCAGCCTGAACTGCAACAAGCCGCTCTATATTGAGGACTACCGTGCTCTGGGCACTGAGCCCTACCATTGCCATCATTGCCACACTGGGCGCTGTCCGGTAGGCATCACCACCCAGGATCCCGAGCTGATGAAGCGGCTGGATATTGATCAGGGAGCAGAGCGCGCGTTGAATCTGCTGCGCGCCATGACGCTCGAGATTCAGATGCTGGCGCGGGCCTGCGGTAAGTCAGACGTGCATCATCTGGAGCCGGAAGACATGGCGGCATTGACTATGGAAGCGTCGATCATCTGCGGTGTTCCCCTGGCCGGGACGCGCAAGGTCTTCGGAAGATAAAGCGGATGTCTTTCCTGTTGAAATGCCCCAACTGCGGCGAGCGAAGTGTCTACGAGTTTCGCTTTGGCGGAGAGATTCGGCAAAGACCTGGACCCCAGGCCGGCTATGAGGACTTTCTCAGTTACACGCTCTATAGGCGGAACGTCGCCGGCGTGCAGTGGGAGTGGTGGTATCACCGCGGCGGTTGTGGCGAGTGGTTCAAGGCAAACCGCAACACGCTGACCAATGAGGTCCATCAGACGGTGCTCCCGCAGGATGAGGAGCAGCTCGGGTAATGGACCAGATTCTCTTCCAATGGAACGGCACCACGGTCGAAGCAACTCCCGGCGACACCGTGGCCTCTGCTTTGTACCGCTCCGGAGTCCGCACCTTTACTTATAGCTATCAGCATGGCCGCCCGCGGGGCCTGCTCTGCCTTACCGGCTCTTGCCCCAACTGCATGGTGAACGTGGATGGCGTGCCCAACGTGCGCAGCTGCACCGTGCCCGCGCGGAGCGGGTTGTCGGTGCTATCCCAGAACCAGAATGTTTACCGTGGATTTGATTCTCCCGCAGTCAAGCGCTTTCCCGCTGCTCCACCACTCTCCGAGTCCGAACATCATTATGAGCACGTCTACCTGCAATTCGATGTGGTTGTGGTCGGCGGCGGCCCCAGCGGTTTACAAGCCGCCCTGGAATCCGCCTCCCAAGGCATGCAGGTGGCCGTCCTCGAAAAAGAACTTGCTCTGGGCGGATCCGAGGCGCTGGTCCAACTAACCCAGAAAGTCCAGGCTCACCCGGCAATAACCACCTTCCTTAGCTGCAGTTGTTTTGGTGTATATGAAGGCAATCTGCTGGGTGCTGTGCAGATTGACCATGCACGGCCCAATGCGGAAACACTTTTGCATCTGCGTGCCGGCAGAGTAGTTGTCGCCACGGGCGCTTATGAGACGCAGTATCTTTTCGCCAACAACGATCTGCCCGGGGTAATGCTGTCGAGCGCAGTGTGGCGGCTGATCCGTCGCCACGCGATCGTACCCGGCAAGCGGGCAGTGCTGATTGGAGAGCTGGCAAGGTGTGGGGAACTGCACACCGGCCTCCAGGCCGCCGGAGTGCACGTAGTGTCGAGCCTGCCCATCGACTCCGTCGTCAGCGCCAGGGGCTCTGATCATGTCACTGCATTAGTAACCGAAACTGATACCTATAAAGCGGACTTGGTGGTCATGTGCGGACCCCTCATTCCGGACGTTGGTCTTATTGCATCCGCCCGTACGCAGGCCGTGGGCCTGGTGGGCGCCGCTGCCGGAGAGGGCGTCACCAACCGCAGATATTTCCTACCGCCGTCGGCGCAGTCTAAGGATGCAATTGCATGTCTCTGTATGGATGTTTCCGGCCACGACGTAGCGGAGACGATCGAAGGCGGTATGGCCCACGTCGAATTGATCAAGCGCATCACCAAGCTAGGCAAGAGCGCTTGTCAGGGCCGAATGTGCCAGACGGCTGCCATCCATCTCTGTTCCCGGATCACGGGTCAAACCGTCGCCCAGGTGGGTACCACCGTCGCCCGGCCTCCCGCGCCTCCTGTGACTCTCGGGGTACTCGCCGGGATGAGACACCACCCTGTGCGCCGCACGCCGATGCACCTTCAACATGACCGCCTAGGCGCTGTCTGGATGGACATGGGGGAGTGGAAGAGGCCGCGCTTTTACGCACGCAACGGTTCTGCCGATCAAGATGAGTGTGTCGAGCAGGAATACCGGGCGGTGCGCGAACGTGCCGGCATCATCGACGTCAGCACCCTGGGAAAGATCGAGGTCAAAGGAACCGATGCCGGACGCCTGCTCGATCTGGTCTTTACCCATAATTTCTCCAGCCTCCCGATCGGCCGCGTGCGCTATTCCGTGCTCTGCGATGAGCTGGGAACGATCGTCGACGATGGCACCATCTCCCGCATGGAAGAACAGCGCTATTTTCTAACCACCACTACCGGCAACGTGGACTTTGTGCATCCATGGCTGGAATGGTGGGCAGCGGCGGCGGGATGGAAGGTCACCATTACCAACCTGACGGCGGGCCTCGCCTCCATGAATTTGGCTGGCCCCCTGGCGCGTGGCGTGCTCCAGAAGCTGACCGATTGCGATCTTTCCTCTGCGGCGTTTCCCTACATGGATTGGCGGCAGGCAAACGTGGCGGGTGTTCCTGTCACCATGATGCGAATCGGTTTTGTAGGCGAGATGGGGTGGGAAATTGTAGTCGCGGCCGAATACGGGAGCCACGTGTGGGAACAGGTGTTGCAGGCAGGTGCCGAAGTAGACCTCCGCCCCTTTGGCGTGGAAGCCCAACGCGTGCTGCGCCTGGAAAAGAAGCACATCATCGTGGGTGTGGATACCGACGCTCTGTGCAACCCCTACGAAGCAAGCATGGCCTGGGTGGCGAAACTCGATAAGGCAGATTTCATAGGGCGGGTCGCCCTGGCGCGCCTCAAGCAGAATCCGCTGGAGCGCACGCTTGTCGGGTTTGAACTGGAAGGAACCATGGCGCCTCCCGACGGTTCTCCGGTATTGGTCGAGGGCCGACCGGTGGGTTGGGCCACGAGTGTTCGCTTTTCATTGGAAAAACAGAAAGTGATCGGGATGGCGTGGGTCACTCCTGAGGAAGCGAAGCAGGGAACGCGCATCACTCTCCGCTCCGAAACGGTCGACTACCCCGCGAAGGTGGTTGAAAAAGTGTTTTACGACCCCGCAGGTGATCGGTTGAAGATGTGATGGAACGTCAATCGGGATTGCATCGCTGTCATCTCGAGGCCCGAGCCAACATGAAGACTTTCTTCGGTTGGCAGCTACCCGCCTGGTACAGGGATCCGTCGAGCGAGCTTGAGGAGGTGCGCGCGTCTGTAGGAATCTCGGACGCGAGTTATCTCACCAAGCTCGACCTTCGAGGTGCGGCCGGCAGGTTCCCACCACCCGCCCGGCTGTGGAAGCTTACCCCCACGCACGCCCTGGTTACGTCGCCGCTGCCGATTGTTTTCGTTGCTTCCTCATCCGTCACCGACGTTACTTCCATCTACAGCGCGATTCTGCTGGCAGGCCCAAAGTCACGGCAAGTGCTGCAGAAGCTGAGCACGCTGAACGTGGGCGACGCAGCCCTGCCCGAGGGGGCCGCGCGCCAGACCCGCTTGGCCCATGTAAATGCCATCATCCTCCGTAGTGAAGGCTTTCTCATATTGAACACCCGCGATGTCGCGGAGCATGTATGGGAAGCACTTCTGCACGCAGGCGCCCGCTCTTTCGGGATGGTCGCACAGCAGCAGTGGATGGGGTTGAGTCATGAAAATGCATAAGCCTGAGCCGGTCATGTGGGGCAGGCATGCTCTCAAGCCCACCTACGATGTGGCCATCATCGGCGCGGGCGTTCATGGGCTCGCTGCGGCTTATTATCTGGGCAAGATCCACGGCATTCGAAAAATAGCGCTGCTCGAGAAAGGCTATATCGGCTGCGGCAACAGCACTCGCAACACCGCCATTTTGCGGTCCAACTACCGCACCTTTCCCGGCATCGCTTTCTACGACGCCTCGCTTCGCCTGTACGAAGGCCTCACCGAAGAACTGGGATGCCCACTCGATTTCAATCAAAGCGGGCATTTCACGCTGGCGCACACCGACTCCTCGATCACCGGCCTGAGAATACGCGCAGAGAACAATCGGCTGATGGGCGTCGACAGCCGCATGGTCGATCGGGACGAATTGCGGCGCATGGTGCCGGCGATGGATATGTCCGACCGGCCGCGACTGCCCATACTCGCCGCGCTCTACCATCCGCCCGGGGGAACCATCGGCCATGATGAGGTGGTCCACGGTTATGGGCACGCCTGTGATGCCATGGGCATCGAGGTGCACCAGTTCACCGCGGTGACGGGGCTTGAAGTTGCAGGCCGCAGAATTGCCCGTGTGCGGACTACGAAAGGCGACTTATGCGCGGGTGCGATCCTGAACGCCACTGCCGGGTGGGCTACAACTATCTCGGATATGGCAGGGGTTCCGCTGCCTATCGTGAGCCAGCCGCTCCAGGCTTGCGTTACCGAATTGATCGAGCCGTTGCTGGACTACGTGATTGTCTCTTCGAACCTGCATGTGTACGTCAGCCAGACGGCCAAAGGGGAGTTGGTGATCGGCTCCGAGGTCGATCCTTACCAGACCTACTGCACCCGCTCCACGCTACCCATGTTGGAGCAGATGGCCACGTACACTTTGGAATTGTTTCCCCAACTCCACGGCGTGAAGATTCTTCGCCAGTGGGCTGGGGTGTGTGACATGACGCCGGATTATGCTCCAATCATGGGTGCGGCTGGCGAACTGGATAACTTCTTTATGGATGTGGGCTGGGGAACCTGGGGATTCAAGGCCGGCCCGATCGCCGGCAAGTGCCTGGCCGAAACCATCGCTACCGGCAAGGCCGCGGTCCTGATGGAGCCATTTGCGCCCGCGCGCTTCTCCAGAGGCAGGTTGTTGGGGGAAAAAGCTGCGGCTTCGGTCTCGCAATAGAAATGGAGAAACAAACTTGACCAACGATCTCAAAGCATTCGTACAGGAAAAAGGCATTGAGTATTTTCTGTGCTCTTTCGTTGAAATGAGCGGGATCCCCAAGGCCAAGCTCGTCCCGGCCAGCGCGCTGGACGATATGGTGAGCGACGGCGCGGGGTTCGCTGGCTTTGCCGCCGGAGACGTGGGGCAGGGTCCCCACGATCCGGACCTGGTGTCCGTCCCGGACATGCAGGCCATGATCGTGCTGCCGTGGCGAAAAAATATCGCCTGGGTTCCAGGGATGCTTCAGGTCGAGAATCAGCCGACGAAGTACTGCCCGCGCAGAATTCTGGCGCATCAACTGGAGATTGGCCGCCAACGCGGTTACGAATTGATGGTGGGAATGGAGCCGGAGTTCATGTTGCTCAAGCGAGGCCAGGATGGCTCCTGCGTGCCATGGGACGTCATGGATAACGCGCCCAAGCCCTGTTACGATATGCGCGCGCTCCACCGCAACCTGGATCTATTGACCAGGCTCATCGGTTACATGCAGGCGTTGGGGTGGGAGCCTTACGCGGCCGACCACGAAGATGCCAACTGCCAGTTTGAAATCAACTGGAAGTATGCCGATGCGCTCACCACCTGCGACCGCCAGACCTTTTACAAATGGATGGTCAAGGTTCTCGCCGAAGAGCAGGGTCTCCTGGCCACCTTCATGCCCAAGCCATTTGCAAACCTGACTGGAAATGGCTCGCACTGCCATCTGAGTCTCGCGAATCCTTCCACCAAAGAGAATCTGTTTCATAGTTCCGGCGACCCTTTAGGCCTCTCGGCGGAGGGCCGCTGGTTCATGGGCGGCGTTCTGAAGCATGCGCCGGCACTCAGTGCGATCCTTGCTCCCACGGTGAATAGCTACAAGCGTCTCATTCGCGGAAGACCGCGTTCCGGGGCTACCTGGGCGCCCGTCTACATCACCTATGGCAGTGCAAATCGGACCCAGATGATTCGCATTCCCGGTCCGGGGCGTATTGAAAACCGCATGGTCGATGCCGCGGCGAATCCCTATCTGGCCTGCGCGGCGATGCTAGCGGCTGGGCTCGACGGCATCGATCATCAGCTCGATCCCGGCACGCCAAACCACGACAATCTGTATGAGGTGCCGTGTGGGCGAATTGCATGCCCGGAGCATCGGCTCATCTCCCAACTACGCTTCAAGCCGCGGTCGAAGCCCTTTCGGAAGATGAAGTGGTGCGTAACGCGCTGGGCGCGGAGTACGCCGACTATTACATCCGGGTGAAGACCGAGGAGTGGGAAAGCTACCACAACAGCGTCAGCCAATGGGAGTTGGATCACTACCTCAACGTCCATTGAACAGCAGGTGCCACTCTCCACGAGAGGTCCGCTGAACTGCAGATCCCTCCGCTACGCTGCGCTCCGGTCGGGATGACAAAGGGGAGGGGGGCGCTTCCATTGAGAGTGGTGGCTGAGCACATGTGAGCAGAGGCCCTCTGTCGTCTTTCGACCACCCAACGGCCAGTCGGGGACAGCTGGTCGCAGATAATGCTGTATGCGCAGTATCCTTTTTGGCTTGTACGCAAGCATCGCGGGATGCGCCTTCTATCCCCTTCTTCAGCAACTCCTCTCAATGGAAGCGCCCCCCTCCCCTTTTGTCATCCCGACCGGAGCGCAGCGTAGCGGAGGGATCTGCAGTTCAGCGGACCTCTCGTGGAAATGTTTTTCGACCCACTATCTGGATGCAGATGGAGTCACCGCCCTCAATTTGTCATCCTGATCTGCCGTTTTCTCTCCGTTGCCGGCCGGCGAGGGCCAGAAGTACCTCTCCTTCTTAACCGCTTCGACATAAGCTGCACGCGCCTCCCGCACAGCCTGGCTCTCGGATACCTCCGCAATCGGCACATCCCACCACGAGTTATAACCCGGCACGCGGTCGTGATAATCCGTCTCCACCACGACTACAGAAGTACGAGGCTGCTTCCTCGCATCCATCAACGCCGCGCCCAGCTGATCGTAACTGCGCGCAGTTACCGTATAAGCGCCAAGGCTGGCGGCATTCGCGGCGAAATCGGTATAGATAACAGGCCCGGTAAGGCCATCTTCGCGATAACGATACTCAGTACCAAATCCACCACTGCCGCACGCGCGGCTCAAACCACCAATGCTCGAGAACCCATGGTTATCAAAGAGCACGATGTTGAGTTTAATTTTCTCCTGCAGGCTGGTAACAATCTCCTGCGCCATCATGAGATAAGAGCCATCCCCGATCAACACATAAACTTCGCGGCTGGGATCCGCCATCTTGACCCCCAGCCCACCACCTACTTCGTAACCCATGCAGGAATAGCCATAATCCATGTGGTAGCTCTTGGGGTCTCGCGCCCGCCAGAGCTTGTGCAGATCTCCAGGCAGGCTCCCCGCAGCATTGACAATAACGTCGCGTGGTCCCAGGCTCGCATTGAGCAGACCGATCACCTCGCCCTGGCTAAGCGGAGGCCCGTGCCGGCGGGCGAAGATCCTATCCATCTCCTGATCCCATGCACTACGGAGACGGGCGACCGTGCCTTGGTAACTCTGCGAAATATGCCACGATGACAGTTCGCTGCCCAACTCTTCCAGCGTTGGCAGGGCATCCGCTGTCAGCGGCAGCGCAGCATGTTTGAACGCATCGAACTCCGCCACGTTGATATTCACAAACCGTACCGCGGGATTCTGAAAAGCCGTTTTGGAAGCAGTGGTGAAATCGCCCAGCCGAGTCCCGATAGCGATGACTAAGTCAGAGTCGGCAGCCAACAGATTCGCCGCAGAAGTACCGGTTGCTCCTATAGCGCCGGCCAATTGTGGATGATCGGCATGGAGCGCGCCCTTGCCCGCCTGCGTCTCGGCCACCGGAATCCCGGTCCGGCTGGCGAAGCGGGATAACTCCTCCGTGGCCTCGGCATAAATAACCCCACCCCCGGCGATGATGAGAGGGCGTTGCGAGGAGCGTATCCACTCAGTAGCCTGTTTGAGCAACGCACTGTCGGCACGGGGGCGGGCAATGGTCCAAACCCGGTGCTCAAAAAATTCGTCCGGATAGTCGTAAGCCTCAGTCTGCACGTCCTGCGGCAGAGCCAGGGTCACGGCGCCGGTTTCCGCCGGCGACGTCAGCACCCGCATCGCTTCCGGCAGAGCAGTAAGAATCTGTTCCGGCCTCTGAATACGGTCCCAGTAACGAGAGACGGGGCGAAAGCAATCGTTCACCGAGACATCCTGGCTCGCGGTTGACTCCAATTGCTGCAAAACAGGCGCCACGTTGCGCCGGGCAAAGATGTCGCCCGGCAGCAGCAACACCGGAATCCGGTTGATGGTCGCCAGGGCCGCACCGGTAATCATGTTGGTCGCCCCCGGTCCGATCGACGAGGTGCAGACCAGGGTGCGCAGGCGGTTGCTCATCTTGGCAAAACCTGTCGCCGCGTGAACCATGCCTTGTTCATTGCGAAACAGGTAGTAGGGAAAATCAGGATTCTGCTGCAGCGCCTGCCCAATGCCGGCAACATTCCCGTGCCCGAAAATGCCCAGGCAACCGCCGAAGAATGTTTGCTCTTTTCCATCCCGTGCGACGGATTGAGCTTTAAGGAATTGAACGATGGCTTGTGCCATAGTCAGCCTGCGCGTCATATCGTCCCCCTATCTTGAATCCCTACCATCCTACTTCAGCATAAGCGCTTAGCCAACGTCCTGGCCGCGGAGTGCCTGATCCAGGTCGGCGATAATGTCCGCGGCACCTTCCAGCCCGACGGAAAGACGTAACAGCGACTCCGGCGAGCGCGAGAAGGCCCCCTCGATGGAGGCGCGGTGCTCGATCAGGCTATGGGTGCCGCCCAGGCTGGTGGCGCGGACGATCAGCTTCAGCCGCGAAGCCACGGCGAACGCCTCATCGCGTCCCCCGCGGACCTCGAAGGAGAGCATCCCGCCGAAGTCGCGCATCTGCCTGCGCGGCAATCGCATGCCCGGGATCGCTTGCCAGGCCAGGATAGTGAACCACCGACACAGCCGGGTGGGTGGACAGGAATTCCGCCACCCGACGGGCATTCTCGCAGTGCAGCCGCACGCGCGGCACCAGCGTCTGCACCCCACGCAGAATGAGCCAGCAGTCAAATGGCGAAAGCACAGCGCCCCCAACCCGTTGGAACTCTTTAATCCGGAACGCCAAATCCGATTTCTGCCCGAAGATCACTGCGCCCCCCAGGGCATCGGAGTGCCCGGCAATATATTTGGTCAAGGCAACAATGACCAGATCCGCCCCCAGTTCCAGCGGCCGCTGCAGCACAGGAGTGGCAAACGTATTTTCACAGGCCAAGGGAACCTGAAGACTGCGTGCGCACTCGACCACTGGCTGTATGTCAACCACTTCGATCAAGGGATTGGTTGGGGTCTCCAGCCACAAAAGCTTAGTCTCCGGCCGGCAGGCTTGGCGGAGCTCTTCAATATTCCGCATATCCACGAACGAATGCTTCAGCCCCCATCGGGCGAAAACCCCGGTGACCAGTTCGCGAACCCCGAAGTATAGGTCGCGGTGAAGAACGACATGGTCTCCCGGCGCCAGAGCCTGAAATACGGCCAGGCTTGCCGCCATGCCTGTGCCGAAGGCAACCGCCTCTATGCCGCCCTCAAGGTCGGCCAGGCATTGTTCGAGCGACTTGCGATTGGGATTGTCGATCCGGCTATAGAAGTAGTGGCGGGAGAACTCCCCATCAGGATCGCGTTCAAATGTGGTGGAGGTATAGAGAGGCGTTGTGACCGCGCCGGTGGCTGGGTCCACATGGCGCCCGGAGTGAATGCTGAGGGTTTGAAGCTTTTGGTTAGGATCCGGCGTCGCTGTCATAGCCTGAGTTTAGTGCATCTCAATTAGGCAAGAAGGAGGCGGATTATGCCAGAAAAAGAAGTAGTCGATCGGGCACAAGAGGATCTGAAGGAAGGGAAATCGCCATCCACCGCAGCTGGAGAATTCGTTCACGAGGAGATCGAGCATGTACGGGAAGGCAAGCACGGAGCCCGTTCGCCACAACAGGCGATCGCAATCGGACTGAGCAAAGCTCGTCGCGCCGGCATTCCCCTCCCGCCACCCAGTCCCGGCAAAGCGAAGAAATCCACCCGGGAGAGTGCGGAAAGGGATTACCGCAAAGGACAATCCGGAACAAAGAAGACCTCGGCTAAACGGTCGCGCGCAAGCGAGGAGGCCCTGAAGAAGGAGCCGCACTCGACTGCCTCCCACGAGGCGCTTTCAATTCATGCCAAAAAGGCTGCGAAGGCGCATTAGCTACTTCACCGCGCCGGCCTTCTTGGCGCCTTCCACTTCGAGCAATTCACCGCTGGTTACGTCGTACACGTAGCCGTAGATAGGAATCCACGACGGAATAAGTGGATGGTTGCGGAGGCGGTTCACATCGTCGACCACCGCCTGCATCGGGTCCGCGATGGTAAGCCATTCGATAAACTCCCCCGCGCGTGACCCGGGACCTTTGCCGACATCCCGGAAGCCGCTAGGTGTCAGGTTGGCGGCTTCCAGGCTGCTATCGAGCAGCCCGCGGATCACCTCATTGGTAAAGAACTCCATGCCACAGTTGGTGTGGTGGATAACGAAAAACTCCCGCGTGCCCAACAGCTTGTAGCTGATGACGAGCGAACGGATCGCATCGTCGCTGGCGCGGCCACCGGCATTGCGGATCACGTGTGCATCCCCTTCGGCCAGCCCGGCGAATTTGGCCGGATCCATGCGCGCATCCATGCAAGTAAGAATCGCGAATCGGCGTGCCGGAGGAAGCGCAAGTTTGCCCTTATCCCCGAAGGAAGAGCTGTACTTCCGATTAGCTTTAAGGACGTCATCAAGAGCGCTCATAGGTATAACTCCTATTGCCAACGAAGCCCGGGTGCCCCATCCTTCGCGCTATTTGCGAAGGGTGGGATTCCACAAACCTCGAAGTTCTTTTTAGTTGGTAGGGCAAGCTGTTAGTTAGATGGTAGCCGCAGCCTGCGAGTGACGCGCACGCGCGAGTTGAGCATGGAGTAAGTCAAACACCGCTAGCATTCCGGCACCCGTCTTGGCAGAAACTTCGAACACCTGCATTCCGGGTCGAACGCTTTCGATGTTTCGCCGAGCGGCCGCCAGGTCAAACTCCGCTGCCTCGGCCAGGTCCATCTTGGTGATGATCGCAACATCGGAGCTGTTGAAAATGGTGGGGTACTTCAACGGCTTATCCTCGCCCTCGGTCGCCGAAAGCAAAACGAACCGCAACTCCTCGCCCAGGTCGTAGCTGGAGGGACAAACCAGGTTCCCCACATTTTCGATAAATAGAAAATCGATCCTGTCCAGCCGCCACGATTCAAGCGCCTTATCCACCATCTGTGCATCCAGGTGGCAGACGGTTCCCGTAGTGATCTGCCTCACGTTCGGGGTTGCACGCCGCAGCCGCGCGGCATCATTTTCTGTGGCCAAATCGCCCACCAGCGCAGCTACGCGAGAGTCGCGGGCAAGGCCGGCCAGCAGCTTCTCCAGGAACGCTGTCTTTCCCGAGCCGGGGCTCGAGACCAGACCCACCACACAGGTCCCCTCGGTGCGAAACCGCTCCCGGAGCGCGCGGGCGAGCAGATCGTTCTGCTTCATGACCTTGGCCCTGACTTCCACCATGCGTGTGCTCATGCCACAATCTCCAGCGATGCAACCTCGATCTCGCGGCCGGTAACGATCCTTTGCCCCGGCGTTCCACATTCCGGACAACTGTGCTGATAGACCGACGGAGGAACCCGCTCCTTCTCACAAGCGGCGCAGTAAATAACCAGGGGAATGCTCTCGATCACCAGCCGCGATCCCTCCAGGGGCGACCCCTCACACGCCAACTCGTAGGCGAACAGCAGCGCCTCTTTGTCGACTCCGGAGAAGATTCCGAGCTTCAGGTGTACGGCCTCGACATCAAGTCCGCCACGGCTTTCGGACTCCTCCAGAATCTGGTCGATCATGCTGATTGCGATCGAAAGTTCGTGCATACTTCTCCTACATCGATCGGATCCTGAGGTACCGCCGAAGGTCCGGAGCCACCGTAACCGCCAAGCCGATCAACACTAAACCGAGTGCGCCAAGAACTAACTTTGCATTCATACTGTCACCTCTCCACTGTCTGTAACTGCATCGAATTCGATTGCCTGGCTTCCACCAGCCGCATGACCATGTTGGCCGCCTCTTCCACCGCCGCTTGTACCGGCGATGACAGACCCATTCGCCCTTCGAACTCATCGCCAAAGTCCTGCGGTTCGCAGCCCACGACCAGCACCTTGGCGGAAATCGTGCCCAGGGAGGCAGCCATGTTCAGTACCCGCACCGGATCCATGCCGTGTGGATTGATCGCTGGCTCCGCGGCGGAGAGATCCGGCTCCAACACGTAGAGCGTGCCCGCAGCGTCTCCGCGCGGCAGCGCATCGACAAGGATGACCGTATCCCAGGGGTCGAGCAGAGCATACGCTAAATCGAAACCGCGGATACCGAAATCTTTAACCTGCACACTCTGTGGTAGTTGCCGCTTGCTGAGCGACAGGGCTACCTCTACCCCGAAGCCGTCGTCCCCGAGGAAGATGTTGCCCACGCACGCCACCAGAATCTGCGCGCTCATGCAGGCTCCAGCTCTTCGGGAGAGAAGAAGAAGCGATGCCCCGGCTGGCGCATCATGCCGAACTCCCGTCCCGGGTCGTCGTCCAGCACCAGGGCAAGCTGAATCTTGTCTTCGAAGTCCTGCTCAATGGCTTCGATGACGGCGACCTTACCGGCCAATGCCATGTCCATAATATCGGCTTGTTTCCGGGGACATATACGAACCCGGTCGCCCACTCGGAGATCGATGCCCTTCAAATCGGTGCCGAAGATGCGCACGCTCTCGGGCGGAGCTTTTACTTCTTCAAAAGGATTCCAGTCACCGATCATGATGCATCTCCTCGGATCTCGCGCAGCCCGCGGATCACGCCGTGGGCCTTGAGCATGGCATCTGACGTGAGGGCCTCGGTTCTTTCCAGAATCCTCCGCGCCCGGGGATCACCGTTCTGCATCTCCTGCTTCTCGGCGTCGGTGAGCGTGAGCACGCGAAGGGTAAGCATCTCATCCATCTCCGTCCCGTCGAAGAAGTCGCCCTCACTCTCGGGCGCGATCTTGGGATAGTCGTACAGGATGATGGGCGAGCAAAACATCAAGCTTCGATCTGGCTCCTCCCCCGCCAACACCGGGAACACGCCCTGATTAGAACAGGCCGCGACCGATGCGCGATAGGCCTCCGGAGGATCGAGCAAAGAGACGAATTCTCCTCCGGTTATGCCCAGCAGCAGATGTGCGGAGACAAAGGATAACGGCAGCGCCTCGTCGCGTTTTGCTTCCGCCCCACTGGGCAGGGGAGTCGTGTTCTGCACCTCGAGGCGGAGCTTGCACGCCCGATCGTCAATCGTTTGGGCGGCGATGGTAAGCGCGATATGCAGGCCTTCTATCGGGAGTGTCAGTGCCAACGGGGAGGCAAGAAGGTCGTGGATGCGAAGATTCGACTTCTCCAAAGTGCGTTCCACGGCTTCGTCCCATGCCAGGGAAGGGTCTGTAAGTTCAGCAACGCTCTGCTGTTGCCGGATCAACTGAAGGAAACGGAGTCTCAGGTCGAGAGCGGCCTGCGCATCCGCCACCACCAGGCACTCGGCCACCAGGCGGAAGGGCTCCTCGGGGCGCTGGGCCTGCGCGTACACCCGTGGGTAGAGCGTTCCAAAATTCCAGCGCTGCCGGTTCTTGATCGCGGTGGGTCGATAGGGATAGAGAATGTACCCCTCGTAAAGAATCGCAGCTGCAATTTTCTCCACGCCGTCGAAGTTCATGCCTTAACCTCGGAATTCACTGCCGCCAGCGCCCGGCTGATTGCCTGTTCCCAGGTGGGGATACCGTTGCGCACCTTATATTCGTACAATTGCTCGAACACATCGCGGCGGAGACACAACCAGGACGTATTCGGAA
Organism: uncultured Acidobacteriaceae bacterium; assembly: GCA_963796145.1. GTDB lineage: Bacteria > Acidobacteriota > Terriglobia > Terriglobales > Acidobacteriaceae > PALSA-350. Next base: position 124,117 of record CAWCKO010000005.1, on the reverse strand, counting down.
AGTGCATCTCCATCATCTCTTTCCAAACCGAGACCGGCAGGCGGAAATTGGCTTCGCGGTCCCATGGTACCTGGGCGACCTGAAGAGCCCCGTCAGTACCCTGATAGAAAACAGTCCCGCTGAACATCACGCACACCGGGATATCTCCCGCATCGAGCGCGTTAAAATACTTCGTCGCCGCGACATTGAAGTCGAACGTACACGGGAGCTGCAGGTCGACGAGCACGTTGTCGGTGAAGCCCGGGACCGCCACCGTGGTATTCATCCACAGCAGCGGTTTTACCGTACGGCTCCATCGCTCGGGGGTCCCGAAAAGGTCGAGCAGCTTCTCCTGCTCCTGCGGAACATAGCGTCTTTTGGCCGGCTCGATCTGCACCTGGCACCGTAGGGTGAGCGTGTGGATAGCTTCCTCCGCCGGCAAATTGGTGATCCGCAGCTTCAAGGCAATCAGGGGAGCGGCAGCATGCTCGACAGCCTCAGCAGCTTCGATTTTGAAATGCAGTTCAGGCATGGGCGGGCTCTCTTACTTCGAGCGCTCCGGCTCTTCAGGCCGGCGAAAAAGTGGTGAATTTCCTTCCACACCTCCGCGCCACCGGAGAGCCCACGCCAGTGCATGCGGATTAACCCAACCAGCCGATAGCACTCATCGATGGGAACGATGTAGTACTGCGCGGGGGTGCCCACCCGATTGACCAGAAAGGTTTCGACATCCGGCTCCATCTTCTCGAGCGCAGGATGCTCCGCGGCGATCTCTGACCAGGATTCAAGGCTTAGCAGCGATTCGATTGCCCCGGCCGGGCTGGGATACATCGCCCTCACCTTATTCGCCGCGCCATCGCGATAGAAGAAGGCCAGGTTGATTGGGATCATCAGCGATTCCCACTGCAGGTCTGGCATTTGGAAATCGGCAAGCGCGCGTATGCGCCGCGGCACACGAAGGTAATGCGCCCCTGCTTGTCCGCAGAAGAGAACCGCGCAGCCATCGCACGAGCACACGATCTGGCGCGTAACGGGATCGAGCAAATGCTGGTGAACAGGCCCCAACCCGACGCTGCAAAGCTCACAGCGTTCCGCCGTCGGAGGCCGGCGGGCAATTCTATTCAGAAAAGGAAGCTGCTCTGGCGCCATCGATCTGTCGTTCTCCCTGACTACGCCGGTGGCAAGTGAGGCATACGCGAATCAATCGGTTTACGATCATCCGTATTGATCCCCGTAGCATCGTCTTCCATGCGGTCGACCGGTTTGGCAAGGGGCTCGAGTCTCAGAGCCGGCCTGGTTCGTGTTGTCTCCTGGTATGGCATCGAATCTCTCCTTTTATTTGAGAACGACGAGGTTGGAAGGGGCGGAGTGTTCAGCCGCTGCATTCTCCGCGATAATTTCCAGAATGTCGGGAGCGGCTTCATACAGCGCTTCTTCGACCGCGTTCTTTAGGGTGAGGGAAGACGACGGACAGCTGCCGCATGTGCCGTGCAGCTTGAGCCGGACGATGCCGTCGCGCACGCTGACCAGCTCGCAGTCCCCGCCATGCGACTTGAGATAGGGTCTGACGGCCTCGAGACCGCGCACTACCCTGGTCTCTATATCGTCGGGATGCAGGGAATGGAGCAGGAACATCCCAGCGACGAGATTATCCTCTAGGGCCGCGGTCAGCACCCGTTCGCCTTCCGCGGTTTCCAGGCACTTGTCGATCAACCGCTGCAGCGCGGCGCCATGCAACTCGACCACCGACTGAACCAGTTCCAGCGCGGCGGCCCGAACCTCCGGGTCGCCGGCCTGGTCAAGTTTTGCCGCCAGCTTCTCTACGTGTTCACTCTGCCCGCGGAACTCCCCACGCCGCGGCGCGGCTATCGGCTGCTCAGCGCTGGCCGCCATTATTCGGGCCCCGCCGCCCCGAACATGGGTGAGTGTTTCACCTCGATCACCTTGCCGTCCCCGACATACATATGTACTCCACAGGGAAGGCAGGGATCGAAACTGCGAACCGTGCGCATGATGTCGATGCCCTTAAAATTCTCCGGGCCGTTGTCCTCGAAGATAGGTGTGTTTTGCACCGCATCCTCGTAAGGACCAGGAGTCCCGTAGACGTCGCGCGGATTCGCATTCCACGGCGTGGGCGGATAGGGATGGTAGTTGGCGATCTTGCCTTCGCGGATCACGACATGGTGGGACAGCACTCCCCGAACCGCCTCGTGGAAACCACAGCCGATTGCTTCCTCAGGCACCTTGAAGTCAGACCAGGTAGAAGTGCGGCCGGCGTTCAACTCGCCCAGCGCCTTTTCTACAAAGTAGAGCGCCGTAGCCGCCGCATAGGCCTGGAAGTAGGTACGAGCGCGATCCCGTTCCAGCGTGTTGCTCCACTGCGGAATCTTCCACTCGAATTCGGCCTCAGGGAGTAGCGCCGTCTTGGGAAGGTTGATCTTGACGCTGTGGCCGGTGGCCTTCACATAGCCAATGTCGACCAGGCCGGAAAGCGCCGTGGACCAGAGCCGTGCAATCGGACCGCCGCCGGTGTCGAGTGCAAGATGATCACCGGTGCGCTTGTCGTACCAGCGCGGAGACATAACCCAGGTATAGTTGCCGCCGAAGTCGCGCTTTTGTGGGCGGGGAAGTGTGGTCTGGTTCCAGGGGTGGTGTTTGTCCACTGGATTCCCCAATGGATCTCTGGCCACAAATGTCTCCGCACCCTGCCAATCGTCGTAGTACGAACTGCCGAGCAGGATCCGTATATTCAGATTGATATCGACCAGGCTATTGGTGACCAGCTGTCCGTCGACCACCACGCCAGGGGTGACATACATCTTGCGTCCCCACTCGGCCATGTTCTTGTAGGTGTAGTCGCAACTATCGGGGTCGTTATAAGAACCCCAACACGCGAGCAAAGTGCGCCGCAGACCAACCTTCTCGTATCCGGGCATTGCCTGATAGAAGAAGTCGAAGAGGTCATCATGCAGCGGCACGACCCTCTTCATGAACTCGACATACTTCATCAGGCGAACCAGGTAATCGGTGAATAAGCTGGATGGTGGCCACGGTGCCGACGCCGCCCGGATAGAGCGTCGAAGGATGCACGTGCCGGCCTTCCATCAGACAGAACATCTCGCGCGTCATGCGGCTCATGGCCAGCGTCTCGCGATAGAACGACCCGGTAAAGGGATTGAGCGCTGTCATGATGTCCGCAATGGTGCGAAAACCGTGCTTATCTCCGTTTGGGCAAGCAGTGGATTGCGCCTTGGCCCAGACTCCGGGGTTGGTCTCCTTCACCATCTGCTCACAAAAGTCCACGCCCACCAGGTTGTCCTGGAAGATGTTGTGATCGAACATGTACTCCGCAGCTTCGCCCAGGTTGATGATCCACTCAGCGAGGGGAGGCGGTTTCACGCCAAACGCCATATTCTGCGCGTACACAGCGCAGGTGGCGTGATTGTCGCCGCAGATGCCGCAGATGCGGCTGGTAATGAAATGGGCATCGCGCGGATCTTTGCCCTTCATGAAAATGCTATAGCCGCGAAAGATAGACGATGTGCTGTGGCACTCGGCGACCTCGCGATTCTCGAAGTCGATCTTGGTGAAGATGCCGAGGCTGCCCACAATCCTCGTAATCGGATCCCAGTTCATCTCGACTAGATTGCGCTTCTTCTTATCGATCTCAGGTATCGTCTCCGGATAAGTCGCCATTTTTATTCCTCTCGGTTAACCGTATGTTCTTGTCGGAAGCTGCAACGAGTCTAGTAAGTTGTCGGACGGTAGCCAGTGGTCAGCTCACGCCCGGGATGCCGCCACTTCGGCTCCTTGTTCACCGTAGTGTTGGTGATACTGCGCATGGTTCGAATGAAGCGGCCATAGGTGCCAATCACACTGGTTGAAAGCTTCGCCCCCGGTGGTTCATCCATGAACGGCATGAACTTATCCGGGAACCCCGGCATGGTGCATCCGATGCAGATGCCGCCTACGTTAGGGCAGCCGCCAATGCCGCGCATCCAGCCGCGTTTGGTTACATTGCAGTCAACCACAGGCCCCCAGCAGCCCAGTTTCACCAGGCATTTCGACGATCCGTAGTGGGTAGCAAAGTCGCCCTGCTCGTAATAAGAACCGCGATCGCAACCCTCGTGTACCGTCTTGCCAAAGAGCCACGTGGGTCGCAGCTGCTTGTCCAGAGGAATCATCGGAGCCAGTCCGGCCACCTGGTACAGCAGGTACAGGACGGTTTCCATGAAGTTATCCGGCTGCACCGGACAGCCAGGGACATTCACAATCGGCAGACCGGCCTTCGAGCGCCAATCCCATCCCAGGTAATCGGCCAGCCCCATGCACCCGGTCGGGTTACCGGCCATGGCATGAATGCCGCCATACGTGGCGCACGTGCCCGCACCGATAATGGCCAACGCCTTCGGCGCCAGGCGATCGATCCACTCGCAGGTTGTAATTGGCTGGCCGGTGTCCGGATTGGTGCCCATCGCCGCCCAATAGCCTTCCTTCTTGATCTTCTCGTTGGGAATAGACCCTTCTACCACCAGAACGAACGGGTCAAGCAAGCCCTTCTCAGCCTCATAAAAAAACTTCATGAATTCATCGCCGTTTTCGTACGCGAGCACAGGGTTGTGCAGATGAACCTTGGGCAACCCCGGAATCGCACCGAGCAGAACATCCTCGATGCTTGGCTGCTCTGCCGCCGTGACGGAGACGCTATCGCCATCGCAACTGAGGCCGGCTGTGATCCAGAGAATGTGAACATCAGAAACGGCGGGAGCTTTAGTAATACTGCTTACCTTCTCAGCCATGAAATTCTCCTTCAGCCTTAAGACCTAACAGGGTGGATGCAAAATATAGGCGTAATGTTTGCGAGAGTTGTGATCGGTTGATCAAAGGACGGTAAAAGCAGGAAACCCTGTCACCTGAATAGGCGAAATTCGAAAGGAAAAATTTCACGTTCAAATTTCGGGCCTCACTGCGAACCAGAGGAAACTACGCTCGGCCGGCCCACGCTGTCAAACAATTCCATTCACAGGCTGAACCCAAAATTCATCCAATCACCGCGCTCTAAGGCTCTGTCCCTTACTGGCATCAGGGTTACCCCTACCCCCGATTTCTTCAGGGCGCATGGGGTCTGCGAATTTCAACAAATGCGCGGCAACTGTTCGCCGAACATGACATCCAGCACCCGGGTACCGCCAATCTGGGTCTTCATCAGCACCATACCCGGATGCTCGCTGACCACCTCTCCGATGATGGCGGCATCCCGGCCAAGCGGGTGCTGTTGCATTTGCCGAAGCACGGCCGTCGCCCTCTCCGCCGCAACAATCGCCAGCAGCTTTCCTTCATTCGCCACGTAGAGCGGATCAAGCCCCAGCACTTCGCACGCGCCCTTTACCGTCTCGCGCACAGGAATAGATTGTTCGCGCAAAACCATCCCCACGCCGGCGCGCTTGGCGATTTCGTTCAGCGTGGTAGCCGCGCCGCCGCGGGTGGGATCACGCAGACAGTGAATGAAGTCCAGCCCCTCCGCCGGTGGGGTACCGAGCATGTTGGCCACCAGTCCGTTTAACGAGGCACAATCGCTCTCGATAGCGCCTTCAAATTCAAGGCCTTCGCGCTGCGACATGATGGCCATTCCGTGGTCGCCGATATAGCCGCTCAGGATGATCTGGTCTCCCGGCCGGGCACGGTCGGCCGATATGTTCACACCGCCCTCGATCACCCCGATGCCGGTTGTGGTAATAAACACCTGGTCACCCTTGCCCCGATTCACAACCTTGGTGTCCCCGGTCACAAACTCAACGCCCGCCTCGGCCGCGGCCGCACGCATCGACTCCACCACCCGCCGCAGATCGTCGACCGCCAGGCCCTCCTCCAGGATGAACGCCGCGGACAAATACAGGGGCCGAGCGCCGCTCATCGCCAGATCGTTCACCGTTCCGTTTACCGCCAGCCGCCCAATGTCGCCCCCGGGAAAAAAGATTGGGGTCACTACAAAGGAGTCGGTTGTAAACGCCAGTCGAGCGCCGCCGACCGTAACCACTGCCTGGTCATCGAGCTTGTTTAAAATCGGATTTTTGAACGCAGGCAGGAAGATCTGGTCGATCAGATCAGCCGTGAGCTTGCCCCCGCTGCCATGCCCCAGCACGATTTGCTGATGATCGAAGATGGGCAAAGGACAAGACCCAAATACGGCAGACGAAACCTTAGTCGCCATTGGCCGCGACTCCCTGGTGGTTGGCCGGCGAAAGCGGAACAATCTGGTGCAGCGCCTCCGCTTGCTTCAGATGCCGCCCGTAAGCGTAGTAAGCAGCGCACGCTCCTTCGGCCGATACCATCGTCGCCCCCAGGGGCTGCTGCGGGGTGCACAGCGTACCGAACGCCGGGCAGTCGTGGGGCTTCTTGATGCCCCGCAGTATCTGGCCGCTGATGCATATCTCCGGCTCGAGCGTGGCAATCTCCGCCACATCGAACAACTTCTCGGCATCCTGTTGGGCAAACTCATCGCGCAGACGGTAGCCGCTCATGGGAATGTTGCCGATCCCGCGCCACTTGCGATCAACCACCTTGAAGACGCGATTGACCAGGGCCTGGGCCGGCCCATTGCCGTCACGGCCTAAAACGCGCGAGTATTGATTTTCCACCACCGCGCGGCCGTCTTCCAGTTGCTGCACTGTCATCAGCGTACCGTGCAGAATGTCGAGGGGCTCAAACCCCGTGACCACAATCGGTACGTGATAGCGAGCGCTGATGGGATCGTATTCGCGATACCCCATCACCGCGCACACATGACCTGGGCCGAGAAAACCCTGCACCCGGTTATCGGGTGAATCCAGAATGGCCTCCAGCGCCGGGGGAACCAGCACGTGCGAAACCAGCAGAGATACATTGTTTACCTGCTCCTCGCGTGCGCGCCACGCCAGCATGGCGTTGGCCGGCGCCGTGGTCTCAAAACCGATAGCAAAAAACACCACCTGCTTGCCCGGATTCGCCCGCGCGATCTTCAGGCAGTCGAGCGGTGAGTAGACAACGCGCACGTCGCCACCCAGGGACTTGATGGTGAACAAGTCGCCATCCGAGCCGGGTACGCGCAACATGTCTCCAAAGGAGCAGAAGATAACATTTGCTTGGCGCGCAATCGCGTGCGCTTTGTCGATCATCTCCAGCGGCGTTACGCAAACCGGGCAGCCCGGCCCATGGACCAGCTCCACGCCCTCCGGCATCAGATGATCGATTCCGCTCTTGACGATGGAGTGCGTCTGCCCTCCGCAAACTTCCATCAGCACCCAGGGACGCGTCTGAATGCGGCGCATCTCGCTCACAATTTTTTTCGCTACGTCACCGTCGCGGTATTCATCGAGGTATTTCATTGTCGGTAACCTCCGGGTTCCATCTCCTCAACCACTGGCGACTCCAGTTCGGTGAGCTGATCCAGATCCCGCAGCGCCTGGTACGTGCGCTCGGCCTCAGCTTCATCGATCCGGCTGATGGCAAAGCCAACATGGACCAGAACATACTCGCCAACCTGCGTCTCCGGCACATATTCCAGGCAGGCTTCGCGCACAATCCCGCCGAACTGGACCTTGGCCATGCGCATACCGCGCTGATCGAACGTCTCTACCACCTTGCCGGGTATAGCCAGGCACATTGTCAGTCTCCTTCGCGCAAACGCTGGTTGGCAATCACGGCCTGCCCCAGGGAAAGGCCGCCGTCGTTCGCGGGTACTTGGGCGTGCAGGAAGACCTCAAAGCCGCGACGCCGCAACTCTACCACCGTGCGGCCTACAAGGTACAGGTTCTGGAAGGTCCCGCCACTCAGGCAAACCCGGTCCACCGCGTCGCTTGCACCGATTTGGCCACACAACTCGCCGATCGCGGCACTCAAGGTGTTGTGAAAACAAGCGGAAATCTCTCCCGTTGGTCGGCCTCGGGAGAGATCCTTCACAATTGCGGCGATAACCGGCCTGAAGTCGAGAATCGCCGGCTCGCCCGCTTCCATCTCGAAGTCGTAGCGATCGTCGATCCCGCGTTCAGCCACTGCCTCGAGCGCAATCGCAGCCTGGCCCTCGAAGGTCACCTCCGGAGCCAATCCCAACAGCGCTGCGACGGCATCGAAGAGCCGCCCACACGACGACGTCTCCACCGTCTGAATCCGCCGCGCGAGCATGCTGTCCACCAGTGCAACCTGCCTCTCCTCGATCCCCTGGAAGCACTTCAAAGCATTGGGGATCTGCTGCCCAAAAGTATCTCGCAGGTAACTCAGCGCCATGCGCCAGGGCTGCCGCACCGCTGCGTCGCCGCCTGGAAGTAAGACGTTGCGCAGATGTGCCCGCCGGGTGAACCCGGCAAAATCGGCAACCAGAAATTCGCCTCCCCAAATCCGGCCGTCGGTTCCAAATCCGGTGCCATCCAGGGCCACGCCCAGAACCCTGCCCCGCAAATGGTTCTCCGCCATGCAACTCGCGATGTGGGCATGGTGATGCTGCACCCCGATCTTGCGCTCAATCGCTGGATGCCATGGCCATGCGCGTGCTCATGTAGCTGGGATGAAGATCGTAAGCAACTGCGCGCGGCACAACCTTAAAAACATGTTTGAGGTTGGCCAGCGTCTCCTCGAAGAACTGCATGGTTTCGTAGTTCTCAAGATCGCCGATGTGCTGGCTCAGGATTGCATAACGGCCTTTGGTCAGACAAAAAGTATTTTTCAGCTCCCCACCAAACGCCAGCACCTCATCCATTTCGATTCCCAGGTCGATAGCCTGCGGGACAAATCCACGGGACCGGCGCAGAACCCGTTCGCGTCCCTCGAACGTGCGCACTACCGAGTCATCGACCCGGGTGGCAATGTCCCGGTTGTGCAGCAGGAACCAATCCGCGACCCCGCCAAGGTGCCGCATGGCCTCCTGGTTGTTGACCACAATCGGCTCCTCGCTCAAATTGCCGCTGGTCATCACCAGAGCGGCCCACTCGGACTCCATCTCCGGCGAATCGCTGAATAGCAGGTAGTGCAGCGGGGTGTACGGCAGCATCACGCCTAGGGTGTTGTCTCCCGGAGCTATTTCCGGAGCGAGCCTCGTCCCCGGCCGCCGCGGGAGAATCACAATGGGCCTGCGCGGATGTAGCAGCGACGTTTCGTCCTCCGCCGAGAGTTCGCACAAGCTCCTTGACCGCTTCGAGATCGCGCACCATCAGCGCGAAGGGTTTGTGCGGGCGCCGCTTGCGTCTGCGCAACTCCGCCACCGCAGCCTGGTTGGTGGCATCGCAGGCCAGCAGAAACCCGCCCAGGCCCTTGACCGCCACGATCTTTCCCTCTCGCAGCAGCGCCCGCGTCTGGCGAATGATGCCAAGCGAGTTTGCCCCGGCAAACGAAGCTTGCGAACCGGGTTCCACCAAGGCCAGCGACGGTCCACAAACGGCGCACGCATTGGGCTGGGCATGGAAGCGCCGGTCGCCGGGATCTTCATATTCCGCCTGGCAATCAGAGCACATCACGAAGGTCGACATGGTGGTGGTCGCGCGATCATAGGGTATGTCGCGGATGATGGTGTAGCGCGGGCCGCAATGGGTGCAATTGGTGAAGGGATATCCGTAGCGCCGGTTCGAGGGATCGCCAAAATCACGCCAGCAAGCATCGCAAGTGCCGGCGTCGGGAGAGACCAGAGCAAATTCACCCGCCTCCTCCCGGCTGTGAAGAATCGAGAACCCTTTGCCTCCCTGGACTGCGATTTCGGAGACGGTGATCTGGGTAATCTCCGCCAGCGCGGGAGGATCTTCTTTGAGCGTCCTGAGAAAGCTTTCGAGTTCCGATCCGCCGCCTTCGACCTCGATGGTTACGCCAGAAGATGAATTGAAGACATATCCGGTCAGCCCCAACCCATTGGCCAGCTTATAAACGAACGGGCGGAACCCCACGCCCTGCACAATGCCTCGCACCTGGATGTGCTTGCGTCGATTCGTCATCACCATCCCTGGCAGAGCGAAGGCTTTCTTATGGATATCTAATTAGTTTGTTGATAACTTTCTCTAACAGCAGAATTACATCCTGGTTCTGAAAGGAAATACCTATGATCCTGGGGATGTCGTTGTCGACTTTCACTCTCTTCCACGTTGTGCTGAGCCTGCTTGGAATCGCTTCAGGACTCATCGTAGTCTACGGGATGCTGTCCGGGAAACGGCTCGACAGCTGGACTGCGATCTTTCTGGTAACAACCGTTTTGACCAGCGCGACCGGGTTCCTCTTTCCGTTCAAACACCTCTTGCCCTCCCACATCGTCGGCATCCTATCGCTCTTGGTGCTCGCGGTTGCCATCGTCGCGCGCTACCCTCGCCGCCTGGAGGGTGGTTGGCGCCGCATCTACGTCATCTGCGCCATGGTTGCCCTGTACCTGAACTGCTTTCGTATTGGTGGTGCAGGCGTTCCTTAAGGTGCCTGCTCTGCACGCACTAGCCCCGAAGGGGAACGAGCCGCCATTCCTCATCGCTCAGCTTGCGCTCCTGGCGATTTTCGTCCTCCTGACCATTGTGGCGGCCAGGCGGTTTGGCTGCTTGCCACTGCAGAAGGCCTCCACACCACGTTCGGCGACCGGCAAAGTCGCTTGATGAGTGCGCCCACCGGCCAAAAGGCCAAGATGTTGGCGGGCGAATTGTATTTGGGCACTGACCCTCAACTTGTCGCCGAGGACCTACGCGCGCAGGAACTGCTGTTTCGCTTTAACATGACCCGCCCTGGCGCGGACGCATGAGCGGCGCGCATTGCTCCTCGAGCTATTCGCGGCGTTCGGAACCGGGGCGGTGCTCAAGCCACCCTTCCGCTGTGACTACGGGAGTAATATCTCGATCGGAGAAGAAACCTTCATCAACTACGATTGCGTCTTCCTGGACTGCAATCGGATAACCATCGGGCGCGACGTGCAGATCGCGCCTCGGGTCCAGATTTATACAGCGACTCATCCGCTCGACGCGGCAACGCGCCGGTCGAAGCTGGAGTTTGCTCTTCCGGTAGTGGTAGAGGACGGTGCGTGGCTTGGCGGTGGGGCAATTGTCTGTCCCGGCGTCACAATAGGTGAGAACACGGTTGTTGGCGCAGGCAGCGTCGTCACCCGCGACCTTCCCGCCGGAGTCCTGGCAGTCGGCAACCCCTGTCGTGTGCTAAGGAGCTTGGAATAAACGTCCGACCGAGGACGAGGAGCTGCCAAAGTTCGCTCTCAGCGTATGGAATCGAAGGGTTCGGTAGCACCGCTCAGGTATCAGGCAGATAGGTCGTTGAGCAAAAGATCTGGCAGCCTCGGAGTGGCTTCCGGTGTGAAATGGCCCGTTGCCCAAACCGCGATGTTCGCCAGGTGAGCTAACCGTCCCGCTAAGCGGGACAGGGTCGAGGTTTTCCGGCCTTCCCGTGCGGCAAACGTTGACAATCGTACCTTCCAACGAAAATCATGCTTATCGGCACGTTTTCCCTAGTGGAACATCCCGCAAAGCGGAACCCTCGTCCCGTTAGCGGAACGTCTCCGCCTTGGGGCATCCTGCTGAACTTGAGGGTCATTCGATGGAAGCTCCTGAAATTGCGAGTCCCATTCCGGAAACTGTGTCCCGATCCAGTGATCTGTATCAGTTGCATAGCCTGGATCGCGCGGTAGCCGTTCTGGAAATGCTGGGTGAAAGCGAAACCGCGCTCAGCCTGGCGGAAGTATGCCAGCGGCTGCATTTGCACAAGAGCACCGCGCACCGTTCGCTCATGGTGCTTGAACGCAGCGCTCTGATCGAGCGTACCCCGGAGAATCGCTACCGCCTCGGTTTGAAGCTGTATGAGTTGGGTAACCGGGCAGTCGAGCAGGTCGATCTGCGCACCCGCGTTCATCCTTATTTCCGCCGGCTCGCCGCGCACGTGGGAGAAACCGTGCACCTGAGCGTGCTGCAGAAAACTTCGATTGTTTACCTGGACAAGGTTGAACCGAACCGCCGGGTGTGTGTCAGCTCGAAAACGGGAACCTCCAACCCTGTCTACTGCACCTCGATGGGCAAGGCGATGCTTGCCTTTCAGCCGCCCGAGGTGATCGAGCAGATCGTTTCCAAGATTCGCTTCGTCCGTTACACCCACAAGACGCTTACCTCCAGGGAGGCACTGATGAAGGCGTTGGAGAGGGTGCGTCGCCGTGGATACGCCATTGACGATCAGGAAATTGAAGTGGGCGTTCGTTGTGTGGGTGCGCCTATCTTCGATGAAAACCATCAAGCTATCGCCGCGGTCAGTGTCTCCGGGCCGACTTCGCGGATCACGGCCCCCACCATGCCCGACATTGCCGAGCACTTGTTGCGCTGCTGTCGCGACATCTCGATCTCGCTCGGACTGCACGCAAAAAAGAGGCCGCGCGTCCTATCTGCCTTCGAGCGCCACTACCACACCTAGATCAGCAGCGGAATCGGGAATTTTTCCCTGCAACGAATCGATGGGTGCCCCACACCCCCGGATTTCCTGCGAGGCTAGGCGGAGCAGATGGACTTAATGCGGCTTTCCTTAAAGAAAGCCGCACACGCGGCTATGGGAGGCTGCAGCGTACAGGAAATCCGGGTATCTCGCTCGTTTTTCGCGAGATGTGGGAGACCACGAACCTCGATGTTTGTTTGCCAATGAGCAGAAAAACTTGCCGGTGTAGAACCGTGGTCTCCCACATCTCGCAAAAAACGAGGGGGGTATGGGGCACCCAAGCTTCCTCGGTCAGTACGAGCCCCTAACGCAGGCTCGGTATGGCAGCGGCATCCATATCCCCATAGTCCTGATTTTCTCCGCCCATTCCCCAACAAAAACTATAGGAGCGCGTACCAACACCGGCGTGGATCGACCAGCCGGGAGAAACGACTGCCTCCAGTTCCTTCATGATCAGATGGCGGGTTTCCCCTGGAGGCCCCATCAGGTGAAACACAACCGCATCCTGGGCCAGATTGAAATAAAGGTAAACCTCAGAACGGCGCATGTGGGTATGCGGAGGCATCGTATTCCACACGCTCCCTGCGTGCAGGTGGGTCACACCCATCACCAGCTGGCAGCTCTTGACCCCGTCCAGGTAGATGTACTTGGACACCGTCCTCAGGTTGCAGGTTTCTGCGCTGCCGAGCACCGTCGGGCTGGCTTCTTCCTTTCGTACCAGCGCCACAGGATAAGCAGTATGTGCGGGATAGCTCAGAAGATAAAAGATGGCCGGTGACGACGGGTTCTTGGATTCGAAACTAACCTCCGCATTGCCTCTGCCGATGTACAGGCAGTCAAGATTCTCGAGCGAATGGCATTTGCCGTTCACCTGGATGCAGCCGCTTCCACCCACGTTCAATGCGCCCAACTCCCGCCGCTCGGTAAAGTACTGCGCGCGCAAATCGGGATCCGTCGGCAGGGAAAGTGGTTCTGCCGTAGGGGCCGCCATGCCCGCAACCGTCCGGTCCAGATCCACATAAGCTAAATGGAGCGCTCCCGGCTGATACAACGAATCGATCAGAAATGTCTCCCGTAGTTGAGCCGTGGTCATGGACGGATAGCGAGCGGGATCGGCCAACAGGTACGTTTTCAATGGGTTCTCCTTCACCAGGGTCAAATCATCCGCGAAGACCAACAGTCATCTACGGGGTAAAACTCGGGACTTGCTTCACCAGCCAATTCACCAGCTCGACCGCTCCGGCAAGGTTGTCATATTCAGGGGGAAGGTTTTGTCCATTCGTATATTCGTTGTAGATCCAGGGATCGGCCACGGCAAAAACTGTGCCCCTGCCGTATTTCGCTGTAGCCATCAGAACATCCCCCCTGTCCTCTAACACAGAAGTAGCCGGACTCTTGAGGGATAGGGTGCAAGTATCCTTCATGAAGAACGTGTGCGGATGCTGAAACAGCGGCCCACCGCCTGCAACCGGGATTCGGCCCATGTCATGGTTATCTCCAACCACGTGGTGGCTGAGCACCGGGTTGAAGTGGATGCCGAAGAGGTCGGCCAGCTGATCCAGGTGTTCTATCTCCCCGTTGGCTGGATCGTTCGCCATAAGAATCAGCACGCCTCCCATCTTCACCCATTGAGCTACCTGCCGGGCATCCTCTGGCTGCAGGTAATGAGGATGCGGATTCTTCACCGGGATATCAGGAGACACAATGATGTAAAACTGCGCGCCTTTCAGGTTGGTCACCGTCGGCGCGCTGTATAGCGTATCCGTGGCCACACCGAAGCCGCGGAAGACCTGTCCAAAAAGAAAAAAGCCACTGTTGCTGACATCATTCCACTTGTAGTGGAAGTACTCCGGTTGGCCGGCACTGTTGGTTCGCTGCTGGCTGTTAAACCAGGCGTCGACCAACACTCTTTCCCCGCGGTCTAACGAATGACTGGCCGCGGGGCAGCACAGAAACCAGGCCAACCCCAACACGAACGACGTGATGACTTCTCACTTGCTCCTCTGGGTATCACGTCCTAGAAATTTATCTTCAGGCTCAATTGCAGAATTCTCGGCTGGTTGGCTTGATTGATGACGCCAAACGTACTCGAGCTGAACGACGATGAACCGTTGCTGATTGCGCCATTATTGTTTGACCAACCCGGATCGAGCAGATTGGTATGGTTGAAGCAGTTGAAACACTCCGCCCGTGCCTCAAGCTGCGCCTCCTCGTGCAAAGGAATGAACTTGCTGAGGGCGGTATCCACGTCCGTGTAATGCGGGCCGTAGAACTGATAGGGCCGCGTATTTCCATAATGTCCCGCGGTATTAAACGCAAACGACGCAGGATTCAGCCATACCAGCCGATTAGAGGTGTGGGCATAAGGACTTCCGATGAGATTAGGCCGGTCATTATTGACACCGGTTAAAGATTTGTCCGTCCCGCTGGTGGTGGTAAACGGGAACCCCGGTGGTTGCGGTGACGATCGGAGCAAGCTGCCATCCGCTCAAAAACAAACTCCTCATCCCGCCGCCTTTGACGGCGCTTCGAACGATAGCCGACGTCACAAAATTCTGACGCAGGTCAGAAGCGCAATTGCTGTAATCCAGATTCGGGTGTTCCGGATCC
Organism: uncultured Acidobacteriaceae bacterium; assembly: GCA_963796145.1. Classification (GTDB taxonomy): domain Bacteria; phylum Acidobacteriota; class Terriglobia; order Terriglobales; family Acidobacteriaceae; genus PALSA-350. The sequence goes on along the minus strand of CAWCKO010000005.1, from coordinate 109,114 downwards.
TGGAATTGATCGCCCGCATTGTCTCCGTTCTCGGGCGGTCCTGACAGGCAATGAGAGTAGGTATAGTTCGTCAACAGAGTGAAATAGTCTGAGAAACGATGCTGCAGGGAAAGAAGAAGCCCATTGAAGTTCGAGCCTAGTCCGGTATAGGCCTCGGTTACCTGGGTGTAATAGGCGCCCTGGGTTGGATTAATTCCGCTAAGTACGCGGCGCCCGTTGGTATTGCTGGTACTGGAGCAGGGAGAGCCTGCCTTGGGAACAGGCGTAAGGTTACCGCACGAACCAGCTACGCCCGTCGAGTTCCCCGGAATAGTAGACCGCGGGATTCTGCTCGTTGCCTGCCGAGTTATTTTGCACCCGCGTTCCCAGGTAAGAAGCCGTCAGCGACCAGTTCTTCAGGAACTGCTTTTCTACACTCAGATTCCAATTCTGCGAATAAGCCTGCTTCAGGTTGGTAGGAACCACAAAGTAGGAACCGGAGGTTGGAAAGAAGGCATTCTCCGCCGTGGGCGGAAAGGGCTTCGGATAGGGGTTCCCTCCGGGATAGGTAGAGTAGGGGTTGCTCAAGCCGCCGGCGGGGTCAACCAGCGTAATCGAGTCGCCCCACGGCGCCATGGCCTCATAGTGCGATTGATAGTAAAGCGGAGGCTCCTGGAATCCCAGCGTGTACGATGCGCGAATACTTTCCTGTCCCAGCCCGCGCGGGTCAAGAGCAAATCCGATTCTCGGCTCAAAGTGATCGTATTTGGCATTGTAGTAGCCATGCGGGACGCCTTGGTCGCCATAGAAGAGAAGTCCCGGAGGGGCAGTCGGATAGACCTTGGATACGACACCAGCAGCGAAGTTGGCTGGGGAAAAGCTTGCTCCCCGCCCGGTGGTTTCAATAGCCGGCAGACCGGTCGACCAGCGGATCCCGGCATTGACCGTAAACCGGGGAGTGAACTGGATGCTGTCCTGCGCGTATATGCCGAGGTAGTTCTTGCTGAAATCGACGCCGGTGTTATTTCCCTGGTACAGCGAATACAAACTGCCGATCATAAAATCCGCCAGCGCATCGGCGGTGATGCTTCCGTTGAATGTGAACTGACCGTTCGCATTATTGGTGCCGTCGTACACAAGATAGTTGTGAAGGTAATTGCCACCGAACGACAAGTGATTCTTGCCTTTGGTCCAGAAAATATCTTCGATCAGATTTACCGAGTTGGTCGTGATATCTGTGCTCTCGCAGGTTCCGCAGGCGCCGGTAAACGCTCCAGAAATCGTCACGTAAAGGTAGTTCTTCACCGGAGTACTGACTGCGATGCCAACGTCGGTGGGGTTAATCAGGCCGGCGTCCGCGGCACGGGTGATAAAGTTCCTGGTCCCGCTAATGTGCACGGAGTTAACCAGGCTTGAGCTGATGGTGTAGGTGTGGCCCAGGGTAAAGGATTGAGCCTGGTCATTCAAGGCCGGATTCGCAGTGTACAGAAGATTACCGCCGAAGAAACCCGGCTGCGTGAAGTGGGTAAGAAAATATCTTCCGAAGAGGGTCTGATTCTGGTTGATGGTCCAATCGATTCGACCAATGAACTGATCTTCATTTTGCGGTTGTGGTATTCCATAAACCAGCTTGCCGCACGGATTGGTAGTAGCCGGCACGTATTTCAACAGCGCCAGCGCGGAAGCGTTGAATTGCGATACGGGTATCTGGTCATTGGGGAAGGGTTGGCCAGTCGCTGGGTTGGTTAACTGCTTGAACTTACCGCTGCTTTGGCAAGTCGCCCCGTCATAAACGCTGAAGTCTCCATTGAACATCGCTGGAGTCGGAACGTAGCTGGTGACCGCGTTTGTTTGCTGGCGGGTCCGTGTCCCCTGGTAGCCGCCAAAAAAGAAGAGCTTGTCGCGGCGAATGGGGCCTCCGATGGCGCCTCCGAATTGGTTACGCTTAAGGGTGTCCTGCTTGGTTGAAAAGTAGTTGCGCGCATTCAGGTCCCCGTTACGGAAAAAGTTGAACAGCGTGCCGTGGAAACCGTTGGTCCCAGATGCGGTAACAATGTTGACCACGGCGCCCGGATGCAGACCGTATTGTGCGGACAAACCGGACGTCTGCACGCTGAATTCCTGCAAAGCATCAGGAAACGGAAAGGGCAGGTTCACGTTTGTGAACGCATCGTTGTTGTCGGCCCCGTCCATCAAGTAGTTGATATTCGTGGCCTGCGCTCCCGCGACTGAAAGAGCAACCGAGCTGGGATAATTCTTGGTGCCGACCAGATCGCCCAGGGGAGCAGCCTGCGCTCCCGGTGTCAGCAAGATAAGCTGGGTAGCCTGGCGCCCGTTTAGCGGCAGGTCGATCGTTCGCTGCCGGTCGATGACCTGGGAAATCGACTGATCTTCGGTCTGCACCATGGATGCGCCTGCGGTCACTTGGACCGTTTGCGTCACCCCGCCGACCTGAAGCTTGACATCGATGCGCAGGTTGTTACCCACCTCGATGACGATTCCCGTTTGCTGATAGGAGCTAAATCCCTGGCCGCTGACGTTGAGCTGATAGGGACCTACGGGCAAGTCCGGCAGGTTATAGCCGCCATCTCCAGAGCTGGTAACTGTGCGGTGAAGTCCCGAATCCTGCTGCACTGCTTCCACCGTGGCTCCGGCCACAGTGGATCCGTTTGCGTCGGTGATGGTGCCCTGAATCTGTCCACTGCCGATAGCCTGTGCCCGAAGGAACTGAGTTCCTGGCGGGAAAACTAGAAACAGTAGGAAAAGATATGTCATCTTCCAGGTCATTCGTGTCTGCCTGGTAAACCTTGAAAGCCACTGCATAAGGCCTCCCAAAAACTTCAATTGCTGATCGGCTCCAAGGTTTATCAAATGCAATGTTCGATGGGCAATGAAAATGCAGACCACCGTTCCGCTTTGCGGGACGGGTGCTAAAGTATTGTCAGTATTGTCAACATGCCGATAGCCGACGATCTTGCCCGCATTGCACTTCAGGAACAAGAGCTTCAATTTGCCGCCTTTGACGAGGAGACGGCATGGAGACTGGGTGGGTATATTCGTGCGGTGGCAGTCGCTCGCAAGCACAGCCTGGTGGTCGACGTCCGCCGTTTTGGGCAGCCGCTCTTCTACGCGGCGTTGCCGGGAACCACTCCTGACAACGTAGAGTGGGTGCGCCGCAAAGGCAATGTGACGGCTCGCTTTCATCGTAGTTCTTATGCCATTGGGCGGGAGATGGAAGAGAAAAAATCCAACCTCTTCGATCGCTACGGTCTGCCAGTTGCGGATTACGCCTGTCATGGCGGCAGCTTTCCGCTGCGCGTTGTGGGCGCCGGTGTCATCGGTTCGGTCACTGTCTCCGGTCTGCCGGAGCGAGCCGATCATCAGTTAGCGGTGGAAGCTCTCTGCGCAGAGCTGGGCCGCCCCTTCGAGACCCTCCGCCTCGAATAGCGCGGCCGGTGCTGTTTGGTCCATTCGCGGGATGCAAGTCCTGGGTAAGCGCTTTCTTTGCCACATCCAACCAAGCTAACCACCGTGGCGTCCAAGCAAGTCAGGATATGAAGGAGACATCATGGCAAAACTAAATGAGGCCGCTCGCGATCGCATACCCGCAACCAAATTTGCGTTTCCTAAGCAACGCAAGGAACCGCTCGAAAACGCCTCCCACGTACGCAACGCCGCCGCGCGATTCGACCAGGTCCAGGGTGTCACTGAAGCGGAGCGCCGCGCGGCGTGGAAGCGCATCGAGTCTGCCGCCAAGCGATTCAACGTGGAGCTGAAGAGTTCTAAGTAGGGATCGAAATTGAGTGGTCGGCAAGATTAACCACTTGCCGGTTGATCGCTATAGCCACTAGCATCAGTCCATGGCAAAGGTTTCTGAGGCAATCGCCCCCGTCATCTCCGTGGACAGGAAAGCCTCGGACCCGCTTCACAAACAGATTTACGACGGTTTTCGGACGGAAATTGTCCGCGGCAATCTGCGCGCCGGCGAGCGTGTGCCGTCTTCCCGCGTGCTCGCTGTGGAGCTGAGAATTTCCCGCATCCCGGTTCTCAATGCGTACGCGCAGTTATTGGCCGAGGGATACTTCGAGAGCCGTAAAGGCGCGGGCACGTTCATATCGCACTCTCTGCCTGAGAGCCTCACAGTTTGTCAGGATCGAACACCGCAACCCGCGCAGGGTTCAGGACCGCGGCCGGTTGCGCGGCGTTCTTTGATGCAGTCCTACGAACGCCCGCCATGGTCTGGCGGGTGGGGTGCGTTCAGCGTTCATCAACCCGCATTTGATCACTTTCCATTTCAAATATGGTCGAGCATGATCATGCGCCACTGCCGCAGCCCGCGCCTGAGCGCAATCCACAATATTGATCCTCTCGGCACCGAGACCTTTCGCGAAGCCATCTGTACTTATCTTCGAACTGCGCGGGCGGTTCACTGCGATCCGAGCCAGGTAATGGTAGTTTCTGGTTCGCAGCAGGCGCTGGAAATTTCGGCGCGTGTTCTGCTGGGCAATGGGAGCCCCATTTGGTTCGAGGAGCCGGGTTACCGGTTGGCGAGAAGAGTCTTTGCCGGTGCCGGTTGTCATATCATCCCTGTGCCTGTCGATGAGGACGGCATGATTGTAGCCACCGGCATCGAGCGCTCTCCCAAAGCGAGAGCGGCCTACGTTACTCCTTCCCATCAATACCCGCTGGGCGCGACGATGAGTGCCGGGCGCCGGATGCAACTACTGAACTGGGCCCAGAGTGCGGGATCCTGGATCATCGAAGACGACTATGACAGTGAGTACCGCTTTGAAAGTGCGCCCATTTCGTCCTTGCAGGGGCTGGATCGTAATGCTCGCGTAATTTACATCGGAACCTTCAGCAAGGTTCTTTTTCCCTCTTTGCGTCTCGGATACATCGTAATCCCGGAAGATCTGGTGGACCATTTCGCCGCCGTTCGATCGGCCATGGACATTTTCCCGCCCTACCTGTATCAGGAAGCCATCACCGACTTCATGCGCGAAGGGCATTTCGCTCGCCACATCCGAAAGATGCGATTGCTTTACAGCGAACGCAGAACCGCGCTTGTCGACAGCCTTCGGGAGCAACTGGGGCCCGAGTTAGAGGTCCACGGTTCCCAGGCTGGCATGCATCTGGCGGTGACTCTGCCCAAAGGCCTAAGCGATCTGGAGATTGCCAACCGAGCGGCGGCCAAGGGTATCTGGCTGTGGCCTCTCTCGCCGTCGTATATGGGAAAGTCCTCTCGCCAGGGTTTAATCCTGGGATTCGGCAACACCCCAACGGAAGAGATGCCTGCGGCTGTCAGTCAACTCCGGACCCATCTGCGCAGATAGCCCGAACTTGTAACGCAATCAATAAAAAATCAAAGCCTCTCGGGACGACAGAGGGGAGGGTGGCGCTTCCATGGAGACCAGTTGCTGAAGAAGGGGATTAAAAACGTTTTCTATCCAGCAACCGCTCTCCATGGGAGCGTCGCCTTCCCCTTTGTCATCCCGAGCGTACCCGGATTTCCTGCCACGCTGCGGCGGACACGGTCGCGTGTGCGCCTTTCAGTAAGGAAAGGCGCATGAAGTTTGCCAACGCCACCAAGTTTTACAGGAAATCCGGGGCAGCCGAGGGATCTGCAGTTCAGCGGACCTTTCGTGGAAATGTTTTTCGACAGAGCGTAGTGGAGTGGAGAGATCTGCGTTTTCTTTTCTCCATGCTTCGCTGACGCGCGATTTGGTTAGAGTAGACCAAGCAGGCTGATAGGAGAGAAGCGCTTTGCGCGTAGCGATCGACACTGGCGGCACGTTTACCGACTGCGTCTATCTCGTCGGCGGAGAGCTCCAGGTCCTGAAGGTTTTTTCCACTCCAACCAATCCCGCGCAAGCGGTGCTCGACGCCCTGGCGCGCATCGGAGCCGGGAAAGCCCTCGACGTACGCCACGGCACCACCGTGGGCACCAACACCATGCTGGAGCGCAAAGGCGCGCGGGTCGCGTTTGTGACTACAGCGGGCTTCGAGGACACCATCGCGATAGGCCGCCAGACACGAAGCAAACTCTACGACTGGTTTGTGCCTTTGCCGGTGTGCCTGGTGCCGCGGCCGTTGCGCTTCGGCGTGCCCGAGCGGGTGAGCGCAGAGGGGGAAATCCTTCGCGCTCCAACCGAAGAGGAGTTAGATGTCCTGGTCAACCAGGTGCGCGCCAGCGGGGCCGAGGCGATAGCGATCTCGTTGCTGTTTTCGTTTGCCAATTCGGAGACAGAACAGCGTGTGGAAGCAGCTCTAAGCTGCCTCGGTCTTCCCATATCCACCTCGCACCGCATTCTGCCCGAGTTTCGTGAGTACGAGCGGGCTTCGACCACGGTTGTTAATGCCTACCTGGCGCCCAGGATGCAAAGCTATTTATTGCATCTGGAGCAAAGTGTCATCACACACCACCCGGGCGGCCGGGTGGATGTGATGCAGTCGTCGGGCGGCATCCTCTCTGCGCGGCGGGCGGCACCCGAGCCAGTACGCACCGTGTTGTCGGGGCCGGCGGGAGGCGTGATCGGCGCCTGCCACGTGGCCCGCTGGGCAGGCTTCAAGCGCATTATCGGCTTTGATATGGGAGGCACATCGACCGATGTTTTTTTGGCTGATGCAGCAGGTGCCCAATTAACCCGCGAATCCATTGTGGCGGGCGTACCGGTGAGCATGCCGATGCTTGACATTCATACCGCCGGAGCCGGAGGTGGATCGATTGCTCGCTTCGATGCGGGTGGCATGTTGCGTGTGGGACCTGAATCTGCGGGATCCGAGCCAGGCCCAATTTGTTTTGGCCGCGGAACCATGCCGACCGTCACCGATGCCAACTTATTGCTTGGGCGGCTGGACCAGGGCACCTTCCTTGGCGGAGGAATACAACTCGATCGCCAGCGGGCGGAGCAGATCATGAGCGAGCAAAGGGGTCCACTCGCGAGCGCCGAAGAGTTTGCTGCCGGCATCCTCCGGGTGGTCGAAACCCAAATGGAGAAAGCCATCCGGGTGATCTCCATCGAGCGCGGCCACGACCCGCGTCAATTCACCCTGGTCGCATTCGGAGGCGGGGGCCCGCTGCACGCCTGCGCGTTGGCCCGCGCTCTGCGCATTCCCACCGTGCTGGTTCCCGCCATGCCGGGCGCCCTTTCGGCGGTGGGCATTCTGCTCGCCGATGCGGTGCGCGATTATTCCCGCACCGTGATGCTCCCGGGCGATGCGGCGGAGAGCATCACAGACAGCTTCGCGGAACTCGAACGCCGCGGTGTCGCTGACTTTACCGCGGAAGGCCTGGAGGGCGTAGCCGAGCGCACGGTCGATATGCGCTACCGCCGCCAGGGATATGAGCTGAATGTTCCTTGGGACGGGCCGTCTCCAGCGCAAGCCATCGCAGCCTTTCATCGCCTGCACCAGCAGCGCTATGGATTCTGCGATGTGCGCAAACCGGTAGAAGTTGTGAACCTGCGGCTGCGCATGGTCGCGCCCGGCGAACCCTACGCGCCTGCTTACCGCGAGCCTGTGCCCGGCGATGGCCGGTCCGCCTTTTATGCCGAGAGCCGGGTCCACTTCGCCAGCAGACCAATACCTGCGCGCCGCTATAAGCGCGAAGGCCTGGTGGCCGGAGATGAAATTCACGGGCCTGCGATGATCACTGAATACACCTCGGCGACCGTGTTGCCTCCGGGTTGCTCTGCACGCGTGGATGGCTTCGGCAATTTGATCATTGCCATAGAAGAGGAGCGCGCATGACCTTTGCGTCCGATCCAATCGAACTGGCGATCTTTCAAAGCGCGGTGCATTCCATAGCCGAGGAGATGGGAGCGGCTTTGCGGCGCACTGCACTCTCGCCCAACATCAAGGAGCGGCGCGACTATTCCTGTGCCATCTTCGACGGCCAGGCGAGGGTCCTCGCCATGGGCGATCACATGCCCGTGCACCTCGGCTCCATGCCCATGTCGGTGCAGGCAGCGGTCGAGGCGATTGCCTTTGCGCCCGGCGACATTGCTATCCTCAATGACCCGTTCGCCGGAGGCACGCATCTTCCGGATATCACGATGGTGCTGCCGGTTTTTTTGCCTGGGCGTGATCGGGCGGCTTTCTATGTTTCCAATCGTGCCCACCACGCAGATGTGGGAGGAACCTTTGCGGGATCGATGGGACCTGCCAACGAAATTTTCCAGGAAGGCATAAGGATTCCTCCCATACGCATTGTGCGCGGCGGCCAAATCGACCGCGAGATGCTGAACTTGATTCTGTTGAATGTCCGCACTGCGAAAGAGCGTGAAGGTGACCTGGAGTCGCAGATTGGGGCCTGCCGCGTCGGCGAGCAGCGCGTCCTTCAACTATTAGAGAAGTACGGTCAATCGAAGTTAGAGGTATTGATAGACGAGCTACTTGATTATTCTGAGCGGCTCATGCGCGCGGAGTTGTGTGGCATGCCGGCCGGAGACTTCAGCGCCGAGGACTGGCTGGACGACGATGGAGTGACCGATGACTTGCGCAGGATCGCGGTTCGCTTGCGCTTCGACCCTCAGGCAGCTTCTGTGGACGTGGATTTTGCCGGCTCTTCCGCCCAGGTTGCGGGCAGTGTGAACGCCGTCCGCGCGATCACACTCTCGGCATGTTTCTACGTGCTTCGATGCCTGTTGGCAGAGGACGCACCCGCGACGGCTGGGATTTTGCGGCCGCTTACACTGCACACTCCCGTCGGCAGCATTGTGGATGCGTTGCCGCCTGCACCGGTCGCAGGTGGCAACGTCGAAACCTCGCAGCGCATTGTGGACGTGCTGTTGCGAGCCTTGTCGCAAGCGGTTCCCGAGCGCGTGCCGGCGGCCAGCGCAGGCACCATGAGCAATTTAACCATTGGCGGCATCGATCCCCGCACGGGCGAGCCCTTCACCTATTACGAGACGGCGGCAGGAGGCATGGGCGCACGCCCCGGACTCGATGGCATCTCTGGTGTCCAGACGCATATGACGAATTCTCTGAACACGCCCATCGAGGCTTTGGAATATGCCTATCCATTCCGCGTGCGTCGTTACGCATACCGCGACGGATCTGGCGGGGCGGGTCAGTTCCGAGGAGGCGATGGACTCATCCGGGAAGTCGAGCTCCTTGCCGAAGCGCAGGTGACGCTGCTGGCAGATCGCAGAAAGCTCCGGCCTTATGGATTGCAGGGCGGGGAAGAAGGCGCCGCCGGCTGCGCCTGGCTCATCAAGGCGGGCACTGATGAAGTGACGAAGCTGCCCGGCAAGTATAGCCGCCGCCTCGCGAAGGGAGATGTCCTGCACATCGAAACGCCGGGTGGAGGCGGTTGGGGCCTGAAGTGAAAGGCAGGAGCTTAATGTACGGGCTAAAGAGTGTGCATAAGAACTGCAAACTTCAGGATTCGTGGTGGGAGCCCCCGCATTTATGCGGGGGAAGGAGCGCTTCAGCGCTCCGAGAAACAGTCTCGACTCGATCATGCGCTTTAGCGCTGGCAATGCTAGTGCTGTGCTGTACGGGCTTTACAGGTTGCGGAAAACTCGCTTTGAATCAGGGCCCGACTTTAAAGTCGTGACCTCAAACGCCAATGAAAATATGGAGGGCTGTAGAGCGTGTGTGAGAACCTACATTCACCGACTTAGTCCCGAGAGACGGCTAGAGTAGCCCAGGACGCAGTCCTGGGATGAGATTGAGAGACGGACCAGTCCCGCAGGTGACGGCTGAAAATTAGCCAGGCTGCAGTCCTGGATACAACTTGGCTTAACTTTCAGCCGTCCCTTGCGGGACTTTTCGTCGTTATGTGCATGGTTCCCAGGACTTTAGTCCTGGGCCATAAACCGTCCCTCCGGGACTAAATCGGGTGAATAGTGAGCTCCACGCAGACTCTGAAGCTCGTACCCTTCAACTATCCCAAAGACCTCACCGCCGCGGAGGTACAGTCAAAAGCCGCCGCCCAAAGATGTGCGCGTCGATGGAGTAAGCGCCGGGTCCGATGAGCGCCACAACCAAACTGTTAGGGATGGAAAGAAGGAGATGAAAACTGTTCTGGCCGCCAGTGACGATAATCACCCCTAACTGCACCAGGCAGGTGATGATGGAGGCGTAGGGCGTCAGGAATCCGATGACCAGGAGCAACGCCGGGACTACAAAGATCAACAGAACCCATGGCGATGTCACCAGCGCCCACCGTAGGGTTCCATCCACCAGCAAAGAAACGGCGACCGAAACCCGTAAGACCAAAAGCGCAGCGCCTGCTATTCCGCTCGGGAACATGGAAAACAGTCTTTGCACGATTCGAGGCTACCCGTCGTCCGACCATTGGGCAATCCCGATAGGAGGGTTCGGCAGCGATCCTTTAGGATGGTCCGGTATGTTATCCGCAGCCTTATCCTTATCCTTCTACTTGTAGGAGGCTGGCGGAGTGAAGAGCTGCCCACGCGGTCAGAATAGGAAAGCCTGTATTTTCGTGGTGTGGCTCCTGGGGTGGCTCTACTTATCGGGCCTTTTCTGTGTGACGGCCGCGGCGCTCGATCCCACCCGGCGCTTAACACAATACGGGCACACGGCTTGGCGCATCCAGGATGGATTCTTCAACGGCACGCCCAATGCCATCGCCCAGACTACCGACGGTTATCTGTGGATTGGAACCTCGGCAGGATTGCTGCGCTTCGATGGTGTTCGCTTTGTGCCTTGGAGTCCGCCCCATGGCCCGCAACTCTTTTCTGACACCATCATCTCGCTCTTTGGCTCGAGCGATGGCAGCCTGTGGATAGGCACCGCAACCGGCCTGGAACGATGGCACAACGGAACCCTGACTGCTTACAACAATGCCCGTGATCATATCAACGTCATCCTTGAGGATCATCGAGCGGCCATCTGGATCGTGCGTTCGCGAGTACGCGAACGGACTGGACCGCTTTGTAAAGCGGGTGAGACCACCCTTCACTGCTATGGCGAGGCGGATGGGATAAGTGCTCCTTTTGCTTCGGCACTGGCCGCCGACCCCCAGGGGAACCTCTGGATTGGAAGTCCAACCGGGTTTACCCGCTGGAAGCCGGGTTCATCCAGCACTATCGAGCTGGAGGCACTCAAGGCAGCGGCCGGGTTGAACGGTGTAGAGAGCATTGCTGCGACCGCAGACGGCTCCATACTCATTGGCATGTCTCGTAATGGGCCGGGCCTGGGTTTAGAGAAATTGTCGCAAGGTAAGTTGACGCCCTTCCTGGCGCCTGCACTGGATGGAAGCAGTTTACGCGTCAGCCAATTGATGACAGACCGCGAGAATACGCTGTGGATCGCAACCGCGACCAACGAGATTTATCACATTGGCAAGAATCGCACCGAACATTTCACCAGTGCCCAGGGCCTTTCCAGCGACTCCGCTGACGTGATGTACCAGGACCATGAAGGGAATATATGGGTAGTCACTTCCAGGGGAATTGATGAATTTCGCGACCTCAATGTCGCCACCTGGTCGACTGCGGAGGGCATAAATACCGACGTCGTGATGGCCATTGTTGCGGCAACGAATGGCACGGTGTATGCCGGGAACAATGTTCTGGACCTAATCCGGGGCGATCATGTTTCCTCGATCGGCCCTGCCCAGGGACTGACGGGGCAGGAGGTCACATCTCTGTTTGAAGATCACGCCGGGCGCTTGTGGGTGGGTATCGATAACAGACTGGCGATTTACGAGAACAATAAATTCTCCCTGATCAATAAACGTGATGGTTCACAGCTGGGAGTTGTGATCTCGATGACGGAAGATACAGACGGCAATATCTGGGCGGAGACGATTGGGACTCCCCGCAGACTTGTCCGAATCCGAAATCGAGAGGTCGTCGAAGAGCTGTCTTTGCCGCAAAACCCATTCACCATCGCAGCCGATCGGGAAGCGGGCATCTGGCTCGCATTAGGAAATGGAGATCTGGCTCGCTACAGCGGGCAAGGGCTGAAGATATTTCCCGTTCCATCCTCGCCGTTCAAACGCCAGATTCAGCAACTGATCGTAAATGACGATGGCTCTGTCCTGGGGGTAACGTCGGCGGGGTTAGTGGGTCTACGAAATGGGAAGGTACAAAATCTGGCCTCCCGTAACGGCCTTCCCTGCGACAATCTGGACGGTCTCGTCATGGACGCGAAAGGTTCGCTGTGGCTCCACGCAGAATGCGGCCTGATCGAGATCTCTAAGTCCGAATTGCAAAACTGGTGGGAAAATCCGGACGCCACGCTGGAAGTCAGGACCTTCGACGTCTTTGATGGGTATCAATCTGGACCATCGCCATTCCGACCCAATGCGTCCCGAGGCCCTGACGGAAAATTATGGTTTGCGAACGGCTCTGTCGCGCAGATGATCGACCCAGCGAACCTGATCCGAGATACCATCCCTCCGCCGGTGCATATCGAAGCGGTGATTGCCGATCGAAAGAGTTATTCCCTCGATCAATACCTTGAACTTCCTCCACGCACACGCGATCTGCAAATCGACTATACGGCGCTCAGCTTCGTCGCCCCGCAAAGAGTACGTTTTCGCTATCGATTGGATGGTCGCGATGATAGCTGGCACGACTCCGGGAATCGCCGTCAGTCCTTCTATACCGATCTTGGACCGGGCAAATACCGATTCCGCGTGCAGGCTTGCAACAAGGACGGATTGTGGAACGACAGCGGCGCATTGCTGAACTTCATGATTGCCCCAGCCTTCTATCAGGCCTCCTGGTTTCGACTGCTTTGTACGTCGCTGGCCATAAGTACTCTCTGGTTGCTTTATTTGTTACGGTTGAGGCAGGCTACTGCGCAAGTCCGGGAGCGCCTCGGCGCTCGACTCGAGGAGCGGGAGCGCATCGCTCGTGAGTTGCACGACACCCGGCTTCAGGGCTTCCAGGGATTGATGCTGCGCTTTCAGGTGGTGTTGGACAGAATCCCGAAGACCGAAGCCGCCCGGCAGATGATGGAGAAGGCTCTTGAGCGAGCGGATGAAGTATTGCTCGAAGGACGGGAGCGAGTGCGCGGCCTCCGCGACGAAGGGAAAACCACTAATGATCTGGCAGACGATCTGGCGCACTACGGTAAAGAGCAAGCGGAGTACTCCACAGCCGTTTTCAGCCTGGCCGTTTTAGGAGCACCCCAACTTGTGATTGCGGACGTGCGCAATGAGGCATACCGGATCGGGCGAGAGGCCCTGGCCAACGCCTTTAAGCATGCCGCCGCTTCTACGATTGAAGTGGAAATTACTTTCGGCTCTGCCAACTTCTCTCTGCGCATTCGGGACGACGGAAAAGGAATCGACCCGGAGATTCTGAAAAACGGCTGCACCGGGCATTGGGGTTTGTCTGGAATGCGTGAACGCGCTCTGAAAGTCGGTGCCCGCTTGAACATTTGGAGCCATGTCGGTCGGGGTACCGAGGTCGATCTGACGATTCCCGCCAAACTCGCTTATCCTCGGAGTCAGGAGTACTCTGTCTGGCAAAGAATGAAGCGCGTGCTGGGCGAGATTGGGGGATAGTGCCGTGATCAGCAAAATCAAAGTTCTCGCCGTAGACGACCATCCCCTGCTGCGCGAGGGGATCGCGGCGGTACTTCAGGAAGAGGACGACATCGTGCTGGCCGCCGAAGCAAACAGCGGCGAGGACGCGACCGCCAAGTTTCGTATCCATCGTCCTGATGTGACGCTGATGGATTTGCAGATGCCCGGTATGAACGGCATCGACGCCATCATCGAGATCCGCCGTGAGTTTCCCAATGCCCGATTTATCGTGTTGACCACTTACCAGGGCGACGTCCAGGCTTTGCGGGCATTGAAGGCCGGCGCCGCCGGCTATTTGCTCAAGAGCATGCTGCGCAAGGATTTGGTGAGTACCATCCGCACCGTTCACGCTGGCCGGCGATACATTCCCCCGGAGATTGCTGCGGAACTCGCCGATCACGTGACTGACGATGCCCTGACTGACCGTGAAGTCGAGATCTTGCGCAGAGTAGCCATGGGAAACTCCAACAAAGTCATTGCCGCTCGACTGAACGTCTCTGAGGCAACCGTCAAGGGACACATGAAAAGCATTCTTTCCAAGCTGGCCGCAAACGATCGCACCCACGCCGTCATGATCGCCATGAGAAGAGGATTCATCGACGGTTAGCCCGCATTTCTCACGATGATGCTGCGAATTTGGGTTAGGGGATTTGAAAAGGGGGTTGGAAAGGCCGCTTATTCATGGCATAACTGCGTTGTCGAGACGTAGTGTTTGCCGAGCGGAGGCGGCCTTTCTGATGACAGAGTGTAATCAAGAGACGTTTGCATTTACAGCTCATTTTTCTCGCCGCGTGGAGGCGGGATTTAGCGCTGGTCAGGTTTCCAGCGACGGCGGTGCGCTGCTGCTGCGTGAGGTGGACCGCAAGATCAACCTGCTGGGTCGTCTGTCGGCCAGCTTTGTCGATGGCCGATCGCCGTTGCTGATCACGCACCAGCTCTCGGAGATGCTGGCGCAGCGCATCTTCGGTCTGGCGCTGGGCTACGAGGATCTCTGCGATCATGAGCAGTTGCGCTGCGATCCGTTGCTGGCATTGCTCAGCGGCAAGAGGGAGTTGGACGAGCCGCTGGCCGGCAAGAGCACGCTGAACCGGCTGGAACTGGTTGGCCGCAGCGGTCGCTATCACAAGATCAGCTACTCGGCGGAGTCTCTGGATCGCTTGTTGGGGGACCTGTTTGTGGAGTCTCAACGCAGTGCACCGGAACAGGTGGTGCTGGACCTGGACGCCACCGACATCCCGCTTTACGGCCATCAGCCGGAGCGCTTCTTCCATGGCTATTACGGCAGCTACTGCTATCTGCCGCTGTATATCTTCGCCGGCGACCAGTTGCTCTGCGCGCGCCTGCGGGCGGCCAACCAAGACGCTGCCGCTGGAGCGGTGGAGGAAGTGAGCTGCATCGTTGCCCAACTGCGGCAGCAATGGCCGCAGACACGGATCGTGTTGCGCGCCGACTCCGGCTTTTGCCGTGAAGAGTTGATGGGCTGGTGCGAGGCCAACAAGGTGGATTACCTGTTTGGCTTGGCGCGCAACAAACGATTGCAGAAGATCATCGGTGCCCAGATGCAGCAAGCGCGTGTTCTTCACCAGAAGACTGGCAAGCCGGCGCGCGTCTTTACCGGCTTCACCTACACCACCCACCACAGTTGGTCGCGCTCCCGTCGCGTGGTGGCCAAAGCCGAGTATCTGGACAAGGGCGAGAATCCCCGCTTCGTGGTCACTTCCCTGACTCCGGACCAGTGGCCCGACCAGGCACTTTACGAAAAGTTCTACTGCGCCCGCGGCGAAATGCAAAACCGCATCAAGTAACAGATGTTTCTTTTCGCCGATCGGCTCTCCACCGACGAAATGAAGGGCAATCAGTTGCGCCTCTACTTCTCCTCGCTGGCCTACACCCTGATGGAAGCGCTGCGCCGTCTGGGCCTCGCAGGCACGGAGTGGGCTCAAGCTCAGGTCGATACCATCCGTCTCAAGCTGTTCAAGATCGGCGCTATCGTGCGCATCAGCGTGCGCCGCATCATGCTTGAAGGCATTGCCATGGAGAGTAGTGTCACAGGAGTGGCCGTCAATGCCGTTGGCAAGTTAAGGCTTGGGATCTCTCCCTGCCACAAATCAATGGGTGCCCCATATCTCGCGTCTTTTGCGAGATGTGGGATACGCAAACCTTGACGTCAATCCGCCCATAGAGCAGCAGAGTTGACGGTGAGCCCTTGTTCATCCCGACCGGAGCGTAGCACACAGATCCTAAAGACCAAGCGCGCTCAATCCCAAGTGATCATCCGGGCGTCGTCCGAGAGGCCAGTGAAACTTCCTTTCACCCTCCGTGATCGGCAGTTCATTAATGCTGGCGTGTCGCGCATACATCAGCCCCTGGCTGTCAAACTCCCAATTCTCATTGCCGTAGGCGCGAAACCAGTTCCCGGAATCATCGTGATACTCGTACGCAAATCGCACCGCGATGCGGTTGCCGGTGAATGCCCACAACTGCTTGATAAGGCGGTAATCCAGTTCTCTGGTCCATTTCCTCTTCAGGAAGGCAACGATCTGCTCCCGCCCCGTCGGGAACTCCGCGCGATTTCGCCAACGCGAATCAATCGTGTAAGCCAGGGCGACCCTCTCCGGGTCGCGCGTGTTCCAGCCATCTTCTGCCAGGCGTACTTTTTCGACGGCTGTCTCTGGGGTGAACGGCGGTAGGGGAGGGCGCGAGCTCATAGTCGTATGCTCCTTCAGGCCTTAGCAGTTTCGCAATTGGTGTAAACCGAAGCGAAAGCCCTTTTCGTGGTTTTCTCTCAAGGAAAACCACTCCTCGCGATCTTTATCGGACCACAGTAATTGCGAAACTGCTCTAGCGGACTGCGGCCAGCTCTTTGCGCAGGGCTTCATTCTCCTGCTCCAGGGTCTGCACCCGCTTCTCAACATCTTTCATTCCTTCACGGAGTTCTTCCACCGAATAACGCGGTGTGATGTGTTGCGGGCAATTCCAGTCGTAAGCTTCGACATGGATAACCAACACCCTCTCGATCACCGTCTTCTCCCCCGGCATACGAACCCGGTCCAGCCATTCGGCCGCCTTGGCACCCTCGAAGATCTCCACTCGTCCCAGTATCTTAAGCCGGGCCTGCCGCGGATAGTCGATCATGATGAGCGCAACGCGATTGTCAGTAAGCAAATTTCCCGTGCTGATGTATTGTTTGTTTCCGCGAAAATCTGCGAATGCCAGGGTGTGATCGTCGATCACCTTGAGGAAGCCCTTGGGACCGCCGCGATGCTGCACATAAGGCCATCCCGTCGCTCCCATCGTCGCCATGTAAAAGCTATCGCGCCCGGCCAGGAACTCAGTCTCGAATGCGGTAAAGCGATCCTGCGATGCCCCGGAATTCTCCATGCGCTCATATTGCCGCCGGCTGCCATACCGTTCCTGCAGCTTCTTGACCAGGGGTGTGAAGACCAGCGAACCAAAGCTCATGAAGATTGGATGTCGCCGATGCCCGGACGATCCATTCCTAGTTAATCCAGCGTCCACGTGGTGGGATCGAGAAGCGAAAGGTCGCTCAACCGCCCGCGAACGGTGAGCCCGTCCGCAGTCATCAGACAAAGCTAGAGTGGCGCGATAGGTTTGTCCCAATCCACGTCGCCCTCCGCGGTGCTGCGGCTGCCGACGAGCATTGTCGCACCTCTGCGAAGTGCTCCGGGATGGCGCGCCTCCAGCCACTGCATGTAGCCAAAGCCCACGATAAGCGCCCCCAAGAAGACATAAGGTGCGATGTTATACGGCCAGGCCGGCAGGGGATAAACCGTGACAAAGAGGACAGGCAGCAGCGCCAGCGTCGCGATCCAGGGTGACACCACGTGATGCCAAACGCTAAAGCTGTCCCGATGCTCCCGCCGGATATAGGCCGTCAGCGCCACGTTAGCCATGCAATACAGGACGATCACCGCCAGCGTGGCGATTGTTTCCAGCAGCCCGAAGATATATTCCGGTCGAAGCAACAGCCCCACCAGCAACACCGCCACGATACAAAACATCTGCATAAAGGCAATAGCGAAGGTAGGTGTCTTGTGGACCGGATGCACTCGTCCAAAAGCGGCAGGCAGCGTGCCCGCCTTGCCCATCGTATACATCACCCGAGAGGCTGAGTTGGTGCCGGCCAGACCGACGGCGATCGCGCTGTTAATGAGAGCCATCACCACGAACCACCATCCGGCGCCCCACAGCGCGTGGCCGAGCACGTAGTACGGATTGGGGTGTGCCGCGAAGGCCGCCATGTCGCCCGTACCCCAGCCGATGGCGCTGGCATACGAGGTGAAGATATAGAACGCGCCCGTAGCCACCAGCGAAAGAATGACCGCCTGGCCAACCAACTTGCTGGCGCGGCGGCTCTCCTGCGCCAATGGCGCCGGACCCTCAAACCCGCTCAGCGCCAGGATGGAGAACACCATACCAGCCAGGACGCCTCCATAATGGTGCGGCGACAAGGACGGATCGAGCGGCGCAACGTAGGTAGAACCCGGTCCCGGATGGATCAGAAAGGTTACGGCAAGCGACACCATGATCAGCAGTTCGAGTCCGCCCAGCAGCGCAGTCACTCGGATCGAGAGTTGGATCCCGTGGTGCGTGAGTGTCCAGATAACGGCAAAGGTCGCAAATGCGATCAGCCACCAGGGGATGTGCAGCCCGAACGCGGTCCGGAGCATGTCTGAGAGCAGGTAGCCAAGGAAGCCGGTGGACCCGGCCGACCCCAGCAAGTCATAGACCAGGTAACTCCACGCCGCCATGAAGCCGATGTGGCTCCCCAGCCCCCGCGTCGCGAACGAGTAGTAGCCTCCGCTTGACGGCATATACCTGGAAAACTGCGCCACCGTGCTCCCGATAAAGAAGCAAACGATGGTCGATAGCAGGAACGAGAGCGGCATATCCGGTCCCGCCTTGAGGGCGATGATCGGATACGTGAATACCATGTTGGTCGCCGGCGCGATGTGGGTCACGCCCTGGAAAATGAGTTCCGGAAGTCCCAGCGAATTACGTTTTAGCTGCGGATCGATGGACTCAGTCGTCACCCGGGGTGAGATCTCCTTCTGTTCAGGATGGACGACAAGCTGCGGGGTTGATCTATAGAGGTACCACAGATCCGGCCAATCGTAAAAAACTCTATTTCAGAAGCCGGAGTGCATTGTCCCTGTACACCTTACGCAAGACCTCATCGGGCAGATAAATCCCGTGGATCTGCCAGCGGCCTTGGCGCGATGCGTGGGAAGGGTAGTCGAAGTACTCGTCCGCCGTTTCCAGGAACCGGAAGTAGAGGCGATACATGGATTCGTCCGGCACCAGGTCGGCGCCAAACAGGATGCGATCCGGGAACCTGAGGAACAGCGCGCGTGAGGAATACGGCTGCCGTCCGAGTTCCGAGGCACGCGCACTGATGTCGAGCACGACATTGGGATAGTTTTCCAACAGCTGCGTGGCGCGAGCCAGATTCTCTCCACACTCGGCTACGTGAGCCGCGACAAAGGTAGTTCTTGGATGGCGTGCGATAACCCGATCCCGCTGATCGAGCAGCTCCGTCTTGGAAAACTGAGCCCCATAAAAGCTCCAGTCAGGATGTGCCGCCAGTTCCTCAAAGCGCTCGTTATGCCCGTCGACGGGCATAAAAAACGCATCCGGATCTGCGATATGGAACATAACAGGAATCCCTAACTCCGCGGCCTTATCGAAAATGGGCGCCAGGCGTTCGTCGTCCACGCGAAGCAGGTTCCCCTTGCCGTCGCGCACGCTCAGCCCCAGATCTTTCCAAAACTTGATCCCTTTGGCGCCATGCTCCACCAACCTCTCAAGGCGATCTAATGTGATCTCAACGAAGTGATCGCCTTCCACCCCGGACCAGTCCATCCAGCCGATGGTCGCAAAGCGCTCAGCGTCGATGGAACGGAACTTGTCGATCATCTGAATGGCTTGATCGCCAGTCTTCATAGTGATGTTGACGATGCGTTCGACGCCACAGGCATCCATAACCCGCAGCACGTCGACCGGGTCGAGGGCATCGAGGTGGTTGTGGTAATCAATCACTGGGAACCGTGCGCACTGCATGTGGTGTTCTGTCGTCACCAGGGTCGACTGTGGCTGAAATTCGCCGAGAGGAAGAGTTATTTCGGCTTTCGCCGTGACCATGGCCATGAAGTTGTCATTGATGCGGCCGCCGGATTGAGTCACTGCTTGCTCCTTGTTCCAGGAAAAGAATGTTCCGACAAGAAGCTTCGCACAAGATCGGGGTCCCGAAATGCTTCCGTCCCACCTACCCTAAGCGTTGAGAGTGCTCCCGTGACATTTCCCGCGTAAGCACATTGATCGGGAGGCCACCCTTTGAGCCAGCCGAATAGAAACCCCGCATTGAAACTATCTCCCGCGCCAATGGTGTCCAACGGTTGTACAGAAACCCCGGCTACGGAAAACGTCTCTCCGCCGACGCGAACGACGGAACCGCGGGATCCGCACTTGACCGCCACGCAGGGAACGCGCCGCGCGAGTTCCTCAAGCGCTTCGTTCAATGTCGCCTTGTTTGCGATGTGGCAGGCTTCCGTTTCGTTTGGCAGAAGAAGGTCGATGTAGTCGAGCAACTCTGGGAGAACACCGTTCCATCGACCGCTGGGGTCATCGTTGGTATCGAGTGAAATCGTCAGGCCTGCGCCTTTCAGCTCGCGAAAGAGAGCCGGCAGATCCGGTTCAAGAGCGCGCTGAAGAAACAGAGAGGAGAGGTGAAAGTGCTTCGCAGACTTGAGGTATTCGAGGTTCAGATCGCGCAGGCGCATCTCCGCCATGGTCCCCGGATAGGTGAGTATATGGCGGTCCCTCCCGTGAGGGAGAAGCAGCGTGACTCCGGTGGTGGTGCTACCCTCATTCACCCGCACCCGGCTGAGATCGACGCCGCTTGCACCCAGCCGTTCCAGGGCGACTTTACCCAGCGCGTCCTTGCCCACCAGCGTCACGAAGCCGACATGCGCACCCAGTACGGCGAGATTATGCGCAAGGATTGCGGATGAGCTGCCAAGCGTGAGCTGAAAGTCAGTTCCCAGCAGCTCTCGTTCGACAGGCATAATCTCAGGCAAGCCATACAAAATCAGGTCGAGATTAATTTCGCCTGCAATTGAGATGTCCAAATTCTTCATCGGATGCTGTCGGAATTCTTAGGGAACATTGATCCCAGCCTCGTAACAGTGTATCCGCCGGCATTTCCGGCAAACCCTGCTCTGTTTTTTCGACTTTTCCCCACCAACGCTCTTAATGGAAGCGTGGCTCTTCCCTTTGTCATCCCGACCGGAGAAGTCGTGGGCCTGCGACCCACCCAAGGTGATGTAAAACGCCTTCTGTCCAGCAACCGCTCTCAATGGAAGCGTCCACCCTCTCCTTTGTCATCCCGAGCGTACCCGGATTTCCTGCCACGCTGCGCCGGACACGGTCGCGTGTGCGCCTTTCAGTAAGGAAAGGCGCATGAAGTTCGCCAACGCCACCGAGTTTCACAGGAAATCCGGGGTAGTGGAGGGATCTGCAGTTCAGCGGACCTCTCGTGGAAATGTTTTTCGATAGACCGTAGCGTATCTGCGTTTTGTCCGGTTCTCACCCGCAGCACAAAAGGATATCCCCCACACCCTCAATAATGAAGCTTAGCCGCAAACTGAATTTCCCTAGGCGCCTGTGCGGCCGTCGCAAACCCAAAGCTCGGTGTCCCGAAAACCGTCGCATTATTCGAGTTCTGCGGTCCCGGAGCAGCAAAAAGAAAATTCGGATGATTCAATGCATTGAAAGCCTCAGCCCGAAGCTCAAGCTGTAGCCTTTCCCGCAGGGGAATAATCTTCTCCACCGCAAAGTCGAAGTTCTTGTCGTCCGGCCCTTGAAGACTATTCAGACTCATGTCCCCAAACGATCCCAACGGAGGGTTCTGAAACGCGCATGTATTGAAGAACGTTCCTGCAACACACGGTTTGCCGGTTGCCTTCTGGCCGGGAACAGCATCCGGTCTTTGCTGTCCATCGGAGTTGGCAAAATTACCGTTGCCATCCGTAACCGTATACCAGGTCCCGGAGGATAGGGTCAGCAGGCCGGAGACGGTCCAATGTCCAATGACATGATCCATGACCGCACCGCTTCCCCCGCCAAATCGCTGCCCTTGTCCAAAGGGAAGCTGATAAATGAAACTCGTGACAAAGCGATTGCGCACGTCAAAATCCAGCGGCCCGTACTCGATATTCGGAGTGTAGGTATAGCGGAACGCATCGTTGTTTTGCGATCCAAGATTGGCGCTGCTGGCATCCCCCAGGGCCTTGCTGTAGGTGTAGTTCATGATCAGCGACAAACCATGTGTCAGGCGATGCTGCAGGGAGAGCTGCAGCGCGTTGTAGTTGGCATTTCCACCCGACTTCAGATAGCTGATCGATGCATTCACGTAGGAAAACGGACGCCGTGGTGCATAGGCCGCCGAAGGATCGGCCGACGGAGCCGCTTGATTCAAATTGAGAAAGAGGTAGTCTTTGTTCGATTTCGAACCCACATACGATGTCTCCAGCATGGTGTTTTGATCCAGTTGGTACTGGAACGTCAAATGCCACTGCATCACATAGGGCGTGCGTAGGTTCGTATCCAGGGAGAAGAGGGAGGGAGTGTTGGGCTCGCTCAACGCATTGGTAGGAAATCCCTCGGACAGAACACTCAGGTTTGGCACCGAACAATTCTGTGCCCCAGAGTTATAAGAAGGAAGGCTGCACGGAGTGACATACACCTGGCTGTCGAAATAGGGTGGATTGAAACCCGGGCTCGGATTGCTATACGGTCCGTCTTCATCTCCGTTAAAGAAGACCCCGAAGGCGCTCTGCGTGGTTAACCTGGGAGAAATCTGGTAAGCAAAACCAATACGCGGGGAGAAGTTGGTGTAATCCGCGGGGATCAGAGCGTTCGAAGCATTGTGATTGACCGGTAGGTACGACAATGAGTCGGGTAGCGAAACCTGACTGCTACGAGGGATGTCGAGGAACCCAGTCACCGGGCTGAAACTGGCCTGGGCGTGAAACCTCTCATAGACCGGCGAGAAATATTCGTAACGCAGTCCCAGGTTCAGGTTTAACTTAGGTGTGACCCGCCAGTCATTTTGCGCAAACAGCGAATAAGTATGGCGAAAATAGTCGATGTTATTAAGGTTGTTAATGTTTCCATTATTTGGCTGGCCAGTTAACAGAGTCGCCAGGCCGCTGCCGCCCGACCCCGGATCGCCCGCATTATCCGTGAACTGAGTTGTAAATCCTATCGCCCCGCGAGGGTTAGCCGGCTCATAAATAGTATTCTCTTCTGGACGTATCTCTCCGCCAAACTTCCATGTCTTGTTTCCGGAAATCAGCGTAAACGTATCCGACAAGGTGTACGTATTCTGCAGCTCAATAGCCGGCAGATAAGTAGGACTTCCCAGCGTGGATGCATCGTTAAAGGTCAGCTGGGGAAGGCCGCCATTGTTATCGCCCTGGGTATAAGGAACTCCGGGAAAGCCAACTTGGGCAGATATGTCGACGTTGTAGTTCTGCTGGAAGCGGCTGGTGTTTACGCGGTTATAGCCCAGCCGCAGTTCATTGACTTTAGAGGTGGAAAACAGGTGAGCTTCGCTCACCGCGGCGCTATAGCCATTAACCTGCTGAATACCGTCGAAGAAACCACCACCATCGGCCACTCCAGGAAAGGGAGAGGGGATGATCGATGGGCTTCGGCTCGCGCTAAAGCGATAAAACGCCGAATCCTTGGCCGAGAAGATCTGATCCACACGCGCATCCCCCTGGTTCACAGTTTGGGTTAGCACCGGGTTGGAGAGGTAGTTGTAACCGAGGCCGGTCGCATTGGAGGCGGGATATAAACCGATAAGAGTCTTGCCCAGAGGATCAATCTTGGATTGGGGAATGACGTTACTGGGAGCTCCATTTGCGTATCCGAAGGGAACACCGCAAAATCCGGCGGAGTTGGCAGTCGTCGCTTGCGTAAGCGTAGTGTCGAAGAGTTCTCCCTGGTAGGTGGGCACGCCATTGCAGTCCAGTGTCCCGGTGGGAGAGGTCAGGTCCAATTGGCTTGAGAAGTCCCCGCCCCTCTGCGCCTGCGTGGGTACTAGCGATGTCGTCGGCTGTGCCTGGCTAATCCTCAGGCCCTCGTAGTCGACAAAGAAGAACAGCTTGTCGCGGATAATTCTGCCCCCCAGAGTTGCACCGAACTGGTTCTGGTGAAAGGGCTGGCTGCTGGTGTTGAAGTAGTTAAGGGCGTCCAACTTCTGGTTGCGCAGGAATTCATACAACACTCCATGAAACTGATTGGACCCGCTCCTGGTAGTAGCGTTCACAATTGCCCCGGTGGCCCGGCCAAATTCGGCATCATAATTGCCGGTTTCAATCTTGAATTCCTGAAGCGCGTCCGGTGGCGGCATCACCACGTAGTTTGCTTCGTTCAAAAGATCTGGGAGATTGGAGTTGTTGTCGATTCCGTCCAGCAGAAAATTGTTATCCAGAGATCTTGAGCCGCTCGCGCTGAAGCCGAAGCCACCGGCGTCTCTAGCGCCGGGCTCGCTCACCGTTACGCCAACCGTTAACTGGGCCAATTGAACAGGATTGCGGCCATTCAAGGGAATGCCCACCATGGTTTGACTATCAACCACCTGCCCCAGCTCGGAACTGTCTGTCTGGATCAGGGGCGACGTGCCGTGAACTTCAACGCTTTCGGTGACCTCTCCCGGTTGCAGCGTCACGTCCACCCTCTGGCGCTGTTGAACATCGAGCGTCAGCGGGCCCTCGACCGAAGACTTGAATCCCTTGGCCGTAATCTGAATACGATAGGTACCGATACGCACAGGGCTGATGGCCCACTCGCCGCCAGAATTGCTTTGCGCGCGGTAAGTCAGGCTGTATCAACGTTGGGCACGGTCACCGACGTGTGCGGCACACGGCTCCGCGAGCGTCAACCACCCGGCCCTCGATGGATGCGGCATCCTTTTGCGCTACTAGGGAAACCGGCCAGAGCAACGACACAATTCCGAAGCCACAAAGAAGCGTCCGCTTAATCATGCAGCTCTCCTGAAACACTCATATCAAGTCTTGGAAAGCATGAACTGAGTACCCTGGCGCGTGAAGCGCAGGCATTTGGCCGGAACTTATTTACGAATACCACTGTGTTATTACGAAAGCTACCGTTTGTTTGAGGAGCCAAGTATTCATCGACTCGATATGAAAGTCAAGAAATCTTCACTTTCCATGCATAGACAAGGAACCGAAACCATGATCTGCAGGTGTCGGAAGCTCGAGAAGCCGCCCAACCATCACGACTACAGGCGCAGGCCCGGTCTTTATGCGCGCTTGGGGCCGCTCCTCGAAAGTCTTCGATAGTTGTCAGTCGGTCGGTTGGTGTTTACGTAGGCTTACGATATACTTCCGCAGCGTCTCGGTTTGGTTAGCCGCGGGAAGTCAAGCAACCTTGATCCCTTGGCCCGATGACCGGTCTTACCTGAGAGGAACGGAGCCCCTAGGAATGTCAGAATCTCCTCATATGACCGCGGGAGTTGAGCGCCACGACCAGCCCCTGTATACCTGGCAGGAAATTGTTCAGCAGCCCCTTCTGTGGCCAACCACGGTGGCCCGTGTTCGCGCCGCCTCGGAGCGGATCAATCTCGCCGGCCGCGTTCTGCCAACCCGCGTATTGCTGACCGGTGCCGGGAGTTCGGCCTACGCGGCGTCGAGTGTGGCTTTGGCTTGGCCACGCGCCGTTGCTGTTCCCACCACTGATCTGCTCGTCGATCCTGAGCGCTACCTGCTCGATGTGGGCGCGGTCGTATCTCTGGCCCGATCCGGCAACAGCCCGGAGAGCGCTGCCGTGGTCGAGCGGGTGCGCGCTCTGCGTCCGGAGATTTTCCAGCTGGCGATCACCTGCAACGATGAGAACCTGCTGGCGCAATCCGGACTCGACGGTCTCATTGTTCTGGATCCGCGCACCAACGACCGCAGCCTGGTGATGACTGGCTCGTTTTCGAACCTGGTGCTGGCCGGTCTCACCTTGGCTCAGCCCCAGATAGCGCCGCATCAAGCCGATGTGGCGAGTGAGCGTGCGCAGACGTTGCTGGCCGCCATCGATAAGCAGTGCCAGCGCATCGCCGCCGGTATCCGCGACCGCATTGTGGTGCTCTGTTCCTCGCCCCTGCTTGGCTGGGGCCGCGAGGCTGGACTGAAAATACTGGAGATGACTGCGGGGCGCTTTCCAGTCGTTATCGAAACCTACCTCGGTCTTCGTCACGGTCCGATGTCTTTCTTAAGACCCGACACGCTGGTGCTTTGCCTGCTCTCCAGCGATCCGGTTCGCCGGCTCTATGAAATAGATCTGATAGACGAGCTTCGATCCAAGCGGCTTGGCTATTCCGTGGCCATCACCGGTCCGGTCGATCACGGCAGCCCCTTTGATGACGTGATCCCTGCCGTCCTTCCGGAAGCGCCGGACGATCTGCGAACACCCTTTGAGATCCTGATCCCCCAGTTCCTGGGATACCACTTAAGCCTGCGCATCGGCCTGAATCCCGACAATCCGAGCCCCGATGGCGTCATTAACCGAGTGGTTCAGGGCGTAAGGATTCATTCCGCGCCTTCCCCGGATAGGCAGAGCCTGCCTGAGAGCTCTCGACTGAGTCCCGAAGGGACGGGCTGAAAGTAGCCCAGGACGATAGTCCTGGGTAAACATAAGCCATTCGATCAGTCCCGCAAGGGACGGCTGAACATGGGGGCTAGAATTTCAGCCGTCCCTGGCGGGACTCGTCCAGATTCGTGGCGGTTACCCAGGACTATCGTCCTGGGCTACTTTCAGCCCGTCCCTTCGGGACTCAGTCGAAATCCGACAACGCCACCAAGTTCTACAGGAAATCCGGGGGATCGTAGTGGAGGGACCTGCTGTTCTCTCAACCAGCATCGAATCTCGATGGGAGCCCCGGCCTGATCCAAGTCGGCTACGCCAAAATCAGGTTGCACCCTAACCCACGCACCTTCTCCTGCATCTCGGGGCGAAGGCCGCTGTCGCTGATGACGATGTCGATCTCAGAAAACGCCGCGATGCGCACCATGCTCCGCTTGGAAAACTTGCTCGCGTCGGCCACCAAAATGATTTCCCGCGCGATCCGCAGCATGGCCCGGTTCACCATCGTCTCGTCCAGGTTTCCGCCGCTCACCCCGAAGTCGGGATCGCATCCCGCGCCGCTAAGAAATACTTTATCGGCCGAGAACTGCTCGAACATCTCCTCCGCCGAGCGCCCAACAATCGACGCCGAGTCGCCGCGAATCGTGCCCCCCACCATGAAGGTTTGCACCCCCCGTGCGTCCAGCAGTTCCGCGGCGATGTTGACCCCATTGGTGATGACCTGCAGTCCTTGCTTGTTCTTGATCTGGCGCGCAATCTCCAACGTCGTCGTGCCCGAATCGAGGATGATGGTTTCGCCGTCATGAATGAGTGTGGCCGCGATGGCCCCAATGCGCCGCTTCTCCTCCGAGTGCGTTTTCAGCCGCTCATAGACCGGCGATTCCCGCAGAATCTTTTCCGGAAGCACGGCCCCGCCGTGGGAACGCAACACCAGGCCGCGCTGGTGCAGTTCATTCAGGTCGTTGCGGATGGTGACCGCCGAACTGCTGAACCGGTTGGCCAACTCATTGACCCGTGCACGGCCCTCGCTACGCACAATCTGCAGGATCTGGGTCCGCCGCTCCTCGGCCATCATCCCATCCAGTGGCCGAGGCTGCGCCGGGTCTTCCGGAGCCGGGGTATGGTGAACGGTCTCCTCAAGCACGGGTGATATAGGGTGGCCCTTCCGCATCCCCAATTGAACTTTTCCTTTCGCTATCTTGCGGTTCGGCAAACAGTCTATCCTAAAGCAGTTTCGAGCCTGTTCTGTTCGAGCCGGTTTTCCTCAGACCACTTCATTCGAAGCCTAAAGGTCGGCAAGCGAAAGAATTGGTTGACAACTCGAAATTAAACGATACGATCATAGCTCATATCGGCCGCGCAGCTCGTCGCGCCCCTTGAAAATTCTTGTCATGCCTCAGCGCCACCCTAACAGCCATGCAGCCGCCTGCCTGCATCGCGTCATGGCGCTAAGAAAACGGGTCAGGCATAACACGCGGAGCTTACGATGCGCGAGTTACTCCAGGTTGAGGAGGCAGCACCGGCAGGCGTAGAAACCACCGCTGTACGCCCGTCCCTACCCACCGTTCGCAATCTGGCGGTGGACGCCTATCGCGGCCTCGTCATGCTGCTGATGATGGGCGAAGTGCTGCAGTTTTCCCGGGTCTCCGCGTACTACAACCACAGTCTCTTCTGGAAGATTCTCGCCTGGAACCAGACCCACACCCAGTGGTTCGGTTGTTCGCTGCACGACACCATCCAGCCATCCTTCTCCTTCCTCGTAGGCGTAGCGCTACCTTATTCCATCCGCAGCCGCCAGCGAAAGGGAACTCCCTTTCCTAAGATGCTGGCCCACACCATCTGGAGATCGCTGCTGCTGATCCTGCTGGGCATCTTTCTCCGCTCCCTGCACAGCAGCCAGACCTACTTCACCTTCGAAGACACGCTGACCCAAATCGGCCTCGGCTATACCTTCCTCTTCTTGCTGGCCTTCCGTCCAACTCGTGATCAGTGGATTGCGTTCGGCGCCATTTTGTTCGGATACTGGCTGGCTTGGGCGCTCTATCCAGTCCCGGGCCCGGGCTTCGACTATGCCGCGGTCGGCGTGCCCCCCGATTGGCATCATCTGTACACCGGTTTCCGTGCCCACTGGAACAAAAACAGCAATCTTGGCCAGGCCTTCGATGTGTGGTTCCTGAACCTGTTTCCCCGCGAGCACCGGTTCGTGTACAACGATGGCGGCTACCTTACCCTGAGCTTCATCCCCACCCTCGGCACCATGATCCTCGGCCTGTTCGCCGGACAATGGTTCCAGGCTTCGGCGCCCAAGCCGCCCATCCGTCGCTTCCTCATCGCGGGCGTCATCCTCATCGCGCTCGGGCTCTTCTTTCACCTCACCGGCATTTGCCCTATTGTGAAGCGCATCTGGACCCCCAGCTGGACGCTATTCAGCGGTGGCATCTGCTTCCTCTTTTTATCCGCCTTCAGTTGGATCATCGACGTGAAGCAATGGCGGCGCTGGGCCTTTCCGCTGATCGTGGTGGGGACGAACTCAATAGCCGCCTACCTCATCGCCCACCTATGGGAAGGTTTCCTGCACCAAAATCTCATCACCAACCTGGGTCAGGCGCCGTTTCTCCTCCTTGGTCCAGGACTGCAGCCACTGCTCCTGGGAGCCACCATCCTGTTGCTCGACTGGCTCTTTCTTTTCTGGATGTACCGTCGCAAGATCTTCCTTCGCATATGAGAGAGGACGAACCGTGAACGATGACTTAACCGAGCCCAGCCGGCGGCAATTCCTTCGTCTCGGCGCACTTGCCGCAGCCGCCTTCAAACTCGAAGACAACGCACTTGCTGACGTAGCCCATCCGTCGCCTGGGCGCACGATGATTGATACGCCCTTCGCCGCCACCAAGGAGCCCCGCCTCGGCTTCATCGGCGTCGGCGGAAGAGGCACCGGCCTGCTGGGGTGGTTCTTGGCCCAGAACGCGCAGGTCCTTGCCGTCTGCGACGTCGTGCCCGAGCACGCCGAGCACGCCGGCCAACTGGTCGAGAAGGCCGGGCAGAAGGCGCCCCGAACTCTATACCAAGGGTCCCCACGACTACGAATCTCTAACCAAACGAAGCGACCTCGATCTCGTCGTCATCGCGACCCCGTGGGACTGGCATACCCCGATGGCGCTTTCGGCTATGGAGAATGGCAAGCACGCCGCCGTGGAAGTGCCGCTCGCCTACACCATGGAAGACCTGTGGAAGCTGGTCGATACATCCGAAAAGACCCGCCGCCACTGCATCATGCTCGAGGAGTGTTGCTACGGCTACACCGAGACCCTCATTCTCAATATGGTGCGTCAAGGCGTGCTAGGCCAGCTCCTCTATGGAGAGGCTGCCTACCTCCACGATCTGCGGGAAGAAATGTTTTCGTCAAAAGGAGAAGGCTTATGGCGCCGCGCCTTCCACACCCTGAGCGATGCCAACCTCTATCCCACCCACGGATTGGGCCCCGTCGCCAACTACATGAACATCAACCGCGGCGACCGCTTTGACTACATGGTTTCCATGAGCACCCCGGCCCTCGGCCTGGCTGCTTATCGTGAAGCCAATACCCCCAAGGGCGATCCCAAGTGGAACGAGAAATACATCACGGGTGATCTGAATACTTCCCTGATCAAGACTGCCTCCGGCCTGACCATCACCCTCAAGCACGACACGTCCAACCCTCATCCCTATAGCCGGATCAACATGATCGCTGGCACCAAAGGTATCTTTGAAGACTACCCGCCACGCATTTACATCGATGGTCAGCCGGGTCGCGAAGATTGGGGAACCATCGACCAATACAAGAAGGACTACGAGAGTCCTCTCTGGGCCAAGGAAGGTGCCATGGCCAGTACCTCCGGTGGGCACGGAGGCATGGACTTCATCATGATCTATCGCTTATTGCAGTGCATGCGCGAAGGGCTTCCGCCGGATATGGACGTGTACGACGGAGCAGCCTGGTCGGCCCCTACCCCATTGAGCAAAAGCTCGGTGGCTCAGGGCAGTGCGCCGGTCAAATTTCCCGATTTCACGCGCGGCCTGTGGAACAAACGCAAAGGCTGTTCGATCTAAGCCGCGCTCGGGATGACAAAAGGTGGGGTGGCGCTCCCATCCGGCATCGTTCCGTCCAGCGACCGCCCGTCCAGCAACCGCTCTCCATGGAAGCGTCGCCCTTCCCTTTGTCATCCCGAGCGCAGTCGAGGGATCTGCAGTTCAACGGACCTTTCCTGGAAATGTTTTTCGACGCTGGATAAACGTCCATCTGTGTGACGTACTACACTAGCGCCTCTTTGGTCGGATAATGGCCATAAAGGCTGCCTTTCTCCAGGCCGACTACCTCGACAATGTCCTGCATGGAGCAGCCCTCGTAGCCCTTGCGATTGAAGAGCAGTCCCGTCCGTTCCTGGACAGTGTTTTGCGAAAATGGCCACTTCCGCCCTAATCTTTACATGTTGATATTCAACATGTAATGTAGCTTATGTTGTTTATCTACATGGCCCGCCAATTGCAACATCGATCTCGTAACAAGGAGGAGATTAACCATGGCAATCGACCGGGGCCGCCGCATGAAACAGGCTAAAAGCGTGAACGTCATAGTGAAGCTGTCCTGTCTGCTTCTTTTGTCCCAGCCTGGAACAGTTGCTCACATACTGAATGCCCAAATCCTGACTAGAGCAGACTTGCAAGCGCAGACCGCAATCTACGAGGCCGCTTCTAAGCAGGCGCAACCGCCAGGGATGTCGGCGGTTCAGGCTGGGCGCATCTGGACTCGGCTGGCTATGCTGTATCAGGATGCCGGTACGCTGTATCAGGATGCTGCCCGTTATCAGGAGTCTGAGAATGCATTCGAGCAGGCGATTCGCCTTCTTTCCTTGCCTCCAGTCTCGAAATCCGATCTTTCCGCCGCCATCGACAGCGTGGGAACGCTCTACCTGGAAAGGGGGCATGTCGAGGACGCCGAGCGGGCAGAAATGAAAGCGCTCCGGCTGCGCGAAGAACTCGGCGATCAACACCAGCTGGCGCTGAGTTGGTATCATCTCGCCATTCTGAATACGCGAAAACATCGCGCAGAGAGGGCGCATAGCTTTGCCGGGCAGGCCGTCAGCGAACTATCCTCCGACAGCAATGCCACACCAGAGGACAGAATTGGCGCCCTGTTTGTTCTGTCGCAGTCGCTTTGCCTTTCGCACAACTACCTCCAGGCAATCGAGACACTGCAGAATGCACTTCCCCTGGTGAGAACCTTCTATGGGCCGAAGGACTTTCCAGCTGGGCTTGGCGCATTTCTCCTCGGCTATGCCTACTGGAAAGCAGGCGACCGCTCATCCGCCGGAGAATTTATGCGGGCGGGGAGCGAAGTTATGGGCCAGCAACTTGGATCGGAACATCCTGTCTATCTGTGCGTGATGACCCAGTACGCGCGCTTTCTGAAGCAAACGCATCAACGCAGCGCGGCGCGGCGGGCCGAAGAGCAAGTGAAACAGACGCGCGCTCGGCTCGATGCGGCTTCCCCTGATCATCGTTATCCGGAAACCATGGATATTGCCGCCCTCTACTAGGCAGTCGCAATCATGTCGATAATACGGCCTCGACTTGGCCCCAGTTCCCAGTTGACATTCAACAGAGAAACCGGCAGTCTGATAATAAATTGGATGCTGGAGCAACCAGGATGGGCGACGACAAATCTGAGGTTCTACAGGGGACACTTGACCTGATGGTCCTCAAGATTCTGGAAACCATGGGTCCGCAGCACGGCTATGGGATTGCCCGCCGCGTCGAGCAGTTAAGCGACCATTCGTTGAGCCTGAATCAGGGAACGATCTATCCCGCACTGCTTCGCTTGCAGAAAAGAAAGTGGATCAAAGCTGAATGGGGTACTTCGGATAAGAATCGCCGGGCCAAGTTCTACTCCCTGACAAAGTCCGGAGAAAAGCAGCTCATGGCAGAAACGCAGAATTGGCGAAGAGTTGTCGCGACGATGGCACGCTGTCTGGCTGCATCGCGGTAAGTACAAGCCCACATGCGCTCGTGGACCCGCAGGTTCGCAGGACTCCGGAGAGCCGACGATGTACAAACTGTTTCGCTCATGGTCGTTTCGCTCATGGTCTAGATCAGACTCCGATCCGGAACTGGATGCAGAACTTGCGTTCCATCTGCAGGAACTGATCGATGAGTTCGTGGCCTCTGGAGCGAGCCACGCCGAAGCGCGTCGCAGAGCTCTGTTCACACTGGGTAATCCGGAGCGGGTAAGGGAGCAAGTCCGGGAGATGTCGTGGCTCAACTATGGCATAGATTTGTGCCGCGATGTCTCCTTCGCAATCCGGTCACTGCGCAGCTCCGGCCGCGCTGGCATAGTAGCCGTGCTGGCACTAGCGCTGGGTATCGGCTTTTCGACCACGGTCTTCAGCATCGTGTACAACGGGGTGCTCCATCCGTTTCCCTACCGAAGTGCGGACCGTCTTGCGACCATCACCATCGATGATGGGCAGAAAGGGATCAAATACGGGCGGGGCATGTTTGCTCCGGAGGAGATCTTGGCCTTCCGCCGGGAGACGCGCGTCTTTGAAGATGTAGCCGGATACAGCACCTGGTACATCCGATACACCTACGGAAGCGCTGCCGAGATATTGCACGGTGGGGCACTGACACCGAACGCGATGGCTTTCTTCGGGATGCAGCCCATCCTCGGGCGCGCCTTTTCCGACCGCGACTCGCAGCCTGGTGCGCCTCCGGTAGTGTTGCTAAACTACCTCTTTTGGAAAGAACGGTTTCATCAAGATCCAGGTGTGATCGGCACCACCATGATTCTTGGCGGGCGCCCGCGAACAGTAGTTGGCGTAATGCCGCCGCGGTTCCAATTGCTCGGTTCCGACCTCTACTTGCCCGTCCCCTGGCAGACCAGTCGGCTGCTCGAGGAAAACAAGCCTGACTACTTTTTCGCCAACGCCCTGGTGCGGAGTGACGTCAGCCTAAAAGCGGCCGCGGCTGATCTCGACGTAGTCGTGCGCCAACTGGTGCGTAACCATCCCAAGGATTATCCCCAGCACCCCGTCAGCCTGGTTCGGAGCTGGAGCGACGCGCTCTTCCAGGATTACAAACGCATGTTTCTATTGCTTGCGGCCGCTGTGGGGTTACTCCTTATGATCTCCTGCAGCAATGCGGCGGGGCTTTTGCTGGTGCATGCCAGCTCGCGCTCCAGGGAGATGGCGGTGCGTTCAGCTCTTGGCGCAGGCCGAGCGAGACTGGCGCGGCAGTTCCTGGCCGAAAGCATGGTGCTGGCGGCGGCAGGCTACCTGCTTGGTTGCATTTTTACCGCGCTCGCGCTCCATTGGCTTTCAGGGGCTTGGATGGCTCGATACGTTCTTTGCATGGAAGCCGATGTGACCCTCAACCGGTCTACGTTGCTTTTGGCGGGATGTCTGTCGTTTATCGCCACCGTCGCGGCAGGCCTGGCGCCATCCATCGTTTTCCTTCGCGGCAATTTGCAGCAGCAGTTGGGCAGTAACGGACAAGGTGTGCACACCAGTTTCCATGGTGCGAAGTTCCGCTCCGCTCTGGTGGTGGGTCAGGTAGCTCTCTCTGTGGTTCTGCTCGTCTCGGCGGGCCTCACCATGCGCAGTTTTGTCGCGCTCACTCATATTGACTTCGGCATTCGTGCCACCAACCTGCTCTCTAGCTGGATCTCGTTTCCCAAGGGAAGCTACGAAACTGCGGAACAAAAGAAACAATACGTGGAACGGCTCTTGGATCGCCTGGACCGGCTGCCCGGGGTAATCAACGCGTCCGTGTCTCTCGGACAACCATTGTATGGAGGCCCCATCAGCGACGTTACCATTCCCGGAAAGCCGCATGCAGAACGCTGGGAAACCATGTTCGATGCGTGCAGTGCCAGTTACTTTGAGACACTGGGAGTGCAACTCTTACGCGGCCGGCTTCTGTCGCCGGACGACGTGGCCACTGGCCGGCATGTGGCCGTTATCAACCAGACCCTGGCCAGAAGATACTTCGGAGCTGAAGATCCAATCGGCAAAGAGATTCGATTCAACTTGTTGGACGAGATTCCGGAGACGCCGCACAACCTTTACTTTTCGATCATCGGCGTGGTGAGTGATTTCACCAATGCCGGCATTGAGAAGCCGCCGATGCCGGAAGCATTCTTCCCTCATTCCTTTACCGGGTTCGGCGGCCGCGGCGTCCTGGTGCGCACCGCAGTCGATCCCAACGCACTTCTCAACAGCATGCGACGCGCGATGTGGGATTTGGATCCGAGGATCGTTCTTTCTGAACCGCTCGCGCTCGAAGACTATCTGGCGCGAAATTCGTACGCGAAGCCGAGATTCGGCGTGGTGGCATTCGGCGTGTGCGCGTTAGTGGGACTACTGCTCTCGCTGATCGGCATTTTCACCGTGACCGCGTATACCGTCTCTCTACTGACGCATGAGATCGGAATCCGCATGGCATTCGGAGCTCAGCGCTCAGACGTTCTAAACCTGGTGCTCAGCAAAGGTCTGCGGCTGGTCGTCGCCGGCATCATGCTGGGACTTGTGGCGTCGCTATTGTTGGTACCCGCATTGCATACGCAGCTATGGGGCGTATCGATGTTTGACGGATTCACCTTCCTGATGGTGGCGTTGCTGCTGCTCGCGACGGGTATGCTCGCTTCCTACCTGCCGGCTCTCAGAGCGATGCGTGTGGATCCCAATTCCGCAATCCGATGTGAATAACACGGGAATCCTGTCATCGAGGCGTTCCGGTCAGTCGCAGGTTATTGCTGCCAAAGGTTGTAATCGTATTGGGGTTAGGCGCGTATACAAAAATGGAGTTACGTTACTCTTCCACGGTGATAAGATCAAGAGCGTTTGGTGTGAGCTGCAGTTCGACCCTACCGTTTTTCAGAGCGAGGACTTCAGGCGCGGGCAGCTTCGTTTCGCGGTTGAGCTGTTCTACCTGATCGGGTGTGGGATCAAGTGGACTGCCCATGGCTGCATAGCGCGGCAATACGTTGCCCTGGTCGCGATCGACGCGCTGAAGGGTAATCTTCGCATCAGGGGGCACGCCGTGGAAGATCAGTTCCGTCGTACGGTTTTTTCCCTGCTGATCGGGATCGACGAGGTTCCACGCGGCAACAACAATCTTTCCATCAGCAGTCTCGGTCGCAATGATATTCTTCGACGGGTTCGGGAGGCGCCGGGTTCCAAGCTGATGCAATAATGCGTAACTGTAGTAGCTCGGTTTATTGATGCCGCCCTTTGCCCGGAGTCCGAACTGGCCCTCGAATGGTTTGGGAATCGGACCACCTTCTTCAAAGACATCGGAAAAGGTCCAGAAGGAGAGCATGTCGACCATGCCGTCGCACTGACGGATCGTGTTGGCGAGCGCGGGACCCACAAAAATAGTGTCGCGCGATTCCTGCATGCCCTGCACATTCCACTCCGTCCACATCAGTGGGAGGCTGGGCATGGCTGACGACCTGATCTCTCCGCGCACCTTTGCGACGGCGCGGCAGACGCGGTCGTCCATCGGGATGTCTTCATTGGTTCCGAAGAGATTTTCGACGGTGTCATCGGCATATCCATGAGTTGAGACGAAATCGACAGGTACGTGATTCGCAGCGGTGTACTTGAGGAAGTCTGGCACCCAGGAGGCGGCGGCGGTCGCTGGGCCGCCTACGCGCAAGCGCGGGCTTACAGCCTTGAGCGCACGTGCGGTGTGAGCATAGAGATCAAAGTAGGATTGTTTGCGGGGTATGCCGTTCCAGAAATCGATGTTCGGCTCGTTCCAGACCTCGAAATACCACTGCGATACCTCGTCGATCCCGTAGCGATCGACAAGATGCTGAGCGAAGTGAGTCATCAGATCGTCCCAGCGCTCCATGCTCTTGGGTGGAGATACATTCGGTTTGTACCAGAAGGGATGAAGCGCGTCAGGGTTGAAGGCCAGCTTCTTAGGCATGAAGCTGATCTCGACAAAGGGACGGACGCCGTTCTTCAGAAGTCCATCGTATATCTGATCGACATAGGCGAAGTTATAGACGGGGTTGCCGTGTTCGTCTTCGCTATAGACGCCAACTTCATCATGCAGAATGGCATGAAAACGGACGTAGCGAAAATCCGTGACCTGCTTTACGGCGCGAAGGTCATCGCGATAGCTCTCGCGGAGCGTGAGAATGGCGCGGCCGGAGCCGAACATCTGCTCCCAGAAATGCGGGAAGGGTGTAGTCTGCGCCGTGGCGTCAATCTGGATCTGCTCCTGGGCAAACAACGGACAACAGGCCGCAAGAGAGACACTCAAACCTAGCACAACGGCAGATAACCGATACTTTCGCAGCATGACCTAAATCCTCGCGAGCCTACCGATTGCCACGAGAGCGCCGTTGCAAGCTGAATCGGCGAGGCGACGCATTCTAAAGGGAGGGAGGGTGCGTCGTGCGACGCACCCTGGAATTGAGTTAGAAGCTGAAGCGGGCCTGGAAATCGATGATTCTCGATCCGAGGGCGCTCGACGCCTGACCGAGGTTGCTACTGCCAATGTTGTTCGATATGGAGCTGGGGTCGATATTCAGCGTATTGAATATATTGATGAAGTTGGCCTTGACTTCGATCTTGGCGCTTTCTCCAATGACACGCATCTTCGGCAAGCCGAAAGCCTTGGCAAGATTCATATCGAGGTCGCGGTAGTCGGGGCCCGGGAAAAGAGTTGCGCCCAATTCCCGGCGGAGGGATGAAGGCGGTTGCGAACTGTCCGGGATTGTCAGCAATCGCATTTGCGTAGTTCGGAACCGTGAAGTAGTTGTTGCTGAACTCATCATTGTTTGTGCCGGTATTCGTAGTGCCCGGGTTTGGAAAGTTGCTTCCGGTCTTGAAGGCGCCATTGCTGGTGTTGACGGAGAGCTCCGCCGTTGTAGATCGGACGCAGGCTCTGGAATCCGTAGTTGCATTCGTTGCAGTAGATCTGGTGCGGCGCCGTATAAACCGGGGTCCACCCGTAACCGGTGTGAAAGGTAAAGATTCCGCTGATCGACCATCCGCCGGCGACCTTCTCTTTCCAGTCATGGCCGCCGCGAAACATGGCCGGCTGCCAGATGCCAAAGAGCTTGAAGTTATTTGCGATGTCGAAATCCGACCGCCCATAAGAGAACCTGGTGTTGTAAAGATAGGGGCTGCGGAAGTATGGACCCGAATTCGTATCAAAACTATGGCCGAAGGCATATTGCGCATCCAGCGAGAAAGTTTGTGAGAACTGGTGCTTGAGGCCGGCGAGCATCATGTTGTTGTTCGAGCTACCCTGACTGCCGAAAGTGTTGATGCTGCTTATCAGGGGGTTCAGCGGCGCACCCAGAATTGTTCCGTAAGCGTTTGAGTCGTAATTGTAATTGAGATGTTTGCCAGAACTGCCCGTGTAACCAAGGTTCGCAACCCATTGATGTCCTAAATCGATCTCTGTCTCGAGCGAATAGTGGTGTACATATTGCGTGGGCAGATTCGTGGGCAAGGCCCCGATGTTTGCGCCACCCGCCGCGGGCAGGCCGGCGGAGTTGAAGGTGCTAATCGCGCTCGGGTTCGACGGGTAGCCGAAAATACTGGTTGGATTGCTCGAAATCGCGTAGAGGATATTTGGATTGATGTTAGCGGGACTCGTGCTGATTCCCGGAACAGAGCTCGTCCCCGGCGGATTGCCATCATAAGTATTCGCCGTCGATAACTGCTGCTGGTTGTAGTTCAGGCCATAGCCACCGCGCCAGACTACCTTCCCTTTGAGATAAGATGGGCTCCAGTTGAAGCCGATCTGTGGCCCAAAGTTAAGCTTCTGAGCGTTCCAGCCGTCGATTCGCGTGCGAATGGCGATCCCCGTCAATAGACCGGATCCGCTGCCGAATCGGAGCACACCCATGTTATTGTCCTTGTCGGTAATCGGCCCAAAATAGTTGTAGCGGAGTCCGGCGCTCAGGGTCAGGTTCGGGCGAGCCTTCCAATCGTCCTGAAAGAAAATTCCCCACATGTTCTCACGGTTATCGTTGCGATAGCCGCCGGGAAAGCCAGTTGTCGCCTGAAACGGTCCACTTTCGGCTTCAGGAGCATCATTGAGGAAATCCCAGATGTTGTAGAAAGTGTAGTTCGGCGCGCCGATCGGGTCGTTCAGATAATAGAGCCTGGTGAAATCAAACCCGAACTTCATCGTCTGTGCGCCCAAAATTTTGGTGGCGACGTCCTTATAACCATACGTCCATTG
This sequence comes from uncultured Acidobacteriaceae bacterium, assembly GCA_963796145.1. Lineage (GTDB taxonomy): Bacteria > Acidobacteriota > Terriglobia > Terriglobales > Acidobacteriaceae > PALSA-350. The sequence continues at coordinate 70,701 of CAWCKO010000005.1, read as the reverse complement.
GTCCAGAATCGATGGCGCCGGAACGCCGAGGGCGCCGAGGCTGATAGCGCCAATCTGCTGTGGACCATTGGAAGTATTTGCGGTGAACAACTGGTCCTCCGGCAGGCCGAAATGGAGCCTGAGGGTTGCTGGCAACTTCATTCCAGCGCCAGCCTGCGGCGTTGGCACGGGCTTCGTTCAGGAAAGTCGCTGAAAAAGTGTGATTCCAGATGACCGAGAAGGCATCGTTGGTCTGGTCGTGACTGAAGAGCTGATAACCCAGGCCACCATTCAACTTGGTCAGGCTGGAAGGCACCCAGTAGATCGCAAAAGCAGCGTGATCCTTGCTGGTTACGTTTGCATCGAGCCGGCCGTTGTACTGTTTGAAATCGCTTGTCGTGGGGTTGCTTAACGTGTACTGCGTGATATCTGGAACGTTCGAGAGTCCGCTGCCAACACCCGGGTTGCTGTTGTTGATATAGGTAAGGTCCTGCTTGCCCAGGCCGGTGGTCAGCGGCGAACCGATGTTCAGGCCCTGTCCCGGAATCGTATTGCAATTTACGCCTTCGACGAGTCCGGCATTCGCGCAGGTGACCGAGCCGATCACTGTTCCGGCAACAGTGGCTCCCTTGAAGTGAAGGTAGGTGTTGGAAATGCTGTTGCTTGGCGCCAGGCTGGCAAATGCGGTGGTCGGAAACCACTCTGTGCTGCTCGCAGGGATTGTCTGTTTTTGCCCCTCATAGGCGAAGAAAGCAAAGACTCTGTTCTTCCAGATAGGGCCGCCTATACTGCCGCCAAGCTGGTTGTAACGGTCTTCATCGCGAAGCAGACCGCGGTCCGCCGGGCTCAGCTTTTGTCCCGTGGTGGAATCGAATGCCTGCACCGATTGAGGACCGTTCCACCGCTGATACGCATTCAGTCCGGGACGCGTGATCTGGATAAAAAAGCTGCCGTGAAGGTCGTTGGTTCCGCTCTTCGAGGTGATTTCAGTCACCGCGCCCGTGAAGCGGCCATTTTCAGCGTCGTAAGAGTTTGTGAAGACCTGGATGTTGCCGATAGAGTCTTCGCTTGGAGTAATGACCGTCGCTCCACCCCAAACGGCACTCTCCGAGCTGATGCCGTCGACGCTATACCCGTTCGCATCGAACTGCCCGCCGTTGGCGTTTGCCGAAGCGCCATTTTCCGTCGCAAAGATACTGCTCGAATGCCCTAAGTTGCCGCCGCCCCCCGATGAGGCTCCGGTCTGGGTTCCCGGAGCCTGGAACCCACCGCCGCCGCCCTGCTGCGCTCCATCGGCCTGGACTCCAGGGACCAGCCGGATGAGGCTGGTTGGATCGCGCTCATATACCGGAATATGCTGGATTTCGTTGGCAGAGATGGTGCGGGAAGTGTCGGCGGTTTGGGTGTCGATCGCCGGTATCGTGTCCCCGCTGACCGTGACGGTCGTCGATGTGCCGCCCGGCTCCAACTGGATGTTGATCCCGTTGGGCTGCTCGGGAGTCAACTGCAGGTGATCGAGAACCTTTTTCTGGAAGCCGTCCTTCTCCGCCGTTAATACAAAAGGGTCGGCAGGAAGCGCATTGAAATTGTAAACACCATCGCCACCGCTGGTTCGCGTAATGATCTCGTTGGTGGAGAGATTCTTGAGAGTAAGTGTCGCACCTGGGATGACCGCCCCGGTCGGGTCGGTCACAACACCCTGGATCGAAGTACGAAACTGCGCGACTGCACTGGAAGTCAAGCACAGCCAAATGATTGCCATCCCACTGATCGTGAGAAGGCCGGACAATCTACTCTTCCTCATTTTGCCTCCAGGAATTCTGCTTTGTTGTCTGCGGGTTGGAGCTCTCGCCGCATGCCTTCCACTTGCGTAAAGCTGGGCATCGGCTGCTCTGAGAAAACATTGCACAGTAAGGCAATTCGCTTTTTGTTGCACCTCATCGATCCGGATTCGCTGTAGCACCTCTCCAAAACCGTGACTGAGCGCAACCAAGTGTTGTGCCCTCTCGAACCCTTAGATGCACTTGTGGGTATTAGAGATTGCCTGCGACTTATTAATCTGTAGAAGACGGGAGGTCCCAGGTATCCCTTCTGTCCGGCCGACATTGGTGGGCCGCAGGCCCACGATTCCTCCTGAGAGAAATACGGTGACGTGATATGACGTGATACCTATTCACCATCAACAGTGTTCATTTGCTGCAATAGGCATGCTGGTATATGCTGGTACCCTTTCCTCATGAGCGAAAGCCAGGTACAACGAGCACGCATTCCGCGTGACAAGCAGAACGATTACACGCGAACGGCGGCCGATGAGCGACGCGCGTTTGCCAAGGAGCGCACGGGAGTTCACCTGGAACACGTGGCCCACTATTCCTTCGATCCCGGACTGTTGCCTGGGAATATAGAAAACTTTACCGGTGTCGCGCAGGTGCCGCTCGGCCTCGCGGGTCCGCTCCGCATCCATGGCGAACACGCGCGCGGAGACTTCTATGTTCCCCTGGCCACGACAGAAGGCACGCTGGTCGCGAGCTATAACCGCGGCATGCGGTTGCTGACGGAATGCGGTGGCGTGAAGGCCACAGTCGTGAAGCAGGCGATGCAGCGTTCCCCGGTCTTTGAGTTTGATGATGCGTTGCAAGCACGCGATTTTGGAGAATGGATCGAAGCACATTTCGAGGAGATCAAGCGTGCGGCGGAAAGTACGACTTCCGTAGGAAAGCTGACGCGCATTACCCAGTACGCTGTGGGTCCGTTGCTCTACCTGCGCTGCGACTATACCACCGGCGATGCGGCTGGGCAGAACATGGTTGGAAAGGCAACGCTTGCTGCCTGCCAGTGGATTCAGACCAATCACCCGGACCAGCCCCGCTATTTGCTCTCGGGCAACGTGGACACCGACAAAAAGCATTCACAGATGAACACCATCATGACCCGCGGCAAACGAGTGGTGGCGGAAGTGGTGGTGCGGCGCGAGGTGCTGCAAAGGCTGATGGGCGTAGATACTGCCGAGGTGTTTCGCATGCGTCAGATTTCGCAGGCTGGTGCTTTCCTTACCGGATCGGCCAACAACGGTGCCCATTCGGCGAACGGGCTGACCGCAATGTTTATCGCAACCGGGCAAGACGTGGCCAATGTCGCTGAATCGCACGCGGCGATTGTCTACACGCAACTGCTCGCAAATGGTGACTACTATTGGTCGATCACCATCCCCTCGCTGATTGTGGCGACCTACGGAGGTGGCACCGGACTTGCCACGCAAAGGGAATGCCTGGAGATGCTCGGCTGTTACGGGAACGGAAAGGCCGACAAATTTGCCGAGATCTGCGCGGCCGTCGTGCTGGCCGGTGAAACCTCCCTTACCAGCGCAATCCTGCGCGGAGACTGGGTCTCAAGCCACGATCGCTACGGTCGAAATCGACCGTGATGAGGAGCAGTAAGAACTAGAAGACAACAACCTGACGGATCGCTTCCGCTCGTACCAGGCGATCGAAGCCGGTGTTGATCTCGTCCAGCTGCAGGCGGTGGGTGAGCATACGGTCCACAGGCAAAAGGCCGGCGCGATAGAGCGCAATGAAGCGTGGCACGTCTCGTGATGGCACAGCCGAGCCCATGTACGATCCTTTGAGAGTGCGCTCTTCGACAACCAGGCTCAAGGCCGGAATGGCCAACATGCGATCCGGCGCCGGCAGGCCAACTGTGACCGTGGTTCCACCGCGGCGTGTGGCCGCATAGGCCTGGGCCAGAACGCGCTCGCTGCCAACCGATTCGATGGCGAATTGCACACCACCATGCGTGAGTTCGCGCAATTGGTCGATAGCATCCGCATCGGCGGCGTTGATGCAATGGGTCGCGCCCAGTTCACGGGCGAGTTCGAATTTGTGCGCTGCCACATCGAGAGCTATGAGCGGATTGGCGCCGGAGGCGCGCGCTCCGAGCAGAGCAGCCAGCCCGACGCCTCCCAGCCCGAATATGGCCACGCTTTCTCCGGCGGAGACTTTCGCCGTATTGACCACCGCGCCTACCCCGGTCATGACCGCACAACCGAACAAGGCCGCGATCTCCGGAGCGAGATCGTGGTCGATGCGCACCGCCGAGCGCGCCGAGACCACGGTGTATTCGGCAAATCCTGAGACGCCGAGAAGATGATGCAGCGGCATGCCGTTGGCGTCGAGCCAGCGTCTTCCGCCGCCGAGCAACGTGCCTGCGGCATTCGCAGCAGCTCCCGGTTCGCAAAGCGCGGCGCGGCCACTCGCACACGGTCCGCAACGGCCGCAGTTGGGAATGAAGCAGAAGACCACGCGATCGCCGACGCGGAAGCCTTCTACATCCGGTCCCAGCTCGACGATCTCGCCGGTGGCTTCGTGGCCCAGCACCATGGGCATCGGCCGCGGGCGAGATCCGTCGATGACCGACAGATCCGAGTGGCACAAACCCGCCGCGAGTACACGCACACAAAACTCTCCAGCGCCGGGAGGTGCGAGCTCGACCGTTTCTGTGACCAGCGGCCGCGATCGAGCATACGGGCCGGGTTGTCCGATCTGACGCAGAACCGCTGCTTTGACCTTCATGGCTTGACCTCGATCAGCTCAAGGGCTGCGCGCAATGGCGCCGGCAGCGGGATTGGCCGCCGGGTAGCACGATCCACAAACACGTGCACGAACCAGCCCTCGGCCGCCGGTCCCGCCTCACCGCTGCGAAATAGACTTATTCCGTAACGCACGCTCGACGTGCCGATATGCTCGACGCGCAGGCCCGCCTCGACCGTTTCTGGAAATGCCAGCTCCTGCAGAAACCGGCAGTGTGACTCCGCGCACACGCCGATGACCGGGCCAGCGAGAAAATCCAACCCTCCCTCTTTGATCAGATAAGTGTTGATGACCGTGTCGAAGTAGCCATAGTACTCAATGTTGTTGACATGACCGTAGACATCGTTGTCGTTCCAGCGGGTAGCGATCGGCTGGAAGTGCTTGTAGTGGGCGCGCGCATCAGGCATCCGGAAGCTTCTCTTCCGCCGGATTCGGCTGTTCTTCTTTGGCCGCAGTCGACTTGGGCGTCCAGGTCTTCCGTTTGACTGGCTGTGGGTCTGTGGGTGTTGGAGCTGTTGTGGCGGGTTTCGATTCCGCTTGGGCGGCCTTCGGCTGCCATTTCTTGCGTTCTACTTGAGGAGAGGCCGGCTCAGCGGCTTTCGGGGCGGCTGCCGCAACGGCGACGGCTTCTGGAGCTTTCTCCGCCACCGCAACAGTTGCTGAAGGTTGCGGCAAAGGCAGATCGACCGGCGCTACCGCTGCTACCTTTCCCAGCTTCTTCTCCACGCTCTCGAGCAGCAGCTCCGCCACATCTTTTACCGCGATGGCGTCTGCCTGGCTTCTGGCGGCGGTGCTGTCCAGCATGCTCTTGCAGAAGGGACAGCCGACGGCGAGAACTTTGTTCTCCCCGCCCGCGAGCGCCTGCTGAGCCTCGCGATAGCGGTTGTCTGAAATCTTTTGTGTCCCTGGCTCTTCTTCCTTCCAGAACTGCGCACCTCCGGCTCCGCAGCAGAATGAATTTTCGCGATTGCGGCCAAGCTCGACCCGCTCATTGCTGAGTATGTTGAGCAGGTTACGCGGGGCATCATAGACCCCGTTGTGACGGCCAAGATAGCAGGGGTCATGATAGGCAACCGTGGCGGGCGCCGCGTCGGCACGAAGCTTGCCTTCTGCCATCAGCGTCTCCAGATACTCGGTATGGTGGACCACCTTGAAGTTGCCGCCCAACTGACGATATTCCTTGCCTACAGCGTTCATACAGTGCGGACAGGTAGCGACGATCAGTTTCGGCTTAACCTGGTTGAGGGTAGAAACATTCTGGCCGGCGAGCTGTTGATACAGAAGCTCATTTCCTGCTCGCCGCGCGCTATCGCCAGTACAGCATTCTTTCTTGCCTAAAACAGCGAAATTCACTCCCGCATGATCGAGCAACTGGACAAATGCACGTGCCGTCTTCTGCGATTGGGGATCGTAGCTGGCAGCGCATCCAACCCAGTAGAGGACATCGGGTTGCGGATTCTCCTCGATCGTCTTCACCCTGAGTCCCTCTGCCCAATCCATGCGCTTCTCGCGATTGATGCCCCATGGATTGCTGGTCCGCTCCATACCGCGGAATGCGGTCTGCAGCTGAGCAGGGAAGTCGCCCTGGATCATCACCTGGTTGCGGCGAATGTCGATGATGTCGAGCATGGGTTCATCCTGCACCGGGCAGACCTCCATGCAAGCGCCGCAGGTGGTGCAAGCCCAAGCAGCTTCGGGCGACAGGGCGAAGCTAAGCAGCGGGCGCGGGCTTGCTTCTCCGGTACGGAGCGAGTTCAGCTCCATTCGCTTGTTGATCTCCAGAGCCGATGGGCTGAGCGCTTTGCCGGTTGCGGTCGCCGGACAAACATCCTGGCACCGATTGCACTGAATGCAGGCGTACGCATCGAGTAGTCGAGGCCAGGCCAGATCCTCCAGTTTGTTTGCACCCGCCTTCAGGTTTTCCGACTCAAGATCGAGCTCTTCCGCCGGCAAGACTCCGGAGGAAGGCCTGCGCGCAACCAGGTATTTGGCTGGAGCGGCGAAGATGTGGATGTGCTTGGAAAAAGGGAAGTACATCAGAAACGCCAGCACGCTACCAAGCGCACCCCAATATCCAAAGATGCGCCAGGCTTCGGCATTGCCGGGTGCGAAGGCGTGCGAGAGCAGCGTCGCGAAGGGCTGAAAGCGATCCGGTCCTTCCGCCGCAAGCTTCGCGCCAGCGCCCACCGCGCGGCTGCCTACGTGGAAGAGAATGAAGGCCGACACGATGAGCGAATCGACACGAATGCGGCCGTGGTTCACCTGAGGGTGCAGCATGGTGCGCTGGTTGAAGGTGAAGTCGCGGCGGCTGGGCAAAAGAAAACGGCGAATCACCAGCGCGACCACGCCGATAAGGACGAGAGCGCTGAGCAAATCAGCCAGCAGGTTGTAAACGATGCCCTGTCGAGCTGTCCGATCGAACGGTGAAGGGTATAAATCCCTCCAATCCATCGACCAGGTTCACCAGGATGTAGAAGACGAAGCCGTAGAAGATGAAGGAATGAAAAAAGCTAATCGCCGGGCGCCGGCGGAAGGTGCGGCTCTGCGTCAGGGTGGTAACCAGCGCACGCCACAACCTTTGCGGAAGATGATCGAAGCGTGGCTCGGAGTCCTGGCTGCCGGCGCGAATGCGCCGGTACACGCGATAGAAGCCGCGCAGTCCAATCGCCACCGTTACTGCGGCAAATAACAGGAAGGCGATTTGGTGCGCGAACGGCAGCATATTTTCGAGCGAGCTACTTGCGCAGCTCAGTGATCATTGCCGGAATGATTTGATGCACGTCACCGACAATGCCATAATCCGCAATCTTGAAGATGGGCGCGTTGGCATCCTTATTGATGGCCACGATGAACTTGCTCTTGTTCATTCCGGAGAGATGCTGCACCGCCCCCGATATTCCGACGGCGATGTAGGCTTTGGGCTGCACCGTCTTGCCGGTCTGCCCCACCTGTTCCGAGTAGGGACGCCATCCTGCATCCACAATAGCCCGCGTCGCTCCCACGGCCGCACCCAACTGATCCGCCAGAGCTTCGACCAGTTGCTTGAAACCCTCCGGGCTGTCCACACCGCGGCCGCCGGAGACGACCAGGTCCGCATCGGCCAGCGAAATGCGTTCACTCTTCTCCGCGGTTTTGCCGGTGACGCGAAGGCGGGGCTGGGGCAGCTCGAGCTCCGCGTCATATTGCTCTCCCACGGCGCTTGAGGGCTGGGCCGCGGCAAACGCACCCGGCTTCACCGTGACCACGGTGACCGGGCCTTCCGCTTCCACGGTCTCGGTCACGCGAGAGAGGAAGGTGTAATGCGCAGCGACCAGAACGCCGTTGCGGTCCGTGAGACTGATCGCATCTTCGATCAAAGGCGCGTCCAGCTTGACGGCGACCCGAGGGCTATATTCGCGGCCGCTTCGGCTTCCGCCGATCAATACCGTATGAGCTTCGCCCTCTCTCGCGATCTGAGCCACCGCGCCGGCCCAAACTTCCGGGTCGTACTGTGCCAGCTCGGGCTTGTCTGCCACCAGAACCTGGTCGGCGAAGAGCGCGGCCTGCTCCGCGACCGACGCGACGCCGCTCCCCAAAACCAGCAGGGTGATCGGTCCCTCACGACCCATTCCACGGGCCGCGGTCGTCATTTCCAGTGTGCTCTTGCTTACCTTGCCGTTGGAGTATTCGACGACCAGCAGAATCATCCAATCACTCCGGCATCATGGCGCAAAAGATCAACCAGTCGGGCCGCGGCGGCACCTGCATCCTTGCCGTCGATGATATTTCTGCGCCGCTCTTTCACCTGTACTTCGACCCCCACGACCTTGAGTTTGGCACTTACACCGTAGTCGTTGAGAGGCACGCGACGCAACTCCTTCTTCTTGGCCTTCATGATATTGGGCAGAGTTGGGTACCGCGGTTCATTCAGTCCTTGTTGGGTGGTTACGACTGCCGGCAGCGGCACGGCGAAGGATTCGCTGCCGCCGTCTACGTCGTGCTTTCCGGTGAGCATTCCATCTTTAAGGGCGAGAGCACTGGTCCAGGTCGCCTGTGGCCATTGCAGCCGCTCTGCGGTTGCCGCACCCAAGGCATGACTGTCCCAGTCCGCTTGCTGCCCGCCGCAGAAGATCAGTTCGATCTGCTCGCTGTGCGCCACCTGGGCGACCACGCTGCTTACGGCAATCACATCCAGAGGCGCGTCGGTCTCGACCAGAATGGCGCGATCCGCTCCCATCGCCAGTGCAGAGCGAAGAGCCTCCTCGCTGCGAGGCGGTCCGATAGCGAGAGCAATCACTTCCGCTCCTGCCGCTTCCCCTTCCCGCAGGCGCAGAGCCTCTTCGACACCGTATTCGTCCATGGTGTCCATCACCAGCTTACTTCCATCCAGCGCCACGCTCCCGTTTTGGATACTTACGGTCTCTTCCGCATCCAGAACCTGGCGGAGGACTGTCAAAATTCGCATTGCTGCTCTCCACAGAGCTTATAGAGTCTGCGTCAGAACTACCGCACTGAGTCCCGAAGGCGACGGCTGAAATGTAGCCCAGGACGATAGTCCCTGGGTAACCGCCACGAATCTGGATAGTCCCGCCAGGGACGGCTGAATTTTTTAGCCCATGTTCAGCCGTCCCTTGGGGACTGATCGAATGGCTTATGTTTACCCAGGACTGCGTCCTGGGCTACTTTCAGCCGTCCCTTCGGGACTCAGTGCGTCGCCCTCCACAGTGTTAGAGCCGGTAGCGCCCCGCCTCCACCATTGCTGCCGAAATCTCGCGGCCTAGATGCTATCGTGTTGACCGGTTCATGCTTGGCCAGCCGGCGGAAGATGGTCATCTGTGTGCGCAGCATGTCGCCTTCGGCAACCGCAGCCAGAACACGCTCCGCCGAGCTTTCGATGATGCGGAAGGAATGGGCGGCATAGTACTTGGTGAGCTTCACCGCGACCGAATTGGGCTTGTTCATCTTTTCCGTGCGCAGGATGCTCGATTCGAGCGCGAGCACTTCGCTGAGGATGTCGGCCAGCGCGCCCATCACCTCTTGTTGTTCGCCGAGATCGTTACCAAACTTCTGCGAAGCCGCACCGGAGCAGAAGAGGGAAATCTTCTTGGCGCTCGCCAGCAGCGCGCGCTCCTCCGCCAGCGGGCCGTCGTAGCTCACCTTTGCGGTTGGTCCCGCCATCACCTCGTCCATCATCTTCTTGATGGCCGGCAGTAGCGGGAGCGTGCCCTGTAACGCGCGTTTGATCATCCAGCCGGTCGTGATCAGCCGGTTGATCTCGTTGGTGCCTTCGAAGATCTTGTTGATGCGCGAATCGCGATAGGCTCTCTCTGCCGGATACTCCTCCACGTAACCGTAGCCGCCATGAATCTGCAGCGTATTGTCAACCACTCGTTCCACCATCTCCGATCCGAAGAACTTGAGGATCGAGCATTCGACAGCAAATTCTTCGATCCGCTTCTGCACCTCGGCTGAGAATGTAGGGGAGTTCTTGTCGAGTTCGGCCAGGGCGGCATCGATGGCGCCCACTACGCGATACAGAACTGCCTCGGTTGCGTAAATGCCTGCGGCACCTTCGGCGATTTTCTCCTGCACCAAACCGAAGGAGGTTATCGGCTTGCCAAAGGCAACGCGTTCCCTGGCATAGCGTATGCCGTCGCGGAGCGAGCTCCGCGCTCCGCCAACCGCGCTCGACGCTAGCTTGTACCGGCCCACATTGAGGATGTTGAAGGCGATCTGATGACCCTTGCCCGCCTGCCCCAGCAGATTCTCCACCGGCACCTTGCAGTCGGCGAGAACCAGCGCGCAGGTAGAAGAGCCGCGGATGCCCAGCTTATGCTCCTCCGCGCCCACGGTCAGTCCCGGGGTTCCCGCCTCCACCAGGAAAGCGGAAAACTTCTCACCGTCGATCTTGGCGAAGATGGTAAAGAGGCTAGCGATGCCCGCATTCGAAATCCACATCTTTTCGCCGTTGAGCACGTAGTGCTTGCCATCGGGAGTGAGGGTGGCTCGGGCGCGAATGTTCATTGCATCGGAGCCGGCGGAGGATTCTGACAAGGCATAGGCCGCGATCCATTCGCCGCTGGCCAACTTGGGAAGGTATTTCTCCTTCTGCTCTGGCGTTCCATACCACACCAGCGGCAACGTCCCGATGGTCACATGGGCACTGAACGTAACCGCGAAACTTGCCGAACCGGTGAGGTTTTGTGAGACCAGGGTCGAGGTAATCTTGTCCATATCAAGACCACCGTACTGTTCGGGCACGTCGATTCCGAGCAACCCCAGAGCGCCCAGGTCGCGCATCAGCTTGCGGCTCACATCCCAGTTTTTCGCCTCGATCTCATGAGCCTGGGGAAGGATCTTCTCTTCCGCAAATTCAGCGGTCACGTCAGCGATCTGCTTCTGTTCCGGAGAAAGGTCTTCCGGGGTGAAAATATCCTCGGGGGTTAAGTCTTCGATCAGGAAACTGCCTCCGGTTACTCGTTTCGCCGTCCTGACTTGAGTCTCTACGACCATTGCATCCTCCAAGGTGACTTTAGGTTCCCGCCATTGTTGCTAATTTTGTAGATTCTCGAAAATACCGGCAGCTCCCTGGCCGCCGCCGACGCACATGGTCACCATTCCATACCTGGCGCCGCGCCGTTTCATCTCGCTGATCAAGCTGGCTGTAAGTTTGGTGCCGGTGCAGCCCAGGGGATGGCCCAATGCGATCGCACCCCCGTTGACGTTTACCCTGGCCGGATCGATGCCAAGTGTTTTGATCACTGCCAGCGACTGCGCGGCGAAAGCCTCGTTCAGCTCGATCAGATCGATCTGATCGAGCGTGAGGCCGGCCATCTTCAGCGCTTTGGGGATCGCATAGACGGGGCCCATGCCCATCTCCTCAGGGAGACAGCCGGCATAAGCGAAGGAAACAAAACGCGCCAGTGGCTTGGCTCCGATCTCTTTGGCCCGGGTGTCAGACATAACCACCGCAGCCGCCGCACCATCCGAGGTCTGAGAGCTGTTGCCCGCGGTGACGACACCGACGGCGTGGAAGACAGCGCGCAGCTTAGCCAGCGCCTCGATCGACGTGTCGGCCCGCGGTCCCTCGTCCACGGTAAATGACTTTTCCTTCTTCTCCGGCTTTCCGGCCGTGCTCATGACCGTGGTCACGACGGCAACGGGCACAATCTCGTCTTGAAAGCGGCCTGCCTCAATCGCCGCCAGCGCCTTCTGGTGGCTGCAAAAAGCGAACTGGTCCGATTGCTCGCGGGAGATGTCGTAATGCTTTGCCACCCTCTCGGCGGTAAGCCCCATGGACATATACGCGGCCGGGTGGTTATCCACCAGCCATGGATTGACGGCAATCTTGTTGCCTCCCATGGGGAGATAGGACATCGATTCCGCACCTCCGGCAACGATGACGTCCGCGCCGCCCCCGCGAATCCGTTCCGCCGCCAGCGCGATGGTCTGTAATCCGGAGGCGCAGTAGCGATTCACCGTCATCGCTGCGGCTTCGATGGGAAGGCCCGCGCGCAGCGAGATCAGCCGCGCCATATTCATCCCCTGCTCGCCTTCAGGCATGGCGCAGCCGATGATCACGTCCTCAATCTCTTTAGGGTCGAGCGCCGGCACCCGCTCCACGGCGCCTTTCACGGCAACCGCGCCAAGATCATCGGGGCGGGTGTAACGGAGTGTACCTTTGGGCGCTTTCCCTACCGCTGTGCGCACTGCGCTGACTACGACTGCTTCCTTCATAATCTCCCATCCGCGAGACTGATTAGTTTCTAAGCGGCTTGCCCGTCTTAAGGGTGAAACCGATGCGCTCGACCGTTTTGGGCTCTCCACAGAGAGAGAGGAAGGCCTCGCGCTCCAGATCAAGCAGCGCCTGTTCGGTGAGCAGAGTTCCCGGGGTAATATCGCCGCCGGTGAGTATGCGCGCCACGTGGGTGGCGATCTTCGCGTCGTGCTCGCTGATGTACGCGCCTTCGCGCATCAGGTAGATGCCAAGCTTCAACGTTGCCTGAATGGTTTCGCCCGGCGCGGGAATGTTCGTCCTCATCACCGGCGCCGTGTATCCGGATCGCTATCAGCCGGAGGGCCTGGGTCTTGGCGTCGCTTACCAGGCGGCTGCGATTCATGGAGATCGAATCGATGTCTTCGATAATGCGCAGCGAGCGCGCATCGATGGCGGAGGTCGATACCTTGGCCATGGCGATGGTCTCGAACACGTTCTTGACGGTTTCAACTACCTCGATCGATTCGCCCCGGGCGTCGCTGCGCACCGCATCCGCTGCAGCCAAGGCGCGCAACAGCATTTCCTTGCACCCGCCACCGCCAGGGATCAGGCCAACGCCGGTCTCGACCAGTCCTGTATACAGCTCGAGATGCGGCTGGCGCAGCGCCGCGTGCATGGAGACCTCGGTTCCCCCGCCCAGGCACAAACCGAAAGGCGCGGCCACCACCGGACGCTCGCAGAACTTGATCGCCCGGGTCATGCCCTGGAACTGCCGTACGCTCAGCTCGATCTCATCCCATTCCTCATCCTGGATAGCCAGCAGCAGCTGCATCAGGTTGGCGCCTACGGTGAAATTCTGCGCATCGCTGGTGATGATGAAGCCGTCGAAGTTGCGCACCGCGTCGCTTCCCGGCTGCAGCTTTTGCAATAGAAAGGACACAATGTCGTGACCTAGCGAATTCATCTTCGAATGGAATTCGAAGCAGCCGATCCCGTCGCCGACGTCCACCAGGGAGATGCCGGTGTTCCCGGCAAAAATTCCATTGGAACGCTTGTAGCTGGCCACCGAGGCTAGTTCAGGGTTCTGGTGAACGGGCCGGTAGGCGCCCGTTTTCACATCGAAGTACTCGGTGCCGCCGGCACGGTACCAGGAGTCACCGCCGGAGGCTAGAAGCTTTTCGACCGCCGCCGGAATAGGCGTTCCCGCGGCGCGCATCTTCTCCACCGTGTTGGGAACACCTGCGGCGTCCCACAACGCAAACGGCCCCAGCTCCCAATTGAATCCTGAGGTGATTGCCCGATCGATATCCACGATCGTCTCGGTGACCTCGCCGATGCGGTTGGCGGAATAGGCCCAAAGGTCCGGAAGCGCCTGCCAATAGAACTTCGCGGCGCGATCCTTCGCAGGGTCAGCGCCCAGCAGCGCCTTCAGTCTGCCGGCCACCGATTCATTGCCTTTCGCCAGCTCAATTGAGGGGAAGGAGGGCTTGGAGGCCGGCTGGTACTCGAGTGTCTCCAAATTGAGTACGGAGCGAATTTCCTTTCCATCCGCGCCGCGCTCTTTCTTATAGAAGCCTTGCTTGGTCTTATCGCCCAGCCACTTGCGCGCGATGAGCTGATCGAGAAAATCGGGCACCTTCACGTCTGATCTCTCGTCGGTTGCGGCCTTGGAGAAGTTTCGCGCTACGCTGGTTAGAACATCCAGGCCCACCAGGTCCGCTAGGCGGAAGGTACCGGTTTTTGGCCAGCCGACTGCCGGCCCCGTCAGCACATCGATATCTTCAATGCTCAGGCCTTGCTCCTGCATGATTTTGAAAGTGTTCAGCATCAGGAAGGTGCCCACGCGGTTGGCGATGAAGTTCGCCACATCGTTGGCGGGCACGACTGTCTTGCCCAGCTGACGATCGCCAAACTCTGCGATCGCAGCGATGGCAGCCGGATCCGTCTCCGGAGTCGCGATTACCTCCAGCAGGCGCATGTAACGCGGTGGATTGAAGAAGTGGGTTCCAAACCAGCGCCGCCGCAACGGCTCGGGAAGTTGCGCGCCGATCTGAGCGACCGGGAGACCGCTGGTGTTGGTGGTAAGGATGGCTTCCGGATGCAGGTGCGCGGCTACCTTGCTGAGCAGACTGCGCTTGATCTCGAGATTTTCGGCAACGGCCTCGATGATCCAATCGCAATCACGCAGCCTGGGCAGGTCATCTTCAAAATTGCCTACGCTGATGTGGTCGGCGATTGAGGGGACTGCAAAGGCTGCGGGCTTTGCGCTTTTGAGGTTATTGAGCGCCTGTGCCGCCAGGCTGTTGCGATCGCCTTTTTCCGGCACGATATCCAGCAGAAGAACCGGGAGCCCCGCGTTTGCAATATGAGCGGCAATCCGCGCGCCCATGGTGCCTGCGCCCAGCACGGCTGCCCGCCGGATGTTGAACTTTCGCTGGTGACGTTTTTCCTGCTCGGAAGCCGGTGTGTCCTGAACCGGAGAATCGGAAAGCAGCGGCATGCTTTATTCCTTTTGGGACCAATCAAAAATCACGCAGATTGGGTGCCTCAGAATAATACTGAACGATGGGTCAGAAAGTCAATTGACCTTACCTGGGAGTGACCAGAAGTAACAGCAGGGTAAGTCTGAACGAAGGGCAGGCTTTAGGCGTGCCGTGATAGCTCTGCACTGAGTCCCGAAGGGACGGCTGAAAGTAGCCCAGGACGATAGTCCTGGGTAACCGCCACGAATCGGACTAGTCCCGCCAGGGACGGTTGAAATTTTAGCCGCCATGTTCAGCCGTCCCTAGCGGGACTGATCGAATGACCTTATGTTTACCCAGGACTACCGTCCTGGGCTACTTTCAGCCGTCCCTTCGGGACTCAGTGCAGAGCTATCACGCAGACTCTTTTCGCTGAAGCGCTCCTTCCCCCGCATAAATGCGGGGGCTTCCACCTTCCCCAATGAATGCTCGGGTTTCCCAAACAAAGAGTTCCCCTCCCGCTTTTCCACATCATTATTTGATAGCCCCTGGACGACAGTCCTGGCCGCCTATAGCGTTGACAGCAGGAAGCAATAAATCGCTTCAAAGCGGGCCGCGGTCCTCAAGCATGCTGGCAAGATGATCAAATAATTTATTTGATCACCTTGCCCAGCTCTTGTAGGAAACAAAGGACTCATTTGAGCGACCTTGAGCACCTTGACGAAACTATAAGCGACCTATTTGGCAATCTCGTCCAGGGCGCTTTGAAAAAATTTGCGGAGAAGCGGTAGGCTCCCTAACGTGCCGCTACACTGGTCCCCAGGCCGCCGGTGAGGATCTGTGCGTATTCGGCAGCGATTTCGCGAGGGGTCAGATCGCCGTCGGGATGGTACCAGGTGCCTATCCAGTTGACCGCCCCGGCGATGGCAAACGAAACCAGCTTAGGATTGCAGGGCCGGATCGAGCCGTCGGCAATGCCCTCCTCAACGTAGCCGCGGAGAGTCGAATCCAGGCGCCGCTTCATGGTTCGAACCTCGCGCCGGGTCGCAGGAGAAAGTTCGGACTCGTCCAGCATCGGTAGGCAACGCCCAAAGTCGGACGATACAAGCGCCTCTGCATAGGTCTCGACATACATGAAGAGCTTGCGTAGTCCCGTTCCCTGGTTTGCGCTCGTTTCTTTCAGAAGGTTCTCAATATAGGAAATCCCGTTCCGGTAGCACTCGACGAGAATCTCCTCCTTATTGCGGAAATAGTAGTAGAGCGCAGGCTTGGTGACCTTTAGCTGGGCGGCCAGCATGCTCATGGACGACTTCTGATACCCATGCTCAAGAAATAGATGTGCGGCTGTCCTGAGCACGGCTTCCCGCTTGACGACCATACTCCTCTGTCGCGCCTGAAAAGCTTTCCATGGCTCGCGAGTGCGCTCCTTAACAGGTCTTGTCTCAACGTTTTGCATCGAGCGACACCTTTCCCGTGCCAGCCAACGAGGATTTTTGTCTGCAAGCCCTTAATTGTACAAGCGGCATTGCTGCGAGCCGGAGCCCATGGGGCCCGGGTTCTTCACTGAAGTGACCGCCCCCCAACTTTTGGTAACTTCTTTTGCTGCGGCCGTATTCCCCAGGTGACAAGTGCACGTCTAATTCGTTATCTTACCCCTCGGTAAATATCGATGAGCACAGAACTTCGATCTCAGAGCATGCTCGTTCCCCTCCTTGGGCAATCGGTTGAAGTGGCGCTGCACCATTATGCTTCGGCTTCGGAGACGATCCTGTTGCTGCATGAAGCGCTGGGCTCGGTTGCATATTGGAAAGATTTCCCTGAGAGGCTCGCGCTGGCCACGGGAGCTAACGTCTTGTTGTATTCACGGGCGGGCCAGGGAAACTCGGAGGGGCCGATCGCCCCGCGCAACCGCGACTCGTACCTGCGCGAGGTAAACGAGGTGATTCCCGCTCTGCTGGAGCATTTCCGCGTGGAGTCTCCGGTGGTCTACGGACACAGCGAAGGCGCCGGGTTGGGGATGCTCTATGCCGCGATATCGCAACGAGTGAAGATGCTCATTCTCGAGAGCCCCTTTGTGATTGCCCAGGAAAGCTCGCGGCGCCATATCCGGAGCATGGCTTCCGCCTACAGCGGCAGCCATCTGCAGCAGCGCCTTGCCCAGTACCATCAGGATCCGGATACGGTTTTCTCCTCCTGGGTCTCAGGGGTGGGAGAATTCAGTGACGGGGAATCTCCCTTTGGAGATTTCATTGCCCGTATCTCCTGCCCGGTGCTTGTCCTTCAGGGCGCGAACGATGAATTCGGGACCAAACGGCACCTGGATGCGATCCTTGCCGTGTTGCCTCATGCGCAGCACGAGACCTTCGCCGATACCGGACATCTTCCTCACCGGCACCAAACCGATGCGGTGCTCGAACGGGTGAGCCGCTTCCTTGCCAACGACTCGAAGCTTCAGGAATCAAGATGAAGGCCCTCTTCGATCTCGCCGGCCGTGTAGCCATCGTTACCGGCGGCTCCGTTGGGTTGGGCCGCCAGATGGCGGAAGGCCTGGCTGAGATGGGCGCTCAGCTGGTACTCTGCGCACGCAAGAAGGAACGCTGTCTGGAGACCGCGGAAGAGTTGCAACAGCGGGGTGTGCAAGTGCTGGCATTGGGTTGCGACGTGAAGGATCCAGCCAGTATCAGCGAGGTGGTGGATGCCACCCTGAAACATTTCGGCCGCATCGACATTCTCATCAACAACGCCGGCACTTCCTGGGGAGCGCCTACCGAGGAGATGACCCTGGCGCAGTGGAATAAAGTCGTGGAAACGAATTTGACCGGAACCTTCCTTTTCTCCCAGGCGGCCGGTAAGGTGATGATCGCGCAGCGGCGCGGCAAGATCATCAACATTGCCTCGATCGCCGGCTTGCGGGGCTCGCCGCCCGAGCTGTCCGCCATTGGCTACACCTCCAGCAAAGGCGGCGTGATTGCGTTCACCAGGGATTTGGCTTGGAAGTGGGGAAGGCACGGCATTCGGGTGAACGCGATTGCGCCTGGCTGGTTCCCCAGCGATATGTCGCAAAAGGTCATCGAACGGAATCAGGAAAAACTCCTGGCCTCGATCCCGCTGGGCCGCTTCGGTGGCTCCCAGGACCTCAAAGGAGCGGCTATCTTTCTCGCTTCTGACGCATCCGATTTCGTCACCGGACACATTCTTGTAGTCGATGGAGGACAATCCGCCTGAAGTCCAGCGGTCACACTTATGAACATTCCACTCACACCTTTGCGTTGTCTGCGCCATGCGGAGCGGCAGTATCCTGGCAGAACAGCCGTTGTTTGCGGGGAGAAGAGATTCACCTACAAACAATTCGGAGAGCGGGTCGGCCTTCTTGCCGGCGCTCTGCTGGAGGCCGGCATCCAATCGGGCGATCGGGTCGCTTACCTGGGCGTCAACACTCATCGTCTCATGGAGGCCTACTACGGGGTGTTGGAGGCGGGCGCGATTGTGTTGCCGTTAAACATTCGGCTCGCGCCCGCTGAACTTACCTACGTCTTGAACGATGCTGGGGCAACGGTTCTCTTTATCGAAAAGCCATTTATCCCTTTGGTTGACTCGTTTCGAGAGTCTCTGTCCACGGTAAGAATGTTCATCCCGCTTGACGGAGCTCCGGAGGCTGGATGGCTGGCTCGGGACAACTACGAAACGATGCTCAGCAAAGCCAAGCCTCATCGCGCGGACATCAGCCTGGTGGACGAAGATGAAGTGGCGGAAATTTTTTACACCAGCGGCACCAGCGCCCGCCCCAAGGGTGTGATGCTGACGCACCGCAACATCTATCTCCATGCGCTGCAAGTGTGCATGGCCTTCCAGGTCGAGAATGGGGCGGTAGAGCTCCACACCATCCCTCTTTTCCACGCCAATGGCTGGGGTGTGGCGCATTTCCTCACCATGCTGGGCGGCAAGCACGTCATGGTTCACGGCTTTGACCCCAAAGAGATATTCCGTCTGATTGAAGTGGAGCGAGCGAATCACTTCAGCGTGGTTCCGATCATGGCGACTGTGCTCGTCAATCACCCGGAGCGAAAAAATTACGATCTAAGCAGTGTGCGCCGCATCGTGATCGGGGGCGCGGCATCTTCGCCGACCTTGATCCGCGAAGTGGAGGAGAAGCTCGGCTGCGAGTGCTTTTCAGGGTACGGCCTTACGGAGACTTCCCCGGCGTTGACGATGGCTCAAATGAAGCCCGAGCTGCACTGGGAAGGCGAAGAGCGCTACTTCGGCCAGGCAATGACGGGCTATGCCATGCCGGGGGTTGAGATGAGAATCGTCGATGCCCACGATCAGGATTTGCCGCAGAATGGGGTAGCTTCCGGCGAGCTGGTGGTGCGCGCAGACGGCGTCATGAAGGGCTACTGGAACCAGCCCGACGCCTCCGCCGAAGCTCTTCGAGGGGGATGGTTCCACACCGGAGACGTGGCCACAATCAACGAGGACGGCTACGTCCTGATTGTCGATCGCAAGAAAGACATGATCCTAAGTGGGGGAGAAAACATCTCGTCGCTGGAAGTGGAACGAGTGATTCTGGCTCATCCTGCGATCCTCGAGGCCGCGGTCATCCCTGTCTCCGACAAGAAATGGGGCGAAGTGCCCAAGGCGTTGGTCGTTCTAAGGGAAGGCGCCTCGGTTTCAGAATCACAGCTCATTGAGTTCTGCCGTTCGCAGCTCGCGCACTACAAGTGCCCGCACAGTGTAGAGGTTGTCGATAACCTGCCCAAGACAGGTACGGGAAAAGTGCTGAAGAAGAACCTGCGCAAACAATACGAACGCACTCCATCGCCTTCGCATGCCACGGCGCTGAACTAAATTATGACCGAGGCAATAGAAGCGCTGCTGCCGATTCATTCGGCAGCGGTTGTCGGCGCTGGGACCATGGGCGCTGGTATTGCCATGGCCCTTGCCAACGCCGGTATTCCGGTGCTGCTCAAAGAAGCCGATCAGGCAGCGCTTGATCGCGGCCTGGGCAACGTGCGGTTGAACTATGCGAGCTCTGCGAAACATGGGCGCTTCACGCAGCAATTCGTCGATGAGCGTCTGGCGCTGATCGCTCCGACCCTGGCTTACGAGGGCTTCGGGGGTGTGGATTTGGTAATCGAGGCTGTCTTCGAAGGCATGCAGCTCAAGAAAGAAGTTTTCCGGCAACTGGATGAAGTTTGTAAGCCGGGCGCGATCCTCGGCAGCAACACATCCACGCTGAGCATCGACGAGATCGCCTCTGCAGTTTCACGGCCCCAGTTCGTGGTAGGCACGCATTTCTTCACCCCGCCTAACGTTACGCGGCTGCTCGAGGTGGTACGGGGCAAGCAGACTTCGCCCGAGGTGATTGCCACTTGCATGGAGCTCGCGCGCAAGCTGGGCAAAGTGGGAGTGGTGGTTGGCAACTGCAAAGGTTTCGTGGGCAATCGCATGTTCATCCCTTACCATCGGGAGGTCCAGTTCCTGATCGAGGAAGGTGCGACGGTCGAAGCGGTGGACGGGGCACTCACGGCTTTTGGAATGGGCCTTGGACCGCTGGCTACGATGGACATGGTAGGTCTCGACGTTGCCTCGCGCATCCGGCAGGAACATGCGCAGGAGTCCGGTATTCGCCAGCCGTTCGTTGAAGATCGCCTGTGCGCGCTGGGCCGGTACGGACGCAAGACCAACGCGGGCTGGTACAAATACGATCAGCAAAGGCGGGCCGTTGTCGACCCCGAGGTAGCGGGACTGATTCGTAAATGGGCCGCCGAAGAAGGAATCGTTGCGCGACCGATCTCCAGCCAGGAGATTTTGGATCGTTGTCTCTGGTCATTGGTGAACGAAGGCGCGCGCGTCCTGGAGGAAGGTTACGCGATGAGCGTCTCGGATATAGACACCATCTTCGTCAACGGTTATGGGTTTCCCGCCTCCCGCGGCGGTCCCATGAAGTATGCCGACAGCGTCGGCCTTAACGTCGTTTATCACCGGGTCTCGGAGTTTTACCGTGAGTACGGGCAAATCTGGAGTCCCGCACCGCTGCTCAAGCAACTCGCGGAGCAGGGAAGAAGCTTTTACGAGTAGATGGGAAGCCTGTTTATCGTTCGCCACGCGCAAGCTTCTTTCCTGGCGGAAAACTACGACCTGTTATCGCCCATTGGCGAGGCTCAGTCACGGTTGCTGGGGGAGTACTGGGCAGCGCGCAACCTCCGCTTCGACCGTGTCTGCGCCGGTCCGCGAGTGCGCCACCAGGACACGGTCAATTTGGTGCGCGCCGGGTATGACCGCGCCGGTATCGGTTTCCCCGAAGTGCAAGTCATTCCCGATTTCGATGAGTATCCGGCAGAGGCAGTGATGAAGTTCGGTCTGCCGATCTTGCTCGAAACCGACTCGCGGGTGCGAGACTTGCATGCCGCCTTTCTGGGTTCCACCCAACCGGATGAGCGGCGCGCCACGTTCCAGCGCCTATTTGAAGTTGTCGTTGCGAAGTGGGCAGATGGCGGGTTGCCGCTCGAGGGCATAGAGACCTGGCCGGAGTTTTGTTCCCGGGTGAATGCCGGCCTCAATCAATTTCTCTCCGCCGGCGGTCGCGCGGCAATTTTCACCTCGGGCGGCCCCACCGCAGTGGCGTTGCAGCGGGCTCTCGACCTCTCTCCCCAACGCACTTTGCAAGCAAGCTGGATGGTGAGGAACTCTTCCTGGAGCGAATTTCTCTACTCGGCGAAAAGATTCACCCTCAGCAGCTTCAACGCTCATGGGCATATCGCTGAACCCTTTCACCTCACTTACCGATAGCCCGAGGGACCTTGATGACCAGTCTGCTCGACCAGCCCACCACGATCCGTCCTGGAGAAGAGCTTGATACCACCAAGCTGGAAGCGTATTTGCGCACTCATTTTGTGGGCGAGACGGGAACTCTTCAAGTGCGGCAATATCCAAGCGGCCACTCCAACCTGACCTATGCCCTCCGTCTGGGTAGCAGGGAATTGGTGCTGCGTCGTCCCCCTTTCGGGAGCACGGTAAAATCTGCGCACGATATGGGCCGCGAGGTTCGCGTACTTTCCAAACTCCACGCCGTGTATTCTCCGGCTCCTGAAGTGCTGCTCTATTGCGAGGACAACTCCGTGCTTGGCGCGCCGTTCTACGTGATGGAGCCCATCCACGGCATCATTCTCCGCAGTCAACTGCCGGCTGGGTTGGAGCTTTCTCCAGAGATGGCACGGCGGCTCAGCGAGTCGTTTATCGAGAACCTGGTAACTCTGCACCACGTGGACTCGAGCGCCGCGGGGCTCGCCGATCTGGGAAGGCCGCAAGGTTATCTGGAACGCCAGGTCCGTGGCTGGATAGAGCGCTACTACGGCTCAAAGACCCATGACTACACCGAGGTGGACAAACTCTCATCGTGGTTGCAGCAGCACATGCCCTCGACCTGCGCAGTCTCGCTGATTCACAACGACTACAAATACGACAACGTCATTCTGGATGCGGGCCAGGTCACCAGAATCATAGGCGTGCTGGATTGGGAGATGTGTACCATCGGTGACTCTCTTTCGGATCTCGGCACCACTCTTGCCTATTGGGTGGATGTAACCGACCCCGACGAACTGCAGCAGAAGACCTGGGGACCCACGGCCATTGCCGGAAGCTTCCGGCGCTCCGAAGTTGTGGAATGCTACGCGCGGAAGACGCGCTGTGACGTGTCCCAGATTGGCTTCTACCTCACCTTTGCGCGTTTCAAACTGGCGGTTATCGTGCAGCAGATTTATTTCCGGTATCACCAGGGAATCACCAAAGACGAGCGGTTCGCATCCATGCCGGGGACAGTCCATGGTTTGCTCAAAAGCGCGTTGTATTGCGCCCAGACGGGCCGTTTGTAGCTAGAATCATGTTCCTTGGTTGTCGAAAAGTATAAACCGAAAGAAAACCGCAGAGCTCTCCACTACGCTCCCGCGGATTTGCTGTGAAGCTTTGTGGCGTTGGTCGAACTTCGTGTGCCTTTCTTTACGGAAAGGCGCATACGCTGCCTTGTTCGGCGCTGTGGCAGCAAATCCGAGTGCGCTTCGGTCGGGATGACAAAGTGAACTGCCGAGATGCGCTGAATCAACCCAATATGAGAATTTTGGTCTCTTACTCAACGCCGCGCAGAGCGCTCCCGATATCTGGATCAGATTGCGGCTTTCATTTGCGGAGGGGCGCCCTGCGCTGCCGTGGCCTGTTCCTTCCATCGTTGGACGTTCACTCCCATAACAACGAGCCACAAAAATAGCGATGCTTCTCCGAAGATGCCGCATGCCAGATTGTAGGGAGAAAGATAGCTTGCCATCGGATGCGAAACAAATGAAAGCCAGCCCAGACCGCCAAGGGCTATCAGTGCACCCAGAATTCGAGGCAGGAAGTTGGATCTGAAAACGAGGTACCCAATCACGAGGCAATAGATTCCGTGAAATACCATGGCGTAGTTCGCGCCTTGAGGATTCAATCGAAGTGCCTCAAATGCGATTCCGACCAAGTTAAAAGACGCCGCGAACAATGAAATGTTCCCGCTCACCGGCTTGAAAATGCGATACAAGAGCAGTGTCACAGCGAGCATGCCTGCCATCTGGATGAAGTTCGCTGCGGAACCCAACCTGCCGCCAAGGAACAACTCGAGGAATAATGCCGTAAGTACGCTGAATACGTAAAGGCCCCCGGCCATCCTGGCTTCGAACCGCGGTGCCACCTCTCGTATCCGTTCCTTCCACATCGCTGTGCTCATTCTCTTTTCTCCTTTTGCAAGCGATTGAGTCAAGCGCATCCGAATCAAATCGCTTCGTGATGCTCAAGCACTCGAACGCTGCGGCGATAGACGACGACTTTCATGCACGGTTGGCCGCGCTGGCCTGCTCCTCCCATCGCTGAACGGTTACACCTCTTGTGATGAGCCAAAACATCAGCGATAATTCCGCCACAAAGCCGAGAACTTTCAAGTAGAGAGCCAGGTAATTTGCGAGCGGGGTAAGAAAGGTCAGCCAACCCAAACCGGCTAGCGCCATCAACACGGCCAGAATTCGAGGCAAGAATGTCGATCGGAAAATGAGGTAGCCGATCAGTAGGCAAAAAGGCCCGAAGAATGCCAGCGGGCTGATGTTGGAGGGAGCGCGATTAACGAAGGCAAGAGCGGTAATGGCACATCCCGCGAGACTGAAGAGGGCCGCCAGCAAGGAAAGGTTCTTGTTCACCGGCTTGAACAGATAATAGAGGAGCAGAGTCAATGCGACATAGAGCGCGGTTGAGATCAGGTTGACGGTGAGACTCAGCCGCGGCCAACCAACGAGTAGGGAACCGGAAATAGCGGTGAGAAAGTAAAGCAAATAGACGACACCAGTTATCCTGGCATAGGGATTCCGCTGGGCTCTTGCAATCCATTCCATCACTTCGTAGCCTTCCTCAGGGACACTCCATCGATGGTTCGACCCCGAGAGTCTCCGATACCGATATAAGCGCGCAGATAGCCCTCTGAATGGTCAATATAGCTCACAATTTCCGGTGAGGTGCGACTCTAGGGCCGAACATTGGGCGAGGCGGTCCGCAATCACTATTTCGAGGTCTGGTCGGATTGCGGACAAAAAGGGACCCCTCCCATTTTTACTCGGCGCCTAAGGTAATAGACGGATCGACCCGTGATGCGCGCAACGAGGGTGCCTAGCATGCTGCTTACTGCATTATCACTGCTGATTGGACCCAAGCTCCTAGGAGCAACCGCCGCGGAGGATCATCCCATGAAGCACGAACAAAGAGTTAAGAAGCCCAACCCCAATGCACCCGCAGAACTCTCGCGATTTGCCTTTCTCATTGGCCGATGGAAATTCGATGCTAAGTTCAAATTGCCGGATGGAGAGTGGCAGACGTTTCATGGAACGTGGTTGGGTCACTACATCCTCGACGGCTATGCGATCGCAGACGAATACAGGATGATTGACTCGTCTGGAGAATTGATTGTGTTCGGCATGAATTTTCGGATCTACGACTCTGCCAAGCAGGTCTGGAACATTAAATGGTTAAACGCTCTGGAGGGGACATGGACGGACCTCACGTCGGAGCAGTTCGGCGGAGCCCGGTTCGACGACCAGTCCGTCACCTATGCCTTTAAGGCAGAGCGTGGGGCGCGGTGGCCCTTTGCGCGCGCAACCTATACAAATATTTCCAAAGCGCATTTCACTTGGCGCGGTGAAAAGTCTGAGGACACGAAAACCTGGACTGAATTCATGGTCGTGGAGTGCTATCGCAGCGCGGATTAATAAACCGTACAGCCACACCTCGGACGGTCAGGCGAAAGTTAAACTCGAAGCAAGGTCACAGTTCGCAACCTCTGGGTAGCCGGCCCTCCAGCTTTTCGCGCGACGAGATCTGAATAGTCACATTGCTCACTTGTCGCTGTGCTCCCGATCGAGACACTTGCGGATTTGAAGGGCGACTGCGGCTGGAAAGAGTAACAAAGCGGATTAAGGAAGGAGTCAACCATGGGCCGCTGGGTAAGGCAGGCTCTCGTACTGAGTGTTTTTGTGCTGGCGCTGCCTCTGGTGGCGCAGCCGGCACCGCGCAGGCCGCGCGGCATCTATGCCGGGGTCAACATCGAGGAAAACATCAAGAAGGCGCAGGCGGCGAATCCCTCGATTACGCCCGCGGAGCTAAAAGCCTATTTCGTCAATCTCTACCAGGATCTCCTGAGCAACCCGGCGGTTTCGGGCCTGGGGCTGTGGGAGAACTGGGCCGCGCTCAACCCCAATCCTCCGGCCGCGGCCAATCCCTACGACTGGACTTACGTGGATGACGCCTTTCACCAGGCTTCCGCGTGGAATGTCCGAAATCCAACAAAAGCTCCGAAAACAATCCAACTCGTCCCCCTGCCGGGCTTTCAGACGCCGCAGTGGCTATTGGCTCAGATTCCCAGTTGCGACGGGCTATTTCGGTCACCCGTTCAGACTCCTCTCGGGACGTGCGGAAAGGTGACCTTTGCCGGTTTCGTGGAAGGCCGCGGCGTCAGGGAACTTCCGATGCCGTGGAACCCCTTGTATAAAAGCTCCTGGCGGACCTTCCTGACCGCGCTTGCCGCCCGATATAAGTCAAACCTGGCGTTCGTCTCCATATCCGTGGCGGGACCCACTGCCTCGTCAGAGGAGATGATCCTGCCCGATAACGCAAACACGCCCCCTCAAGATCAGTTCGGGGGCATGCCGCCGAACGCCATGTGGCTTAAACTGCTGGCGTTCCACTACCCCGGCAGGCCGGCGTACCAGAGGTCGGATCAGGCCTTCATCGATGAGTGGGAGGCGGCAATCGATATGTACGGCGAGATCTTCAGCGGCGTGACCCTGGTCGCCACGACGGGCGCCGGCTTTCCCAACCTGGCTGCCAAGGGCTTCACGGTCCCCAGCGATTTCAGTGCGGCCTGTCCCCATCCCAACATGGATTGTGCTGCTGAGAAGACGATTCTGTCCTACTTCGCGAAACCCACCGTAGGCGGGAGCAACGCAAAGGCAGTCCAGGAGGATGGGATGGAAGCCTCGCGCGTGAGCCTGGGGCGCTTCAACCTGGGCGTAGACGGCATAAAACTGGTGTCGCGGAGCACCGCACAGTTCACGGCGCCTGCGGCTCAGGTCCTCGGCGGGGCCCAGTTCAACTCGTCGTTTTCAAATTTCGCGTTGACGGAAGGATGCACCAGCAGGTTTCCACCCAGGCCTATTGACAGGCCAGCGGATTGCAGCATTCCCTCTACCTGCACCATACAAATGTGCGTTCCCGTCGCCTGCGTCCCGCAGGCTTGCCTTGCCCCCGGGGTCAAGCAGGCGGATCTGGCCAGCTTCAACACACTGAGAGACGTTCCCAGGAAAGACCTGATCTCGCCGGAGCAGGCGGAATACAACGTGCTGAAAGTCTTCTTTGATGGGACGGCGGCGGCCTCGTTCTTCGGCGGAACCCCGGGCGCCACACCGCTCAATTACCTGCAAATCTATGCGGTGGACTTCCTGTACGCCGAGACCCATGCCCACGCGCCGGAACAGGTCGTGGAGACCGGCGGCGCGAGCGTCTCTATCTCGGCGCAGGATCTGCTCAACCTGGCGAGACAGAAGCTCTTGGAGATCGGCGAGCCGGCCTCGTTGCGGCGGGAGTGATTCCCATTCGCTTTATCAAGAGAAAAGTCCCTAGCTGCAGCTAGGGACTTGTTTAGGAGCTTCCCGGCGTTTCGAGGCCGGGACCAGCCGCGCATGGCGGTGGCTTGATTCGGACTCGCCTAAATTAACATTCGCTCTTCAACATCGTCGACGCTATCGTCTCTTGGCTGGTGTGGAGTGCTGTGAAGTCCATCCTTGGAGTAGCGAGCTTTGAAGACACCATGGGATGAGCGCGCAAACGGCGCTGCGCGGGTCTATCGCGCGTCATCAGCTGGCAGAGATGATCACTGATCGTGACCTGCTCGGGCATGAACTGCAGCGCATCACGAGCTATACGGAAGTAATCCCAGAGGGCGAAAAACGGACTGCCCCGAGGCAATTTTCCTTACCTTAGCGCTTATGGGCCGAAGGCCCATGGGCACTCCGGTCCGGATGACAATTTATTGGGACACGGGAAATGTTCCTGCAACAAAATTGTCATCCCGACCGGAGTGGAGCGACTGTCTGGATTGTCAAGGCTTTGTATTACCTGGATCCGGCGTGAATAACGATGTTTCAGAGTATCAGAGGCCGGAGTTTGGTCAGGCAGGTCGATGAACTTCTGCAGCAGTCGATCATGAACACGATGAAGCCGATCCGGAACCGGAGTGGTGCTTGAAGCAGGAAGCAGCGCAAAGTTTGTGGGCGGGGAAGCTAGGCAAACCGGTCAGGTACGGGAAAGTGCCGTTGGAACGCAAGAATGACGCGGTCTCCAAGTGACCCAGGCCACGCACAATGGGCAGACCAGAGCGAGCATCATTCGGGGAACTTGTATCGGCAATTATGTCGGGATAAGCAAGATGGCGACCAAGAAAATCGCGGACTGCAGCAGTCGGAGAAATTCCTGAAAGAAATGGGCGCCCCCAAAGTGCGTCAGCCCCGCATGATTGCAGGCGATTTTGAGGTTTCTAGGCGATCCTCGCACCCTGAGCCTTACCTAACCAAAAGTGAGGTAAGGCTCAGAGTAGCAAAAACCGAGGGGAACAATGATAAACAGAGCCTTCGGCGCATCCCGGAGGCACGAGAATGCGCCGGATCCAGGTATTAGGGCACGACTTTAGTCGGGCCCTAAAAGCCCATTAAAAATCTGGGCTTGAGAGTTTGCGTGAGAACTCCCCTTGTGTCGTCCCTTCGGGACTCGATTTGCGTGAAATCCTACCCGGCACTCCCGTGCCGGGCTACAGATTGTCCCGTCCCTTCGGGACTGATTGCGTCGGGTGACCTGCGGTTCTTTTCTACCCCCTTAAAGCCCATACGCTTCCGGGAAAAAAGTACCTCAGGGGTTTAAAGCCACAGGGGCTAAAGCCAAGCTAAAGCCCAGATCTTTGATGGGCCTCAACGGCACGACTAAAGTCGTGCCCTGATACAAGCATCAGAGCTTATTTCTTCAGCTCCCATTTGGCGATGGATTCCAGGTGCACCTCATCCGGCCCATCCGCCAGCCGCAGGGTGCGCACCGATGCCCAGGCGGCGGCCAGAAACGTATCCTGGGAAACTCCGAGACCTCCATGGGCTTGAATTGCTCTGTCCAACACGCGTAACGCCATGTTCGGCGCCACGACTTTGATCATCGCAATTTCAGTCCGCGCCTCTTTGTTGCCAGCCGTGTCCATCATGTGGGCAGCTTTCATGGTGAGCAGCCGCGCCTGTTCGATCTCGATACGTGAGATCGCGATATCGGCGCGAATGGTTCCCTGTTCGGCCAAAGGCTTTCCGAAAGCTACACGGTCTTTTACTCGCCGGCACATTGCTTCCACAGCTCGCTCCGCGACGCCGATACATCGCATGCAGTGATGAATTCGACCTGGTCCCAGACGTCCCTGTGCAATCTCGAATCCGCGGCCTTCTCCAAGCAACATGTTTTTTGCCGGTACACGCACGTCTTGAAAGAGTATTTCTCCGTGACCGTGTGGAGCATGATCGTAACCGAATACGCTCAGCATGCGTACGATCTTGACCCCCGGCGCGTCCATGGGAACGAGGATCATCGATTGCTGCTTGTGGATTGGCGCGGAATGGTCGCTCTTACCCATCAGGATCACGACCTTGCATCGCGGGTCGCCGGCCCCCGAAGACCACCACTTTCGCCCACTGATGGTGTAGGTGTCCCCATCGCGCCTGATACTGGCTTCGATATTGGTGGCATCCGACGATGCGACATCGGGCTCGGTCATGGCAAAGCAGGATCGAATCTCGCCCTCAAGTAGTGGATCGAGCCATTGCTTCTTCTGCTCGGCGGTGCCATAGCGCGCCAGCACTTCCATATTGCCCGTGTCGGGAGCCGAACAATTGAACACTTCGGGGCCGATGGGGCTGCGTCCCATGATCTCGCAAAGCGGCGCGTACTCCTGATGAGTAAGCCCCGCGCCGTTCTTCCGATCACTGTCTTCAGGCGACAGGAACAGATTCCACAGACCCTCAGCGCGAGCTTTCTTCTTTAGCTCTTCGATAACTTGCGTGGGGCGCCACCGGTCGCGCGCGACTTCCTCATAAAATCGATTTTCGCCTGGATACACATGGGCATCCATGAAGGCGAGCAATCGTTCTCGTACAGCTATCGCCTTTTCCGTAACTTCAAAGTTCATGTTGCCAAACTCCTGTCAGTCAAGAAATAAGTCAGTCCTCAGCGGCATTCCGGGGCTGACGGCGTAGGCTGAAAAGTCGGTGATGCCTGCCTCAGCCAGTACCTCCTCATCGATAAAGAAATTGCCGGTCGTACTGCGGCTGTCCCGCGTGAGGATGTACGCAGCCGCGTCTGCGACAATCTCCGGCGTACGTCCGCGTTCCGCTTCGGCGCCCGGGATTACCTGCAATGCGGCGGTGGCAATGATGGTACGCGGCCAGAGTGCGTTGACGGCGATCCCCAAGGGGCGAAACTCCTCGGCCATACCCAGGACACACATGCTCATGCCGTATTTTGCAATGGTGTAGGCC
Organism: uncultured Acidobacteriaceae bacterium; assembly: GCA_963796145.1. Lineage (GTDB taxonomy): Bacteria > Acidobacteriota > Terriglobia > Terriglobales > Acidobacteriaceae > PALSA-350. Next base: position 40,859 of record CAWCKO010000005.1, on the reverse strand, counting down.
ACGTGCGGAGCAAACCACTTGGCCCGCATATCAAGCGGCGGAGAGAGAGTCAGAATGTGGGGATTTGCCGCCTTCGCGAGGTATGGCAAACAGGCCTGGGAACACACGTACGTGCCGCGCAGATTTACGTCCATCATCAAGTCGAACCGCTTCAGGGGGGTGCCTGCCGTAGCCGTCAAGCTGATGGCGCTGGCGTTGTTCACCAGGACGTCGATCCCGCCGAAGCGCTCCACCGTTTTCTGCACCGCGTCGCTTACCTGATCCTCGAAACGGATATCGACGAGCAGGGGAAGAGCCTTTCCACCTGCTGCTTCAATGGCCGAGGCGGCGGTGTACACGGTGCCCGGCAATTTCGGATGGGGTACTGCAGTTTTGGCGGCCACCACAACGTTGGCGCCCTCGCGCGCCGCGCGCAATGCGATGGCAAGCCCGATGCCGCGGCTGGCTCCGGTGACGAAAACAGTTTTCTCTTTCAGGCTAATCATACTTTTGATCCCGTTTAAAAAATCAAGGTGACAGACGTTGTCTTTTGCGCTTATCTTACCCGTCGGTTAGAAATTACGGTTCAGCACCGCCGTATAGCCATGGCACTGGGCTGGAATACAGCCCTTAAGTTGTTGGTAAATAGAGACTTATAAGAAACGGCAAGCGGGGTAGTAGGCACACTTTGCGAGGACCCATCGTGACCACTCAATCCATCGGTACATTAGCACCATTTTGTTGGCTCAACTCCACTCTCACCCGTGCGCGCCGGTTGCCGCTCGAAGCAGGAGGATCAAAGAAGACCTGCTTTTTGCTCGCGGCCTGGCTGCTGTGGGTACCCTTGGCCTTTGCGCAGGGGGTAGGCTCCTCCGGGGTGATTCGCGGAACGGTGACAGATCCGACTGGTGGGGTCATTCCCAACGCGAATGTAACCGTGGCAGACCCGCAAACTGGCCTGCAGCGCACGGCAGCGACCGATTCCAGCGGCCAGTACCAATTTGCCGGGCTGCCGCCTTCCACCTACAGTGTGACCGTACGGATGAACGGTTTCGCGACCGAGATCAGCAAAGGCGTGGTCGTCCCCATCGGGGAAACCGTCATCTCGGACTTCCACCTCACCGTCTCCACGGTGACTGCGGAGGTGGTTGTGAACGAAGCGCCGCCGGTGATTGAGACCACACGAGGCAGCCAGGCGGACAGCGTGGGAGAACGGGAAATTACCAATCTGCCCATCGATCGCCGCGACTATCTCTCTTTTTCCCTGCTGATGCCGGGCGTCAGCAACTCCAACATCATCGCCAGCAACGCCGACTACCGGGTGCAACAGACTCCGCAGAGCGGCCTGTCGCTTTATGGCAGCAATGGACGCGGCAACAGCGTGACTGTAGACGGTGGCGAGGCGAACGATGATTCAGGTGGAGTGCGCCTGAATGTCAGCCAGGATGCGGTGCAGGAATTCCAGATCAACCGCAGCAACTATTCAGCCCAGTTGGGTGGGGCCAGCGGCGCTTCGATCAACATCGTCACCAAGTCGGGCACAAACACGATGCATGGCGGTTTGTTTGCTTTCTTCCGCAACGATGCCATGGATGCGCGAAACCCGTTTGCCTTCAGTCCAGCCCTGGCTGCGGGTGAGCCATTCTCGCTCGACGCCCAAGGCCAGCCGATCAAGAATTCCCTCAGCCGGCAGCAGTTCGGGGGAACGCTTGGGCTCCCCGTCAAGAAGGACCGGACGTTCCTTTTCTTCGCCTTCGAAGGTCTGCGCTCCGACGCGCAGGACTCGGTTCCCTTGCTCACCCACAGCAGCATCTTCGCTCCCACTGCCGCGCAGTCGCCGATCCTCGCGGGGCTGGCGGCAGAAGGGCAAACCCCGGTGCCCTGCCTGGGCGAAGCGCCTGCGATCACGTTGCTACCGGCGGCCACATGCGCATTTGGATTGCAAAGCATCCTAACGGTTGACCCCACTGCCACCGGCAATCCCTTCGTCAGTCCGGCCCAGTTGGCCTCCAGGGCTTTCGTGGTTAACCAGTTTGAACAAAATGGCGGAGTGTTTCCATTTCCCATCCGCCAATACGAGGGGTCCACACGTCTCGATCATCGATTCAGCCAGAACGATTCTGGCTTCCTCCGCTACAGCGCGGTGAATCTCACTGAATCCGACCCGACCCTGCAGGCGCTGGTCGGTTTCTCGCGCGGAACCTCGATTCTGAACTGGGACAGCACCCTGCAAGGCTCCTGGTTCCACCAGTTCAACTCCGGCGCGATCAACGAAGCCCGGGTGCAGTGGAACATGTACCAATTCAACGTGAACTCGAACGACGCGGGTGGTCCGGGTCTCGATGTCCAGGGTTATGGCTTTTTTGGCCGCAACATCTTTCTCCCCAGCTACAACAAGATCCGCCGTTATGAGTTCGCGGACAATTTCAGCTTTACGCGTGGCCGTCACACGCTGCAGATGGGTTTTGACGAACTGCTTCGCGGCGACAACAGTTCGTCCGCTACGTTCTTAGGCGGACGCTTCGAATTCCTACAGCTTCCCGGCGGCCTGGTCAGTCCATGCCTGCAGGTTCCCATCGCTTGCGGGCTTTCCGCGTCCACCGCGTCAGCTCCGATCAGCACTCTGCAATCGTGGAGCCTGGGTTTGCCCTCTTTCTACGAACAGGGTTTCGGGGCGCCGCAATATATCCTGAACCGGCCGTTCACCTCGGTGTATTTCCAGGATGCGTTTCACTTTCGTCCTGGCCTGACACTGAATGGCGGTTTGCGCTACGAGGTGGATTCGCAACCGGGCATTTTGAATACCTATAAGCTGGATTTTGCTCCGCGCTTTTCATTTGCCTGGGATCCGTTCAACAACAGCAAGACGGTCGTCCGTGGCGCTTATGGGATCTTCTACGGGCAGGTCTACGCGCAGATTCCGGCAGTCGTGAAAACCCTGGGCAACCTGAATGGTAACCGGCAGATTGCCAACACCCTGGTATCCATCCTGGGCGTTCCCGGGAGCGCCTGCGCTGAATTCGGCCACCATTTACCAGACATTGGCTGCGGAGGGAAAAATTTCCTGCGGCACCCCTCCTGCGGGACAGGCCGCCTGCATTGGGCCCGGCGATCTGGCGCAATTCGGCCTCAACGTCTCCAACTCCGGCCCATTGCCCCCGGGAACCGTGCTCTTTTCCGGATCGCCGCATTACAGGCCGCCGCAGGCGCAGCAGGCCTCGTTCGGAATCGAGCGGGAGATCGGGGCAACCACGTCTATCTCTGCAGACTATATCTACGTGCACACCACCCACCTGCCCTGGGCGGTGGACACCAACCTGCTAGCCGGAGCCCCGATTGTGACCGGCACCGGCGCGGATGGTCTTCCTACGAACGGCTTGCCTTTCCAGGATTGGGGGTCGGCGCAATGCGTTGAAGATCCGGGCCTCTGCTTCGCTGACCCAACCCACACCATTCTTCAGAGCAACCAGTATCAATCGATCGCCGAAGCGGTTTACAACGGCGGGATTCTACAGGTGAAAAAACGGTTCGGCCAAAACCTTACGCTGCTCGGGAACTACACTTACAGCAAGGCGATCGACCAATCGACAGACTTCAACAGCGATTACTCGGCCTTCGACCAGGTGAACCTCCACGCGGAGCGCGCCGTGTCAGACTTCGATCAACGCCATAAAGTTGTCATTGCCGGCACGCTGCAAAGCCCGTGGAGCAATTCGCGCTGGCTTTCTGGTTTTGAACTTGCGCCCATCTTCAGCTACAACAGCGGACACCCTTTCAATCTGCTTGCCGGCTCCGACATCAATGGCGACGGTCACTTTACCAACGATCGGCCGCCGTCGGCGCCGCGCAACTCCGGCCTGGGACCCAACTATGCTGATTTCGATATGCGACTTAGCCGGGCATTCAGATTCCGCAACGAGTACAGCCTGAACTTCACCGCGGAAGGATTCAACATCGCAAATCGCACCAACTACGCCAGCGTCAACAACATTGTCGGCGCAACGTTTGCTCCATCGTTCAATGTTCACGGTACTGCTGCGCTCTCTCCCAGCCAACCGTTGGGCTTTACCGCAGCCGATTCAAAACGTGAAATACAGCTGGGGGTTCGACTGGCGTTTTAAGTCTCTAAAAAAAGAAACCGCGACCGTAGGGCTCGAGTTACGGGCAAGCCGCACCCTACCAGCCTACCGTCTCCCGTTCCGAGGCGCCGGCGTTCGCCAGGGAAGGGTTGCCGACTACCCGGTGGTTGTTAACAGTCCCTCCCCGGCGAGCGTCTATGGTCTTGTGGAGATTTTGCGCGCATGGCCAGGTCCGGCGACAGAGGTGACCTGCTCGCGGCAGGCCTAGGGCCCGGGCCTGTGAGGGAGCAGGTCGCGTCGAAAATCTCCGAGGACGCCACATGGGTGACTGCGGCGCAGGGCGGGGACCGGGCAGCGTTTGGGCAGCTCTACGAGCGGTACGCTCGCATGGTCCACGGAGTTTTGCTGGCGAAGGTCCCGGTAGGCGACGTGGATGACCTGGTTCAGGATGTTTTCATCAGGGCACTTCGCCGACTGTCAACGCTGCGCGAAACGGCAAGCTTTGGAGCATGGCTCGCGGTCATCGCTCGCAATGTGGCGCGTGATTACCACCGTCGAACTGTGCCAGAGGAGCCGCTGACCGATGACGCATCTGACCGGAGAATTCAGCGCGGAGTGTCCAGCGGAGATCATGATGGGCCGGCCGCGGCAATCCTCGACGCAGTCATGAGCCTGCCCGATGCTTATCGAGAAACACTGATTCTGCGACTGGTCGAGGGCATGACCGGTCCTGAAATAGCGGCTCGCACCGGGTTGACGCACGGCTCGGTGCGCGTCAATTTGCATCGCGGCATGGAGCAACTCCGCGCCAAACTGAGTGCGGACCCGAGGCGCGATGGACCAGAACAGGAGAAGCCCTAGTCATGGACGCGGGGAACAATCGAACCGAGGGCAGACCATCGACAAAGAGTGACGATTATTTGTGGGATGGATCTGGCGAACCCGATCCTGAGATCCAGAGGCTGGAAGCGGTACTGGGGAAGTTTCGATATGACTCGCCCACCCCGGCTTTTCCCGAAATCGTCCCCTACCGGCGATGGACCTTCTTTCTCTGGAGGATGCGCCTGTTTCCCGCTCTGGCTACCGCGGCGGTTGCCGTGGCAGCCATCGTTGCAGTGACATTTCTGGTGTACAGAATGAAGCCTGCTGCAACGACTGGGGCGGGTTGGGATGTGTCCAGCGTGGAAGGGACACCTCGAATCGGAAGAAAAACGATCAGCGGGAAAGAAGGAATCAGTCGTCTCGGCGTCGGCCAAATGCTCGAAACCGACGGGCTGTCGCGGGCCAGCCTTCAGGCGGACGATACCGGGACGATCGATGTAGATCCGAGCACACGCCTGCGCTTGCTGAGCATGGCTTCGGGGCAGAAGCGGCTTGCTCTGGATCACGGAACGATTCATGCCTTTATCTGGGCGCCTCCCGGTCAATTCGTGGTCGACACGCCATCGGCTGTTACGGTGGATCTGGGTTGCGCCTACACATTGCAGGTGGACGATACGGGCGCAGGGATGGTGCGCACGTCCCTTGGGTGGGTAGGATTCAAGCTGAATGGCCACGAGTCCTTTATCCCGGCGGGCGCAGCTTGCGCGACGCGGCCGAAGGTTGGTCCCGGTACGCCGTACTTCGAGGATGCCTCCGCCAAGTTCCGCTCTGCTTTGGCGAGATTCGATTTTGAGGACAGCACAGCGCAACAACGCGCACACGATTTGGCGATCGTACTGGGCGAGGCTCGCAAAGGCGATGCACTCACACTGTGGCATCTGCTGGCGCGTGTCGATGAGGGGCAGAGAGGCCTCGTCTACGACCGGTTGAGCCGGCTCGTGCCTCCTCCTGCCACTGTCACGAAAGAAGGCATCTTCCGACTCGATCAGCCGATGCTGGATCTGTGGTGGAACGAACTGGGATTTGACGACATTTCCGTTTGGCGCCATTGGGAGCGCTCTTGGGCGGGAACAGCCACTCCAGTTCGCGAAAAGTGACTTGCAGCATTCCACCTCGTAGTCAAACCACAAGTTCTGTCGCGGTATGCCGCACCGGCCTGTTAACACTCCTCTTTCTGTCAGCGTCTCTTGAGACGTGGGCAAATCAGCAAGATTGGGGAGAATCGCAAAACATGAATGCGGAGCTTCTGATCGCCACGCCTGAAGAGGTTTCAGCAATGAACCCGGCCAAAAGGAGGTCTCTTATAGCAGGGGAAGTCAGGTCATGGCTTCCCGGTTTGTTGGCATGCGGGCTGTTGGCCTTCTCGCTCACGGGTTGGAGCGCAGACGAGCCGCATGCCGTTCCTGACCTGACGGTGCACGAGTGGGGAACGTTCACCGCGATTGCCGGCACAGATGGTCGAGCGATCGAATGGTTGCCGTTGGGCCTGCCGCGATTGGCGGCGTCTAGCGGATCTGCCCAAATTCGTGGAGCACATCAGCGATGTCAACTTTAAGCGAGGACTGCGCGGGACGATTCGCATGGAGACGCCAGTACTCTATTTCTATTCTCCGCGCGACGTGACGGTGTCAGCGAGAGTGTCCTTCTCCAAGGGACTCATCACCGAGTGGTATCCGCACGCAGACCGCGTTCAGCCGGGCGGAGTCGTAACCGATACCAGCTTGAGCCGGTTACCGTCGGATGGAAGCATTACGTGGAATCACGTCACCGTTTCTCCGAATCTAGCCGGCGAGTTCCCGAGCGAAGTGCAGTCGAATCGCTACTACGCTGCTCGCGAGACCGCTTCCTCGCCGCTCTGCGTACAGACCAGTGCGGGGGAGCAGCAAGAGAAATTCCTCTTCTATCGAGGAGTTTCCGCCAGCTCATTGCCGATTTCAGCTAAATTGACCTCCGAAGGAAAGCTTGTGGTCAAAAGTCTTGGCGGAGACGCAGATTTCGAACGCCATTCTTTTTGAGCGCCGCGGGGAACGAGTCGGCTATCGTTTAACTGGCGCGCTCACCGATGAAACGATGGACCCTCCGGTGCTGAACGGAAGCGTAGATTCTCTCTATGGCGAGTTGGAAGAAATCCTCGTCGGTCAGGGTCTATATCGAGACGAGGCCCACGCCATGATTGAGACTTGGAAGGACTCCTGGTTTGAAGAAGGCAGTCGCCTGATCTACATCGTGCCGCGTGGGTTCATCGACAACATCTTGCCTCTCACTGTCGATCCGGCACCAGGACAACTCGTTCGTTGCTTTGTCGGCCGACTTGAAATCGTGACACCCGCCACCGCGAACGCCGTAAAAACAGCGATCGCCCATAACGATGAAGAAGCCCTCAGCAAATACGGTCGCTTCCTGGAGCCTATTCTCCAAGCCGTAAGCCAGGAACATTAGAAGTAGCGTCATCGAGGCGAAGGAAATTGACACTTTCTACTTCATTATTCGCTTCTCAAGATCACATTCGGGTCGACTGCCATGGCGCGACGTGCCGGCAAATAGCTGGCCAACGCCGCCGCCGAACAGACCACAAGAGAGACAGCTACCAGAACTGCAGTTGAGTGTGGGCTAATGCCATATAGGACCGAGCGGAGAAGACGAGTGGAGAACCATGACACCGACAACCCGAGAAAAATGCCGGCTGCTGCAAGGCGCGTAGCCCTCCCCATCACGAGCCGTAGAATGCTATGAGGGGAGGCACCCAGGGCCATCCGTATCGCAATCTCCCGTATGCGCATCACGGTCGCATATGTCATGACACCATAGATGCCGATCCAGGCAAGAACTAGAGCGAACCCTCCAAAGAGAGAGAAGAGTTCGACGTTGAACCGAAGCGGAGTAATTGATTCGGAGAGCACAGAGTCCATGGTACGAACATCCGTCACAATGACCTGGCCATTCATCTTTGCTATTTCGTCGCGAATCATACTTGGAAGAAGACCTGCTGAGTGGCGTGACTTCACGACGAGGGTCGCTGCGTCCGGTGTCATCCTCCGAAGGCTACCTACCATCTGCGATAAGCACATGTACATCTCAGGAGATGAGGAGGTTTCCAGGTCGCGATACCTGACGTTTCCAACAACTCCAACAATGGTAAAAAACCATGGTAGCCCGCTGTCCTCAGGACGGCCCAACTTCACACGATGCCCAATGGGACTTCTGTCCGGAAAATAGCGTCGCACAAAGGCATCATTCACAACTGCAATTGGTTCTCCGTCATGGATGTCGTGGTCGTCGAAAAACCGTCCAGCCAACAGAGGGATCCCCATGGTTTGGAAATATCCAGCACTTACAATCCGCTGGGCAGTATCCAGAACTTCGTCCGGCAAGAGCGGGCGCCCTTCGATGGAAAAGAACATATCCCAGCCCCGACCGCCGATTGGAAGATTGGTTGTGAACCCAGCGGCAGCGACTTCTGGGAACTGCCGCAAGTGTTCCAGGAGGCTATTGTAAAAAGAAATTACGTAGTGCGGATCTGGCTGCGGTATCAGCGCAAGAGACAAGTCGCCTGCTACTACACGTTGCGTAGCAAATCCTGGGTCTACGTTGATCAATTTCCACAAGCTGCCAGCGAGCAATCCGGCGCTGGTCAATAGCACGATAGCGAACGTCGTTTCGAGCAGCACAAAAGCATGGAGAATTCGAACCGTGCTCTTGTCTCCTCCAACCAGTGACTGGCGGCCAACGTTCTGCAAGATGGGACCAGCATGTTTCCGCACTAAATCCAAAGCTGGCGCAAGTCCAAATAGATTGACACAGGCCATAATGGTTAGTAGTGAGAATACGAGAACGCGCCAGTCAATCGAGGCCCGGCTAAGACCAGGTAAGTTGACCGGCATGGCGCGAAGCAGCGGCACACAACTCCAGGCCAGCGCCAGTCCAAGCAATCCGCCTAGTGACGCCAGCAGCAGGTTTTCGATCAACAATTGTGTGAGCAGCCTTCTGCGACTGGCACCCATGGCTGTGCGGATAGCGATCTCCTTCTTTCGCCCCGCTGACCTTACCAACAAGAGCATCGCAACGTTGGAACACATTATGAGAAGCAACAGTCCGACTGCGCCCGAGATAGCCGTGAGTACCGCGCGCACATTTCCTACGGCCTCTTCTCTGAGGGGGACCAGTTTTACATCCGAGCCCGCGTTCGAGGTTGGATATTTGACCGCCAATCCGCGGGTGATCGTGTCCATTTCTGCCTGCGCCTGCCTCAGGCTTACGCGCTTCCGCAAACGTGCAACAACCCCATAGGTATGGGCCTGTCTATCACCCTGCTCCTGTGCATTGGTCCGCAGTGGGACTACGGCGTCCCAATGCTTCGCGACGGGAAAATAAAAGTCAGGTGGCAACACACCCGCAATGGTATAGGTGACATTGTCAAGTCTCGTTGTCTGGCCGATTACGTCTGCATTGCCTCCGAACTCCTTCTTCCACAACGCGTCACTCAGGACTAAAACATCTGAATTCGACCGGACGTCTTCCATGTTGAGGGTACGGCCGACATGGGCGCTCATGCCGAGAACGTGGAAGAAATCACCGTCTGCCCGGAGAGCAGTGATATTTACGGTCCCGGTGGGCCTCGCCAGGTGGTACAACCCTCCCTCTACCAAAGTCATACCTTGAAAAACATGGTTCTGCGCACGCCAATCTTCGAAGTTGGGCGCTGCTACCGTTACGCGATCTGCCTTCAGTTGTTGCTTAGTTTCCCAGATGACCACAAGCCGGCCGGGGTCGGAATAGGGCAATGGCCGCAGAAGAACTGCGCTAAACACGGTAAACATCACGACGCTTGAACCAATCCCCAGCCCAATGGTCAATATTGCCGACGTCGCGAATACTTTGTTTCGGAACAGCCCTCGGACTGCAAAGATAAGATCCCGAAGCATTGATCCCCCTGAACTTTCCCGGCGATTCTACTACGCCTCATGTCGTCATAACGTCGTCCACGATGGCTATACCCTTACCTCGAAGGCCCCGGAGGGAGGCTGGAAGTCGATAGCCCGCAGGAAAGAGGCCGTCTGCAGCTGGCCCTGTCGTCCTGATAACAGTTCCAGCACCTTCTTCTGCATGTTTCCTCCTGGCAGAAGTGTAGTCGAGCTGGAATAAACTATCGTGTATGGCAGTCGATACATTTTCTCCCTTCCAGCAGCTCTTCCAACAGCTTTCCCGGGTGCTTGATGCTTCCAACGATGGCTCTCACGACATATCTCATCTGAATCGTGTGTGGCGCACGGCACGGCTCATTGCGGCGGAAGAGGGTGGCGATTTGCGGTTGCTGGCAGCAGCGGTCATATTGCATGATTGCGTGGCAGTCCAGAAGGATTCGCCACTTCGTGAACAAGCCTCGCGCCTTTCAGCTGCAAAAGCGGAACAGATATTGAAGGAGTTGCAATGGAGTTCTTTGGAGGTCGAAGCCGTCACCGACGCGATTCAGACCCACAGCTACTCTGCTGGGCTAACACCTAGAAGCTTGGAGGGACGCATCCTTCAGGATGCTGATCGGCTGGATGCAATCGGCGCCGTAGGCATAGCTCGTTGTTTTTATACTGCGGGTCGCATGGGCTCCAAGCTCTATGATGCCCTCGACCCTCAAGGGAAAGAACGGGACCTGGATGATCGCCGCTATGCCCTCGACCACTTCCCGATGAAGCTTCTCCGACTAGCAACAGGTTTCCAAACACGAGCTGGAAGCCGGATGGCTCAGGAAAGGCATTCTCGTTTGCAGGCGTTTTACGACGTTTTTATGGGCGAACTTGATGGTTGAAGGCATCGAATTTGGCCATATCTGAGCCGCACTTCCACACTCTCCGCCAGCATTTACAGCTGGCCGCATCGAATCGTGCATTCTGTATAAGTCCCAAACGCAAGTGTCGTCTTTTGCCCCCAATTCTCGATTTCCCCATTAAGAGCATTTCGAATCTTCGATTTGTCGCAGCTGGAGCGAGACGCGCCTATACTGTAGACGCGCCCAAAGGCATCCTCGCTCGCGGAGGTCGATCTTGGCAGCAACAGGTTCCCCGGCGAAACATCCCCAGAGAGACGTGCTCTTCAGCACGTTGTATTCCGAACTGCACCGATTGGCGAGACGGCAATTAGCCGGCCAATTTATTCCGGGGCGCCTCGGCGCCACCACTCTGCTACACGAGGCCTACCTGAACATGGCCAAGGGTGCGGACCACTCGTTTCCTGACCGCGCTCACTTCATGGCCTATGCTGCGCGCGTGATGCGAGGGCTCATCATCGATCACGCGCGTGCTCGCAACAGCGCGAAAAAAGGTGGCCGCTATCACATCACTGCGATCACGCTCGATAACCTGGAAAATCCAGTCGACGCGAGGGAGCTCGCTCTGATCAACGACGCACTGGAGGAACTGACCCTGGTTGAGCCCGAGCTCGCCACACTCGTCGACCTCAAGTTCTTCTGCGGGTTCTCCTTCGCAGAGATCGGCGCGATGCAGATGATCTCAGAGCGTACGGTGCAGCGGAAATGGGAAAAGGCCCGCATCTACCTGCACCAAAGCATCCGTGGGAAATGCGCGCCATGACTAAACCGGCTTCTCCTGAGTGGAAAGACGAGTGGCGCCTGCTCAGCCCGCTGCTCGACCAGGCGCTTGCATTGGAGGGAGAGGAGCGCCACGACATGGATCAAGGCCCAGGAGCCCGAGATCGCCTACCGGCTGGAACTACTCCTTCTCGAACACAGCGTCCTCGCTTCTGATGGATTCCTGGAAACCGGTGTCGTCGATTTACCATCGACGGCCGCAACGTTGGCAGGGCAAACGATTGGAGCCTTCGAGGTCGTTTCACAGATCGGCCAGGGTGGCATGGGGAGCGTCTGGCTGGCCCGGCGCAACGATGGACGTTTCGAACGCCAGGTAGCCTTGAAGTTTCTCAATATCGCGCTGCTGGGAAAAGAGGGCGAAGACCGGTTCAAACGCGAAGGCAAGATACTCGCGCTGCTTGCCCACCGTCATATTGCCGAGTTGATCGACGCGGGCGTCACCGCCGCCGGGCAACCCTATCTTGTGCTCGAATATGTTGACGGCGACCAGATCGACCGCTACTGCGATCAGCGCCAGCTTGATCTTCACACGCGCATCCGCCTTTTCCTTCAGGTACTCGATGCGGTCGCCGCGGCCCACGCCAACCTGATTGTGCATCGCGACCTCAAACCGTCCAACGTGCTGGTGCGTAAGGACGGCGACGTCAAGTTGCTGGACTTCGGAATCGCCAAGCTGATCGAGGCCGAGAACGACCCGGAACGGCAGACAGCCTTTACCATCGGTGGAACCGCGCTGACGCCCGAGTACGCTGCTCCCGAGCAACTGAAAGGCGAGGCAATCACCGTATCCACGGATGTTTATGCGTTGGGCGTGCTGCTCTACCTGTTGCTCACTGGGCGGCATCCTTCCGCTGAGGGCCAGAGCTCGCCCGCGGAGCTGGTAAAAACCATCGTCGAGTCCGAACCGTTGCGCCCCTCCGACGCCGTGGCCATGGCGGTGACCGGCGCTGACGACAGCGCAGCTCGTGCCCTGCTGCGCAGCGCTTCGGTGGAGAAGCTTCGCCGCGTGCTGCGCGGGGACCTGGACACCATCCTGGCCAAGGCACTCAAGAAAGATCCCCGCGAACGTTATGCATCCGTCGGGGCGTTTGCAGACGACCTACGCCGTTACCTGAAGTGCGAGCCGATCAAAGCACGGCCCGACACACTCATGTACCGTGCCGGAAAATTCGCTCGCCGCCACCGTGCAGGCCTATTCATCGTTCTGCTGGCGCTTATGGGTGTGGCCACCGGCATCACCGGAATGCTTCTGCAAGCGCGAACAGCACGCGATCCAGCGCGACCTGGCGCTGCGGCAACTGGCGCGAGCCGAGCGCATGACCGACCTCAATGAGCTTTTGCTCAGCAATGCCGCGCCCATGGGCAAACCGCTGGCTGTCGACCAGTTGCTGGAGCGGGAAGAGCGCGTAATTGAGCATGAACGTAATCCTGACGCTGCCAATCACGTGGAGCTGCAGCTTTCGCTGGGCAACCAGTACTCGAGCGAAGACGAAAACGACAACGCATTGCGCGTGCTCAACGCGGCCTATCGCGTTTCGCGCGATTTGAAGGAGCCCTCCGTTCGTGCCAAGGCCTCCTGTGTTCTTGCCGGGGCCATGGTCCCTATAGGCGAGTTGTCGCGAGCGGAGGCGCTTTACCAGGAAGGCCTGCGCGAGTTGGGGAACGCGCCGCAGTTCGCGTCTGAGCGCGCCGCTTGCCTGCTTCATGGCAGTGAGGTCGCGTATCGCAATGGGAATTCGCAAGAGGCCATCGCGCGCGCGCGCGCAGCAGAGCAGGCCATCCAGCGGTCGCCGGTGCAATGGAATCTCGAGGGGCTCAATATCCTGGTCAATCTGGCCACGGTTCTGGGAGATGCCGGCAACTTTCGCGAGGCCGAAACCATCTTTCAACAAGCATCCGACCTGATGACCACTCTCGGATACGACGATTCCCAGAAGGCAGTGAAACTCTTCGACGACTGGGCGCTCACCCTGAGCTACGACGGACGCGAGCTCGAGGCGCAACGACTCTATCGGCGCGCGCTCGATATCAGTCGCAATGATGAAACCAACAGTGCCGTCGCTCCTGACCTTTTGCTCAACTACGCGGGCTTACTGCAGGAACTAGGACAAAGGACCGAAGCGGCACGAGTATTTTGTCCTCGCATCCAAAAAGGCGCATGAGTTGAATGACAATGTCCTTGCGGATGATACCGAGCTAATGCAGGCGAAGATGTTTACTGACGCGCATGCGTTCGCCCAGGCAACCCGGCAGCTGGATGAGTTGGAGCAGAGGCTGCGGAAACGATATGCACCAGAGCATTACGTCTTTGCGGAGCTGTCTTCGGCAAGAGCCCGCATTGCGCTTGGGCGAGGCGATCTTCCATCCGCCGCCCATTTCGCGAAGGAGGCGGTGGAGCTCGATGAGGCCTCCATTCGAAGAATCGGGCAATGCGCGGCCCTTCTTTCGACTCTTCTGGTGAGCAAATCCGGCATCGACCTCAAAAGTGGACAGCGGGAGGAGGCCGTATCCGACGCGAGGCGCGCGATCAAACTTCTTGAAGACCGGGAGGATCCAAGCATCCTGTCGAGCAATGTTGGCCGCGCTTATCTGGCGCTGGCCCTGGCTCTCGAAGCCGAAGGTAAGCCGGACGAAGCTCAGCTCGCAGCTCGCAAAGCCTATGCGAATCTGCAGACCACGCTGGGCTCCGATCAACCTGACACGCAGAGCGCCCGTCAACTGACAAATAGTCGCTTGCCGATGCGCTGACGGCCGGCACTTGTTTTCGCGCTGACGTCTTTCACCGCTCCTTTTCGTTTTCTCCCATAGTGGCCTGGCGACCCCTGCTCGCAGGGTTTTGCGCCGGGCCCTCACATGAGAGGAGAAAACATCCATGCCGAAGTTTGTGATCGAGAGAGAGATTCCCGCAATAGGCGGCGCAACCCCGGAACAGCTACGAGCAGCCTCACAGACCTCCTGCAGCGCACTGCGGACGATCGGTCCCCAGGTTCAGTGGGTGCATAGCTACGTAACTGAAGATAAGATCTACTGTGTTTATCTGGCGCCCGACGAAGCTGCGATTCGCGAACACGCTCGTTTGGGAGGCTTTCCTGCTAACCGGATCTCGCGCGTTTCCTCGACCATTGATCCGACCACGGCGGAGTGAGCCAAGAAAAGAATAAGTTCTGCTAGTGTCGTCTTTCCGGCTCGGATTGCGATTAATCAGATGGAGACCGGTCACCGGCCGCAAACAAATGTTCATGACACCGCGGCTCTCCAAATTACGACAGGAGCAAAACGATGCAGGAAGAAAATGCAATGAACAAACGAATCAGGGCTGCCACTCATGCGGCAAGCCTTACGCTGCGCATGGTGTTGCTGGGCAGCTTCGCCATGACCACGCCTCTCTTCTCCCAGAGCGGCACCCCCATGGATCACTCAGAGTCCACGCAAGCCCCGCCGGAGCTTGTCCAGGTTGTACGGCAGGCCACGCAAAAGTACATCAATGTCAACGCTGCTATCAGTGCCGGGTATCAACCCGTCCTTGGCTGTGTCTCGGGGCAAGATCATGGCGCCATGGGGGTGCACTACCTGAACCCAAGTCTATTGAACGGAGAGGTCGATGCCACGCAGCCCCAGGCCCTGATTTATGAGCCTCTGGGGGGAGGAAGCATGCGCCTGGTTGGCGTCGAGTTCATTGTGGACGCAGCCACCTGGGCAAAGAAGAATGCGGCTCCGCCGCAGCTCTATCAGCAGCTATTGCAGTTGATTCCCAGCCCAAACAGATACGGCCTGGACACCTTTTACGAACTGCATGTGTGGGCATGGCAGGACAATCCAAATGGCGCATTCGTTGACTGGAATAACAAAGTGACCTGCAACCTTCAAGGCACTACTCTGTAGCCGGAAATTAAGGGGACAGTCGCCTTTGTTCGCTTGCCGGGCATGATTTCTTTAGAGTCAGTCCGGACCTGTCCCCGAATTTCCCAGTCGCAGGATTCTGCTCGGGTTGAGGAAGATGCCGAGGGCTAAAAACTAGATCAGTCTTAGTGTTTACCGCGTCTCAATGTTGGAAGCACTTAGTCTCTCAATAGGGATGCGAGCCCTTGAAAGTCGGGCGGGTTGCAGAGCTTCTCCGGCCCGAGCGTCGCGACAAACCCTCGCAGCGGTTTAGCACCGCCATTGCCTCCTCTATCAGCGTGCGTCGCGCCTGTGTGTAGGTCACTAAAGCATCAGATGCGTCAAAAGGCGTGCTCTCAAGCCGGGCAACTGCGCGCGTCATCACACATTCCACCAGCGTCGGGTCCGCAACCAGGTAACACACCAAAGTTGCGAAATGGTCGAGGTGTAAGACGAGAAAGTAAGGCCAAGCGCTCTTTGGCCCCAGCGATTCAGGAGGTGTATCTGCGAAAACTCCAGTTGGCATGGCTATTTTCCCAGTTTCGGGGCCTTCTAAAGAACCAGGCGGAGTGCCTCCTTCGGGAAGAAACACGACGGGGGCATCGATCGTACGGTTTAGGAGTCGATCCAGGAGCGTAGGCGACCATTGCGCAAACGCCTGGAGCCGCAACCGGGGATATCCTGCGCAAGTGGCCATGGCATGCGTCAACGCGAGGTCACTCAGGTTGCTCTTCCGACCATCAGGACACGCCTCAGAGCCTGGGGAGATTCGAGACATCCCATCCTCCGCCCAGGGCTTTGATCAGCAGCACGTTTGCTTCGAGTCGGCGTCTCATCAGGTCGATATCATTTCGCTCATTCGACAAAGCGGTGGTTTGCGAAGTAACGACCTGGAGATAGGTGTCGACGCCGCCCGCATAACGGTTCTGAAAGAGACGGAGAGACTCCTCCGCTGAAGCCGTCGCTTCGTGTTGCTGCACAGATTCCGTGCTCAGCACGCGCAGAACGACGAGGTTGTCCTCCACCTGCTGGAATGACGTCAATACGGATTGGCGATAGTTGGCAACAGAGGCGTCATAACCTGCTCTTGCCGACTCCGTGGTGGCCCGGCGTCTTCCGCCATCGAAAAGGGTTTCGGACAAGCCTGGTCCAACCGCCCAGAAACGACTGGGCCAATTGAACCAGTTCAACAGGGACGAGCCTTCAAGACCGACGGAAGCAGCCAAATTGAGGGTCGGATAGTAGGCCGCTTGGGCTATTCCAATCTGCTCGTTGGCCGCCGCCATGCGACGCTCGGCCGCTGCAATATCTGGTCGCCGCTCCAGCAACTGCGCCGGCAAGACGACGGGCGCAGAGGGTAATTGGGGCGGCTGGATGTTGAGTGGGACAGGCGACAGGCTAAAGGCAGCGGGTGGCTTGCCGATGAGAATCGCCAGAGCGTGCTCGTATTGTGCGCGCTGCACCGTGATGTCCGTGGCGAGGACGCGAGCCGCATCGACCTGCGTCTGCGCCTGTGCAACATCCGATTTCGGAGCAGCCCCGCCCAGAAATCGATTCTTCGTCAACTCCAACGCCCTGCTATACGCGCCGACCGTGTCGATGAGAAGATCCTCCTGTGCATCGGCACTGCGCACTTCGAAGTAGTCAAACGCGAGTTCGGCGTGCAGGCTCAGCCGCGCGGTCTCAAGATCCGCAGCACTTGCCTGCGCTTCTTCTCTTGCCGCAGTCACAGTGCGGCGGATCCTTCCCCATAGATCAATCTCATAGGAGAGATCGAAGGGAAGAGTGAAATCTCCTGAACCATTGTTTGCCAGGCTTGACGGGAAATAGGGCTGATTGGCGGAAGCTCGTACCGCAGAAATGCTGGGTGAGGTCCCGATGGTCGGCGCTTCGGCGGCGCGATTGAAACGGATTGCCGTGCGGGCCTGGCGAAAGTTTGCCTCGGCGATCTTCAAGGTTTGATTGGAGGGGTCGACCTGCTCTTCCAATTCGTTCAACTTTGCGTCGCCGTAGAGCTCCCACCACTTGCCGCGCGGCAGGGCTTCGTTGGGTTTGGCTATCTTCCAGCCATCGCCCTCTTTCCAGGCGGTCGTCTCCTTGAAGCCTGGGGCCAGCGGTGCTGCCGGCTTCACATATTTGGGGCCAACCATGCACCCGGACAACAGCAGGGTGGCCGCGCCTGCGCCGGTAAGAAGATAGCGTCTCATTTCCGTATTCCCTGGGACGGCTTGTTTTCGCCCTGGTTTTCGACCTGGTTTTCGACCTTATTTTCGACCTGGACCTGTGCTCCATTTGCGAGCGAGTCCGAAGGATTTACGATCACGGCATCCCGCACAGTGAGTCCGGAAAGGACCTCTACGGCATCGCCATAGTCCTGGCCGATGGTGATAGGAAGAAGTGCCACATGAGAGTTTCGGACTACGCCAACGCGCAAGCCCTCGGTGCGGAAGAGCAGGGCGTTCGACGGTATGGTGATGGCTCCATTCGTAGCTGGAACTTTGAAATGCACGAAAGCGTAGGCTCCCGGCATCAGTCGTCCGCTTGAATTGTCGACGTCGACCTCAACATTCAACGTTCGCGAGGCGGAGTCAATCGCATTCGCGTTGCGCACCAGCGTTCCCGTAAACGTCTGTCCGGGGAAGGCGTCCAGGGTCACCTCGACCTTGTCTCCGGTCTTCACGGAAGAGGCATAAACTTCGGGGACCGGGATGTAGATGCGCAGCTTTTGGATAGCAGACAGATGAAAGATTTCCTTGGGAGAGGTAGTGTCGGCTTGGATCAACGCCCCGATGTCTGTATTGCGAGCGGTGATAACACCGTCAACGGGTGCGACGATACGTTCGAAAGACTGCAGCTGCTCCAGGCGGTCGACGTTTGCCCTGTTGGAATCGACCAACGCCTCCTTCGCATGCAGGTCGCTCACGGCCTGGTCCGTTTCCTGGTGCGAGACGGAGTCAGTCTTCAGCAGATTTTGCCAGCGGTCCGCGGTAATGCCCGCAATCTGCAGGTTCGCCTCAGCATTCTTCAGGTCGGCCCTGGCCTGCTGTAACTGCTGATCGAGTTCTGGCGTCTCGATTACGGCCAGAAGCTGGCCCTGCCTAACCCGTGCACCAATATCCAC
Source organism: uncultured Acidobacteriaceae bacterium (assembly GCA_963796145.1). Taxonomy (GTDB): domain Bacteria; phylum Acidobacteriota; class Terriglobia; order Terriglobales; family Acidobacteriaceae; genus PALSA-350. The sequence continues at coordinate 22,321 of CAWCKO010000005.1, read as the reverse complement.
GTACCAGTGTTTTACGTATCCATTGGTCCTGGCGTAGATCGGCGTGTCGGTGAATGCCTGTGTATTGCCTGGCAACTCAATTTCTTCCGCCTCGGCTCCGCCCTTCGGATAGACAACGTTGATAGAGGGTATGGCGGAGTTCATTGCCACCTGGTGCAGGATGCCCTTGGCCTCCACGCGCGAATGAATGCCTTCAAAGACTGCGTAGGCCACGTAAAGGACGAGTATTATTCCGACGGCGATAGTCCACCATCCGGCAGTTCGCGAGGGACCAGGCCTTGAAGCAACTGTTTGCGTTTGGTTCGACTCATTCCGTGTCATGAATTGTGGCTCCGCGATAGACGATGAATTGACTCTAGACTTCGTTTGGGGATAAGCACCCCGGACTGAAGACTGTGCTTACTGTTCTGCGACCTTCGCCATCTCTGCTCTTTGAACAAGAGCATCGCCCAGATCATCGGACTCGCAGCAGCGCGCATGGGGCATGTTCGGTCAGTTCCATCGCCGTGCCGTCCGTCAGACAGGTATGGTCTCGCATTCCCACAACGAGCAAATCGGACTGGTATCTCCGCGTACATTCGAGGATGCCGCCGACCTTGTCCCCAGTAATCAGGTCTGTATCGAGATACAATCCCGCGGCTGCGGCCCGTCGTCGTGCCCTTGCCTGAAGTTGGACACATCGTGCCCGGCTGTTCTCTCTCCAATCGAGGACCGACGCCGCAGACAACGCGAACGAATAGTAAGACGGGAGCGGTTCCAGGACTGTGACCACCCCGAGGTCTGCTCCGGTCGCCCTTGCCAGGTCGATCGCGACTTGGAGGGCTCTAGAGGCTTCGGGTGAGGCGTCATAGGCGACCATGATCTTGTGAAACATCGGGGTCTTCCTTTATAGAAGTGTGGGATTCCCCAATTAAAGAACCGGCTTGGGAAGGTTTGTGAAATAGCGCAAAGACTGACGGCACAAAGACAAGCGTTGCTATCGTGGCGCATAGCAGTCCGCCGATGACAGCGCGTCCCAGAGGCGCATTCTGCTCGCCGCCATCGCCAAGACCGAGGGCCATCGGCACCATGCCGATGATCATGGCGAGAGCGGTCATGATGACTGGCCGGAACCGCGTGGAGCCAGCCTCAAGCGCAGCTTTCACCCCGTCGCCGTGGATTAACAGCCTGTCTTTGGCGAAGGAGACAACAAGAATGCTGTTGGCCGTAGCAACTCCAACGCACATCAGCGCCCCCATGAGCGCCGGGACGCTGAGTGTGGTGTGGGTGAAGAAGAGTATGAGAACGATGCCCGCCATGGCTGCAGGAAGAGCGGTGATGATGATGAAGGGATCCAGCCAGGACTGAAAGTTAACCACGATCAGCAGGTACACCAGCACAATGGCAAATACAAGTCCGCTGATCAAGCCGGTATACGACGCATGCATGGTTTCCACCTGCCCGCGTATGGTGATGAACGTCCCGCGCGGCAACGACTTGCGATGGGCGTCGACGATGCGCTGCACATCACCGCTCACCGCGCCGAGATCGCGATCCTGCGGCGTCCCGTAGATATCGATTACGCGGCGGATGTTGTAGTGGTTGATGACAGCCACCTCGCTTCCGCGCTTCATCGAAGCAACATCCGCAAGAATCTCCGGACTGCCTTTGGGGCCCCCGGCGATGGGGATATTCTGGATGTCCTTGATCGACTGGATCCGGTATTGCGGGGTCTGCGCAACCAGGTTGTAGTTCACGCCGTTCTTCCAGTTGACAAAGAACATTGGCGTGATCTGGAAGCTCCCGCTCAGCGAATTCAGCACGCTCGAAGCAACGTCTATCTCCCGGTATCCCGCCTGCAATGCTTTGGTCCGGTCCACTGCTACATCGAGCGTCGGATAATCGAGCGGCTGTTGGATATGCAGGTCGGTCAATCCGGGGACCCGGTGCAACTCTGTCATGATGTTCTCGGCAATATCGTGATTGACCTGAAGGTTGTTTCCTTCGATCTGGACGTCGATCGGCGCGGGCAGACCAAAGTTGAGAATCTGGGTCACGATGTCGGCAGGTAGAAAATAGAAGGTTGTCCCGGGAAACTCGCGGGGAAGGTCTTGACGAAGAGCGCGAACATAATTCGCCGTGGGGCGGTGATTCTTACGCAGCGACACCAGCACATCGGCATCATTGGCGCCGATCACCCCCGATATGGAATGCATCAGGTTGTAGGGACTAAATGGCAGGCCGATATTGTCCAGAATGCTTTCTATTTCTTCCGGCGGTATCTCTTTGCGAATGGAGTTCTCTACCAGATCGGCAAGCTGTGCAGAGTCCTCAATGCGTGTTCCGGTCTTGGCGCGGATGTGCAGGCTGAATTGACCGCTATCCGTATTGGGGAAGAAGTCCTGGCCGAGCCAAGGCGCCAGGAGAAAGACGCTGAGGCAGAGCAAGAGAAATGCTGGAATGAAGACCTTGCGGTGCGTGATCAGACGAGCCAACAGACGTTCGTGCGCGCTCCGCACTCTGGCGAAGCCCTGCTCGAATTTTCTTTGAAACAGCACGAGCGGATTGCGCGACCCGCCCTGGCTCTCATTCAGCTTGAGCATGTACATGGCGAGCGTCGGCACCAGCGTTCGAGAGAAGAAGTAGGACGCAAGCATGGCGAAAACTACTGCTTCCGCCAAGGGAACGAAGAGGTAACGCGCCACACCACCGAGCAGGAACAACGGCATGAAGACGATGCAAATGCAGAGCGTCGAAACCAGCGCCGGTACTGCGACCTGCTGGGAGCCGTCTAGAATGGCCTGCTTGATATCCGTTTCATGTCCTTCTTCCAAAATGCGGTTGATGTTTTCAATCACGACCGTGGCATCATCGACCAGAATGCCGACCGCGAGAGCGAGGCCGCCAAGCGTCATGATGTTGATCGTTTCGTGAAGAAAACTCAGGATGAGGATGGAGGTCAGAATGGACAGCGGAATCGAGACAGCAATGATGACTGTGCTTCGCCAACTGCCTATAAAGAGCAGAATCATTAATCCTGTCAGTGCCCCGGCAATCACGCCTTCACGGATTACGCCGCTGATGGCGCTGCGCACGAAAACCGATTGATCGGCGAGGGGGGTGATCTTCATCTCCGGGGGCAGAATCGATGCAGCACGTGGAAGCATCTGTTTAATTCCGGAGACGACATTCAGAGTCGATGCCGTTCCGGCTTTGAGAATCGTGACCAGCACACCGCGGTGGCCATCCTGACGGACTACGTTCGTCTGCACGGCAAACCCGTCACTCACGCGCGCTACTTCTCTCAAATAAATTGTCGTATTGCCAACCTGCTTGATCGGGACGTTGTTGAGCGCGGCGATGGTGCGTGGGGCCACGTTCATGCGCACGTCCAGTTCACTTTCGGCGACCTTCGCCGTGCCTGAAGGTAGAATCAGGTTTTGCGCGTTGACGGCATTCAGGACATCGGTCGGAGAAACCCCTTTTGCCTGCATTTGATTCTGATCCATATTGATCATCACCTGCCGCTGTTTGCCGCCATACGGAAAGGGGATTACTACGCCGGGCACGGTGATCAGCTGGGGCCGCAGGAAGTTGAACCCCTCATCATTGAGCGCCTGCTCGGACATTCCCTTTCCGGAGAGCCCAAGCTGGACAATCGGTACGCTGGACGCGCTGAAATTGATGATCTCCGGCGGCTGGATGGCCGGAGGAAGAAATCGCAGTTCAAACCCGCCCAGTGCCACGACTTGCGCATTTGCTGTATCGAGGCTCGTTCCAGGCTGGAGATAAATCTTTACCACGGAGACGCCGTTGTAGCTGGTCGATTCAATGTGTTGGATGTTATCGACGAGTGTTGTCAGACCCTTCTCGTAAGGCGTGGTCAACCGCGCCTCGATATCCTCGGGATTGAGCCCTGTGTAAGTCCACGCGACAGCGATCACTGGGATATTGATATTGGGAAAGATGTCCGTGGGCGTGCGGAGAATAACGGCCGGGCTCAACAGGAGAATGAGCAGCGACAGGACGATGAACGTGTAAGGTCGATTGAGAGCCAGTCTAACGATCCACATAGCCTATGTCCTCAGCTTCGCAGCGCCTGTAAGCGGCATCCGCTTCGCTTCTCCTTGAGTGTTGCTGCGCCCCATCTCTCGGTAGCCGGTCATGGAGTGATAGATTCAACTTGTACATAGTGCGAACCATGAAACGTTTTAATACTCATTATGCGAGATGCGCATATGGCGATCGCGAATGAGGAATCGTGGGGTCGAGCAAGAGCATCAGAAAAGACATGCACAAGGGGATAAAAGCTCATGAACCTGATTGATCTGGAAGCTTTCGTTTCTGTCGTGGATCGCGGTTCGATCGTGGCGGCAGCTGCTCATCTTCATCTCACCCAGTCGGCCGTTACACGCAGAATTCAGAACCTGGAAGATGTGCTCGGCTTACCGCTGCTTGACCGCCAGACCCGACCCCTGCAGCCTACTCGCTCCGGACAGGAGACCTACGAGTTCGCAAAGCCGGTACTGAGTTCCGTGAACGATTTGAAGACGGGAATCATGCATGGGGGTGAACCTTCGGGCGATTTTCGTTTTGGCATGTCAAGGACGCTTGGGGATCTTGCAATAGGGTCACCGATCAAGCGTCTTCGCACCGAGTTCCCGAAGGTGCGGATTCGAGCGTTCGTGCAATGGAGCGGAGTGCTATTAGAGCGCCTCGCCACTCGTGCCCTGGACTGCGCAGTTGTGTTCCTACCCGAGGGGAGCACGCCACCCTCCTCCCTGATGTCAGAGTGCATTGGAGAGGTTCCCTTCACGATTGTTGCGGCAAAATCCACGCGCCTGTCGCAGCCCGCGACATTGGAAGAGCTTGCTTCGAATGCATGGGTTCTGAATCCCCATGGATGTGGCGCTCGTCAATTGCTCGAAGCGGCGTTCCTGGAGCGGGGTCTGCCATTTGTTTCTGCAGTTGAGGCAGAAGGCTACGAGTTGCAGCTTTCATTGATCTCCGACGGTGTGGGATTGGGGTTGATGATCCCGCAGGTATTTCAATCGTCTGCCTTGCGCAAACGCATCAAGCCGGTCACCGTGAAAGGGCTTTCTCCAATGCAAAATATCTGGATACTGCATTCCAAGCATATCGGGAGACTGGCTCCCGCTGTCCGTTGTGTACGAGATGCGGTCAAGCAGCAATTGCGGGCACATTGATCCGCCCGGAATTCTGATCTCCTTGTCGTTGCTCGACCTGGTACGCATTGCACTGCTCACCTTGTCAGTTAAAGCTTCGAACCGCCATCGACGGGAATACTGGCCCCCGTGATCCAGCGCGCCGCATCGGACGCCACAAAAGCGACTACGTCGGCAACATCCTCGGGTTTGCCGACTCGCTTCAAGGCCTGCATCCCCATCGCGGCCTCGCGTCCCGCTTCAGTTTTTGTAAAACTCGACATATCCGTGTCGATTACTCCTGGTGCGACAGCGTTTACGCGTATGCCGCTCGGCCCGAGAATGGCCGCCCAGTTTTTGACGAGAGTCTCAAGTGCTCCTTTGGTAGAGGCGTAAGCAAGAATCGAAGGGTTCTCTAAACCGGGCTTGCCCACCACCATACGGGCTCCGAGAGAAGAGATAACAACAATACTTGAGCCCTCTGCAAGAATAGGCAGCAGTTGCTGCAGCAGGAAGAACGGACCTCGGACGTTTGTGGCAAAGAGGTTGTCAAAATCCTCTACCGTGTAATCCGCGATGCGTGCCGCCTTGCTGATTCCGGCGTTGAGCACAAGCACATCCAATCGATCGCCGACAATGGAGCGCACCTGCTCGGCAAGCAGCGACGCGCCGTCTGGAGTTCCGAGATCCGCCGAGATTGCATTTGCGCGTCCGCCTTTCGCCTGGATCTCGTTGACGAGAGATTCAGCTTCCTGCGCAGAACGGCCATAGTGAACCAGGACGTGGGCCCCGGCCCTGGCAAGCGCCAGTGCGGTCGCCCGGCCTATTCCTCTTGATGCGCCTGTCACAAGCGCAGTCTTGTTTTGGAGTGTAGTCATGATCACCTCTCTTGCGTGTTAGTTAACGGTTTAGAGGAGTGCGGCACATGAAGCCGAAAGAGAGCGCTACATCCTTAAGTTGTCGGCTCTCAACCGCTTCTGCACAATGCATCTTTCTTCGATCCCAACGACTAAACGTGTTCGTCGGTTCAGGCATTCATTCCGCCGTCGACTGTAAGATTCGCCCCGGTGATGTACGAGGATTCAGGACCGGCAACGAACGCGACCAGAGCAGCGACCTCATCAACGCGCCCGTATCGGTCGAGTGCTGTGACAGCCTTCTGCGGTACCGCCCAATCGCCCGATGCGGGGTTCAAATCCGTGTCGATCGGACCCGGTTGCACGTTGTTGACCGTAATGCCCCGGCTCCCGACCTCTCTGGACAGCCCCTGAGTGAATATCTTCACGGCCCCCTTCGTTGCCGAGTAGGGCACTAGCCCAGGCGTCTGGACGCGCTCACCTACGGCTGAACCGATGTTGATGATCCGGCCACCATCGTTCATGTGCTTCAGGGCCGCCTGCGTCGTGACAAACACACCGCGGAGGTTGATGGCAAGTATGCGATCCATCTCCTCCAGCGTGGTCTCCTCGAATGTCTTCGGAATGGCCGTGCCGGCATTGTTCACCAGCACATCGATTCGGCCAAAGGCGGCGACGGACTTTTCAACAGCGTTCTTGACTGCTTCCGCATCAGCAGCGTCCGCTTGGATCGCGATAGCCTTTCCGCCGCCCTGTTCAATCGCCTTGACTACGGCCGCGGCCGCGCTAGCGTCCTTCGCGTAGGTAAAGGCTACGCTGGCTCCATCGGCGGCCAGACGCTTTGCAATCGCTGCGCCAATACCCCGCGAACCGCCGGTAACGAGTGCCACTTTATTGGTTAACTTAGACATGGATCTCCTTTGCTTTTCTGTGAACAATTCACTACTCCACTGATCTCGGTCGAACCTGTCAGACTTCTTATCTGATGTGCCATTCTGGCAATAGATTTCGCACTCTGGGGGATACCATCTATTCCCAAGAGGAATGCAGGCGCAGAAGAGGCAACGGTCTTGTTGGTCTGTATTCTATAAATCTGATGATGGGGCGAACGAATCCAGCTTCAAAGAGTGAATCCTTCTCCAACAAATACAATCCATTCCGTAGAAGAATAGGGAGGCCATGTGGACAGATTGGATGCGATGCAGGTGTTCGTCCGCGTAATTGAAAAAGGGAGCTTCTCCGCTGTCGCGAAAGAACGTGGAGTTGGACAGCCGGCCGTCAGCAAACAGATCTCCGCCCTTGAAGATGAGCTCGGCACCGAGCTGATTCACCGCACCTCTCGCTCCATCGCACTGACTGAGCCAGGTCGCGACTTTTACGAGTCTGCTTTGCACATTCTCGACGACTTTGAAAACGCGACTTCGCGAATCGGTCGAGGCCAAACTGCACCGAGGGGCCTCATTCGCGTTACCGTTCCCCCCACGTTTGCACGCCTACATATGGTCTCAAAGCTGCCTGCTTTTTTTGCTGCCTACCCCGAGATGACAGTTGAAATGGCCGCATCGGAAAGTCCTACAACGATCATCGAAGACGGCTTCGACCTGGCAATCCACTCAGGGGATCTCCCGGATTCGACTCTAGTTGCCAGAAGATTAGGGCAGACGATGATCGTTCTGGTCGCCACTCCTCAGTACCTCTCACGATATGGCGTAGCCGGGATCGCCAGAAGACCTCCCCCACTTTCGATCGGTCGTTTTTGTCGAGCGAGGTTCGGTACAGCCGTGGAGCTTTGGATCTGGACAAGACGCGAAGCGGGTTATCCCCACAGGAGTCTTTCGAACGAGCGATCTTGAGCAGATGCGAATGGGTGTCCTGGAACATATGGGGATTGCCCAGGCACCAGCATGGCTCTTCGCCGCAGAACTCAGAGAAGGTACGGTTATACGTCTACTCACTCCGTTTGAACGAACAGTGCCAATCCTTGCAGCGCGTCCTGCCAGCCGCAGGATGTCCGCTAAAGTACGCATTTTCATCGAACATCTGGAGAAGAGTTTCGCTCCGTGTTTCCAGTTCAATCCACGACGTGGTTAGCCCTGTGGCCGAAGTTTGCGCGGCCGTACCCCACCCGTCTCCAGCGGTCTCCGTACGGATCGACGGTCTTGTCTCGTCAAAACTGTCAGACTTTGAGGACGACTCTGCCAAATGGGCGGCCCTCAATTAGGAAACGCAGAGCATCAGCCGCTTCGGTCAGCGGGAAGGTCTTCGCCACGATCGGTTTGATGGCGCCGGATTTAAGCAGGGAGACAATCACGTTCCAAGCGTCAGTAAGGGCCGCATGCGGTTGAAGGAAGAGGTTGAGACTCCGGATGGTGGTCTGTGGCACGATGAGAGTTGTTACGTCAATGGTTGTCTCACGGCTCGCGGAATACCCCAGGGTTGTGAGGCTTCCTTCCAACGCAAGCGCTCCGAGCGCCTCGCTCAGGACTTCACCACCGATTCCGTCGACGACAATGTCTGCACCGTAGCCGTTTGTGATACGACGCACGCCGTCACCCAACTTCTCAAGGGAAGTATCGATGACTTCATTGAATCCGAGCGCCTTCGCCTGCTCGGCTTTCGCATGATTGGTCGTGCTTGAGATGGCGTGCTTTGCACCCAAGGCACGCGCCAATTGCGTCACCGCGTTGCCGACCGATCCTCCGATCGCCGGCGCAAACACGGTCTTGCCTGCACGAAAATCCGCCCGGGTAAGAGCCACCTGCGCGGTGAGATACGCGACCGGAATACATGCGGCACTCACGTCGTCGACATTGTCAGGAATCAGGCAAAGGTCTTCCTTCCGTACGGCAACCCACTCACTGTAGGTTCCGTCCTCAAAGGCGCCATAGGTGCCCCAGAACATCACGCGCGAGCCGGCGGGAAAGTCCGTTCCGCCCCCCTCTTCCACCACTCCCGCTCCTTCGTTGCCTAGGACTAGCGGCGACTTCGAGTGGTGAAATTTGCCGGAGAGAATCGTATGGTCGAGCGGCGTGACGCCAGCCGCAGTCATTCGCACCAATACTCTGCCGTCTGTGACCGCTGGTTTCGGAAGATCGACCAGCTTCAACTCCTTATAGCCATTGAATGTTTCTGCTCTCATCGCACGCATATTAGTTCTCCCTTTTCTCATCTCACTCATGGCCTGTGCTGTTAGGCTGCAAGCCGGAAATTGTTAAGTCCATCGAGACGAGCAACAGGTCGTGAATTGACTCAGTCCCTGGCGTTCGCTAAGAAGGCAATCAGGATTACTGTTATAATCCAGATATAAGATTAGATTCGTAATCCTGATTTGGTTGCAGATTATTTTGGAGGACAGTCACATAGGGTATTCAAAGGCCCAAAAGGCGAGAACTCATAAGCGCATCGTTGCCATTGCCTCGAAGAGATTCCGCGAAAAGGGCCTCGCGGGGTTCGGAATAGCGGATCTGATGAAGGAAGCCGGCCTGACGGTGGGCGGCTTCTACAAGCACTTCGATTCGCGTGACGCGTTGGTCGCCGAAGCGATGAGCGCCGGATTGGGCGATTGGCAGCGTCGAGTGGACGCCGCCGCATCTGGCGGGCCGTCGGTATCGCTCGCAGAACTGATCGACGACTATCTGAGCGATGTGCACCGGAAGAATCCAGGTACGGGCTGTGCCTTCAGCGCGCTGGCGCCGGAGATCGCGCGTAGCGATAAGCGGACCCGCGCGCTTATGTCTCAACAAGTCCGGAATGACCTGGAGTTGATTGTCGGGTTGCTGCCAGGCAAGGACAAGCGTGCGGCAAGGTCGAGGGCGATCTTGACTTTCAGTGCGCTTGTCGGAGCCATGTCGTTGGCCCGCGCCGTATCGGATGAGTCGCTGTCGCGCGAGATACTGAACACGGTGGCTGAGCTTCTGAAGAATTCTGCCTCGGAGCAGCAGGAGAGCAAAAAGTGAAGGCGGTCCAATCGTCAGGCCTCGGCGACACTCCGACAGGCCGTGGCCTTGAGCACTTTTCAGTTTCCGGATACCGGCATTGGGGTGAAGACACGCCGGTCGCCGCGGCCGGTGAGTTCGCGAATCAGGTCGACTTCATGCTGGCGATAAGGTGTGTCGTCCTGCTTGAAAACTTCGTGGAACCAGATGGTTGGCTGCAGTTCAACGTAGGGGCGCCGCCAGGAGTCCCAGGGTAGATAGGTTTGGGTTTTCCCGGCGACCAGGCCCCAGCTGATTGCGCCTACATGGTACCGCTTGGCCACCGGAAGAACGCCGTCGAAGGTGGAGCCTGCACCACGCGCCATATACTCCGTGCAGATGAGCGGCCGCCCCTGGGCTTGAAGAGTCTTGACGCGTGCTTCGAAATCCTCAGGCCAGCCGTAGTCGTGAAAGGTGATGACGTCGGATTCGCTCAGCTGGATTTTTGTGGTTTCGCTTTCCAATGCGGGTTCTACCCAGTTGCCATTTTCCCACACGCCGCTGGTCAATGGCTGCGTTGGATGCACAGAACGCGCCCAGGCAAAGGCTTTCGGAAGCAGCTCATCCACGCGCCGCACCTTGGCGGCAACATCCTCGATCGTGTCACCACCGCGGTTGTCTGGCTCATTCCAGATATCCCAGCCCAGAATGCGGTCGTCCTTGGCGAAGGCGCCCACAATGCCGGTTACATAGGCTTGCAGCTGGGGCTCTACAGCCGGGTCATGCAAGCGAACTTTCCCGGGACTCTGCACCCAACCGGAGTTATGGATTCCAGGGATAGGCGGGTGCTGAGGACCGAGCTTGGGGTTGACCTCCCAACAGGAATCGAATAGCACGAGCAGCGGCTTGATGTGGTGCGTGGCTGCAATCCTGAGGAAGGTCTCAAGCCGCTGCTTGAAGCCTTGAGGGTCCTGCTGCCAGAGCTGGTCCTGCAGAAACACCCGGACGGTGTTCATGCCAATGCTCTCGGCCATGCCCAGCTCCTTGTCGTTGATGGCAGGATCAAAGGTCGCGGCCTGGAACATCTCCAATTCGTTGATGGCGTTGGAAGGGATAAAGTCGGCCCCCACGAGCCACGGCTGCTGCTTGTACCAGTCGTTTGCCTTCTGCGCAGACCACCGGTCCGGGGCGCTGATTGTGGACTGCGCCATGCTATGCGGCATTGCTGCTGTCAACACCGATAGGGTCATAAGCGAGAAAGAACAAAACAGAGAATTGCTGAAGATCATTCGAGTTCCTTTCGGGTTCTATCGGGCCGCTGGTTCCACAATTGCCGCGAATGAGTTGTAAGACGACTTACAAATTTACCCATCGACCGCTACATCACCCTGGTTGAGGGCACTGGCGAGGCGGAAGCCAACGCCACTACGGGGTAAACCTGTTCCATTTTTCCGTGAGCTTTTTGTCAGCAAGGGCTTTGATGAAAACACCACCCACCACGGAGCGAGCCTGGAAGTGAAGCGCGACCCCGGTCTTGGTGTCATACCAGTCGCCTAGCGGGACACGCGTCGGGGTTTCTCTCAGCCATTTCACGATCGGACCCAGCAGTGCGGTGAACTGCGACGGCTCGTTGGTTAACGTGGCTGTCCATAACTCCCAGTCGAGCTTGGTATAGTCCGCGCGGTTGTCCAGGGGTAAGCCGTATTCGTTGAGGTGCTGCAGATAGAAAGCCATTTCCGTCTTACGTACGGAATACGGAAAGAGATCCATGCCCAGAAGCGTGTCCCAGACCAGGTTGTATTTCTGGCTCCAGGTGCCCGGCTTATCAAACGCCAATTTGTAATGGTCGCCGTCCAGCGCCATCACCGCCCACTGGGCGGCCATCTGCCTGGCAGAAGTAGCGTATTTGCCGGCGATATCCATCTTGCCCAGCTTGGTTGCCATCTGCGCGTAAGCGTCGATGCCTTCAATTGCCTTGATCGACAGGTTGGCATTGTGGGCGAGGTGGCCGGCAAAATCGTCGGTGCTGAGCTGATTCGCCGGGTCGAGACCGTCCGTCAGCAGGTAGTCAGCCCACTTTGTAAGCTGCGGCCAATACTGCTCGGCGAGATGCTGGTTGCCCTGCGCGCGGCCAAGCGCGTCCATCATGATCAGCATGTTCGCGCTTTCTTCCACCGGCATCTGATCTTCTTCGGTAAGTTCGCCGCCGCCGTAGACCTGCCCATCGGCCAGCGGATAGGTGCCGAGATCGTGGGGCGCAAATGGGAACTTCCATCGAGGCAAAGCGGAGTATTCGAGCACCGGTCTCAGCTGTGCCTCAAGCAGCGCGGGGTTGAAGAACAAGAAGAAGGGGGATGAGGGGTACAACACATCCACCGTGGAGATACAGCCGTTGCTGAAATTTTCCTTGGGGAAGAGCATCGGCGCGTCATCTACATCCGCGGCGAATCCATGGGCGGCGAAGGTTTGGCGGTAGGCGAGGGTCGCGAGATAGGCGTAGTCCTTTCCGCCGACGCGCGCCAGATCGCCGGTGAGTTCTGCGTCGAAGTGCTTGCCTCTTTCCTCGAGCTGTGGGTATTGCGCCTCAGACACGGCCAACATGGCGGCCGCTGTCTGCCCGTCACGACGCCAGTAAGGGCGCAGCTTGCGTCCGAGGTACTCGATCGAGTAGCCGTCGTCGTAGGCGAGAAGCACGTGCCGGTTGACTGGACCTGCCGGAGACGCCTGGACCTGGAAGGCAACGGCTAAATGCGCAGCTCGAGTTCGCGGCTCTCGCGGCATTTCCATGTCATCGGCTTGGGCTAGATTGCCTGAGGTCACGAAACTCTGGATCGCGTTGTTCACGGTGGCCAGGGTGGCGCCTGGCTGGTCGGGAACGGCAAGATAGAAATACCCCCAATCGATGCGCAGGTTGTCGCCGGCGCGATTCAACACCCGCTGATCGCGTGACCCCACCCGCAACACTTGCATGCCCGCAACCAGGGACCGGCCCCAGGTCACGTCCTCATCATCGGTATTCACGGCGACGACGGGACTGACGTCGAGCAGCAGGTCGACGGCATGCGGGCGGCTATCGGTGGAGGTGATGTTCCAGGTGAGATAGTCCACCGGCCGCGACAAAGCATCGAGATCGTTGGGGAACGCCGCGGTAAAGAACGTGACCTGCAAGCGGACGCCGGCGGTCTCGAACGTATAGATGGTGTGCAGTGGAGTCACTTGCAGCGAAACCTGCTGCATGGCCGGAACCTGGCGCGGATCGGCGCCCATGTATCGGTAGGCTACGTTGTCGATGCGGATCAGGCCGGCCAGGGGCTGATCCATACCGGTCCAATGGCGCGTGTTGACGTCAGTCAACCGATCGGCCATGGACCAAATGCTGAAATAAGGATCGTGGGTCACCAGGGGTACTACCGGCGGTCGCTCTTGTGCTTCCGTAGACAATGCTGCGGCGCAACACGCGACTGCCAGGCTAAAGGGGAGAAGATGACGGCCCAACCAAGACAAAACCTGCGCAGGTAATTCACTCATTGATTTCCCTTTCCGAACAGCAATACACATCACAACGGTTTCTCCATTTTCCTAGAGTTCGTTGAGCCGCAATTACCAACCGCGGCGCGCGCGTGCCACGCCAAGCAAAATAGCTCTGCGAGGCCAGGTGGAGGTTGACGGAAACCCGCCCGCGTCCCAAGAATGCATCTTGTTGATACTAAAATACTTGGTCGGGGCGAAGGCAGCCGAATCCTAATACGGTTGCCGAGCGAAACAAGATTCGGGCAGGCATGATCGAAGCCGTGCGCCAAGCAGAGGCCGCGCTGCAGCCTGCCCGAATCCGATTTGGCACAGTCAGCCGCGCGCAGCCCTTTGATAACGACGACGTTCTCTATAGGCGGCGACCTTGTGGCGGTTCCCACATATTTCCATGCTGCACCAGCGGCGACGATGCGATTTAGTCTGATCGGAGAACCATCGTACGCAGGTCTCATCTTCGCAGCGTTTTATAAGCTTGAAGTCCGCCGTGGTAAGCAGACTGGCAGCAGCTTCCGCAACCGGAGCCAAAATTGCCTCGGCTGTGTCCTGTCGCCTCACTGTGTTAATGATCAGTGTGCTCGATTTGTTCCAGACCAGCTGTGGATAGCTCTGGCTAGCCGCCAGAAAACTGTTGAGGAGGGAAGGATCTCCCTGTCTCCCCATCTTTCGCTTTTCAACCAGGGAACGAATGCTTTCCCGCAGCCTTCGCGCGGAACGTAGAAGCGCCAACGGTCCTGTTCTGGCATCGATGGTTGGGGCGGAAAACCCCGCCTGTTTGAGCCAAATGAGCACATCCTCGTCGCTTTGCAATAGGTCCACAAGATCTTCATTCACTCTCATACGAGTGTTCAGAAAATCCAGGGCCGGGTGGCCTGCCAAAAACAACGCGCGAGATTTGCTCGATTCCTTCGGGCTCACAGTGTTTGCTCGGGAGCGATCCAAACGAACTGTAACCTGCAAACCGTGCCTTGACAAGTGTCTCAGCCTGTGATGTAACTGTAATCCAGCTCGTTCTCCGGTGTCTCATCCCACTGCGCAGAGTGAGGAAGGGAAGTGGAGATCAGCCTGGCGGGGTCAGTAGTGAAGGCTGGCTACGGACGGAGAGACGATAAGACTCGACCGTGCAATCAGCGAAATAGATAGTGCGGGCTTGCGACCAGCATTCAGTTGGGAGCATCCGACCACGCAGCGGTGGGTTCGCGCAATTTCAGTTGGAGTCGCAGGTCAAGTAGTAGGCAACCTGGCCTGAGCTAGCTTTTCTGCGATAGATAAGCGCGCCTGTCGGTGCGGTCGCCAGGGCAATACAATACGGAATATCAGTCGGAGGTCCGTCCTCCTCCCACCCCGCGACCTCAGCAAAGGAAAGCTCATGGAGCAAGCAACGGGATCTCTTCTAAAACTCCTTTCGCGTGCGGAACGGGCACAGAACGAGTCCGGCTTCTTTTCCAGCGAATCCGTGCTCGACGTTCTCAAGTTGATTCTTGCTGGCTCGCCGTTATCTGAAGTGCTCGCGGTCATTGCTCAATTAGTCGAATCTCAAGGCGAGGGCACATTGTGCACCATCTGGCTTCCCGATGGAGATGAAAGGCAAATTCATTGTGCAGCGGCTCCCAGCCTCCCTGGATTCAGCGCTCACGTAGGCCCGATGTTCGTTAGCCCCAAAGGGGCATCCTGCGGCACAGCTGTCTATCGGCGAGAGCCGGTCTATGTCACCGACATCTTGAGCGACTCCCTATGGGATGACTATCGTGACTCAGTCTCGCTTTATGGCATCCGTGCAGTGTGGTCGCGGCCCTTGTTTTCGGGCGAAGGTAAAGTGCTCGGCACATTCGCCATCCTTTATCGCGAAGTCCGTAGCCCGAGTGCAGCTGACCTGCAGTTGATCGAGAATGCCAGCCACATCGCAGGGATCGCGATTGAGCGCCACTTGAACGAACAAAAGCTTCGGCATGAACGCGACCGGCTGCGCTTGCTTCTCAAAATCACCAACAGCATGACATCAAAGCTGGATCTCGGCCATTTGCTTGCGACACTATCCACGAATTTGCTGAGCGTAACGCGATGTGATTTTTGCGCGTTGCTGTTGCCCCACGTGGATCGGAGTCAATTGCGCGTGACCGTTCTATACAACCCGGAGGGCCGAGGCGCCATTCGTGATGGCACCATCGTTCCGGTAAAAGGTTCGACCTGTGGTAAAGCTTTCGTGTCTGGCAAGAATCAACTGATCAACAGGCTCGAAGACCTGAGCCACGACCCTGAAAGCTTCGGAAATAGTGAGGGGCGACGCTTCTTTGATCGAGTGCTGGCGGAGGGCTTGAAGTCCGGCTGCGAACTACCGCTTATCGGTCGAAAGGGCGTCATCGGTGTTTTGGGAGCGTTCAGCCGCTCCGAGAGGGCTTTCAGCGAAGATGAGTTTGCCTTTCTGGAACAAGTGGCCTTACAGGTAGCCATTGCTGTTGAGAATGCTTTGGACTTTGAAGAGGCGACCGAAGACAGGGTCAGCGAAACGAAACGGAGACTCTATCTCGAAGAGGAAGTTCGTGCCGAGTTCGGAGCAATTGTCGGCGATAGTCCAGCTTTGAACACCGCATTGCACCTGGTATCTGTCGTGGCGCCTACGGATTCGAGCGTGCTGATCCTGGGTGAGACGGGAACAGGTAAGGAGCTTATTGCGCGCGCAATCCACAACCTTAGTAGCAGGCGGGAACGGGCTTTCGTCAAATTGAACTGCGCGGCGATCCCGCTTGGGCTCCTCGAAAGTGAGTTATTCGGCCACGAAAGGGGAGCATTCACCGGAGCCATCGCGCAGAAAACGGGACGTTTCGAACTCGCGAACAAAGGCACCCTTTTCCTTGATGAAGTCGGAGACATTCCTCTGGAACTTCAGGCAAAACTGCTACGGGTACTGCAGGAACAGGAATTCGAGAGACTCGGTAGCAACCGCACGCACAAAGTAGATGTTCGCCTGATCGCGGCCACTCATCGTGATTTGGTCGCTATGGTAAGGCAGACGACATTTCGCGAAGATCTGTACTATCGGCTCAAGGTATTTCCCATCAATGTTCCGCCCTTGCGGCAACGTACCGAGGACATTCCTAAACTTGTCTGGCATTTCACAGAGCTCTACGCGCGACGAATGAACAGGAGAATCGACGAAATCCCTTCGGAGATCATGGATGCGCTGGTGCGCTATCGCTGGCCCGGGAATGTTCGGGAATTGCAGAACTTTATCGAACGGGCGGTGATTCTCTCTCCTCGCACTGTGTTGCGAGCCCCGACTTCCGAATTAGAGCCCTTCAGCGTTCACAAGGGATCCAATCTGCCCATCACGGGTCTCGAGGAAGTTGAGCGAGATCATATCGTCCGTGCACTGGAAGCGAGTAATTGGGTAGTGGGGGGCCGGAGCGGTGCTGCAGAACGACTAGGAATGAAGCGGACATCCCTGGTTTACAAGATGCGCAAGCTCCGGATAAGCCGTCCCGTCTCCGCCCAATAAAGAAACCAGAGAAGAGAGCCCTGATGCTTTCTCTTCTCTGTATATACTTCGTCCCGGATCGCTTTAAAGCCCCTGGGGTTCTCACCAGACCCAGCTGATTCTCTTTGGTTTTATTTTTCTGTCCCCTGCGCCCTGCGACGGAGCTGCGTTCAAATTCCGCCAGTGTCAGACTACAGTCGCAGGTTCGTCACGCCAAGTCTCCAGGGCGCGAGCCTGCTAACGTGCATTAACTCTCGGCGGCAGAATCACTTAGGTCAAAGATTTCCTGGTCCAACTGAATCTCTTGGGCGATGGCCCGGCGGTTGCACCCGGCATAGACATGGACATCAAGGGGAGCGAAACACTTTCTTCAGCCCATGCAAATCAGGGTCGCGCTTTGGAAGTCTACGATCTGGTCATCCTCGGCGGGGGTACAGGATCGACGGTTGCCGCATGGACATTTGCCAGTCAAGGACAACGCGTTGCGGTGATCGAGCGCAAGTACATCGGCGGATCGTGCCCCAACATCGCCTGTCTGCCGAGTAAGAACATTCTTCACAGTGCAAGGGTAGCGTCGTATTTTCGTCGAGGCAAAGAGTTCGGCATGTTCGCGGACGGTTTCCACGTTGACATGGCGGCAGTGCTTGGCCGAAAACGCGCGATGGTCTCTGGCTTGAACAATCTGTATCTGGACAACTACAAGCAGACTGGGGCTGAATTCATTCTCGGTTCGGGACGCTTTGTAGGCCCGAAGACTGTGGAAGTCACTCTTCCTGGTGGAACGACTCGCCGCCTCCACGGAGCCAATGTGATTGTCAGCACTGGTACCCGGGCTGCATTGGAACCAACTCCTGGCCTGGCCGATGCCCAGCCACTCACGCACATCGAGGCACTCGAATTGGATCAGGTTCCCGGCCAACTGATAGTGCTCGGCGGCGGCTACGTCGGGCTGGAACTAGCGCAGGCGATGCGCCGGTTCGGCAGCAAGGTCACCGTCATCGATCACAATGACCGTTTGCTGCATAGGGAAGACGATGACGTGACCAAAGCTCTTGCTAATTTATTCACCGACGAGGGCATCGACACGGTCTTGAACGCACGGCCAATACGGATTTCTGGGAAATCGGGCGACTCAGTCACCGTTGTCGTCGAGCAAGGCGGCAGAGAGAAGACTCTCGTGGGCACTCATCTGCTTGTCGCAGCGGGCCGGCGCCCAAACACTGAGAACATCGGGCTGGAATCGGCTGGGATCGAGGTGACCGATCGCGGCTATATCAAGGTCAACGAGCGGCTCGAGACCACCGCGCCCGGCGTTTGGGCGATCGGCGAAGTAGCGGGCAGCCCTCAGTTCACCCACGTCAGCGTTGACGACTTCCGCGTGGTCCGGGACAACCTCGAAGGGGGCAACCACCTTACGACAGGCAGGCTCATCCCCTATACCCTTTTTACCGACCCGGAACTTGCACGCGTAGGCCTGAATGAGAAAGAAGCCAAAGCGCGAGGAATGGCCTACCGCTTGTTCAAGATCCCAATGGAACGGGTGCTTCGAGCCCGAACCGTCTCTGAAACACGTGGATTCTTAAAGGCATTGGTAGAAGTAGCCGGCAATCGCATTCTCGGTTTCACAGCCTTGGCTGTCGATGCTGGAGAGATCATGGCTTCGGTACAGACTGCCATGATAGCCGGACTGCCTTATACCGCACTCCGCGATGCCATTTGGGCACACCCGACTCTGGTCGAAGGGCTCTCTCCATTGTTCTCGTCCGCGCCTTCGTTATCGGCCGATACACAAGCCAATTCACCGGTCATGGCGCACGGCCGTCCTTGATGCAAGCCGAGAAGGAGGCGTGGTCGCATTGCTAAAATGGCGCGCCACATTGTCCCCGGCAAGTATCTAAGAGGCGAAGGGAGAAAAGTATGCAGCAATTGCGGAATCAGCTGGAAGAAGCCCAAAGTAACGGGGTGGCCGTCGGTCACTTCAACATTTCCGATTGGATTTTGCTCAAAGCCGTATGCGCGGCTGCTCAGGAGTTGAAGGTCCCGGTAATCGTCGGCGCATCCGAAGGGGAGCGCGCATTTTTGGGTGTGGCTCAAATCGCGGCTTTGGTAAGAAGCCTGCGCGAGGAACAGGGCATACCCATTTTTCTCAATGCCGATCACACCCATTCCCTTGAGAGCGCAATGGCGGCGGCCAAAGCCGGCTTCGATTCGATCGTGTACGACTTATCCGCATTGCCGTTTGCGGAGAATGTCAAGCAAACCAGGCAAGCGGTGGAGGCGCTGAAGTCGGTGAATCCGGCAATCCTGGTGGAAGGGGAGATCGGCAATATCGGAACAGGCTCTGAAATACATGAATCGGCGCCCGACCACTCGAAGGACCTGACCACTCCGGAGGAAGCAAAGCAATTTGTAGAAAGCACCGGAGTCGATATTCTCGCTCCGGCTGTTGGTAACTCGCACGGCATGCTGCAAAGCATGGTGCAAGGGAGCGTGAGGAAGCGGCTCGACCTGACACGGATCCGAGAGATTAAGCGCGCGTCTAGAAGCTTATTGACCCTGCACGGCGGTTCCGGGACAGAAGACCATGACCTCGAGGAAGCGATCGCGGCCGGAATCAATATCATTCACATCAACACCGAACTGCGGGTGGCATGGCGGCACGGTCTGGAAGCCGCCTTTGCGAAAAATCCACGGGAGGTTGTTCCCTATAAGCTCCTGCCCATCGCGGAAGAATCCGTCAAGCAGGTTGTTCTGGCCCGATTGCGCTTATTCAATCAACAAAGGCAAACCATGGCGCGGTAAAGGTTGCGGCCGCTAACACTGACGGACACCCGCTGCTGTGGCAGAGAGCCTGCCTGCAGATCGCCCGGAAGCAAACAAACTACACAGAGTGAGGAGGAGTTTTTATGAGTTCGGTTCTTACCCAGTCCGCTGTACCTGTGACCTCCGTTCATAAGATCGAAGCAGACGGAGTGAATGTCTTCTACCGCGCGGCAGGCGACCCGGGGGCGCCCGTGGTGCTCTTGCTGCACGGATTTCCTACATCGTCGTTCATGTTCCGCGAACTCATTCCACGCCTGGCAGACCGGTTTCGCGTGATCGCACCAGATCTGCCTGGTTTTGGATTTACGGAAGTACCTGAGAACCGAAAATATACCTATTCGTTCGACGCCTTGGCGCGCACCATCGAGGCCTTCACCGATGCGCTCGGCCTCAACCGCTATGCGATTTATGTCTTCGACTACGGGGCTCCCACCGGCTTTCGTCTGGCGATGGCTCGTCCCGAACGAGTTTCAGCGATCATTTCGCAGAACGGCAATGCCTACGAAGAAGGGCTCGGCGACGCGTGGGGACCCATTCGAAAATATTGGGCGGAGCCGACAGCAGAAAACCGCGAAGTGATTCGAAAAAACATCTTGAACCTGGAAGGGACGCGCTGGCAATACACGCACGGCGTAGCCAATCCGGAAAGCGTCGCGCCCGAGTCGTATACGTTGGATGTGGCGCTGCTGGAACGCAAGGGCAACAAGGACATTCAGCTCGATTTGTTTCTGGATTACGCGTCCAATGTGAAGCTTTATCCCAAGTTTCAGGAGTATTTTCGCAAGTCAAAGCCGCCTTTACTTGCGATCTGGGGTAAGAACGATCCCTTTTTTATTCCTGCGGGAGCGAAGGCATTTCAGAAAGATCTGCCGAATGCCACGGTCCAGTTTCTGGATACGGGACATTTTGCTACAGAGACGCACGTGGTGGAGATCGCCGCTGCCATGAGAGAGTTCCTGGAGACGGCCAATGCCGGCCGCCGGGCGGATAAGGTGGTTGCGCGATGAATTCCTCTCTTCAAAGCGGTACAGTCGTGCTGGTGCACGGAGCCTGGGCCGACGGATCTTGCTGGAGTAACGTCATTCTGCCGTTACGAAACCAGGGGCTTCAGGTCACCGCGGCGCCCATTCCCCTCACGTCGCTCACCGATGACGCTGCCGCTCTTCGACGCGTGATCGAGAGAACGACTGGCCCGGTCATCCTGGTAGGACACGCGTATGCAGGCGCTGTGATCGCCGCGGCCCATGATGATCGAGTGAAGTCGCTGGTGTACATTGCGGCGTTAGCACCCGATGAGGGTGAAACGGTTGCCGATGTGTTTTATCGCACCGCCCCGCATCCCAAAGCTCCCCAGCTTGCACCGGATGCGTATGGACTGATTTGGATGCCGGAGGAGGGTTTTGGCTGTGCAGTCGCTCACAAGGCATCGCCGGACCAACTCGCCATTATGGCCGCCGTGCAGCGGCCAATCGCGGTGCAATGTATTCAGGAAAAAGCCCCCGTGCCGGCGTGGAAGAAGACCCCCTCCTGGTATTTCGTCGCCGAAGAGGATCGCATGATTATCCCCGAGACCCAGCGATTCATGGCTTCCCGGATGGGCGCAACCATACGCTCCCATCGCGTAGACCACACGCCTATGTACACGGCGCCAGAGCTCGTAGTGGATGTAATTCTGGAAGCTGCCTGATGATTTCCCGTGATCCATGCTTATCTAGCCGGGGCGTGCAATGCTGCTAGGTGCATCGCACAACGAATGAGGCGCACATGAAAAACAATTCCGTTGCCATCGTCACTGGCGCAAGCCAGGGGATCGGTCGCGCGACTGCGTTGCGGTTAGCGCGCGATTTCTCCGCGGTTGTACTTGCCGCGAGAAATCAGGATGAGTTGCAGACGGCCGCAGCGGCTGTATGCTCCGCAGGCGCCAAGTCACAGATCTACGCGCTCGACCTGCGTGAGCCCCAGGCGGCTGAAACCGTTGTCAAGGGCACCCTCGATCGTTTTGGCAGAATTGACGCCTTGCTCAACATTGCGGGAGCGGTGCCGCAAATTGATTTGTTCGAGATGACAGATGCGCAGTGGGAAGACGGCTTAGCACTCAAGCTCCATGGCGCGCGCCGCCTGACCATACGAGCCTGGGATGCGCTGAAGGCATCGAACGGATCCGTCGTTCTGATTTCCGGAAGCGCTGCTCTCGATCCCAAACCTGGGTTCGCCGCCGTCGCCACCGTCAATGCCGCGATCATCGCGCTGGCCAAGGCATTCGCAGAGCAAGGCATCAAGGACGGCGTACAGGTCAATAGTGTCGTACCAGGCGCTGTGATGACCGGACGCAGGGAGTCGTTCTTTAAAAAGTGGGCGCCGGCACACAACCTTACCGTGGAAGAGGCGACGAAGAAGTTCCCGGACGAAGTCGGCATCGCTCGTTTCGGTAAACCAGAAGAGATTGCCGATTTGATGGCTTACCTGGTATCCCCTGCGGCCAAGTGGATGACCGGATCTTGTGTGCGTATGGACGGGGGAGAAATCAAAGGCATCTAGTGCAGGAATCAAGTCACAGCCTTCGGTGAGCTGAGCCTGATC
>CAWCKO010000004.1:0-41382 GCA_963796145.1 uncultured Acidobacteriaceae bacterium | reverse complement strand
AAACGTTAGCTCCCTCGATGCCCTGGAGACCGTCCCTTTCAGCCCGATCAGTTTTTCCGCAGCCTCTCGAGCCCCAGGGCTGCGTTGTTATCTGCCGAGACAAGATCGCTATTTAACAATCAGCCGGTATCGTTGTTTTGAGACCATTCGCTTCGCGCAGCATCGTAGTGATGGAGCTCTTTGCGCTCGCCGGCCGGAGGCCTGGTGGGGGAATCGGTTGCCCGGATCCCAAGATCTCAAAAGCGAGACCTGGGGCACCCTTCGGTTTCAGCCTTCGAAGGGTTTCACGACTCGAGTTAGCATCAACGCCTACCTACCATGGAGGAATCGCCGCATGCCGCTGCCCACAGACGAAAAAATCGTTGCCCTGAGCAACGAGATATTGCAGAAATTTGAGGCCTTGTTCGGAGCGCACCCCGGCTTTCGGCCAGCTCATGCCAAAGGCATCATGTTGAACGGAACCTTTACGCCCACACCGGAAGCGGCTTCGCTCAGCAAGGCACCCCACTTGAACCGGCCATCCACGCCGGCCACGGTGCGCTTCTCCAACTCCACCGGCATTCCGGTCATACCTGACAACGATCCCAATGCCGATCCACGGGGCTGTGCGATCCGCTTTTATCTTGCCGACCGCGTGCACACCGACATTGTGGCGCATTCCACCAATGGTTTCCCGGCGCGAACGGGGCAGGATTTCCTGGAGTTCCTGAGCGCGATTGCCGCGACGGACCTCACTCACATTCCCGGCTCGCCCCTGGAAAAATACCTGGGGACGCATCCGGCGGCGCTGGCATTTGTGCAAGCGCCGAAGCCGCCGGCTTCGAGCTTCGCCCGGGAAACATATTTTGGCCTGACCGCCGTGAGGTTCATCAATAAGGACGGCGTGAGCCGTTACGGGCGCTACCGAATTCTCCCGGAGGCCGGTAACGACCATCTGGAGGCGGCGGCTGCGGCGGCAAAGGGGCCGAATTATCTGTTTGATGAAATTGAGCACCGGATCGCCAATGAGCCAGTCAAGTTTCGGGTGGTGGCTCAACTAGCCGAGGACGGGGACACCGTGAACGATGTGACCATTCGATGGCCGGAGAGCCGCAAGCTGGTGGAGTTGGGCAAACTGTCTTTCACCGAGCCGGTGCTCGATGAAGTTCATGAACAGAAGCAGATTATCTTCGACCCCATTCCGCGTGTGGACGGCATTGATGCTTCTGATGATCCGCTGCTGGAGCTCCGGGCAGCGGTGTATCTGTTGAGCGGACGCCGGCGCCGGGCGGCCCCCGAATAGACTCGTTCTGCCTCATCATTGAACGAAGCCACAAAAGAACCACAGATCTCTCCAATCCGCTACGCCCCGGTGGAGATCTGCGGTTCTTTTGTGGCTTCGGTAAACGTCCGAAAATAAATGAACCGAAAGCCCCGACCCTCCGTATCTAGCTCTGCGGGAGAATTGCCTCTCAGCTGAAACAACGGGGAATGGGATGCAGATTGCAGCAGATGTCCGTTACGCGTTACGTCAATTTGCCAAGGCTCCGGGATTTACAACCACAGCGATTCTCACCCTGGCTCTTGGCATCGGCGCGACCACGGCGATTTTTACCCTGGTGTATGCGGTGCTCTTGAAGTCCCTGCCGGTGGTCAATCCTGAAGACTTGTGGCGTGTCGGCAATGAAGAGAACTGCTGCGTCACCGGCGGTATGCAGGATAACTGGACGCTCTTCTCCTACGAGCTATACAAGCAGTTTCGCGAACGGACCACCGGCTTCGCGGAACTGGCGGCGTTTCAATCCGGACAGACCATGATCGGCGTTCGTCGCAACGGCAGCAATAAGCCATCGGAGCCCTACCAGAGCGAATTCGTCTCCGGCAATTACTTCTCGACCTTTGGCATTCTTCCCTATTTCGGCAGGACGATCACGCCCAACGACGACAGAAAGGGAGCGCCTGCCGTGGCCATGATGAGTTTCAGGACCTGGCAGGAGAAATTTGGCAAGGACCGTTCCGTGGTGGGGGCGGGCTTTGTGATCAACGGCCAGCCATTCACCGTGGTCGGGATTACTCCCCCGGGATTCTTCGGCGACCGCGTACAGAGTACCCCGCCCGCCTTTTTCATCCCCCTCAACAACGAGCCACTGATCTCCCCAACGGGCACGCATTTTGGAGGAAGCCTCGCTCAATTGGCTGGATCTGATCGGCCGCGTTGAAACCGGTGCCGACACCGGAGCCATGGAAGCGCAGATGCAGGTGCAGCTGCGGCAATTTCTGCTCAGCCCGTTGAGCAAAGTCGAGGAGCGCGACAAGCCCCTGGTGGCCAAGCAGATGCTGCATTTCTCTCATGGCGGCAACGGCGTGCAAATGATGAGGGACCAGTACAAGGACGGACTGCACCTGCTGATGTGGGTCTCGGGATTCGTGCTGCTGATTGCCTGCGCCAACCTGGCCAACCTGATGCTGGTCCGGGCGGCCAACCGCCGGCAGCAAACCTCGGTGAGGTCAGCGTTGGGAGCACCCCGCATGACGCTGATCCGCCAGACACTGACGGAAAGCATCGTGCTGGCCGTGCTGGGGGGCATCGCAGGTATCGTGGTGGCGTTCGCCGGCACCAGGGTGATTCTGTATCTTGCTTTCCAGAATGATCCCGTGCCGATACCGGCTAGCCCGTCGCTGCCAGTGCTGGGGTTTGCCCTCGCGGTCTCCTTGTTGACCGGCGTTCTTTTTGGAGTTGGCCCTGCATGGTTGTCGTCCAAGGCAAATCCCGTCGAGGCGCTGCGCGGGGCTAACCGCTCCACAGCAAATCACGGCGGATGGGGGCAGAAATCGTTGGTGGTGATACAGGCGGCGCTCTCCCTGGTCTTGCTCTGTGCCGCAGGACTGCTGGCACGAAGCCTGAGCAACATGCAGCACCAGGACTTCGGCTTCGTAACCGCGAATCGCTACATCCTGCACATTGACCCGCAGATGGCGGGCTACAATCCCAACCAACTCGAAGCGCTTTATCGTCAACTGCACCTTAACCTGTCGGCCATCCCGGGTGTGAAGCAGGTGAGCTTCTCCATGTACTCCCCGATGGAGGGAGATAACTGGGGTGAGGGTGTCTTCATCGAAGGGGAGCCGCCGCCGCAGCCGGGTGACCACGATCACGGGGCCTCGTGGCTGCGTGCAAGCCCGCGTTATTTCGAGACCATAGGCACGAAAATCGTCGAAGGCCGCGACATTAGCGAGCAGGACACACCAACGACACGCAATGTTGCCCTCGTCAACCGGTTTTTCGAGAAGAAGTACTTCAAGGATGGCCATGCGATCGGAAAGCACTTCAGCGACGACATGAAGCATCCCGGATGGTTTGAAATCGTCGGTGTGACCGAAGACACTCACTATTGGGGGCCGTCGGAGAAGATGCGCCCCATGTACTTTCTGGCGCAAGGTCAGACTGTTCACTCGAGCGAGCCGCGATATCAGCAATTCGAGGACCGGTCTCAATATCTCAATGCAATTGAAATTGAAACTGCGGGTAACGTGACTGGACTCGAGGCGCAAGTACGCCGTGCAATCGCGCAGGTGAATCCCGATCTCGCGATCATCAATTTCAAGAGCTTTTCCGAACAGGTCAAGGGGAACTTCACCCAGCAGGCGATGATCGCCAAGCTGACGTCGTTCTTCGGTGTGCTGGCGCTGGTCCTGGCTTCGATCGGGCTTTACGGCGTGACCGCATACTCGGTGGAACGCCGGACCAGCGAGATTGGTGTTCGCATGGCGCTGGGCGCCGATCGCATGAGTGTGTTGGGGTTGGTCCTGCGCGGTGCTTTCCTGCAGGTGGCCATTGGTCTGGCCATCGGCATTCCGGTGGCGATCCTGGGCGGTCACGCGATGGCGAGCCAGTTGTTTGGGGTAAAGCCCTACGACCCCCTGATTTTGTCCATCACGCTTGTGGTGCTGTGTGTGGCGGCCTTTCTCGCCGCACTGCTGCCGGCACGCATAGCCGCGGGCCTGGAACCAATGCGCGCGCTCAGGACGGAGTAGCTGCTACTCAATGCCGGAGGGATCAAAACCGGCAACGATGGTCACAATTTGCCCGTAGGGAATGAAGAAGGCAAGGGCCGCCGACGAAGGCCTCTTCTGCAATCTGCCGACCACCTTGTCCACGGCCTCCTCGCTCTCGATCCAGATGCCGGCTTCTTCCACGGCCAGTAGTTTCACGCTCTGCAGCTTGTCGTTGTCGACGAAGCTTGGCCCCATTATGATGACCCGATAACCGATCAGCCGCCGCAACTCGATTTCCATGGCTACCTAGACGCTTCCCGGCGCGACCGGGTTGCAACTCCCCAGGTGATTCGTACCTGATACCCTACAACCGTGGAAAGCCTCGCAAGGATAACAAATGAATGAATCCGCGGAGACATTGCAGGCAAGGTACTACGAACAAAGCGCCTCGGCTTATGACAGTGTGCATAATGCCAGCGAGGACCATGAGCACAATCTAGCCCTGCGATACATCGAAATGATCAGTAATGCGTTCGGATTGCGGACTTTCCTCGACGTGGGAGCAGGAACCGGAAGGGGCATGCGCTTTCTACTGGACCGTGGAAAAGAAGTGCGCGGGGTCGAGCCTGTGGCCGCGATGATTGAGAAAGCAGAATCGAATGGGGTGCCTAAAGGGTTATTGCTGCGGGGCAGCGGATATGAGCTGCCATTCGAGGATGGCGAATTTGACGCAGTTCTTGAATGCGGAGTTCTGCACCATGTGGGGGAGCCTGCCCGTATGGTGGGAGAGATGATCCGGGTGGCGAAGCGGGCCATTTTCCTATCCGATTCGAATCGTTTTGGGCAGGGTAGCCATGCTGCGCGATTGCTTAAGACAGCACTCTACAAATGCAACTTGTGGAGGGCAGCTCGATTTATTCAGACCAGGGGAAAGATGTACACCGTCTCCGAGGGTGACGGTGTTCAATATTCCTACAGCGTCTTTGATTCTTACGATCAACTGGCCGCCCGGACGCAGAAAATCTGGCTGCTCCCTACGGGGCGTGAGCAGTCGAGCCACAGCAGCTGGCTTCACCCCCTCCTGACATCTACTCATGTGCTTCTGTGTGCGTTCAAAGAGACACCGGGTAAACTTATTCCACCGATGCACTGAATGTCTGCCGCAACGTCGAGCGCCAGAGTTATGCGGACGGGGATTCCACCTATGCCTATCGCAGCTGCCAGGTTCCGCCACTCTCAACCTGAATTCCTTGCCCGCTACCCTAGGCTGCGTCGCGCCGTAGGAAGGTGTGGTCGTGCCGATGCCTATGAATCAAATCGAATCCGTGGGATTTTAAGGCGCGAATTGCCTCCCTGGTCTCTGTCTTGGGAATCTCGGGGAAAAAATCATGAAACTCGACACAAATCTGCTTAATCGGGATCCCTTTCGCCAGGCAGCTTTCGAGCACTTCGTACTCGAAACCCTCAATATCAATTTTAAGCAAGTCGATGGAATTATGCCCATTCATCTCCATTTCACGCGCAATGCTGGTGCAGGGCAAGCTCTCGCTGCCGCCGGCCTTTAACCAGGTTCTGGAGTCGGTACCGCCCCCGATGGAGAAGCTCGCCGCGGTGGACGCAGCTAAACCGACAGGTTTGAAGAGGAGGCGGTCGTTATTCACGAGGGCAATCGTACGCACGGCGACAGGCGAGGGATCGAATACATGGATCTTGACTCCGAACCTTCGGATTAACTCCTCCTCGAAAGTAATATCTTCGCCAACGCCACCGCTGTAAATCACGGCATCAGGGTTGAGGCCACGGGTGACGATCGTCCACGGGGACAAGTCCCCTAAGGTCTCTTTGTCCGGCAGTGGCATCGAATACAGAGAATCAAAAGAACGTCTCAGCCGATGACGAAAGTGCTGAGGAAGAACCCGGGAAACGATCCTCATCCACCAACTCCATTGTGATTGACGCGCGCTTGATTCATCTCTGAAAGATTCATGAGGACCGGTCAATACATGCTTGTAGCGGGCCGCGAAATGGCCCTCGGCGCCCCTGCCTTGTATTCACCTTAGCATTTCGACCCTGGCCACGAGGAGTGGCACCCTTGCAGAAAGTTGCTGAGAGCGTTATTTGAATCGGTTCCTGTTGATCCGAACGATTCCGCACCTGCCTCCGAATCGCGCTACCCTGGAAGCATGTGGTCTCTTTTCCACCACGAAGCGTGAATCGCTTTCCTTCCTTCACCCGGAACGAGATGAGACCAGGATCAGAGAAGCATATCGATAGTCTGGACGGGCTTCGCGGCCTTGCAATCCTGCTGGTGTTCCTCTATCACTATCTGCCCCGCAACCTCCACAACCCTCTTTCCTGGCTGGCAAGCGTCGGCTGGACAGGTGTTGATCTGTTCTTTGTTCTTTCCGGATTCTTGATTACCGGGATCCTCTATGACACGCGTAAATCCACCAACTTTTTCAGGGTGTTTTATGCCCGGCGGGCACTGCGCCTCTTCCCCCTCTATTTTTTTGCAGTCGGTATTGTGTTGTTTGTCGCTGCCCTGAACCACGCCCCCATGAGCTGGAAGGCGATTCCCTTCTATATTTATGGCGCCAACGTGATGCTGGCTCTTAGGAACGGGTCTCCTGACTTTTCCCCCTATCTAAGTTGCGCACATTTCTGGTCTTTGGCGCTTGAGGAGCAGTTCTATTCGCTGTGGCCGCTGGCAGTCTTTTTCGTATTCAGAAGAAGGCCTCTTATGCAGATTTGCGCGGGAGGTTTTCTGGGCGCGCTCCTGCTACGGATCATTCTGACCCATTTGCAGGTTTCGCCGTGGATCCTCTACACCGAGCTTCCTACAAGGATGGATTCGTTGTTGGCGGGCGCTATGCTGGCGCTGGCGCTTCGAGGACCCCGGCCGGATCTCTGGCTCAGCCGCAGGATGCTTTATCCGCTCCTGGCGGGGTGTTGCCTCGTACAGGCTAGCTCTTTTCATCCGGGCCAGAACGCTCTTCTTCAGTTCGAGCGCGATGACTTCGTGGGGCTACTCGATGACCGCGGGGGTATATTTCTGCGTCCTTGCTCTCGCGCTGGTGCCAGGAACCATCCCGAATCGTGTAGGCAGAATTCCAACGCTTCGCTTTTTCGGTCGATACAGTTACGGCCTGTACATCTGGCATCAACTGCCGTCACCGCTCTACGTCCCCTGGCAAGTGTGGTTCATCCGCAACATCCACCCGCTGGTTCTTGGGCAGATAGCCTACACCATGACCCTGCTCGCAATCTCAACTGCGGTGGCGGTGTCAAGTTACCACCTGCTGGAGTTGCGGTTTCTCAAACTGAAGTCGCGTTTTCGGTACCAGGAACGCAAAGAAGAGTATGCGGACCAGCCCTACCCGAACCTACGCATTGCGGACGACGTGGGACAAATCTGAGGGAGGTCTGGCTCTTCGTGGGGGGCTTCTCTTACATAGGCGGAGGTGAATTGTCCTGTACCAGAAACCCCGGAGTGGCAAATGTCGGCGCCCAATACGCCTGATTTTGCTCTATAACATTGGCGCTAATTCCGTTAACGCCATCGGTGTTGTAGATAACGTTGATAGCGGGCACCACGTTGCCTCGAATCATGAGCCCCGAGACCGAACAACCGGGGAAATCCTGAATCCCGATCCCCCACAGATAGTTGCCGGCATCGAGAAAAATGAGGTTGCCCTCACCTGCCGCAAGGGTATTGCGAAGGACGTCAGTATTCATCACCGGACCGTACGCTGCCGGACCCCCGTAAGGACCAAAGGCAGAAATGAGAATCCCGCCACCTGCGTTGGTCAGCACATTGTCTTCAATCACGCCTTCGAGCGCGTCCCCTAAGACAATTGCGCCACCCAGCGTATTGGTTATGGTGTTGTGCGCGATGGTCATATTCAACTCATATTGAAAAATGCCAACGACAGATGTGGAATCGGGCAGAACCTTCCATGGGCTCATTAGATTCATTGTTCGACCACTATAGCTTTGGAGAAAGGAATACTGACCCACCCCCGTCCCGAACGTAATGGCCATCACAGCCGCTTGTGGGTTTGTCGTACCCATCCAGTTCCATGCCGGATCATCCGCCAAAGTCACCGTTGTCGCCGTGCTGGAAGCGATCGGGCCGAGGTAGGATCCACCATCGCCATCGTTGGTAATCACCTGCTGATCACCCGAACCCATGTTCTGGAAGGTGTTGTAGCCAATATAGATATCCTGGGAGAGCGCAGATTGCCCCCACTGACTATTACCTCTAGTTATGCTCAGGCCAGAACCGCCCGAAGTTCCATTATTTCCCTGCCCAAGCGGATTTTCCGAGTAAGTCAGATTACCTTCAAAGATTATGTTTTGGCTGTCACTGATAGCCAGGCCCGTCCAATTATTCAGGATTATCTGATTACCGGAAACGATCCCGCCATCTCCATAGAAAATATCGAAAGCCTGATTAGAGCCGGAAATAAATGTCGAGTTATAGACCTGAATATCCGGGCCTGCGATGGCAAACATCTGTTCCGCTCCGTTGGACGCGTCGCTGGTTGACGAAAAATTTACGTTAGCGAAGAACAGATGACCAGAGGTGAGCGGATTCCCCGTTGTGGTGCCTGAGCTGAGAAGAAGATTAGGGTTTGCAGGCGCCTGCAAGGACAGGTTTTCCATCCCGAAGTATTGCGGTGTATTGAACCAGGCAACCGGTGGTACGCCGCTGGGCCGCCCCACGAAGTTAGTTGCAGTGGCAGAGGATCCGACAAGTACCTCAAACGAGTGCGCTGTGACCCCGCCCGTAAGCACAAAGTTGCCGGCAGGAATTGATATAAATGCGACCTCCTTGGAACCGGCGACCGGCGCATACAGGTCCAGGCATGATTGAAGATGCTTTGTATTGTCGGTAACGCCATCGCCCACCAAGGCAGAGCAGGTGACGTTCAGGACATTTAGGGAGGGAAGCGCATGAACCATGATCTGGCCCGCTGGGCTTGAGGTGGCGCTCCAGGGGGCAGCTCCGATCCACACTGTGTATGTTCCCGGAGCAAGCGTACTGGGAACCGGAGCGGCGACGGAGTTGCTGTCGAGTTTCGAGGGCGCGAGGGAGTAGGCCATACCGCTCGATGCTTGCAGGATAACCTGGTTCGACGGGATGAAGTTCTTTCCAAAAAGTCTTAGTACGCCGCCCGGCTCAACGCCGCAATCATAAACCTGGTGTTGCAGCGCCTGGCTTGGATCTGTGCTTGAGGGAACTCCGATCGCCCAGTTCAGCGAAGGTACGTTTGCCAAACCGAGAACCGGTGCAGCGGAAGGATCTTCAATCTGAAAACCATAAACACCGGCGGCAAAACTCGAAGGGACAATGAATGAGAGCCCGGTAGTGCCCTGTTGTGTAGGAGAAACCACGGTGGCACTTCCGCTAACCAAAGTCTGCCAATCAATCGTTCCGGGCGGAATCAAAGCCAGTCGCACGCTCTTCACTGCGTCGGTGAAAGCCCCTGTCAGTAAAACCGATTGACCCGGAGCAGTTTCTCGAGACGTCCAAAAAACCGCATTCGAAGAATAGATAGGTGTTCCCACAACCGGTGCGGTATTGTCGACCACGGTGAAAACGGGATCTGATCCCACACCCCAATCACCGTTTGTAATTCCCGTATTGGGATTGGAACATCCTGTGAGCGCCTGAAGTGCGGCGGGCACCGGCACGGCTTGCCCTCCAGTCGGCCCCGATCCGCTGGTTCCTCCCGAGCCTGTTCCTCCCGCCCCGCCCCCGCTTTGGCCGGCGGTGGATCCCGCAGTTGAGTTAAGAGTTAGCCCGCATCCCAGCAGGAGAAGTAAAAACGCCGCGAGCACTACGATACTTACTGAGGTTGAAAGAGTGTTATTTGGTAGGGCGATTGCCACCTGCGTGGTAATCGCAGGTGGAACCCGTCTTACTACCCGCTTCATCGCAAAGCACCATCCCGTTCAGGATGAGTAACAATGCGTTTATCGACATGGATCGGGAGAAATGAGAGCGGCGTGGGCGCCTTTTATAGGTCAAGCAGAAAATGCTGGACCGAGGAGGGAATCGAGGAGGGAATCCGGGTCGGCGCCGCGCTTGGTCGCGGCGTGTTTATCTTTGTTTGCTACTCAATTTTTATTCAAGCGCTTTTATCGGATCGCGAGCTATCCGATTCCTTCGCCAGGCCCCGGCGCAGTGCATAATCGATTTCAGGGAGAGTGCAATGGAATACGTGAATCTCGGTTCGACTGGCCTCAAAGTTTCCCGAATCTGCCTCGGGACCATGACCTATGGTTCGAAGAAGTGGCGTGAGTGGATACTGGAAGATGCGGAGGCCCAGCCGTTCTTCCGGCGCGCGATTGAAGCCGGCATCAATTTTTTTGATACCGCGGATATTTATTCGCTCGGAGTAAGCGAAGAGATTACCGGGCGCGCGCTCAAGGAGTATGGCCCGTCGCGCGACAAGCTGGTGATCGCCACCAAGGTCTTCAATGCTATGGGAGACGATCCCAACCAGCGAGGTCTTTCGCGCAAGCACATCATGCACGCCATCGACGATAGTCTGCGCCGTCTGCAGACGGATTATGTCGATCTTTACCAGATCCACCGCTTCGATCCCAACACTCCCATCGAAGAGACTCTTGAGGCCCTGGACCAGGTGGTGCGCTCCGGCAAAGCGCTCTACATCGGTGCTTCGTCCATGTATGCCTGGCAGTTCTTGAAAATGCTGCAGACGTCTGACATGCTGGGCCTCGCCCGCTTTGTCACCATGCAGAACCACT
The DNA here is from genome assembly GCA_963796145.1 of uncultured Acidobacteriaceae bacterium. Lineage (GTDB taxonomy): Bacteria > Acidobacteriota > Terriglobia > Terriglobales > Acidobacteriaceae > PALSA-350. The sequence goes on along the minus strand of CAWCKO010000004.1, from coordinate 30,630 downwards.
ACAACCTGGTCTACCGGGAAGAAGAGCGGGAGATGATTCCGCTTTGCCTTGAGGAAGGTGTGGGGCTTATTCCCTGGAGCCCGTTGGCGCGTGGTTTTCTTGCCGGAAATCGGAATGCCGAAACCCGCGGGGAAACGATCCGTGCAAAAACCGACGATTTTGCGCAGAGGCTTTACTACCGCCCCTCGGACTTCACCGTGGTGGACCGGCTGACCGAGATCGCAAAAAAGCGCGGGATCCAGAATGCGCAGGTAGCACTGGCCTGGATCCTGGCCAAGCCAGGAGTAAGCTCGCCCATCATCGGCGCCAGCAAAATGCAGCACCTGGATCAGGCGATCGATGCCCTGGATATCCACCTGGACGAAAGCGAAATCAAAGCCCTGGAGGAGCCCTACGAGCCCCACCCCGTTCTAGGAATCTGATGTTCTGCAACGCGCAGGTGCTCATTCATTACGGGATTCATCTCGGGATGAATAGGGTGGAGGGCAGTGTGCCTCTTAGGCGTCAATGCTCGCTCAAGGGAAGCGCCACTCCCCTTTGTCATCCCGACCGTAGCCGAGGAATCTCCAGTCCACGCTTCGACCGCGACACGAGTCGCGTCCTTTGCCAACCGCCCTTTCACTGTGTCATCCCGAGCGCAGTCGAGGGATCTGCAGTGTCAGCGGACCTTTCGTCAGGAGATGTTTTTTGAGTAGAGCATAGCCCAACAGAGAGATCTGTCCTGGTTCAGCTATTAGCGGCAACAAATCTTTATGCACCTAAGACCGAAGCGACTAGCGGAGTGACGGCGACCTGCTGTTTCCTCTCTTCCGCTACCTGTCCCTACTCCTCCAGCATCTGCAGATCAAACGGAGGCGCCTGCATACAATCCAGTCGACCGATTTTCTTCAAGGCCGCCTTCAACGCCGAGCTGGGGCATGGTTCGACCGTGACCACAAAAGGCAGGCGGTCCTTTGGATAACCTGGCTTTTGCAATAACGCATTGATATTGATGTTCTGTTCAGCAAGGTCGCCCGCGATCGCCGCCACGATTCCCGGACTGTCGTCGACCACGAACCTTATGTAGTGAGGCACGACAAAGTCGCCATCAACCCGTGCCCGGGTACTGGTGATGGTCACCGGACACCCGCCGTGTGCGATCGCCAGCACATCGGAGATCACAGCAACCGCGGTGGGATGGCCCCCGGCCCCATGGCCGGAGAAAACAGTTTCGCCCCCGTACTGGCCGCCCGAGATAACCATGTTCTCCGTACCCCGCGACCACGATAACGGAGAGCTGCGCGGCACCAGCATGGGCCCAACCGTAGCCAGCAGTTCCTGATTTCTGACCTCAGCGCGCGAAATCTGCCGGATGGTGCAGTGCAGATCCTTGGCGTACGCAAAGTCGATGGCGGAAACATCGCGAATGGTGCGGCAGGCAACTTCCTCCGGCAGCACTTCCACCCGCAGCCCGATGCGGGAGAGGATAACCAGCTTGGCCCGGGCATCGAAGCCATCGACATCTTCTGTTGGATCAGCCTCGGCGTATCCCCGCTCCTGCGCCTGGCGCAACGTGGGTTCAAACTCCGCCCCGTCTTCCATGTTGCTGAGAATAAAATTGCAGGTGCCGTTCAAAATACCGTGGAAGCGGAGGATGCGGTCGCCGGCCAGCCCCTGCTGCACCGCGGGAATGACCGGAACGCCGCCCGCCACTGCGGCGCCGTAGTGCAGCTGGCAGCCATGCCGCCGGGCCAGCTCCTCCAGCGCAATGCCCTGTTCGGCAATCATTTTCTTGTTGGCGGTGACCACCGATTTACCCGCCGCCAGCGATCGCCGCACCCATTCACTCGCGGGCTGGAGCCCTCCTGCCAGCTCAACCACGATGTCGGGATTGGACGCCAGGACCTGATCGAAGTCTTCGGTCCAGACCACAGACGAGGGAACCCAGGAGACGCGTTTACGGTCGATTCCCCGATTGAAGATGCAACCCAGCGTCACGCCCTGCGGCGGGTGTTCGCATAAAATCCGGGCAACCGAATTGCCCACGGTGCCAAAACCCAAAATAGCGACCTTCACCGGCGGCCGCGCTACGTTTCGATCTGCTTTCACGAACCCACTCTCTCGCAAACAAACATCAGGACAGTCGAGAAAGATCTGCTGGCTTTCACGAATCCTTCTCGACTTCCAGCCTACAGTAGACACTTTAGAAGTGACGGAACTGTTCTTCCGGCATGGCCTCGGCGCAGGACGGGCCGCCTCCCGTTCCAGCGAGCGGGTTACCAGGTCACGCGAACCCAGACCCACGGCCAGCGCCATCGCCAGAACAATACCGCCGAACAGAATGCCAAACGCCAGATCCACGATTGCGGCCCCGATCGATAGGTGATCGAGGACCATCGCCGCGGTCAGAACCAGCACCAGCCACTTGATGCCCAGGCTCAACAAGCGCGCATAATGCAGATTCATGTTCACCGCGCCGATTAACACGCTGCGGGAAAGAAAGCGCGCAATCACGTTGCCCAGGATGAGCAACACCACCGCGCCGACTACGTTGGGAATGTAGCCCAGCAAGCGAGCGGTGAGAACATTGTCGGAGGATGCGCCAAACGCTTCCAGCCCCACCAAAAAACCAACCAGCACGATGCACCAGAAAACCACCCGCGTGATCAGAGTGGTGGGGGTGTAGGTGGGCGACCACTCGGCGATGGCATTGGTCCCGCGCGCCAGCCGTTCATCGATGCGGATCGCGTTCAGAAATGCGCGCACCAGCCAGGCAAGCAGCCAGGCGATGGCGGCGAAGAACAGCACGGCAACGATAAGCGCCAGAATTCCCGGAAGCAGGGTAGCGACGCGGCTGATGACCCGAGCCATCGATTCGTGCAGTGACTGTGACACTTGAGTCCACATAATGATCTCCTCCGGGCCTAAGGGTTGAAGCGGTCTGGCCAACGCCACCGCGATAATAGATAGGGCTTGCCCTCTTCATAGGCGCGAGCCAGCTTCTCCAACCGCTGCTCTGCCTCTGCCCCGCTGGCATTGCCTACTTCCAGTGCGTAGGAGGCGACCCACCCCAGGTAGAGCGGGGTGAGCGCCCCCAACAGGTGGGTGCGGCTGATGGTACGCAGACGGTAGGCCAGGGCGAAGTCATAGATAATGCGCACCCACAGCTCGTCGGGCATGTGAAAGCGGTCTGTGCTCGGCCGCGCCAACCGCTTCAACTCCAAAAGCGTCACCGGCGGCAGCACCAGGGACCAGACCTCCTGCAAATTGCGGAAGCCGAGCTGAAATGTCTCCAGCATGGGAGTGGTATCCGCGTGGGCCACGTCGGCCGGTGGCGCTACTGGAGTGCCCGTGGTTTCGACCGCCTGGGAACCCCGAACCCGCTGCCAAAGGGGGGCATTGGTCGTCATCTCCGCAAACAAAGGGCCGACGGTCTCGGCCAGAACAGTGCTCAGATCTACGCCGTCGGCGGACGGAAGGTGCCGCGTATCCACATGCACCTGGCATATTCCGGAGTCGCGAATAGCAGCCTCAGTAGCAGGCCAAAAAAGAGTTTGCCCTTGGGCGGTGGTTCGCTGCAACGCCACTTCCAGTTGCGGAATCATGTTGCCCGAAAGGCAGAAGTCCGGCGCTAAAGGAAAACGCACCCGCCGGCCATAGAGCGCGCGGGTGAGCGGAGCCAGGATGCTCGAGTTCAGCAGGCCGTCGAATTTTCCCAATGCATACAGGGGCATGGCGAGTTCGCAACGTTTCTCGAGCATCGGGGCCATCATCGGCGCCAGAAAATTTGTGTTCAGCGCAGCGAGATCAGGGCCGATCACCGCGCATCCGCTCACTCCCAGCTCCCGCGCCATGGCGAACAGCGCCTGGTACGTGCTGGCCGCGGGTAGCCAGGGAATTCTCGAAGGGCTGCCGGCGGGCAGCGAATAGGGCACGAAGCGCAACTGGGTGTCCGTTTCCGCCTGCTCCGGGTCTGGGTTTGCCTGCCCCGCCGCCTCCGCACCACTCACGCCGGGAAATGCAACCACGGTGCGCAGAGCCGAGAATGCGGGCTGATCCATGCCGAGCATTGCTTGTGTGGCCGCAGCCCGGAGCCGCTCTGCGTCCACCGGCACAGCAACTGCGATCAGCAGATCAGCTTCCTTGACTTCTTCCATCCCTGCTTTCGTTTCTTCCGAAAGCTCTAGCTTTGCCATGCATATACCTTAATACTGCTGGTTGCGTAGCAGCTCTGTGGGTGCCCCAACCCTCCGACTGCGCTACGCCTTCCTACAGAAAGGCGCACACGCAACCCTTTCCAGCGCCGCGTGCAGGAAATTCGGGGCATCTCGCTCGTTTTTCGCGAGATGGGGATACCATGAATCTCGACCGAAACCTTCACAGGATTCCACGGTCGTTCGTCTACAACGGCAAACCCAGTATCCCCGTCAGCGGAATCAATACCCAGCTGGGCCGGTTATTCAACTCGTAGACCAATTCATAAAACGCCTTGTCAATCACATACGCCTCCAGCAGTTGCTGGAACAGGACCGGTTCGGATGGAACCACCTCGACCCCCTGGGCAAATTCGCAATAGGTGCGGAGGAAAGCCGATGAGACCGATTGCTCCCAGAGACGCGCCCAGGGCTCCAACCGTTGAAAGTCCTCCGGACGCCGCGTGGAGTACTTCATCAGCGCCGAAAATGCCGCGTAACTGAACGAGCGCAGCATCCCCGCAACGTCTTTGAGAGGTGATTGCTTGGTCCTGCGCTCCGCCAGCGGGCGTGCCGGCTCACCCTCGAAGTCCAGAATAACGAAGTCCCCTTTGGCGCGCAGCACCTGTCCCAGATGATAGTCCCCGTGGATGCGGGTGCGCAGCGCATGGATCTCTTTTGCGGACAACTGGCGGAATCGGTCGAACACCAGGCTCTTGCGACTGAGCACCAGGCCGGCCCTCTCCAGCACCGCATCCGGCAGCCGGGCTACGTTTTCCTTGAGCGCATCGAAGGCGCTGCTGGCGTGCGCGATCAGCTCTTCGCGCAGCCGGTCGATGTCCTTCGAATTCAGCGGTTCAGGCTTGAACGCCGGATCCTGGGTAGGCGAGGCGAGAGCCAGGTGCATCTCCGCTGTTCGTCTGCCCAGCAACGCGGCCGCATCGAGATAAGAGCCCACATGCTCGCGCGCGAACGATTGCTCTTGAGCCTCGCTTAGCTGCAGAAGGGTGGCCGGCGCTTCGGCTACCCCCGCCTGGGCAAAGTTCTGCACCGCGCTGGCCTCGTAGTAGCGGTCCAGTTCTTCGAGCGTCCATTGCCAGCCATCGCCCTCGTTACTGACCAGGCCTTGCAACATGGCCACCGTCGACGGCTCCTGCCCTTTACGGCTGTATTGGATAGAGCCCCCGAAGGGCGCAGTATGGACAAACTGGGTCGACTCGGTGAGGTAGCGGCCGATCTCGGTGTCCGGGTTCGGACCGGCCTGTTGTCTCCGGAACAGCTTCATGATCAGCCGGTCGCCGAAGAGGATCGAAGTGTTGCTTTGCTCCGCCGAGCCCAGACGGGGCATAGCATGCTCCGCGCGTCCACCCTGCAACTGGCGCAGCGCGCTGCTGGGCGCACCTTGGAGAGTGCCTTCTCGTGTTGCAATCTGGCCGCCACCCGAAATCAGCGCCAGCAGCGCTTCGCTGGCGCTGTCGGTAAACACCGCTTCGTGGAGCACGCCGTCGCTGTCAACTGAGGTTACCCGCGCCAGCACCGCGTTCGGCGATTCCTCCCGTAGCGCCTTGGCGGCCTTGCCAAAGAGCATTCCCAGGGTGACCATGTAAAGATCGCACGGCCCTTCGCTGTACTGGACCTCGACCCATGCCAGGGCGCTGATCCCCTGATTAAAGACCGCCCAGTCTTCGATTCTGGTGCCCGTAATGGCCCGTGACTTGGCGCCGAACCAGCGTTGGCGAGCCAGATAACCCCGCAGCACCGACTCCTCCAATTCCCGGCGGCCATTGCCTTCGAGAATGCTCATCCAATCGGTGGGTCCGCTGATCTCGAGCTCTGGCTCCCCTTCCTCCGCCACGCTCGGCACCGGCTCAGGCGAGGGCTGCAACTCCAGCCACAGAAATCCGTAGGGGCCCACAGTCAAGGGATAGGGGCTAGTCCGAATCCGGGGAAATTCGACGTAGCCCAGCATTTCGACCGGCACCATCCCGGCATACACGGCCAGATCCAGCTCCACCGGCTGGGCGAAACGCGAGAGGTTGGCCACGCAAAGGACTTTTTCGTTTTGATATTCGCGGATGTAGGCGAGAATCTTCCGGTTGGTGGGATTGAGGAAGGCCAGGGTGCCCCGGCCAAAAACCTGGAACAGCTTGCGCAGCGCGATCATGTTGCGCATCCAGCTCAGCAGCGACGAGGGGTCGCTCTGCTGTGCTTCCACATTCAGCCCCTCGTAGCCCCATACCGGGTCCATGATGACCGGGCTGTACAGCTTTGCCGGCACGGCGCGGGAAAAGCCGGCGTTTCTGTCTCCATTCCACTGCATCGGGGTGCGCACACCGTTGCGGTCGCCCAGGTAAATGTTGTCGCCCATGCCGATCTCATCCCCGTAATAGACAATCGGCGTGCCGGGAAAAGAGAAGAGCAGGCTGTTCAACAGCTCGATGCGGCGCCGGCTGTTATCCACCAGTGGCGCCAGCCGCCGCCGGATGCCGATGTTGATCCGCATCCGCGGATCTGCGCTATAAGCCAGGTACATGTAATCGCGCTCATCGTCACTTACCATTTCCAGCGTCAGCTCGTCATGGTTGCGCAGAAACAGTCCCCATTGGCAGTTGTTGGGAATCTCTGGCGTTTGCGCCATGATGTCGGTGATCGGCAGCCGGTCCTCCTGGCGCAGCGCCATATACATCCTGGGCATGAGGGGAAAATGAAAGGCCATATGGCACTCATCCCCGTCGCCGTAATAGATGCGCACATCGTCGGGCCACTGGTTGGCTTCTGCCAGGATGGTTCTGGCGGCATAGTCCTTATCGATTTCGTAGCGAATGCGCTTCATCACCGCGTGGGTTTCAGGAAGATTCTCGCAGTTGGTTCCTTCCCGCTCCACCAGGTAGGGAATCGCATCGACGCGCAGCCCGTCGACCCCCATGTCGAGCCAGTAACGCATGATCTTTACCACTTCTTCGATCACGACCGGGTTGTCGTAGTTCAAGTCCGGCTGGTGCGAGAAGAAGCGATGCCAGTAGTACTGCTGGGCTTCAGGATCCCAGGTCCAGTTGGATTTCTCGGTGTCGGTAAAAATGATGCGCGCATCGGTATATTTTTGGTCGGTATCGCTCCACACGTAAAAATCGCGCTCCGGTGAACCTTTAGGGGCGTGGCGCGCTCGCTGGAACCAGGGATGCTGATCGGAGGTGTGGTTGATGACCAGCTCGATCATTACCTGCAGTCCGCGGTTATGCGCCTGGGTAAGGAACTCTCTGAAGTCCTCCATGGTTCCATAGTTCGGGTGCACGCTCAGGTAATCGGAGATGTCGTAGCCGTCGTCGCGCAGCGGAGAGGGAAAAAATGGCAATAGCCAGAGGCACGTGACGCCCAGGTCCTGCACGTAATCGAGCTTGCTCAGTAATCCCTGGAAGTCGCCGATACCATCGTTATTGCCGTCCATGAACGCCTTGACGTGCAACTCGTAAATGATCGCGTCCTTGTACCAGAGTGGGTCCGCTGCGCTTCCCGCTTGCTTCAATCCTGTCCTCCCGGGTTTGGTTCCTGCTTAAATCGTAACCAGTTTAGTTACTTGATACGGTGTCGCATGCGCTGGCATCACGCGGAAGATATGGGCCGGCGCTTCCACCGGGCGCAAGGCAACATAGTTTCTCGACCCTCGCCAATAGTACGAGTGATCCGCCAGCAGATCGTAAACTTCAAATGTATCGTTCGAACCCAGTCCCAGCACCTGCAAATCCAGATCAACCCAGCCGGTCTGAACCAACAAAGGATCGAGATTGACCACCACCAGGATCAGATTGCCGCCATTTGCGGTTCGCCCATCTGCCGTTCCCTTCGAATAGCACATGAGCGAGGGATTGTCCGTAGGGTGGAAGTGCAGCCGCTCATTACTCTGCAGCGCCGGGTTTTCCCGCCGGATCTGGTTCAGCCGGGTGATCAGCGGTTTGAGGCTTGTGGGTTTGGTCAAATCCCAGCTCTTGATCTCGTATTTTTCTGAGTTCAGATATTCTTCGCTGCCTGGCTTGACCGGGGTGTTTTCTCCCAGCTCGAAAGCAGGCCCGTAGATGCCGTAATTGGCGGCCAGCGTCGTGGCCAGCACCAGCCGGCTGCGAAAGGCTGGCAAACCACCGGTCTGCAGATGTCCGGGGAGAATGTCGGGGGTGTTGGGCCAAAAGTTGGGCCGGAAGTATTCACGTACCGGGGTGGTAGTGAGTTCCAGCATGTAGCGCGTCAGCTCTTCCTTGTTGTCGCGCCAGGTGAAATAGGTATAGGACTGGGAAAAGCCGAGCTTGGCCAGCCGCTCCATGACCCGTGGGCGGGTAAAGGCCTCCGCCAGAAACAACACATCGGGGTTTTGCGCCTTCAGTTCGGGGATCACCCACTGCCAGAAAGGGAACGCCTTGGTATGCGGATTGTCCACGCGGAAGATGCGCACACCCTGTTCCATCCAATAGCTGAACACCCCCTTGAGGGCATCCCACAATCCCTGCCAGTTGGAAGACTCGAAATCCAGGGGATAAATATCCTGATACTTCTTGGGCGGGTTCTCCGCATACTGAATCGACCCGTCGGGACGCTTCTTGAAAAATTCCGGATGTTCGGACACCCACGGATGATCCGGGGCGCACTGGAAGGCAATGTCGAGGGCCACTTCCATTTTTAATTGCCTGGCCCGCTTGATCAACTCGGCAAAATCTTTCAGCGTGCCCAGGGCGGGGTGGATCGCAGTGTGGCCGCCCTCGGCCGACCCGATCGCCCAGGGACTGCCCTCATCTCCAGGAGCAGCTTCGACTGCGTTGTTCTTGCCCTTGCGGAAACTCCTTCCGATGGGCGAGATCGGGGGCAGGTAGAGGACGTCAAAACCCATTTCCGCCACATAGTCCATCCTGCTGGTTACGTCGCGCAGCGTACCGTGCTTTCCCGGAGTGGTGGACCAGGAACGGGGAAAGAGCTCATACCAGGCGGAAAAACGCGCCCTTTCGCGGTCGACAATAATCTCCAGCTCGCGGTCGTACCAGGTCTCGAGTGCAGGGTCGGGATAACGATTGACCATTGCGGCGAGTTCGCTCTGCAATGCGAATGCGACCGCTGCGGAGTCCTCGCCCACCGTTGCATGAACTCCCGTTGCATGAACTACAGATCTGAGTTTCTGCGCCCAGGCGGCCAGTTTGGCTGCGTCTTCTTTCGTCGCCCTTGGCTGCACCTGTTCCAGAAGGAGGGCGCCGGTGGCGAAGGGCACTGCGAGATCCTGCTCCGCCGCCACCCGCTTTTTGAGGTCACTCTGCCAGGTTTCGAAGTGATCGATCTCCCCCACCAGGGTGTAGCGGTAGCGGCCGATCTGGGTGACAGGAAATTCGCCCCGCCAGCGGTCATTTCCCAGGGCCAGCATCTCCGTCTGTTGCCAACTGGTGTCCCCTTCCTGCTTCCATAGCAGCCGGGCCCGGACATGATCGTGCCCGTCGCCGAACACGTCCGCCTCCACCGAGACCAGGTCGTTCACGATTCGTTTGATGGGAAAGAGACCACAGTTCACTTGTGGCTCTACGTTTTCAATCACTACCCGGCTTCGTCCCTCTTTCGGCTTCGCCATTACACCCCCATAGCCCCATTGTAGGCAGATGCAGTTTCCTGCGGTCGGGAGCCATGCTTCTATAGTCGAGAGATGAAATTCACCCTACGTCCGCGCGCAGTTCATCTCTTGCTGGCGATCGACCTGGTAGGGACCGCTCTCTTTGCGGCGGAGGGCGCGTCTACCGCGGTGCAAGCCAGGCTCGATTTGCTGGGGATGTTGGTCCTGGCGTTCGTGACTGCGCTCGGAGGTGGCATCGTGCGCGACCTTCTGATTGGGGATGTGCCGCCGAGCTCGATCCGGAACTGGAATTATGCCGCCGTGGCGCTGGCCACCGGAGCGGCGGTGTTCGTATTGCACGCTTACACCTCCGCCATGAACAGCTGGTTAATCACTACTCTGGATGCGGCTGGGCTCAGCTTCTTTGCGGTTGCGGGAGCGACCAAGGCGCTGGAGTTTAAGCTGCATCCGCTGCTGGCCACCATGATGGGCGGCATCACGGGCGTAGGCGGGGGTACGATTCGCGACCTGCTGATCGGCCAGGTACCCAAGGTGCTGCGCTCGGACGTGTACGCGGCCGCCGCACTCTTCGGTGCCGCCATCACCATTCTGTGTTTGAAGCTGAGAGTCAATGCGGTGGTCGCCAGCAGCAGTGGCATCGCGGGCTGCTTTGTGCTGCGCATGTTAGCCGTCTACCACCACTGGAACCTGCCCGGGGCAGCCCGTTAAACGTTCCCAGTTTCGCAATTTTTTACCCCATTCCTCTGCCCGCCGGTGGACAATCGATGGATGCGCCTTATCACTTATCGTCGCGATGCAACCACTGGCCCGGCACTCCTTAAGGACGGCCATGTCTTTCCGCTCAATCCGCTCGGATACTCAGACACCCAGTCCTTCATAGCTGCAGGCCCCAAGCGATGGACCGGGGTCAATCTACAGTTGGAAGAGACCGGTCTGAATCTACTCGCACCCTTGTCATCGGTCACCCTGGAGGCCCCACTGCTGCGGCCTTCCAAGATTCTCTGCATCGGCCTCAATTATCGCGACCACGCCGCGGAGTCCAAGATGGAGCCGCCCAAGTTTCCCACCGTGTTTACCAAGTTCCCGCATACGCTGATCGGTAACGGCCAGCCCATCCTGTTGCCGCGCGCCAGCGAGAAGCCGGATTATGAAGCCGAGTTTGCCGTCGTGATTGGCCAGGGCGGCCGCAATATACCCGAGGCACAGTGGGAGGACCACGTCTTCGGCTACACCATACTTAATGATGTAAGCGCGCGCGACGTGCAGTTAGCCACCTCGCAATGGACCCTGGGTAAGAATTTCCCCACCTTCGGGCCGATGGGGCCATGGATCGTATCCAAGGACGAGGTGCCCGACCCGCACCAACTGGATATTTCACTTTCGATCAACGGGGAAACCCTGCAGAGTTCCAACACCCGCGAGCTCATCTTCAAGTTGCCGAAGCTCATCTCTTACATTTCGACCATGATGCCGCTGGTGCCGGGGGACATCATCAGCACCGGTACTCCGGCGGGTGTTGGCATGGGTCGCACCCCCCAGCGTTGGCTAAGGCCGGGTGACGATGTGGTGATCGAGATTGCCGGCATTGGCAGTTTGCGCAACCCGGTCCTTGCCGAACCGTGAAGATCTGGATTATTCAGTCTGCCGGTGCTAGCATCACGCCGAGAGAGACTCTCTATGGTCCGGGTGATCACCGTGGAACGGGAGTACGGCAGCCAGGGAGCGGAATTCGCCCACCGCTTAGCCGACAGGCTGCACTGGAAGCTCATCGATCGTTGCCTCATCGATGAGATCGCCCACAAGGCTGGAGTGCCAAGGAGCATGGCGGAGCAGTGCGATGAGCGCCTTGACCCCTGGTACTACCGCATGGGCAAGTCGTTCTGGCATGGCAGCGTGGACCGTCTGCCCGCGCCGCCCAAAGACCAGGTCTTCGACAGCGAGTGCATGGTAGAGTTCGTGCGTAACTACCTGAAGCAGTGCTCGGCAGACGGAAACTGTGTGATTGTTGGCCGTGGCGCCGCTTGTGCACTGGCAGGTCTTCCCGGTGTCTTCAACATTTTTGTCTACGCATCTGTGTCGAGAAAGATTCGCTGGTTCGAAGAACACTTTCCGGAACACGCGGGACGTGCCAGGGCTGAGCTCGAGGCCACCGACAACCGCCGCGAGGAATACATCCGTCGCTACTACGACCGCGACTGGGCCGACCGTCGCCTATACCACATGATGATCAACTCCTGCATGGGTTGCGAAGCCATGATCGACGCCGTGCTCGACGGCGCCGGCATGGCATCCGTCCGGGAGCAGGTAGGCGCCACCCGCAGCGGTTACAACTAGAGTGTCCGGGGAATCGACCCTTGGGTCGACACTCTCATTCGAGCTGACCGCCGTCTCAGGTGTTCGCTCAGCTATCTGTGTCATAACAGAAACAGGACGGGTGCCCCACGTTCGCCCCAGCGTACGTGGGCCAGAAAAGATGGGCGAAGCCCCACAATCGCTATTTTCCATCAGGAATTTCCGTAAAGGATGGAGAAAGCATTCGAAACAGCTCATGATCGGCCCACGTGCGCTGGGCGAACGAGGGGCACCCGTCCATGACTGCTAAGACCCAGCTTCCTCCGGGACCAAATTCGCAGAACTCCAGCGGAGAAATGCCATCCCCAGCCTGAACCTCACCCTCGCTTTCGTCGCCCAGCGTACCCGCAGCGATCTGCTCGAACCCGCAACAAGTCTCTATCTGAAACGCATTTCCCCCTACGCCGGCATCGAATCCGTTGCTTTCCGCGACGAAGAGGCGCTGTTCGCTTTTGTTACCCGGCAACGAGCACGCACCCCGGCGTGGCTGGTGCTGCTCGACAGCCGCGGCGAAGCTCTCTCCTCCGAGGAGCTAGCTACCTGGCTAGGCGCACGCCGCGATTCAGGCCAGCAGCAGATTGTCTTCGCCATCGGGCCGGCCAGCGGCTGGTCAGACCGAGCGCCGCGCCAGGCACAGACAACCCTATCCTTAGGAAGAATGACGCTCCCTCACGAGCTCGCTCGCCTGGTGTTGGCGGAACAGCTCTACCGGGCATTTACAATACTCGCAGGGCATCCGTACCACATCGGGCACTGATGCGTGCAGTGTTTATGCAGCTTCCCGACCAGGGAAACTGCACAAAATCCGAGGCATAAAAGAGCGCAACAGCGGTATGCTCCAGAGTCGGAGTAGGGCTGCGGCTGCGGGCAATGGGCACCATCAGGGGCGGGTGGCGGAAGGGAAGACATGTCCTGGTTTAAACGGCAGGAAAGCGAGATTGAAGCAAATACGGAGAAGAACGTGCGGACCGAGGGGTTGTGGCAGAAGTGCGAGGGCTGTGGGCAATTACTTTTCAAGAAAGATCTCGAAGATAACCTGCAGGTCTGTCCCAAGTGTGGGCACCATCTCCGTCTCGACGCGCGCAGCCGCATCGCCAGCCTGCTGGAGCCGGGCTACCAGCTGGTGGATCTCGAGCTTGTGTCCACCGACCCGCTCGAGTTTGTCGACATAAAGCCTTATCGCGATCGTCTGGAAAAGGCGCGCCGCGAGACTGGCCTCAACGACGCTGTGGTGAACGCTCTGGGAAACCTCGGTCCGCATGCCGTCGTCCTCAGCGTGATGGAATTCGCCTTCATTGGCGGAAGCATGGGTTGCGTGGTGGGAGAAACCATCGCTCGTGCGATCGACCGCTCACTGGGCTCCCGGCAGCCGCTGATCATCGTTGCCGCATCTGGCGGCGCCCGCATGATGGAAGGAGTCGCGAGCCTGATGCAATTAGCCAAGGTCTCCGCCGGGCTTGCGCAGCTGGATGACGCGGGCGTGCCCTATATTTCGGTCCTCACCAACCCCACCACGGGTGGTGTGACCGCAAGCTTTGGCATGCTGGGCGATCTCAATATTGCCGAGCCCGGCGCCCTGATCGGCTTCGCCGGCCCGCGAGTCATCGAGCAGACCATTCGACAGAAGCTTCCGGAAGGGTTCCAACGCTCGGAGTTCCTGCTGGAGCACGGTATGTTGGACGCGATCGTGACCCGCCGCGAGTTGAAGACCTACCTGATCCGCGCGCTCGACTTCATGTGGCCGGCCACCGTCCGCGCCTAGCAGCAGCGAATCACTCTAGAATAAGAACATGTCTTATGCCTCGGCCCTTGACCGCCTGCACGCTCTCGGTCTTGAATTGCACACCGCCCCCGGCATGCCTCGCCGGAAATTCGAGCTGGCGCACATGCGCACGCTCATGGCGGCGCTGGGCAACGCCGAGCAGCACTTTACCTCAATCCTGGTTGCCGGCACCAATGGCAAAGGATCAACCGCTTCCACCCTGGCCAGCATTCTTGCCCGGGCAGGCTACACCACAGGTCTTTACACCTCGCCTCACCTGAGCCGCGTCAATGAGCGCATCCAGGTGGATGGCTGCCTGATCAGTGACGATGATTTCGCCGCCCTCTTTTCCCATGTGGAAGAGATCGCCTCGACCCTGGTGAGGGATGGGCGGCTGCCGGCCTTACCCAGCTTTTTCGAGACCCTCACGGCCATGGGCTTTTTGCATTTCGCTTCCCGCAGGGTGCATACGGCAGTGGTGGAAGTGGGCATGGGCGGCCGGCTGGATGCGACCAATATTGTCGAGCCTGCGGTTTCGGTGATTACCGATATTTCGCTCGACCACACCGAGTGGCTGGGCACGACCATCGATCAAATAGCGCGTGAAAAAGCCGGCATCCTGCGCCGCGAAGGGGTAATGGTTACTCTACCGCAGCACCCTGAGGCCAACCAGGCACTGGGGGAAGTCGCAGTCTTGCTGGAGGTCAGGGGCGTGAACGCGGCCAGCTATGTGCCGATGCACAATCATCCCGAACAGTACACGCGCAATCGCTATCCGTTGTCTGTGATGGGCGAGCTGATCGGGATCGACTCTCCACTGGCGGGCGCGCATCAACAACGCAACCTTGCGCTGGCCATTGCCGCCGCGGTGGAGTTAAGAAACAATCATGGTTACAATATCACGCCCATCGATATCCAGGCCGGCATTCGGGATACGGTTTGGCCGGCGCGGCTGGAGCATATCGCCGGCAATGGCAGCCGGGCTGATGTGCTGCTCGATGTCGGCCACAATCCCGCGGGGGCATGGGCGCTCCGCGCGGCAGTATCGCATCTCGACCACGGTCAACCCCTGACGCTGGTTTTCGGCTGCCTTAAAGACAAGCCGGTCGCGGAAATGGCACAGATTCTCTTTCCCCTGTTCAGCAAGTTGGTCGTGACCGCGGTGGACTCTCCGCGCAGCGCGTCGGTCGAGGATCTGCTGGCAGCCGCGCAAGCGACAGGCAGTGAGGTGGAGGCGGCCGAAGGCGCGATCAGTGCGGTGGAGCGCGCGCTTCAACTGACTCCCGCGCACGGCCTCGTGGTCGTAACCGGCTCAGTCTACCTGGTCGGCCAGGTGAGGCCCGTGCTGGTGGTTGCACAGTCTGCACCTGTGGAGCCGGTCAAAGTATGAGCTCCGCACCTATGAGCTCCACTCCTGGTGCCCAACCGCCTCTTTCGTTGAGCACTCGCCTGAGCTCCAACCTGGTAAGAGGCCCGCTGTTCTTCTTCTTCACCGGCGTTTTTGGGTGCATGTCATTGGCAGCGTCTTGCCTGGAAAAGGATGGCCGCCGGCAACACAACATCGCTCGGCGGTGGGCGCGGACTTCGATGTGGTTTGCCGGCGCTCCTGTCACCGTTATCGGACGCGAGAACCTGCTGCCGGTCGCCGTCTATACGTCCAACCATACTTCCTTTATGGATACGCCGCTGGTCTTCAGCAGCCTGCCATTCCAGTTTCGAATCCTGGCCAAACAGAGCTTGTGGAAGTGGCCGTTTATCGGATGGCATCTTAATCGATCGGGCCAGATCCCGGTTGACGAGGAAACCGGCAGCGGCTCCATTGCCGGGCTTAACAAGGCGATCCGTGTCCTGAAGGAGGGTATGCCGCTCTTCATCTTCCCTGAAGGTGGTCGAACTAAAGATGGCCAGGTGCAGCCCTTTATGAGGGGACCTGCTTACATCTCGATTCGCGCCCGGGTGCCGCTGGTACCTATGGCGCTGATCGGAACTTATGAACTGTTGCCGATTCACACCCACCACTTTCGTCCTCGACCGGTCAAATTGGTGATTGGCACGCCGATCGATCCGTCCGGATATACCATCCGCCAGGCGGATGACCTTACTGCCAGACTCCGCAATGAAATCCTTCAGCTGTACGAGCGCTACGCGGCACCCGGCGACTTGGCGGCGGATCTCGCGGCGCCCGCTCAGTTACAGGAGAGTCCGGCGGAGCTTGCAAGAGAGGATCAATGACGTCATCACTTCCCCGCATCGCCATCCCCGAGCCAACGTCTACGGACGAGGCATACAACCAGCGCAGCTTGCCGCAGTACATCCGTGCTGTAGAAGCAGCGGGAGGAATAGCAGTCCCGATTCCTTTGCATGAATCGCCCACTGCACAGGAGAGCCTCCTCGCCTCGTGCTCGGCTATCTTACTGCCGGGCAGCCCCGCAGATGTTGATCCCGCGCGCTACGGGCAGCAGGCACAAAAAGAATGCGCTGCCAGAGATCCGGCGCGGGAGGCCGCGGACGACCTCCTCTTGCGGGATGCCTTCGATCAGGCAAAACCAATCCTGGGAATTTGCTATGGCTTGCAGTCCTTGAACGTCTGGCAGCGGGGCACGCTCATCCAAGACCTGCCTCATGGAGACCTGGCCCATGCGGAGGCAGGCAACGGGAGCAGTGTTAACCATCAACCGGGAAGGCAAGTCCAGGAAGCACACCCCGTCCGGGTAACGCCGGGATCTCGCCTCTCTCGGGTACTGAGCGAGATTCCCCAGGAAGAGCCGTCGCTCTTTGTAAATTCGAGTCATCATCAGGCGATCGACCGTCCCGGAGACTCGCTCGTAATTGTCGCCACCAGTCCAGTGGATGGAGTGATCGAAGCGTTAGAAGGCGTCGAGCCAACGCAGTTTGTCGTCGCGGTGCAATGGCACCCTGAACGGAGCTACGAGAGCAGCCCCGCCTCCCGCGCCTTGTTCGCGGCCTTCCTTGAAGCCGCCGGGTCGTGGTCACCCAAGCCGGGCACGCCTTGAATGCAACAGCAGGGCAAATAGAAAAGGCGTTCGTTGAGGCCGGTATTGCCGCGCTACCGCCAGGCGCTCTACGGTCAGTTCTATGCCTACCTGGAATTGCTGCTGCGCTGGAACCGGCGCCTGAACCTGACCGCCGTTCGAGAACCCGAACAAATCATCCGCCGCCATTTGGTCGAGTGCACGTTTGCAGCTCAGCATCTTCCCCGCGACATCGCGAGTCTGTTGGATTATGGCTCCGGCGCCGGGCTCCCGGGGATACCAATCGCGATCTCCCGCCCGGAGATTCGAGTGACATTGGCCGAAGCCCAGGGAAAGAAAGCCGCGTTTTTACGCGAGACACTCCGTGTTCTCAGCCTTAACGGGGAGGTTTATGACGGGCGCGTAGAGACGATGCCCGAAGAGCTTCGTTTTGATGCGGTCTCAATGCGGGCGGTGGAGAAGATGGAGCTGGCGATTCCCATCGCGGTCCAGCGGGCAAAGCGATATTTGATTTTATTGACAACCGAAAGATCCGCGCCAACCTATCGGGAGCTCACTCCAGAGCTCGAGTGGCTTGAGCCGATCTGTCTCCCGAACACTGAACAGATGATCCTCGCAATCGGGCAGCACGTTTGACTAGCCATACCTGTTCCACGTGGAACATCCGAATTTCCAACCTCTAAACAGGCTGTGTGAAAACCAAAGGTTTTGAAGGGTACGACCTTTAGGTCGTACATAAAGTATTGCAAACGGTGGCGGCTTTAGCCGCTGAGGGAACGACCCTCGCCCCTCCGGGATTTTTCCGCAGCCTTTAAATCCCCCACCTCTTGTTCCACGTGGAACAGTAACGATTTCCACCGCCCCTACTCTAGCCCCCGAACGAAACGTCTCAAGTAAACCCGCCGCTATCTCGTTCCAAATGTGACAGTTCGGCGCCTCATGTCGCCTATCCTTGTCCGCGTTCTCCACAATTTAAGCCCGGTTCTGCACACTGCCCTTCCTTGCTCTCCTTGTCTTCCCTCGATACTCTTCCAGTACGCATGGGTAAAGTAATCGCGGTCGTCAATCAGAAGGGCGGGGTTGGAAAAACCACCACCGCAATCAACCTCTCCGCGGCCCTGGCTCTCGAAGGTTTGACTTGCCTCCTTGTCGATTGCGACCCTCAGGCCAATTCCTCCGGTGGACTCGGCATTACCCGGGACGAAAACCGCAATTCTACCTATGACATCCTCACCGGAAACGCGACCGTCGCGGAGACCACGCTCTCCACGGAAATCGACGGCCTAAAGGTCGTTCCCGGCAGCAACCATCTGATCGGCGCAACCGTCGAGCTTGATCCAGGCCGAGCGTCGCGAATACCGTCTCCGCCAAGCCCTGGAGCCGGTACGCGGTCTTTACAACTTCATTTTTCTTGACTGTCCGCCCGCCCTCGACCTGCTTACCCTGAACGCCCTGGTAGCGGCAGATCGCCTGCTGGTGCCCATGCAGGCCGAATACTTCGCCCTGGAAGGCATTTCCGAGCTGCTGACCACGCTCGGGCGCATTCAAGCCGCCTTCAACCCCACGCTCGACATTGAAGGCGTCATTCTCACCATGTATGACGAGCGCACCAACTTGGCCCAGCAGGTCACGGAAAACCTGCGCCGCTTTTTCGGGGCCAAGCTGCTCAAGACGGCGATCCCGCGCAATGTGCGCCTGGCCGAAGCCCCAAGCTATGGCAAGCCCGTGGTCCTCTATGACCCACGATCCCGCGGCGCCGAAAGCTACCGTGAGCTTGCCGAAGAGATTCTGGCTCGCAATAACATCGAGAGTCCGCGGGCCCTGGAACGCAAAGCAGCCTCGCAGGCCCAGGCGCAAACGCGGCAGGAAACCAAGGTGCGTTTCTGGCCCTACGCTTGACGCCCGCTAGCTCAAGGAACTCCGGCCAACTGTTTTGACCTGGCCGCAACCGAATCGCAGTTATCAACCTCCGGCTCTTAGGACCAAGACAATGACCGCTTCCGTTGAAATACCAAAACGCCGCGCCCTCGGCAAAGGTCTCGAATCCCTGCTGCCCGGACGATCTGGATTTACCCCTGCTCCTGCTCCTTCTGCCGCCGCAGCTCCAGTCCCTGATGAGGGCAAGCCCAGAGAAATCCCCGTTGACCAGATCGAACGGAATCCCTTTCAGACTCGGACTACCGTGGACGAGAATGCTCTCCGCGAACTCTCTGCTTCGATTGCAGCCACCGGTGTCGTGCAACCCATATTAGTGCGGCCGCTCGCTGACAACCGTTTTCAGCTGATCGCGGGCGAGCGCCGCTGGCTCGCCTCCAAGATGGCCGGCAAGGCCACCGTCCCCGCTATCCTGCGCCACGTATCCGACGAGCAGGCGATGGAGATGACCATCGTCGAAAACCTTCAGCGCACCGATCTGAACCCCATGGAACAGGCCCGAGCCTACGATCGCCTCGCCCACCACTTCAAAATGACGCAGGAGCAAATGGCCCAGCGGACGGGCAAGGACCGCGCTTCCGTCGCCAATTTCCTTCGCCTCCTGCGGCTGCCGCTCGAAGTCCAGCAAAAGGTGGAAACCGGAAACCTGAGCTTCGGTCATGCGCGCACGCTCTTAAGCCTGGAGTCGCCCGAGGCCATCCTGAAGGCGGCGCAGAAAGTAGGCGCGCTCTCCATGTCGGTACGCCAGACCGAAAGTTATGTACAAGGCCTGCTGAACCCGGAGAAGAAACCCAAGGGTGAAGAAAAGGAGAAGACTCCGCTCGATCCCAATGTGCGCGAGGCGCGTGATCTGCTGCAGCGCGCCCTTGGCCTGAAAGTCTCGATCGAGGACAAGAACGGCCGCGGACGAGTGATCATCGAATATTCCCGCCTGGAAGACTTCGACGCCCTGCTCGAAACCATAACCGGCAAGTAGGTCACCAGCCGGCGAAGCTTCGAGTAGTTTCCTGCATATGGCACTGCAACAGTTACATTATGGGATTGCGGCCCGGCGCCGGCAGCGCAGGGGTAGTTTATGAATGCGGCGGCGCTGGTATTTCGCTTCCGCGTCTTCATCTTCGTCCTGCTCTACTTTGTCGGCTTTTTCCCGCCCTGGGACTTCCGTAGCGGCAGTCGCGGCACGCTCTGGCTCGCAGCATCGACGCTGCTGGCCCGCACCGGCTGGATCGGTTTGGCAACCGCCACCCTTGCAGTAACCCTCGCCGCTCTCGCCTGCCTGGTAGCGGGCACGATTCTGCGCGTGTGGGGTACTGCATTCATCGGTCCCGGTGTCATGAGCGGTTTTGCCATGCAGGGCGACGTGTTCGTCGCTTCCGGGCCGTATCGTTATGTTCGCAATCCGCTCTACCTCGGGGCGTGGCTGCTGGCGTTGGGTGTCTCCATCCTGATGCCGCCCAGCGGAGCCGCGTTTTTCCTGCTCGCCTTCAGCGTTTTCGTAGTTATTCTCATTTCCGCGGAAGAGCGTTTCCTCGCTGCAAAACAAGGGGATCCTTACCAGCAGTATCTCCGCCGTGTTCCCCGTCTGTTGCCCCGTAGGTCAGCCGGCAATGCCACCTCTTCCGCCCGCCCGCAGTGGGTGCGTGCTCTTTTTGCGGAGACCTATCCAATCGCGATCACGCTTTGCTTCGCGGTCCTCGCCTGGCGCTATAACGCGCGAATCCTCATCCGATGCGTGCTCATCTGCTATGGGCTCTCGCTGGTGGTTCGAGCCCTAACAAAACGACCCATGGCTGATACGAAAGCGGATTCGGTTTAGGCAGGTAAAGAGTCCCAGGGCGGGATCTGGGGTTGGCAAGAATAGCTGGGAGGTACAGAGGGCGCGGCGAGGTCGCCTGCCCTCCTTGCCTGACCTTCTTGACGGCCGCAGCCACGCAGAAAGCGGTGCTACTTCCTTGGCGGCGCGATGGTGTCTTTGGCAGCCTTGGCCACGCGGAACTTGACCACGGTCTTGGCTTTGATCTTGATGGTTTCGCCAGTCTGTGGATTGCGACCCATGCGGGCCTTCCGCTCGGCCTTTACCAACCGGCCAAGCCCAGGGATGACGAACACGCCATTCTTCTTCGTTTCCTTCACTGCCGTCTCGGCCAGCAGATCGAGAAATGCAGCCGATTGCTTGTTGGTCAACTCAAGTTTTTCCGCCATTGTTCGGACCAGTGCTGTCTTGGTCATGCCTGTTGCCATATTGTGTCCTTCTTTCCTCTGTTAGTTCATGGCCCATGGTCGCGGTGTTCCGCACCCTTGAGAATCCATGTCTTGCCCGTTCTCCTCCAATCGGATGCTCGCAGAAAACGCGCATCGATCATCAGGAAACCCAGTGTTTATGCGGGTAAAACGAACCCACCGCCGTTTACGATGCGGCTTTGGCCGGCGTTTGTCAATCGAAAAACCGAGATTTGTTCTGTTTTTGGCCTGTTTTTCCAAGATTTCGCCCAATTTCATGGGCTTTCCCTAGAATTCCGCGCTCTTGCGCGGCGGCTGGAAGCCGAACAGTGGCCGTCGCTTTTTCTCCACGCTGCGTCAGCAGAGGCGTGTTCAGCGCACTTACCAGGGGGGTCGCGAGGCGGAAGCACCGGATCACCTGCTGCGCAAAATCCTTCTCCAACGCCGTCGATGGCGCGAGCTTAGCCTCCACGCCCCACTGCCGGCACAAAAGCAAATCCATCGCCGGGTGCTCTTTAGGAAAGCCCTTTGGCGGCCGGCTGAGCGGCATGCCGGTAAACGAATCCATGGTGCGCCTGAGCTTGCGGTCGGTAAGCAGCCGCCGCACCTCCGCATGGTGCACCAGCAGATATCCCCGGATCGCCAGCAGCTGCTCCCGCTCCGGCATATACACGCCCGCCGCAATCAGCACTTCATCCGGGGAGATATGCATGTAGTAGCCGCCCCCGGAAGTCTTTTCCAAACCTTCCCGCGACCACCAGGCGGAGATATGACTCTTGTAAGGCCGCTTGTCAGAAGAAAATCGTATGTCGCGATAGATGCGCATCATACATTTTTGAGGCGGACGCACATGGGCGGGAGCAAAGCTCTTCCATGGCGCGGTTCACCGTTTCGATCAGCGCCAGCATCGGCTGCTTCAGCTCGCGTTCGAACTCCGGCTTATGGGCCTCGAACCACTCCCGGCGGTTATTTCGCCTCAGGCTGCGCAAAAATCTCAGCCCGGCTTCACGGAAATATGGTTCGCCGGCGACATGTGGAAAAGTTGAGATCATGATCAGAAACAAGTATTGCAAAGTTGATCGCATGCCTGCGAAACGCACCAGTTTCGCGGCCTGGAGCAATTTGAAAGCGTCATATAGGTAGCCAACGGCAGATAGCTTAGGCCAGGTAACCTGGGCCAGGTAACTTCGAAGCATATACTTAAAACTCTCGTTTTTAAGTACAAAAGTAATGGACTTGCGACGCCACAACAGATCGTGTTTCGATGGTTGTGCAATAGACTTTGCTTGCCTCCCTCAATCTGACAAGGCTGTCCGGCTGCTCACATACATGAGACAACTTGCCTTTTTTTTCTTTTTTCTGGCCACCTCTACCCTGTGCGCGCGTGCGCGTGTGCATGAGATGGAGTTCGACCAGGCTCGCCAGGTCGCGCTCATCGTTGCCCGACACGACAACATCACGGTGGATGATCGCACGATCGTGATGAACTCGATGGACACCCGGACCGATGCCGGCTTTATCCCTGGCTACTATAGCTTTTCCATCATTCGAGAGAGCGACTCGCCCGCGCGCCCGGATGAAACCATTCGCATGTATGTAGTTTCCAAGAAGACCGCCGATACCTGGGAGCTCAATCTTTGCACCCACTACTCGTTCCCTGAACTGCAGAAGTTTCAGCAAGACATCATGCACAAGACCGGAGCCAGTTCCGCGACGATGCTGACATGCCCAAGGCAATTGGGTGTGGCAATCAGGCACAGATGAAGCCAGCGTCAGAATAACCTGGATTGCAAAGTGACGCAAAAAAGAAGATGCCCACACCTCCCTGGCATGGGCATCTTCTCCGCGGCATCACCGAAGTGAGCCGCAAACTCTAGGAACTGCCGGGGGGAGCAGGCGCTTTTGAGCTTGGCGTTACCTTTGCTACTGCATGTGCCATGCCAAACAGGCAGGTGAAGACCAATGTCGTTTCAGTAGTTTACCTCCCTGTGGATATCTGCGTAGCGCCGAAACCGGCTCAATCTACTCGCTGCTGGGAAAAATCTACCTGTCTAGTGCGCTGACTGAGCACTGCTTAATTGCGCATTCCGGCCAAAGCGGCGCGGAAAAGCGTCTCAAAATTGTCCTGACTGTCTTGTCCTTAGCCACTGCGGCAGCAATTGCCTTTTGCGCCAGCGGGCGCTGATAGCCCAGGTTCACCAGGGCGGAAAGCACGTCCTCGGTCGAAGGGCCGGTCTCGACCGGCTGCGGCGCGGCGGCCATATCCTCGAGCTTGTCCTTGAGATCCACCACCAGCCGCTCGGCCAGGCGTTTGCCGATGCCGGGGATCTGCGAAAGAGTGGCATGATCCTGGCCGCGGATCGCGCCCACTAACCGCTCCGTGCTCAGACCGCTCTGGATAGTGACGGCGAGCTTCGGGCCAACGCCGCTCACCGTGATCAAGCGCTCGAAGACGCGCTTTTCTTCCCGGTTGAGAAAGCCGTACAGCGCCAGGGTATCTTCGCGCACGT
The DNA here is from genome assembly GCA_963796145.1 of uncultured Acidobacteriaceae bacterium. Classification (GTDB taxonomy): domain Bacteria; phylum Acidobacteriota; class Terriglobia; order Terriglobales; family Acidobacteriaceae; genus PALSA-350. Next base: position 7,090 of record CAWCKO010000004.1, on the reverse strand, counting down.
GGGTATGGATGAAGAGGGCCACCTCGGTTCCCTCCGGCGGCAGCGCGCTGAACGTGGGCACGCTGATCACGACGTCGTAGCCGACTCCGCCAGCCTCGATGATCGCCTGCTGTGGATGTTTCGCCAGCAGCCGTCCGCGCAGGTGCGCAATCATGCTTTGAAAACTTGTGGCGATAGGAGATTTGAAAGTCGTAGCCGGGGTTGGGAGGAAAGAGCGCGGCCACATGGCGCAAACGCTCGGCCAGCGCGGGCGCGGCCAGCAGCGGATATTCGCGCTCCCGCAGATCGGTGTAGTTGAAGTCGAGCGTGAGCGAGAGCATGTAAATGGCCAGGGCATCAGAAAAGGCGGACTCAAAAAAGCTGCTCTTTGCCTTTTCGTCGATCCGGCCCTTTTCCACTCCCCGGCCTGCGAAGGGCTGGTCCACGCGGGAGAAAGTTCTCTCCGCCATGCGCGCGCCGGGGCTTTCGTTGCGCCCGCGGTCCAGTGCCCGGCGCCGGCTTTCGTAGCTGTCCTGGCTGGTTTCGCCGCGCACCTCGGCCAGCGCCTGCGACCACGCCAGGTCGCAGAAACTTTGCGGCACCCCGGCAGCTTCGACAAAGTGGTGCCCCACATTGATAAAGAATTCGAAGGCCAACGCAAACCGGTCCTGCATCAGCCGGGTGGAGATGAAGATGCAATCCGAGCCGTCAAACTGCACATTGCGGTGACACATGGCGCGATCGCCCAGGTCGATGGTGTAGCCTGGCGCCACCATCGTCTCCTCGGTTTCGCCAATGGTGAGCGGCACAAAATAATATGCATGCCGGGTGAGCGCGGCGGCGATTGCATTCGGCACCGCCTGCACGATCGGCTCCAGCTCCTGTGCGGTGATGTGCGTATCGGCAAAGATCGCGTAACACAGGCGGTTTTCGGACTGACGCACGGGCGTCTGCTGCGCCACGAGCGACGCCGGTAACAACTCCATTTGGGCGACTTCAGCCATAACCTAGTATTCTAGCTGAGTGGAGGGGTGTGCACATTCCCCTTTCTGAGGCCAATTATGAATGCGCAGCAGCACAACCTGCAGCAGCTTCGCCCCCCGCAGGCAGGGGGAAAGTTCTTCGGCGTTCCCCTGGGCGATCTTGGCCTCTTTACCAGTATTCTGATGGCCTTTACGGTGGGTTTTCTGAGCTTCTTCCTGTTCACCTTCCTGGCCATCGTCGGCATCATGATCTACAACGGCATGGGCCACCAGGTGGACTACGCCGACAGCTACAAGTACATCTCCTTCCCCGCCGGCTGCGTTGTGCTGGTCGCGAGTCTCATCTTTTTCGGCACGCTGATGGCTGCGCCGGAAGGTCTCCGGAGGTTAGACAGAAAGCCTTCTCTCATGGCTCTTATCACCATCCCACCCCAACCCGGCAACCCTGATGATCCCGGAGCCCAGGCGCGAGCCTGGTGCCGGCGGCTGGAAGCGGGCGACATTCTCTACTTCCCGCAAACCCCCATTCACATCCGGCCCGAGGACCTGTCTTTTCTGCTGGGCCAGCAGCAGACGGGCAGCACGCTGCACAAGAACATCGCCTACAAGCCGAACCTGGACAGCGTGAGCGGCCTTGATGCCAGCACCACCGGCGCCGCGGAACTGAAGCAGCTGCAGGCGATCATGCGCCAGTACTCGCAGGATGTGACCCGTTTCCTCACCCGCTTTTTGTCGCCCTACCAGGGACGCTGGCAGCTGGACTACGCCAGCTTCCGGCCGCAGGAGGAAGAAGGCCGGGACTTGCCGCTGCGCCGCCGCAATGACCTGCTGCACACCGACGCTTTCCCTACGCGGCCTACGCGGGGAGCGCGCATCCTGCGCTTCTTCAACAACATTCACCCCGCCGCTCGCGCGACTGGGTAGTCAGCGACCCCTTTCCGGTGCTCGCGCCCAGGTATGCGCCGCAACAGATTCCGCTTCCCGCGCCCGGCAACTCCGCCAGCCGCGCGCTGCGTTCGCTGGCCAACACCGCCGGCCTCGGATTTGCGATCCCCAGTCTGAAGCGATCGCCCTATGACGACTTCATGATGCGCTTCCACAACTTCCTTAAGGAAAACGCATGTTTCCAGGCCGAGTGCCGCAAGGAGTACCTGCAGTTTCCCCCCGGCTCCAGTTGGATGGTCTACACCGACATGGTTCCGCACGCGGTGCTCTCCGGCCAGTACGCCCTGGAGCAAACCTTCCTGGTGGAACACCAGGCCATGGTTTCTCCGGAATCATCGCCTCTCTCCGTGCTCGAGGCCATGACCCACTCTGCGCTGGTGTAGGCATTTCGGAATCTCTCTTGACTGGATGAGGTTATCCTTGAAGCTTTCCGAGAGTCCAGGAAAATGACAGCGATCGCAGACTCGATAAAAGTTCATCTCCCCGACGGCTCCATCAAAGAATTCCCCGCCGGATCAACTCCCTTCGACGTTGCCCAGAGCATCTCACCGCGGCTGGCAGCCGCCGCCATCGTTGCCCGCGTTCGACCGGTAACCGCCGCGCCAAACCAGCGACGCGCTGCCCCAGGCCGACGAAGAAGCCGAAGCCAGCATGTATGCCGCCGAGGAAGCAAGCGCCGAACGCCTGGTGGATCTGAGCACCCCGCTGAATGAGGACGTGTCGTTGCAGCTGCTCACCGAGAAAGATGCCGACGCACTGAAGGTGGTGCGCCACTCCGCCGCGCACGTGATGGCGACTGCGGTGCTCGAGCTGTATCCCGAGACCAAGCTCGGCCATGGTCCGGCCACGGATGCCGGCTTCTTTTACGATTTCTACCGGCCAACGCCCTTTACCCCGGAAGACCTTAAGGCCATCGAAGCCAGGATGGCGGAAGTGGTCGCGCGCAACGAGCCTTTCGTGCGCGAATGGGAGCCTCGCGACCAGAGCCTGGCGCGCTTCAAGGCGGGCAACGATTTCATGAAGGCCCACTTTGTCGAACGCTTCACCAAGCCGGGCGAAGATATTTCTTTCTACCGCAATGGCGCCTTCGAAGATTTTTGCCGCGGGCCGCACGTGCCTTCGACCGGCAGAGTCAAGGCCTACAAAGTGATGAACCTTGCCGGAGCTTACTGGCTGGGGGACGAAAACAATCCCCAGCTGCAGCGCATTTACGGCACCGCATTTTTTTCCAGTAAGGAGATGGAGCAGCACTTTGCTCGCCTGGAAGAGGCGCAGCGCCGCGACCATCGTGTCCTGGGCAAGCAGCTGGACCTTTTTTCCATCCAGGAGGTTGCCGGCGCCGGACTGATCTTCTGGCATCCCAAAGGCGCCATGGTGCGCAAGATCATGGAAGACTGGATGCGGGACGAGTGCTTGAGGCGAGGCTACGAGCTGGTTTACACGCCCCACGTGGCGCGGGTGAATCTGTGGCAGATCAGCGGTCATGAAGGCTTTTACGCGCAGAACATGTTCACCCCGATGGAGCTGGACGACGCAGATTACCGGATCAAGCCGATGAACTGCCCGTTCCACATTCTCATCTATAAGAATTCGCCCAAGAGCTACCGTGATCTGCCCGTGCGCTACGCGGAGCTGGGGAATGTTTATCGCTACGAGCGCTCCGGCACCATGCATGGGCTGCTGCGGGTCCGCGGCTTCACCCAGGATGACGCCCACATCTTCTGCTCCCCGGCGCAGATTGAAGATGAAATTGTGGGCTGCATCGAGTTCGCCCAGCTGGTGCTCACACCTTTCGGCTTTACGGAATTCAAGGTGGAGCTTTCCACCTGGGATCCGAAAGACCGCAAGAGTTATGCCGGCTCGGACGAAAACTGGGCGCTGGCCATCCACTCGCTCGAGAACGCCCTGGCGCGGAAGGCCATTCCCTACAAGACCATCCGTGGCGAAGCGGCGTTTTATGGTCCCAAGATCGACATCAAGCTGGTGGACGTGCTGGGGCGCCTATGGCAGCTGTCGACGGTGCAATTCGACTTCAACATGCCGGCGCGTTTTGAGATGGAGTATGTGGGTGAGGATGGCGAGCGTCATCAACCGGTGATGGTCCATCGCGCGCTCTTCGGCTCAGTGGAACGGTTTTTTGGGGTGCTGGTGGAGCAGTATGCCGGCGCCTTCCCGCTCTGGCTGGCGCCGGTGCAGGCCGGCATCGTGCCCATCAGCGAGCGCCATCTGGCCTACGCGGAAAAGATACAAGCAACGTTACAGAACGCTGGCTTGCGGGTGGAGATCGATCACCGCAACGAGAAGATGGGCGCCAAGATTCGTGACTTCACGCTGCAGAAGCTGCCCTACATCCTGGTCGTCGGCGACAAAGAAGCGGAAACGGGCGGGATCAGCCTGCGCGTCCGCGGCCAGGGCGATCAGGGCGGAATGCCGCTGGAAGACTTCGTTACCCGGGCGCGCTCGCTGGTCGACAGCAAGTCAACCAGCTTGTAGCAGGCGGGAGGCCTCTGTATTTATGCCCCCCGATCTCCCGAGCGCCGTTTTCAACCTTGCTCTACCACTGCACCCCTGGATACAGGCTCGGCATGCGATTTCCGCGGTAGGCGTTGGTCCCCGTGACTTTGCATGTCCACACCGTTTGCGGCGTGCTCTGGTGGCGTCACTTCATAATATACGAGAACCGCGTTCCTACCCCGCAAAGATCATACTCTATGTTACCGTTGGCGAGCAGATCGACGCTGCCACCGAAATAGCTGTAGAGGTTGGCAGGCAGTATCTGGTGAAAGGTGAGCGTTGCCGTTATCGCGTTCTCGTCGATTTGGAATACTGGGATTGTCGTGTACAGGCAAGGCGGAGTTGCCAGCGGCACCGCAATTGATGCCAGCTGGCAAAGATGCGGTCATCACCGTTGTCCATCAACCCGAGGGAGAAAACGCCGGTCGTATTGGTGCTGAAGAATTGAGGGATAGTGCTGCGCGTATTGCCAATCAGTCGGATCCACGCCGTTCTTCAGCGTGAAGTTGCCGCCCTCACCCAGACGCCATATTATGGCGCCTGAACCCTTCCCGTCTTGGTAGTCTACTTTCACGACCCAGTTCTGGTGGCGCATCGAAACCAGGATGTTGCCATCATCCTTGCGAATAGATGACCGCATTGGTATGGGTCCAATCGGGAAACATGGTAAGGATGCCGGTTGGGATTCAGGTGATTGAACTCGTTCCAGGCCCACACTGGCTGCAGGTTCGTATCCAGGTCCACGATCACGTCGCCTAGCACGGTGGTGGGTGGAGCATTGGTCAGGGCAGGTGTAGTGGTGCTGGAAAGCTGCATGGTCGTGTTGGCAAGCACCAGCCAGTGACCGTTCGGCAGCGGCTCCACGTCATGATGGAAGCTCTGCAAAGTCACCTTGCATTCAGCGCATGTGGCGGTCGCAAGGAGCGAATTCAGGTCAGTCGACGGTGATCTCACGCACAGTATCGCCCGCCAGGTTCACTTCCCGGATTTCATTGATGTTCCGTGCGGAATCCTCGCTGAGCGGAGCTCCCGAACCGGCACCAATCGCCATCAGGAAGTCCCCGTTTGGCAGCAGCTTGACGCCCTGAATGAATTGGTAGGAGACTGCCGGGACCGCGTAGGTCCAGAGAACGTTCCCTGCAAGATCGGTCACCGCCACTTCGTTAGGCTTGCCATCGAGCATGTCGAGCAGCTCCACCCCGGGTTGTGGCGTCATTCCCGCCGCGGTGGTGACCGTCAGGTTGGTTGCATGTTGGCCGGCACCGCCTGTGTCGTAAAGGTGTGGTCGATGTCGTTCGCGCTGATGCCGTTGGTGAACTGAACCGCGGCCTGCATATGGTAGGTGGTGCTCGCCTGCATTCCGGCGACAAAGATGCTTACCTGGCCGCCGCTCTCCGGTGTCGACTGCGCCCATGTCTTCAACCCGTAAGTGGTGCTTGGGCCGAAGCTCACGGTCATGCTTCCGGGGAAGGGCAGCGTCATGGTGTACAGCGCCACCTGAGGGTTGTTCGTGGCGGTTACCTGGCCTGCCGGTAGGGAGCTCGATGTTCCGGAGATCGCGACAGTCTGTGGGGTTCCCGCGGGCACGTCACCGAACCCAAGATTCAAGACTGCGTTCTGCGTGGCCGGAGCAGAAGCAGTTGTGGGAGTGTAGCTGACCATCATGGCGCAGCTGGCCGCCGCCGCCAGCTGTGTGCCGCAAGATCCGGTACTCACCAGCGTGTAGCTCGGATCGCCGCCGAGAGTAGGGCTCATAGTCAACGCCGCCGTGCCCGTATTTGTAACCGTAACCGCCGACTGGGTGACGGCGTTGTTGACCAGGTTGTTGCCGAAGTTGAATGAGGCGGTACTCAAGGAAGCGGTCGTCGACACCGGCGGCGCTGCATTGACTGTTAGCGCCGCGGTAATGCTATGTGTGAGCGAGCCAGAGGAGGCCTGGAGGGCTATGTTGGCGGTTCCCGCCGCTGCGGTGGAGCCCGCAGTCACAGTAATCTGTTGCAGCGCGCCGGGAGTTATGGATAGGGTCATCGGTGAAGCCGTGACGCCCTTGGGCAGTGAACCGACCGTCACGCTCACATTTCCCGGTAAAGCCGTTCACTGGCGAAGCAGTGATCGCGATGGCCTGAGCAGGCCGCCTGGGACGACTGTAATCGACGAGGGGACGATTGCCAGGGTGAAGTCAGCCGGCAATTCCGACGTCGACGGCTTGTCCCGCTATTCGTTGAGTTGCCGCCGCCGCCGCCGCTGCAACCCGTCAAAGCTATAAAGAGAGAGGCCACCCATAGAAAAGCAATACAAGATCGCATACGATCAGCTCCTTTTTCCGGATTCTATCACGGTCCTTGTTATGTTAAAAGCGATGAAACATGGTAGGTTCTGCCTGCAATTCTCCGTCGCACCGATTGCGATGTCGAACCGGCTATTTACCGCGGGGCACTTTCCAGATTGACGGAGGTCGGCGAAGAACGGAATACCCTGCTTAGGGATTTTCCTTCGGAAGGTGCATAAATGATTATTAGTTCCTGCACCCGGCGTAATATGGCGCTCAGCTTGAAAACTGAAGCTGTTCGGATCCAGGTACCGTGTCATACACTCCTGGCTGTAAACTTTCCCGTCGTCTCAATCGTCATCCCGACCGGAGCCTGCAGGGAGAGAAGACAGTCCGTCTT
>CAWCKO010000003.1:0-64180 GCA_963796145.1 uncultured Acidobacteriaceae bacterium | reverse complement strand
TCTCCGCCACGTAGCGCGCGAGCGGGGCGGTCAGATCGTAGCGCAGCGACAGCCATTGCTCGTCGTCGTCCTGGAACGAGAACATGCCCTCGTTCGGCCGGTCCTGATCGGGCAGGAACTTGCCGAGCGCGTCGGTGTATTCGATCGCCCGCGTCTCCACCGGCTCGAAGCCATAGCGTTCGTAGACCGCGCGGATTTTCTCGATCATGGTCCGCGTGGCGGCGAGTTCCGCCGGCCCGCGGTCGGCGAGCCCGCGCGGCAGCCGTGCCCTGAGTTTGCTGGTCTTGTCGGCCATCTGCCGTGCTCGGCACATTCGCTTGGAAGAGGAAAGCGGTTGGTATCGCAACCGCGGCGGAGCGGCAAGGATCGGCTTTCGTCCGAGAAGCGGCTCGCGCGCCGGCGATCTAGCGGATCGGTGTCCGATCGGCTAGATTGCTCGACGCATCTCCGAAACGAGGATTTTCATGATCTCCCGACGCAAGGCAATCGTGGCGGGCATCGCGGGTCTGGTCGCTGCAGCGACCCCGGGCTGGCCCAGAAGAAGAATTCAACCCTCGTCGGTCAGTTCGACACCGACAATGACGGAACCGTGGATCTCGGCGAAGCCAAGAAGGCGGCCATGGATCTGTTCGACCGGCTCGATACCGACCATGACGGCACGCTCGACCGCAAGGAATTGCACGGCCGCATGAGCCGCGGAGAATTCGCCGCCGCCGATCCCGACAAGGACGGCACCCTGACCAAGGACGAGTATCTCGCGGTGGTCGAGCAGCGCTTCAAGGCCGCCGACCTCGATCATGAGGGAACGCTGAGCAATTTCGAGTTCCAGACCCGCAAGGGTCGCGCTTTGACCCGGTTGTTGCGTTAGGCGCGCCATGACCGAAGTCGCCGCTCGCGCCCGCCAGACCAACGATCTTGAAGCCTTCTGGATGCCGTTCACCCCGAACCGCGCCTTCAAGAAGGCGCCGCGCCTGATCGCGCGTGCCAAGGACATGCCGTACTTCACGGCCGACGGCCGCGCCGTGCTCGACGGCACCGCCGGCCTGTGGTGCTGCAATGCCGGCCACAACCGCGATCCGATTGTCGCGGCGATCCAGCGCCAGGCCGCCGAGCTCGACTACGCGCCGGCGTTCCAGTTCGCCCATCCCCAGGCCTTCGAACTCGCGAGCCGCATCGCGGCACTGGCGCCGGGCGATCTCGACCACGTGTTCTTCACCAATTCCGGCTCGGAAGCGGTCGACACCGCGCTCAAAATCGCGCTCGCCTACCATCACGTGCGCGGCGAGGGCGCGCGCACGCGCCTGATCGGCCGCGAGCGCGGCTATCACGGGGTCGGCTTCGGCGGCATCTCGGTCGGCGGCATCGTCAACAACCGCAAATTCTTCGGCACGCTCCTGGCCGGCGTCGATCATCTGCCCCAGACCTACAGCCGCGAACACCAGGCCTTCACCAAGGGCGAGCCCGAATGGGGCGCCCATCTTGCCGACGAGCTCGAGCGCATCGTGGCGCTGCACGATGCCTCGACCATTGCCGCGGTCATCGTCGAGCCGATGGCCGGCTCGACCGGCGTGCTGCCGGCGCCCAAAGGCTATCTCCAGCGGCTGCGCGCGATCTGCGACAAACACGGCATCCTGCTCATCTTCGACGAGGTGATCACCGGCTTCGGCCGGCTCGGCCATGCCTTCGCGGCGGAGCGCTACGGCGTCCTGCCCGACTCATCAGCTTCGCCAAGGGCATCACCTCCGGCACCGTCCCGATGGGCGGCGCGATCGTGCGGGAGTCCGTCCACGACGCCTTCATGCGCGGGCCGGAGCATGTGATCGAGCTGTTCCACGGCTACACCTATTCGGCGCATCCGCTCGCCTGCGCGGCCGGGCTCGCCGACGCTCGATCTCTACCGCGACGAAAACCTGTTCGAGCGGGCACGCACTCGAAGCCGATTCGCCGACGCCGCGATGACGCTCAGGGCCTGCCCAACGTGCTCGACATCCGCACCGTCGGCCTCGTCGCCGGCATCGATCTCGCCTCCAGGCCCGGCGGCTTCGGCAAGCGCGCCTGCGCCGCCATGGACCGGGCATTCCGCGACGAAGGCCTGCTCATCCGCGTCACCGGCGACACCATCGCGATCGCCCGCCGCTGATCGTGAGCGAGGCGGAGATCGACGAGATTTTCGACAAGGTCGGCCGCGTGATCCGAGCGGTTGTGTAAAGACCGCCCGCCAAGGGCCGGCGGACTTGCGGCGGCGCACCGCTTGTGGACACTGATGGGTCCCGGCGCGAATCATCTTCAGGGTCGAGACGTGCGAGGTTCCTTGGCGGCCCGCTGATCGTCGTGCGGCTTGTGGGGTGCTCCATGGTGCGCGTCCGCGCCATCTTCATCGCGGTCTGCATGGTGCTCATCGCCGGCTCGCTCGGCGTGTGCTCTATCTCCGCTTCGGCTTCACCGGCATCGAAGCGGCGGTGGCGGCGCTCGGCGTCCTTACCGCGCTCGCCGTCTACAATGCCGTTTCCGCCCGCACCCGCGACCGCGCGGAAATCACCGACCAAGTGGGCAACCTCGCCCGCGGCACCGGCGATCTCGCCCGTCAGCTCGCCGAGTTCGGCCGCCGGCTGAGCGCCATGGAGACCAAGGTCGAAACGGTCCTCGATAAGGCGTTGTCGACCGCGCAGCCGCTCGCCGTCGAGATCGAGGAGCTTTCGCGCCTGGTCAAGCATCTCGCCGACTCGGTTGCGGAACACGAAGTCGCGCTCGGCGTGGAGCGCAGCATCCCCGCTGCCGCGCCGGTCTTGGCCTCGAGCCGCCGCGCGTGCCCGCGCGCGATGCGCCCAAGCCGTCGAACCGGCGCCTCGCTCGTCGCGGCCGTGCCGCCGGCGGCGCCGATCGTGCCCGCGGCAGCGGCCGAGCCTCATATCCCGCGGTCCTGTGCCCCGCCGCCGCCCGAACCCAAAATCGCCGCCTTCAACGGGCTCGACCGCGACGCGATCATTGCTGCGATCGATAGCGCCATCGAAGCGCACGGATCGACCTTTTCCTGCAGCCGGTCGTGACCTTGCCGCAGCGCAAGGTGCGCTATTACGAGGCGATGTCGCGGCTCAAGGCCGACAACGGCGATCTCGTCGCCGCCGCCGATTTCCTCCCCTACGCCGAAGCCGGTTCGCTGATGCCGAAGCTCGACAGCCTGACGGTGTTGCGCTGCGTGCAGGTGGTGCGGCGGCTCTGCTCAAGAGCCGCGACGTCGGCGTGTTCTGCAATCTGTCCGGCCGACGCTGACCGACGCGAGCTTCCCGCAATTGCTCGAATTCGTCGAGGCCAACCGCGCGATCGCGCCCTCGCTGGTCTTCGAGTTCACCCAGAGCGCGGTGCGCGCCATGGGACCGATCGAGCACGAGAGCCTCGCGGCGCTCGCCGAGCGCGGATTTCGCTTCTCCATGGATAATCTGACCGATCTTCGCCTCGAGCCGCGCGAATTGACCGAACGCGGCTTCCGCTTCATCAAGGCGCCGGCGGGCCTGTTGCTCAACCGGGTCGGCGGCGCCTCGACCGATATCCATCCCGCCGATTTCTCCGATCTCCTCGGCCGCTTCGGCATCGATCTCATCGGCGAGCGGATCGAAGGCGAATCAACCGTGGTCGATCTTCTCGACTACGACGTCCGCTTCGGGCAGGGCTTCCTGTTCTCGCCGCCGCGCCCGGTGCGCGCGGAAGCGCTGCAAGGGCTCGCCGGCGACAACGGCAAGGCCGACGTCGCGAAGAGCGCCGCTCCCGCGGTCCAGGCTGCGGCGAGATCACGGCCGCCGCGCGCGACGGTACGGCGCAGCTTGCCCGCGCCGCCAGCGCACGCAATTGACGCAGCCGGACCGGATGGCGCGGCTCTGCTGGCAATGACGGCGCGCGCTCTTGCCTGACATCCTGGAAAGCTTCGCCCCGCTCGCGCCCGACTATGACGTGCTCCTTTGCGATGTCTGGGGCGTGGTGCATAACGGCGTGGTCGCTTTTGCTCCGGCGTGCGAGGCGCTGAGCCGCTTTCGCGCCGGCGGCGGCACCGCGATCCTGATCACTAATGCGCCGCGGCCGGGCGCGACGGTCGGCGAATCCTCGACCGGCTCGGCGTGCCGCACGAAGCTTACGACGCGATCACCAGTTCCGGGGACGTCACCCGCGGGATCGTCAAAGCCCGCCTGCGCGAGCGCGTCTTCCATCTCGGCCCGCCGCGCGACCTGCCGATCTTTGCCGGACTTGAGGTCGAATTCGCTCCGGTCGAGAACGCCGACTACGTGGTGTGCTCCGGCCTGTTCGACGACACCATCGAGACGCCGGAGAATTACCGTGACCTCCTCGCCGCCATGCGCGCCCGCGCGCTGTTCATGGTCTGCGCCAATCCCGACGTGGTCGTCGAGCGCGGCGACACCCTGGTCTATTGCGCCGGCGCGCTTGCCGACGCCTATGCGGAGCTCGGCGGCGTCGAGCTTCTCAAAACGCTTGGCTTCTGTGTACACGTTAAAGTCATAGTAGCGCGCCTGCCAGAACGGCGTTGCGTGGCTCGCTTGCCCACAGAAATCTTCAACGCCTGCAGGCCAACAGCCAGCAATTCTCTGCTCGGTTCGCTTACCAGCAAGTGGACATGTTCCGGCATGACCACGTAGCCGATGACCTCGAATTGATAACGGTAGCGCACCTGCTCCAGCGCATCTTCAAAGAGATCGCGAGAGAGAGGAGTCTTCCAGGTAAGCAAGCCGGTGGTAGCAGCTGAACGTTACGAAGTGTAGGTCCCTTCCTGCTGACGGCGCTCCAAACCGAAAACCATCCCAGCATCTTACAATCGAGAACGAAGGAGAAACCCATTCCCACCATTCCCCTCTCATCGGTCCTGGAAACCAGCACCCTCAAGCTGGACGACGTGGCGACCCACGCGCCCGGCCCGCGCGGCTCACTGCCCATCACCCCGGAAATGCTGCTCACCGCGCCCTCAGGCAATCTCTTCGGCCTGAGCCAGAACGCCGGCATGGGCTGGGAGCCGCAAAAGCTGCTGGGAGCGGAAGTCCTTATCCTCAGCACCCACGGCGGCCTGCGCGCCGCAGATGGAACCCCCATCGCTCTCGGCTTCCACACCGGCCACTGGGAACTGGGCGCGCTGGTAGCCGAAGCAGCCATCACTCTGAAATCACTCGACGCCATCCCCTTCGCCGGCGCCTGCACCGACCCCTGTGACGGACGCACCCAGGGCACCACCGGCATGCTCGACTCGCTCCCCTTTCGCAATGATGCGGCCATCGTGCTCCGCCGCCTGATGCGGTCACTGCCTACCAGGATGGGTGTGATCGGCATCGCCACCTGCGACAAGGGCCTGCCCGCCATGATGATGGCCCTGGCCTCGGCCGGTCCACTGCCCACCATCCTCATCCCCGGCGGAGTGACCCTTCTACCCGAATCAGGCGAAGATGCAGGCAAGGTACAGACCATCGGCGCCCGCTACGCCCAAAAGCAAATCACCCTGGAGGCAGCGGCGGAAATGGGCTGTCGCGCCTGCGCCACTCCCGGCGGCGGCTGCCAGTTCCTGGGCACTGCGGCCACTGCACAAGTCATCGCAGAAGCCCTGGGGCTAGCCCTGCCCCACACCGCGCTCTCCCCCTCAGGCGCGCCCATCTGGCTCGACGCCGCGCGCCGTTCCGCCAATGCCATCCTGCGTCTGCATCAACTAAAACTTGGCACCCGCGACGTGCTCACCCAGGCATCGCTCGAAAACGCTATGGTGGCCCACGCTGCCTTCGGCGGATCCACCAACCTGCTACTGCACCTCCCCGCCATTGCCTACTCCGCAGGCCTCAAGCGGCCCGTGGCCTCCGATTGGGCGGACGTGAATCGCCAGGTCCCGCGCCTGGTGGACGCGCTGCCCAATGGCCCCCGCAACTTTGCCACCGTCCAGGTTTTCCTCGCCGGAGGACTGCCCGAAGTCATGCTCCACCTCAGACGGGCAGGCCTACTCAACACCCGTGTGAAGACAGTTTCCGGAGAGACGCTCGACACCTGTCTGGACTGGTGGGAGTCGAGCCCCCGCCGGCGCGAACTGCGTAAAAACCTGAGGACACGCGACGGCATCGATCCCGACGACGTCATCATGGACCCGGATCGCGCCCGCTCCAGCGGCCTCACCCCCACGGTCTGTTTCCCGGTGGGCAATCTCGCCCCGGAGGGTTCCGTGGTCAAGAGCACGTCGATTGATCCGTCGGTGATTGGGCCCGACGGCATCTTTCATCACCTGGGACCAGCCAGGGTCTTTGTCTCCGAGGAGGCCGCCATCCACGCCATCAAGAACGGCGAGATCCGCGAGAACGACGTGATGGTGCTGGTGTGCGCCGGCCCGGCAGGCGCCGGCATGGAAGAGATTTATCAGATCACCTCCGCGCTCAAGTGGCTGCCTGTGGGCAAGCACGTAGCCCTGCTCACCGACGCCCGCTTCAGCGGTGTCTCCACCGGAGCCTGTATCGGGCACATCTCCCCCGAAGCCTTGGCCGGGGGCGCGATTGGCAAGCTGTTGGAGGGGGATCAGATCGAAATCATCATCGACCGGCAGAAGTTGACTGGGTCCGTCAACCTGGTGGGCGACGCGCACCATACCTTCGGCGCAGAGGAAGGTGCTCGCAGATTGGAAGCGCGAGCACCTCGCGGCGATCTGCGGCCACATCCCGCGCTCCCCGACGACACCCGGCTGTGGGCCGCGCTGGTCCAGGCCAGTGGCGGAGTCTGGGGCGGATGCGTCTACGACGTCGACGCCATCGTCTCCCGGCTGCAGCCCCCCTGGGCACAGATTCATGTCTGAATTGTGTCCTGCGGCGGAACGGATTTCATTCGGCTGCCGGTTCGCGCCGATACCTCTGGCGGGAGAAGACGATGACCCGCACATCAACCACCATCCCCGCTGCGGAATACACCGCAATCATTAAACCGAAAGCCGCGCGGGGCAGTTCACGGGCACAGCCGGGGGTAGTCCTGGTTCTTCAGCCGTCCCTGGTCGATGAACCGGACCAGATCTTTTCCTTTTCATCCTGGAGATTTCTGCGCGAGAGTTTGCGCGTCTTTGGACTTGCCTCCGCCAAGGAACTCGACACCGCGGACGTCCGGCTCTCTACTGGCAAGCAGCCTTACATGTTTTCCAGACGCCGATGGGAAATTCCTCTGATCGAAGCCCTCTATGGTAACTGCGATCAACCTTAGTTAGGAACTTTAGTTAGGATCTTTTTACAGGGTCTACAGTATTGCGCGCGCTACAACCTGAATGACAGTCTTCATGGTGTGCTGCTGCCCAGGCGCAAGGTCTACGGCAAAGTCGCGTATGTTGCTGGCCTCCACGCAGGCCATGGAGCGCCACCCGTCGTCTCCCAGGTCTGCCAGCGTCTGCGCGCCGGTGCTCCAGGGATTCCAGACTACAGTGGTGCGGGAGTCTTCCTTCTCCAATCGGATCCGCCGGTGCAGCATGGGATCAGCGATTTCGACCGCATGCGTCGTCTCCAGGTAAGCGCGATCGGTCTGTGCCGTGAAAACGATATCGCCTTCTTGCCGCTTCTCACGGTTAGCATCTGTGTTGTCGAGATAAGCCACTCCGTCCAGCCCGCTGATCCGGACCGCCTCCGCACCACCCACACGGTAGTAGGTATGCAGCGCCTCTTCAAAGCGAAGCGGTGCGGTGCCGGTGTTGCTCACCACCAGCTCCTGGGCAAGCACGGCGCCAATCGTCAGCCGGTGAAGCAGCTGGAAATCGTGCGGCCACCAGGCCCGCGTCCCCTCGTCGCTCGTGGTCGAGAGGCTCACCGTCACCGCGTCGCCCTGGACCTGTACGGAGTCGAGTTGCCAGGCCTTGGTGCGCACAAACCCGTGCGAAGGCGCTTTGGGGTTGTCCACCTTATTGCGAAACCAGGGAAAGCACACAGGTATGCCGCCGCGAATCGCGCGTCCCGGCTCCCACTGCGACTGCTCGCTTAAGAAGATCACTTCCTCAGCACCCGCCGGACGCCAGGAGGTAAGCTGCGCCCCGTGCAGGTAGATCTCCCCCGTTGCCATTGGGGTGCTGACGCACACCCGCGGCAAGCCGCCATTCCCCGCAGTAATCTGCGCCACCCCAGCGATGGCAAAGCGTTGGTTCAATTCTTCGATCATGGCCATAGATATCTCTCAGTTACGGTTGCACACACGAGTGAAACCCACTCCTAACGTCCCACAACCTCCAGCAACTCGCTCACAGAACCCACCGGAACTCCCTCTTGCGTGAGTTTACCGGCCGCGTCATCCCAGTGCAGCGTGGTGATGCTGCTGCTTCCCTTCTCATACGCATAGGTTTTGCCATCATCCTGATAAAGCGTGAAGTCGCTGCTGGCCCCAGGATACACGCGAATCTTGGCCAGCTTCTGTAGCTGGCCCGTATTCTCCACCGGCTCTCCCAGGGGGACAATCGACCCCGCGCGAACAAACAGCGGAATCGTATCGATCGGCGCATCCACGCGCACCGTCTGGCCGCCGGTCAGCCGCTCCCGGGTCCAGAAGTTATACCAATCCCTACCAGCGGGCAGATACACCATGCGGCTGATCGCGCCCTGTTCTGTAACCGGGGCCACCAGCAATGCCGGCCCGAACATATACTCATCCCCTATATCTGCCACCTTCGCATCCTGGGGAAAATCCATAAACAGCGCCCGCATATACGGAGCGCCCGTCTGGTGCGTTTGATAGCCAAGCGAATAGATGTACGGCATCAGCTGATAGCGCAGACGGAGATACTTTTCCAGGATCGGCTCCGCTTGCTTCCCATACGACCAGACCTCGTTGTACCTGCGGCTCCCGTGGGTGCGGAAGTTAGGCTCGAAGGCCCCATACTCAAACCAGCGGGTGTACAACTCCGGGTAGTCGTCGTAGCCGCCCACGTTGTCCCGCGCATCCGATGGGTCGAGCAGCGGAGGGTGCGCGGGATGATGCTCTGCCGGCAAATATTGCCAGCCACCGATGTCATTCCCCCAATAGGCAATACCGGAAGCAGTAGCATCGAGCCCGGTCGGAATCTGTCTCCGCAGCGTATCCCAGGTGGGATAAATATCCGAAGACCAGAAGATCGTCCCGTTGTGCTGAGCGCCGGGATAGGCGTCCCGCGACAGGATCAGCGCGCGATGATCGACATCGCGGCGAAAACCGTCATAAATCGCCGCAGTATGAAACAGCGGATAGACATCGTAGTAGCGGGTGCCCGGTCCGATGGAAAAGTAACCGCCATTGGGCGGCAGGTCGGGTTCGGTTTCATCCGCCCAGATCGAGTCGAAGCCTTTGCTGATGATATTGTCCCGCATCACGTCCCAAAACCACCGAGCCGCCGCGGGATTGGTGGTGTCGATGTCGGAACCGGCCCGGTCATAAGGCAGCCCGTCGATCGGAGTGCCATCGGCGAGATGCTCAAACCATCCGTTCTTCAGCACCAGGTCGTAGTAGCGAGTACCACGCTCGAAGCGCGGCCAAACGCTGATCATGGTCTCGAAGCCCATGGCATGAAGTTGTTTATTCATCGCAACCGGATCGGGCCAATTGGCGGGCACCATATCCATCTGTCCCATCTTCGAGTAGTAGAACCAGTCCACCACGATGACATCGGCGGGCAGATGCCGCTCGCGATAGCCTTTGGCCACGGCCATGACTTCATCCTGCGTGCTGTAGCGCTGCTTGCATTGGATAAACCCATAGGCAGCCTTAGGCAGCATCGGAGTGGAGCCCGTAAGCAAGCGGTAGCCGGCGTAGATCTCATCCGTCTTGTTGCCTGCGATCACGAAGAAGGAGACCCGGTCGCCTACCTGTGAAGTCCACCGCGTCTGCTCGTTGAAGCCCGGCTGGATGGTGGTCTGCGAGGGATTATCCCAAAGCACGCCGTAGCCTTTATTGGTAACCAGCAAGGGCACGCACCAGGTGGGGCCGCCGGTCGCGGTGTAATTGTTCCAGCACTCGACGGTATGGCCGCGGTGGTCGAGAAAGCCCTCCTGGTTTTGGCCCAGGCCGTAGTAGTGCTCATCCTCGGGCGAGCGAAAGGTCGCGCCCACCTGGTAAAAGGCTTCATCGCTGGGCCGCTTATCGTAGAGCACGCCGGCGGTGCCGTCCTTATGGTTGGGCACGGCCATCGCCCAGCCTTCCATTTCGAGCAGCCTGCTTCCTTCCGCCGTGCTGAAGGTAATGTGCGCACCGGGAGCCGAGCCGTTGAAGTACTTTGCAATATCCAGTTGCGTGGGCAGCGGCGGCTTGCCGCCAGGCTTGTTCGCCGCAACCGTTACCGTAAGGCGGCCCGACCGGTAGACATCGCCCTCCTCACTTTGCTGATGGCTCCATCCATCGGCTGCAGGCGCGGCAGTAAAGCCGTATCCAGGAGGAGCGAGAGCCGGCTGCTTCAGCAGGCTGAGGGTAACCCGGATAATGTTGGGTGCGTAGGGCTCGAGAACGATGGTGCTACCGCCGCGGTCGAGCACCAGCCGAGTCTCTTGCGCTTGGGCTGCGGCAGCAAACGAGCAACAGACCGAAACCGAAAGTCCGCATGCAGAAAAAACGTTCCTCTGAACAGGCACAGCGACCATGCTGCACTACATTGCAGAGTGCTAAGCAAGTCCGCGAGTGAAGCAACGGATCAGAGCTGGAGCTTGGGATCAAGGCATAGTGAGAGCAACGGTCATGAGATTGTCAGAGGAATTGTATCAGGGCACGACGTTAGTCGAACCGTAGAAGGCCGAACAAAAATCTGGGCTTTAGACGGGCTTTTTCTGACCCATTCGACAAATTAACGTGGGCATCGAAAGCCCAATCGATTTATGCGCCCTGTGGCCCGACTAATAGTCGTTGCCACCGATACGAAGCGAAACCGCGTAGTGGGGTGCAACGGACCGTCTCGTGGAAATGTTTTTCGACAGGAGTAAATCTCTGAAGTTAGGGCTGCAAGCCAGGGCCCGTTAAGTCGTACACCAGTTCCGGCTCCTGGTCTCTGTCGGCC
This sequence comes from uncultured Acidobacteriaceae bacterium, assembly GCA_963796145.1. GTDB lineage: Bacteria > Acidobacteriota > Terriglobia > Terriglobales > Acidobacteriaceae > PALSA-350. The sequence continues at coordinate 53,178 of CAWCKO010000003.1, read as the reverse complement.
AGGATCAATCGAATGACCGCCATAAGCTTATCGTTCGTCACCGGCTTTTGCAGAAACGTCTTTGCCCCCGCCTTGATCGCACGGTCCCAATTGCCGACCCGATCGCGCCCCGACAGGACAATCACCGGGATCGACGACAGCCTCCCGTTTACTTTCAACCTCTCCAAAACACTGAAGCCATCACCGGCGGGCAGCCCGAGATCCAGGATCATCAGGTCGGGCATGTGCTTCCGCGCTTCGGCAATACTGGCCACTCCATCGGCTGCGAAAATCACCTGGTAATCGTTTGCGGCGAGGCGTAGTTGGAGACCTAATCGCACATCGGGGTCGTCATCCACAATAAGGATTTTCTTTTGATCCATGGCTAGCCTCTTCCTTGTAAATTTGCGTCATTGAGGTGATTTCGTTCTCCAGCAGCGATCAGTCCCACTAATATTTCCGTCGACTGGTTGGCGCTCCCCACGATTCGAGCCAAGCAGCCTTGCGAGCTGGCAAAAGGTAAATGAGTTCGAAGCTCTTCGTCGGGCTTCTTTTGCTGCGTCGGGATCGGGTTGATCGAAACCGCTGACGAGAAAATCGGCAGGGTGAAAAAAAAGTGGCTGCCCTTCTGCGGCTCACTGGTCACCCAGATCTCTCCCCCTAACCGTGTCACCAATTCTCTGCCAATGTGCAGGCCCAGCCCCAGGCCCCGGCGTGCCGTACGGCCCGGGACGATAGCTTGATCCATAACCGGTTCGATGGCCGGATCGATAGCTGGATCGGTGACCTGGTAGAGGTGTTCAAAGATACGTGTAGTCGCCTCAGGTCGGATCCCACATCCAGTGTCAGAAACCTCCACCAGCAGAAACCCCTGATCTTTCTTGTAGACGCTGGCCTGGACACTCACCACTCCACCGGCCGGTGTAAACTTCACCGCGTTATCGAGCAGAATGGCCAGGATCTGGCGAACGCGGGTCGCATCCGCATAAGCCTGGGGCAGACCCGCGGAGGGATGAAAAGAGAGGGCAATCTCTTTCTCCGTAGCAACTCCTTTGAGTGTTTCGACGGCATACACGATCGCGTGGTCTACGGAGAGAGGCTGCAACTCAACGCTGAGTTTACCTGCCTGCGCCCGGGTAACTTCGAGCAAGTCCTCGATCATGGATTGCAGCTGGAGCACGTTCCTCAAGATGATCTGCAGGTAGTCATCTTGTTCCGGGTTCGTTTCCCCCGCCAACCCATCCGCAACGATGGTGGTGAAGGAGTAGATCGAGGTCAGGGGCGATCGCAGCTCGTGCGACACGAGAGAGAGGAACTCATCCCTGAGCTGCAACTGCTGGGTCCGAATAAGATCGGTTTCCACTTGCATACGATGACGCTCAGTCGCGTGGCGCAGCGCCCGCGGGAGCGCCCGATTTTCTATTTGGCCTTTAATCAGGTAATCTTGCGCACCTTCCTTAATGGTTTCGGCAGCCAGTAATTCGTCATCCAGGCCGGTGAGCACAATCATCGCCACATCTGGGGCTGCCGCGCGGGCGCGGCGCAGGTTTTCGATACCTTGCCCATCGGGCAAGCCCATGTCTAACAAGACAATATCGACTCCCCCTCGCGCCAGATGGGCTACCGCCTCAGACATGCGCGCCAGGTGCGTCAATTCAAAGCTGCCCGCCTTTTCCTTGCTGAACATCTCGCGCAGCAGGCGCGCATCGCCGGCATTGTCTTCGACCAGAAGAACCTTCACTGCTTTCTTTCCGACCGTGGTGTCTCCGTGCAACCTGGCGGCTAGGTCCCCGGCGCCGCTCACAGAACGTCGAACCAGTTGATGGCCATGACCACAGGAACAGCTTTCGCGGGCGTCTGGTTGTAGTTGCCGGCAAAGGGCCCGATCGAAGTTGGTACCCTGTTGTCGATAAAGCTCGTGGCCTGGGTCCAGACCACTCCGTCGACTGAATAATAGGCGGTGTAAGTGCTCCCCGTCCTGGCAAGCCGCAAGCAGATGGGATTGTGATATTCGTTGAAGCTCGCATCGTCGAACACTGTAGTCGCAACTCCACCGCTGACGGTGTGGGCGGTGAGCGAGATGTTGGTTCCATCCGTCACCAGCGCGAAGGTGATGAAGTCCTGGTCATCGGCAAGCACCATGAGCCCCTGGCTGGTTCCCGCATCCGTCGCCACGATGGGCGAATCGATCTTGATGGAAACATCGAAATCGTCATTTCCGATCGGCTGCACCACGCGGACTGACTGGTTCGATGGAAGTAGCGTGTCATGGTTGCTGCCGCCGGGAACGTTCAGCGTCAGATGCGCATTTGCAACTGAGACTGTTCCTCCTGTAGGCGTGACCACCTCCCATAGCGGCCCAGGGAAGCTGCTAGACAGTGGCGCTGCTGCGGCTGAGATCGGGGTGCTGGCAATGGCGGCGTGAGCGGCCAGCATGATGGCGAGCGCAGAAACAAGAAAGGAGCAACCTTGTGTTCTATTTCTATACATCTACACTACCCCCTGGGATACGCCGAGCCCCCATCCGTACTCACCATCACCCTTCTGTGATCATCGCAACCATTACCCATGCGGCGTATTACTGAAGTTAGAGCGCCGGTATTGACACCACAAAGCCTGCTGATTTACTGCTGAACGTCGAACCAGTTCACCGCCATCACGACGGGAACGGCATTCGCAGGCGTGTCGTTGTAATTGCTGGCGAATGGTCCTATCGACGTTGGAACCATGGTATCTGTGAAGCTGACCACCTGCGTCCAACTAACTCCGTCGACCGAGTAATAGGCGACATAAACACTACCGGCTTTCGTCAGCCGCAGGTACATCGCATTCTGATATTGGCTGAAGTCCGTATCCTCGAACAGCGTGGTTGCGACCCCATGCGTAACGGTGTGCGCGTTGAGGCCTATTTTCGTTCCGTCCGTGGTCAGCGCAAACGTAGTGAAGTCCTCGTTATCGGATAGCAGCATGAGCCCCTGGCTGGTATTCGCATCACTGGCAAAAAGCGGCGAATCGATCTTGATGGACACGTCGAAATCGCTGTTGCCGATCGTCTGCACTACACGCACCGCCTGATTGGACGGCATCAACGGGTCGTGATTGCTTCCTCCCGGCACGCCGAGGAATAGATGCGAATTGGAAATGGAGGCAGACCCGCCGGAGGGTGTCACCAATCTCCAGAACGGTCCCAGAAACCCGTCCGGTTGTGCCCTCCCCGCAGCTGCGGGTATTGGACCAGCGAGTACTGCAGCTGCCGGTATCGGACCAGCAGCTGCAGTCGGGGGAAGAGCGCTCTGGATCGCTGGGGCGATCGCCGGTTCGGTAGAAGCGGAAACAGCAGCCTGGACAGCGGCGGCAGCAACTGGCGTTGCCAGAGCAGCAGCAGCCGCGGTAGCCGGGACCTGGGCCTGGGCTTGGACCGCTGGGCCTATGGTCACCGTCCACGGAGACGCTTTTAGGGTACCGATAACGGCCAGTATGTCGACCTTTCCACTCGCCCCCGCGGTAACATGGCCCCTGGTGCTGACCTTAGCCATAGAGTGATTGCTGGTGTTCCACGAGGTCACCTTGTTACCTTCCGCATCGGGCAGGATATTCGACGTGCCATCTGAGTAAGTACCATACGCGGTGAACTGCAGCGTGCTCCCCGGAACCATAGTATTCGCGTTGGCGTGCAGATACCCGCCCGTCAGTGTCCGCCCCGCCGCCACAACAACCAGAGTCGTGACATTGCTGGGAACGTAGCCGAAGGCAGGAAACACAATGCCCTGGTTGGCCCCCTGTCCCCATGAGGCTATCGCCTTGACCGTACTTCCGGCGGCAACCGTGAAGGGTGCGTAGTAAACCTTCGATGTACCTGCAGAACCGCCGGGACCGAAGATAGCCGGAGTGGACCCGTCCGTGGTGTAGAACATAGACAGCCGGTGATTCGTATCGCTATCGCTGAGCGTGATGGTGGACGCTTGGGAACCGGAAGCTGCTGAGATGGCAGGAGCCACGGTCGGGATAGTCGTACTGGTCGCAACCACCGTGTTCGGACTCAGCACTATTCCGGAATTCGATGCCGACGCACCGTCCTCGTAGCCGAAAGCTCCCGACCGGCCGACGTCGTAGCCGGAGAAATAATTGTTGGTATCGCTGGCGCTGGTAAGCGCCTCTCCGACCACGATGTTCCACCCGGAACAGTCGTACCCCGCAGTACAGGTATCCGGTCCGTTTCCGCCCTGGAATAAGCTGAATTTCGAAGTTGCTCCCACCCCCCACTGCTCCAGGCCAATTCCATAATGGGCCCCCGTTCCTGTTCCGCCAGGGGTTCCACCGGGCACACACGTCGTACCGTTGCAATCGATAGTGACGGGAACGTTGGCGATGTAGACATCATCGTTAGTCACGGTTGCGGATCCCCCGCCGTTTCCGGAGCAACCAGCAGCGGTGTTAGCACTGATTGAGCGGCAAAGAAAGCTCGAACGTATTGAAGCTGGGATTTACAGGCTGGTAAAAGGCATTGTGGCTGAAGACCACATTCGCGTTGGTGGGCTGCTGATCCTCGATCAATATACGGGAATTGCCCTGCATGTTGTTGTTTTCAATGTCGGTATTGAACTCCACTGCATACTCATAAGACTGCTCATAAAACTTGAAGCCTTCCTCGGTCTGGTTAACCACATTGTTGTTGATGGTCAGATAGTTGCTGTAGCTTTGCACGTGCACCGCATTGCAGGTGCCGCCTGAGTCAGGCCAGCCATTCGCTTGTATAGAAGCGCAGTTATTAAAGAATGTATTCCAAAGAATTGAAACGTAGGACACACCCACCGTTGCCGTATTTCCTGCATTCTGTCCGCCCAGAAAAATGGCGCTATTGGCTGCGGGGTTGGCCAGATTCCAGGCGGGGTTGTTGTTATAAAACGCGTTGTACTGCATGGTAATGCCGGAACTCGGATAGTTCACATAGATTCCGCCCTGCGTCCCGTTGAACCCCATGTACTGAATCGTGCATCCACCTGTGGCAGAAGTGTAAGACGTTCCATTGCTGGTAACCGAGAAAACGTAGTTATTACTGGTCAGCATAAAAATGGCCGTAGGCCGATTGCCTATGGTCATCACGCCACTGGTGCTATAGACGATGGTCTGAGGCCCCACAACAGGACCGGTATATACGACTCCGTTAGAACACGGGAGCTCAATCGTGGCTGCCAGGCTGTAGGTGCCGGCTGCGAAGACAACTGTATTGCCGGGTGCCGTTCCCGCGGTATTCACAATAGCTTGAATGCTGGCTGAGCTGGAACCGGCCGGGACCGTATAGTTAGTAGCGAATGCCGGTACTGCCATGCTGAAGGCGAGAACCGTCCATGCCTTATTCATTGCGAGCCTCCGCGACAACGCGAGCGATGATCGTGCAGAGAGGTGACGGTCGCTGGATGTGCTTGATCCCACTATTCTTCTGTCGCTTGCGGCCGGGCAATTACCTGTGCTGTGCATTACCGTCGTAATGAATAAGTTGCCGTCCTTGGTTGCCCCATATCTCCGAGATGTGGGCACGCACCGCAGGAAGTAGGTGGCGCCAGGAAAAAACCTCTGCTATGTTTGCCTCCCGGGGGCAAAGTGATCCGATCCATAGCAGAGGTGATCAAGGGATGGCTCTACCTGCTGGCTTTGGTCACAGGCGGCAATTACCTGCGCAAGGCGAAGCTGCAAAGGCTGGGAAAGGGAGCAAAAATTCTGCCCACGGTTTTCTTCAAATACCCCGAGCTTATCCAGATCGGCGACAATTCCTTCATCAACCATCTTTGTTCGGTATGGGCCTCTCCGGGCGGGCCGATTACCATCGGAAGCAACGTGCTTCTCGGCCCCTGCGCATCGATCATCTCCTCTAATCATGGCGTCGCTCGTGGGCAACTGATTCGGAATCAGCCTGGACAGGATGCGCCCATCAACATCGGTGATGACGTGTGGCTTGGCGCCAATGTCGTAGTAACCGCGGGTGTCTCCATCGGGGAAGGCGCCGTAGTGGGAGCAGGCGCCGTGGTCACAAACGATTTGCCTCCCATGTCGATCTGCGCCGGCGTTCCTGCGCGGGTGATCGGCTATCGCCACTAGAGCAGTTTCGCAATTACTGTGGTCTGATAAAGATCGCGAGGAGTGGTTTTCCTTGAGGGAAAACCACGACAATGCCTTTCGCTTCGGTTTACACCAATTGCGAAACTGCTCTAGAGCTAAGAAAAACTTAATCATCCTCTGGGCCTTCGTTTAATCACAGCTCGCTAGGCTTTCGCATAACAAGCGTGAGCCATGAAAAAACTTGGGGTGGCGATAGTGGGTGCTTCGGTATTGATTTCTATCGCCACCGCGGCGCAGCGTTTGTCTACCCCCCAACCCGGGCCAGCTTTCCCTGCAACCCCTGTCGCGCTCGGAGGCGCTAATCTACCGTTTCAACCTATCGGCGCCTCCGACCTTGTTCACCTGATCGTCTATGACTCACCGGAACTTACCCAGTCCTTCCGCGTCGACAAGCAGGGAAACCTGAATCTGCCGCTATTGCGAACGCCCTTGCCCGCGGCGGGGTTACTACCCGACGCCCTGCGTGATGAAATCGCAACCGCTCTTCGCGCGCAACATCTGCTGGTAAATCCCGTCGTCGACGTCTCCGTAATCGAGTACCGTAGTCGCGACGTCACCATCGCGGGCGCCGTTAAGACACCCACGACCATTCAGGAATTTGGCAACCTGCGCGTATTGGGTGCGCTCAGTCAGGCGGGCGGCCTGCTGCCCGAGGCCGGCCCGGAAATCATCGTCGAGCAAGCAAACGGCAGCCTGCAGCGGTTGTCTGTCCGCGAGCTCTTCGACGGACTTCATCCGCAGCTGAATATCCCCATACTGGCAGGCGCGCAGATTCGGGTGCCGCAATGCGAACGAGTATTCGTGGTGGGAAACGTGAAGCGGCCGGGAGCCTTTCCCTTTCAGAATCTTGAGGACACCACCGTGCTCCAATTGCTGGCGCTAAGCGGAGGTCTTGACTCCTTCAGCCGTAACAAAGCCTATATCTACCGCGAGCAGCAGGGCAGCGCGCAGAAAACCGAGATAGAGATCCCGCTGCGACGCATTCTGGATCGCAAGGCCCAGGATGTAAAGCTGGCGGCAAACGACATTCTCTATATTCCGACCAATGGGAAGCTGAAGGCCAGCGCGACCGTGGTGAACCATGTTACAGGCATAGGCAACACCGCCGTGTCGGCTGCCATTTGGGCTCACTAAGCCCGACCCTGCGCCATCTTTGCGCACGCCGCTCTACAGATAGATAACAACGCTGCAGCCAGAACGGAGCTGATGGCATGCCCGGTTCGATTGCGATACCTAAGCCGCACCCCAGGCTGAGCGATCCCGCTGACTCCCAGCGCCCACTCACCTTTTACGCAGGAGTCTTGCGCCGCCGTGGAGCCTTGATCGCTCTGCTCAGCATAGCGCTTACCGCCGTGGTTGTCCTCGGGTGTGCGCTGCTGCCCCCCGTCAGTGCGGGCTCCGCAACCATCGCCATCGACCGCCAAGCGGCGCCGAGACGGTCGGAGACGATCGGCTGCTGACCACCGGCGACGATCAGTTCATGGCGACGCAGCAGAGCCTGTTGCAGGCCGACATCATCCTGCGCCCGGTAGCGGAGCGCTACGACCTGTTGCAGCGCGAGTACCAATTTCGACGCTACTGGTTTTGGCATTACTCGCCGGAAAAGGAAAGTGCGATCAGGAATGCTCCCATCGTACTGAAGCATCTAAAGATTGAACGTAATCCCAACACTTACTTGCTCACCATTACTTATCGTGATCGCGACCCTCAGGTGGCCGCGGAGGTGGCCAACGCGATTGCCGATTCCTACCTGGGCAACATTTTCGAGACCCGCATCAAGGAAGCCGGACGTCTGACTTCCTCCATGGAGCGGCAGCTCATTGATCTAAAAGAAAAGATGGAGTCGACGCACCAGGCTCTTATGGTGTATCAGCGAGAACTCGGAACCGCCGATCCGGAGCAGAAGACGAGTGTATTAGTTGCCAGGTTGCAGGCGCTCAATACGGAGAACAGCGTTGCCGAAGCGGATCGCATTGCCAAAGAGGCTGTCTATCGTGAAGCAAAAGATGGCACCCTGCCCGAGGTCCAGGTCTCGGCCCAATCGAGCGATCTCGCCCGGGATGTAGAAAAGCTGCAGGTAGCCAAGGCTAACCTCGCCCTGGTGGGTGCGACTTATGGAGATCGGCACCCCGAGTACCTCAAAGCGGCGGCCCAGGTTGACCAGGCCCGCGCCGCGCTTGACGAGAGCCGCCAGAATGTTTCCACCCGCATAGCAGTGGACTACCGCCAGGCACTGGTGCGCGAGCGCATGTTATCGGCTGCCGTCACCGAAACCAAGCAACAGGTCGACGATCTGACCGCGCAGTCTTTTGATTACCTGCAGCTGAAGCATGAAGCCGAGACGGCCGAACGGGTCTATGAAGATCTGTTTGCCAAGATCAAACAGTCGGGCATCAATTCTGAACTGCAAAACAACATCATCCGGCTGGCGGATTCCGCCCGCCCCTCCGCCAAGCCGATCTTTCCCAATTGGGAGTTGATTGTCGGGCTTTCCATGGCCTTTTTTGCCTTCGCCCTTGCCGCGTATGTGATCTCCGTGGAACTGACAGACGTGACCGCAAGAGAAACCGAAGCGGTGGAGAAGGCGTTTGGCGTTCCCGTAGTCTGCGCCCTGCCCCAGGTGACGGATATGCAGCTTCGGCTGGCCCTGGGGCCTGACGGCATGCGTATTGCAGGCAGTCGTTGGCGCGGCCTGCAGGGCGGCTTTTTCGATGAGGGGGTACGTCACCTGCGGGGCTATCTGATGCTCTCTGTCCAGACCCATCCACCCAAAAGCGTGCTGATTACCAGCGCTTTGCCCGGCGAAGGGAAATCGACCCTGGCGCTCTCCCTGGCAATGGTGAACGCGGAACAAGGCAAACGCACGCTGTTGATCGATGCCGACCTGCGCCAACCGGCGATTGAAAGGCTCGTGCGCCTGGAGCCCGACGCCGGATTGGCGGAGGTGCTTGCGCACAGAAGTCATTGGAGTACAGCCATCCGCTCAGTTCCCGGCCGTCCGAATCTTTCGATCCTTGGCTCCGGATTGCCGTTGCCTCTGGCCCTGGCGCTGATCGGGCCGCAGATGCGGGGAATCCTGGCCCAGGCCACCGAGGACTTCGACCTGGTGGTTGTGGATTCACCCCCACTGCTGGGCTGCGCGGAGACTCTGGAACTGGCTGCTGCGGCGGAAGTAACTGTGCTGGCAGTACGCAGCGGACAAACTCCGATGAAGACGCTCGGCGGAGCCATAGAAATTCTTCGCCGGGTAAATGTACCGATCGCCGGAATGGTATTGAACGAGTCGGCCATCGCCACCGACGCCACCTACAAAGCTTTCGCCCGTTACTACACGGCGCTCGGCAGCACCTAGTATCACGAAAACGGAACGGTAGTTAGTCACTGCAACAAGGGGTGGTGGAACAACGGTAGTTAGCGCCCACGAAAAGGGGGGCCCATATCCCCGATTTCCTGTGAAGGTTATTGGGTTCCGCGCACTTCATGCGCCTTTCCTTAGAGAAAGGCGCACACGCAGTCATATCCAGTGCTGCGCGCAGGAAATTCAGGGTATTTCGCGCGGTTTGCGAGATGTGGGAATTCTCCAGCTTGTACTCGACAATTTGTCCCTTCCCACATCTCGCAAAGAACGCGAGATATGGGGCACCCAGACTCGTTGCATAGCAGGAGAGCGCAGCATGACATTGCCAGTTACGATTGCGTTGCTGGCGGTGTGGAGCCTGGCGCATGTTTCGCTACGGGCGCTCCGTCCTCTTTCCCCCGGCATTGTTAGCGATCGTCTGGACCATCACGCTCTTTGCCATCTGGTTGTGCGGAGATGTGTATTATCCCCTCACCACCACCGCCAATGAAATCGTGCTGGCCGGCGTTCTCGCCTTCTCTCTTGGTGGAATCTGCGCCGTGGTGGCTCCCTTATGGAGAGGGCGAACACTGACCGCGGTCACAGCCAGGCGGCGGATGCAGGTCGATCGTTGGCTGACCGTCGCAGGGACCCTTTCCCTGCTGAATATCCCTTTCTCCTACCTCTATTTCAAACAACTCAGCGAAACCATTGCTCCGCGGGAAAGTGTGTGGAGACAAATCCGAATCGCGGCCAACAAGGCGAACATATCCGGCCAGGGTGCGCTTTCCATTGAGTCGCTCATCCTGCCCTTTCTGACCATCATTGCCCTGATCGCCGTATACGAATACGCCGATACCGGCAGGCGGAGCCCCCGCACTCTTTTCCTGGTCCTGCTGGCGGGAGGCTATCAATTACTGAATGGCGCCCGCTCCGAAGTGCTTCTCCTGCTGATCAGCTCAGTAGTCATTCTCTGGCTCAAGAGGGGCGCCGCACCCATGCGATTGCTGGGGATCATGGGCCTGGTATTTCTTCTGGTCTTCTCTGCAGGCCAGATTTCCATGGGCAAATATGGCGCAGATCCGGGAGCATCCCTGGTTGACAATCTTCCTCGAGTGGCGGAAGGTTTCGGCACCTACTGGCTTGGCGGGATCATAGCCTTTGACCAGAATCGGCAAAATCCTGAGTTGAGGTACGGTTGGGATCTGGGGAAATTCGCCAAGCGGATTGCGAATCGATTCGGCGCAACTTACTCCGAGCGCGACCGGAATCTTGAATACACGAAAATCTCGCCCACCCAGATAACCAACGTCTATACCGCGTTCCTGCCTTACTACATGGATCATGGCGGCATGCCCGGGCTGATTGGGCTGATGTTCCTGGTGGGCTTTCTCAGCGCCTATGTTTACCGTTGTGCCATCCACGGCAACTGCTGGGCGGTGTTCACGCTGGGGGCATTCGTCTATGCCACCGTCATGACCATCTTCTCCGAAGAGTACTTCGCGCAGATCATGTTTTGGATCAAGGCGGGTGGGCTCTCCACCCTGGTTTATTTCGCCCCCAGCATCACCCAGCAGGTCGGTCCCAGCTCGATGCTCACAGATACAGATATCGATGAGCCGGAGCCCCAACTGTGCGCGTAGCCGCTTACACCGGCGGGGTAATGGTGCCCAGCGCCAGGGCGCGGGTGCGCCAGTACATCGGCCCCCTCAACCGGCTTGGCATTCAGGTGCGCGAGTACCCCTTGCCCTGGGGAAACATCCTGCCCCGGCCCGTCGCCCTCCGTCCGCTGTGGATAGCGGCGACGGCGGTGTCGCGCACCGCGGCACTTACCTGCTCTTGGAAGGCCGACGTGACCTGGATATCCCGCCAGTTGTTGCCCGCGTTTGCTCCCCTCCAGGCTATGGCCAAGCGGCCCATGATCCTGGATGTGGATGACGCGGTTTGGCTCAATACCGGCGGCCACCGCGCCCGCGATCTGGCCAGGGCCAGCGATCTGGTAGTGTGCGGCAACAGTTTCTTGGCCAACCAGTTTTCCCGATGGAACTCGAACGTCACCGTCATTCCAACCGCGGTGAATACCGCATGGTATCGCCCGCACCATACGACACCGGACCGTGCGCCGGCCCTGGTCTTGGGCTGGACCGGAACCAGCGGCAACTTTCCCTTCCTCTACTCCATCGAGGGAGCACTGCTGCGGGTCTTGAACCACTGCTCCCGGGCGAAGCTGCTCGTCATCGCCGATCGGCCGCCCCAATTCAAGCTGCTTCCCGAATCTCGCGTCGAGTTTGAACCCTGGACCCCGCGCACGGAGTTAGCCGCCTTCGCCCGCATGTCCGTCGGCTTGATGCCCCTGGCCGACAACGACTGGTGCAACGGCAAGTGCAGTTACAAAATGCTGTGCTACATGGCCGCGGGGCTGCCGGTGGTGGTGACCGCTGCGGGAATGAATCGCGAGGTACTTGCGCTGGGCGAGGTCGGCTTGAGCGCCGGCAGCGAGCGGGAGTGGATCGATGCACTCACCGCGCTGCTCGACAACGCGAACCTGCGCCAGCGCATGGGCGCCGCCGGCCGCGCCGTCGTTGAGGAACGCTTTAGTCTGCAACGGTTGGCGCAACAATATGCCGCCGTCTTTCAGTCCCTGGGCGGAAAGTTGCCCCGGGGCCGCCCTGTCCCCAACCCCATTGTCTAGCCCACTTCAGGAACCCATGACGAATCCTGTGATCACCATCGCCATGCCCTTTTACAACAGCGCGGCCACTCTGGAGCTGTGCTATTCGCTCGCTCCTCAATCAGAGCTACGGCGACTTTGAGCTCTTGCTCTGCGACGACGGTTCTGACGATCAGGGTTTGGCGATCGCGCACAGCTTCCATGACCCGCGCGTGATCTGCTGGAGTGACGGGCGCCGGCTACGGCTCGCAGCCCGCTTGAATGAGTGTATCGACCGGGCACGCGGCAGCTACCTGGCCAGAATGGATGCCGACGATATCGCCTATCCCGATCGGTTTGCACGGCAGCTGGCTTTCCTCGGGGCTCATGCCGAGATAGACCTGTGCAGTGCCGGCGCCATGGTCTTCGGCAAACACGGTCGCCCGCTGTGGCGCTTCAGCCCTGCCCAGGAACATGCCGGTATCACCCGCTCTCCTTTCCGCGGGCTTTCCCTTGTGGCACCCGCTGTGGATGGGGCACATCGAGTGGTTTCGTCGCTGGCGCTACGAGGAGAGCGCCTGGCAGGCGCAGGATCAGGAGCTGCTGCTGCGCAGCTACCGCCTTAGCCGCTTCGCCAATCTTCCCCAGGTTCTGCTGGGATACCGGCGGGAGCGGGTTACGCTCAAGAAGCTCTTCCGCTACAAAGTGCTGCATATCCAATACGTCTGCAGGCAGTCCGGCGCCGCGGCCAGTAATTGGCAGAAGCTGCAGCTGCTGGTTATATCGGCGGTCGAGGTTTGCGGCCAACTGCACCGCCCTCCTCGGCGGCTTTGAGCGCCGCTTTGGCCACCAGGCCGCTAAGGCTCCCACCGTAGCAGAGCTGGCGGAGTGGCGCAACCTTTGGAACCTGCTTTCCGCCTGGTATGGGCGGCCGTCGAGTGAGACCTTCCTCCCTTCAGTCGCTGCTCCCCGGCGCCAAAGACAAGCGGGGGCGCGCATGAAGATTGCTCACGTGCTCACCCGGGGCGACGTTCTCGGCGGGGCGCAGAGTCATGTACGCGAGCTTTCGCTCGCAGCTGCGCAGTCTCGGCCATGAAGTTACCGTCATTACCGGAGCGCCCGGCATTTTCACTGACCAGCTGCGGCAGGCGGGGATCCCCTGGTTACAGGTGAGGAGCCTGGTTCGGCCCCTGAGACCACACCTCGATCTGGCGGCTCTGGTTCAGCTGTGGTGCGCCCTGCGCTGGTTGAAGCCGGACCTGGTGTGCGCGCATACGGCCAAGGCCGGATCGCTGGGACGTGCGGCTGCCCGGCTGCACCACATTCCCAGTGTATTTACCCCGCACGGATGGTCCATGCTCGATCGCACTTCGCACAAGTCGAATCCCCTCTTCTGCTGGGCAGAATACCTGGCAGGCCGGATGGGCACCTCTGTCATCAATGTGTGTGAGTTCGAGCGCGAGTTCGCACGGCGATTCGGAGTCTGCCCGGCAGAGACGCTGGAGATGGTGCACAACGGCATAGCAGAGAACCCGCTGGCCCGCGTCCATCCAATTGACGCTCAACCTCCGCTGCTGGTGATGGTAGCGCGCTTCGCGCCACAAAAGGATCACGCCACGCTGTTGCAGGCACTATCCGGTTTGCTATCCATGGAATGGCGCTTGCTGCTGGTGGGGGCGGGCGAACTGGAAACCCGCGTGGTCGCGCAAGTGGACGCGCTTGGACTTCGAAACAGGGTCCGTATACTGCCGCCAGACACGGATGTGGGCCGTTTGCTCATGGAAGCACAGATCTTCGTGCTGTCGACCCACTTCGAGGCGTTACCCATCAGCATCCTCGAGGCCATGCGCGCCGGCTTACCCGTGGTGGCCACAAATGTGGGTGGCATCTCTGAGTCGGTGCGGCACGAGGAGACAGGCCTGCTTGCGCGCCACGGAGATGTTGCCGGCCTCCGTGACGCGCTGGCTCGCATGATTGCCGATCCCGCATTGCGTCTTGCTCTGGGCGGCGCAGGACAGCGCTTGTGGGCTACGCAGTTCACCGCTAGCGCCATGGCCGCGCGCACGGTCGAGGTCTATAAGCGCGCTCTTGCAGCTAATTAACTTCCTGCACCTTGATGATGAAGTATTGGAAGGTATCTCCCTTGGCCAGCATGATCTGGTGCGGAATATTGGCTGGTATATGAACGATGTCGCCCTTCTTGAGCGTGGTCTCCTTGCCATCCTGTATGGAATCGCCCCGCACTTCGCCCGGCGCAGAGGTCGCGCCATTCACGATGTGACCACCGGAAACGAGCGTCGCCTGACCAGCGACCACAACATAAAAGTCGGCGAACTTCTCATGCAACTCAGCTTGTCCGCTTTGGCTGCGGAAGGCGAGCATGGTGTAGTCGGTGGAATATTTCTTGAGCGTTTCCGTGGCCAGTCCCTTAACCGCCTTCTGCTCCAGCTTCTGCTCCATCGCCGTCAAGTCAGCCGGTGAGTACTGGTCCGGGGAGGGCGCGGCGTCCTGTGCCAACGCCCACTGTCCGAACGCCGTCGCCATGCCAAGGGTCAACAGAATTACCCAGGTCGCTTTCATTTGCTATCTACCTCCTGGTGTGAACAGCAATTTATGGTTTCGCCGCCGCGCGGGTGCGAGCGATGACGTCGAGATACGCGCGTGCTGCGTTCGTAATGACCTCAGGCTTCCCTTCCGCCAGAGCGGCGACGTTGACCAGGTCCGCGCCCACGCCCAGGGCAGAGGCCCCTGCCTCAAGAAAGCTGGCTGCGGTCTGCAGCGTAACTCCGCCGGTCGGCACCAGCCGCAGATAAGGAAACGGAGCCTTGAGCGACTTGAGGTAGCTTGCCCCTCCCATCGCTGAGCAGGGAAACACCTTGACGAAGTCCGCCCCTGCCCGCCATGCAGTGATCACCTCGGTAGGCGTGAGCGCCCCAGGCAGGGAGACCTTTTCCCGCGCCTTGGTCTCTGCAATTACATCCAGATGCAGGCTGGGGCTGACCACAAACTCCGCCCCCGCTTCGATGGTGGCCGCGCACTCCGCCGCATCGGTAACCGTCCCCGACCCCAGCAGCAACTTGTCACCGTAGCTGCGTTTTAATTCCCGCAATACATCAATGGCGCCAGGCACAGTCATAGTGACTTCCATGACCGTGATGCCCCCGGCAACCATCGCTTCCACCACGCCGATAGCTTCCTTCGCCGAGCGAGCCCTCAGAACGGGAATAATTCCCGCTGCTTCCAGTTGCTGCTGCACTTCCTTCGACATTATTTTTGTCCTTTGATCAAGTAACTCAACGGGCAATACGAGCCGAGCCACCAAGCATCACTCGCTCCACCTCGGACCGGGAAGCCATACTGGTGTCTCCAGGCGTGGTCATAGCCAACGCTCCATGGGCCACTCCGCAGGCGACTGCCCAGGCAGCGGGTTTCCCCATGAGCATTCCGTAGACCAGGCCGGAAGCGAATGAGTCTCCACCCCCCACCCGGTCCAGGATGTCGATTTCCCTTTGCGGCACGTACAGGATTTCATCCTTATAGATGGCCATGGCTCCCCACGCATTGCGGGAAGCGGTTTGGGCCGTGCGCAAGGTGGTGGCTACCAGCTTGAGGTTTCCATACGAAGCAGCCACCTCGCGCAGCATCTTCTCGTAGCTGGCCACCGGCAACTCATCGAAGTCTTCTTTCACTCCTTCCAGCTTGATCCCCAGCATGGCGGAAAAGTCTTCTTCATTGCCAAAGAGAACGTCCAGCTTCTTCACTAACTCCCGATTCACCTCTTGCGCTTTTGCTTTGCCTCCGATGGATTTCCAAAGAGAATCGCGATAGTTCAGATCAAAAGACGTGATCGTTCCATACTTGCGGCATTTGTCCAGTGCCTCGACAGCAACCTCGGGAGTCGAGGGCGAGAGCGCCGCGAAGATGCCTCCGGTATGAAACCAGCGAGCCCCATTGCGCGGCCCCAGAATAGCTTCCCAATCGAAATCGCCCAGCTTGGCCTGTGAGATGGCCGTGTTGCCGCGGTCGGAGCAGCCGACGGCCGCCCGCACGCCATAACCGCGTTCGGTAAAGTTGAGCCCATTGCGCACTGTGCGGCCGATGCCGTCGTAGGGTACCCAGCGAATCAGGGAGGTGTCGACCCCGCCTTGCAGGATGAAATCCTCCACCAGCCTGCCGATGGGATTGTCAGCAAAGGCGGTGGCGATCGCTGTCCGCATGCCGAAGCAGCGGCGCAGACCGCGCGCCACGTTGTACTCTCCCCCGCCCTCCCAGGCCTGAAATTGGCGCGCGGTGTGGATTCTGCCTTCGCCCGGATCGAGACGCAGCATGACCTCCCCTAAACTCACGCAGTCCCAGCGGCTCGTCTCCGCGCCCTTGATCGATAACTCTTCCATGGTCCCCCTTCTTCTTAACGTGCTAGCGGTGTATATCCCAAATCCTGTTGAATTCCCTTTCACGCAGCTGATCAGCTTACCCGCAATCTGGGGAATCTTTTGCATGGTCACGCGGAACGCAGGGCCGGAGATGCTTACCGCCGCGACCGCTTCCCCTCGCCCATCGAGAATGGCCACTCCAGCACAACGCACGCCCTCTTCCCGTTCTTCGTCGTCGACTGCATATCCGCGGCGGCTGGTGCGCTCGAGTTCCTTAAGCAGCGCCTCCCGGCTGGTCATGGTTCGGCGCGTGAACCGTTCCAGGCGCAATTCCGGCAACAGCTCCTCCACCCGGGAGCGCGGCATGGTGGCCAGGATCGCCTTGCCCACGGCGGTGCAGTGGACCGGGCTGCTGGCGCCCACGCGCGAGATCATGCGGATGCTGCGCTCCGGCTCCTGCTTGTCGATATAAACCATGTGCGTCTTCTCCAGGATGCACAGATGGGCGGTCTCCTCGACTTCGGCGACCAGCATCTTCAGATGGAGCTGGGCGCGGTCCCGCAGATCATACTGCTCGATGGCGCGGCTGCCAAAGTCGCATAACCGCAAGCCGAGACGAAATTTGCCCGCCTGCGTGCGCTCGACCATACGGTGCCGTTCGAGCACCATCAGAAATCGATGTGCCGTGCTCTTGTGCAGACTGAGGGCGCCGGCTATTTCGGCCAGGCCCAGCGAGCGGGTGCTGGAGGCCAGAAGATCAAGCACTGCAAAGGCGCGGTCGAGCGCCTGCAGTTTGTAAACGCCGCTGCTTCCGTGTACCACATTGTGAGATGACATGCCGTTTACTGAAAAACCTGAACCAGCGGGCATTCTTGCGTCCCGTTATTGATTTGTCAAGTTTGGGACTAGCTGATTTTGATCAGCCCTTCATTCGCCAATTGGGTGAGCATCTGGAGCACATCGCGTTCGATCACTCCGGGGGGAGCCTCGTAGAGTTGGCTGAACTCTACGATCAGGTCCGCCACCCGCACCGGCGACACCAGCTTGCTCCATATTTCGCTGCCGATCCCGCCCAGTCCGTAACAGCGACTGCGTTCCAGGCTCATGAGCACCGTCTCACCGGCCACATCCGCGGCCACCGGGTTGGGAATGTGACAAACAATCGATGCGAGGTTCAGTTTCGTCATGCTAGCAATATATCCGGCAGGGAGACCGTGTAGGGAGCACGACTTTTAGTCGTGGCGTAAGCCAGAGTTCGGCTTAGAGGCTCAAGAAAAAATCCTGGCGGCGATTTCTTGTCCAAAATAGTGCGCACTAAGCGCACTAAGCGCACTAAGTTTACCCTCCGGCCTTGATTTTCATGTTCCCGGGCCGATCGGACGGCGTGGGGTCACTGAAGGTGTAATTACTCTCATGCCACAATTAGATTCCGATTGACTTGGTTCGATGGGTCGTGGCGCTTATTTTCGTACCCGCGGTAACTCCGTGGCCACGTGTTTAGTCACCAGGGGTGGGTGACTCTCCATCACGGAACTTTTCCAGGGAAAGACCGTGGCGGGTCCGCCAGGTGCGGGCTTCGGTGGTTGAAAAGCTCCGAGCGGCATGGGTAAGATAAGCACCCTCGGGGTCCTTCGACTCCGCGCCATCAAGCGCTTGTCACGCGATAAATCTGTGAGGCGCTCCGCTCAGGATGACGTTTTTGTGGTGAGTTGGAGATAAAAAAAACAGCATCTTCTCGGATTTCTATTGTCTGCCAAACAAGTTAGCAGCTTATGGGACTGCATCCTGGGCTAATTTTCAGCCGTCCCCGTTCGACAAGCTCAGGGCAGGCTCTGCGGGACTGGTCCGTCTCTCGAATCTCTTCCCAGGACTGCGTCCAGGACTGCGTCCTGGGCTACTCTCAGGCGTCCCTCCGGGACTAAATTGTTCCCTTCTTGCAGTAACCTGGCGGTTCCCATGTTGACAATCTCCAGCGCAGCCGCGCTCTGCTATCGTTTGAGGCATGCCGTTCCCCCGCAGCGACTCCCCTGCCACTCCCCATGGGCAGAGGACGTTCGCCGCGCTATCCGCCGGTCGGTTGGCGGCCTCCAAACGTCCGTTCCTGCAATATCTTTCCAGCTTGATTCAGATTGCTCGCTGGCAGCTGATCGCCGCCGTGGTCATCATGACCTTCACCTCGCTGACCGAAGGCCTGGGTGTAGCCCTACTCTTCCCTATCCTCCAGGTAGCCGGTTTCAACCTGGCCAATCAAGGGCACGTCGGCCACTACACCGGCGAGGTACGCGACCTGCTGCTACGCAGCGGACTACGCCCCACGCTGTGGCTTGCCACCCTGTTGCTGATCTTCATGCTGCTCATGGCCCTGCGATCGCTCTTCAGCCGGATGCAGTCGGTGCTGACCTTTCGCACCGTGCTCACTTACGAGCTGGCCCTGAGCAGACGCCTGTACCAGGCCATCATCAACGCCGACTGGCTCTTCCTGGTGCGTCGCCGCTCCTCTGACTTCACCCATGCCCTGACCGCCGAGCTGACCCGCGTGGCGACCTGCACCTATCTGCTCATCGGCACGCTGGCCAACACCATCCTGGCCCTGGTGTATATCGCCATCGCCCTCAAACTTTCCGCAGGCATGACCTCGCTGGTGCTGGCCACCGGGGCCGTTCTGTTGTTGGTTTCCCGCCGCTGGATGCGCGCCGTCCACGAGAGTGGGACCGCCGTCTCGGAGAGCGTGAGCGAGGTGTACTCAGCCGCAACCGAACACCTGCAGAATCTCAAAGCGATGAAGTTCTACGACGCCCAGACCAGCGATCTGGAAATGTTCTCCTCGCTCCAATCCTCGGCCCTGCAGCAGAGTTTAAACAACACCCGGGGTCAGGCGGCGGCCGCGTTCTGGTTCGAAGCCGGCTCACTCATAGTGCTGGGCGCGATCATCTTCGCTTCGCTGCAGATTCTCAACGTCGCCCCGGCGTCGATGCTCCTGCTGCTCGCAGTCTTTACCCGGCTTTTCCCTCGCCTGGCAGCGGGCCAAAGCCAGTTGCAGGCATTTCTCAGCGAGCTGCCCGCCTTCGAAAACCTGATGACGATTTATGGCGAATGCGTGGCCAACGCAGAAGTTCCGGGCGCCATCGGCCCCGGGCCTACTTTGGCCCATGAGATCCGCCTGGACCGGGTTGGGTTCCGCTACGACACGCGAGCGGCCCCTGGTGCTGGAAAATCTGTCGCTGACCATCGCTGCCGGAAAAGTCACCGCCATCGTAGGCTCATCGGGGGCGGGCAAGAGCACCGTTGCCGACCTGGTCAACGGCCTGCTTTCCCCCATCACCGGCCGCGTGCTGGTCGATGGCGTCGAGCTCACACCCCAAACGGCAAGGGCCTGGCGCCGCCACGTTGGCTACGTAGCCCAGGACACGGTCCTCTTTCACGACACGGTGCGTACCAACTTGCGCTGGGCTAATCCCGACGCCTCGGAACAGGAGATGAGAGAGAGTCTCGGCCTGGCCGCGGCCGAGTTCGTCTTTGAATTACCGCAGGGGTTGGATACCACGGTGGGGGACCGGGGGATGCTCCTCTCCCACGGGCAACGCCAGCGCATCGCCCTGGCGCGCGCACTGCTGCGCAAGCCAGGGCTGCTGATTCTCGATGAGGCCACCAGCAGTCTCGATTTCGATAACGAGAAGCGAATCCTGGACGCCATCGAGCGGCTGAAAGGCCGGGCGACCGTCCTGCTGATCGCCCACCGCGTTTCCGCCATCCAGCGCGCGGAAATGATCTACGTAATCGAAGACGGCCGTGTCGCGGAGTCAGGAGATTGGCAGAGCCTCAGCAGCCGGCCTTCCCATCGCGTAGGCTCGCTCTTCCGGTTGCAGGATGCGCTCGCCTGAGACCTATTCCCGGGCCCCTACTTAGGATCCGACCAACCTCCAAACGGCGCCATGAGTTTGTCCGCTGCCTCGGGACCCCAGGTGCCGGGTTTGTATTCCAGTGCGTTCTGCCGGTCCAGGATCGGGTCGATAATGCGCCATGCCTCCTCGACGTAGTCTTCGCGGGCAAACCAAGTCTGGTTCCCAGCCATGGCATCGCCCAACAGCTCCTCGTAAGGCAGCATCTCGTCTGACCCGCACTCCTGGTCGGCAACCAGTTCGATCGGACATCCTCGCAACTGGTCGCCGGCGGTCTTAATCGAGGCTCCGATGGCGATCACCGGCTCGCCGCTGATACGGAAGCGTACGTAGTTGGCCGGCGGAGCTTCGGTCGAGAAAATCGCGCACGGCGGCCGCAGTGTCGCGTGTACCTCGGTTTCTGTCTTGGGCAGCGACTTGCCCGCACGGATGAAAAAGGGCACCCCTCTCCAGCGCCAGGAATTGATCGCCAGCCGCAGAGCCACATAGGTCTCGGTTTTCGAATCCTTCTTGACCCCGGGGGTATCGAGGTACCCGCTGTATTGCCCGCGAACCACATCGTCCGTCGGTCAACGGTTGGACGCTCTTGAGTACCTTGACCCGCTCGTCGCGCAAGCTTTCGATGCTCAGGGTCGGCGGAGGTTCCATGGCAATATTGCTCAGTACCTGCAGCAAATGGTTCTGCACCACATCCCGGACCGTTCCCACCGCGTCGTAAAAGCTTCCCCTGTCCGCCACATCGAACTCCTCAGCCATGGTGATCTGAACGCTCTCCACATAGAGGTTGTTCCAGATCGGCTCCAGGAAGGAGTTGGCGAAGCGAAAGAAGATCACATTCTGTACCGTGTTCTTGCCCAGGTAGTGATCGATGCGAAAGACGTCTTCTTCGGCAAAAACCTCGTGCACCACCTTGTTGAGCGCTAGCGCGGAAGCCAGGTCATTCCCAAAAGGCTTTTCAATGACCACCCGCGCGCCCTGCGACGATCCCGAAGCCTTTAACTGGCTGAGAACCTCGCCGAACAGGACGGGTGGAATGGCGAGATAGTGAATGGGATGTTTGGCATCGCCCAGTTCCTTGCGCACGTTGGCAAACGTCTGCGCGTCCTTGTAGTCCCCGTCGACGTAGCGAAGCTTGTTGAGGAGTATCGGGAAGCCTACCGGGTCGAGGCCCCCGTGTTTTTCGACGCTGTCCTGGGCCCGTTGCTTAAGCTGGTCCAGGTTCCAGCCCGCCTTGGCAACGCCAATCACGGGACCGGCCAGCTTTCCCTTTTTGGCCAGATGTTGCAGAGAGGGAAAGATCTGCTTGTAGGCGAGGTCGCCGGTGGCGCCAAAAAATACCACCGCGTCCGAATAAGGTTGATCCACTGCAATCGGTTCGTCCATCTGGTTAATGTAACGCCTCCATGTTAAGGATGGATGCTCCGCAGCGTGAAAGGAGGCGTCGCAAAAGGACGAAGAGAAGCAAAACCTGCCACCCAGGTTTTGCCTCTCACCAGCTGATTACGAGATGGTTACTACAGATTTGGTTCCGGTAAACCGAAAACCCTGTAATCTTTGCTCCAACGGTGGTTTTCTGCAGATTGCTACTCTGGTTTCCTCGGGGGAGGGGCTCCAGCGGCATTCTGGGGGAAATCACCGTTTTTGCTTCGGCGGTTTGCTCAGATAACCCGCAGCAGCAACAGAATGATTACGATCAAAATGATGAGGCTGATGCCGCCGCCACCGTAGTAGCCGAGACCCGGTCCCAGGCGATAGCCACCAAAACCAAAAACCAGCAACAAGATAACCAGGATGAGAATAAGTGACATACGTTCTCCTTTCGCGGCGAGGGCACTCCGCTCCGCCCCTCGTGACAAACGCGTTTCGTAAAGGCTGACTGCGCCGGAACCAAGGACCAGAACCAAGACCAGCTTGCAATGCAGCCCGATTTCGTGTAACCGACCTTTAACAAGATTCATTCTGGCCTGGTTTGGATGTCTGGGACCGGTGGGAGTGGCCCGAACCTCGCCCCTCCCCGGGCAGTGGTACTAAAATACGGGCTGACTTACCCGCGCATTCCTACCGCGGGATGCAACCTGGTGGTGTGGAAGGCGGACGACTGCATTGAAACCAATTTTCCTGGCGCTCTTCACGGGTGCCACCTTTGTTCTGGCTGCCGCCTCGAGGGCCGAGACCACCTCCGGCGGGTGCTCTTCCCTAATGCAGGCGAACTACCCCAAGGCCTCCATCTCTAACGGGCCGGTGCAAGCGGTACTCTACCTGCCGGATGCCAAGAATGGTTATTACCGCGCCTCGCGATTCGACTGGTCGGGTGTAATCCCTTGCCTGGCCTACAAAGGCCACACTTACTTTGGCATCTGGTTCTCGCACTATGATCCGATGATCGCGGATGCGATTGCCGGCCCGGTCGAAGAGTTTCGCTCCGCCGATGGCGCTCTCGATTACGGCGAGGCGAAACCCGGCGGGCTATTCGTCAAGATCGGCGTTGGCGTGCTGCGCAAGGCCGACGATTCACCTTACAAGTTCATGCGTACGTATCCCCTGGTGGATGGTGGCAAGTGGACTGTGCACGTCAGCCGCCACGAGGTGTCTTTCCGGCAACGGCTCCAATCGCCCATCGGCATCGCATACGAGTATCAGAAAACAGTCCTGCTCGATCCCCATGAACCCATTCTTACCCTGCGGCACAGCCTGAAAAATACCGGGACGAAAACCATCGACACCCAGGTATACGACCACGACTTCTTTATGCTGGACGGCGCTCCCAGCGGGCCGGAAATGAATATCCGCTTCCCCTTTGCTCCCCAGGTGGAAAAATCGATGGAGCCACTCGCGGGCATCGAGGGCAAGCAGATCGTCTACCGGCAAGAGCTGCAGCCGGACCAATACGTGGAAAGCTACATCACCGGCTATTCCAACAACCCCTCGGATTACGACATCGTGGTCGAGGACACTAAGACGGGGGTGGGGGTCGAGCAGACGGGGAACACCCCGATTTCGCTTTTCAATTTCTGGTCCCCACGCACCACGATTTGCCCCGAGGCATACCATCACCTGGTGATCGCGCCGGGACAAACGGTCCGTTGGGACATCCACTATCGCTTTTATGCAAAATAGCCCTGCTGCGGGAGGAATGCATTGAGTAAGGAACTCGGCAAGGTAGCGATCGTGACCGGCGCGGGCAGCGGTATTGGCCGGGGAGTCGCGCTGGCCATGCAATCTGCCGGATATGCGGTAGCGCTGGCCGGCCGCCGCATGGCGGAACTGGAGCAAACCGCGGCCATGGCGGATCGCGAAGGCGGCCCCATGCTTCCCCTCTCCACCGACGTTCGCCAGCCCGATTCCATCCGCGCCTTATTCGCCCGCACCCAGGAAAAGTTCGGCCGGCTGGATGTTCTCTTCAACAACGCGGGTGTGAATGCTCCGTCGATTCCAATGGAAGACCTCAGCTACGAGCAATGGTGCGAAGTCGTGAGCGTGAATCTTACCGGCGCGTTCCTTTGTGCCCAGGAGGCCATTCGCTTGATGAAGGCACAGCAGCCGCGAGGAGGGCGGATTATTAACAACGGATCGATCTCCGCCCATGTTCCCCGGCCCCATTCGGCGCCGTACACCGCAACCAAACACGCGATCACGGGGCTTACCCGGTCCATCTCGCTCGACTGCCGCGCACATAACATCGCCTGCGGCCAAATCGATATCGGCAACGCCGGCGACATGGGTGGAAGGTCCCCGGCCCCCTCTCTGCAGCCAAACGGCGACATGGTTCTGGAACCCAGGATGGACGTCAAGCACGTAGCGGAAGCCGTTGTTTACATGGCCAGCCTGCCGCTGGAAGCGAACGTGCAATTCATTACGGTGATGGCGACGAATATGCCCTTCATCGGCCGCGGATAATGTGGAGAGGAGACCTATGTTCAGGTTCGCGCTGTGGGCTGCTGTTCTCTTATTCCTCACCCCGCGCGCTCGTCCTCAGGCAATAGCCGCGCCGCTCGTAGTCTCCAGCAACCCTCACTACTTCAAGGACGCGAAAGGCCGGGCTCTCATCCTGGCCGGATCGCAGACCTGGAACACGCTTCAGGATTGGGGCAGCGACGGCTCGCCTCAGAACCTCGATTTCAATGCCTTCATCCGGTTCCTGACCGCGCACGGACAGAACTTCACCTTGCTGTGGCGAGTAGAGATGCCGAAATTCTGCTCTCTTCCCTCCACCGCGTCGTCTCCCCCGGATTTTACGGTGAGTCCGCAACCCTGGCAGAGAACCGGTCCCGGCAAAGCAACCGACGGCGGATTGAAATTCGATCTGACCAGGTTCGACCAGGGCTATTTCGATCGCCTGCGCGCCAGAACGAAGGCTCTGAACGATGCCGGTATCTACGCCGGTGTCTATCTATTTACCGGTGAGTTCCTGAATATATTCCGCTGCCCCAGCGACGGATACCCTTTTACCGGAGCGAACAATATCAATGGTATCGACGATGGTTACAAAAGCGGCCCCAAGGGAACCGCCTCCATGACCATGACGGCGCCCAACGCGATGACCCGGTTCCAGGATGCTTACGTGGAAAAGGTCATCGACACCTTGAACGATTTGCCCAATGTGCTTTGGGTCGTGTCCGAGGAGGCTCCGGCTGACACCCAGTGGTGGAACGAGTATCAGATCGCTCAGATCAGAAAGTATGAGTCTCGCAAACCCCATCAACACCCGATAGGGTGGGCCGCGCTGATCCCTTCCACAACGGCCAACGATCGGATCCTCTACAACTCCAACGCGGACTGGGTGGCCCCCGGCAGTACCATTTCGCCCACCTCCTCCTGCGGAACCGGGACGCCGGCCTGCAAGGTAAACATCAACGACAGCGATCATTCCTACTACGGAGCAGCGTGGAAGGACACTCCCCAACAGAACCGCAACTACGTATGGAAGAACTTTGCCAACGGCAGCCAGGTGCTGTTTATGGACCCTTACCTGCTGTACTATCCGCGCGAGAGGAGGAACATGTGTGCCGCGCCAACCAACGGAATATGCACCGGCCCAGACTCGCGCTACGACAGCCTGAGGGACAATCTTGGGTACACGATCCAATATTGGCGCAAGCTGAATCTGGTCAAAGTGACACCGCATGGGGCTCTGAGTTCGACCGGCTATTGTCTGGCCCAAACTCCATCCACCGGCGCGGAGTACCTGGTGTACGCTCCTTCCGGCGGTTCCTTTACCGTCGACCTGTCGGCTATGCCGGCATCGAGGAAGTTGAAGGTGGAGTGGTTCAACCCGGCGACGGGGAAGACGATTGCCGCATCTCCGATAGGCTCGGGCTCCTCCACCCAGCGCTTTACCACACCGTTCAACGGCGATGCGGTGCTCTACCTGGTGGACACCGCGGGACACGCAACCTAGAAAGCGGAGCAGACACTTGCTGAGATCCCAGATACCCACCCCGGCACTTCTGGTCGACATGGACGCCATGGAAGCCAACCTCAAGAGGATGTCGGCTTTCTTTGCTGACGGACCAACCCAGTTGCGCCCGCACTACAAGAACCACAAATGCGTGGCCCTTGCCCGGCGGCAATTAGCCCACGGCGCGATCGGAATCACCTGTGCCACGCTGGGCGAGGCGGAAGCGTTGGCCAGAAACGGAATTCATGGCATCCTGCTGGCCAATGAGATCGCAGACGCGACCCAGATTGAACGCTTTGTCCAACTCGCTCGGGTCACGGACATCATGGTCGGAATTGACAATGAGCGCATCGTCTCTGCGCTCTCCGCGGCATCGGCTCACTCCAAAGTTCAGCTGAGTGTCGTCGTCGATGTGGACACCGGCATGGGCCGTTGTGGAGTGCTTCCGGGTGCACCGGCTCTCGCCCTGGCCCAACTAGCTGCGGCGCAGGGCCTGCGCCTTCGCGGCTTGATCGGCTATGAAGGGCACTGCGTCCGCCTGCCCCCTGGCCCGGCCAAGGTCGAGGCGGTGCAGAAGGCCATGGGGCAACTGGTCGCCACTGCCGACCTCATTCGGTCGCATGGCCTTCCCATCGAAATTGTGAGTGCCGGCGGAACAGGCACGCACTCCATCTCGGGCCGGATTCCAGGGGTCACCGAGATCCAGGGAGGGTCCTACCTGCTGATGGATACCGACTACCAGACCGTATGTCCCGAGTTCGAGCTGGCGCTCAGTGTGCTGGGAACCGTGATCAGCAGGACCGGTAACGAACGGTTGATTCTCAACATCGGCCTGAAGGAGATTAGCGGCGAGCGAGGGCTGCCCGTCTTGAAGAACACGGCCGGCGCGCGTCTTCGCAAGCTGAACGCCGAGCATGCCATCGTCGACATCCTGGACCCTAACCTTCCGGCACAAGTCGGCGACCATCTGGAACTTTGGGCCCACTACAGCGATGCCACGGTCAATCTCCATCGCCGCATGTTTGGCGTCCGCGATGGACGCGTAGAAGAAACATTTCTTTTCGAAAGCTGAGATCCAGCGATGAGCGTGATGCCCGACTTCCTGGAAGACGCCATTGATCTTCACGTCCACAGCGCGCCTGACGTGGACCGCCGGCGCTACAACGATCTGGATCTTGCCCGCGAAGCCGCCGCAGCGGGCATGGGCGCCATTCTCATCAAGTCGCATCAGAACTCCACCGTGGAGCGCGCCTGGCTGGTATCAAAGGTAGTCACCGGCATCAAGGTTTTCGGCGGGCTGGTCTTGAACGAAACCGTCGGCGGGCTGAACGTTGCCGCGGTGAAGCTCGCATTGGCCATGGGCGCGAAGGAGATCTGGATGCCCACCCGGTCCGCTCTCAATCACCGCTTGTACCATGGCGAGTCCGGCGGGATCTCCGTTCTCGATGCCAACGGCGCCCTGGTCCCTGCTGCACAAGCGATTCTGGAAGCAGTGGCGCAGACGGATTGCATCCTCAGTACAGGCCACCTGAGTCCGCGCGAAGCGGTAGTCCTGATCCATGAGGCGAAGCGATGCGGGGTGAAGAAAGTGTTGGTGACTCATCCGGAATGGGCGCCGACGTTCTACCCCTTCGAACAGCAGAAGGAACTGGCGCAGCTGGGCCACGTGTGGTTTGAACGCTGCTTCGTTTCCACCACCCATCTATGCGGGTCCGTGCCCTTTCAGGTAATCGAGCAAGCGATCATCGAGGCTGGGGTGGAGACGACGGTGCTCTCCACGGACCTCGGTCAACCGCAAACACCCCCGCCGGCGGAGGGCTTGCGGCTCTATGCAGAGCGTTTGCGCAGCTCGGGTTTTTCCGCGGATCACATCCACCAGATGATGTGCACCAATCCGGCCCACCTTTTGTCTGCTAAGGAGTGAGCTTTGAAAGTTTTCAAGGGCGGCTTGATCGGCTGTGGGTTCTTCTCCCAGCATCACCAGGAGGCGTGGCGCCGCATGCCCAATGTCGAGATCGTAGCAGCCAGCGATTTTTCGATCGAAAGAGCCGAGGCTGCAGCGGGACGAGCGTATACCTCGGTAGAAGAAATGTTGAAAGTCGAGGACCTGGACTTTGTCGATATCGTCACCCGTTCGACCGCCCACCTGGAGCTCGTCTCCATGGCGGCGGAGAAAGGCCTGGCCATCATTTGCCAAAAGCCCATGGCGCCGGATTGGGAATCTGCTCGCCGCATGGTCGAGGTTTGCGAGAGCCATCGCGTGCGGGCCATGATTCACGACAACTGGCGCTGGCAGTCCTGGTATCGCGCCGCCGGCGCAATGATTGCCCGGGGTGATATCGGAACTCCGATGGGTTACGGATTCCGTTGCCGGGTCAAGGATGGAACGGGCGAAGAGCCTTATCCGAAACAAGCATATTTCCGCCAACTGCAGCGCTTCATGATCGATGAGGTGCTGGTGCATCACATCGACACCGCGCGTTTCCTTTTCGGAGACATTGCTTCGGTCTATGCCGAGGGCGCGAGAAGAAACCCGCATATTCTCGGCGAGGACCACGTGATCCTGACCTTACGCCACGTCGGCAGCACCATGGGTTGGGTCGAAGGCGGCAGCTTTCTCAGTCACCAGGACAGCGCTCGCACTCTCGACGAGGCTACCTTTGAGGGAGAGTCAGGATCGATCCTGGTCAATGGGCAGGGCGAAATCTGGGAGGGAGAAAAAAGCTGTGGAGAGACTCCGGGACTGGATATCGCGGAGACAGCGTCTACGCCACGCAGACCCACTTCATCGACTGTTTGGAAAGTGGCCGACCGTTTGAAACTGGGGCCCGCGATTACCTGGAGAAGACTTTCGCCGTGGTGGAAGCGGCTTATTCCAGCCTGGTGTCTCATCGCGCGGTAGAAATAGAGGAAATCGTAATCGGGGGCAACTATGCGTCTGAAAGATAAAGTGATCCTGGTAACTGGCTCGACCACGGGCATTGGTGAGGGCATGGTGCGAATTTTCGCGCGCGAAGGCGCGAAGGTGATGGTCCACGGAAGACGAAAAGACGCGGCGCAAAAACTAGTTGCTGAGATTGGGGAGAAGGCATCCTTCGTCATCGGTTCGCTTGAGGATCCTCAGGCGCCGGCAAAGCTCATCGCGGGAACCATCGATCATTTCGGGAGAATCGACGGCCTGGTGAACAATGCGGCCGCCATCACTCGCAGCAACATCGAAACTACAGATTCCGAACTATTCGACCGGACAGTCGCCGTCGACCTGAAGGCGCCGTTCCTTTTGATCCAGGCGGCACTTCCCTACTTCCGCAAACAAGGCACCGGCCGCGTACTGAACATCGGCTCTATGAACGCGTATTGTGGCGAGCGTAATCAGTTCATCTATTCCATCTGCAAGGGCGGCCTGATGACCCTGACCCGAAATCTGGCAGACGCGCACGGAGCAGAAGGTATCCGAGTGAATCAGTTAAACGTCGGCTGGACGCTCACCCCAAACGAATTCGCCTTGAAAATGAAAGAGGGCCTGCCTCAGGACTGGCCCACGAAAGTATCCAGAACATTTGCGCCGTCTGGACGGATCCTCTCCCCGGAGGACGTCGCCTGGGCTGCGGTTTACTTCCTTTCCGACGAGGCGGCGCTCATCAACGGAGCGATTCTCGATGTGGAGCAATACCCTCTCATCGGACGAAATCCGGTGAAAGAAAGTCCTGCCGGAACGCTTTCGTAGTTGCTTGACCGGCTTCAAAATCAGGGACACGCGAGAGGGTGACCTGACACTCGATGCTAGCGTCTTCCATGTGAACGCTGGAATGAGCGCCGTTCATTGGGGTTCTTTTCGTCCCGCGCGTCCCGCGCCGCGGGAGCGAGGGTCGAACGGGGATCTGCAGTTCGCTCCACCCGCAACCGAAGCAAAAGAAGCACCACTCTTGCATCAGACATGCCAATGAAACGCTGTTTACCTTCTAGCCGGTAACCAGCCAACCTTCGGTCATCCCACCTTAGCTGGCCGGAGGATCTCAAGCTGGTTGTCCCCCAACAACACCGGCAATGAGGGCAGAATCTACTGGGACGGGCAGCAGTTTGGCTATCGCTCGTCGGATGGCACGACGTACTATGACCATCAGGACACATTAGGGACGGAACGCATGCGAACCCCTTTGGTACCGGGCCAGGGGCGAGCTTTTCCTCGCTGCCCTGGGGCGACGGCTACCAGGCAAACATCCTTCTCACCGGCGGCGGCCAGGACAACGAACATTTCGCCGGCCTGGAGCATGATGCGGAGAGCGATACGGAACACGCGCAGTTCCGCAACTACGCGCTGCGCAGGGAAGTCGGCTGGCGCCCGATTCGTACCTGGGCAGCTATGACCTGACCAACCCGCAGAGCATGAACCGCTTTGCCTATGTGCTCAGCAATCCGATGAGCCTGATTGACCCGAACGGACTTTTCACTTGCCCAGTCTGTGGTGATAACAGTGGCGGCGGCGAGCCATCATCACCCCCTGACGACCCATGTAGTCCCGTGAATCCCGGCAGCGGTGGCGGCGGTGCTGTAGCCAACCCGGGTGCGCCCTTTGTCTTTAAGGTCAATGCAACTAGACCTCTGTCCCCAACCTGGAGTTGCAAGTTGCCGTCTTGGAATCTATTCCTTTTGACGACCAGCAGAAGAATTATCAATACGCGCCGTTTAACCCGCCCTCGAGTCCTCAGAACAGAAATTTGCAAAATCGCAATCCAGGTCCCGAAACAAAAAGAGCAATTCCTCGTGAGGACCCCGGGGCAGAGCCGATTACCCCAGGGACAATGAACCACCCCTTACTAATTCCGGAAGGTTCTGGTACACGCTCATGCCTACTGAGGGCAATACAAAACGACCTTGATCTGCCTGACGTTCCGGCTGGCGTTGATCCGAGCGTCCTTTGCGGAATGAGCCCAACAACAGGGCCAGAGCGACTACCATCCGCCCGCCCCCCACGCTGGTAGGTCTAGGAACCGGGTTCGGGGAGTCCCTTGACGCGACGAAGGGAAAGTGATGGACACTAATGAACTGATAAAGCGGTTGGACGCTGCCCTCGATTTGAGGAAGGCCCGTGATTATGCTGGCGCACTCGCGGAGCTTGAAAGCTTGGAGAGGCAATATGTTCGACCGGAAGATATTGCTACGCTCCGTTTCTTCCAAGCGACTTGCCTGACCGATATGGGAAGAGCGGAAGACGCTCTAAAGCTCATGTCTCGAATTGACAGAAGCGGGTTGATATTCTCCAACCAAGTAGACTATGGATACGAGCAAGCGCGCATCGAGCGTACTCTAGGCCGTGGTGGCCAAGCCCTTAACACCGTAGAGAAGACGTTGAAGATGATTGAGGAGGCAAGCGATAGACGGGATCTGGAAATTGTTTCTATGAATTTACATACCCTGCACGGTATTTTGCTGGCCGAATGCGGGAGGTGCGATAGGGCGGTCAGCATCCTTGATGCAGTCCCAATTGAGGATGCGGGATGGGCAGAGGCAAGGCTGAATGCCGGCGATTGCAGATATAAAAAGAGGGCTTATAGAGATGCAATTAATTCCTACATAAGTGTAGTCTCAGCTCCAAAGAAAATTCATCAATTTCATCGCGAGGCAGCTCTGCGAAATATTGGCTGCGCCCACTACCGCTTAGGTGAATACGCGACCGCAATTGAGTATCTCAGACAGGTGGAAGATGCATATGACGACGCCCCCGATATGAAAGCGGAATTATTTAGCTTTTTGGCTTCGTGCTATGTGCACTTAGGAATGGCTCAAGAAGCTGCCAAGTATGGCGGCTATTCCACGAGCAGCAATTCAGTTCAATGATTTGGGGAAACCCGGGGGACGGACGGAACGATACCTCTACTGTGACATAACGGACTGGGGCGAGGTTTAGTGATCAGACGGGACTGGTACTTTGCTGAAATGGAAAGGCAATCCCGATTGCTGTGTCCGTTTTGTGCCCGTCGAATCGAGCGAGATGAACTTTGCTCGATCCTTAGTAACCTCTGTTTTCCCGAAGTACCCGTCCCGGTCACGGTAGGGACAGCTATCGCTAGCTGCCCACCGTACAGATCCGTGCGAGCTACGATGCGGAGGGAAACCTCACCTTGGTCGATGGTGGTAGCACAGCGCAATACGTCTACGATGCGTTCAATCACCGGGTCCATGTGCAGACGGGGAGTACTACGACGGAATACACCTATGACTACGCTGGGCGGAGGATCTCAAGCTGGTTGTCCCCCAACAACACCGGCAATGAGGGCAGAATCTACTGGGACGGGCAGCAGTTTGGCTATCGCTCGTCGGATGGCACGACGTACTATGACCATCAGGACACATTAGGGACGGAACGCATGCGAACCTCCTTTGGTACCGGACCAGGGGCGAGCTTTACCTCGCTGCCCTGGGGCGACGGCTACACGGCAAACATCCTTCTCACCGGCGGCGGCCAGGACAACGAACATTTTGCCGGCCTGGAGCATGATGCGGAGAGCGATACGGAACACGCGCAGTTCCGCAACTATGCTTCAGCGCAGGGACGATGGCTGGCGCCTGATTCGTACCTGGGCAGCTATGACCTGACCAACCCGCAGACCATGAATCGATACAGCTATGCGTTGAACAACCCGACCAGCTTCATTGACCCCAGTGGACTTAGAGAGTGCCCGACTAGCGGTTGCGAGGAAAGCAGTGGGGATGATAACGAAAATGACCCAACTTACTACGTTGACGGAGTGCAGGTCAGCGCATCGGAGGCATCGTGGTTTCTGTCTCTGGGTGGTGGTCAGGAGATTCAGGTCAGCATAGGATATGTGCCGGCGAGCGGGACCTCCGGCTTCATATTTCAGACTGGAAACGACTTGATCAATATCTCACTCGACCCGTTTGGATTTTTTAACGGACTGGGAAGTTCTTCTCTTCGCAGCTCGTAGGGCCCATCGCCCCAAGTAATCCGACCACGCCAACGCCTGTTTGTTACCAGGGAGGATGCATCCTTCCCGGAGGTCCGCCCCTGCTTACGAAGCAGCAAATCAAACAAGCGGCCAAGACTTATCTGTGCGGAAGTTCACCTGCCGACAATGTCAGGAATTGGATGGTAGAAGGCACAGTGAAAGGGCTAGTGTTCGGAGCTGCAGCCGGTGGAATTACCGGAACGGTGGTCGGCACACCGGTTGGGGGTGCCATCGGAGCAGTTGCGGGCGGTGTGATTGACGAAGAATCGGCGGAGCGACCGGAGTGATTTGGGGTTCTATTGCTTCGTGGGCCTGCTCTGCTGCGGGCGCTTATTGAAGATTACAAGGATGCACACCATGCAAAAGAGAAAGCTCATCGTTATTGCGACGGTTGGGTTTTGTTTGCTGCTTCTACTCGATTGGACTGGGCTAACGGGCAGAGGGTTCCCGACAAACTGGAGCGAAGCTCTGATTCAGGTCTGCGTCAACATTGGTTGGACATTCTTATTCACAGTCGCATCCTACTTCGTCCTGATCCTCCTCTCGGCGACCTAAGGGCGATGATCACCCTTCGGTGCGAGTGCCCGATCGACATCAACGACACGGCGATTCTCGCGCCGAACCCAAACCTGAGAGCCCCAAATAACACGCTGGAACAAAACTGGAAAAAGACCTAAACGCTGTGAAGACATGCGCTAGCGGCTCGGCTGGTAGTGCCCTCGACCTACGCATGACAACCTGGTGACAGACAACCTGGTGACAGGAAGGTGTGAAAAAATTGACAACAGCAAGGGGCTATTTTTGAAGCTGTAACGCCGTTAAACTACAAGCGTGAGCGCACCTTCAGGTTCCCCTCGCCCTCGCCCTCGCCTTTCATCTATAGACCGTTCCCAGCTTGTCTTTCGTACCGTGGATGTAGAGAGAATGATCGACGATGACCACAGCGCACGGTCGATCTGGGAGACGATCGGCGTGCTGGATCTAAGTTTGTATGATGCCAAGATTGCCGCTGTGGTGGGCGTGCTGGCCGAGACCACACAGCTCCGCAGTTGCTCATAAGCTTATGGTTGTACGGGGAAATTAAGGGGGAACATGACGTAGTGGACCCCGAACTTGAGACAGTTAGTATGAGGGACAAATGCATTGAACGGGAGGTTCGAATGGCAGCGTACCGTGTCTTCAAGGCGGAGTTCCGGATTTCCATAGCGCAGCGAATCTTGGATGGCGAGAGCGTGTCGTCGCTGAGCGGTAAGTACAAGATCAAGCGGAGCATTCTGTATCGCTGGCGTGATTTGTTACGCGACCAGGGAGCAGCTGGCTTCCACCGGCGTCGGGGTCCTAAGCCTGGTGGGAGCAGCAAGGCCGTGGCTGGGTCCTCGGCCGATGCGGATCAGCGGATCGCAGAGTTGGAGCGGCGCCTAGGTCGTTTGGCGCTGGAAAATGATTTTTTAAGACGAGCCTTCAAGCGAGTAAAGGAAGCACGCTCGAAGAACAACGCGCCTGGCGAAGCGCGTTGTACGGAGAAGTGATGCAGCTTGAGGGCCAGTCGGGTATATCCATCGTAGAGGCTTGCGATGCGGCGCGTTTGAGCAGGGCTGGCTTTTACCGCCACTTTGATGAACATGCACCCCGGCAGGCAGACACGGAATTGCGCGGTCAGCTCCACCTGATTTGCCTGGATAACCGCTGCTACGGTTCACGGCGGGTTACCCTGGAACTCCGGGCGCAGGGCCGATTAGTTAACCGCAAACGGGTGATGCGGCTGATGCGTGCCGACAACCTGCTCTGTTTGCGCAAGCGGCGTTTTGTATGTACTACGGATTCGCGGCATCCTACAGCGTCTATCCCAACCTCACAAGCGACTGGAAAACGGACGGGATCAACCAGCTATGGGTTGCTGACATTACTTACATCCGTCTGCGCGAATCATTTCTCTACCTGGCGGTTATCCTGGATGCTTATTCCCGGCGGGTGATTGGCTGGGCTCTGGACGACACCTTGGAAGCGAAACTCACCATCAAAGCACTGCGCCGCGCTCTGGCTGATCGTCCCGCACCTGCCTCGCTGGTTCATCATTCCGATTGCGGCGTGCAATACTGCTCCGAAGATTACGTCGAGATACTGCGTAGCCACGGCATAAGAATCAGCATGAGCCGCTCGGGAAATCCTTACGACAACGCGCTTGCCGAAAGGTTTATGCGTACTCTGAAATGCGAGGAAGTTTATCTGAATGACTACCGCGATCGAGCCGATGCGGCGCGTCACCTCCGGAACTTTCTAAACAGGTCTACAACTGCCGGCGGTTACACTCCACTCTTGGCTATCCACTCCTGTCGCTTACGAAGCCGCTTACATGGCAAGTGAGGCTGAGGTATCAGCGTGAGTTTTATAAGGCATGAGAAGATCTATCGATACGCTAGACAAGGGGAAGTTGAACAAAAGCCCAACCTCCCCAGCGACCATCGTTTCGATGAGTCTTCAGCCGGTTATTCCTTCGTGGGTTGCTCTCCAGCAGCGCCCACGTCCGCTTCGCCGGCTGCGGATAGCTTCTCTCTCTACACTGCTGCTGTCCAGTTTTCAGCAGCCAACCGCAACTGTCACTCAAATTGCCTGTCTCAGGCCAAGGGTCCACTACATGATACCTACCCCCCTAGATGTCACCGCTAAGACGACGCCTGCTTAAAAACAGATTAGTTACCGTTGAAGGATTTTACCGAACAAATTCGTCTTCGGTGTTAACGGCCGGACACCAGTCTCGAGAGTGTCGGGGGGAAGGCCGTTCGGAATCCAGTGCTATCCACGAAAAGGGGATCCAATCGATGGCGTCATGGCGTGTCATTTCCGTGCATGCCGCCCCCTCGTCTCAGGGACGATAGAGTAGCCTAGACGAGTCGCCTATGACCAACTGTCGATCTACTCTCTTCGCCGCTCTCTCTTTCAGTGTCGTACTCTCCCCGGCTCTCGCGCAGGTGTCGCACGTTCCACCTTCAAACACGCAGCTCGCCAGCCCGCAGATCGAGCGGAAGGTCGATGCACTGCTCAAACAAATGACGCTCGACGAGAAGATAGGCCAGCTGGTGCAGTACAGCGCGACCGAAGCGCACCCCGCGCCCACCCCCGGCAACACGACGACCGCTCTTAACGTGAACCCGCCCGCGCCTGGGGGAGTCGACAGCTACGTGCTCGCGCAAAAGGGGGAACTCGGCTCCATGCTCAACACTGTTGGGCAGGGCCTTACCAACCATTTTCAGCACGCTGCCGTTGACAACACGCGCCTGCATATCCCGCTGCTCTTTGGAGCCGACGTCATCCACGGCTTCCGCACCATCTTTCCTGTTCCGCTGGCCACTGCATCCAGTTGGGATCCCGCCCTGATCACGGATCTCGCGCATATGGCTGCCATCGAGGCCCGCACTGCAGGCGTCGACTGGGTCTATTCCCCCATGGTTGACATTGCGCGCGATGCACGATGGGGCCGCTGCACCGAGGGCGCGGGGGAAGACCCCTACCTGGGTTCTGCGATCGCTCGTGCCTACATCCGCGGCTATCAGGGAGAGAGCCTCTCGGCGCCAGGCTCCGTCGCTGCCTCGGTCAAGCATTTCGCCGCCTACGGTGCTGCCGAGGCCGGCCGTGAGTACAACACCACCGACATGAGCGAACTGCTGCTGCGCCAGGTCTACCTGCCGCCGTATCACGCAGGGGTTGAGGCCGGCGCAGCCACCGTGATGTCCTCCTTCAACTCACTGAATGGTGTGCCTGCGACCGCCAACCCGTTTCTGATGCAAACTATCCTGCGCGACGAGTGGGGCTTCGACGGCCCCGTGGTCTCTGACTACACCGCTGTCATGGAGCTCACGCATCA
The DNA here is from genome assembly GCA_963796145.1 of uncultured Acidobacteriaceae bacterium. Taxonomy (GTDB): domain Bacteria; phylum Acidobacteriota; class Terriglobia; order Terriglobales; family Acidobacteriaceae; genus PALSA-350. The sequence continues at coordinate 16,595 of CAWCKO010000003.1, read as the reverse complement.
TGGCATCGCACTCGATGCCGCCATGGCGAGCCAAAAGGCGCTGATGGCCGGCGTCGACATCGACATGATGTCGCACTACTACGACGCCGAGCTGCCGGCTCTGGTCAAGTCGGGCCGCGTGCCGATGGCTGTGGTGGACGAAGCCGTGCGCCGTGTCCTGCGGGTGAAGTTCGCACTCGGTCTATTCGACCACCCTTTTACTGACGGCCCGGAGGTAACTGGAGCAGTTGCCGAGCATCGCCCACTTGCCCGCCGGGCGGCGGAGGAGTCTTTGGTGCTGCTGCAGAACAACCCCGCGCCCCAGAACACGCAACAGGACGCGCTCCTGCCCTTGAACCCGGCTACCAAGAGGTTGGCACTGATCGGCCCGCTGGCCGACGATGCCAGCGATATGGTCGGCGCCTGGTCGGGCGCGAACAATTTCGGCGATGTGCGTACCTTGCGCGCCACCATGATGGAGCGGGCCCAGCAAAGCGGCGCCATCCTTACGTATGAGAAGGGAACGGAGATCTCCGGCACTTCGGATTCCGGGTTCGCCGCAGCGGTTGCCGCGGCACAGAATTCCGATGTCGCCATCCTCGCCCTGGGCGAGTCAAGCGACATGAGTGGCGAAGCCGCGTCGCGTGCTCACCTGGATTTGCCGGGGAACCAACAGCAGTTGCTTGAGGCGGTGGTCGCAACCGGCAAGCCTGTCGTCTTGCTCGTTTTCTCTGGCCGGCCGCTGGTGCTCGACTGGGCGGCTCAGCATGTGTCTGCAATGATGGAGGTCTGGTTCCCGGGGGTCGAGACGGGACCCGCAATCGCCGGCACCCTGTTCGGAGATGTAGCTCCCAGCGGCAAGCTCACCATGAGTTTCCCCCGCGCTGTGGGGCAGGAGCCGCTCTACTATAACCAGCTGCCTACTGGCCGTCCCATCCAGCACGCTGACCCCGCTCACCCCGGCTACGTGGAGATGAAGTATGTGTCGCGCTATCTGGACGTACCGAATGACGCGCTCTTTCCTTTCGGACATGGTCTTACTTACTCGACGTTCGGTTACTCCGGCGTTTCGCTTTCGACGCAATCCATTAGCTCAGCCTCGCTGATGCGCGATCAAAAGAGCCGGCCGGTGGTCGCAACCGCCACGGTCACCAATACAGGAAAACGCCGCGCCACTGAGATCGTTCAGTGCTATGTCAATGTTCGAGGCGCCAACACCGAGCAGCCTGTGCGCAATCTCAAGGGCTTTGCTCGCATTACGCTCGACCCAGGCCAATCTCAGGCGGTTCACTTTCCTCTAGGCTTCGGAGAACTTTCGTTCTACAACGTCAAGGTTCAACGGGTTGTCGAGCCGGCTGACTATACCGTTTTTATAGGTGGCAGTTCGACCACCACCAATGCTGGCCACTTTACGACTACGCCGTAGCAACGAGCTCCTTCTGGTTCGAGCATTGAGGGGACGAAATAGGCTTTGAGGGGACGAAATAACCACCATTCATCCAGCATTTGCAGGTGAGCGGCATTTCCTTTGGTGATTATTTCGTCCCGAAACCCCTCCTTTCCCGATACCCTTGCTGGCCCCGGTCACGATGACCGAGCGTCCTTCATCGATGTCAGCATGTGCGAGGCATTTGATAGGTTGGGGAGAAAGGGTCATATTCCGCTCTAAGCATTTCATTATTAAGCGATAGGCCCTCACTGCCGTGGAATACCCCATTGCCGCTCTTTAGACGATAAAGCCTTCCGTCCTCCAGTACCACGGCGACTTCATACCATAGAGGTGTCTGTAAGAGATTCGCCGAAAGGTGGGTTGGCACCTCGTTCCTCCAGATGGCGGCGAAACTCGTCCCGATCGCACGTCACTCCGGACACGCGCACACGATCTCGACAAAGACTCGCCCGGGTGAAACGCTATGACTCCCCTCGTCACTATCAATCAATCTGCCCTAACCTATGCGGCGCACTACAGGTCGCCGGACGCGCTAATGAGACAAGAGCACGATCGAAGGCGAATCGGGAGTATAGTGTTGGGCACTCAAGGTATTTTAAATGGCGATCCCGGCTAATCGCTTTCAGGAGGTGGTATTGACACGTGGCACTTGCCCGCGCAGCACCGAGCTTCACACAGACCTATGAAGTGGACCTATTCCTGGCTATGGACACATCGATAACCAGGAAAACTGGGTCACTGAGTTTCACCGTCGTCTACAGACAAGGTTGCAGGAGCTTCTTGGGACGCAGGAGTTGGTGGTTTGGCGTGATCCGAGCTCGATGGGACGGACGCGTTCGAGGATCTCTGCGGGACCGAGTGTCGCATTCGGCGCTTTCCATCGGTTCGTCGCCGCGATACCTCATCCAAGTCCTGCCGTGATGAGCTTGATTGGTTCCTAGAGGCAGCGCAGGCAAGAGGCTCGGTGCGGATTGCAGGTCGCGCGCTCGAGGTGGTCAGACTCGACCTCCGAGGGCATGGGCCTGCCAATTCAAAGATACCCTCGGCTTTAAATCTACGAAACTGATTTGCAGAATAAAGATCTTTTTCACGAGTCGATCACCTCGCCGGCATGCCTCGTTTCAATCAATTTCGAGAGCAAGCGATGTCTGGGCCAGGCTTTGGAGCGACTGCTCAGAAGACTGAACAGTTCGCCGCCGAAGCAGTTACCAAGCGAACGATCTCCTGGCGCGGACAACCAGCGACCTGGAGCGCCAGCGCAGCTCCATTCGGGAGGAATTAACCGATCGCGGGCACACCGTTTTACCGTCGGGCCGCTGCGGATCCGACCCGAATGAGAGCAGCCGCAGAGCGCTGCTGGCGATCGACTTATCTGTTCCTCGTTGGACGGTCGTATGGCGTTATCCCGACAGGAGACTCGCTCGTCGGAGAGCTGCAAAATGAGCTGCCTTCAGGCAACGGAGCGACCCATTCCACCAGTGGTGTGGTCCAAGGATTGCAGACCTGAGGAAGACAACAAGCCTTCCTGACAAGTTGAGGGAGAGTAAGATCAACTGGGCAAGCGAGGGGATCTATGAAGGGTCTTCGAGGAGTTCAAGAGCGATCTGCTGCTGCTGCTGTCGCGCAGCCTGAGGCCCCTGCGCACGCTCCTGGCGCCAAGTCAAGCGGTTTACCTTTGTGCAGCCAGCCGCACTCGAGCGCGAGCAGTTGTCAAGATCAAAGGCTATCTGCGCAGCCGTGGACACCCTGTGAACTGCCGCCATTGAGGGGGATCCGGAAGAGCTACGCACCATCGAGGCGGATCTCATCGGCGATACCGACGCGGCCCTCATCTATTACGGCACCGCCAAGGATGCGTGGGTGATTGCGAAACGTAAGAACCTTCGCAAAGTATTGGGTTCAAAGCCATCCGGCGCGACTATGCGCGCGCCCTTTACCTATGTACCCCCAGGACGATGGAAGGCGGACTATCTGAGCGTGGCAGACCATCTTTTTCTCGAGCCTGAACCTCTAGGCTTCCCTCCCCTGTTGGTGGTTGGGGACTGCGAAGCTTCGATCCCGCGAAGCTGAGGCCTTTGTCAAACTGATCGAAAGAGGGTCCTAATGGCAGCGACGGCGGCCCAAGCGCAGACTCTCAGGTGTCCCTTCCGAGGCCTACGCCCTTCTCTAGACGAAGCGAGCTGTTTTGGCAGGAGGGCCAGGCGCGACTGGCCAGAAGCTGGAGAGCGCGATCGTCGCCGTGGTGGGCACCTCGGGCAGCGGAAAATCGTCGCTGGTCCGCGCGGGTCTGCTGCCGTCGCTCGACAGCGGATGCCTGGTAAGAGCCAGATCGAACTGGCGGGTCGTGGATATGCGTCCGGGTGCGCGTCCGATTGACAATCTGCGACCGCGGTCGTGGGCGAACGTTCCGCAGCACCTGTGGACATTGAATATTTGCGCAACAGCTCACTCGCGCTGCTCAGGATCGCTCAATCCGCTTATGAGACACAACGACTGCAGGACAATGAAAACCTGCTGATCCTGGTTGACCAGTCGAAGAGCTGTTTCGCTACAAGTCCCGGAACAACACCCTTCAGGACAGCGACGAAAAAGCCGCGTTTGTGAAGCTGTTGCTCGAAGCTTCGAAACAGCGTGAGGTGCCGGTCTACGTAGTGATCACGATGCGTTCGGAGTTTCTGGGTGATTGCGCATGCTTCCGCGATCTGCCGGAGGCGATCAATGCCGGCCAATACCTAATCCCGCGAATGAACCGGACCAGCGGAGGGAAGCGATCGAAGGACCGATTCACATGGCCGCCGGTACGATGCCCCGCGCCTGGGCAGCGGATTTTGAACGAGGCGGGCGAAGATCCGGGACAACTACCTGTAATGCAGCACGCATTGCTGCGCAGCTGGATTCACTGGAAAGGGCGAAATCAACCCCTCTCGCCTCTGGATTTTGAAGACTACGAGGCGGCGGGCACGATGGAGAGGGCGGTCTCGCAGCACGCTGACGAAGTCTTCGAAGAGGCGCGAAACAAGGTCGGTGAGCGCGGTGCGACCATTGTGAAGCGCTTGTTCCAACGCCTCAGCGACCAGGACCAGTACAGCAGGGAAACCAGGCGTCCGACCGTGGTGCAGGAATTGAGCGAGGTGTGTGAAGCCTCTCTCTCCGAAATCGAATTAGCAGTCGACTGCTTCCGCCGGGAAAGGCGCAACTTCCTTACAGCACCGGACACCCGATGTCTGCATCACGGAAATTGACGTTACCCATGAATGCCTGCTGAGCAAATGGGAGCGGCTGTCCAAGACTGAATCCGGAGGAAGAGGAGTCTCTCCGGGTTTACGTGCGGATCTCGACGCGCGCACGGGACGCGTTTGTGACGATGACGGCCAGCAAGGTACAGAACTATCGTCGAGTCTGCGCTTCAGGGACTATCTCACAGGGTATCTTTTGGACCGGTCCGTCGCTGGTGGAATGTGCGGCAGCCCAATGCCGCCTGGGCTCGCCGATACACCCGCGATGAACGGAAACCATCGGAGGCCGCCGCCGACTCTCAGTTTCTAATCGCTCGTCGCTATCTGCTGGAGAGCAAGAGGCACGTGGAGAGAGCACGCTTCCGGCGGTACCTCGTTGTATTAGGCGTAATCGCTGCGGCGGCGGTGGTAGTTGCGGGCGCGGTGTACTGGCAAAAATCCAAAATTTCCGCTGCGAACGAAAAACTGGCTATTGCGAAGGAAGAGCTGATGGAGGCGGAGTTGGCTTCTAATATGATGTCTCCGGCGCCTGGAACACCCAAGGACGACCCGAGGGTCAGCGTGTTCCGGGCAGCCGACTCGCTGAAACACCATACCAGTGTCCAGGCTGACGATCTTGCTTCAGGCTTTAGAACAGTTGCCACAATCACTGCAGCCGCTCACGACACGCAAAGCATCCGACGCGGCATTCAGCTCGGACGGACGTTGGCTGGCTGTCGCCGGCGATGGAGGCGTCGACCTCTACGACGCAAGCACCGGCAGAAAATCACAAAGCTTTGCTTTTGAGGACAAAGCTACCAAGCTGCTCTTTCCCACAAGTTTCTTCTTTATCGTTGGCCTGGAAAGGAGGATTTTGATCCGGCAATATGACGAGAAACAAAAACATGGATCGCCGTAGACAAGAGGTTGGAGTGCTCGCCGTCGAGTAAGCTGAAGAACTTTGCCGCGGATCAAACCGGTACTCTCGTCGCGGCCAACTGCGAAGTCATCAACGATCCCAGCCTGCGGAGACTCAACCGGTTAGTGCGATTACACCGAAAAGCGGAAAGATCGTCAGTTATCTGACTCTTTGGACGCCAACAGGCAGTTCCGTGGAAAAGCAAACCGATAAGGAGTGCCCGACTGCGGCCTCTTCTCTGGCGCTCAGCTCGGATGGTGCCCGAATGGTGTACGTCTGCCAGAAGGATAAAGGCTGGATGGTGTGGTGGCGAGAAATCGTGCGCGCGGCTGGAAGCAGTACACCTTCTTTTGGGCGAGCAAAGGTCCTTCTCGTTTTGGACAAGAAAGATCGACCGCCTCGGTTTCTTCCGGAGCCCAAGTTTCACCTTTCCATGGGCCGGCGGAGATCTATCCGAACGCCGGGAAATGGTCTGCTCCAGAAAGCATACGGGACCTGAGGTTCGATCCCAAGGATCCGGATGTCTTGATCGTCGCGGGAGCAGACGGTACTGTCCGGTCCTGGAACTATGTGGAAAGCAAAACCTCCTCCCAGCGTGTGAAGGAATCCAATACGAAAACGGTGTGGGATAAAAAGCAGACCCGGCCTTTGCACGAAACAGCGGGTGCCAAAGCGGCCGGACTATATCAGCCGGCTCCAGACGAAGGATACAAATTCTTGAACTTGCCGGCCAGCGCTGAAGACTTTTCGTTTAGCGAAGACGGGCGCTGGATCGTTGTTGCCGACGCCGATCATGTGGCAAAAGTGTGGGATGCAACGGAGATCTCGCCGCAACGGCTGATCGCACATCTGGCCTTGGATCAACCCCTCAAGTCAATCGCAGTATCCCATACCGGGGAACACATAGCGGCGGTCGCCGGCGATGGCATCGTCTATTTATGGAAACTGAATGGCGACAGGGGAGACTTCTCGGACCTCTCATTACTGCAAGTTCAAGGAACTTATCTCATCACGCATAACGCCCTTCAGAATAATATTTTTCTTGGCAGCTCAAAGATCATCGACACGAGAACCCAGACGATAGTCGCCGCCTTTCCAGACTATGGCCCGGGACGCGATTCCCAGTATAGACCGCTCAGCATCTCCAGAGATGGCTCTCTCATCGCGGGCATGGGGAGGGAAGGTGTGATGACGGTCAACGAATTCAGCGATGGCAAGATAGGCAAAGAGCGGTGGAAAGGCCGCTTCGAGGACACAAGTCTCTATCCGACGTCTTTTGGGTTCAGCCGCGATGACCGATATCTTATGGGCGCCGTCGGTGATCCCGGTAAGATCGCCGTTTGGGACCTTAGTAAACCAGGCCGCCCGATACGCACGCACCCGGTTGCTGGGGGCACGGCGTATGACGCCATACCAGGGACTCAGCAAGTGTACATCGTGGTTCCCAACAAGGAGACCCAGGTCTTCGACGCCGTCACTGGCCGCAATCTCCAGGTTGCATGGGCAAAGCACGATTTTGCTGCGCTCGACATGAGTCCCGATGGTAAAAGCGTAGCAGGGGCAGAGGTGGACAAGGTCTGCACTTCACCCCCAGAGACTGGGCAAGACGGACGGAGCAGTCAGGCTACTGCTGCCAGACAGCGACCGCTGAGTACCGTCCGACTTCTGAATGCACAAGATGGCGGCCAACGAAATCAAATCGAACTCATGGACTACTGTGTTCAGAGTTTGAACATCAGCGCAGACTCCAGATATCTACTGGTGATTGCGGCGACAGGTTTTACCGCCGAGAGCCGCACTGTACTCCAGCTATGGGATCTCCATTCCAAACAACCAATCAAGACAGCCGAGATTAGGAATGGAGCTGAGATTCTAGATGCAGACCTTACAGCCGATTCGCGCGAGCTTGTGCTGCTAGACCATAACCGATTGATTGTCACCCCCTGGCAAGAGAAAGACCTTGTACAGGAGCTTTGTACCCGCCTGATTCCGAACCAGAGCGAGAAGAAAGAGTATCTGGAACTGTGCCCTAACCCGTCACAGCCACCCACATGGTGATAGGCCTCTTTCAAGGCATCAAGTTCGCGATACAGTCGAATACGTGAATCCCTGGAAATACTCAGCGGGGAGATTATGGGCCGGCTGAAATCTTTCACAGGTTCCAGACGGGACGTTTACCGACGAGAAGTTTACCTGATGTGGTAATAGGCGAATTTGAAGCGACGAACTGAACCCAAAAATTACTTCATTCAACATTTTCTTGCTAGAGTTCGAGTTGTGGGACGCTTGGGCCGAGTGATAGCCGTTGGAGTAGCGCACCATGTGACCCAACGCGGCAATGGTCGTCGTTTTCTTCTGGAGAGTGGTGCGGACCGCCGAGGGGAGACTAAGTCGTCTCCGGAAGCCAGGGCGATGTCTCATGGCGCGGAAGATCTATTTTCAGGCTCACCGTCCCATACCGAGGGTGAGCCCGAGAACCTTGTCTCAGTTCGGCATCGGAATCGACACTGCCTTGCCAGCGCCGCGTTCCGCGATCCAGATCGTGTCGCCCGCGGGCTCGACTGCGGTTGGTGTCTTAAGGCCTTCCTTAATTACCGTGACGCTGGCCTTATCGCCTTTGACAGTAATCACTGAAATCTTGCCGCTGCCATTCTCAGCAACGAGTAGCTTGCCATTGGCTGCGCGCATGCCATCCGGCCCTTTTATGGGCTGATCCATCCAGATATCGACAGGCTGTCCGGCCTTGCCGGCAGCGTCCACCGGGATACGGTAGAGATTGTTCGAGAACACATTGTTGACATACAGCGTGCCGTCCAAAAAGGTGATCCCGTCAATGCCGTAGAGGGCGTGATCTTCCAGGAAGAGTTCGGCAGTGGTAGCGCCGGCTGGCAGCTTGTAGATTTTGCTGTTAATGGTGTCGCTGATGTAAAGCGCCTTGTCCGGTCCGACCGAGAAATCGTTGCAGACACTGTTGTCCCCAGGCAGGTTCCAACGAAGCTTTTCAGCGCCAGTTGAGAGATCAAAGCCCCTGAGGGCGGTATGACGCTTTGCCGGTGCTGTGCCTGGCACCGGGGTTAGCTGACAGGCCCACAGCGTGTTGGTAGCGGCATCGGCAAGCATACCGAAGAAAAAGGTGCCGGCACCTTCAGCGCTGGCGTCAGCGAACTTCTCAGGGGTGGTCGAGCCCGGACGCACCTTGTAGATGAACGGGGTGCTCGCGCTGCCGACGATCAGTATCCCACCCGGTGCGACCGTCAAACTCTCTGGCTGGGATTTCGCGTCAACGATAAGAATTTCAGCGGCAGACGCAGCCTGGGCAAGGCCCGTCAACAATGCGACGCAGGCGGCAAGCCGTAGCGCACTTAAATTGGGCATAGTCAAAGCTCCTGACTTTCGGCCTTCCGTGCCGAACTGGTCACGAATCGATCCATTCTAGCCAAACCAGTAATCTTGAGGACAGGTATACGGGACTGCGTCTCGTATACCTCCGGTTCAGGTTACCAGCCTTTACCTCTTTTACAATCGGGACCTATGGCATCTGGCTAACTGTGGGGGACAAGCTGTGGGGGAGAGACGAAAAGTAACCCGGTGATAAACCGGAGCGGACCCCCAAAACTTCCGCGGTACGTGACAAATCGGAGATAAAGATCGCGGGGAAAACAGACGGAAGTGTCCCTAATTAATGGCGCTCGGCGTGTCTCAGCTTAGGGGTGCAGTCCAGCACGCTTTGACATTTTTATTCACGACAGGCGTGGACGAGGGAAGGCTGGAGTGGACCCCAAAAGTGCGACACGGCGATAGGGGGAAAATCGGAAAGGCGTGCCCTTCCGGCACGCTTTCAAGATTACTTGAACGGCTTCAAGATCAACTTCTACACCCGCCAATTCAGCAGCTCGGCGACGTAGAGTTCATTCACCGACAGGCAGGCGATTTCGTGGATCCATCCGAATTGCTTGAACTGCTTGCCAGACTCGTTCAATATCCGGCGTTAGCTCACATGACCTACGTAATCGGGTCCGTTCACCTGGACCTGAAATCCATCCGGATCATAGAACTTGAAAGATTCCTTTGAGGTCTTGTCAGAGAACTTCAGGTTGAGTTCCGACAACCGGGCGCGAACTTCATCAGCGTTGAAGTTCGCAATTCCGAAGTCGTAGTGGTCGACCGTAGGGGGGTGATGTTCGCCTTGCTCAATACCGAAGAATGAATTTCCGACACCCAGGATGTGTACCGTTGCCGACTGCTGCCTGAGGGGCATCCCGAAGAACTGCTGGTAGAACTGCGACGTGCGGTGAAGGTCGGGGACCCGCACAGTGACGTGATTCAGGCTGACAGCGCGGAAGCCTGTCGGTGCCGGCGGAGACGCGAGGGCACCCGGCGCCGCGAGCGCGCCGGCGGCTAGCGTAGCGAGGGAAAAAGCGAATTGACGGCGCGTTAGTTTGCCGCGCTCCAACTCGCCCAGCATTCTTTCTATCGTTTCGATCATGAGACCCTCTCTGTATTTGGCGGAATGGCTACCACCGTGCCCGGATAATTTTCCGGGTTATCCAGTTCGGGACTGCGTAATCAACCGCAATCCTTTTCCTTCCGGATCGTTACGCACTTCACAGGACGTGTCGAAATACATGGTTGCGCGATTGTGCGTGGTGTACGCAGGCCAATACGGGAGCCCGCTGTGATTGGGATTTCCAGTCCGCGCGAAATTCACCCACGCGGTGCTGATCTGCGTCGACAGAGTAAACGCATGCGGAGAACCCCCGCTGTAGTGATCGCAAATTTCGGCATTGTCGAACGTAAATGCAATCTCACAGGCATGGAACGGACCGGGACGATTATCTAATACCGGCGTCCGCCAGGCATAGACGTAAGCGTATGCGGGTGCGGCGCCCAAATCAGCCTTCCTCGCTGCCTGCGCGAACGCAGGGATGCGAAGTCGGGAGGCCGCGATGGTCGCGTAAAGGCCGAAGGGAGTCGCATTGGGATAGTCGAGCCGGTAAGCCTCAATGATCGCCGCACTATCGTCGCCAAATGCCTCGCCAATCAACCTGCTCAGTTCCTCAAGCCCCATCGCATCGGCATCCGGACGGTCGAGCCCATTCACAAATTCGTGGAGATTGGTGCCGGTAAGCAGCGGAACCTCCGCGGATAGCATGGGCGCTCCCGGATCGAATGGATGACCGGGAAGAACACGGCCGTCGACGGTCGGTCCCCAGTCGCTCTCTCCAAACGTTCCCCGAAGCGAGGGTCGCGGCCGGGGCATTTTCTTCATCGCCTCCACCGCAGCACCGGAGAGACGGTCAACTGGTATCCTCTGCAGCTGCTTTACCTGCGATTTGGATAAGCCAAGCTCCTCCATCGTCAGTTCAGCCACGCGGCCCGAGTAATCAGGAGAAAGTGCCTTGAGAAATGGGCCGCTTTGCACGATAGCGCGACGAAATAAACCTTTGGCCGCCGGCATAGCCATCAGTGCGATCACTTTACCGCCCCCGCCCGATTGGCCAAAAATGGTTACATTGCCAGGATCGCCTCCAAAGGTTGTGATGTTGTCGCGAACCCATTCCAGCACGGCGACGATGTCAAGCATCCCAACATTGGCAGACGAGGCAAATTCTTCACCCCCGAGGCCAGCAAGGTTAAGATAGCCATACACGTTCAGACGGTGATTGTGAGTGACCACCACCACATCATGATTACGGGCGAGACTCTCGCCGTCGTAGGAGAGAAGATCGTGCCCGCTGCCGCCGGAGAATCCTCCTCCATGCATGTACACCATGACCGCGCGTTGATGGGCAGCATTGATCTGCGGCGTCCAAAGATTGAGGCGCAGGCAGTCCTCGCCAGGCACCGTGGCGGCAGAGCCGCGATGAAGCACAAATGCGTCTTCATCGCTGTTCGCCAGGTTCTTTCCGTCGGTATCAAAGTGGGCGGAGTCATGCGTTGGGCAAACGCGGCCATACTGCAGCGCATTGCGAATCCCTTTCCACGGCTCGGGCGTGGCCGGCGGCATGAAGCGCCTCTCGCCGGCGGTCGAGGCACCGTAGGGTACGCCTTTAAAAGCGTACACGCCGTTGCGCCTGAATCCCCGGATTTTCCCTGAGGTTGTCTCTGCAACCGTCACAGTATCGGATGCAATGACCGTATTTCGTCCGCAAGGCACTTCCGCCAATTCTGGCTTTGCCTCGGCCGGGCGCGAGGAGAGCGCCATCACGTTGGGGGGCACGATCGTCGAACTGGCCAGACCTGCCCCAAAAGCTGCCATCCTGCCCACGAGGGCACGCCGCCTTTGCGAAAAAGCTGTTAAGCGGTCATCAGAGGCTCTTGCGCGCGATCGCTCATCGAAATGCAGTCCCACGGCGCTATCCTTGGCGCGAAATATATTTGAGTCACAGCCTTATCTCACCAGCAGGCTTGCCTTGTTCCATTCCTGACAGAAGCCTGATGGACGAGAGTAGCCTCCGCTACTGTGCACTAACGATTGCTTACTATGCAAGAGCAAAGTAACTTGGCCTAAGTGGATCCAGCTAGGCTGTGCTTAGTCCGGTGAATGCTCAAGCCTCGTGCGGGCTGCCTCGAGACCCATGAGGCACCTTTCGATTTGGCGAATATTGATGAGAAAGGCGTGGACAGAGAAAGGCGTGGACAGCATTTCCTTTCGTGATTATTTCGTCTACCCCGAAACCACCCAATGCTCGCTCAGGAGCGCTCCCACGATGTGAAGTCGGGTCAGCCAAGGTTTGGATCCCTCGGACCCGCGAAGTGATCAGCGTGAATGCAAGTACAACACGAATGGGCGGGGGCTTGGACCCCCGGCCCTTTCGTTTACTACGGATACCACCCTCTGCATCCTAGAAGGAGAATCGACCCGTGAGCATCACCGTTCGACCGGTGATGGTGGTTGCTGTGACCTCTGCGACGCTTGGATCCGGAATCCCGGTGGACAGAGCGGTTGGATTGAGTTTATTGCTGGGATTTTGGAAGCTTGGATGGTTAAATATGTTCTCCGCATCCATCCGAAGCTGCACTTTGCCTGACTCCCATCCCGGTATACTCCAGCTCTTGGCCAATGAGAAGTCGAAATTCGACAGATCAGGCCCACGGAGCGAATTTTTCGGGTTGGTGCCGAAGGCATTCACTGCCGGCGCTGCATACGCGAGCTGGTTGTACCACTGGCTGAGCGACTGTTTCGCTGCATTCGGATTCCCTACTCGGTTAGGATAGAGAGCCGCCTGACCATTGCCATCACTTCCACCCAGTGAGCCACTGGGGATCGAGCTATTCATAATCACCGTAAACGGAACTCCCGATTCGGCCTGGAAGGCACCTGATGCTTGCCAACCGCCCAGCACCGCATCCTCCAAGGTCGAACTCATGTATTGGTGTCCTTTCCCGAGCGGCACCGCATAGATCACCGACCCCTTCAAGGAGTTTGGCCGGTTGAAATTCGAGGGCCCATAGTTGGCCGAGGGATTATAAGCGTCCTGATAGTACACGGCGCCGAACTGTTCCCCCCAGCCGGAATCGTCCATGTCGTCATACAGCCGCGACCATGTGTAAGCGAGTTCGCCAGCCAAGCCATGGCTGGTAGGTTTGTGAAGCATGAACTGCACTGCCTCGTAGTTCGAAACGCCATTGTAGAGGCCGGTGCGCGAGCCGCCGGAACCGACACCAATGCCGGAGAACTGCGGGTACGGCCGTGCCGTCTGGCCTTGGCCGAGCTTATTCGCGGGAAGCTGGTTGACATCTGCCTCGAACATCATGTTGCCCCAGTGGCTGCCGACATATTGGCCCTCGGCGACCATATTTCCAGGCAAACGCCGTTGCACGCCCGCCGTCCACTGCCAGCCGTTCTGAATTGGGAGATGGTAAGGGGTATAGGGGATAGTACCGCCGCTTCCCTGAGGATTTGCAGGGGTGATGTAAGAGAGAGGGTTGCGGGCTGCAGCACCTGTAACCACGGGCAGATTCGCCCCACTCCCCGATAGCTGCACCACAGGTGTTGTTGTGCTGGAAGTGGACGCACTGCCCACAGCGCCACACAAGCCGGGAACGCCGCAGCCCGACCCAAAGCCCATAACTCCGCCCACGGTATCCTCGCTCCACAGTGTAGCGAATTGCCCCACGCCGCCGCGGAAGACCCAGTTCTGCGTAGGTGTGTACGCGAAACCGAGTCGAGGCATCACGAGGGTCTTTGTCGCGAAGCTTTTACTCCGCGCCCCGTTCAGGCCGGCAAACCAAATCGAGCCGTTCGGGTTGGTAGGATACAGTGGGGCTACTGGGCACCGGATTGGGAATGGTCGGGTCAAATCCGCCCGCATTGTTGTACTTTTCGCTCGCTCCGCCATGCGTTTCTGAGCGCACCCCGAGGTTGACGGTCAAGTTCGGCCGCAACTTAAGGTCGTCCTGAGCAAAGAACGAAGGGTTCTTGGCTCGCATGTAGTGTTTCGGTTGAGTGGCTGTATTCCATGCCTGCACATCTCCCAACAGGAAGTCGGCATAGCCAACTTGGACAAGGGGGTTGCTGGTGGTGAACTGGCCGGTAAAGTTCACGGTTGCCCCATTAATGGCGCCCCACGGAGTCGAGTTATCCTCCTCCATCAGCAACTCACCACCAAAGTGCAGGATATGCTTGCCTTTTATCAAAGTGAGCGTATCCGAGGGAGCGAAGGTGTTCTGGATGAAAAGTGCCTCCGTGCCCGGGCCCAGATTCGAAGGCGCGCCGGTTCCACCTATACTCACCGTGGGAAAGACATCCGCGGTCGAGAACTGCAATCCAATCTTGGCCGGGATACCCTGGCCAAGGGACTGTTGAGCAAAGTAATCCGCCTCCCGGTTCCACGAAAAACGAAATTCGTTGACCATGGTAGAACTGATGGTGTACACGTCTGAGATCTGTGCGTTCCCACCGTCGGACGAATTATTCTGGCAATTGACCGGGCAATTCGGACTGCCATTGTAAGACACCTCGACCGGGGCGTAGCGCTCCACGATCGAAAAATTGAGGCGGTTCGTCGGAGTAATGTTGTAGTCGAATCGCCCAAACATCTTGGTTTGGTTATTGACGGCTGGCGGCAGATAGCTGTAATTGTTTGATAATCCAGGGAGATTGGGATTAACGTAATAGCCGTTCTGGATGTTTGCAGCTACCGGATCGAAATCCGCTGGCGGAATCGCCAAATCGGCACCATTGTTACTATCATAGGCCCCGCACTGAGCGGGATTGGTGGTTAACGGCGTGCCGCCATGGCGAGCGTCAAGGGTCAGACTCGTTCCAAAGAGCGCAGGATTGAAACAACCTGCCTTCATGGCTTGAGTTGGCTGCGAGTTCTTGTTGATCGCGTTTTGGGGGTTTTTCAACTGCTGATAGTTGTAAAAGAAGAACATTTTGTTCTTCAGGATCGGCCCGCTTACCGAACCGCCGAAGTAGTTGTAGCGCACCTTGTTTTTGGCGCCAGTGTTGAAGTAGTCTCTCGCATTCAGGGCGTCGTTCTGGAAATTGTCATAGAGGGAGCCATGAAATTGATTGGTTCCGCTCTTGCTGATGACGTTGAAGACCGCGCCACCTCCGCCGTACTGGGCGGGGGCGTTTGTGGCAATCACGTTGACCTCAGACACGGATTCGCTTAGACCCTGGTCAATGTTGGCGCTGTGCGGCAACCAAATCGAGCCACCGTCAACCAGGAAGCTGGAGAAGTATGGCATGGTTCCGTTGATGGCCTGATCGGCCTGGGGTTCCTCATCACCACTGCCGCCACCGTTGCTGCCCCCTGGCGTGCTGGTAGCGCCGGGAATCAGCTTCAGCAGATAGGTCCAGCCATTCTCCGGATCGACGTTGGGAAGGTTGGTCAACTGGGCTTGTCGTCAGAGTGGTTGACACCTGCGCATCCTCCGTCTTGAGCAGAGGCGCTTGGGAATTCACTTCAACCTCTTGGGTGGCCGACCCAACATTCAAGGTGGCATCAATGGTAACGATTCCGACTTGAAGCGGGACCGACTCGCGCTTCAATTTTTCGAAGCCTTGCTTGCTGAATTCAAGCGTGTAGTTTCCGGGCAGAATCGAGTTAGTGTCGTATAGACCGTCGCGATTCGTCACGTAATGATTGACCACACCGGTATCGGTGTTAGTGACGGTGACGTCCACGCCTGGCATCAGTGCGCCGGACGAGTCGGTCACAGTGCCGCGAATATCACCGGAGTTTGAATTTTGCGCGCGACCTACACCAGCCACACACAGCAGAAGGCCAAATGCGAGAACGACGTAAACTGACTTGCTCATACCGCCTCCGAAGCACTAAAAGAACCTTGCAGCACCCAGGACGACCCTAGCCTGAAACTCCGCAGAGTCCAGGTCTCAAACAAATGAGGTTGGCAGGCGAAACGGTAGTCCGTGTCTCCAGACATTGTCAAGCAGAAATTTAAGATTTCGACTAAGACAAACGGTTGTTCTCTTTTAACCCGGTTATGTTGTACAGGCTATATCCACTCAGGCGCGCAAATGGCATAACCACTTCGCTCAACGCCACACCCCAGCTCCGCCGGCTTCGGCCGAAGAGACCGGACGATCTGGAGGGTTGAGCGAGCAGCCCACTGGCCGAATCACTATGAAGGGCTTGGTCGAGGTTAAATGCCAAAGGAGTCAGGTGCCCTCTCTGAATTGGTATCGGGAAGTAGTATGAATTCGCGTACCTCGATTTCAAATACAGAAAGTAGGGGCTGTACTGTCCTATATCTGGCAACTAGCATGGCCCTCGTCAAAGCCAGTAGGTGTGATTGCGCAGATATTAATGAGAACGTTGCCTTTCCCGCATAGCGAGACGTGAGTACGCCGAACTCGCGATTGTGCTCTTAGGATCGGGTCAAAGCATGATGCATGTTCTGCTGGTTCTCGGGTTACTGGGTCTCACTTCTTCGACTATCTATACGGCATTGGCGGTGTGGGCGGCGTTACGCTTTGCCAAACGCCGGCGAGCGACGCAAGCCAGCGAATTTCGGCCCCCGGTTAGCCTGCTCAAGCCGCTGCACGGATCGGAACCAG
>CAWCKO010000002.1:0-152957 GCA_963796145.1 uncultured Acidobacteriaceae bacterium | reverse complement strand
CGCCGCGCCGGCAGGTAGGATGCCACCAACGCCGTGGTAAATAAAACACTTGCCACCGATGCGATGACAAGAAGGTCCAGCGCACCTACGCCATACAGGGTGCTTTGCATAGTGCGGCCCACCAGCACCGCGCCTCCAATTCCGAGGCCCAAGCCAATTAAGGCAAGAATTGACCCTTCCCCGACAATGAGCCCCGTCACATTGCCGCGGCTGGCGCCGAGAGCGATGCGCAGGCCGATCTCCTGGGTCCGCTGGGAGACAGTAAACGCCATCACGCCATAGATGCCGACCGCCGCCAACAGCAGCGCCAGCACGGCAAAGCTGCCATAGAGCAGCAGGGTGAACCGGTCCCTACAAGTAGCTTGTCTTTGACTTCATCCATGGTGCTCAAGTACGCCAGGGCGACTTCGGGGTCGACGGAGTGCACGGCTTCCGCGACAGTTCTGGTCATGGCTGCCGGGTCCTCGGCGCTGCGGACGCCGATGGTGACGCTGGGTAACAGCGACTGGGCAAAGGGTACATCGATCTCCGGCTGCTCTTTTCGAAGGCCGAAGGAGCGTACGTTGTGAAACACTCCCACAATCTGCCAGTCGACAAGCGGACCCAGTTTGGGCAAGCCGGGGATGATCTGTTCGATCGACAGGCGCTGTTGCAGCGGGTCCAGGCCCTTTAGATATTGCCGAACGAACTCCTCATTGACCATCGCGACCCTCACGCTGGTGGCGGTGTCCTGGTCGCTGAACGTCCGGCCGCGCACAACACGAATACCGAAGGTCTTGAAGTAATCAGCAGTGACGGATTGAAAGGGCGAAAAAGGCCTTTGGGCGAAATCGACTACCGGGCCACCCATCACAGAAAATGGCATTCCGTTGCTGGTCCCGAGCAACGGCGCGCCCGTGACCACCGCAGCCGCGGAGACTCCGGGAATGGCCTGGATACGGTTGAGAATCTGCTGGTAGTAGGTATCGATCTGCGCGGGGTCTTTAAATCGGCCGTCGGCCTGGTCAAGCTCGAATTTGAGCAAATGGTCGGTGCGCAAGCCGAGATCGACATTCGTTAGGTTCCAGAAGCTGCGCACGGCCAGGCCCGCGCCGGCCAGGAGCGTCAGGGCCAGAGCCAACTCGCCGACCACCAGTACGCGGCGCAGTTTATTGTGCGAGGCGCCGGCACCGGAGCGCCCGCCATCCTTGAGTGCCTCACCCGGATCGACCCGTGAAGCGTACCAGGCGGGAGCGCAGCCAAACAGCAAGCCGGAGAGCATGGTGGCTGCCAGCGTTACAGCCAGAATGGGGAGGTTCAATTGCAAACTCGCCTCGGCCGGCAGAGTGCCCTCCGGCATCACGGCGACCAGTCCGCGCAGCAGAACGACGCCTAGACCGCAGCCCAACACACCGCCGATGAGCGCCAAGACGCTGCTTTCGGTGAGAAACTGGGCAAAAATCTGTCCCCGCGTTGCCCCCAGGGACCCGCGCATGGCGATCTCCCTTTGCCGCGCCGTGCCTTTGGCCAGCAACAGATTGGCGACATTCACGCAGGCAATCAGCAGCACAAAACCTACCGCTCCCAACAGCAGCCAGAGGGTTTGAATGCTGTCCTTAGGCAGAAAGTCGTTCTGGAACGGATCGACCAGCGCGCCCCATCCACTGTTGGACTTCGGGTTGTCAGCGGCGATGCGCTCGGTCACGGCATCCATGTCCGCCTGCGCCTGCTGAATGCTGACCCCGGGCTTCAGGCGGCCCATCGCGATCATCCAGTGATAGTCGTGGTTGATCTGTTCGGGCCGGAAGGCCAGGGGGGTCGTAAGTTGCGCGTCATAGCGATCTGATAAGCCCGCGGCCAGCACCCCAACCACGGTGTAGGGCTCGCTGTTGATGCGCAGTTGCTGGCCGACTATATCAGGGTTGGCTCCCAACTTGACCCACAGTTTGTGAGTTAGCACCACCACATGGTCCTTGCCGGGAACTCCTTCTTCCGGCACAAAGTCGCGGCCCATCATAAGCGGGTAGCCCATCCCGTCGAAAAATCCAGGCGTTACGCGCCTGCCATTCACCTGCTCGGGCGCTCCTTTGGTGGCCAGATTGAAGTTGCCATTGGTTACCGCGAAAAGGCCTTTGAAGGAATGGCTTCGGCGCTGCCAGTCGAGGATATCCCCCGCGGAGATACCATTGCGGTTGCCTTTGATCTTCGACCACACCATGACTAATTCGTTGGGATGTGCAAGAGGCAGCGCTGCAAGCAGCGTGGAATAGACGACCGTGTAGATGGCTGTTGTAGCGCCGATGCCCAGGGCCAGCGTCGCGATGACGGCAATGGTCAAGGTAGAGTCTTTGCGCAACATGCGCATGCTATAGCGAAGATTCTGGAGCAGATTTCGCATGGAACCTCTTGTCTTCGAGCGGCAGCCTTCAAGATGGATCACAGCATTTTCCCTGCCAAAAAAGCAGGAAAAATCAGCCGGAAAGATCACTTTTTGTGCAAGGAGCGTGCCTGCCTGTTCAGTTTCGTAAAACCGTGTGCGATTCCGGACAATGAGTTATCGCCTCAGTTGGATTTCACGATTGGCATCCACCTCGAACGCAGTTACCCGGCCGCAGGGCGAAACTCCTCGCTCAGGTGAAGCACTGCTCCGTGCTCTCGCAGCTTGCGCTGAAGATTGCGGATGGAGATATCCTGAGACTTCCGCTTCGTACTGCACCTCTTCTTTAGCTGGATGAGCCTGCTGGCGGATAACTATCAATGGTGAGTCTTGTCGCCCGCTCAGATGATGGTCAACCCGTAAGGGAAAGCGGAGTAGAATAACGCCGGAGGTCGGTTATGATCCCGAATCGTCTTCTGTTCTCCGCTCTTTGCCTCGCGACTTTGGTTTCCCCTCAAGCACTGAAGTCGCAGACGCATTTGACCATCGAATCCCTTGTACTGAACACATACTCCCAGACTGCAGATTTTACCTTGATGTTGCAGTCCAAAGACCTTGACTGGAAAGTTGCGGGTAATGGCAAGAGCAAAGCAGACCTGATATTGATCACTGCGAGCCTCGATAAGAGAGGAGACGTTCTCGTCTATGAGCGCGAATCCCGTTCTATCACGGCAGATACTGAGGATGCGGTAAAACTCGCCATGGCGAATACGCGACTTTCGGCCAAGGTAAAGATTCCGGCAAAGACGAACAAAGTTCGGTTCTTGATCCAATCAGCGGACGAACGAGAGATCGGTGCATTTGAGGTTGACCGCAAGACAATCTATGCCGCTGCCGCACCCGAATTACCACAGCTTCCATGCAAAACTCACGGTTGGTGTTAGCTGTGAAACAGGATTTTCAGTAATTTCGTCGCCCAAACAGTGAACACTGTCATCATCGAGCCATCCGCAGAGAGCTCGGATCTCTGTGCGCCTCTTCCCAAGAATGGCAAAAGCGTAAAATTCTGCGGATCAGGAGGAACGGTATGAGAGTTCTTCGATTTCTGGTGCTCGGCGCTCTATTGTTACCTTTCGGCAGGTTCGGAGTGATCAGCGCACAATGGTCAAGCCCGACTGCGCAGGCTCTCGACCGAGCCAAGGAGGCCAACGAGCTTCGCATCCAACGGCAAAAACAGCTCGTTGCCGAAAGCGACAAGCTATTAGAAATGTCGGCTGATCTTAAAAAGCGGATCGACAACTCGGCTCCTGATCAGTTGTCTGTGGATTCGCTGAAGGAAGCTGCAGAGATCGAAAAGCTGGCGCATAAACTTCATCAGCAGATGAAGGACTAGCTAGCGGATATTTCTTACGAAAATCTGCGCAAACAGAGAATGTGTACGAACGTTCTTCAGGTCTTCAGGTGTGCCTCGGCTGTTCTGAACGAGAGGGTGCGGACCGTTAGCGTGCACTAAGATTGACCGGGTTGTTCCTTCAGAAGCCTCCATAGCTGGTGCACCGCACCCGCCATCTGGTCTGCCGGAGTGGCTGCAAACCCAAGCACGAACCCATGGCGCGGCTTATTCATATAACAGGGCGACAGTGGCCATAGGCATAAGCCGTACTTTGCTGCCTGACTCGCGATTTCTGCGTCGTTAAATCCTGATGGGAGGGTCACCGTCAGGTGCATTCCGGCTCCCGCGCCGTGGATCTCCAGCATATCCCCGCAAGTGTTCTGCACGCTCTCCACCAGAGCAGTCCGGCGTTCCTTATAGAGTGCCCGCATGCGGCGAATATGCCGGGCAAATCGACCGGCACGGATGAAATCTGTGAGCACTTCCTGGAATAAGTAGGAGGGGGAGATACCTAACGAGAATCGTACTGACATAAATCTTTCAATGAGATCGGGCGGGACAACAATATAACTCACTCGTACGGACGGAAAGATAACCCTGCTGAATGTCCCAATGTAAATCACGCGTGCGTCCGAATCGATCCCCTGAAGGGAGGAAACCGATGTAGTGTCGTAACGGTATGCGCTGTCATAGTCGTCCTCCACAACCCATGCTCCATTATCCCGAGCCCAATCCAGCAGATGCAGTCGGCGAGAAGCGCTCATGGTAGCGCCGAGGGGATATTGGTGCGACGGCGTAACAAACGCGGCACGCGCTTTCGGCAGCAGATTGATCCCTGCAGACACATTTATGCCTTCGTCGTCTACCGGGACCGGGACAATTCGGCAGCCTGCCCCGAGCAGAACCGACTGTGCAAGCTGGTAGCCCGGCTCTTCGATCCACACCGGGTCGCCAGGATCCAGCAGCACTCTCGCCGTGATTTCCAGAGCCTGTTGCGATCCCGATACGATCATGATTTGCGACGGGTCGCATTCGACAGCCCTCGCGGTGCGGAGGTAAGAGCAGATTGCGTCTCGGAAGCGATCAAGCCCCATCGGGTCGTTGTCATGAATGGCGCGCAAACGTGGTTTTCGACCGTGTTCAGCCAGCAGGTTCGACCAGGCTCCGAAGGGAAACTGATCGAGCGCCGGCTGGTGGACTCCGAAGGGTCCCCAGCCATGTCGCCACGGAACAGTTTCGAATCGCGGTAATAACGAGGAACGCCGGGAAAGACAGCGAGATCCTCCCGTGGTTGACCGTGATCTTCTACCGTCTCGGACTTGACCCGGCAATGATGCCGAAACGAAGGTTCCCGATCCGACTCGACTTTCGAAGTAACCCTCGGAAAGCAACCGTGCATAGGCGCCGAGGACCGGAAAACGGGATACTTCCAGATCTTCCGCCAGGTGCCTGCTGGAAGGTACCTGTTGTCCGGGCTGCAAATTGCCACGCAGAATTGCGGCACGGAACCCTTCGCAGATCTGGTGGTGCAGCGGAAGCGTATCAAGGCGGTCGATAGGGATGACGGGTGCAATTCCTGACAAGTCTTTCGCCACTTATTTAACTCCGCTGCTATTCGCCTTGTTGTGCTGAACCCACAGCGGCGGAGGCCGGAGCCTCCCCCGCTGTGGTTAGTGACGTTCAGCCTGGAACTTGAACTTCGCCTCGATCTGAAGAATGCCGCTGAAGAATGCGTGGATCCGCGCCCAGGGCCGCTCCGAAGACGCTGGTCGACGGGCTCACGTCAGCCTTTGCTTACTGCTGACGGAAAGGTGGATTTCCCCCCAAAGTAGCACTCAATGGTCTCCACTTTCCCGTCTCTGAGCCGGAAATACTCTACATTTCGGAATGATTTACCGTTCTTTGTGTGGCAAAGATACTTCACAAACGCCTCGTTGCCACTTCCGAACACGCGCTCCAGATCAAATCGATCGATAAAGTTAACCTGTGTATCCCAGCATTGCGTTTTGAAAGCGCTCTTACTGATGTGGTCGTCGCCGGCCGCGCTCGTGAAGGTAAAGTTGTCGGTCATCAGGGCCTCAAATTGACCCTGGTCCTTTTTCTCCCATGCCTTATACCACCTCCGGACAATTTCTTCGTATGTCGTGCTCCGCTCCGTACCTGCGCGCGCCCGTGCCGTTACCAAGAGCCCCGCCGCTCCAGCGAGTGCGCAAGCTCCCGATTCGAGCGCCTTCCGCCGTGATACTCCGATCCTTGTCATGTCCATTCGCCTTCTCCAGCTCTTGGGTTAGTGGCTTCTGGGGCCACGCTATCGAATCGGCAACCCCGAATCATTTCGCCCTTCGGCGCAACATCAACGTTTTCGACATGCCCCCGCGGAAGCGAACGTCAAGCTGGATCTGCTCGCCTTTTCGGCATCCACCTCGTACGCAGTTACCCGGCCGCAGGGCGAAACTCCTCGGTCAGGTGGAGCACCGCGTCATGCTCTCGCAGCTTGCGCTGAAGATCGTGGATGGAGATATCCTGAACGGCGCTTTCCGCCCTGGATAGCGAGGCTTGCGGCGACTCCCGCAGCCTGCCCGATAATCATGAATTGCGGCTCCATCCGGATCGAAGAGTAAGCCGCATGGCTCGCAGAAAGGCAGACTGGCACCAGCAGGTTTTCAGATTCCGATCGCTTAGGCGTAATGGTTCGATAAGCGATCTCGTAGGGCTGCACCGGCACCTGCACATCGCCTTCGTTTTGCACGCTTCCGTCCGGCATGGCGACCCGTTGGATGTTATGCGAGTCGCTGTTATAGGACCCCATCCCAATCGAGTCCTCTTTGTTGCGCTCGGTCTGCAGGTCTGACTGACGCATCACATACTCTCCCACCATGCGCCGGCCCTCTCGTATGTACAGCTGGTTGGGCCAGTGATCCGTGTCGGCAAACTCATCCTTCGGCAGACCCCATTGATTGACCTCGTCGCGCAGGTTGGCGGGCGCCTTGGAATCCTGAGAGATGAAGTAGAAGAATGATCTTGTGTACAGAAGGTGGTCCTGCCAGATATCTGCTTTTTGCTGGTACGAGGCTTCCGGATACTTCCAGCTATGGCCGATATAGTCGGTCGAGACGGGGCCATTATTGTTGAAATCGGCTTTGTGATTGGGAATCATGACCGGATTCGTCACGTCTCTGAATCCGGGCGGCCGCCCCATGTGCTGCGCAAACTCACCCAGATATCTCTCCAGCAGCGCGAAGCGCGCACGGTCGTATCCTTCAGGTCGGCTAAAAGGAAGCCGGTTTGACGGATCGTTGGTGAGAATAAGACGAAAGTTATAGGACTGCACCTTCTTATCACCGGTACCGGGAGGGGCGAGAGGCCCAGGGTCGATCTCGGGCAGAAGGTGGTGATGGTCGTCATAGGCGGAGACCGGCCAGAGAAACTGATGCTTGGGTGTATCGCCGCGCACACCCGCCAGGCTTTCATCGTACTCGGAAGCAGGTTCACGACCCCAGGTGTAGTGGATCTTTGCCTGCGCCATGAGGTCGCCTTCATAGGTGCAGTCGGCAAAGATCTTTGCTTGCCAGCGCCGGCCACCCGAGGTGGTAATGGACACGATCCGTTTCCCGTGAAGCTCCACGCCGCCTTGCTCCAGCAAACGCTGCTGATAGAGAAGAGTGACTCCAGCGTCCTCGATCATGGTGCGAAAGATCGCTAAGTCCACATGCGGTTCCGAGAGCCAGTTAGCCGGTTTGTCCAGGTCGTGCACACCATAATGAGCCGCCGCCTTCATATAAAAATCGCGGGCGTATCCACCGATAATTGGATAGTGGCCCAGGTCTGTGGCCGACAGGCCGCCGGTGACCATGCCGCCAAGGTGCTCTCCCGGCTCCAGAAGCACCACGTGCAAGCCTTGGCGCGCGGCAGAGTATGCGGTCATCACTCCGGAAGCGGTGGCGCCGTACACCAGCAGATCAACAACCGGGCCGTTGTCGGCGGCAAACGCGCTGGTGGCGGCGATCGCGGGGGCGCTATAACCGAGCAGTTTGATAAGTTGCCGGCGGTTCATTCCCATGATTGACTTGAATCTCTCCTTGTCTTCCCGGCAATTCTATCCACTCCGCTCCTGCTCGGCTGCTACTTACGGTGCTTTAAGTCGGACGGTCCAAACTGCTCCATCCAACTCCGCTGAATTTCTTTGAAAATCGCCGGGTAGACGATCCATCTTCGAAACGGATCGATGAGTGCCAAATACACAGGTGTAATCCAGCTTACTTTCCGCACATAGATTGCGAGATAAAACCGATACCCGATGGCTGTTTGCTGGAGGGCACTCATCACTGCGCCGTGTACGGTAAGGTTGATAGCTTCGAGCAAAATTTCATTCTCGAAATGATAGACAACGCGAAAAAATCCATCTGCGGTACCGGCAGGAACCAGAGACGCCGTTCGATCCTCTGCGGTGAGCCGATTGGCGAAGTAGGATTGCCGGTATCCTCTAGGTTCGGATTCCAAACCCAGGATTTGCCCGATCAGCAATCGAAGGCTGAACAAGGCGCGAGTTGGCCAGGACACTCTTTTTAAACTATCCGCCTTGCTCGTTCGGGCGCGGAATTCGTGGAGCGTGATGCCTTCGCGAAATCCCGGCAGATCTACAGCCCAAACGTCGTGAAGAGGAACGTCCGCGAGGAATGCATGCACCCGGAAGCGTTGCGCGAGAAATTCCTGCGATGAAATGCGATCCATTGCCTTGAGAAAACAATATAGCCGAATCCATCCGATCTGCGGTTTCCTTCTCGGTTCTCACGAGGAACGTCGCCATAGAAGTGGATCTGTGTATAGCCCACGGTGGTACGATTACGCGCATGAGCACGCGTCAACGTTTCCGCGCCCTGCTCGAGCCCATGGGAAACAACCTGAATTGGATCATCGCACGCGTGCCGTTTGCGCCGGAAAAAGTATGGAAGACGCGCCGGGGTAAGCGCGTCAGGGGCACGATCAACGGCTTTGCCTTTCGCACTTCTCTCTTCGGCTCCAAGGCAAAGGGGCATTGTGTCCTGGTGAACAAAGTGATGCAGAAGGGTGCTCAGGCATACGCTGGTCAGGTGGCGGAATTTTTTCTCGAACCCGATCTCGAGGAACGCAAAGCCGCGGTTCCCCCTGAACTCGCCAAACTGCTGAAGCAGGATCGCGCACTCGCTCGCTGGTTCGAGGCGCTGAGCTATTCCATGCGCAGAGACATCGGCGATCTCATAAGCGAACCCAAAAGCGCGGAGACCCGTCAGCGGCGCGCCGAACAGATGGCCGAACGCATGATGCTGGCGATGGAGGGTGAGAAAATTCTACCGCCCATCCTGCAGCTGGCCTTCCGCCGCGAACCACGTGCGCAAGCGGGATGGAACGCCATGACGCCCGTACAGCGCCGCAATCACCTGCTGGGAATCTTTTACTATCAAAGTCCCGAAGCCCGCGAACGCCGCACGCAGAAGGCCGTGGCCGAGGCTCTCCGGGTCGCCGGCTTAGACTCGTGACCGATCAATCATGGGGCACCCGCTGGGAGTTCCTTATGGCTGCGAAGATGGCTGGAACAGCAACGGCGCGAAGTGGATCAGGTTGTCGCGCCACACCAGCCAGGTGTGCAAACCAGGAATCTCGATCTGGGTCACCGGCATGTTTTTCTCTTGAAGAAACGCCACCAGCTTGCGATTGGCGGAGATAAGGCCATCTTCGGTTCCGCAGGCGACCCACAGTAACCGGAGGTTCGCTGTTTTCGGATTCAGCTCCCCGAATTGTTTTTGAAAATCAAGCTTCTGCACCGCCGCGCTGAGACCGATAACCGAGGCGAACTGGTCCGTATGTGCGAGGCCTATGGTGACAGCTTCCAGGCCGCCCATGGATAGTCCCGCGATCGCGTGGTCGTTACGGTCCTTCGAGATGTTATAGGCGGCTTCGGCTCGAGGCATCACTTCGGTGAGAAATGCTTTCGTAAAAAGCTCAGTGTTGTGGTCAATGCTGGGCGAGTCATGCCAGACGTCGATCGCGCTATGAATAAAGGCGAGATCCCCGTAACCGAGAGGCATGACCACGATCATAGGTTTGATCCTGCCTTGGGCCAGTAGATTATCGAGGATGAAGTTCGCGCGGCCGTTGTAAAGCCAGCCATAGGAGGAGTCGGTCCAGCCGTGCAAGAGGTAGAGCACAGGGTACGCTGTGCCCTTGGGATCGTAATTGGGCGGCGTGTAGACGTAGTAGTCGCTCTGGTTGCCGGGCAAGCCTAAGACCACGGACGTGGTGTAAGTGTGGCGATGGATGGTGCCGTGAGGAACGTCGGTCGCATCCCAAAGCAGTGGCCCGTCGCCGGGGACGGTGACCATGTTGGCCGGGCGCATCAGGGAGTTGGAAATGACGGGGTTGGCCGGGTCGAGAAGCGAGATGCCATTGATTTCGAAATGGTACCGGTAGATGCCCGGCGGTAGCGGGCTGGAAGTGGTCGTCCAGATGCCCTCGGCGTCCTTGTGCATGGCCAGGGGTGCCGCAACATTTTCAACCAGGCAGAGTACGGCTTTTGCTTCGGGGTCTCGGTAGCGGAACGTGATGCTGCGGTCGGAACTAATCCGGGTTGAGGCGAAGCTGGGAAGGATCTGCGCAGGGAGGAAGGCCGCTAAGGCCGCAACGACTGCCACCAGCGCAATGTAGAGCTTACTCATTGCGCC
Source organism: uncultured Acidobacteriaceae bacterium (assembly GCA_963796145.1). GTDB lineage: Bacteria > Acidobacteriota > Terriglobia > Terriglobales > Acidobacteriaceae > PALSA-350. The sequence goes on along the minus strand of CAWCKO010000002.1, from coordinate 142,510 downwards.
AGTGTAGCTGACTTAGCGCTGGCAATCCCATGGCTCTCACGTCTAAAAAACAACCTGTTGACATTCTACCTATGCGCGGTGCACTGTATATGCAGAATGGCAACAGGGAGAAACAATGGGAGAGGGCAAATCCGACGTTCTGCAAGGGACGCTTGACCTGATGATCCTCAAGACGCTCGAGTCGATGGGATCGCTGCACGGTTATGCAATTGCGCGGCGGATTGAACAGGTGAGCGACAACACGCTGACCATGAACCAGGGAACCATCTATCCCGCGTTGCTCCGGCTTGACCAGCGGAAATGGATCAAGGCGGAATGGGGTACCTCCGAGACTGGCCGCCGTGCCAAGTTCTATTCCCTGAGCAAGCTTGGCCGGAAGCAGATCGAGATGGAGACCGAGAACTGGGAAAGGATAGCCGCCACCATGGCGCGCTTTCTCACTCCTTCCCATTAGGAGTCGAATATGGAACCGGTTAGCGTTTGGCTGAGTCGCTGCGTAGCTCTGTTCCGCGGGCGCAAACTCGATGAAGACCTGGATGCTGAGCTGTGTTCTCACATTGAACTTGCCTGCGAGGAAAACATGAAACGCGGCATGTCTGAGCAGGAGGCGCGGACCAGGGCGCTGCGCGAGTTCGGCGGCCTCACCCAGACCAGAGAAGCATATCGTGTGCAGCAGGGGCTTCCGTTTCTGCGAGCGGTTCTCATCGATGTGCATTACGCACTGCGGCAGTTACGTAAGTCGCCGGCGTTTGCAGCCACTGCGATTTCGACTTTAGCGCTGGGAATCGGCGGCATGACTGCAGTCTTCTCCGTGGCTGAGGCCGTGTTACTGCGGCCTCTGCCGTTCAAAGATTCCGGGCAGCTCCTCAGTCTGCATGAATGGGTTCGGGAAGATCCTCATGATTTCAACGTGACTGCTCCCGATGTTCTCATCTTCCAGCGCGAAAGCAAGGCCTTCTCTGGTGAAGCGCGGGTATATCCGCGCCGGGTACGATGTGACCGGCGCGGGCGCGCCCTTCAACGCGGTCGCGGAACGAGTCAGTGCGTCGCTGTTTCCAGTGCTTGGTATCGACCCGCTGTTGGGCCGCACATTCACCCAGAAAGAGGACGACGACTCAGCGCCGGTGACCGTGATCAGTTATTCGCTTTGGCGAGAACGATTTCAAAGTGATCCAGGCGTATTGGGCCAGACCATTGACCTGGATCGGCGCCCCTACACGATCATTGGAGTTATGCCCCGCAATTTCGAGTTTCCCCTTGACGCCGGTCGACTAAGCCGCCGCGACCTTTGGGTTCCCATGAGTTTTACTGCGATTGAAAGAAACTCTGAAGGCGAGAATTACGACTACGGCCTCGTGGCCCGCTTGAAACCGGGTGTAAGCACGGCACAGGCACAAATCGACGTGGACCGGGTGATCGCAGGCATCGAACCCGGATATGCAGCCTTAGCCGGTCTGCACCTGCAAGGCTACTTCAGGACGTTGAAAGAGGAGACGGTGCGCAACGCCCGCCCCTTCCTGAACATGCTGCTTGGAGCCGTCAGTCTGATCATGCTGATTGTCTGCGTGAACGTTGCAAACCTGCTGCTGGTACGTGCGGCATCACGAAGGCGCGAATTCGGAGTCCGCCTGGCGTTGGGTGCTACATGGCGCACTGTGCTCAGGCAATTGCTCACCGAAAGTGTCTTGCTGAGCGCGATTGGAGGCGCAATCGGCTTTGCCCTTGCGGTCGTGTTGGTACACGCGGCCGCTGCTTACCTGCCGGACTCGTTGCCGCGCTTGGGTGAAATTGCGATCCGTTGGCCGATGTTTGCGGCCGCATTTGGATTTGCTGCTGTGACCGGGGTACTCTGCGCAATCGCGCCGGGCTTTGCCAGCATGCGCACTGATGTTCTGGATTCATTGCGTGATGGAAATCTCGCCGCCGGACAGGGGCGCTCGCAATACAAGCTGCAGAGCATGTTGGTCATACTTGAAATGGCTCTGGCTCTGTTGCTGCTGGTGGCGTCAGGCCTGCTCCTCCGCAGCTTTCGCAAGATGCTCGAGACCGACCCCGGATTTCAGTCCCAGCATGTTCTGACTGCCTCTCTGTCCTTGCCCAGACACGACTATCCGACACAGCAGAAAGTGGATGAGTTCTACGCAGAATTACAGCGGAAAATAGAAACCTTGCCCGGAGTGAGGACGGTAGGCTTCTCTTCCAACATTCCAATCGTCGGCCAAAAGGGTGGACGCCTGATTACGCCGGAAGGCCATGTGCGGTCCACGGGCGAGGGCTTCCTCATTGCGTCAACCTATCTCCTGCAGGGGAACTATTTCCAGGCACTCCATATTCCGCTGATCCGTGGTCGCTACTTTGAAGCTCGAGATGAGCAGGCCGGAGCCCCCCTGGTCGCGATCATCAGCCAGTCTTTTGCCGCAACTTACTTTCGTGGCAAAGATCCAATCGGTTTGCGCATGAAAGTGGGCGATCGGTTTGACGGCCCAATGCCTGCCATCACCGTCGTGGGGGTCGTCGGAGATGTGAAACAAAGCGCACTCGATCAGCCGACCGTGGCGCAGTTGTATGAGCCGGTCGCGCAAGCTGCGGCTGCATTGGGTCCGATGGCAGCGATGCTCGGAGTGGCGGGCCAGCTGGATGTGGTCATACGCACAGCAGACGATCCGACCCTGCTGGTGCCGAGTCTCGAAAAGATCGTCCATCAACTTGACCCGCTGCTGGTCGTATCGCGGGCGCATACGATGGATGAAATCGTGGCTGCGACAGAGTCATCGCGCCTGTTCAATACCGCGATCCTGACCATATTTGCGGTCATAGCCCTGGTGCTGTCTTTGCTCGGGATTTATGGAGTGCTTGCCTATGCTATCGGGCAGCGCACGCACGAGATTGCAATCCGCATGGCCTTGGGAGCCTCGCGGAAAGTTGTGCTGTTGCTAACGTTGCGCAATGCCTTGACCGTCGCCGCAGCGGGGGTGGCCGCTGGGTTGATCGCATCCATCGGACTTATGCACTTCCTTAAGAGTTTGCTGTATGGCGTTAGACCGCTGGACAGCGTGACGATTGCAGGCGCAATCATCGTTCTATTGTGCTGTTCCGCGCTGGCGGCTCTCATCCCCGCGCAACGTGCGGCGTCCATCGATCCCATGCGGGTGCTGCGAGCGGAATAGAGAAGGCGGGCTATTGAATATAGTCAGGAGCTTTCTTGAGGCGATGGAAGGTTTCCGGATCGTGCTCGATCCAGAGTTGGGCGCCGCTCTGCTTGAGGTAGGCTTCCATTGCCGCGCGGCTTGCCAGCGTCTGTTCCTGATTCGCCTCGCCCTGAGGAGCTTTGGAAGCACTCCGCTCTGCCGCATAGTGCCATAGATCCCCCGCGATCAGGACTGGTCCCGTCTTGGGAAGTTTCAAGGCCAGAACCTGGTGGCCGGGAGTATGACCAGGAGTGTATTTGATGATGACCGTCCCATCGCCGAATACATCGTAGTCGGAGTTTGGAAGGATCACCGTCTTGCTGGTGCGGAGTCGATTGTAAGAAGCTTGATGCTCGGGACTGGCGGCGAACATCGCATCACGTTCTGCTGCGTGGACCAGCCAGGTGGAACCGGCGAACGCGTTCGCATTCGCCGTGTGATCGAAATGATAATGCGAAAAGGCAATGTAGGTGATGTTCTGCGGCGGATACCCAAGCGCGGCCAGTTGCGGCAGCAAAGGCTTGGGGGAACTTTCAGAACCGTCGGATTCAATTACCGGCTTATCTCCCTTGAACGCGCTGTCCGGAATCAAGCCGACGTCCCACATCAGGGTTCCTTTGGGATGAACGATTAAATAACACGGCACCACCATATCGGTATTTTTAACATTGTCTTTATTCAAGCCGTAGTCTGTCGGGTTCTCACCTTTGATCAGGCCGCAATCGAACAGGTACACCCGCAGAGACGTCACCGGAGGGGCAATCTTCTGCGACAGCGACGCCTGCACCGCCACCGCAAAGACGATCAAACAGACAAACACCACACAAAACTTCCGATGAATCATCACCATTCCTTCGCGCTCTTTCGCTAGCTTCCAAACCAGTGGAAATGCAAAGCCGGGGGCGCGCAGCTATGTCGCGGTGGGGATTGCTATTGCGGCTTTGCTTGAGGGTCGCCCTTGAGCGCCGCAGTCAATGCAGTACTCGTTGTCGTGGGCGCCCAGTACTTCTCGATGAATTCAATCACCAGTTCAGTGCCGGCGGCATGCGAGACGAAGGGTCTCGACGCAGGGTTATACATCGCATCTGTCAGATCGCGCACCAACACGCAGCGCAGTCCCCACTTAGACATCTGCCGCACACCAAAGCTCCGATTGAGAATGCACATGTTCGCATGCACCCCCATATACAGCACCGTTTCGATGTGATGCTGCTTAAGCACGTTATAGATCTCCTGGCCCTGGTCAGAGATCACATCCCCCGGTGCAATCGTGAGCGCTTCGTTTTCCCGGCTCCATGCCTTGTGGGGTTTGTCCCCGGGAGTATCGCAGCCCTCATCGCTATCGTCGATGGGGAGCGGAGCCTCCGTGAAGGTGAGTTCCGGAGGAGGCATGGCGTGAGGGGCGTTTTCTGCCAGCAGCCTGCCTGGTGCGTTGCTGTAGAAGTCCATCGTCTCAGAGGGCGCGTGGATGATCAGTATCCCGGCGCCGCGGGCTAATGCGAGCAGCGGCTCCATCCTCTGAGCTATGAGCCCTACCCTATGTGTGGCCCCCTTGCACCAGTGCTTATCCCACATATCCGTGATAACGATCGCTGTTTTCGCGGGAACGATGGTCTGTTCAAATTGGGCTTCCACCCAGGGTCCATTCGCATGGAATGGTTGGATCTGGGTTCGCAACGGTACTTTTATCTCGTCGCGGTTTGGTCCTGCCGGCGTAGAAGCGGACACCGTGAGTACGAGGAGCGCGAGCGTCGAAAGCACCATGACTGGTATTTGCATGGGATATGTCAACATCCTAATCGCAATCCCGGGAACTATTCCCGATCAAAAGCAGGTTTCCGAGTCAATCAGATCGGACTGTCCGCGTCGCCCGCCAGGAGGCGCTGTGGCACTTGCGCGAAGCTGTATGTGTCATCCACAGGATTGAGGGTAAACACGAAGACCACATCGAAACGGTTGCCAGGCCACATCGGCGGGGTGGGTCCTGCGCCAAGAATGGAACGGGCGATCATGTTGATGTTTTCATGCTGCCATGCGATCAAGACTGGCCCGGTACACGCCTGGGCGGCTTTAGCTAGCGCCTTTTCCTGTCCTTTGCTGAAGGTCAGGTCGATATCGATACCCAGAAGTTGAGCCAGGGGCGTAACCGTTTCTTCCGAACGGCGACTCCTGGAGTTGCCGCCTTCGGGATCGTCCGCTGCGGCGGATCCAAAAATGAATTGAGGCCTCGCCAGTAGAGCGTTTTGCAAACCGCCGCGGGCAGGTGCGAACAAGCATACGAGCGCGCCGGCGCGTTGCCAGCCGCGCACGGTAAGGTCGCGCGCATTGGGCACACCCGACTCATTGACACCGGCAAGCTGGCCGTTCGGCTTTTCCGCATGGCGGATCACCATGATTTTCGAAGCTTTCGGCGGCATCAAGCTTCCCCCGCTCTTTAAGATGATTCCATTTGACCATGTAGCCCGCGTCTGTCCGGGGGCCTGGCTCATAACACCTTTGAGGCCGCTTCACATCTATATAGGAGAATGACCGCGACGGAGGGGTGCCTTGCCAGCAGAGTCAGTACCGCAGGTCGTGATTGTGGGAGGCGGGTTCGGCGGGTTCTATGCTGCCCGCGCTTTATCGAAAGCAGCGGTTCAAATCACCCTTGTCGATAAGCGCAACTACCACCTGTTTCGGCCCATGTTGTACCAGGTTGCGACCGGGCTTCTGGCCGGCGATGAAGTGGCTCCCTCGCTGCGCGTGCTCTTCAGCACGCAGAAAAATGTAGACGTGCTGATGTCCGAAGTGACCGGCGTGGATGTTGAGAACAGGAAGGTTCTGCTCCCTAACTGCGACCTGGCGTACGACTACCTTGTCCTGGCTACCGGTATCCACGTGAATTACTTTGGCCACGATGAATGGAAGGCGATCGCTCCGGGGTTGGATTCGCTGGCTGAGGCAGATCAAATTCGCAGCAGGCTGTTGACGGCGTTTGAAGAGGCAGAGCGCTTAGCCCTATGCGGGAATGCGGATCCTTCCCTGATTCAGGAGATGCTTACCTTTGTTCTTGTCGGCGGCGGCACGGTGGGCGTCGAGCTTGCCGGCACCATTGCCGAGATGGCGAACATGGCGCTGGAACGCGACTTTCGTCACCTTGGCCCGGGCTCGGCCCGGATCCTGCTTTATGAGGGTACGGATCGGATACTGCCCACTTTTGTCGAGGAGCTTTCAGCGAAAGCGCACCGTCATTTGGAACAGTTGGGAGTGAAAATCTTCACCAGCACTCGCGTTGAGAGCATCGATGCAGAAGGTGTTGTGGCCAATGGGGCGCGCATTCGCAGTCGGAACGTGATGTGGACGGCGGGGGTGTCGGCTTCACCGGCGGCGCGGTGGCTGGGCGCGGAAGCGGATAAGTCGGGGAGAGTCAAGGTGAATCCCGATCTCTCGGTGCCGGGACATCCCGGGATATTTGCGATTGGTGATACGGCCCTGGTGATTGCAAATACCCGCAACCTGTTTGGCATGAAGAGTAGAACCGCCGTGCCCATGCCGGGGCTCGCGCAACCAGCCATCCAGGAGGGCGAATATGTGGCCAAGGTGATTGGCCGCCGCGCCTCCGGGCAGCCTGCTCCGGATCCGTTTTGGTATTGGGACAAAGGCGACTTAGCGGTGGTGGGTCGCACCTTTGCCGTGGCCGACCTAAGGTTCTGGAAATCTGCCGGCTTCACGGCGTGGCTGGTGTGGGCCGGCGTCCACATCTATTTTCTGATCGGCTTTGCCAATCGGCTCTTTGTCATGCTCCGTTGGCTGGTGCAATTCGTGACCAGGCGACGCGCAGTGGGGGCCGTTTCTGAAGATCTTTAAAGCCGCTTTCCAGCCCCACCGCCGCCCTTGACTTGCGCTTCGTGGTTAGGGATTTCCGGTCGCCCAGCTTTACTAACACTTTTAAGACCGCTTGCACATCTATATAGCGGAATGACTGCGGCGGAGGTGCTAGCTGGCCTTCCAGATATACAAATGCTCGTCGTCGCTCGATGTCCCTACTCGGATGTTCAGCTGTTTAGTAGCCCGATTCAAGGCCGAGCGGATGTTCTCCTTAGTGTCCGGCAACTGGGCGAGAGGAACCTTCAGTGCTTCGCCGGCGGCCAGCTTCTCAAGATCGCTGAGCAGGTCGAGAACGATGCCCTTATGTTTTCCGTTACGCCCGGTTGGAATGTCAACCTTCTGCACAGCCTGAAACCGCATCGCCGGATCCTGTTTCACGTCCATCTGTCCGCTCCTTCCGTTAAGGATATGCAATCGTAGCGCTAACGAGACGCAGTTCTAACGCAAAAAAATAATATGGCAGAACATCAATTGATTGCAACCTGAAACAAGAGTGAGCATTAAGTGATTGATACTGTAAGCAGTTAGCCCGTATTTTGGCTTTTGGAGTAGGGTGGCAATAGAGGTAGAATTCATGTCCCGGACCCTCCACTTTCAGACTGTTCCCGTCTCAGACCTGTGCGATCGAAGGCTGAACTTCGATCAAAACAATTTTCGACCCTTGGTCCTCATCGTCGATGACGAGCGCCTGATCGCAGATACCCTATCCGCGATTCTTACCCGGAGCGGCTTCGCCTGCATGGTCGCTTACGACGGGGAGAGTGCACTGGACATCGCACGCGTTGCTCCACCGCAGCTCCTCATCACCGACGTTGCAATGCCGGGAATGAACGGAATCGACCTCGCCATTGGGGTGAGTGCGTTGGTACAGGACTGTAAGGTACTCCTGTTTTCGGGGCAGGCCGCGACTAGGGATCTGTTAGCTGATCCCAGATACTCAGTCCACAATTTCGTCCTGCTGGAAAAGCCTGTCCACCCCAGGCAACTTCTCGCTCATATTTCGAGCCTTGGGCCAGACTTTGAGGAACAGATTACGGTTATCGCGTAGGACGATTCTCACCTCGCAGAGTTCGGTGCGATTCTGCCGCTCACGGCGATGTGAGATGGCGCTGTTACTGAAGTCGACAAGGAGAGGCTCCGGCTAAAATTGCGCAGATCCCCAGGATGAGTATCATCCGCAGCGATGCTTTCGAACTTGGGAGGTTTTGTGCATTCCATGCGTCGCGCCATCTTCCGCGTGCTGGTGGTCCTGATCTCATTTGCCCTAAGACTAGTCTTCACCAGCAATCAGGTCCGAGCCGATTCGGCTTCATGCGAGCAGATTAAAACAGCATGCAGGAATGCGGGCTTCATTCAAGGTGGAGGAGCTCACGACGGGCTGTTAATGGCTTGCTTCGATCCCATCGTCCACGGGACCGTCGCGGCCCAGGGCAGCATCCATACCTTTGCCGGCCATAAGCCCGCAACTGGTGAACGCGTGCCGGGAAGGGAACTCCTCCATCCCCGTCGCGGCGCCTGCGGGCGCACCCCTGGTAGCTGCCGCCGACGGTCAGACCGTCTATGATCCCAGTCTCCATGTCACCTGGCTCGCCGACGCCAATCTGGCCGGCAAACAAACATTCGGAGTTTCCAGCATCCACAAAGATGGCTCGATGGATTATGCGACGGCGATCCGATGGGTCGACGCGCTGAACTCGCTCGACCACGGTGCTGGCTACCTCGGTCACCATAATTGGCAGCTTCCGACCACGCCCGCGCAGGACAAGAGCTGCGCACGTACGGGACCACATGGCGAATCGTTCGGGTTCCATTGTTCGGGCAGTGCGCTGGGATCTCTCTACTATGCTTCGTTGGGTCTTCGCGCGCCCAACACGGCCGTTCGCATCCCCGGCAATAAGATCGGCCCATTCAACGATTTCCAACCCTACTTATATTGGTCGGGGTCCCCGGCCGCCAATCCGAGGCAAGGATTTGTGAGCTTTTCGTTCAACACTGGATTTCAAGGGGCCAACGTGTCGCCGAATTATCTCTACGTTCTGCCCTTGATCAAAGGCAAGCTGCCGGGCACGCCCCCAGCTGCCGGTAGGGGATTGCAGGTCAACCCCGGCGGCCGAACCGTCTATGACCCGGTTGCCCAGGTCACCTGGCTCGCGGACGCCAACCTGGCAGCCAAAGAAACTTTCGGTGTTGCAGATATCGACCCCGATGGTTCGATGGACCACCCGGCGGCGGTCGAATGGGTAGCCGCTATGAACAAGGCCGATCAAGGCCGCGGGTACCTCGGCCAGACGGATTGGCAATTGCCAGAGACCGGGCCGCCCGACCCATCATGCAGCATGAAAGGGACCACCGGCTTTGATTGCACAGGTAGCGAGATGGGCGAGTTGTTCTATAAACAATTGGCGCTCCGCCGGGGCGAGTCCGTGGTCGCGGCTCCGGACGTCAAGGTGGGTCCCTTCCATGACATTCAGCCTTATCTTTACTGGGCGTGTGAAGCGGAAACGGCGGCATCCCCGTGCCAGGCCGATGGGCCTGCCGATGGTTTCGAGTGGAATTTTTCCTTTGGAAACGGCTTCCAGGGCACGAATCTGCTGGCGAACGATTTGTACGTGATTGTCTATTACCCTGGTTCGCCCACCCAGGCACCCACGCGATAACGGGACAGCTGAGACTCTGTGCTACCGGTCCTGCAAAACAAGAACAGAGTCCTTGAAGTCGAAGGTCACCGTTTTGAACGAACTCAGGATATCCAGCCCGATAACGCCGTCGGCTTCCCCGAACTTGAAGTCGCCGACCACGATGTTTCGGCGGAATGAGCAGCGCATTTCCTTCATGTCCGAATCGCCGAGAATGAGTCCGGCTGGGACGAGGAATGCCTCCACGCTGCCTTTCGCCAGGTTCATGGTGATTCGATTATCGGTGTTGATGGCCGGGAGGATCTTCACGCTGAACGTACTCAAGGCTGCGCCGGTGTCGAGTAGCAGCGTGGCCTGCCGCCCGTTCACCCGAGCGGGCACCAGGATATAGGCCCCCCGGGTACGAAACGAGATGCGGTGCTCTCCCTTCGGCGGGGCCACTGCTGCTTCCTGGATCCCAGTGATGCCGGTGCCCGCGCAGCAAGCGCCTGGCGACTGCCGTCCGACGGTCGCCAAAATGAATAGGATCGCAATTCCAAGTCGCTTGATTACCATATTTCCCTCCCGCCGAACCACGGCTGCGATGGAAAGTAGGCGCACGGCCAGCACCGGGCAATGAACCGGGGAATTGTTCCTGGTAAGTTGGAGGTTAGGATGTAGAGGACTGAAAACAAGCGGGTTGCAGGCGAAAATTCAAGCCGAATTTTTGCGCCTGCGTTACACTCGCCCCATTTCAGGTATCGAGCAGAGGGGTTCCTTTGCCCACGTCGACCAGGTATCGCTTCGACGCCTTCGAACATTCCGACGCCGGTCTACCCCAAATCAAAGAGGCTCGTACGCTATCCAGCGGCTGGAGTAGCTTCTGGCGGAGAGAGCGGCAACTCGTCGTCCAAATCGCTATTCGGATGATGTGTCCGAAAATCAAACACGTGCGAAGTTCGCGCTGAGTCTCGCCGAATACCTTGGTGTTCGATATGGAGCGGGACGGCACAATGAAAAATTTGCGGCGGTTTGAGTTTCTCTGTTTGGTTATGGTTTGTCTCTCGATACCGAGTCTGTTGCAGGGACAGACGGTGGCCTCCGATCTCACGCCGTTCAACTTCGGCAGTGCGAACGTTTGCCCGCCTTTTACGGCGTCGCCGGCGCCGTGTAGCACAACCGCGGCGCTCCACTTCAAGGTAACCGCGGGGGGAACCCTAGGCACGGCAAAAGTGTTGACCATGGGCGCGCCGAACCTTGATTTCAAGCTTGCCGGGAACACCTGTACCGGGAGTGTGACCACGGGGTCATTGTGCACCGTCAAGGTGACATTGGCGCCGAAGTTCCCCGGACTGCGCGCCGGCGTGGTGGAGATTACGGACGCGAGCGGAAACGTGCTGGCGACGAGGCTGCTCCACGGAATTGGTCTTGCCCCGCAGATTGCCATCGACAATGGACTTCTGGCCACGCTTGCCACGACCCCCCTTCCGCTTTCCTTTTCGACTGGAGTGGTAATCGATGCTGCGGGGAATGTCTTCTTCTCCGCACCGATACCGGCGGCGGTGTTCGAGTTACCGGCCGGGGGCGGACCCCTTCGAACAGTGGGCGCCGGCTTCAGCGGCCCTCAGGGGATAGCACTGGATGGGGCAGGCAATCTCTATGTCACCGATGCGAGTCGGGTGGTGGAGGTGCCCCCCGGTTGTGAAAGCACCAGTTGCCAGATCACGCTGGACGGCGGATTCTATCGACCCGGAGGCATAGCGGTGGACTTCGCGGGCAATGTGTACGTCGTGGACAGTTGGTATTTGCGCGTAACGGAGATGCCGGCCGGCTGCATGACCCCCAGTTGCGCCATTCCGATCGGCAAGGCATTGAACTCACCTGACGCCATAGCAGTGGATGGCGCAGGAAATGTTTTCATTACCGATCTTTCCAACCGGGTGGTAAGAGTGGCCGCCGGAGGCGGCGCGCAGACAACGGTAGTTCAAGACATAGTTTCGTATGGTGTCGCAGTGGATGCGGCAGGTGACTTGTTTTTGACCGACCCTTTCCATGACCAGATCGTAGAAGCGCCCGCCGGGGGTGGCTCGTTGATCACCGTGGCCCGCACTGTAGCCGAACCTTGGGCCCTGGCTCTTGACGCTGCCGGGAACGTGTTTTTTACCAGTGTCGGGGGCAACAGTGCGGTCAGCGAACTCCGCCGCGTCCAGGTTCCCACATACACCTTCGCGACCACGGCTGTGGGTACTGCGAGCAGTGACAGCCCGCAATCGTTTACGGTGCAGAACAGTGGCAACACGGCTCTGTTCCTACGCGGAGTGACAGTGGATCCAGACCGTAGATTCAACCAGGTCGCCGGCTCTGGTACACCCCTCGATTGCAAACCAAGTCTCTCCCTGGCACCCGGCGCCAGCTGCGATCTGAGCATCAACTTCACCCCCACCTACCCAGGGCCAATCACGGCTGCGGCTCTACTGCTAGACAACACCGGGGGTACGGCCAACTCGACGCAGATGATTCCGCTTGCGGGGATTGGAGGGCCGCCCGGACCGTCGATCAGTTTTCCCGCCGGATTCAGCTATCCCAGCGGAGATACAAACGTTTCTTTGGGATTGGCGCTGAATGCAGGCGCTACCATCGGCGACAACGTCCTGCAGCTTACCGATGGGGGGGCGAATGAAAGCCGCAGCGTCTTTTCCTCAACCCCCATCGGTTTAGCTTTTTTCCAGACCACGTTCGATTTTCAGTTGACAGGACAAGAGACGCTGGCGCCGGACGCGGACGGGATCGCGTTTGTTCTGCAGGGGAATGGTCCGGACGCCCTCGGCTCATCGGGCGGGGGACTCGGTTATGGGCTGCCGGCTGTAATGCAGTCCGGACCCAAAATCACCAACAGCGTGGCGGTGAAGTTCGATCTCCACAATAACGACGGGGAAGGAGCCAGTTCTACCGGGCTGTATCTCAACGGAGCAGCACCGACGGTACCGTCCATCGATCTGCTGCCCAGTGGCATTGACCTGCACAGCGGTCATGTCTTCCACGTTGGACTTACCTATGGCGGGTTCGTATTGACCCTCACCATCACGGACCAGACAACGAACGCGACTTTCGCCCAGGGGTTCCCGATAGACCTTTCCGGGATTCTTGGCGGACCAACCGCCTTCGCGGGATTTACCGGTGGTACAGGATCGAAGACCGCGGTGCAGAGCATCCTCAACTGGCAATTGACCTCTTCGGAATGCTGCGAGGCCGGAATGCCTGCATTTCCAGCCGGATTCTCCATCGCATCCGATCTGACCCTCAATGGCAGCGTTGCGATTTCGGGCGGAGCCTTGCATCTGACGCAGCAGACTCCCTCCGAGGCCAATAGCGCCTATTTCGACACGGTGGTGCCGGTGAGCAAGTTCACCAGCGACTTCGATTTCCAGTTGAGTAAAGGGAGCGGCGAGGGATTTACCTTTGTCCTGCAGTCGGAGGGACTGAATGCGATCGGCGCGGCAGGAGGCGGCCTGGGGTACGGACCGAGTATGCCTGATGGGCCAGGCACGAGAATATTCCACAGCGTTGCGGTAAAGTTCGATCTAAACAGCGACGCCGGAGAGGGCTCGAATTCGACCGGCGTATACATCGGGGGCAATTCGCCGACAGTGCCGTCGACCAACCTGATGCCCAGCGGCATCAACCTGCATAGCGGCCATACTTTTCATGCGCACCTGAACTACGACGGCGTGAACCTTACGGTAAGCATCACTGACCTGACGCAATACGCGGTATTCACGGGGACTTACGTTGTGGACATTCCCGCCGCCGTGGGCGGGATGACGGCATTCGCTGGATTTACCGCCAGCACGGGAGCCCTGTACGACACGGTGAACATTCTCAACTGGAGCATGACATCCTATTGAGCGCCGGGAAGGCAAGCTGACACGAAGATTCAGGATCTATTTTGAATTGTAGAGGTCAACGCAGTAAGGCATCGGAGTGCCGCCTTTCGGCAGTGATGCTTGTTTATACGAGACGCAGGTCTGGCCTGTCTTTGTATCAAGTGCCAAAATGGTGTCGTCTTCGACAAACGGCACGAACCGCTGCGATTGTCGAGAGCACCCAACAATTGCCAGCAACATTACGGCTGCGAGAATCTTCACCAGAGGCCCTTCAAGCGGTCGAGCGACCGAACGTCTACACTGCCAGTTGACCGTGAGAACTCCTGGCAGGGAATGGCACTTTGGGGTAGTCGCTTACAGAGGTGCCTTAAAAGCTAAATGGGTCCAGGTCTCGCTTTTGCGACCTGGAGGCCTATGCTTACCTTATGATCCTGAAACAGTACTACCTGGGCTGTCTGGCCCATGCCTCCTACCTGCTGGGTGACGAGGCGAGCGCGACCGCGATCATTGTCGACCCCCAACGCGACATCCAACAGTATTTAACCGACGCGGAGAAGTTTGGCCTGAAGGTCCGCCACGTCTTCCTGACCCACTTCCATGCGGACTTCGTCGCCGGACACCTGGAACTGCGCGACCGGTGCGGCGCAACCATCCATCTTGGCTCCCGCGCAAAAGCGGAATACTCCTTTGTGCCCATGCACGACGGAGACACGCTCAACTTTCCAGGTTTGCGGCTGCAAGTCCTCGAAACCCCGGGCCACACCATCGAGTCCATTTCCATCCTGGTGTTTGACCTGGACAAGGACCCGGCTAATCCGCAAGCTGTGCTGACCGGCGATACGATGTTCATCGGGGACGTAGGCCGCCCCGACCTGCGGGCTTCGCTGGGGTGGACCGCCCAGGATCTGGGCGCGCACCTTTACGACTCACTGCACGACAAATTGTTGAAGCTCCCCGACGAGACCCTGGTGTACCCGGCTCATGGCGCGGGATCCCTCTGCGGCAAACAACTTTCGACCGACACGGTTTCGTCGCTTGGCGAGCAGCGGCGCTTTAATTACGCGCTGCAGCCAATGTCGAAGGAAATGTTCATTCGTCTGGTCACGGCTGACCAGCCTGACGCTCCGCCGTACTTCACCTTCGACGCCATCCTGAATACTCACGAGCGAGTCACATTGGACAAGAATCTGGAAGAGGTTCTCCAGCCCGTCGAGTTCGATGAGGTGATCCGGCTGGGAGACGCGGGCGCCCAGGTCCTGGACGTACGCGATCCAGTGGAATACGCCAAGGGGCACCTCGCCGGCAGCATCAACATCGGGTTAGGCGGCCAATACGCAACCTGGGCGGGAACGGTGCTCGATCGCGCCAAGCCGATCGTAATCATTGCGGAACCAGGACGCGAACAGGAAGCCGCCCTGCGCCTGGGCCGCATCGGATTCGATCACGTACGAGGTTATCTCCGCGGGGGCATGCAAGCGCTGGCGGAAAGGCCGGACCTGGTGTGGCCGACAGAACGCGTCAGCGCGCAGATGGCTGCGGAGGAGTTTGCCAGCCCGGAACCGCCTCTGGTCCTGGATATCCGGAATCCGCGCGAGTGGGCGGCGAAACATATCGCCGGCAGTATGAACATTCCGCTCAACCACCTGCAGGAGCGTATTGCTGAAGTGCCCCGCAGCCGCCGCATTGCCGTGCATTGCGCGGGCGGATACCGGTCTTCCATTGCCGCCGGCATCCTGCATCATTATGGGATCACGAATCTCGTCGAGCTGGCCGGCGGCCTGGCCGCCTGGGATGCGGCGAAGTTGCCGGTGGTTTCAGAAGCCTAGGTGCAACTCGGTGCTTCACCAACAAATCCCACCGCCCGGATCTGTAGAATGCTTTAAGCTCCCAAAAACACCGGCAATTTAGCGGCGTCCCAGGCGGCAAGATAGGGGTGTTTGATGCCGATGAGTCAGGCTCAGATCTGGAAAGGTTCTCCTTTCACCATTGAACAGATAGAAGGCAAAGCTCCGGGCACAGTGATCTTCCGTCTCTGCGGACCCTTCACCGCGCGCGACATGTACGGCTCTTTAACGCCCGCTGCTCTGAGCAACATGCTCGATTTCCAATCGACGCCGAGCGAGCAGCCGCCGGCCCTTAACATACTCGATCTGACGGATGTCCCCTACATGGACTCTACTGGCCTGGGTACGATCGTCAGGCATTATGTCCGCTGTCAGGGTAAAGGCATCCGGTTGATTGCCGCCGGAATGAGCCCACGCGTTCTGGAACTGTTCAGGCTCACCAAAATGGACGCGGTCATTCCCACGGCCCCCACGGCTGAGGAAGCGGATTTAGTTCGCTGAGAGTGGATCTGCCGGGGAGTTCCTGCGAAGTTCAGGCCGGATATAAAGATGTTGATATCAGCGGTGACGCGGAGCACGTTAACGGTCGTGGTCCGACCGGGCGGCGGAAATCTCAATCTCTACGTCTTCCGGTAAACACATCTGGCGCAACTGCTCATTCTTAGTCAACAGTTCTGCGACTAATCGCTGCAAACGTGCATTTTCCCTCTCCAGGTATAAAATCCGCCTCAACTCGTCGCTTGTGATCGCCTGATGATCCAAAAAGAACCCCCCTTGTCTCCGTATCCAACCGCTACGTGCCCGCCCACGACGCCCCCTTTTCCCTTTCGAGTGCGCATCTCTGGATTGCGACCAAAAGCAGAGAGCCCCTTCGGGAGAATTGCCAAAGGGGCCCATCGACCTTGAACGTTCGGTGTCGAACCTACTCGCCAATGGTAGTGGTGCCCTCCACAACCTGCTTTGGCTTTGCATCCAGGTTCGGCGTGATGAACGTCTCATACTGGATCGTTCGCAGCACATGGTCCGATCCGTTACATCAAAGGTCAGCCTGACGTTGGGATGGTTAGGATCGGTTGCTCCGGGCAGCATAATCCACATCAGTGGCTGGCTTGGCTTCCCGATTTCTTTTAGCGTCACCAGAGACTTTGTCCAGTCGACCGTGACTGTGTAGGACCCCGCTTGATAAGCATGGTTTTTGGCCACAAAGCTGAACGGCACCTCGACCTTTTTCTGTTCGGCTGCAAAAGCGGCGGTAGTGCAAAGGGCGGCGGATGAAAGAACCAGGTTCCTGAAGCTCAATAGCATGGGGTTGTCCTCCGAGAACCACCCTAATTCCGGACCCTACCCTCACGTGTCAAATTGCCGTCGAGTTTTCGTCCAACTTCTGTTCCATCCGGTAAGGGCAATCAGGTCCGAAGCACACCCTCCACTCCCACGATCTGCTGGCGAATCTTCCTCTCTGCCGCCTCCCGGTCGGGTTCGCCCAGATTCTCCAACAGCCGCAGCGCACGTTCCGTCAACTTCACGCTCTCATCGCGCGCGCCCCGCCGCATGGCATTCCCCGCCGCAGTGCAGAGCGCCTGGGCCGCGCGAACCCACTCAGCTGCCGCCTCGAAGTGCATGGCCAATTCGCTGGACACATCCATCTCCCGCCCGGCAGAACAGCTTTTCCAGCTTCTCCGCCACCCGTAAATGCCGCCTCGCGCGGCGTGCCGGAGATTGCCTGGCCCGCAGCACCTCGCGATACAACCCATGGGCAAACACGTAGGAGGCAGACTGCGTCCCGTCCGGCAATTCGTCGTGTCCCGCCGGATGCAGGAAGTGCAGCCGCCGCGTCAGCTTTTCATACTGATCTTCGATGTCCTCCAGGTCGCCATCCAACGCCGCCGCCGCCGCCCACGCTGGGAAAATTACGCCGATCAAGCTCGCTGCTTCGAGCAGGCGCTGGTCAGCTGCGTCCAGGCGGTCAATCTGCATCTCGATCATCTCGGAGAGAGCCGTGGGCACCCCCATATCGATTTCTGCCAGTGTCGACCGCAGCTGCCAGACGCCGGCTTCCTGCCGTATAAAACCTTGTGCGATCAGGTGCTCAAGCATCGCAATCATGAACAGGGGATTGCCCTCCGAATGCTGGTGCACAAAGCTGGGCAGCCCCTTGGGGAGCGTCTCTTGTTTCAATTCCAGTTTCAATTCCTGGATCAGGTATTCCCGCACCGCGTCCCTTTCAAGCGGACGCAAGGACACATCTGTGCACAGCTTGTGCGTAACCAGATCCTGCTTGAGCCGCTTCAACGGATGCTGGCCGGCACTCACCTCCGCCGGCCGGTAAGACGCCAGCAGCAACAACCTGGCGGCCTGGCGGCGGCGCGCTAGCGCCGAGATCAAATCCAGTGTGGAGAGATCTGCCCAGTGCAGGTCCTCGAAGACAAAAACCAGTGTCTTCTCAGAAGAAATCGCTTCGATGGCATCGCATATCTCATTCAACATCCGCTCGCCCCGCGGCGGAATGGCCGCCATCGCCGAGCCACCGCCATGGAGTGCAGCAAGCTGCGCATACCAGCTCGGGGCCTTCTGCTGCATCACGTGCACATGCTTCTTGCCCCCGTTCTGCGAACAGAGCTGTCCCAGGGCTTCGATCACCGGATAATAAGCTTCCTTGCCGGCGAACCCTTCCACACACTGGCCGCGCGCGATATGCGCCTGGTCTTCGCTACACAGTTGCCGGCAGAACAGGTCGATCAGCGCGGTTTTTCCCATGCCGGTCTCCCCGGTGATGAAAGCCATCTGCCGTTCGCCGCGCGTGGCCTGCCGCAGCAAGGCATTCAGCCGATCGAACTCGGGCTTCCGCCCCACAATGCGCCCGACGATGCGCCCAGGCTGCGGCCCACGAGCGTCGGCTGCATACCCGGCGCCGTCTTCTACCTGCGCCAGGAACCAATAGCCGCGCCCCGGAACAGTGCGGATAAATCGTGGGCTCTCTGCGCTGTCTCCCAGCAGCTTACGCAGCTCCAGCACATAAGTGCGCAACACTTGGGGCTGCACGTAAGTCTCCGGCCACAACTTGTCCAGCAACTCATCGTGGGTCACCAGCCTCTGCGGGTTTTCAACCAGGTAACGCAACACGGCAAACGGCTTTGGCGTCAGGCCGATCTGCACCCCGTTTTGCCACAGACATTCGTTCCTGGTGTCGAGTTGAAAGCAGCCAAATTGTTTCATTGCATTTCAGGACGGAAAAGACTGTTGGTTTTGCCTCTGAAAGCTAGACTGGGCGAAGCGCCGGCAAGCCGGACGCTTGCTCGCCCCTCTCATTGTCCATTCTCATTCAGCATTTTGGTTGGTCGTCAGCGTCGCGCTGGATCAGCGTCAAGCTCATGTCGTCGCCCATGGGGTACCCGTTCGCAAACTCCTGAACCGTAGCAAGGATCATCATGAGGGTGCCCTGAGCCGACTGCTGTTTTGCCCGTGGTAACGCTGCAATCAAACGGTCCAATCCAAACTCTTCGCCCTCAGGATTGCGGCACTCCACTACGCCATCGGAGTATACGACAAGCGTATCCCCGGGTTCGAGCATCAGCTCCCCTGATTGAAACTCCGCGCCTGTGAGAGCCCCCAACAGCGGACCGCCGGTTTCCAGCAGATGGACGTTTTCATCCTGGCGAAGCAGTATGGGTGGAAAGTGACCCGCATTGCAGTAGGTGAGCGCCCCTCGATCGCAGTCCATTTGCGCGATAAATGCCGTGACGAACGGCGCTACGGGCTGCAAATAGCACAGGTGGCGATTGATTTCCGAGGCGATCGTCGACGGGTTAAAGTCCGGACGGCCGCAGCTCTGCAATAGGCCTGCCAGATGGGTGAACCACATTCCCGCCGCAACGCCTTTACCCGCAATATCTCCCAGCACGGCGAGAACCCTGGATCCATCCTGCGAGAAGGTCGTAAAGTCCCCGGAGAGATAACGCGCCGCGAACACCTCCCTGGCAAACTGAAGTTCGCCGCAGCGCAACACCCGCGGGCCGCTGAGCTTACGTTGAATCTGCACCGCGTCAAAAAGCTGCGCATGGAGATCCACACGCTCTCGCAGAAGCAAATCCAGCTCATCACTTGACGACGCAGTCGATGGCCGTATCGCGCTCGACGAAGTAATCGACGACGTCATCAAGGAAGTAACCATTCCATACTTGAAGACACCTGGCACTACGCTGTAGGTGTTCAAAGTCCACCTCATTGCGATTTAGTTGGTTGTTCTAAAGCATTTTCACTTCTACTCTGCACAGTCAAGCGCCGCGAGGTGCAGCTTTTCTTGAGGAAAAGCCACGTTCAGTAGTGGTTGCTCTGTATGCACCAGAAGTGAAAATGCTTCATCCGACGAACCGGTATCCGGTTCCGTGCACAGTTAGGAAATACTGTGGTTGTTCCGGATCGGGCTCCAGCTTTTGGCGAAGACGCACCAGGTGGGTATCCACCGTCCGGGTGGTGGGATAATTTTCGTAGCCCCACACGTCTTCCAGCAGTCGATCGCGGCTCAGCGTCTCGCCGGGATGACAAATAAAGTACTTCAACAAGTCGAACTCTTTTGAGGAAATATCCAGAGCCTTGCCTGATCTGAGTACGCGGCAACGGCGCAGGTCCACTTCCACGTCGGCAAAAGAGTGCTGCTCCTTATCTTTGGGTAAAACCGCCGTGCGTCGCAGGACGGACTTGACTCGTGCCAGCAATTCGCGAATCGAAAACGGCTTGGTCACATAGTCATCCGCGCCGAGCTCAAGGCCTACCACCTTATCGACCTCCTGACCGCGTGCGGTCAGCATGATGATGGGAAGCGAAGCACGTTTCGCGCGTAACTGCTTGCATACTTCCAGTCCGCTCATGCGAGGCATCATTACGTCCAGGACCACCAGGTCCGGAGACTCGTTGAGCGCGCGCTCCAGCCCCTCGACCCCATCATGCGCCGTAATCACCTCGTATCCTTCGAACTCGAAGTTGTCTCGAAGACCAGCCACCATGGCCGGTTCATCTTCCACCACAAGAATTTTCGGTCGCCTGTGTGCCTCAAATCGTTCTGGCTTCTCTTCCTGTCTCATGCTGATACCTGCTGGAGCTCTGAATTTACTGGCAAAATAATGATGAACTTGCTGCCTTGTCCGGGCGCACTCTCTACCGCGACTTGTCCACCGTGCGCCTGCACAATGTGGCGCACCAGGGAGAGTCCCAATCCGCTGCCTTTGGTGTTATGTACCAGCGGATCACCGACACGATAAAACTTCTCAAAAATCTTCAGCTGCTCCTTTGCGGGAATACCGATTCCGTGGTCTACGACCTCGAGATTGACGTTCCCATCACGCCGATAAAGATGGACTCCGAGGTATTTCCTGTTCGCCGAATACTTCACCGCATTGTTTACCAGGTTAAGTAACGAACGGGCGATTGCCTCACGATCCACCTTAAGCGGCGGCAGATTGTTATCGATCTTCTGTTCGAACTGAAACCCGTTCTGCTCAATCTCGAAACGATAGGATTCGAGTGTGCTCCGCACCAGGTCGGCTACGTCGGTTTCGCGAAAGCTGTACTCTTTCTTGCCCGCCTCGATGCGGCTGAAGTCAAGAATGTTGTTAATCAGCGAAGTCAAACGCTCGCTTTCTTTGCGGATGATCTCGTAGTACTGCTGTTGCTTGCCCGCGGTGGAGATGCGCCCCAGCTCCAGAGTTTCTGCATACAGGCGGATAAGCGCCAGGGGTGTTCTTAGCTCGTGCGAAACGTTAGAGACAAAATCAGATTTCAATTTGGCCAGCGCCAATTCGCTCGAAACATTTCGATACGCGAAGATCATCCCTGCACCGATCAACAGAGAAAGCGCCCCCAGGACCGTGAAGGCCAGACGTAGGATGTGGCGACTGAGGTCCGCAATTGTGGTCCCTTCGGGCCGGATACCCAGGATTAGCCCGGGGAAAACACGGTCGAAGGCGCGCTCCACTTCCGGCGTCCCTCCATTCCAGCAAAGCGAAGCAGCCAATGGAGTCTGTTCCATCGTCTTTCGAATCGTCATCGCCAGTTGAGGATGCGAGGGGTCGTTCTGGTTGCTCTCCGGCAAAACCTGGTACAGCACATCCGGGAAAAACTTGTTCTTCAGATAATCTTCGTCGTAAGAGAACCCGGCCAGCGCAGGATGGTCTGGGCTCGAGCCGCGGGGTATAAAGTACACGAAAGATTCGTACGCCTGTTTGTCACCCACGTATTCCGGGTGAATATAGACGCGCCGTCCTTCCTCCGCTTCAACACTTCTCACCTTTGCGATGAGTTCCTGAGACCCCATGTCAAACCAAGTCTCAAACTCAGTGGCCATCTTTTTGCTTTCTGCCTGAAAAGCAGGATCGCTCATCCGATCAGGCTGAGATCGAAACGTCATGTCGCCCTTCCCAGTCCAGATGAATGCGTGTGAGACGTCGGGGTGAGCTCTTAGGAAACCGTCGAGTGCATCGTCGTCGCTTTCCTTGGGAAATGTTGCCTGGGCGTTCTCTGCGATTTCAACGGCGCGGTCGACAATTCTCTTTTCGGCGATGGCCAAGGTCTGCTGATAGTCCCTCTGTATGACCGCATCCATCATTTTGGAGCGCTGAACGTGCCTGAGATAGAAGATACTGGCGACCACCAAGGCAGTCGCCGGCAACATCACCGCCAGCATGAAAACGAAAATCGGCGGCCGTTTGCGCCAGGGTCGAAATGGAAGCTTTAGCATGTTCGTGCTGGGGGAGCTGTCCCTGATTTCGAGAATAAGGCTGAAACCAGGGCACTTTGTCACAACCAGGCAACAAATTGTAAACACTTGTGAACGAACCCATGCGCCTGCGTGGGACTTTGCCCCGCAGGCCTGGCCATTGGGGTGCCGGCCTACCTGGTGGGCGGGGCCGGAAACGGTTTCTCCCCCGCTTCCGGCCCGCTGCCCAATGGATCACGATTGTTTGTCGTAAACCTCTGTGTAAGGCTCCTTACCCTCGCCATCGGTGCCGTGACCGGTAAGGATGTGTCCATCTGCCGATAACGTGTAATTCTCGATGTCGACTGCCTTCCCGCTGACTTTTCTGACAACTTTGAAGCTATTTGGGCTAGTGCGAACGAAAGCCATGGTTAAGCCCTTAATTACCGTTGGCCCCGCCAACGCGTAGTCTTTGCCGTCCCATTTTGCGGCGCAGGCGCCCTTGATAGCTGAGATCTGGAAAGTTACGTCATCTTTGCCTTCAGAAGCTATGGTGATTGCGGCTGGTGAGCTGAGTTTCACCTCGGTACTTTTCCAGCTTCCAGCTATTCCCTTGCCCGCTCCAGCTGTGCGCATGTATACCAAATGATTTTCGAAGGTGTCTCCGTTAGGCCGGGTCCCTTTCGAGTTGATCGTGATTGTCTTCCCGTCGGCCGAGAGCTTCCAGACGGCCGTGAACAACAGCACACCGTCTCGTTTTAACGAATTCTCATAGGTTTGATCATCGACCTTCTTGAAGGTACGCACGCCGCCGAGGGGCGTCTGGATGGGGCTGCCATCGGTCTTGAGCACGTAAGTCTGGACGGAATTAGTGAACTTTAATTCTCCGTTCCCAAGGTCGGAATACTGCATGGTGTCGCCTGCTAACTGGCTTTTTCCCTGGTTGAGCTGCCATGTACCGTCAAACTTGCCCTGCCCCAGGGCGATTGCGGCGGTGCAGATTGTGATCATTGGAAGCAATGCATATCTAACTTTCATTTCTTTCCTCGTTCTCTGAGCGGGATTGCCGGTGATAAGTAATTGAGCTTCCGGGTTGTCGATGTAAGGCGTCAACCTGGAAAGGTAAAAACATCGCGAGAATGGATCCTTCGCGGCTGTGTTGTCAACCAGGCAATGCGGAGCGGATGTAAAGATGCCGCAACTTACTGATGACTAAGTACTACCCCGGACAATCTGAGTTTTCTGACGGCTATAATGTCTGCACTCTTCGCCGGAGACTGGAATGCGTCTTAGTTCCATCGGACCGCAGACTGATTGGACCGATCATCGGAGAATGGCATGAAGAATCGGACTTGGGCTGCCTCAGCGCGGTCGGATTGCTGATCCTCGCCGACGCGGTGGCAATACCACACGCCGAAGCTTTCCAGCCGGCGCCGATCCCGATCCGGGTCGTCGTCGTTACTACCTTCGAGAATGGCCAGGATACCGGCGATGCGCCGGGCGAGTTCCAGAACTGGGTCGAACGCTATCCGCTGACGGCGACGCTGCCTTTCCCGCAGGGCTATCACCCGCTGCGCTACAACCAGGCGGAACACGTCCTCGGCATCGTCACCGGCGTGGGCAAGTCGCACGCCGCCTCCTCGATCATGGCGCTGGGCATGGATCCGCGCTTCGATCTCACCCGGGCTTATTGGATCCTGGCGGGTATCGCCGGCATCGACCCCGCAAGAGGATCGGTCGGCTCCGCCGCGTGGGCGAGCTATGCCGTCGATGGCGATCTCGGCTATGAGATCGACGCGCGCGAGATCCCGCCGGACTGGCCGACAGGGATCGTGCCCTACGACCGGGCGAGGCCCTACCAACAACCTGTACCCGCGGTTCATTCCGACTGGGCCGACCAGCTGTTTCATTTGAACGAAGGGCTGACTGGATGGGCCTACGACCTGACTGCGAACATGCATCTTCCGGACGACGCGACTCTGAAAGCTGTGCGCGCTGGCTATCCCGCGTATCCCAACGCCCAGAGGCCGCCCTTCGTGCTCAAGGGTGATACGATCACCGCCGACCGGTTCTGGCTCGGCGCCAGGATGGCGGAATGGAGCGAGAAATGGGTCGATTACTGGACCGGGGGCAAAGGCATCGCTGTGACCTCGGCTGAGGAAGATACTGGCTATCTCCAGGCGCTCACCTTGCTCGCCCATGCGAAACGGGTCGATTTCAACCGGGTCATGGATTTGCGGACGGCAAGTGACTACGAGCTGCCGCCCCAGGGTAAAGACGCCGTGCAGCTCCTCGCCAGCGAGGCCCACGACGAGCTTTCCGCGTATAAGGAGGCGCTGGAATCGGCCTACCTGGTCGGTAGCCGGGTGGTAAAGGAGCTAGCCCAACACTGGGACCGCTACGCCGATCGCGTGCCCGGGACAAAGCCTTGAAGAAACCCGTGGGCCCAATGACCTCTGGAGGCAAGACATGAAAGCGTCTGTGTTTTATCGAACGGCGGCTGGTCTCATTCTGCTTTTTGACATCGGACATACACTTGGCTTTCGCCAGTCCGACCCGACATGGGGAGTGGATACGCTGCTTAGCTCAATGCGGTCAATTCACTTCGAAGTGCAAGGGTTTAGCCGGACTTATTGGGATCTCTTTGTTGGGGCCGGACTTTTTGTCTCCGTGTTTCTTCTATTCGCGGCGGTATTAGCGTGGCAGCTCGGCGGTCTTTCGGCAGAGACTTTGGCGCGCATGCGCCCCACTGCGTGGGCGCTTGCTCTTTGCTTTGTCGCGCTGACGATCTTGAGCTTTAAATACCTGTTCCTCGGACCTATTGTTTTCTCGCTCTTGATTACGGTGTGTTTGGTGGTCGCGGCATGGCTTTCTGCGAAGCCAATCTGAAGGTCGAGATGTTCTCGGGCTCGGGGTCAGGCGACTTCCGGCAGTCGATAGATTTTCATATTTCCAGTCCTGTACCGCTTGTCAACGCAGTGGCATTCTGGGCATTCGAAAAAATCGGTGAATTCATTCTCTGCCGGTTCAGATCCACGTATCGTGCCCACCTCTTCCATGATTGTGTCGCATTCCGGACAAAACATTCCTGTCACCTCTTTTTTCAGATAAGGGGGATCTTTCCCGCCTGACATCTATTAGGATGCGGCGAAGTGGTTTCGCGTTCCTCAACGCCTCGGCAAATCGACTCCAGGAAATATTTTGATGACAGCGGAATCGTCCTCGCGGCCAAACCCGGAACTCGAGGCCTGCAGGAACATCTGGTGTGCGGTGCTGGCCAGAGGCAAGGGAAACTTGCTGGCGCGCGCCGTGTCAAGCACCAGGCCCAGGTCCTTGACAAAGATGTCCACCGCGGAGAGCGGCGTGTAATCGGCGGCCAGCACATGCGCCATCCGGTTTTCGAACATCCAGCTGTTGCCGGCACTATGGGTAATCACATCGTACAGAGCCGCGGGGTCTAATCCCTGGCGCAGGCCCAGAGCCATTGCCTCTGCGGCGACCGCGATGTGGACTCCCGCCAGCAGCTGGTTGATTATTTTTACCTTGCTGCCATCTCCCGCCTTCGGGCCAAGGCGATAGACCTTCGCTGCCATGGCGTCCAATGCGCCGCCCACCTTGGCATACGCATCCGGATGACCTGACGTCATCATGGTGATCTCGCCCCTGGCAGCCTTGGCTGCGCCACCGGAGATAGGCGCATCGAGATACAGGATGTCTTTCTGTGCGAGCCGCTTCTCGAGCTCGATCGACCAGCCGGGATCTACCGTAGAGCACATCACGAACACGCTGCCGGCCATCATGGTTGCGGCGGCACCGTCTTCACCAAACAGAACGGCCTCGGTTTGTTCCGCGTTGACCACTACGCTGATCACGACCTCGCAGGCTGTGGCCATCTCTGTAAGGCTGCTGCAGGCTACGCCGCCCTCTGCGGCAAAGGACTTCGCAATATCACGGCGAAGGTCGAATACATGAACGCTGTAGTCCGCCCGCCGCAAGGACTTAGCCATGCCCATCCCCATGGCGCCAAGCCCGACCAGCCCGATGTGGTTTGTACTCATTGATTTCTCCTTCTGGCCCCAAATTGGTGCAGGGCCATGATCTCAACTGCCTTCGGAGTCGGGACACATGAGCACCCGTCCTTGTTACTGTTCCGGTTACTGTTCCGCAACGATTGCGGTGGATAAATCCTCGGCCGGTACTCTGCCCGAAATCTTCAGCAGCAGCGAGACAATTGCCGCGACTGCCAGATTGAGTGCCAGCGCGGGCAGAGCGGCGTATATACCGTACACGTGTCCGGCAATGTGCAGCGGGTAGATCGAGGTTCTGAGCCCGAGAGAAGCGACCATGGCCGTACCGCATGCCATGCCCGCGAGCCATCCGCAGAGCAGCCCAGGGCCATGAAAGAAGCGGGTGAAGAGTCCGCCCACGACGGCCGGCAGCACCTGCAGAATCCAGACCCCGCCCAGCAGCTGAAACTCGATCGCGAACTGAGCCCGCACCAGCAGAACAAACGCGAGCGCCCCCAGCTTGATCGCCAGGGAGATGAGTTTTGCAGTGGCGGCTTCCTGCCCGCCGGTCATCGCACTGGAGAAGAAGGAGCGGTGAACAAGCTCGCCATACAGATTGCGGGTGAAAAGATTGGCAGTGGCAATGGACATGATCGCCGCCGGGACCAGCGCCCCGATGGCGATGGCGGCCAGGCAGAAACCGGCGAACCAGGGGGGAAACACGGTGGTCAGCAGCAACGGGACCGCACTGGATGAGTTCGCCGTATGAATTCCGGCGGCAATCGCCACGTAGCCGAGCAGCGCGATCAAAGCCAACAGCAGGTTATACGCGGGCATCAGGGCTGCGTTGCGGCGAATCACGCGGTCGCTGGCCGCGCTGAGCGTGCCGGTAATGGTGTGGGGATAAAGCATCAGCGCCATGGCAGACCCCAGAGCCAGCGAAGAGTAGCTCATGTACTGCGCGGGACGCAGGATGATCGAAGCCGGGGGCGAGTGCAGGGCAAGGGTAGAAGAAGCAACCGAGAAGACGTGGCCATATCCGCCCAGCCGCGCGGGGACGATGAGCACCGCCGCCAGCACCATGACGTAGAGCATCACGTCTTTCACGATGGCGATCAGCGCTGGCGCGCGCAGGCCGCTCGAGTACGTGTAGGCGGCGAGAATGACGAAAGCCGCAATCAGCGGCCACTCCCCGCGGACGCCGAGAGCGGCAATGACCTCGCGCATGCCGATCAACTGCAGCGCAATGTAGGGCATGGTGGCGAGAATGCCGGTAACCGCTACGGCGACAGAAAGCCAACGGCTCTGGTAGCGGCCGCGGACATAGTCGGCCAGGGTTATGTAACCGTTACTGCGGCATATGCGCCAGAGCGGCGGCAGCACCAGCATCATGATGGGATAACTCATGATGCAGTAGGGAATGGCGAAGAAACCAATCGCGCCGGCGCCGAAAAGCGCGGCGGGAACGGCGATGACGGTGTATGCCGTGTACAGGTCCCCGCCGATCAGGAACCAGGTGACCAGGGTGCCGAACTTCCGTCCGGCCAGACCCCACTCATTGAGATCGGCAAGACCCGGCCCAGCCACATCCGATCGCCGCCAGTGTACGGCCCAGAAGCCGGCGCCGGTAACCAGCAGAAAGCAGCCGCAGAAAACTGCCAAGGCTACAGGATGGATGATGGAAACCATGGGTGGTTGCTAGCGTAGCAGCGCACCAGTGGAGCCCGTCCATTCGTCCACCACGACGCCCAGGTCGTTGAGAATCTGGATGGTGGCCTCTACATTGCGGCGGATGGCGACGCGCTCGGTTTTGGGGGCGGTGGGTGACTCCTCAATCGCAACCACACGGCCGTAAGGCCACACGTCGGGGGCAAGAGAGGCAAGGGCCTGGGGTAAATCCGCGGGCCGCACGTCAACCTCCTGCTTGCGGGCTTTCGCCGGGCGCAGCAGACCTCCTCCGTTGAAAGCATTCGGATCCTGGTCACGATAGAGGATGGTCAGAGTGATGGTTTGCGGATGGACCACCAGAAACGGATTGGCGTAAGCCTCTTTGGTGCGCACGCTGAGATAGCGATTCTTGGAGGGCGGAGGAATCTGCTCCAGTTCCTGCCGGGCCGCGTCCATCTTGCTTTGTTCGGTCTGGCGTTCCTGGCGCACCGCAGCCCGGGACGGCGCAGAACTCGGGGTCGCGTTTCTGCAGCCGGAAGCGCCCGGCAGAAGCGAACACAACAAAGCGAGCTGGATAGCCGAGGCTTTCCAGCGCCGTTGCCGGCCTATCGGGAAACAAGCAGTCGGGGGTTGCGGCGAAGCCACAAAATCAAGCATAGCAAGGCAAACACCGGATTGCCGCGGAGTGTGCGCGCGCCGGTTGGTGAGCGTGGTTCATTTTCCGCTCCAGTTCGGGGCGCGCTTCTCGAGAAAAGCCCGCGCACCTTCCGCCTTGTCGCTGGTGGAGCAAGCCAGACCAAAAAGCGAAGCCTCCAGCTCAAGACCGCTGGCGAGGGGCAGGTCGTAGCCGGAGTTTACGGCGCGGATGGAATCGCGCACGGCCAGCGGCGCCACTCCGGCGATGGTCTGGGCAAGCTGCTCCGCGCGCGGTAGCAGTTGATCCGGTTCTACCACCTCATCGACCAGGCCCAGGCGCAAGGCCTCGGCGGCGCTGATGGCCTCACCGGTAAGAATCATTTTGAGCGCAGCGCCCTTGCCGATCAGGCGCGGCAGGCGCTGGGTTCCACCATAGCCGGGGATAATGCCAATCTTGACCTCGGGCTGACCGAGCCGGGCGCTGGAGCTGGCAATCCTCAGGGTGCAGGCGAGCGCCAGTTCACAGCCACCGCCAAGAGCGAAGCCGTTGATGCAGGCGATCACTGGCTTGCCACAGTTTTCGATCAGGTGGAAGATGCGCTGTCCGCGGGTAGCGACCTGCTCCCCTTCGAGGGCGGAAAGAGAAGCCAGCTCCCGGATGTCGGCGCCGGCAACGAAAGCCTTCTCTCCCGCTCCCGTAATCAGGACGACGCGGACGGCGTCGTCCTCCCGAATATCAAGAAAGACCTGCTCCAGCTCCGTCATGCTGAGCAGATTAAGCGCGTTGAGTACTTTAGGCCGGTCAACCGTGATCAGCGCAAGCGGCGGCCTCTTTTCGCAGCGAATGTTCTCCAAAACCATGGTGCAGCCACTCCGGGGGCGAAGCTGTGAGTCTAGAGCAATTTTGCTATTGGTGTCAGCGAGGAAGCAGAACCGGACGCGGCCATTCCGTCAAGAATGGCCGCACCTGTCTGGTCCCCACCACACCACAGTAATAGCAAAATGCTCCCAAAGGCCCGGTGGTACAGTCAGAACAGGATGATTAAGGGAATCACAATCGTACGGCCGGCCGGCACGCCCGAGGCTTACGCCAAGCTGGCCAGCTTCTTCTCCGCGCTGGGATTTGAAGGCGGCCGAGGATGGGAAGAGGAGCTAAGCCGGGGCGTCTCCTTCCTTGCCCCGCTGGGGAACCTCGAGTTTGCTGACGGCATCGCGCCGTTACCAGCGGAAATCATGGTGGAAGTGACCGGGCTCGAAGCAGTTCAGGCGGTAGCTCGCGATTGGATGATCCGTAACTGGGGCGAGCCGGAAGCCGAGCACCGGCTGAGCTCCGTGGAGGAGACCGCCTGGAAGACCCGCCTGTTTATCGTTGAACCAGCTCCGGGCCACTCCATCGCCTTCTGGGAGTGGGACGACCCACATAAGGGAAAAGCCGTAGCCGTGGAAGGCGATCTGAGCGCGCACGGCATGCGCTTTGCCATCGTGGTATCGCGCTGGAACGCGGTGATCACCGACCGCCTGTTACAGGGAGCGCTGGACGGCCTCTACCGCAGCGGAGCGGCCCGGCGCGATGTGCAGGTGATCCGGGTGCCTGGAGCGTGGGAGATCCCGCTAGCGGCGCGCAAGGCTGCGGTGGGTGGCCGGGTAGACGCCGTGATCACCCTGGGCGTGCTGCTGCGCGGTGAAACTGCGCACTACGAGGCCATCTACAACGAGGTGTCGCGGGGCATCGGCCAATCGCAGCAGGAGACAGGCATCCCTCACGCCTTTGGGGTGTTGACCTGCGAGACCCTGGAGCAGGCGTTGAACCGCGCCGGCATCAAGGCCGGCAATAAGGGATTCGAGGCTGCGATCGCGGCCATCGAGATGGTCTCGCTCGACCGTAAGATGGCGGCGCAGGCCAATGGGCAGAATCACGTGCAGACCCCATGAGCGCGACCGGTAAGCGGCGCAAGTCCCGTGAACTGGCTATGCAGATGCTGTTCCAGGCGGATGTAGGCAAGCACACCCCGGATCAGGTGCGCAAAACTTTCTGGGAATCCCGCGACGAGGTGGATGCCGAGACGCGCGGCTTTTCGGAGGATATTTTCCGCGTGGCCACCGTCCGCAATGAAGAGATCGATGAACTGATCCAGTCTCATTCCGCGAACTGGCGTCTGAGCCGGATGCCCGCCGTCGACCGCAACGTGCTGCGGACGGCTATCGCCGAGCTGCTGGGCTTTCCTGACACCCCGGTACCGGTCGTGATCAACGAGTCGCTCGAGATTGCCCGTCGCTACTCCGCCCCGGAGTCGCTGAATTTCCTTAACGGCGTGCTCGATGCCATCGCCAGACAGCGGAAATCGCCAACCCTGTCAGCTCCGGCAAGCGCAGAAAAAGACGAGCGCGCCTAGCCGGTTTCCCATTTCTGCCCTCAAAAGAACCTCTTTGTGAGGACACAGTAACCCTTATCCAGATTTCATTCGTCTCTCTTGTAGCTCTGTAAAGAAAACGTAGAGGCATAGGGGGCACTGCACGTGCAGTGCATCCACGGGGATCAACGCCGTGACCGGCGATGGGGATTTGCAATCCCTGCAAACCACCATGGGCGCCTCGGTCTGATCGTTGCGGTTGTTAGTCAGCGATTTTTGGACGTAGGCCACCTTAGTTGTACGAACCAGGCGCGACCTTTGGATTTCCCTTTACGTTTCATAGACAGGGACTGCCTTTTGCGGCGGCGGTAGGACAGAAAGCGGCCGGGTTCAGGGTAAACTTGTGGCTAAGCGATCCCATTAGGAATTGTTTGCCAGAAAGATTGCCATGAGGGCGAAGGGCAATTATTGCAGTAGTACGCTCCGCGAACGCGATCGCGGTGAGAAAACCTGGCGAGAGGACAAGCGATGGAACCCTTCCTGCAACAAGGACAAGCGTGACACTTTTCCGTTCGTCTTTGGGGCTGCCCGCATCGCTCCTGGCGCTTTGTTTAGTGGGCGCTGCCCAGGCACAGACACCAGCCACCCCAACTTTCCCCTCCGCTTCTCCCTCAACTTCGGTGCCCGATGCACCTGTACCCGTCGTCGGGGTGCAAACCGAAACGCCACCGCTAACGCCGCAACAAAAGGCCGAAGCGGAGCTCAAGGAGCAGGAGCGGCAACGCATCGCCGGGGTCGTGCCCAACTTCAACGTCTCGTACAACCAGGATGCAGCTCCGCTTTCGCGCAAGCAGAAGCTGCATCTTGCCTGGCGCACCGCCACGGATCCGGTTGCCTTCGGCATCGCCGGATTCGATGCTGCTCTCAGCCAGGCGGAGGACGATTTTACCGGATATGGGCAGGGAGCACAGGGGTACGCAAAACGGTTCGGGGCCTCTTACGCGGATAACTTCGATGGCACCATGCTGGGGAACGCGATTTTTCCCATTTTGTTAAAGCAGGACCCGCGATACTTCCGGCGAGGACAAGGAAGCTTTTCGTCGCGCTTTTTCTATGCTCTTTCGACCACCGTATGGTGCAAGAATGATAACGGAAGCCATGGGCCGAACTACTCCAATATATTGGGGAACCTGGCCGCCGGCGGAATCTCGAACCTGTATTATCCGGCTTCGGATCGCGGCGCAGGCTTGACTCTCGAGCGTGGTTTCACCGTCACCGCGTACGGGGCATTTGGCGGTCTCTTCAATGAATTCTGGCCGGATATCGCGCGCAAGATTTTCAAAGACAAGATGGTGAAGCTACAGCCACGTGTTCCGCCGCCGCCTGTCTCAGTCCCTCCCACTGCCCCGCGGTAGCTTTCACTTCAAATCCATTACCACGATCCGCCCGTCGGATTGAAAGGTGCCGCCGGTCGCGGTCTTTGCTGTTGTCAGAGGGTTGGCAGGCATTACATAGGCTGCGCCGGCCAGAACGCCGGCTCCGGCGAAGCTCTGCTCCAGAAAATCACGCTCCTGGTCGATATTGGCGTCGATGTGATGGGTGACTCCGCCATTGCGCTGGTCTTTCTCAAACCCATTATCGTGAGTGGCCGATCCCACCCAAAACGGCTGGCCGCCCACTGTCTCTGTGGTCTTCCACACTCGCAGATGGTGGCGGATAGCGGCCACCGCGAGCGGGTCGCCGCGGGCAAACGATAGATCCTGCGACCTGCCGAACAGGTAGAGTGTGCTCATCGGCATCTCGGTGTAGGCCGCGTGGGAAAGGGTCGAAATCAAACCATGGACGACTGCATCCTGGGTGGTCTTGTCCACCTGTACCCAGCCGGCGGCAGCGAATGCCTTGGTCACCTGGTCCTGGGTGCCGATCAAAGCATAGTTAACCATGTCGCCGGGATTGCCTTGCAGATCCCCGACCCGGCGGGGGATGTCAGCGAACAGTTGCGGTGACAAAAGATGAACCAGATCGGGCGCGGAGACGGTCTTCTGCGTCGGCTGGTTTGACAGCTTCATGTTCACAGCGATGGTTCCGCTTCCGGAGAGATCGGAGGTGAGGTTCAGGCGTAGGTAAAGATGGCCGGTAGCGGAAACATCCATATCTTTGCTGGCGCCGATGAGGAAGGGAACGGCCGCAGCTTCATTCCCGATACGGCCGATCACGGCGCCGCTGTTGGCCGAGTTAAGCGGATAAATACGGATCAGGTCTTTCCATCCCCGGGTAAGCCCGTCGGGCGGAGCGGATCGTCCGTCGGCCAGGGTCAGGTTGCCGGTGGCGGTGAAGTTAAGGTGGTCGCCTGGGGCGACCGGGACGCCGGTGTCGGTCCAGTCTCCGCTATCGAGCTTGAAGGAGTAAGAGCCCTTGCGCGCCTTGAGTACCGAGGCATCCACGGTGGTGGACTGAATCGCTTCTACCGGCGGATGGGTAGTGGCTGCAGCGGGCGCCTGGGCGAGCAGCGGTGAGCTGAGAATCAACAGGCAGGCCAGGAGAGGGACTTTCTGTTTCATGCTCATAAGACGTTCACGGCAGCGAAAGAGATACCGGGGCAAAAGAGAGGGCCCCAGCCAGTTTGACCGGGGCCCTTTGATTGTACTTAGTTGTTTTAGTAGCGGTAGGTTTCGGGCTTGTAGGGGCCTTCCGGCGCTACGCCCAGGTAGTCGGCTTGCGCCGGGGTTAAGGTGGTCAGCTTCACGCCGATTTTCTCCAGGTGCAGGCGCGCTACTTCCTCGTCGAGGTGCTTGGGGAGGGTGTAAACATCAACTTTGTAGGTGTCTTTGTTCTTCCAGAGGTCAAGCTGCGCGAGCGTCTGGTTAGCGAAGCTGTTGCTCATCACAAAGCTGGGATGTCCGGTGGCGCAACCCAGGTTCACCAGGCGGCCTTCGGCCAGAACGTAGATGGTGTGCGCCGGTTTCCCCTTGGCTGCTGGGAAGTTGTACTGGTCCACCTGGGGCTTGACGTTGACCTTCTGTACCCCGGGCGCATTGTTCAGACGATCGATCTGGATTTCGTTATCGAAGTGGCCGATGTTGCAAACGATGGCCTGATCCTTCATATGCGACAGGTGTTCCAACGTCAGCACGTCCACATTGCCGGTGCAGGTTACGTAGATATCGCCGCGGCCAAGGGTGTCTTCCACGGTGGTGACTTCGAAGCCTTCCATTGCCGCCTGCAGGGCGTTGATGGGGTCGATCTCGGTGACCACCACTCGGGCACCCATTCCGCGCAGAGAGTGGGCCGAACCCTTGCCTACGTCGCCGTAGCCGCAGATTACGGCAACCTTGCCGGCCACCATTACATCGGTCGCCCGCTTGATGCCGTCCGCCAGCGATTCACGGCAGCCATAAAGATTATCGAACTTTGACTTGGTGACGGAATCGTTGACGTTGATCGCCGGAACCAGCAGTTTGCCCTGTTCCTTCATCTTGTACAGACGGTGGACGCCGGTCGTGGTTTCTTCCGAAACGCCGCGCCAGTTCTTGGCAACCTCGTGCCAGTGCTTAGGATCTTCGGCGTGTATCTTCTTCAGCAGATCCTTGATGACTTGTTCTTCGTGGTTGGAAGACGGGGTGTTGACCCAACCGTCGCCTTCTTCCAGCTCATAGCCTTTGTGGATCAGGAGAGTGACGTCGCCGCCATCGTCTACTACCAACTGCGGTCCCTTGCCTTCTCCATGATCGAGGGCCTGGGCGGTGCACCACCAGTAGTCTTCCAGCGATTCGCCTTTCCAGGCGAAGACCGGAACGCCTGCGACCGCGATTGCAGCAGCGGCATGGTCCTGGGTGGAAAAGATGTTGCAGCTTGCCCAGCGCACTTTGGCGCCCAGTTCGACCAGGGTCTCGATCAGCACCGCGGTCTGAATGGTCATGTGCAGGGAGCCGGTAATGCGCACGCCGGCCAGCGGCTTGGCCGCGGCATACTTGCGGCGGATGGACATAAGGCCGGGCATCTCGTGCTCGGCAATCGAAATCTCTTTGCGGCCCCAGTCGGCCAGGGAAAGGTCAGCCACCTTGTAAGCGGGAACGGCGGCAGTGCGGTCGATCGTTGCTGGTGACATATTTATAGCCTCATATCGATACATCAGAATATATTGATACAATAGTCAGTAATGGCCGTGACGTCAATCGTAAAATCTCTGCGGGTGCTGGGTGATACCAATCGCCTGCGCATGTTGTTACTTTTGTCACGAGAGGAACTCTCCGTAGCCGAGCTGCAGGAGATTCTGGGCATGGGGCAGAGCTCGATCTCGACCCACCTCGCGCAATTGAAGCACGCCGGCATGGTGGAAGATCGCCGCGCCGGCAAGAACATCTGGTATCGCTCGAAGTCTGGTGGCGAGGTATTGTCCCAGCTGCTGACGCTGCTTCAGCAGGCTCCTCAAGAACTGCCGGAAGCACAGCACGACCAGGCTGCCCTGGAACTGGTGCTGCGCAAGCGGCAGGACAAGACGCGAGCTTTTTTCGA
This sequence comes from uncultured Acidobacteriaceae bacterium, assembly GCA_963796145.1. Taxonomy (GTDB): domain Bacteria; phylum Acidobacteriota; class Terriglobia; order Terriglobales; family Acidobacteriaceae; genus PALSA-350. Next base: position 107,244 of record CAWCKO010000002.1, on the reverse strand, counting down.
CGACATGGCGGGACGGCTGGGACGGGAGTACGTGCCGGGGCGCTCCTGGAAGAGTATTGCCGAGGCCTTGTTACTGCTGTTGCCGCCAATGGTGATCGCCGACCTGGGTGCGGGCGAAGGAGCCTTTTCGCTATTGCTGGCCCAGCGCGCGCAACAAGTAATTGCGGTCGACAATTCAGACCGGATGGTCGAGCTGGGGAGCGCATTGGCGCGGAAGCAGGGCGTCCCGGCGCTGGAGTATCGCAAGGGAGACCTGGAATCGGTACCCATTGCAGATGGCTCGGTGGACTTGGCGCTTTTCAGCCAGTCTCTGCACCACGCACTCCATCCGGACCGCGCGATCGCGGAGGCGTGGCGCATTTTGAAGCCCGGCGGACGTATTGCCATCCTGGATCTGGTGCAACACCGCTTTGCCGAAGCGAGGGAGTTATATGCCGACGTCTGGCTCGGTTTCAGCGAAGTGGAGTTGGAGCTGCTGCTGGGCCGGCCCGGTTTCGCAAACGTGGAAACCGCGGTTGTGCATAAGGAGACGGAAGCACCGTTTTTTCAAACCGTGCTGGCCACCGGTAACAAACAGGTTTAGTTCGGGTTTAGTCGGGCCGTAGACGCGCGGGAATAATGAGGGCTTTAGAGTCTGCGTGAGAGGTCTGCACTGAGTCCCGAAGGGACGGCTGAAAGTAGCCCAGGACGGTAGTCTTGGGTAAACATAGGCAATTCGATCAGTCCCGCAAGGGACGGCTGAACATGGGGCTAAAATTCCAGCCGTCCCTTCGGGACTAAAGGCTTGCTCTGACACCGTAAGCTGTTTCTCCTTGTCCTAACTGCTCCCCTGTTCCATTGCCAGCAGAGTTTTCTTGCGTTCTACGCCCCAGCGGTAGCCGGTTAGTGAGCCGTTGCTGCCGATGACGCGGTGGCAGGGTACGGCTATGGCCACTGGGTTGGTGGCGCAGGCCCGGGCCACGGCCCGGACAGCAGTCGGTTGACCGACCGCCTTGGCGAGTTCCGCATAGCTGCGTGTCTGGCCGCGGGGGATCTGCCGCAAAGCCTGCCAAACCCTCGCCTGGAATGCGGTTGCGCGCACATCCAGCGGGATATCCCCAGCCGCTGGATGATCGGTCATCGCGGCGAGAATAGCCCCCACCTGCTCCGCCATCCCGGTGGCATCCGGAACGACACTTGCCGCCCGAAACTGCTGCCGCAGCAATTGTTCGAGCGGGGCTGGTTGGTCGCCCAACATGACGCTGCACACCCCGCGATCGGTGGCCGCAACCAGCAGAAGTCCCAGCTCGCAAGGCGCGGTTGCAAAGCGGATGGTCTCGTTCAAACCACGCTCCCGGAAACGGGTGGGGCTCATGCCTAGACTTCCTGCCGCCTGTTCGTAAAAACGGCTGGAGGATCCGTACCCCGCCTGGTAGATCGAGTCCGTTACGCTGGCTCCAGGCTCGGAGAGACTGCGCCGGACCTCGCTCGCCCGCAGTTGCGCCTGATACTCACGCGGGCTGACGCCTAAAACCCGGGTGAACTTTCGCTGGATGGTAAAGGGGCTGCTCTTGGCAATCCGGGCCAGATCGGCCAGGGTCACGGCACGGTCGCGATGGGCGGCAAGATAGCGGCACAGACGCGCCACGGTAGCAGCTTCGCGCAGCTCACCGAGAGGGGCACACCGCTTGCAGGCACGGTACCCGGCGGCAAGCGCTCCGGCTGCGTCGGGGAAGAAGCGTACATTGGCTGGGGCAGGCCGCCGGCTGGGGCAGGAAGGGCGGCAGAATATTCCAGTGCTGGCTACGGCATAGACGAAGTCGGCGCTCGCATCTCGCGCCAAAACCTGCCGCCACGCCTGCGTTGGATTGAGATCGGGCTGTTGGATGCTTGACATGCCACAATCATCAACCCAAAGCAGAGGGCGAAACTATCCGTATCTTGCCGGTGAATTATTTCTATTTCGCTGCGGGCGCGAGCTCCGGCTTTCCTTTGAGGCCAGCCGCCTCGCGCAGCACTTGCGCTTTGTCGGTGGCTTCCCAGGTAAAGTCCGCATCGGCACGCCCGAAGTGACCGTACGCCGCAGTCTTGCGATAGATCGGACGGCGCAGGTCGAGGCTCTCGATAATGCCCTTTGGCGTGAGCTTGAAATTGGCGCGAACCATTTGCTGCAGCTTGGCTGAGTCCACGACTCCGGTGCCAAAAGTCTCCACCAGCACGCTGACCGGATCAGCCACGCCAATGGCGTAAGCCAACTGAACTTCACAACGCTTGGCGAGGCCGGCAGCCACGATGTTCTTGGCAATGTAGCGGGCCATGTAAGCCGCCGACCGGTCCACTTTTGTCGGATCCTTGCCGCTGAATGCGCCGCCGCCATGGCGTCCCATGCCGCCGTAGGTGTCGACGATGATTTTCCGCCCGGTCAGTCCGGTATCACCCATCGGACCGCCGATCACGAAACGGCCAGTCGGGTTGATGTGGTACTTGGTGTCGGCATCGAGCAGTTTAGAGGGCAAGGTGGCCTGGATCACGTGCTTCAGGATGTCGGCGCGCAGCTCCTCGGTAGAGATGTTCTCGGAATGCTGGGTGGAGATGACGACGGCGTCGATCCGGACGGGGTTCATGTCCTTGTCGTATTCCACCGTTACCTGGCTTTTGCCATCGGGCCGCAGGTAGGAGAGCAGCCCGGTCTTGCGCACCTGGGTCAGCTTGTGGCTGAGTTTGTGGGCCAGCGAGATCGGTGTCGGCAACAGATCTTCGTTCTCGTTGGTGGCGTAGCCGAACATCATGCCCTGATCGCCGGCTCCGCCGGTATCCACGCCCATGGCGATGTCGCCGGACTGCTTATTGATGCTGGAGATGACAGCGCAGGTATTGGAATCGAAGCCGTAGAGCGCATTATCGTAGCCGATGGACGCCACCACGCCACGCACCAGGGACTGAAAGTCGACGTACGCTTTGGTTGTGATCTCGCCTGCAATGACTACCAGTCCAGTGGCAGTGAGAGTTTCGCAGGCTACGCGGCTGAAGGGATCCTGCGCCAGGCAGGCATCGAGAATCGCATCGGAGATCTGGTCGGCGATTTTATCGGGGTGCCCTTCGGTCACCGACTCGGATGTAAACAAGAATCTATCGTGTTGTGGCAAAGCAACTTCCTCCTGTTTCTAGATCGGCCGGGGGGCATTCACGGCGCTTGCTTGTCCTGTGAGCCTTTTTTAGTGAGCCTTGTTAGACGGTATCAGAGGGGGATCAGGCGGGCAAAATACTCTTCTCACGTCCTGCCGTCGAATGGGCGTTACCCGTTACCCGGGTGCTGTTGAAAGTAACTGCTGCAGCGGTTTGGGTCACATGCGGAGGCGTACCGAGAGAGATTTTCCTGTGGACGTAAGTCCATACGAACCAACTGAGGCCGGCCACCAGCAGCAGGAGGATCCCGATTCCCGTCCAGCGCAGCCGTTGGTCGGGGCGGTTCCCCAGTGCGCTTTCACCCCGCGCTTTGCTGGCATTCTCGGCGAACCGCATCCAACCGTCTTCATCGTTGACTGTTCCGGCCGACCGGTGCGCGGAGAGGTAGCGTCCAACCCATTCCTCCTGATCGAGCCCCACAACCCGGGCATACTCCCGCACCATGCTCTTATTAAACACGCCTCCCGGGAGAACATCGAAGTGTTCCTGTTCGAGGGCTACCAGATGGCGGTTGCTGATCTTCGTGACCCGGGTAATGGCGTCCAGAGTGATCCCGCGGAACTCCCGTTCCTGCCGCAATGTGTCGCCAAAATTCCCCATACATTGCACCCATCGGCGGGTCTATGCCGACATTCTCAACCATAAGACCGCTTGGTTGCCAGGTCAAAAACTAATCGTATAGCCCTTTAGTTTGTGCGTGCTACAGCATCTTTTGAGTTACTGCAAGCAGCCGGCCCTTGCGCCACAGGAGCTCCACTCAAGCCATGCCGTTAATTTTGCTACACTCGGCTCAGTCAGGCGAATAGCATGAATAGGTTAGTCATCGGCAACCTGCTGCACCGGCCCTTGCGGTCGTCGATCAGCATCCTCGCGGTGGCCATCGAGGTGGCCATGATCCTGTCGATCGTGGGCATCATGGTTGGCCAGATCGAAGGTTCACGCCGGAGTACCAGCGGCATTGGCGCGGATCTGATCGTCCGCCCGCCCAATGCGACCTTTCTGACTGGGGTAAGTGGCGCGCCAATCCCGGCCAAGGTGGCCGATGTTTTGCGCCAGCTCCAGCACGTGGTTGTGGCCTCGCCGGCAATTCAGCAAATCTCCGTGGCCGCCGCGGTGGAAACGATATGGGGCATCGACTATGCGAGCTTCAACGCGTTGCGACCCTTTGTCTTCCTTTCCGGGGGTCCGTTCCAGGGGCCTGACGACGTCTTGGTCGACGATGTCTTCGCCCGTTCCGGCCAGCACTACGTTGTGGGCGATACGATCACGCTGCTCAATCACAAGTTTCGCATTTGCGGCATCGTCGAGCACGGTAAGGGTGGGCGCAAGTATCTACCCATCCGCACCTTGGGTGGGCTGATCGGCTCGGAGAACAATGCCTCGCTCATCTTCGTGAAAAGCGATGACCCTAAGAACGAAGACCTTATCGTGCAGGAGATCCACGCCCGGCCTGGGATGTCTGATTACCAGGTGCAGACCCTGGCGGAAACACTCTCCCAAATGACCCCGGAGCACTTGCCCGCCTTCAACAATGCTCTGCGCGTGGTGATCGGAATCGCTGTAGTTGTTGGATTCATTGTTATCTTTCAGGCCATGTACACGGCGGTGCTGGAGCGAACCCGTGAGATCGGCATTCTGAAGTCGTTGGGCGCCTCCAAGGTCTACGTCGTCAATCTCGTTTTGCGGGAAACCGCGTTTCTTGCCATAGTTGGCATCGCTCTCGGGATTGGGATTACGTTTGCGTTGAAGGCAGTGATGGACAACCGCTTTCCCACCCTTCTTTTTCCCGTCACTCCTGATTGGATTGTCAAGGCCACGGTGATTGCGTTTTGCGGGGCGCTGGTGGGCGCAACTTACCCTGCTCTGAAAGCTGCCAGCAAAGATCCGATCGAGGCATTGGCCTACGAGTAGAGAAACAGCAGGCTCCCTGCGGAAAACCCGGATTTTACCTTTAGGTCGTATGAAATTATTGGACACGAAGTGCACGGGCTGCAGTGCCTGCAGGAAATCCGGGAGCGCATGGGGTGCTGTTCTCTTGCTAAACGCGCGAAGCTGAAAGTTGCCGCACTACGGCGTCGTGGTTTCGTTCGCGCGCGTAGTCGGCTGGTGTCTTGCCCTGGTGGCAAAGGCTCGCCGGGTTCGCTCCCGCTTCGAGGAGTATCTGGGTGAGCTCCTCCAGCCCCGCAGCGGCTGCCTGGTGCAGGGGAGTATAGCCTCCGGCCTGCTCCATGTTGACGTCCGCTCCCTGGGCAATGAGGATGCGAACGGTCTCGCAGTCCCGGCTCAAGGCAATACAGGCATGCAGTGGCTGGTTGTGCATGGGGTTGCGCGAAAAGCGGTGCACGTGCGCGCCGTGGGCGAGCAACAGAGCCGTTGCCTGGGGTCCGCCAAATGCGGCGGCCAGGTGGAGAGGCGCCCAGCCGTCGGCCGAGGTCTGATGAACCAGCATCGGATCCTGCCGCAGCAGCGGTTCGATGCGGCCGCAATCCCCCAGGGCGGAGGCCTCGAAAACATCCAGAGCGGGCAGGTGCGCAAGCAGGAAGTCCCGGATCAGCGGCTGCCCGTGATAAATGCTCCACAAAAAAGCAGAGACGCCCTGGGCGTCTCTGCATGCAATCAACGATGGATCTTCTTCCGCGGCGGCGGCGACTTCCGCCGTTGCGCCGCCGCGGATCAGGTTGAGAAAGCGCTGGCTCACCGACCCAGAGTAGCATCTGTATCGGCCACCGAAGCAGCCAGAACAGTAGCCTTCGATCCCTTTTGCACCGAACCTGGTTTGGTCCGGTTGGAGTAGATGCGGAAGGTGACGACCAGATCAACCACTACCGGGACGGGTTGACCGTTCAGGGTTGCCGGAGTGAAGTGCGAGTTCTTGATGGCATCCACTGCCTTTTCGTCCAACCCAAAGCCAATGGGGCGGGCGATGGCCATCTGCCGCGGAACTCCGTGGGCATCGACAACCGTACGCAGTAGCTCCATGCCCGCAATCCCGTACTTCTGTGCGTATTCATTGGAGCTAGGATCGATGCTGTTCTGAACCTTGGGCGGCGTCATGCCGTCGCCCATCGCCTTGATGCTGGCATCGGCGGGCATGAACTGACGGTGCTGGCTCTTGCTGTTGAAGTATTCCTGCCAGTAGTCGGGCAGATGAGACATCATGCGCGGGTCGATGTCGCTGGCAAAGACATTGTCCAGAGCCTTATTCATGACCATGGCGCTATGTTCCGGAGAAACGGCTGCCAGGGCTTTGTAGGTTTCCGTGGTCGCGGCTGGGGTGGCGGGTTTAGGCGCGTTGGTAGTCGCTGCCACGTCGGTGGTTGCCGCCGCATCCCTGGTCTTCAGCGTCTGAGCCGCCGCTACCTCCTGTGGTGTAGGCTCACTCTTCTTCTTGTCCTTCTTCACCTTGGGGATGACGATGACCTCACGCTCGATGGAGATATGGACCGGCTTCTTGGAGATCTTTACCTTGTCAAAGGCCTGCGTGTCGTCCTCGTAGGGCAGGGCGCCGAAGAAATGCAATCCGTAGCGATCGGCCTCAATGTCCAGCTTGTGCTTGGAAAGCTTCACTTTCCGAACCTCGAAGGCGGAAAGAGTAAAGGAGGCGACGGTCGGTGAACCGTTCACCTTGCCGTCCATGTCGAATTCCAGATCGTCGCCGAGGTAGGAGCCGCGGAGGAAGATCAACTTGCCGACGTAGCGAGCCCGCAGGGCATCCTCGGTAAGAGGAGCAGTCGACTTGAGCAAAGCTGCATCGGTCACAGGGGACGCGGTTGGAACACTCGCCACCGCTCCGCCGGCGGGCGCCGGTTCCTGCCCGCTCGAGAGGGAAGTCAATGTACCGCAGAGTAAGGCCGCGGTGATCAGGGACGAAAGCTGCTTTTCAAACTTCATAGGTCTCCTTGCTCCAACTTGCCGGCAGGGTACGTGCTACTTCCGGTTCGTTCGAGTGCCGGCAGCATGAATGCGCAGCTGCAAGCTCGTGGAATTGCCAGTCCGAGAATGATGGGACGTCAGTTGAGCCTGGGCATTCTCGGCCATCAGCATGATGGCCAGGGCCAGCAACAACCCGACGCGAATGAGCGCAGCTACCAGGGATTCAGAGGCACGTTGTGTCATGAAGGGGACCTCCGCTATATTCCAAGGAGAGCGTATGTCGTTTGGAATGAAGTGGAAATGCCTCTTTTGTGCGCGAGTAGTAACCCTACCCCGGTTGACTCTCTTGCCCAATTGCGTTACTCTGATCTTCTTGCGCAGCGCCGCGTTCGGCCCTCTGTAGTCGTTGTTTGATCCGAAAGAAGTGAAGTCCGGGAAGCCGCTTCACGGGAAACCGATCTGAAGATTGAGCGAGCCCAGGTAGCCTGCCAGGAAAGCGAACCCGAAGAAGCGCTTTGAGCGTTTTCACATCGCTCTAAATCAATTCTTCGCCACTCAAGCGATTTAGAACCTTTCGTTTGCGGGAAAGCATTTTGCCGGCCGCGAGGTTTTTGCGGTGTGCATTGGCGTCCCAAAGAGGGTTCCCTGGGAGAACTGGTAACGATGTCTACGTATTTTCCGAGCTCGCACGATATCACCCGCAAATGGTTTGTGGTGGACGCCAGCGGCAAGACGCTGGGGCGTCTGGCAACCGAAGCGGCCAGCACCCTGAGCGGCAAGAAAAACCCCAAATACACGCCCTTTATCGACATGGGCGATCACGTGATCGTGGTCAACGCGGAGAAGGTGGTCCTGACCGGCCTCAAGAGCCAGCAGAAGGTCTATCGCCGCTATACCGGGTTCCCCGGCGGGTTGCGGGAAGAATCTTTCGTGCGCCTGCTGGCGCGCCGGCCGGAAAAGATCGTCGAGGACGCAATCAAGGGCATGCTGCCCAAGAGCAAGATGGGCCGCCAGATGGCAACCAAGCTCAAGGTCTACCGGGGGGATAAGCACCCCCACCAGGCGCAGCAGCCTGAGGTTTTGGAATTGACGGCCCGCTAGAGCAGTTTCGCATTGGGTGTAGACCGAAGTGATAGGCCTTGTCGTGGTTTTCTCTCAAGGAAAACCACTCCTCGCGATCGTTTTCAGTCCACAGTAATTGCGAAACTGCTCTAAGTGAGCACAAGCAAAGAATAGGATGGACCATCGGTAATGGCAGATTTAGTTCAGTACTACGGAACGGGGCGTCGCAAGGCCAGCGTGGCACGGGTATTTTTACGTCCCGGCGGCGGCAACTTTGTGGTCAATCAGAAACCTTTCGAGACGTATTTCGTCACCCACCAGCAGCGGGTTTCTGCCAAGCGGCCGTTGGAGTTAGCCGAGCTTTCCGCCAACTTCGATGTGCTGGCCACGGTCAAGGGCGGGGGAGTCAGCGCCCAGGCCGACGCGGTGAAGATGGGTATCGCCCGTGCGCTGCTCGAGTTCAATGTCGAACTGCGGAAAACTTTGAAGGCTGATGGCCTGCTGTCGCGCGACGCGCGTATCAAAGAGCGCAAGAAGTATGGGCAGAAGGGCGCCCGCAAGCGGTTCCAGTTCAGCAAGCGCTAGTAGGCATTTGTAAGTAACTGCAGTACAAAATCTTCCCCGCTCGCAGCTGCGATGCGGGCGAGGGAAATAAATCCCGGCGTGCCGGGATGCAATTCACAAGGAGGTAGTTTGGCCACTATCACGATGAAGGAGTTGCTCGAAGCGGGAGTCCACTTCGGGCATCAGACCAAGCGTTGGAATCCGCGCATGAAGGAATATATCTTCGGTGAGCGGAATGGGATCTACATCATTGACCTGCAAAAGACCTTGAAGATGTTCAAGGAAGCCAGCAAGTTTGTCACCGATCTGACCGGGCAGGGCAAGGTCATCCTGTTTGTCGGCACCAAGCGCCAGGCGCAGGACGCGATTGCCGAAGAAGCGAACCGCTGCGGCATGTTCTACATCAATCAGCGCTGGCTAGGCGGACTGCTGACCAACTGGATCACCGTACAAAAATCTGTCAAGCGCCTTCAGGAACTGGATGAGATGGCCACCGATGGCCGCTATGAGCTCCTGACCAAGAAAGAAGTCATCCGGCTGGAGCGGGAACGCAAGCATCTGCAGGCGAACCTGGCGGGCATCAAGAACATGCGCCGTTTGCCCGACGCTCTTTTCGTAGTTGATTCGAACAACGAGGCTATCGCCGTGAAGGAAGCCCGGAAGCTGGGTATCCCGGTGGTCGCCGTGGTTGACACCAACTGCGATCCCACCGTGGTCGACTACGTGATCCCAGGGAACGATGACGCGCTGCGCGCGATTCGCCTGTTTACCTCCAAGATCTCCGACTCCGTAGTGGAAGGGGTGCAGATGGCGGGCGACAAGCGTGCCGCCGATGCTGGGGTGACGGCCGATGAACAGCTCGAGGCTGCTCCGGTGGAAATTGCCGGTTTGGAAGCCGGCGCCGACGAGCCATCCGGCGATGCCGAAGTGGTCGATCTGGATGCTGTGCTCGGGGGAGGCATCCGCAAGGCTCCCGGGGTAATCGCCGCTATCGACGAGCCGGAAGTCGCCGAGCATACGCTGTAAGCGGTTTTATACTAGCCATTTAGGGCCTGTTAACAGGCCAGCAAAGGAATTGCAAGAGGATGTCAAGTGTGACTGAAAATATCTCTGCCGCCCAGGTGAAGGAGCTTCGCGAGAAAACTGGCGCGCCGATGATGGACTGCCGCAATGCACTTCAGGAGGCCAAGGGCGATCTGGAGCAGGCGGTTGTGGTTCTGCGCAAGAAGGGCATGGCGTCGGCGGCCAAAAAAGCATCGCGCAGCACGTCCGAAGGGGCTGTGGGCACCTATATTCATGCCGGGGGCAAGATCGGCGTGCTGATTGAGATCAACTGCGAGAGCGATTTTGTCGCCCGGACGGAAGATTTCCAGGACCTGCTGAAGGACGTCTCCATGCACATCGCCGCCACCGACCCTCGTTATATCCGCCGCGAGGACGTGACCAGCGAAGATCTGGAGCGGGAGAAGGATATCTACCGGGCGCAGGCGGCGGCCACCGGCAAGCCGGCTAAGGTGATCGACCAGATCGTCGAAGGCAAAATGAGCAAGTTCTACGAAGAAGTTTGCCTGCTCGAGCAGCCCTTCATCAAGGATCAGTCCTTCGCCATAAAGGACTTGATTGCGCAGAAGATCGGCAAGCTGGGCGAGAACCTGAGTGTGCGTCGCTTCGCTCGCTTCAAGGTCGGCGATCCCGTCTGGACAGTAGCCCAGATCAAGCCCAACGCCGCGGAATAACGCTGTATTGAAGTTACGACGAAGGGCCGGGAAATTCCCGGCCCTTCTTTTCTGCCCGGGTGTCAACTTTGGCATTCAAAGCTGAACTGCAGATGTTTTTCGACACAGCGGAGCTAGGTGGAGGGAACTGTCCGGATTGTCAAGGCTTTGTATCAGGGCGCGACTTTAGTCGGGCCATAAAAGCTCAACAGAAATCTGGGCTTTAAGCCCATGCGGGCTGCCTTCTGCTCGCAACAGCGCTCTGTTCTGGAATCTGTTGAGAGGTTCGAGGGGCCTTGGACACTGGAACGAAGCAGTCCCGGTAGGGACGGGACAACCAGTAGCCCGGCACGTCAGTGCCGGGTTGGATTAGGTTCATGAGGCGAGTCCCGCAGGGACGGCACAAGGCCCAGCCCGTACGTGAGCAACCAAATCCACTTGCAAAAGCGACTTTTTCCGCAGCCTGTTTAGCCGCTGCGCTTTTTCTGTCGCCATCACAAATTAACAGGGGCTTTAAAGCCCAATCATTTATGCGGCCCTGGTGGCCCGACTAAAGTCGTGCCCTGATACAAAGCGAAACCGCGTAGTGGAGGGGCTTGGTTTTGTGCGCTTATTCAGGTCCTCTACTCTTTGGTAACGTGAGTCTTTCCAGTTGGATTCGAATCGAAACAGATAGCAAAATCGGCGCCCTCCCGAGGGAGGGCAGCTCGGTCTGGATGTGCGATACTTTGCTTGAATGTACAAGAGAGTCCTGCTCAAACTGTCGGGAGAAGCACTGGCGGCTGACCGCGGCTTCGGTGTAGACGTAGCCAGGCTGCATGAAATTTCGCTGGAGATTCTGGCGGTCCGGGATCTCGGCGTGGAAGTCGCTATCGTGGTGGGCGGCGGCAATTTTTTCCGCGGCGTGGCCGAACAGGCGCGCATGATGGACCGGGTTTCCGCCGACCACATGGGGATGCTGGCTACGGTCATCAATGCGCTCGCCCTGCAGGATGCGCTGGAAAAGTGCGAGGTGCAGACCCGTGTCATGTCGGCCATCGAGATGAACCAGGTGGCGGAGCCATACATCCGAAGACGCGCTATCCGTCATCTAGAGAAGGGTCGCGTTGTCATTTTTGCCGCCGGTCTGGGCAACCCGTACTTTTCCACAGATACGGCTGCCTCGCTGCGCGCCATGGAAATCAAAGCAGACGTGCTGCTTAAGGCCACTAAAGTGGAAGGGATTTATGACGCGGATCCTGTTATTACCAAAGACGCGGTTAAATTCGAGCAAATTACCTACATGGAAATCCTCCGGCTCGGTCTAAAGGTTATGGACAGCACCGCGGTGAGCCTGTGCAAGGACAATAATTTGCCCATGATCATTTTCAACATGAATCGGCCCGGAAACATCTTGCGCGTGGTTAGCGGAGAAAAGGTCGGTTCCCTGGTGACCGCCTGACCCCCCTGAGCACAATCGCGGAGCTCGCCCCAGCACTTCGGGTCCCAGAACGATCGGCCCTCGTCCCGGCAATACAGGCCCCCCAGCCGCCGGCGGGTCCGGTGCTGGTTAAGCCGGCTGCCGTTTCGGTCCCACGGCGATCACAACTTCCGGCGCTCACCGGCGTACGCTGCTTTGCCGCCCTCAATCTGGTCTTTTTCCATTTTTCAGATCCGCATTCGTTTGGACCGCTCAGCCCCATCGTGAACGGCGGATACATCTCCGTCAGCTTCTTCCTGCTGCTTTCCGGCTTCATCCTCACCTATAACTATGCCGATCGTGCCCAGAGTGGAACGCTCACGGCGCGCAGCTTCTGGACCGCCCGCTTTTCTCGCCTCTATCCCGTGTATGCCTTCAGCCTGCTGCTCTCGGCAGGCATGCTGATGCAGGAGGTACAGGCGCACACCAAACTGGATTTTGGCCTGGGAGTGATTCTTACCCCGCTCCTGCTGCAGGGATGGCACCCCGCCCTGTCCACTTTCTGGAATACGCCTGCGTGGACCATGTCCACCGAGGCGTTCTTCTACCTCTTGTTCCCGTTTCTCATCACGCGCCGTCGTCCGCGGCAGGCGCGGACCATGGTGATGATCCTGTTTGCTGTGTGGCTCTCCAGCCTGGTGCTTCCGGCGCTCTACATGCACTTCAATCCCGACGGCGAGGCCCATCCCGACCGCTATTCGGTTGGGATCTGGATGCGGGCGCTGAAATTCATGCCCCTGCAGCATTTGCCATCGTTCCTCTTCGGCATGGCCCTGGGATTTCTCAATGAGAGGATTCGGCCGGAGAGCCGCAAGCGTTTAGCAGCCGGGCTCTTTGCCTTTGTGGCGCTCTATCTGATTCTTTGCGTGGGAGACCGTCTGCCGTACGTCATGATGCACGATGGTCTGCTGATGCCTCTTTTCGCGGGGGTGATCCTCTGCCTGGCCGGTCAGAATCCAGTCGCGCGGTTCTTTGGGCTGCTTCCCTTTATTGCCATCGGCGAAGCCAGTTATTGCCTGTACCTGCTGCACTTCAATCTGTGGACGCTGCTGCACGATTCGCATTTTCTGGAGAAGAGCGGCCTGATCGTCTTCGATCCATGGATCTCGTACCTGTTGTTGATCGTCGCTGCCTTGCTGACCAAGAGGCTCATTGAGCGGCCGGGAAGAGGCTGGATCATCCGCCGGCTGCAGCCGAGCGCTGTCCGCGGAGCCTGATACGTCACTAAAGCATTTTCACTTCGGTGTATACAGAGCAACCACTCCCGACGTGGCTTTTCCTCAAGAAAAGCCGCACTTCGCGGCGCTTGCCTGTGCAGAGTAGAAGTGAAAATGCTCTAGTGCCTACCTCAGTAATGAAAGATCAGGTCACAGGCGACGGTAAGCTGGCTCTGCCGCCTTCCCTGGTCGTATGACTTCCGATCCCATGCGCGATCGAAGCGAATCTCCGGCCGTATCTGCACCGTCGTCCCGATCCAGTGGCTCAGCATCAGGGTGTTTTCGGTGTATTTGGTGTTGACCCCCGTGCGCTGGCCTTTCTTGTCGTTCAGCAAATCGCTGCGGAAACCCACAAAGTCGTGCTCGGACAGCTGCCTCAGGATGTAATTCACGGCGGCGTACTCGGGTGCAAAACAAGTCTCGAGGCCGGGACGGCAGGTGGCTCCATTGGTGTTGGGTTGGGGCTTAATCGAGCCGGTGGTGCTGGGCACGTCGCGTTGGTACATCACGTAAGCCTCGGTCGCCGTATGCCAGTTTTTGGAGAACTTGTGATACCAGGTGCCATCGTATTGCTGAAGGTTGTTGTAGGCGTATTTACCGTCGTTGATGCCGTTGGCACAGAGATAGACGTTGTTATTCACCGAGCTGGTGGTATGGCTAACGCAAGCCGTGGCTGACGGTTTTGCATCGCTGGTCCACAGGGCAACGTCGTGGCTTCCGGTGATGCCTGCCTGCACCAGCCACTGATCGCTTAATTGCACGGTGGCGAGAATCCCGGTGTCGGTGAAGGGATCGATCGAGTACAGCAGGGAATGGCTGAACATGTAGTTATTGGGCGTAAGTTGGGCTTCGATTCCCGGGATGGAGATGAACCGGCCGGCCCGGATGTTCATTCCCTTGGCCACCTTGGGCACGTAGACGTCGATGTACTCGAGAATCGGATCGAAGCCGTATTGGTGGTTGTGCACCAGTAACTGGCTGCTCAGATAACCTTTGTCGGTGGTGTATTTGTAATCTGTCCCGTAAAAAGCGGTCAGATGATAGCCGACATCCACATGCTCCCTCTGCACCGAGTCGGGCAGTCGCTCCACGTAGAGAATCAGCTGATTCATTTCCAGGCGATTGGAGTAGACGTCATTGGCCACCGGCGCGTTGCGGTGTGCTGAAGTGCTGAAGTTGACTGTGGGCTCGACCCAGCCATAGACCTTGGTACGGCTGCTGGCACCGTTCCAGGCAGTCATCAACGGATAGCTATTGGTATCCGCCTCACCGATGACGGGGGATCCGCCATAAGACCAATCGGAGTTGGGAAAAGGCGGTGACTCAAGCGGTGAGGGCAGTCCACGTCTGGGCGGTGAGGGACCCTGAGGCGCCGTGCCGTGCCAGTCCTGGCGATAGAACTGAATGAGTCTTTGAAAAAAGCTCTGAGGCGCGGCCGGCTGTGGAGATGGGTTCTCGGGCAACGGCACGCTGGATTGGTTCTGAGCGGAACAGCAGGCTCCGTTCAATCCCGTCCAAACGCAGAGTAACAAGAGCACCCGGGACGCACAGGCCAGGAAATCGAGGTTGAATTCACTACGAGAGCGCGGGGCGAACGGGCTGAATCACCCTAGACGTGCATTGGCTCCGCAGCACGGCTTGCGGAATCAGGGTTGTGCGATGGTATGGTTGCCATGCGTAATCGCAGCGCTGCAGGTAGGCTGCTGGGCGGCACTGAAGGGCGTATTCTGCACCGCCGAGAGTGCTCCGGTCGCGGGGTTAAGGTACAGGCCGGAGATTGTGTTGCTGAGAAAGTTGGCGGTGTAGATATAGCGGCCTTCCGACGGCTCGATCAGGATACAGAGCGGCCCGGTACCAACTCGCGTAAGTGGTCGAACCGGAGACCGGGGTGGCGTTGCCGGTAGACGGGTCGATGGTATACGCGTTTACGTCATTAGCATTGTAGTTGGCGACATAAGCGTAGATGCCGCGAGGGTCGACGGCGACGGCATTGGGCGTGTTATCGGTCTTGAATGGGGCTGGCATCATCACCAACGACCCATCGGACTGCACCAGGAAACCATACATCTGATTGGAAGCGCCGTCGGTGACATACAGGAATTTACCGGCCGGATCGCTGGCGATCGCATTGGGGGCCGTTCCGACCTTGATAAAGGCCGATCAAACTGAGCACGCCGTTGGAGCCAACTTGTAACGCGGAGATGGTGGCATCGCTTTCATTCACCGCGTAAACGAAGTTTCCACTAGCCAACACGTTGACGGCGACCGGATTATTCCCCAATGAGAAGAAAGCGTTTGTGCCATCTGGCACCGTCTGGCACAGGCTGCTCGTCGCGCCCAGCTGACCATTTGCATTGATGGGGAAGACTACGAGCGCGCCGGGTCCGGGAATGTTGGTGCTGAAGTTCGGCTGGTACGTCTCCACTACGTAGAGATAGGTACCAGCCTTGTTGATGGCCAACTGGGTGGGATAGCTACCTGGCATGTTGCAGGTCTGCTGAGGATAGAGTTTGCCATCGGTGCCAATGGCGAATTCTACAATCGTATTGTCGTCATGATTGATGACGTAGAGATTCTTACCGTTGGCCGACGCCACATCAGCGACAGGATTCCGCCCGCCAGAGGAATAGGGCGAGTCGGTGATCTGGTACAAAACGCCCGCTTCGCTATCTACTTTGTATACGCTGATCTGTCCCGGGTTTTGCTTGGACGCGGTGACATAAAGAAAATCGATCGTATTGCTGGGTCCGCATGCAGTAGCACCGAATCCAAGACCAAGGGATACCACTGAGGCCAGGGCAATCCGGCCGAATTTACTCAACTTCATGCGCTTCCTTCATCCTGGCCCAACAAACCAATGGAGCAGGGCTGCAGTTCGCAGCAGGGCTATGGATAGAAAATCTTTCTGTTATTTCCCATTTGCATTGTAAGAGTTTGGACCGCTTTCGGCCACTTGCTCCTGGCGGCTTCAACGGCTCGCCTCTATGCAGAATCAGGGCTGTATGACCTCGATGGCATGGTTGCCGTGGGTAATGGCAGCAGTGCAGGTAGGCTGCCCGGCGGCCTTGAAGGGTGTGTTCTGCACCGGCGTGAGCGCTCCCGTCGAAGGGTTCAGACCCAAGCCGGACACCGTGTTGCCAAGGAAGTTCGAGGTGTAAACATAGCGCGCTTCAGCGGGTTCGATCAGGATGCAGGTAGGCCCGGCATCCACGGCATAGGTTGTCGAACCGGCAATTTGGGTGGCGTTTCCGGTGGCGCGATCAATGGTATAGGCGCTCACGTCGTTGGCATTATAGTTTGCGACGTAGGCATAGATCCCTCTGGGATCGACCTGGACCGAATCGGGCAGATTGTCCGTCTTAAACGGGGTCTGCAAGGGGATCAAAGTTCCGTTGAGCTGAATCAGGAATCCGACCAGCTGGTTGGCGGCGCCATCGGTGACGTAAATGAACTTGCTGGTGGGATCGCTGGCGATCGCATTGGGCGCGACGCCGACAGGAAAAGTGCCAATCGAGGTGAGGCCGCCGCTGGAGCCAACCTGGAACGCGGAGAGAGTGGCGTCACTTTCGTTGACCGCGTAGACATAGCTTCCGCTGGCCACGACGTTCACCGCCACTGGATTATTGCCCACCGGGAAGAAACCATTGGTGCCATTCGCGACCGGCGTGCACGAAGTGGCGCCCAGTTGCCCGGTGGCATTGATGGGGAAGACCACCAGCCCCCCGGGCCCAGGATTGTTGGCGTTGTAGCTCGGCTGGTAAGTCTCCACAACATAGAGGTAAGTACCAGCCTTGTTGATCGCCAACTGGGTGGGGGCGCTGCCCGGAGTGGGGCAGGACTGCTGCTGCGAGAGGCTGCCGTCCGTGCTGATGGCGAATACCACCACCGTGTTGCTGTCGTGATTGACGACGTACAGATTCTTACCGTTGGGCGACGCGACATCGGCGACGGGGTTCGCGCCCCCGGAGGAGTAGGGAAGCGCGACCAGGGGAATCAGAGCTCCCACTTCGCTATCTACTTTGTAGGCATTGATTTCGCCTGGGTTGTTCTTGGAGGAGGTGACGTAAATAAAATCGATCGTATTGCTGGGTCCGCACGCAACAACACCGAATCCCAAACCAAGGGACACCACAGAGGCCAGGGTGATCCGGCCGAATTTACTCAACTTCATGCGCTTCCTTCATCCTGGCCCAACGAACCAATGGAGCAGGGCTGCCGTTCGTAGCAGAGCTATGGAGAGATCTTTTGGGTCCACTTGCATTGTAAAAGATCATTAGAACAATGTACCGCTGGCGACGCACCAGGTTGGCTGGCCGGCGGCAGTGAAGGAGGTGGCCTTCCGCAGCGTGGTCAGGGTTCCGGTGGACGAGTTGATCACCGCACCAGTCACCAGGCTGTCACTATAACTGGCGATGTAGAGGTACTGGTTCGAAGGGTCCTCCAGGATGCACCGTGGAGAGGATCCGGAGCCAAAGGTTACGCTGGTCGGAATCGGCGTCAGTCTGCCGGTCGTCGGATCGATGAAGAATGCGCTCACCGAACTGGCCTCGCTGGTTGCCGTCAGGTTGGGCCCCATGTTGGCGAGGTAGAGGAATTTGCCCTGATGGTCGACAATCATAGGTCCCGGATTGGCGACCGTGCCCGAGTTATCCACCTGGCCGCCCACCAGTGATTGCAGCGCGCCGTTGGTGCCGATGGTCCAGGGCTGAATCACGCCCGGCGTAGTTCCATTCTGCGCATCGATCGTATACACGTACTTGGGGCTGCCGTAGATGTAGCTCAGCTGGGTAGCGCCGGTGGGGATAGGAGTATTTTGCGACAGGGTCAACTGGCCGCTGCTGTTCGAGTAAACGAAGACAGCCTGCGGGGGATCGGGGTTCTGCCCGCCCGGGGGGACCGGGTAGTTCGGGTTGCCGTTTTCAATGGTGTAGATGAACGAGTTACTCGGAACTACGACGAAATTGATGGGGCCGCTGCCCACCGGGAAGTACGAGAGGTTGACGCCATTAGTATCCTTCACTGTTTGATTGGTGATCAGCGAAAGCCTGCCGGTATTGGGGTCGATGTTGAAGGCAGTGATGTCGCCACAGATCGTGGCCGGGTTTCCGCTCACATAGCCCTTACAATTCGTGGGATCGGTAACGGTTGAATCGAGGACGAAGAGATGGCTGCCGGAAGAGTCCGTCGCGATGGAAACCGGAAGGTTGCCCTGGCTGGTGTAAGCCGCCTGGAAGCTCAGTCCACCCTGACCGCCGATGGTGAAGAGCGAGATGTTTGCTCCCGTCTCGTCTGGCGGCGTGCCGGTTGGACAGGCAATCTGCGACGTTCCACCGCAGCCCGCGTTCAGGACGTAAAGAAACTTCCCCGCATTGGCGACCAGCTCTTTGATGGGGTTGATCCCACCGGAAGCAAAGGGAGAGTTGGGGATATTGGTCAGATTGCCGAGATTGTTATCAATCTTGAAGGCGGAGATCTGATTGTATTGCGAGCCGGTAACATAGAAATAGCCGACTGTATGATCCGTACTGCAGGAGGTCACTCCCAATCCCGTTCCAAGGGATACTGCCAAGGCCAGACTAATCCGGCCGAATTTCCTGAACTTCATGCGTTTCCTTCATCCCGGTCGCTGTCGCGGTCTAGGGCTGCCCTTGCAGCTAAACTGTATAAAAATGGATCCTGTCGCTAATTGTAAAAGCTAGAGTCACTTTCGGCTATAGCGGCTCCCCTTTGCTCAGGTGCGCATCACCACACGCGGCAGGCGTTCTGTGGATACATGGGCGCACCCTTCTTGCAGTTGAATGCCTTGCCGAACTCGTCGAAATTTTGCACCGCGCCGTTCACCCGCCAATTGCCCGGAGAATGCGGGTCCGTCAGAACATAGTTCCGCGCCGCCTGCTCGCGTATGTTCGAACACCATACCTGGCCGAAGGCCAGGAAGAACCGCTGCGCCGGAGTGTAGCCATCGATCTCCGGCGGCGGAGCTTCCTTGGCCAGGGTATCCATCAGAGCCATGTAGGCGAGGCGAAGGCCGCCATTGTCGGCAGTATTCTCGCCCAGGGTAAGCTGGCCGTTCAGCTTTAGCCCGGGCACAGCCTCGAAGCTTCCATACTCCTTCACCTCGCAGTCCGTGCGCTCGGTAAATGCTTTGCGGTCCGCCGGCGTCTGCCACTCAGCCACATTGCCTTTACCGTCGTATTTACTGCCCTGATCGTCGAAACCGTGCGTCATCTCATGGCCGATCACCACTCCAATGCCTCCGAAATTGACCGCAGCATCCTTGGAATAGTCGTAGAAGGGAGGCTGCAGGATGCCGGCAGGAAAGTTGATGTCGTTGAAGGGCGGCGAATAGTAGGCATTCACTGTCGGCGGAGTCATCCCCCACTCCGTCTCGTCCACTGGCTTGCCCAGCTTGTTCAGGTTGCGGCGATCTTCAAAGATGCCGGCGCGGGCTACGTTCCCCAGCAGATCGTCGCGCTTTACCTCCAGCGTGGAGTAGTCTCGCCAGTGCTCCGGATAACCGATCTTGTTACGAATCAGCGCCAGCTTTTCGAGCGCTTTCTTTTTGGTGTCGTCCGACATCCAGGGCAGCTGCTCAATATCCTGGTGCAGCGCAGCTTCGAGCGCGCTGACCATTGCGAGCATGTTCTCTTTCTTTTCCGGGCTGAAATACTTCTTCACCCAATCCTGGCCCACGGCTTCCCCCAGGCCCTCGTCGGTGGCCTGGGTGCACCGTTTCCACCTGGGCGCCATCTCTTCCTGCCCCAGTAATTCGGTGTCGTAGAACTTGAAATTCTCCTGGACAAACGGGTCTGACAACCAGCGGGCTGCGTCATGCACGGCACGCCAACGGAGGTAGCTCTTCCAGGCCTCCAGGCTCTGGGTGGTGATCTGCGCGTTCATGGTGGTGAAGAATTGGGGATAGCTGACATTGAGCGTCTGGAAGGCCCCCATGTCAATCCCGTGCAGATAAGACTGCCAGTCGAAGTCCGGGGTTAGCTTCTCGAAATCCGCGAGCGTCATGATGTGATAGCGCTTGGCCGGGTCCCTGCGATCGGTCCGGCTCATGGAGCCTTGCGCCAGCGCAGTCTCGATGGCCATGACGGCCTGCGCCTCGCCGGCGGCTTTTTCAGGCGTGTCACCCGCCAGCTGGAACATCCTGCTCATGTGGGCGATGTAGTCCTGGCGAATCTTCTGCATCCGCGGGTTGTCGAGCAGGTAGTAATCGCGATCGGGCAGCCCTAGACCTGCCTGACCGGCTTGGGCAATCTGCTTTTGAGATTCCTTCTGGTCCTGGGCCACGCCGAAGGCGAAGGCTCCGCTGACGCCATCCCGAATCTCCAGCGTAGCCAGTACCGCAGCCAATTGCTTCTTGTCGCTGAATGCGTTGATAGTGTCCAGCGTGGACTGGAGTGGCGCCACGCCCTTTTGATTGACCAGCTCGGTGTTCATGCAGGCAGCGTAGAAGTCGCCGTATTTCTGTTCCAGAGGTGTCCGCTTTGGATCCGGGGTGGCGGCTGCCTCCAACTCCTTGTACAGCAGCCAGTCGTTTCTATCCCGCAGTTGGGCGAACTGGCCCCATTTCACCTGGTCGGGCGGAATGGGATTGTTTTTCTTCCAGTTGCCGCAGGCGTATTGATAGAAGTCGGTGCAGGGGTCAGCGGTCTTGTCGATGGCGGTCAAGTCAAAGCTCTCCGGGGCTTTGGGCTCGACCGGGGCTACATTCGTTTGTGCCTGTGCGAGCCAGCTACCAATGAAGAGAGCGCTGAGGATGCAAACTACCTTCATAGACCTCAAAAAATCTTCACATGGAAGGTAAGGTATTTTTTAGGATTCTCGCGTATGGCCGCAATGAGCCCCCGCGTTTCCGTTAACGACTGGTCGAGGTTATTGTAGAGCGAAGGATTGCGCACCAGTTGGCCGACGGTGCCCTCGCCGCTGTCCACCCGGTTCAGGACCGAATCGAGCTTGTCCACCGTATCGCGCAGTTTGGCCGCGAACTGGGGATCTTTGGCGATCATGCCCAGGCCGCCTTTGCCGGCGTTGATGTCGGCAAGAAGCTGGTTGGCGCTGCTCACGGACTGGTTCAAGTTGTTGGCCAGTGTCTCGTCCTTCAGCAGCTTGCCGATGGTCCCTTTGCCTTCGTCGAGACTGGTTGCCATCTTGTCCAGCTTGGCAACGGTGTCGTTCACGTGGTTGTACAGGGTGTCGTCAGCCAGCAGCTTGCCGATCGAGCCTTTACCATTGGCCACGGTATCGACCAGTTGCGACAACTCATTCAAAGTAGCGACGGCTTTGTTGTAAAGGTCAGGACTGTTGATTACCTCGCCGATCGAGCCTTTGGTCGAATTGAGCGTGTCGGCGAGGTGGTCGACCTTGGCCAGGATGGTATTCAACTGCTCAATCGTCCCCTGGCTGGACTTGATGACGTCGGAGAGGTTAGGGGTCTCGTTGGTCCTGAGTTCTGCGTTGTTTTGCACTGCCGGGCCGGTGGCGGTCTTGCTATTGATATCCACCACGGTATCGCCCAGAACGCCGATGGTTTCGAGACTGGAAGTCGAATCCGTGTGAACTGCCTCTCTATACCTGTTTCCGATCTTCATCGTTACTTCGACCGGGGTGAGCTTGCGCTCGGGCACGATTTTGACCCTGAGGACGTTGCCGATGGTAACCCCTTCGAGATTGACGGGAGCGCCCTCTTTGAGGCCGGCGGAATTCTCAAAATAGGAGCGAAGAGTGATCTTTCTGGTGAAGATGCCGCCGGTACTGCCCGACATGAGGAAAACGAGAGCAGTCAGGGCCGCCACTGCCACAAGGACCAGAACGCCCACTTTCAGTTGTGACCACTGGACTTCCTGCTGGCTCGGCACAGACCCCCTTTTTCCTGCTGGGACTGAGCATATCAAATGGCGCTCTTATGGGCTTAAGCCGGCGTGAGAACTCTGCGCTGAGTCCCGAAGGGACGGCTGAACATGGGGGTAAAAACTTCAGCCGTCCCTGGCGGGACTAGTCCAGATTCGTGGCGGTTTACCCAGGACTATCGTCCTGGGCATCGAGTTTCTACATTTTTCTGAGTCGAAGCGTGCCGAGAGTGTCTGAAAAGGAGGGCCAGCAGAAGCGGTCACCCTCAGCCTCGACCGATGGCGGAGTTCCCCTCCCGCTTATCCACATCATTATTTGATAGCCCTCTGGACGACAGTCCTGGTCGCCTGTAGCGTGACAGCAGGAAGCAACAAATCGCTCCAAAGTGGGCCGCAGTCATGCGTCTGCATGATCGTGTGCATCGGACTTGGGCTGTCGCGGTACAAGCACAATGATGGGCAAGATGATCAAATTAATTGCTTGAGCATCTTGAGCATCTTGACGAAACAAAGGACTTATTTGAGCATCTTGAGCATCTTGATGAAACAAAGGACGTATTTGCGAACGTTAGCAAATCGCTTTGAAAAACATTTGCTGGAGAGGCCCGCTGAACTGCAGACCCCATCATGCGGCCTTTGCTTAAGAGAAGGGCGCAGGAGCGGCGGCATGGAAGCGTGCGGGTGAAGAGCCTACGAAAACGCAGTTTGTATCAGGGCCCGACTAAAGTCGTGCCCTAACTAATACAAAGCCAAAACACGGCATCCAAAGGAGCTTCTCTGGTTGAAATATCAACCGCTTTGCCCTGGTTATGTAGAAACAACCCAGGACTATCGTCCTGGGCTACTTTCAGCCGTCCCTTCGGGACTCAGTGCGGAGTTCTCACGCAGACTCTTAAGCCGGCACTTCAACGCGAACAACTTTGGTTAGCCTTCCATCACCACCGAGGCCATCGCCAGGCTACCCGTGTGGGTGAGGGAAAGGGAAATTGTTTTCACCCCGAGTTCCCTGGCCAGCAGGGCGGCCCGTCCGCGCAGTTCAAGAACGGGCCGCCCTCCTGGCTGACGCTCAACCTGGAACTCAGTCCATGTGACTCCGCGGCTGATGCCGGTTCCCAGCGCTTTCGCTCCCGCCTCTTTGGCGGCAAAACGTGCGGCGAAGCTTTCTGCGCCCGCTCGCTTACGGCCACTGCAATAGGCGATCTCATGATCGGTATAAACGCGGCGCAGAAAGCGTTCGCCGTAGCGTTCGATCGAGCGCGCGATGCGCTCGACCTCGATCAAATCCACGCCTGTGCCAATTAGCATGCAGAACACATTACCATGGGGTCATTTCCGGTCATCTCCGCCTTCCCGGAATGTAACCGTAATCACGAACTGTGGTACCTGTTCTGCGGTTGAAGATTGCTTTAACGTGGCCGATCAAGTTAACAAGCGAGGTATATTCAAGTTCACTCGATACCCTTATGTCCGATACGCTTGCAGATGATGTCCTCTACTTAACGGCGCTCTTGCCGGAAGACGAAACCACGGTCGTACCGCGGCTCAGCGGGGTCATTCCCGATTGTGGAGCATGGATCCGCAGCCGCTCTTACGTCCAGCCTGGTACCGCTCGTTTCGTGTTTGAGTTTCCGCGCGACATCTGCGTCGAGATCTACAGTGCGCTGGTTTCCGTGGGGCTGCAACTCACAGCCGCTTCGCATAGCGTGCTGACCGAGCTTTGCCGCTGCACCCCGCACATCTTCGATCTATCGTCGAGGGAGCTGCCTGCGGTAAATGCAGCTACCCTGGATGCCGCCACGCGGTACATCTGTTCCCTCGAAATCATCAAGGTGCAATTGCAGATCTGGATGGTCAAAAAAGAAGAATTGCAAATCCACCTTAGCGGCAGCCAATGTTTCGCCGCCTGATTTTTCATCCGGCGTCCACCAGCCCATAGCGGCGTTGCCAGGCTTCACGCAGCCGGCTCCATACCTTGCCCTTTTCTTCTTCGGGGACCTCGCTGCCGCCAACCGACACGAACCACGCCGACTCTGTCGTGGCCAGCTCCAGAAGATCCCGGTCGCGCACCAGGTTGGCTACCCTGAAGTCCGGGATCCCCGCTTGCCGGGTACCAAAGAACTCTCCCGGGCCGCGCAGCTGCAGATCCAACTCGGCCAATTCGAAGCCGTTCTGCGTGCGCACCATGGCGGCCAGCCTTTCTGCTGCCGGGGCTGAGATTTTTCCTCCCGTCATGAGAATGCAGCAGGATCTGGCGCTTCCGCGCCCCACGCGGCCACGCAGTTGATGCATCTGGGCGAGGCCGAACCGCTCCGCGTGTTCAATGACCATCATGGTTGCATTTGGCACATCGACACCCACCTCAATCACCGTGGTGGCGATCAGCACATCCACCTCCCGGCGCTGGAAGCGGCGCATCATGATCTCTTTCTCATCCGCATCCATTCGTCCGTGCAGCAAGCCCAGGCGCAAACCGTTGAGGGCGCCCGCTTTCAATTCCTGGTACATGTCGGTCGCGGCCTTCAGCGAGGGGCCTGCAGGTTTTTTAAACAACAAGCCGGCTTGATCCTCCTGCTCCGGCTCGCCGGCCGCGAAATCTAATTCGGGCTGATCCTCCTTGGCGCCTTCGATGACGGGATAGACCACGTATGCCTGGTGCCCCATGCGCACCTGTTCCCGCACCTGGGCCCATACTTCGCCGGCCTTCTCGTCCGGCACCTGGCGGGTAAGAATGGGCGTGCGGCCAGGAGGCAATTCATCCAGCACGCTGAGATCGAGGTCTCCGTAGAGGGAAAGGGCAAGCGTCCTGGGGATGGGGGTCGCGGTCATTACCAGGACGTCCGGCTCGCCTGCGTTGGGCTTCTTCATCAGGCGGAAACGCTGGAGCACCCCGAAGCGATGCTGTTCATCGACAACCACCAGTCCGAGCTTGGCGAAATCCACCCGCTCCTCGATCAGGGCGTGGGTTCCAATGACCAGCTGCGCTTCGCCGCGCGCGATCATTCCACGGTGAGCGCGCTTGCGATCTTCATCGAGGGAACCGGTCAACAAGACCACTTTGTAGCGCTGCTGCGACCGCTCCAGCAGCTTGCGTGCTCCCAGGAAGTGCTGTGTGGCCAGGATTTCCGTGGGCGCCATGAGGGCCGCCTGGTAGCCGTTCTCGATGGCCACCAGCATGGCTTGCAGTGCGACGATGGTTTTTCCCGAGCCCACATCGCCCTGCAGCAGCCGCCGCATCGGTTCCGGCGCCCGCATGTCGGCCACAATTTCGCCCAGTGCGGTCTTTTGCGCCTTGGTGGGGTGGAAGGGCAGCACCTGGCGCAGCGCCGACCGCACCTCAGCATTGGTTTCGAAGGGAATCCCTTGCCGCTGGCGGAATTTTTTCCGCTTCAGCTCCAGGCCCAGTTCGAGGAAGAAGAGCTCCTCAAAAATTAACCTTTTTTGCGCCGGCGTCGTCCAGGACTGGAGCTGGCTCATCGACGTTCCGGGCTCGGGGAAGTGGGCCCAGCGCAGCGCGTCTTCGCGGCTGGGCAGGTCCAGCCGGCGGCAAAGCGCCTGGGGGAGAGTCTCGGGGATTCGACCCTTCAGTTCGTCCAGCAGCCGCCAGATGACACGCCGCTGCCAACGCGACGCCAGCTTATTGCCCAGCGTCTCATAGACCGGCGCGATCCGGCCGACCTCCAGCAGCTTGGACTCATCATCGTCGTGGTCGTCGGGCAGGACTTCCACCTGCGGCTGGATCATTTTGAAGCTGGTGCTGCTGCGCGAAGCTTCCACTTTTCCGTACAAGGCCACCCATTGTCCGGCTTTGAAGCGGTCCTTGAGGTAGGTTCCGTGAAACCACATGCACTTGACCTTACCCAGGCCCTGGCCGACGGTCATTTCAAAGATGGGCATGCGCCGCGTCCGCAGCAGAGCCATGCCTCGGACTTCGCCGATCAGGCTGGCCATTTCGCCGGGGACTAATTCCTCGATCGCTTGCGGACGCAGACGGTCCTCATAGCGGAAGGGCAGGTGGTAAAGCAGGTCTTCGATGGTGCTGATGCGTTTGTCTTTGAGCGTCTGGGCGATGCGCGGACCGATGCCCTTGACGAACTGCAGAGACGTTTCCAGTGTCAGTAGCACATCAGCGATGCTATCAGTGGAGCGGAGAAGAGACGGTGAGGACCTAAGGCTTGGACCTGCGGATGGACCCTGGGTGCCCCATATCTCGCTGGTTTTTCGCGAGATGTGGGCACCCGTTAATTCGTTGCGGAGAGAAATACTTGTTTGAGTGTTTGACAGCTCCGCAGCCGCGTACGTGGGACGATAACGATCTATTTCCATTGCTTTTCGCCGGGGCTCCGACCGGCTTCAGGAAACACAAGGCAATGGCAGGGGCTGCTCTGCACCCGTCTTTATCGTCCCACGTACGCCGCAGCGAACGTGGTGCACCGGTCCCTTACCGTGCGGAAAGACCTGAGCGACGCTTGTGGGTGGCTGCGTCCAGCATGTAGACACACCGGGCGTCTACGTGCTCGGCCATTTGAAAGACCCGGTCGAGTTTATCGTCCAGAGTTGGCTTACTTCCAGATCGAGGCAGAGAATAGTCACGCGAAGTAAAAGCAATCTTGTGTGTGCTCATAATGAGTATTGGTATACCTGAGGACCGGCGTACCGGAAATGCGCCAATCTCACTATTACCTCTCCACAAAGGAGGCAGCGGCGCTCCCCATTCGACCACCCTGGTGGTTACCTCGGCGTGAGCCGCCCGCTATCTGCAACAAAACAGGTGTCGAACTGTAGAATCGCTCGGTGAAGGACTCTGCCCAGAGCTTCAGTTTCGGCCAGCGAATCACCATTGCGATCGTCCCGCGACTGGTTGCTTTGCTGTTGCGAGCGCTTGATCGAACCTTGCGCTACGAGGTGGTCGTCGAGCCCGGCGCCGAGCCCGCAACCCCACCGGCTCTCCAGGTCTGGTGCTTCTGGCATCGCTGCCTCATTCCGTCCGCTTGCTACTTCCACGGCAAATTTAAGCTGGCGGTACTCATCAGCGGCAGCTTCGACGGCGAGTTGATTGCGCGCACCATTGAGCGACTGGGATTTTTAACTGCCCGAGGATCCAGTACGCGCTCCGGAGGCAGTGGACTGTGGGCGCTGGCCAAGGCTGTGGGGCGGGGGCACGGGGCGGTGTTTACGGCAGATGGTCCACGTGGCCCGGTGTATAAAGTCAAGCCCGGCGCGATCAAACTAGCCCAGCTCACCGGCTATTCGATCGGTATCTTTTACGCCCATCCCCAAAAGGCATGGCTGCTGCGGTCGTGGGATCGCTTCCTCATACCCAAACCTTTCTCGCGCGTGGCGATCAGCTGGGGACGCAACGTCGAGGTGCCGCAGAGCGAAGACCCGGCGGTGATCGAAGGCAAGAGGCTGGAAGTGGAAGCAGCGCTGGAACGGGCGCGCCTGAACGCTGAGCGGCACTTCCTCAGGCGATGAACATGCAATCTCCGTAAGAGAAGAAGCGATAACCGCCCTGGACCGCGTGCCGGTAGGCGGCGAGCGTGTTCTCTCTCCCGGCAAATGCGCTTACCAACATCAGTAGCGTCGACTGGGGCAGATGAAAATTAGTGAGCAGTGCCTTGACTACACTGAACCGGCAGCCCGGGGAGAGGAAGATGTTGGTGGTGCCGGAATGCGCCTCCAGCCGCCCAATCCGGCCACAGTGTTCCAGCGTGCGGACCGTCGTCGTGCCGGCGGCAACTATGCGCCGGCCGTCGCGCAGCGCCCGATTGACCTGCAGCGCGGTTTCCTCGGGCAGAGAATAGCTTTCGGCGTGGAGGTGGATCTCCGCCACCTCCGCCACCCGCACGGGTCGGAATGTGCCCAAACCTACATGGAGCGTCAGGTAGGTGACGAGCGCGCCTCGGGCCCGAATCCGCTCAAGAATTTCAGGGGTGAAGTGCAGCCCGGCGGTGGGTGCGGCAACGGAGCCTCGTTGACGCGCATAGACGGTCTGGTAACGCTCGCGATCCAGCGCCTGGTCTTGACGGCGAATGTAGGGGGGCAGCGGGACATGCCCCAGAACCTCAAGCCGGGCGAAGAAATCGTCAACCGGCGCGAAGCGAAGAAGACGCTCGCCGAATTCACCGTTCGCTGCGACCGTGGCTTGTAGAAGCTCGTCCCCATCGTGGGATGCGAAGGCCAGCTGCTGACCCACCGCCATCCTGCGTGCCGGGCGCGTGAGTGCCCTCCATTCCCAGTCGCTGACCTGCTCGGTGAGCAGCACTTCCACCTTCCCGGCGCTTTTGCCCAGGCGCATTCCAAACAGCCGCGCAGGGATCACGCGGCTGTCGTTCAACACCAGCACATCGCCTTCCCGGAGCAACTCAGGCAGCTGATCAAACCACGAGTCCTGCCATGCTCCGCTTTCCCGGTTCAGAGTCAGCATGCGGCTCTCGCCCCGTTCGACGGGGGGTTGCTGCGCGATCAGCTCTGGCGGAAGCTCGAAGTCGAAATCAGAGACCAGCACAGGTCCGATTGTATGAAAGTGGGCAATCGGCGGTATTCTCGAAGTGGCGAGGGGGAGTCCCTATGGCGACAACGACGAAAGTTCCCGTAGAGGTTTATCTTCGCTCCTCCTACGAGCCCGATGCGGAGTACGTGGATGGGAAGATCGAGGAACGTCCCCAGGGAGAGTTTGATCACGCATCCTGGCAGCGGGCGATCCTAAGTTGGTTCTGGCAACATGAAAAGGAATGGAACATCCGTGTCTTGCCTTCACTACGGGTTCAGGTCGCTGCGACACGATATCGTGTCCCTGATGTCACGGTGCTCGACCGCAGCCGGCCCATCGAGCAGATCATCACCCATTCGCCGCTTGCGGTATTTGAGGTTCTGTTTCCCGAAGACAGCTTGCAGCGCCTCAAGCGAAAACTGGAAGATTACCGGAAAATGGGCATCGCAGAAATCTGGGTCATCGATCCCCAGGACAGCACCTTTTATCGCTACGAAGACCTGGAGCTACGGCGCAAAGACTCCTTCTCCCACGCCGAAAAGGGCATCGTATTCGATATGAATCAGCTCAAGAATCTGCTCGACTGAAGAGCGATGGCCTCGGAGACCCCAACTAAGCCCCCCATTTTCCTGCTCGACGCGATGTCGTTCATCTTTCGCGCCTATCACGCGATGCAGCGGCAGCGTCCCATGTCTACGCGCTCTGGCGTGCCTACAGCAGCTACTTTCGTCTTCGTGAACATGATCAACAAGCTCCGCCGCGACTTTCAGCCGGAATATTTTGCCGCCGTCTTTGATGTGAGTGGTTCCGTCTTTCGCGATGAGCGAGCGCGCAGCATTGCCACGGTGCGCAAATGGAACATCAAGACGCAGACGTTTGACGAACTCGACTACGGCGGCTACAAAGCCAACCGCACCGAAATGCCGCCGGACCTGGCTCAGCAGCTGCCATTCATTCGCCGGGCCCTCGAAGCCTTTCGCATTCCGATACTGCAATCCGAGGGCTTCGAAGCCGACGATGTGATCGGCACGCTGGCCCGCCAGGCCGCGGAACAAGGCCACGACGTCTTCGTGGTTTCGAACGATAAAGACATGCTGCAACTGGTCACCGGCAAGGTTAAGGTGCTCAACCCGGTGAAAGATAACCTCATCCTGGATCGCGAGAAAGTGGTCGAGGTATTGGGAGTGCCGCCGGAGCAGGTGATCGACGTGATGGCGCTGCGGGGCGATTCCATCGACAACATTCCAGGTGCTCCGGGAATCGGAGACAAGGGCTCGGTCGAACTGATCCAGCAGTTCGGCAGCGTCGAGGCGGCGCTCGATCGTGCCTCGGAAGTGAAACGGAAGACGTATCGCGAGTCGCTCGAGAACAATCGGGACACGGTGCTACTCAGCAAAGAGCTGGTGACCATCCACTGTGAGGTGCCGGTTGAGCTCGAGCTTGAGAACATGCGCACCCAGGCGCCGGATGTGAGCGCGTGCCGTGCTCTTTTCAACGAGCTTGAATTCACCACCATGCTCAAAGAGCTGGCTCCCGAAGAAGAGACGACGCCCCTCGCCATCATCGCCGACCCATCTCCGGAAGAGGTTAGCCGTTTCGTTGAGCAGTCGCGCTCCCAGGGCTTTTCGCTGGCCTTTGACACCACCCTGCTTGAAATTGCGTTGGAACAGGTGGCAGAGGAAGAAAGCGAAGCCATCGAGGAGGAGGAGCCGGAACTAAAAACCATGTCGCTGGGCCTCTTCGACACGCCGCCGCCGTTGGCTGATGAAAAACCCACTCCGCAGACGGTGAAGATCGCGGTTTCCGCGGAACCCGGTAGGGCGCTGGTTTTCCCGCTCGATGCGGAGCCCCTTCGCCCACTGCTGGCAGATGAGCAGACGGCGAAGTCTCTGCATGATCTGAAGGCTGCGCTGCGTATTCTCGGGCGGCATGGGGCAGACTTACATTTGGCAGGTCCGGTCGATGACCTGATGCTCTATTCCTACCTCATCAATCCGACCCACACCACCCATCCCTTGCCCGATGTGGTCGCGCGTTTTAGCGCCCGCGCGCTGCCGCCTCCGGGTGATGAGTTGCTGCCGGCCTCGGCCAATGCCATCCGCGCGCTTGCGCCGGTACTCAAAGAGGACGTGGCGGTACTCGGAGCGGCGCAGGTGTACCGCGATATCGACTTGCCCCTGGTTCCGGTTCTTTTGCGCATGGAAGAAGCAGGTGTACGCATCGACCGTGCGGTTCTCGCGGCCATGGGGGAGAGGCTGGCTGTGGAGATGCATCAGGTCAGCGAGCAAATCTTCGAGGGTTCCGGCCATCGCTTCAACATCAATTCACCCAAGCAACTGGGGGATGTGCTGTTTAACAAAATGCGCCTGCCCAAGCCCATCAAGTACGGACGGGGCAAGGTGGTTTCCACCGCCGTGGATGTGCTCGAGGAGCTGGCGGAGCATAACGAGGTTCCGCGCCAGGTGTTGCAGTTCCGGCAGCTGGCCAAGCTCAAGTCCAACTACGTGGACTCGTTGCCGCTGCTGGCCGACGCGGAAGGGCGCGTCCACACTACCTTCAACCAGGTAGGCACCTCCACCGGGCGGCTGTCTTCCACCAATCCGAACCTGCAAAATATCCCTATCAAGACCGCACTCGGCCGGGAGATCCGCGCGGCGTTTATTGCGGCGCCCGGAAATCTGCTCATCTCCGCGGATTACTCCCAAATCGAATTGCGGTTGATGGCCCACTTCAGTGAAGATCCGCTTCTGGTGCGGGCTTTTGCCGAGGGACAGGACATTCATACCCTGACCGCCTCGGAGGTCTTCGGTATCGCGCCCGAAGCCATGGACAAACAGACACGCGACCGCGCCAAGGCAGTTAATTTTGGAATCGTGTACGGTATCTCCCCTTTTGGGTTAGCCCAGCAACTAGGCATCGAGCAGAACGTCGCCAGGCTTTATATCGAGACCTACTTCGCGCGCTACAGCGGCGTGCGCAGCTACATCGATCGCCTGCTCGAAGAGACGCGCCGGGAACAGCGGGTGCGCACGCTGTTCGGGCGCGTTCGCCCCATCCCTGATATGCAGAGCCGCAATGCCAACCTGCGGGGCTTTGCGGAACGCACGGCGGTGAATACTCCACTGCAGGGAACAGCAGCGGACCTGATCAAGATCGCGATGATCCACATCGACCGGAGGCTCCGCGAAGAAAAGCTTGCCGCGAAGATGACCCTCCAGGTGCACGACGAACTGCTCTTCGATGTCCCGGAAAACGAAGTTGAGCACGTAAAGCAACTGGTGCGGCATGAGATGGAGAGCGTGATCGAGCTGAAGGTCCCGATTGTGGTGGATTGCGGTGCAGGCCCGAACTGGCGCGACATGAAGTAAGCAACTTTTATAATCGAATCATGTCGACCCAACTTGCCCGTTTCCCGGGATCACAGACTCTGTTCATCGACGCCGATGACACCCTTTGGGAAAACAACATTTATTTTGAGCAGGCGATCGCTGATTTTATCTCGCATCTGGACCACCATATCCACACAGCCCAGGAGGTGCGCAGCCATCTCAACCGGGTGGAGCATCAAACCATCAAGGTTCATGGTTACGGGCTACAAAATTTTCATCGTTCGCTGGTGACTTGTTTTGAACAGCTGACCTACGGTCCGATTACCGAGGCCAACCGGGAAAAGATCAAAGTCTTTGTGAGGTCGATTGCCGATCGAGAAATAGAGTTGCTGCCTGATGTCGCGACCACGCTGGCCGATCTCTACACCCGGCACCAATTGATACTTGTCACCAAAGGCGACCCGATGGAGCAGACCGACAAGCTGAATCGATCGGGCGTGGCAGATTACTTCCAGGCCGTCGAAGTGTTGCCGGAGAAACATCGGAGTGCCTACGTCTCGCTGATTGCGCGGCATCAGATCGAGCCCAGCAGTACGTGGATGATCGGGAATAGTCCGCGATCCGATATAAATCCCGCGCTTTCCGCCGGCCTGAACGCGATTTTTGTCCCCCATCCATCAACCTGGGTTCTGGAACACGAGGCGGTCGAGCAACCGCCTTCCGGACAAACTCTTCTAGAGCTCTCGGGCTTCGCCCAGCTCTCGGCGTACTTTTGAGAGGCGCCGTAAAACATTTCCAGGGGAGTCCGTAGAACTGCAGATCCCTACACCCGGTAACAAATGCCCCATGGAAGCGCCGCCCTCTCCTTTGTCATCCCGAGCGAAGTCGAGGGATCTGCAGTTCTGCGGACCCTTCCTGGAAATGTTTTTTCGTCTCTCACATAGATGCTAGGGCGTCGTCTTATTACTGAGGGTGGGTGGGGCTTCGTGGATGTGATGGATGATGATGGTGTCGCCCTTGAACTCAACCTTGTCATAATCCCGTCCTGT
Organism: uncultured Acidobacteriaceae bacterium; assembly: GCA_963796145.1. Taxonomy (GTDB): domain Bacteria; phylum Acidobacteriota; class Terriglobia; order Terriglobales; family Acidobacteriaceae; genus PALSA-350. The sequence continues at coordinate 74,463 of CAWCKO010000002.1, read as the reverse complement.
GCTGTCCACGTAACAGCCACAGTCCGTATTGGCATGATGCGCCAGCTCGATGCCCTCCGTCGCGCCCTGCAGAGCGGCTTTGGCCTGAATCAACTTGGCTTGGGCGTCGGCCACGGCCTGGTTGGCATCGGCTAACGCTTTCGCTTCAGCCGGCGTGAGCTTCTCGGTCCGCACCGGAGCCGTAGTCGTGGCCGGTGCAGAAGCGGGCGCCAGCCCGGGATCTTGCGGCTGCATCAGTGCGAGCAAAAGAATGGCGGTGATCATGGCTATCTCCTGGAGCAGTTTCGCAATGGGTGTAGACCGAAGCGACAGGCCCTTTCGTGGTTTTCTCCCAAGGAAAACCACTCCTCGCGATCTCTATCAGACCACAGTAATTGCGAAACTGCTCTATACCCCTATTTCTACCCGAATTGCTTGCGCGATGCGCTCCGCATGTTCGCGCATCTGCTGCTCCGATTCGGCTTCAATCATCACTCTCGCCAGGGCCTCGGTGCCGGAATAGCGCACCACCACCCGGCCATTGCCGTGCAAATCGGTCTCTGCCTGGAGAATGCTCTCCACCACCGCTGGGATCTGGTCCAGAGGCCGCTTTTCGCGCACCCGTACGTTGACGATCACCTGGGGGAAGACGCGCAGAGTCGCTCAACAATTCGTGCAGCGGCTTGCCCGATCGCGCCAGCAGATCAAGCAATACCAGCGCCGTCAGCAGTCCGTCGCCGGTGGTGCTGCGGCGGAGAAAGAGAATATGGCCCGACTGCTCACCGCCCAGGCTGGCTTGGTGCTTCTGCATCATCTCCAATACATACTTGTCCCCCACCGGCGCGCGGAACATGCGGATTCCACTGCTGCGCAAGGCGGCTTCGAGGCCCATGTTGGACATGGTAGTCGCCACCACCAGGTCGCCGGCCAGCTCGGCCTTAGCCTGCATATCGCGGGCCGCCACCAGCATCACCCCGTCCCCATTCACGACCCTGCCGTGGGCATCGGCGAAGAGGGCACGGTCCGCGTCCCCGTCGAAGGTGATTCCCAGGTCCGCCCCCACCTCCTTGGTCTCCCGGGCCACGACTTCGGGGTGCAGGGCGCCGCAGTTTTCGTTGATGTTGCGTCCGTTGGGGGTTACGTGGGTCAGGCGGATATCCCCGCCAAAAGAGGTAAAGAGCTCGGCAGCGATCACCGCGGCAGCTCCATTGGCGCAGTCAATCACAATCTTCTTGCCGGCGAGGTTCAGCCCGGGGACAACGTTACGTAGAAAGGCCTCGTATTCTGTCCGGAAATCCTTGCTGGCCGGGGGCGGGCTGAGCGCTTGGGTGTCCGGCGGAGAGCCTTCTTTAAGGCGGCGGAAGATTTCCCCTTCAATCTCCATTTCGGTTGCGTCCGGCAGCTTGTAACCGTCGCCGCCAAATACCTTGATCCCGTTGTCCTGCCAGGGGTTATGGGATGCGGAAATGACCACCCCCGCGGCCAACTTACGTTTGCGGGTCAGGTAGGCCACGCCAGGGGTCGTGATCACTCCTGCGTTCAGCACCTCAGCCCCACCGCGCTGCAATCCGGCGGCAATCACAGCCGAGATCCAGGGACTGGATTCGCGGGTATCCGCCCCCAGCAGTACCTGGGGCGCAAGACGGAGATTCTTCAGGGTTGATGCCAATGCCAGCCCGGTAGCGAAAATAGTGGGCGCGTCCAGGGGGGCTTCTCCGGCGACCGCACGAATACCGTCCGTTCCAAAAAGTTTTCTCATGAGTTGGTGGGGGGCGACTTCCTTTCGAGCACCCGGCTGGTCAGCGTGCTTTGAGCGAATCGTGTGGTGATCAGGCTGCCGTCCTGAGCAGCGGATGCATCCCGGATCAGAGCTCCCGCCTCGTCGAAGACCAAGGCATAGCCCCGATTCAGCACCGCCAGGGGAGAGAGGGTTTGCAACAATCCATCCGCACCGGCGTGCCTGGCCTTACATCGCAGCAGTAGTTCCTGTTGCGCGCGGCCGATCCGTCCGTCCAGCATCGCCAGCCGCTCGCGCACCACACGCATCCGGTGGCTTACATCCTGACGCAGCAGCCTGCCCTCGAGTTTCTGCAACCTTTCCGCCATCTGGCGGCTGTGACGGTGCCAGGCGGCGTCCAGTTGGTACTGCAACTCATCCACCCGCTGCTGGCGGCGCGCCAGGGAATTCCGCATCCGGGCAAAGGCTGCGGGAGCGGCAAGCCGGGCGAAGCGCTCCTGGGCGCGCATCAGCAGGTAGCGGCAGGCCTGGTTCAGACGCCGGTGCAGTTGTTCCAGCCGCTCCTCCACCTTGTGCTGCGCCTCGGTGAGCAGTTCTGCCGCGGCGGAGGGGGTGGGCGCGCGCAGGTCGGCCACAAAATCGGCGATGGTGAAGTCGGTTTCGTGGCCGACGGCAGAGACCACGGGCAGCCGGGAATTGGCAATGGCTCGGGCCAGCAACTCGCCGTTGAACGGAGCCAGATCTTCCAGCGAACCGCCGCCGCGGGCCACCACAATCACGTCCACGGTACGCGACTGGTTGAAAAATGCTATGCCCGCGGCAATTTCAAGGGCGGCCGATTCGCCCTGCACGGCGGTAGGGTAAATCTGCACGTGCAACGCCAGGTGCCTGCGCCCGGCCACGTTGAGAAAGTCGCGAATGACCGCGCCGGTGGGGGAAGTAATGATCCCGATACAGTGCGGGAAGGCGGGCAGCGGCACCTTGCGATCCGCGGCGAAAAGTCCTTCCTTCTGCAGCCTGGCTTTCAGTTGCTCAAAGGCGATTTGCAGCGAGCCTGCGCCTACCGGCTCCACGAACTCGGCCACCAGCTGCATCTGGCCCCGCTGTTCATAGACCGAGACCCGCCCCCGCACCAGGATTTGCAGTCCATCTTCCGGCCGGAAGCGCAACAACATCGCCTGGCGGCGAAACAGCACCACCGGCAATTGGGCATCGCCGTCTTTCAGCGTGAAGTAGACATGACCGGAAGGAGCAGGGCGATAGTTGGAGATCTCGCCTTCCACCCACACATCGGCGTACTCGCGCTCGATGTGGTTTCTCACCTCGCCTACCAGCTGGCCGACCCGCCACACGCGCCGGAGGTTGGCCGCTGGAGCTTCCGGGAAAACCAGTCCAAGCTGGCTCAGTGATTCCTCCGGATTGGGCACAAACGCCTCCAGCAAACGAATTCGATATTACCGCCGAAAGCGGGAGAGCAAATAGAAGACCAGGGAGAGCAGGACACTGAGCAAAATCGACGTGCCCAGGGGAAAGTACACGGAGAGGTTCTTACCCCGGTAAGAAATGTCTCCAGGAAGCCTGCCCAGCGGGACACCGGTGCGGCCCAACAGCAGCAGCAAGCCGCCGGCGACGAGCAGCAGCAATCCCAAACCGATGAGTAGCCTGCCCAAGTCGTTCATAATTTCATTCTAGTAGCTGAATGGCTTCGGCACCGCCGATGGAGTGAAGGGTACGGGCTTCAGCTCGTACATTTACCCCCGCAACTCAATTTGCTTTCAGCCCTTCGGGCGAGCTCTGCATTGAGTCCCGAAGGGACGGCTGAAAGTAGCCCAGGACGGTAGTCCTGGGTAAACATAAGCCATTCGATCAGTCCCGCCAGGGACGGCTGAACATGGGGCTAATTTTTCAGCCGTCCCTCCGGGACTCAGTGCAGAGCTCTCACGCAGCCTGTTCAGCCACTGAGGGAGAGATCTTCATGCCCTGATACAAAGCAAGATATCGCTGTGAATTGCGGCTCAGCCCGGGCCGAGGGGTCCACGGTCAATCAGACGGGTCAACTCCGCCAGCAGGACCTGCAGCCGCTCGATCTCCACTTTGCCGAACGGTGTCGATTGGCCAAAGAGCACCTCTGCCTCTCGAGCCAGGTCCGTACCCCGGGGCAGCCCAAAAGTGCCCAGCACTCCCGCCAGCTTATGAGCGGAGTCCACAGCGTTCAGCTGGGTAGCCTGGTCCAGACGGTTGTCGAGCAGCAGATTTCCCGCGGTTTGCAGCAGCGCGGCCCGCTCGACGACCGTGTGCCGGCTCCGCTCCCACAGGGCGGAGATCATGGCTTGTAGCTTTTGCTCCTGGCTTTGGGCGTCCGAGGCGGGTGTGCCGGCTGCGGAGCGCCCGTACTCGTCGTGGGAAGTGCGGTCGTTGTTGGTCACGGGATCATCCGCCTTCCTTCCAGCCTAATGCGGCAGAAATCTGCCGCGCTAGGGTTAGAGGATCAAACGGCTTGAAAAGAATAGCCGCCACTCCCATTTCGGCAAATTTGCGCTGATCTGGGCCTTGTACCTTGGCCGTCAGCAGCAAAACGGGAATGTGCGAGGTGCTCCCATTCGCCTTCAGTTTGAGCAGGGTGGTGGGGCCGTCCATCTCCGGCATCATTACGTCCAGAAGAATCGCGTCCGGCTGCTCGGAGCTGGCGCGTTCGATCCCCTGCTTACCGGAACTGGCCAGGACCACATCCCACCCCGCAACCGTCTCCAGGCTCATAGCAGCCACCTGCCGAATATCGTCCTCGTCGTCAATAATTAAGATTTGGCGTGTCATAGATTGTGCAGGTTTGATGGTGGTCCTAATCACCGGGAGAAGTGGTTCCATCCCATCCCAGGGGCACTTCGCTTGCTCCATGTGGCAGCCGCAGCATCGATAGCACCAGGGTCTCCACATCCTGCGGTTGGACGCGGGCCTTGGTCAGGAACTCGGTGTGCCCCAGCCGCAGCTTCTTGCGTTCGCCTTCGTTCAAGTCCTGGGCGGAATAAACCACCAGTGGAAGCTGTTTCATCTCGTGTTGCTGGCGCAGCCAGTCGACTAGTCCAAAGCCATCCCCATCGGGCAGCGCAATGTCGAGGATCAGCAGATCCGGCGGCGATGAAACGCACAGCTCCATCGCTTTGCGCTGCGTGGATGCGTGATGTACCTGGACGCCGGCCCGCTCAAAAGTAGCCAGGATGACCTTAGCCAAATCGGCATCATCCTCTACCAGTAACACACGGGAGGGCTGCCGTTCTACCTGCAGCACCTTGGAGAGGGCCGCCAACATCGATTCTGTCTCCATCGGCTGCTCCAGCCACGCATCCGCGGCCTTTTCCACCTCGGGATCGTTGAGTGCGCCAAAGGCGCTCAACACCACAACCGGGATACCCGCCGTGCGCACATCGTCGCGCAGCAGATGCAGGGTTTCCCAGCCATGAAGGCTGGGGAGGCTCATATCCAGCAGGATGGCCTGGATGGGGGTTTGCCGGGCCATGACCACGGCCTCGTCGCCGCTGCTGGCTTCGAGCACGGAATAGCCATTCTGCCTCAGGCTCTCTGCCAGCGTCGCCCGGGTTTCCGGGTTCTCGTCGCACACCAGGACGGATGTGGTGTTAACCATGGAGGAAGCAGTGCCGCCGCCCAGGCGCGATAATTCCGGGTCCCGGGTGACCGAGGGCAGGAACATGCGGAACGTGGAGCCGCGATCGGCATTCCGCTCCGCCCAGATGCGGCCGCCGTGCTGGACCACGATGGTGCGGCAGATGGCCAGCCCCAGTCCGGTTCCACCCTTCTGCCTGGCATCTGAGGCGTCGACCTGCTGGAAACGGTCAAAGATCGATTCCAGCTTGTCCTTGGGAATGCCGCGTCCGTTGTCTCTTACGCTGACGGTGACCCCGTCCAGCAGCCTTTCGATCAAAACCGTGACCTGCGATTGCGGCGGCGAAAACTTGATCGCGTTGCTCAGCAGGTTGGTCATCACCTGTTGCAGCCGATCGGGATCCACCTCCATCTGCACCGGTCCGGAGTCAAGCAGCAGCTGTACCTTGGCGGCTTCCGCCATGGGTGTCATGGCATCGATGGCCTGCCTCGCCAGCTCCTCCAGGTCGCAGTCGCGATAGGCGAGGGGAGCGCGGCCCGACTGCATGCGCTCCAGGTCGAGAATGTCGTTGATCAGGCGGACCAGCCGGTCAGAGTTGGTGACTGCGATGCGCAGCAGGTTCGACGCCTTCTCACCCATCTCTCCCAGCAGTCCGGTCGACAGTAGTCCCAGCGATCCGCGAATGGAAGTGAGCGGCGTACGCAGCTCATGGCTCACGGTGGAGACGAATTCATCCTTCATGCGGTCCAGGGCGTAGCGCTGGCTGATGTCGCGGAAACTGAGCACGCTGCCCACCGCCACGTTGTGCTCCACCATCGGGGTCACCGAGAACTCAACTGGAAAGGAGGCGCCGTTTCTGCGGTAGAACACATCTTCTCCCCTGGTGCCTTCGCGCACCAGGAAGGCTCGCCCGGTGCGGCATTGATCGGAACATTTTTCCCGCCCTTTACGCTCCTCATGCACCACCGAATGCACCGTGCGGCCGATCAGGTCGAACGCGTGGGCGCCCAGCATGCTGGCCGCTGCCGGGTTAACAAAGACAATGCGGCCGGCCGAGTCAGTGCCGAAGATGCCGTCGGCCACGGAGTTCAGAATCGACTCCTTTTGCCGGTTCAACTCTTCCAGACGGCTCTCCTGCGCCGAGCGCGCCATAAACTGGCCAATGGACGCGCAAACGGTTTCCACCGTGGCCATCATTTCTGTATCTTCCCGCTGTTTCTGGCGGCTGAAGAATTCGACCACGGCGATGACTTGGTTGCCCACCCGGACCGGAACGCCCCAGCCGGTGACTAGCCCGTCCGCTTTGGCCGAGCCGGCGCGTAGAAAGTTGCTGTCTTCGTGCAGGTCTTCGATCCAGCAGGGGCTCTCCGCCGCCCAGATCTGGCCGGGCAGGTCTTTGCCTTTCTGCAGCACCCGTCCGATGCTGTCGCGGTGAAACTCTGTGCACGCCCGGTCGGGCGCGTACCAGCCGGCCAGGTAGCGGCAATGATGGTCGCTCGAGACAAACCACAGTCCCGCCATATCGAATCCCAGGTTCGTTCCCAGCGATTCGAGCATTGCCGGCAGAGCCTCGTCGGAGGTAGTGGATTCACCTACGACTTGACTAACCGCCAGCTGCATGGCCAATCTGCGTTCGCGCTGGTACTGAGCCGTGACATCGCGGAAGATGCAGCGCACCGAGACCGGCTCGCCACGGTCCTGGCGGCAGCTCAGGCTCGCTTCCAGCTCGCGGTACATGCCGTTTGCGTCCTGCACTCGTAAGTTGGCGCGATCGATGCGCTCGCCGCGCAAGGCGCGGTCGAACAGGCCGGCTGCGTTGGCTTGCATCTCCGGCGGGAAGGCTGCCTCGAAGTTGATAAGGCTTTCAAAGGCGGCCGCGCTCTTGCCAAAGCATGTTTGCCATGCCGGGTTGACGTAGAGGTATTTAGCGCGCGGGCTCAGGGTGGCGATCATTTCCTGCGAGTTGTCGAATAGATCGCGGTAGCGCTCTTCGCTTTCCCGCAAGGCATGCTCGGCACGCTTGGTCGCCGTCAGGTCGGTAGCGATGGCCAGCAACCCGGTCAGGGCCCCTTCAGAATTCCTCACCGCGGACAGATAAACCATGGCCGGAAAGGTAGTTCCATCCTTACGGCGGCAGAGGATTTCAAAGCCGCGGACCCGGCTTACGGGGAAGCTGGTCACGTACTGTACGTAGTGTTTCAGTTCCGTCGAGACGCTCTCCAGGTCGATCACCGGCGCGCGATCGAGGCGTGAAACCAGCAGCTGCCCTACGCGTTCCAATTCCCCTTCCGGGAAGAGATCGTGAGCGTTGAGCTGGCCCAGGACCTCGTGATAGCGATAACCGAGCATCCGTTCGGCGGCGGGATTGAAAATGAGCAGGTTACCTTGCAGGTCGGTGGCCAGAATCATCGGGCCGGCGGAGTCCAGAATGCTGCGCTGCAACTGGGCTACCTGTTGCACCTGCCATTCGGCTTCATCCTGGCGGGAGGCGTCGAGAAAGCTGTGCACGCAGAGCGCGATCAGCAACACCTGGGCACAAGCCCACGTGATCACGGCTGCGGCAAAGGTGCCGCCCCAGCCCAGCAGCAGTACCAAACCGCCGTAAGCCGACAGCAAAAGCGCAACCGCGAAAAATATGGTGGACGGCAGCCTATCTCGAAGCCAAGTCACTCGTACTCGATCGATGCGGGTCTATTAACGAGCTCTCGCCATGACCGTCGTCCCGGTAGAAAAGACGGTACTGGCCCATGCTAAACACTAACTAGCCGAAGTATAGGCGGCTCATTCGGGCCTACACAGTGACTAACCGGAGTCCAGCAGGTATGGGGGAAGGGCTCACGCACCTCCAACGGGTCGGATCGGGGGAAAACCGCAGTGGATTAAGCAGCGCGTTCCATAGTTTGAGGTCACCGACGCGCTGGCTCTTCTTTCAAATTAACCGCGATGGAACGGAATCACGTTGGCACGGCTCGCAACAAATCTGTCTGACAGGGCCGACATACGGCCAAGGGACCAGAATCCGAGGAAAAGTATCGCATAGGTGAAACCGGCTACACCAAGAAGCAGGGACAAGGTAATTTCCCCCCCAAATATTCAATTAACCGCTGTTGGGGGATGCTCCGAAGTATACCCATCCTGGCGTCGAAACTATAGAAAAAGGAAGGTTTCGCGTTGCCACTTTAGTACTACGTTGTATGACCCTCGGGCTTATGGTAACGTCAGGCGGTAACCGGCTCCAGCAGACGCGACCAGCGGCGCTGCTTCCGTTGCGCATGTGCCTTCTTATGAAAAGCATAGCCAGTGATCAAAGGCAGCGCGAGGGTGGCTTCGCTGTACACCATCTGTTCGAAGGTGGTGTCTACCTTACCCCAGGAACTGGCTTCCTTCAGGGTGCTCGACGAGAGTGCACCGTCGCGCACGTCAGCGACTGTGATCTGAATCGCATATTTGTGCATGGGCGCGTCGAGACCTAGGATCTCAGCCGCCACCACGATGTCCTGGGCGAAGTTCTTGGGTACGCCGCCGCCGATCATCAGCAGGCCGGTCGTCGGGTTGGCGATCTTCAACTGGGTCAACTCGTAGAAATCCTTGACCGAGTCGATCGAGACCTTGGGCTTGTCGCCGCGGTTGTGCTGGTGCGCGACCAGCCCAAAGCCGGCGGAGCAGTCGCTGAAGGCGGGCACGAAGATCGGGACATCCATCTGGTAGGCGGAGTAGATGATGCTGTCCACGCCTCCCTTGTCGGGTGTCTTGCCTTGCTTTTCGAGGTAGGCGCCCATCTCGCGGATAAATTCACGCGAGCTGTAGGGGCGAGGATCGAGCGAGTCGGCGATGATGCGGCAAGTGTCGTCGCACGCGCGAAGCTCTTCCTCGTCGATGAGGGTGTCGTAGATGCGGTCGATCATCAGTTCGCGCAGGGTGGCGTCTTCCGTTCCCTGGCGGTAGAGGTCGTCGGCGATCCAGTGCTTGTACCCCAGCGCCTCGAAGAAGTCCTGGTCCACCATGTTGGCGCCGGTTGAGACCACGGCATCCACCATGTTGTTGCGGATGAGATCCACAAAATTCTGTTTCAATCCGGCGCTGATCAGCGAGCCGGCGAGGCAGAGAATCACGCCGCAATCCTGGTCGCGCAGCATGCGCTCGTAGATGGAAGCAGCCCGGGCAAGATCACGGGAGCTGTAGGCCATGGATTGCATGGCATCCACCAGGGGAACGACGTTGTGTTGCTTGATGTCGATGTGATGGATGGGGGTCGTCAGGAGTTCTTTTTTCGTAGGCATAGCATTATCAAGAATAGCAAAATACAGGGGTTTTTCGAGGGTTTGCGCGGGTTAATTTCCGCGCACGAGCGCGGGCAGCAGCGCCACCAGCAGGCCGCTCAGCTGGGCCTGCGCGCGCGCTCCGGTCTCCAGCACCTCCTGGTGATTGAGGGGCTGATCGAGAACCCCGGCAGCCATGTTGGTGACGCAGGAGATGCCGAGCACTTCGATGCCCATGTGCCGGGCAACGATCACCTCGTGGACCGTAGACATGCCGACCAGATCCGCTCCCCAGCCGCGGAACGCCCGGATCTCCGCCGGCGTTTCAAAGCTGGGCCCGGAGAGGCAGAGGTACACCCCTTCGGAGAGATCGGCCATGGAGTGGGCCAGCTGGCGCAGCCGCTTGGAGTAGGGGTCGGTCATGTCGAAGAAGCGTGCGTCCGAGCCGTTCGTCGTTGGGGCCCGAGACGGGATTGCGGCCGGTGAAGTTGATGTGATCCGAGAGCAGGACCAGTTGGCCCTCTTTGAGATCCAGCCGAATGCCGCCGGCGGCATTGGTGATCACCAGGGTGGTGATTCCGAGGCGCCCCAGCACCCGTATGGGAAAGGTGACTTCTTCCGGGGTATACCCCTCGTAGGCATGGACCCGGCCTTGCATGACGGCGACCGGCGTTCCGGAGACGGTGCCGACTACCAGCCGGCCGCTGTGGCCTTCCACGGTGGGCTGCGGGAAGTTTGGGATAGCGGAGTAGGAAATAGCGGCTGGACGCTCGATCTGCTCTGCGAACGAGCCCAGTCCGGAGCCAAGCACGATGGCCACGCGCGGAGCAATCGCGATGCGTTCGCGGATGGCTGCTGCTGCTTCTTCCGCTCTTTCGAAAATGCCTGTTGCCAATGTTTTCCTCCCTTCGAATCTGGTTGTCCGCGACTCTGATTTAACCCGAGGTTTCTGAACCTGGTCCCGAAGGGACGGCCTGAAAGTAGCCCAGGACGTCAGTCCTGGGTACCCTCGACCAATCGGAAAAGTCCCGCAGGGACGGCTGAACGTTTGGTGGACGAATTCAGCCATCCCTGCGGGACTGTTCATCTCTTTGATCCAACCCAGGACTGACGTCCTGGGCTACTTTCAGGCCGTCCCTTCGGGACTGGACTCCGGCGCCTAGCGCAGCAACACGCTGACGATAGCCGCCGACATCAGGTTGGCCATAGTTCCGGCGAGCATCGCGCGCAATCCTAACCGGGCCAGGTCGTTCCGCCGGTTCGGGGCCAATGCGCCGATGCCGCCGATCTGCATCCCAATGGAGCTAAAGTTGGCGAACCCGCACAGAGCAAAGGTCGCGATAGTAAAAGAGCGGAAATCAAGGGAGGACTTCTGCGCGCCCAGCAGCGCGTAGGCCACCAATTCGTTGGTCACCGTGCGCGTACCCAGAAGATTGCCGACCTGGTGCGCACTGTGCCAGGGAATCCCGATAAGCCACGCGACGGGAGCGAAGACAAACCCCAGGATCACATTCAGGCTGGTGGGGAAGGGAATATGATGACCGCCCAACCAATTGTGTATGCCGCCCAGCATCCCATTCAGCAGCCCAATCAGCGCCAGAAACGAAATAAGCATGATGCCCACGTTGAACGCCAGACGGCCGCCATCGATGGTTCCGCGGGCAATCGCGCCCAGCAGATTCTCCTCGCGGTGTTCTTCGTTGATGGGCATCGTAACTCGGCCCAGAGTGGCAGGAGTATGCGTCTCCGGTACCAGCATTTTGGCGATCAGCACGGTTCCTGGCGCAGTCATGATCACAGCGGCCAGCAAGTGCTTGGCCTCAATTCCGTAGAGGATGTAGGCTGCCATGATGCCGCCCGAGACGTGCGCCATGCCGCTGGTCATAATGGTCATCAGTTCCGACTGGGTCGCTCCAGGCAGAAATGGACGAATGCTAAGCGGAGCTTCCGTCTGGCCCATGAAGATACTGGCGGCCACGTTCAGCGACTCCGCCCCGCTGATGCGCATGGTCAGCTGCATCAGCCGAGCTGCACCCTTGATCACTATTTGCATGATGCCCAGGTGGTAGAGCACTGCAAAAAAGGCGGAGATAAAGATGATGGTGGGCAGCACTTGGAAGGCGATGATGAGGCCATAGGAGGAGTGCTGCTTGCCCAACTCACCGAAGACGAATCCGGAACCGACAAAGGCATAGGCCAGCATGCGGTTCACCGCGTCCCCGGCGGCGGCCAGGGCCCGTTCGCCGGCGTCAAAGCGCAGCACCAGCACGGCGAAGATCCACTGCAGGCTGAGTCCCCAGGCGGCCGTCCGCCAGCGTATCGCCTTTCGATTGGTCGAAAGCAGCCACGCCAGCGATAAGATCGCCACCAGCCCCAACAACCCGGTAAATCGTCCCAAGCTGTTCTCCTTACCTCACGAGTTTGAAACGGTAGGGGAAAACTTCTTCGAAGCGATAGTCTTCCCACCCCGCCTGGCCGCGAAAAATGACCCGGGAGGCCGGTAGCATGAACTCGCTCAACACCTGCAAACAAGCCCCACAAGGAGGACTTGCCGCCTGGTTCAGGTTGGTGATCGCGCAGGCAAGCACCCGCATCTCCGGGCCGTGCTCGGCGACGGCGCGAACTACGGCGGACCGCTCCGCGCAAATGGTCAAGCCGTAAGACGCGTTCTCCACGTTGGCGCCCGTAACCACGGCTCCGTTCTGCAGCAGCAATGCGGCTCCGACGCGAAATTTGGAATAGGGCGCGTACGCGTGGTCAGCCGCATCCGCCGCCTGCGTGGTCAACTGCCGCAGCAGCTCCGGGGTGAATCCTATCTCGCCTGCTTGCATCGTCCCCTGAGCGTAATGGCAGTCAGGCCTCGACGCAACACAATCTCCAGGGATGATGGAAGCCCCCGCATTTATGCGGGGGAAGGAGCGCTTCAGCGCTCCGGCAAAAAGCCTCGACTTAGATCATGCGCTTTAGCGCTGGTGCCAGGACGGCGTATGCGCCTTTTCTCTAAGAAAGGGCGCATGAACTTGCGTGGGCCCCAATAAACTTTGCAAAAAGCGAGATATAACGCACCCACAGTCACTGCCCCTTTGTTGCATCTATCCTTGAGGTAGCCCAGTATGGCGGTAAAGAAGCAAACTCGCGATGTCCTGGACCTTTTTCATCCGCTCACGGCGGCCTGGTTTCGCGCCGTGTTCGATCAGCCCACCGCCCCTCAGCGGCTCGGCTGGCCGGCCATCGCGGGTGGTGAAAATACCCTGATCCTCGCCCCCACGGGCACCGGCAAGACGCTGACCGCGTTTCTTTGGTGTCTGGACCGGCTCATGTTGCACCGCGCGGCAACCGAGACCGAGGGCTGCCGGGTCATCTATCTCAGCCCCCTCAAGGCGCTGGCGGTGGACGTGGAACGCAACCTGAGGTCACCCTTGGCGGGCATCGCGAATATGGCCCGGCAGGCAGGAGTCGCTTTTCACCAGCCGGAGATCAGTATCCGCACCGGTGACACATCACAACAGGAACGAAGCCGGTTCCGGCGGCATCCGGCAGAGATTCTGATCACTACCCCGGAGTCGCTGTATCTGTTGCTTACTTCGGATGCCTCCTCCAGCCTGCGCCGGGTCGACACGGTGATCGTCGATGAGATCCACGCGGTCGTGCCCACCAAGCGCGGGGCGCACCTGGCGCTCTCGCTCGAGCGGCTGGAGGCTATCACCGAAGGCCGGGTACAACGCATCGGACTCTCCGCCACCCAGCGTCCCCTGGAAGAAGTGGCCCACTTTCTAGGGGGCGCGTCCTCCGCACGCTGGAGTCGGCGGTGGACGCTTGACCCCGGAAGCAGCCGAGGACTCTCCTCTGGTCGCCTATCGTCCGGTCACCATCGTCGACGCCCGCGAACCCAAGCAACTGGATCTGCGCATTGAAGTTCCGGTCGAAGATATGGCCCGCATGGGCCAGCGCGAGGAACTGCCCAGCGGCGCGGCTTCTCAGGGCCCTAAGCGCACTTCCATCTGGACCGCCATCCATCCTCGTTTAGTGGAGATCATTCGCCAACGGCACTCCACCATCATTTTTGTCAACAGCCGGCGCATCGCCGAGCGGCTGGCTGGAGCGATCAATGAACTGGCGGGCGAGCAACTGGCTCGCGCCCATCATGGCTCGCTCGCAGCGTCGCAGCGGTCCGAGATCGAAGAGCAGTTGAAGGCTGGGCGGCTGCGCGCGCTGGTTGCGACCTCTTCGCTCGAGCTCGGCATCGACATGGGTGCGGTCGATCTGGTGGTGCAGATTGAAGCGCCACCTTCCGTGGCCAGCGCCATGCAGCGCATTGGCCGGGCCGGGCACCATGTAGGCGCCGCCAGCGAAGGCGTCATCTTTCCCAAGTATCGCGCTGACCTGGTCGCTTGTGCCACGGTGACGCGCGCCATGCATGAAGGGCTGGTGGAATCGACTCGCTTCCTGCGTAACCCGCTGGACGTGCTGGCGCAGCAGATCGTGGCCATCGTGGCGCAGCCTCCCGCGTTGGCCGGGTTACCGGCCGCTGAGCGGAAACAGCAGCCTCCAGAAATTGGCGTGGAAGAAGTTTTTCGCCTGATTCGCGGCGCGGCTCCCTTCAGCAGCCTTACGCGTGCCGCCTTCACCGGGGTGCTCGACCTGCTTGCCGGCCGCTACCCCTCCGACGAATTCGCCGACCTTAGGCCGCGCATCACCTGGGACCGGGTGCGCGACACGCTGGCGCCGCGCGAGGGAGCCAAGATGCTGGCCATACTGAATGGCGGCACCATTCCCGACCGGGGACTCTATGGCGTATTTCTCTCCGGTGCGGAAGGAAAGCCGGTCCGGGTAGGGGAGCTGGACGAAGAGATGGTCTTCGAAAGCCGGACCGGCGACACCTTTATCCTGGGCGCGTCGACCTGGCGCATCGATGAAATCACCCACGACCGGGTGCTGGTGTCTCCTGCGCCCGGCCAGCCGGGCAAGATGCCGTTCTGGCATGGAGACAACGCCGGGCGCCCGCTGGAATTTGGCCGCCGCATCGGCCAACTGGTACGAGAACTGCGAGACATGCCGCGCAACGCCGCGCTGAGCCGCCTTATCCGCGAGCACGATCTCGATTCCATGGCGGCGGAAAACCTCATCCGCTTTCTCGCTGACCAGGAAATTGCCACCACTACGGTGCCAGATGACCGCACCATCGTGATCGAGCGCACGCGCGATGAAATGGGCGATTGGCGCGTCTGCGTGCTTACCCCGTTCGGCAGCCGCATTCACGCGCCCTGGGCCATGGCGATTACCGGACGTATTCGTGCCGGTGGCGGTGCGGATGTAGAAGCGATGTGGGGCGACGATGGCTTTGTACTGCGCTTTCCCGACAGCGATGCGGCGCCAGACCCGGAACTGATTCTGATCGATGCGGAAGAGGCGACGGACCTGGTGCTGCGGCAGCTGAGCGGCACGGCGCTGTTCGCGGCGAAATTCCGCGAGAGTGCGGCACGGGCGCTGCTCTTGCCGCGGCGGCGGGCGCAGGGCCGCGCGCCGTTGTGGCAGCAGAGGAAGCGTGCCTACGATCTGCTGTCCGTTGCCTCGCGTTATCCTTCGTTTCCCATTCTGCTCGAGGCTTACCGCGAGTGCATGCGCGACGTGTTCGATATGCCGGCGCTGCTGGAGACGCTCCGCGCCATCCGCCAGCGCAACGTGCGCGTCCATGTCGCCGACACGCGTACGCCTTCGCCCTTTGCTTCATCGCTGCTCTTCAGCTACGTAGCCAACTACATCTACGATGGCGATGCGCCGCTGGCCGAGCGCCGCGCCCAGGCGCTTTCCATCGATCAGGAGCAGTTGCGCGACCTGTTGGGCGATGCCGATCTGCGCGAGTTGCTGGATGCCGATGCCATCAGTGAAGTGGAAGAGCAGCTACAAGGTCTGCTCCAAACGCAGCGGGTTCGCACCGCCGACGGCATCCATGATCTGCTGTTGCGCATTGGCGATCTCTCGCGCGAGGAACTCCAGCGTCGGCTAGCCGACCCCGACCTTATTCATCAACTCGAACGGCTGCTCCGTGGGCGCCGCCTCCTCGAAGTCAAGATAGCCGGAGAAAAGCGTCTGATCGCCATCGAAGATGCGGCTCGCTATCGCGACGCGTTAGGCATTCCGCTGCCCCCGGGAATCGCGGCGGCTTTGCTGCAGCCGGTGGCGGCGCCGGTGCTCGAGCTGGTGCGCCGATACGCCCGGACCCACGGGCCCTTCACCCTGCGCGAGGTGACCGCGCGCTTTGCCCTGGATGCGCCGCAGGTAGAAAGCGCGTTGAATGCGTTGCTGTTGGACGGCCGCATCGTCGAAGGAGGATTCCGCCCCGGTGGCGTCTACCGTGAGTGGTGCGATGCCGAGGTGTTACGCCTGATCCGGCGCAAGTCGCTGGCCCGTCTGCGCCGCGAGGTTGAGCCCATCGAGCAGCAAACACTGGCACGGCTGGCGACCCACTGGCAGGGCGTGCTGCAGCGAAGGCGTGGTCTGGATGCCTTACTGGACACTATCGAGCATCTGCAGGGAGCGCCGCTTGCCGCCTCGCTGATCGAAACTTCGATCCTGCCCGCGCGTCTGGCCAACTACTCGCCTGACAGTCTGGACACCCTGATTGCGGCCGGTGAAGTTGCCTGGTGCGGGCTCGATTCTCTGGGGGAGCATGACGGACGCATCGGCTTGTTTTTGGCCGACAAGCTGAGGACTCTGCTGCCGCCCCGAGTCGACCCACCGGCAGAAAACCCGTTGAGCCCGCGGGAGCTCGCGCTGGTGGAGCAACTGGGCCGGAGCGGCGCTGCGTTCTTCGCCCAACTGCATGAGGCGGTCGGCGGGGGATACCCCGGCGAGACACTCGACGCGCTGTGGAGCCTGGTCTGGCGCGGCCTGGTGACCAACGACACCTTTCACGCCTTGCGTGCGTATGTTGCGAGGCCGGCCACATCGCGCCAGCCGAAGCGCCAGCACAATCTGCCTTCCTTTCGCTCCCGGCGCACCACGCCTCCCAGCGCCCAGGGCCGCTGGAGCCTGGTCCCCTCATCGCTGGCTTCGCCAACGGAATGGAGCCACGCCGTCGCCAACCAGTTGCTCAATCGCTATGGAGTTCTCACTCGCGAATCGGCGGCGAATGAGAATCTGCCCGGAGGCTTTAGCGCCATCTACGATGTGCTCAAGGCGCTTGAAGAAAGCGGCCGCATTCGCCGCGGCTATTTTGTAGCCGGCCTGGGGGCGACCCAATTTGCTCTGCCCGCGGCGGTCGACCTGCTGCGTGGGCTGCGCAATGGGCCACCCCTCGAGAAGCCGGAAATGGTAACTCTCGCGGCTACCGATCCAGCGAATTTATATGGCTCCGTGCTGCGTTGGCCTGCGGCAGGCGATGAGGCGGCTTCGGATGCTCCCCGCATGCTCACCCGCAGTGCAGGCGCGAGTGTGGTGCTGCGTAATGGTGAGCTGGTGGCCTATCTGCGCCGTAATAACCCCAGCCTGCAGGTCTTCCTGCCCAGCGAGGAGCCGGACCGCTCGACGACGGCGCGCGACCTCAGTCTTTTCCTTGCGACCCTGGCTCAGCAGGAAATGGAACGCCGCGAAGATCAGCGGGGGGGCATGCTCATCTCCACGATTAATGGTCAGCCGGCGGCGCATCACTTCCTTGCCTCCTTCCTGCAGGAAGCCGGTTTCCATCTTGCGCCTCTCGGTCTCAACTTCCGCCGTGCGTTGCTGGCCGTCGCAACTCCCAATGCCTGAAGGCGACACCATCTTCCGCTCTGCCCGCGCTTTGCGCCAGGCGCTTGCCGGACACAAGGTCACGCTATTTGAGACCGCATACGCGCCCTTGGCCAGCCGTGAACGATCAAACGCCGGTGGCCGGGCGCACCATCGAGCAAGTGGAGTCGCGCGGTAAATGGCTGCTCATCCATTTTTCCGGCGATCTCATCCTGGCGACCCACATGCTGATGAGCGGCAGCTGGCACATATACCGGGCGGGGGAGCGCTGGAAGCGCGCGCGCAGCCACATGCGTATCGTGCTGGGCACAGAGGGTATGGTGGCAGTCGCCTTCGATGTGCCGATCGCTCGCTTTCACACCGCCCGCACGCTGGAGCGGTTTGCCGGAATTGCCGGGCTGGGACCCGATGTGCTGGGCCAATCCTTTGCGGCGGATGAAGCTACGGCGCGCCTGCTAGAGTACCGCGGCGAAGAGGTCGGCAATGTTCTCCTCAACCAGCGGGTCATGGCCGGGATCGGGAATGTCTTCAAATCGGAAATCTGCTTTGCCTGCCAGGTAAATCCGTTTCGCCAGATCGCTACCCTGGCTCCGCAGGAGATCGAATCCCTGCTTGCGACTGCGCGCCGCTTCCTGGCGGCCAATGTAACGGACGGTGCGGGCGAAGACATCGTGACCTACACCGGAGGCCGCCGCACCACAAGGTCGAGCGATCCCGCAGCCAGGCTCTGGGTCTATCACCGGGCAGGCGAAGCCTGCCGCCGCTGTGGCGCCACAATTCTTATGCGCAAGCAAGGGCCGGGCGTCCGCTCCACCTACTGGTGTCCTGATTGCCAGAAGCAATAGAAGACAGCAGGGAAATCCGACAAGACGCTTTTTTTCATCTCCAACTCGCCACGAAAACGTCATCCTGAGTGGAGTGCGTCACAGATTTATCGCGTGACACTGCGCCTGATGGCGCGGAGTCGAAGAGCCTGTCGCGAGCGTAGCCGAGGGAACCCCGAGGGTGCTTATCTTACCTATGCCGCTCGGAGCTTTTCAACCACCGAAGCCCGCACCTGGCGGACCCGCCACGGTCTTTCCCTGGGCCGAGAACGTCGTGCCCTGATACAAAGCCTTGTGCGTTCCGCCGTCTTTGCCGCCAATCCTAATGGGGCTGGCCTGCGTCAGGCTGAGGCTGTTGCTTGTTGTCGTTGTCGCCTTTTCCGCCAAATAATTTGGAGAAGAAGCCTCTCTTTTTCTTCTGCTGCTGTTCGGGAGGAGGCGGGGCTGGTCCCGGCTGGGTCGGGGCCGCCGCGGCCTGCGAACCGACCGGCGGCGGGGGCAACGCCGGCATCCCGTTCACTGGGGTTCCGGGAGCGACCGTGTTCTGCTTGCCAATGCCAAAAAGCTTCTGGAACATATTGCGCTGATCGCCGGCACTCTCGTCGCAGGTCTGCGTGGGCGCGGTTCCGTCCAGGAAAACGGCGTCGTAAGCTTGCGGGCAGCTGGCATCCGCGAGCAGATTCGTCGCCTTATCCAACCGCACCGTCGAGAGTCCGTTGGGAGTGGGGAACTGCCGGGTATCCGAATACTCCGGCAACTTGACCGCGTGCTTCATGAACTCAGCCCAGAGTGGCGCCGCGGATTTTGCGCCTTCCAGCTTAACGTCTGTATAGTCGTCGTTCCCGATCCACACCACACACAGCAGGTTGCTGGTAAAGCCGGCAAACCATGCATCATGCGAGGTGCCGGTTTTTCCGGCAGCGGGAGCGGTGAACCCTGCGCTCCGAACCCTGGCTCCGGTGCCGGCGTTGATCACGTTCTCCATCAACGCCAAGGTCAGATAGGCAACCCGCGGGTCAAGAATCGGCTTGGAATTCGGGGTGTAGTCGTTAAGCACGTCTCCATTGGCCGAGCGGACGGATGCCACCAACCAGGGGTCGATCTTCACTCCACCGTTGGCGAAGGTGGTGTAGGCGCCGGCCATGTCGATGGGCGTGGCGCCATACGAGCCTAAGGCTACTGAGGGTGTTCCACGCGCGGATTTAACCCCGGCTTCGCGGGCTAAGGCAGCGACGTTGCCGTAACCCACCATCTGGGCTAAAGACACGGTTGCATTGTTCTCCGACCACTGCAGCGCGGTCCGGGCGGTGATTTCTCCGCTGTATTTTGTGTCGTTGTGATAGTTGCTCGGGGCATAGCCGCCTTCAAACGTCGTTAAATCGTTGTTGAGCAACGTGATCGCGGTAAAGACTCCGAGTTGCCTGCCGGGATCGGGCGGGGCAGGATCGGACGATACCAGCTGCTCACTCGGTGGAGACTGCGGAGCGGGCTGGGTGAGCACTGTGCCGGCCAAGCTGGTATTGAAAGCAGCGGCATAGACAAAAGGCTTGAAGATAGATCCGGTGGGCCGGTTGGCCACTGCATGATTGAGCTGGCTGGCGCCGTAATTCCGCCCCCCAACCAACGCCAGCACTTGGCCGGTGTGCGGGTTGAGCGCAACCAGTGCGACCTGGGGATAAACGATGGGCGAGGTATCACCCTCTTTAACCCGTCGCGCGTGCAGCTTCTCCACCTGCGCGTCGACCCCCTTCATGCCTTCCGCCACCGCGTCGGAAGCCACCTGCTGGAGATCGGGGTCGAGCGAAGTGTAAATGCGCAGGCCTTCATGATTGAAGTCGGTGTCCCCCAGCCGCTCCGCCAGCCGGGTTTGGACCAGATCGACGAAGTACGGCGCCTCCCCTGCATCCACGTTCATCGGCGCCAGATTAAGCGGCTCAGCTTTGGCCCGGATCGCCTCTTCTTTGGTGATCTTGCCCGTTTCGACCATGGCGTCGAGCACCCGGTTGCGGCGGGGGATGGCCCGATCGGGATGTCGATAGGGGTTGAGATAGCTTGGATGCTGGATCATTCCAGCCAGCAATGCGCATTGCGCCAGGTCCAGCTGTCTCACGTCTTTGCCGAAGAAGGTCTGTGCCGCCTGGCCAAAGCCGTTGATGGCAAAGCTCCCCTGTTGCCCCAGAGGTATCTGATTGGCATAGAGTTGGAAAATTTGTTGCTTGTTGAAACGATTCTCCAGCTGAAAGGTGATGGCGATCTCGATAATCTTGCGCTTCAGCTTCTTCTCGGGCGTAAGGAAAAAGCCACGGGCGAGCTGCATGGTAATAGTCGATCCACCCTCCCGCCGCCGGCCCAGCCGTAGATCGTCACGTAGAGCACCCAGCAGGCGGAAGTAGTCGACGCCGCCGTGGTCAAAAAAACGCCGATCCTCGATCGAAGTGACCGCATTGACCAGGTTGGGCGGCAGCTCGTTATAACTGACCAAGCGACGCTTGGTGCGGTACTGGCCTTCGGAGAGCCCGGTGATCAGTTGTGGTTCCAGTTCATAAGCGTCCAGCGCCTGACCGCCATCGCCCGAAATCTTGCTGACCAGACCGTCGTCGAATGTGACCGTGGCCCCCTGTTCGGAGTGGTACGACTGCGGTCCGGGCTGGATGGTAATGCCGGAATCGTTGAGCGCGTAAGTTCCCATCCGCGAACGGTCGCGATCCCCGTCGGAACTATAGCCCGCGTTACGCAACTGAAGGGCAACGTCGTGCGGGGTCAGCTTCTGCCCGATGCGAAGCTCCTTTGGCGCGGCGTAGATCTTGGCTGTCTGCTCGAAAAACCCCTTCTGCAGGCGTTCGTCCACGACATGGCGGTATTGGTAGTAGTAGTAGCCGAAGACGGATTCGCAAACCACCAGGCCGAGCAGCAGCGTGCCACCCAGCACCAGCAGGATGATGTTGCGCACCGGGTGTTTCAGCAAGCTTGCGCGTACAACCTTGACTTTGACTGGCAAAATAGGAACCCCGCTGCTCCGTTAGAGCAGTTCGCAATTGATATAAACCGAATCAACAGCCCTTGTCGTGGTTTTCTCTCACGGAAAACCACTCCTCGCGATCTTTATCAGACCACAGTAATTGCGAAACGCTCTAGACGACTTCCTGCATCCGCTGGACTATTTCCGTGATCGCCACGTCCTGGCTGGTCGCGGTGGAGCGCGTGACCAGCTCCAGCCGTCCTTCTGCTGCTTTCTTACCTACATTGATCCTGTAGGGAACTCCCACCAGGTCCGCATCTTTGAATTTGACACCTGCCCGCTCGTCCCTGTCATCCAGCAAAACGTCAAATCCGGCGTCTTCGAGTTTCATCGCCACTTCCTCGGCAGTGGCTGCCAGCTGGGTATCCCCCATATTGGTTACGGTCACGACTACATCGAAGGGCGCAATCGAGCGCCCCAGCCAGAAGCCGTTGGCATCATGGTTCTGCTCAATGGCTGCGGTTAGGATGCGTTCAATCCCCATCCCGTAACAACCCATGATGGGGGTTACTTCCTTGCCTCCAGGATCCAGGACCCGCACGCCCATGCCATCCGAATACCGGTAGCCCAATTTGAAAATGTGCCCCACCTCGATGGCTTTGGCCACCTTGAGCGGACTGCCCGGCACCGCCGAACACTGGGGGCAATTTTCCCCCTCGGTCACGTTGCGGACGTCCGCCGTCAGCGTAGGAACAAAATCCCTGCCTGGGGTCACATTGCGCAGATGGTATTCCTCCCGGTTGGCGCCGGTGACCAGGTTGCGTCGCCCTTCGAGGGCACGATCCAGAATCACCGTCACTTTGCCCGCCTCAGCCTGCTCCCCGGCAGCCAGGATGTCCAGACCGATCGGACCCAGATAACCAGCCGGTGTATGGAAAGTATTCACGATCTCTTCCGCCTGCATGGGCCGGACCTCGCGGGCGGACGGAAACAGCGCGTCGAGCTTGGCCTGGTTGAGCGTATGGTCGCCACGCAACAGGACTACGACCGGGCTCGCGATCGTCCGGTGCGCCAACCTTCGCCTGCGCGGTCTGGGCCATCATGGCCATAGTCTTGATCTGGTGAGTCGGCTCCAGCTGGAGAAACGCGCCGACGTTTTCGATGGTGCGTTGTCCCGGGGTGTGTACTATCTCCGGCGCGCCATCGCCAGGGAGATCCTCGACGGGCGGCAGCAGCGAGGTAGCCTTGTCCACGTTGGCCGCATAGTTGCAGAGAGGGCAACTGGCGATCAGGTCTTCGCCGGCTTCGGCGTAGACCATGAACTCCTGCGATTGGGAGCCGCCCATTGCTCCTGAATCGGCCTGCACGGCGACAAAGTTGAGCCCGCTGCGCCTGAGAATCGCGCGATACGCCGCATCGTGTTTGTTGTAGCTGACATCCAGCCCGGCTGCATCCAGGTCGAAGGAATAGCTGTCTTTCATGATGAACTGGCGCACCCGCATCAGTCCGGCCCTGGGCCTGGGCTCATCGCGGAACTTGGTCTGAATCTGGTACCAGATCTGAGGCAACTGCTTGTAACTGCGCAGCTCTTTGCGGGCGATATCGGTCATGACCTCTTCTTCGGTCATGCCCAGCACCAGCCACGCGCCCTTGCGGTCCTGCAGCTTGAACAGGTTCTGGCCCATGATGTCCCATCGCCCGCTCTCTTCCCATAGCTCCCGGGGATGCAGGGCGGGCAAAAGGAATTCCTGGGCGATGCGGTCCATTTCCTCCCGGACGATCCCCTGAATCTTGTTGATTGAGCGCTGGCCCAGGAACAGGTAGGAGTAGATTCCCGCGCCGACTTGACGAATGTATCCGGCGCGCAATAGAAATTTGTGACTGGCTACCTCGGCATCGGCCGGGGCTTCGCGCAGGGTAGGGATGAACAGCTTCGACCAACGATGCATTCTCTGCCGATTCTAAATGGTTCAGGGACGGATCCGGCGGTATTCACCGGACTGTCATCAAACCGGGCGGCACGCTTTTTACAATCACGGATGCTATGTATAACGAACCTTTGACCTTCGACGTTGTTCCCGGGAGCACGGCGGATATCCGCATTTTTCGTTTGCACGGACCCATTACCTTAGCCAACTTGTTCGATTTTCAGAAGGTTCTTAATGCCGGCACGGAGAAAATCACGATCGTCGACTTCACGGAATCGGAATACATGGATTCGGCGGGCCTGGGTGCGTTGCTCAACTATTATGTGTCTGGCAAACGCCGCGGCCGTTTTCTCCGCCTGGTAGCGGTCAACTACCGCGTCGCCGAACTGCTGAAACTCACCAGCGCCCACACTCTGATCAAGACCTACGACAGCATCGAAGCTGCGGAAGCAGCCACCTCGTAGGGGAGAGATCCGCGGTTTCTCTTTTGGTCTCAGATCAACTCAAGTCCCCATAAATCATGAAGATGGAGAACGCCGGTCACGGCGCGGCCGGGGTCGATCACGACCAGCGAAGTGATCTTCTTCTCCTCCATAATGCTCAGGGCGCGGGCGGCAAACTCATCCGGGGCAATCGTCTTGGGGGTCGGATTCATGGCCTCGCCCGCAGTCATCGCCAGCGCGTCCGGCCCCTTCGCCTCCAGCAGTCGGCGCAAGTCGCCGTCGCTCATGATGCCGATCAGTGTCTCACCCTCGGTCACGGTAGTCATGCCGAGACCCTTACGGCTCATCTCGTAAATCACCGCCGGCATCGGTGTGGCTGCGCATACCTTAGGCACAGCATCGCCCGAGTGCATCATCTCCCTGACCCGGGCCAACTTCCTGCCCAGCTTGCCGCCTGGATGCAAGTCGGCGAAGTCTTCCGCGCGGAAGCCCTTTTGGAGTGAAACAGCGATGGCCAGCGCGTCGCCCAGGGCCAGCATCACCGTTGTCGACGCGGTCGGGGCCAAGCCCATACCGCAGGCTTCCTGCTCCACACTCAAGTCCAGGGCCACGTCGCTGGCTAGCGCCAGGGTTGAATTCATAGCGCAGCAGAAACTGATCAGGGCGTCGCCGATTCTCTTAAGCGTCGGCAACAGGCGCAGGATCTCTTCGGTCTCTCCGCTGGAGGACAGAGCCAGCACCAAGTCGCCTTTGGCCAGCATGCCCAGATCGCCATGTATTGCCTCCGCAGGATGCAGGAATAGGGCCGGCGTTCCGGTTGAATTGAAGGTGGCGACCAGCTTCTGGGCGATAATCCCGCTCTTGCCGATACCGGTTACGACCACCCGCCCGCGTCGTCGTCCGCATTCCACTACCAGCTCCACGGCGCGCGCGAAGGGGACCGACATACCGTCCTCAAGACGGGCTGCAAGTCTTAGCAGCGCTTCGGCTTCAATGCGGATCAGTTGAGCTGGAGAGGGTGCGCTCATTAAGCAAACAACTGATCGTAACAGGGTCATGAAGCGGCTTGGGGCATCGTCCATTTAGAATGGGAATCGTGAAGCGTAATCAATGGGTTATCGTTCTGGTTATCGCCGCGTTCGCGCTAATGGTGTGGTCGGGATATGCCAACTACAAGCGCCGCAAGCAATACGCGCAGCGCCAGGCGCAAGGCACGCTGGTTCCTGAGACCGCCAATAACCAGTCCGTCCAGCAGGACGTTGCAGCCGACGAGGGGCTTCCCGATCTGCGCGGCAAGCGCGCCCCCGACTTCAGCCTGCGAACCGTAGAAGGCAAGAAGGTCTCGCTCTCTGACTACAAGGGTAAGGCGGTGCTGATCAACTTCTGGGCGACATGGTGCGCGCCGTGCAAAATTGAAATGCCCTGGCTTGTTGCCCTGCGCACCCAGTACGCCCCCCAGGGTTTCGAAATCCTCGGCGTCAACGCGGATGATCCTGGTACTCCGCGGACGAAGTTGGCCAAATTCGGCCAGGAGGAGGGTCTCAACTACCCGTTGCTGGTGGGCGATGACGCCACATCGCGCAAGTATGGAGGGGTCGAGTTTCTTCCCACCTCCTACTTTGTGGGCCGGGACGGAAAGGTTGTTTCGGAGACCGCCGGATTGGTTTCGAAAGATGAAGTGGAGGCCAGCATCAAAAAGGCGTTGGCCGCCGGGGGGAAATAGATGTTCCGCTGCGCCATGTTGGTTTTCGCAGGGCTTGCAGCGTGGTTGCAGGTAATCAAGGACCCGCCCTTGCCGCTGGACACGCCAGCGGCCGTCCAGTTCCTTTATCCTGCGCAGGTGAGTGTTCCCGCACGCCGCGCCACCCAGATTGATCTTCACTTTCGCGTGGCCAACGGGCTGCACATTAATTCTCACGTCCCTTCGGAGAAGACGCTGATTCCGGCTCGGCTGGCGGTGGTCGAAGCGCCGGGTCTTAACGTGAGCGCGGTCGACTTCCCGCCGGGTACCGATTATGCCTTCCAGTTTTCTCCGCGGCAGAAGCTCAGCGTCTACACCGGCGAGTTCGTTCTGCATGCGCACCTGACGGCGCAGCCAGGTGAGCATGTCCTGGAGGGAGGCCTTCACTACCAGGCCTGCGATGCAAACTCCTGCATGCCACCGCACACCATCCCCGTCTCGGTCACGGTCGTGGCCCAGTAGGGCGAGAAACAGCAGGTCCCTCCACTACGCTCCGCTACGGTCGGGATGACAATTCTGTGAGTGGGAGCCATTTGCCGTGCTCCCAACGAATTCTGTTGTGGGAAATCTTTCCCGTTCTCCCAATGAATTGTCATCCCGACCGGAGCGTAGCGTAGTGGAGGGACCTGCTGTTTCTTCTTACTCCCGAACCACACCCAACTCCGCCGGCTGCGCTATCGAGCCAGCCGCCTTTAGCCGCTTAACCACCCGATCCTTGCCCAATGCGGCCATCACCGCGAACAGGCTCGGAGCGACGGCCTGCCCGGTGAGCGCCACGCGCGAACCGTTGATGAGCGCGCCGGCCTTGACCCCCTTCTCCTCCGCAAACGCCCGTAGCAACTGCTCCGCCGCGGACTCGGTGAACTCCTCCAGCGTCTGGTAACGGTCGCCCAACTCCACCAGCAGAGCGCGCGTCTTCTCGTCGGGAAGAAATTTAGCCACAGCGGCTGTATCGTATTCAAACGCGTCGCTGAAGTAACCGCGAAAAGCTCCGGCAAAGTCTTTCAGACTGCGCGCCCGCGGCTGCAGCAGAGCGATGGTCGCGATTATTTCTTCCCCGGTGCGGTCGGAGGAGAACCCAATCTTCGCCCACTCCTGCTCGATAAGGGGCAGCAGCTCCTGCGGTGTGTAGCGGCGAATCCATTCGGTGTTGAACCACGCCAGCTTGTCATTGTCGAAGACGGCGTTCGACCGCGCGATCCCACTCAGCGAAAACAGCTCGATGAGCTCTTCGGAGCTAAAGATCTCCTTGCCCACGTTACCCGGTGTCCACCCCAGCAGCCCGAGAAAGTTACGGAAGGCTTCGGGCACGATACCCATGTCCTGGTACGCCAGCACACTGGTCGCGCCGTGGCGCTTGGAAAGCCGGCTCTTATCCGGTCCGAGAATCAGCGGGAGATGGGCGAAGACCGGCAGCGGTTCTCCCAGGGCCTCGTACTGCAACACCTGTTTGGGTGTGTTGGAGATGTGGTCGGCCCCACGAATAATGTGCGTCAACCGCATATCCAGGTCGTCGGCAACCACGCTCAGGTGATAAGTAGGCACGCCGTCGGAGCGCAACAGGACGAAGTCTTCCAGCTCCGCGTTGGCGAACTCCACCCGGCCAAAAACCGCATCTTCAAACGCGGTCACTCCGCCTTCAGGCACCGCAAAGCGCAAAGCGCATGGCTCACCAGCCTGTGACCGTTGGTAGGCGACCGATGGATCGATGACACGACAGCGGCGGTCATACATCGGCGGTTTGCCGGCCGCGACCGCCTCCATCCGGCGTTGCTCCAGTTCCCCCTTGGTGCAGAAGCAGTAGTACGCGTGCCCGCTCTGGCGCAGCTTCCCGGCCGTGGATTGATAGAGGGGGAGCCGCCGTGATTGAAAAAACGGTCCCTCGTCCCAGTCCAGGCCGAGCCAGCGCATGCCATCGAGGATGCCCTGCACCATATCTTCGGAGGAGCGTTCGAAGTCGGTATCTTCGATGCGCAGAATGAAGACGCCGCCGGCGTGCCGGGCAAAGAGCCAGTTGAAGAGAGCAGTGCGCGCACCGCCCACATGCAGGTAGCCGGTGGGTGAGGGCGCGAAACGAACACGAGGGAGTAATGGGGTTTCCAGCATCTACAACGATGCTAGATCATACCGACGGTGGATAGGGAGCCGACGGTGGCGCGGGATACACTGCCGCCGCCGGAACGACGTTCCACTGCGCGAAGGCCAGAAAGTACAACATGATGAAGTTGACCAGCGGGATCACCATCAGCAATGCCAGAAAAGGGCTGAACCCGGCCTTTTTGAAAATAAACCAATACGGAATCACAACCAGGATCGAAGCCACGGTGGCAAAGAAGCCGAAAAACATGAGGAACATCAGCGAATGCGCGGGGTTGTAGGTGTGCAGGTAAGGGTCCACGATCAGTCTCCACGGTGAAGTGGAGGCAAGCTTACCGCTCACTCAGGATAGGGACAAGAGGAAAGGCGTGGCGAAAATGCGTTAAGTGATGTCTTCGGTATCGAAGGCCGGTACCGGCACCATGCGTCTGCGTTCTCTGCCGCTGCGAGCCTCGCTACCTATTTCGGTCAGGATCTTCTCCACCGCGGCAGGGTCGTCAATCTCCGCTTCAAGCAGGCCGATGCCGTCGTTGTCCTCCAATACTTCCAGCAGAACCACGGCGTGGGCTTGGGCTACGTGATCCTGATTCAGACCCTCGGGTGTCTTAGCCTTGATGCCCACCGCGTTGGGCTGAATGTCTAACAGCTCCGCTACCCGCTGCCGCATATCGCCGGAGACAGGCCCGATCTTGGGCGCGGCCAGCACCAACGTGGTGTCGACATTGACGATGCGATAGCCGGCGGTGCGCACTTCTTCCAGGGCGAGGTTGAGGAAAATTGCGGAATCGGCATCCTTCCACCGGGGATCGCCGGGAGGAAAGAAACTACCGATATCGCCCACCGCCAGCGCGCCCAGCAAAGCGTCCGTAATCGCGTGCAACAGCACGTCCCCGTCGGAGTGCCCGGCCAGGCCCTCAGGGTGATCGATCGCAATGCCTCCAATTTTCAACTTCAGGCCCGGCTGGAATGCGTGCGAGTCCCAGCCGTAGCCTATTCTCATGCTCATTCGTTCTCTCAGCGTCAGGACCGGTGTTGCAAATAGAACTCTGCCAGCTTGAGGTCGCCGGGATGGGTGATTTTCAAATTTTCCGGTGAGCCCATGACGACTGCGACCTGTATCCCTGACCGCTCGACGATGCTGGCTTCATCGGTGCCAATAAATCCATCCGCCTCCGCATCGGCAAAGGCTTGGCGCAGAACGCCCCAGCGAAAACCCTGTGGCGTTTGCGCCTGCACGATATACTCCCGGGGAATGGTAGCGGTAACGATGGCCCCACGCGCGGTGCGCTCCACCTGTTTGATAGTATCCACAGCCGGTAGGCCCACGATCGCGGCGCCGTAACTTTCTACTGCTTCGATGGTTCGTTCGATGGTCGCGGGGTCGATCAACGGTCGCACCGCGTCATGTACCAGGATAATGTCATCGTCTGCTGCCGAGAGAGCCTTGAGCGCCCGGCTCACCGACTCCTGTCGTGTATCTCCGCCCTCAACCACCCGCACCCGCGAAGCCAGCGCATGTTCGGCAATCATGGTTTCCATGCGGCCCATTTCCGGTTTACGCACGGCGACATAAATGCAGCCTACCCGCGGCACAGCGGCGAATGCTCGCAAGCTGTGGACCAGAATCGGCAGGCCCTGCAAAGCAAGAAACTGCTTGGGGGCATTCGGGGTAGCGTGGCCCGGCGCCATCCGCGTGCCCATTCCGGCAGCCGGTACAATAACGAAAACCCGCATAAACATCGGAGTATAGCAGGAAGTCCGGCTCAGCCCTCCACCGGCTCCACGTAGAACATTTCGTTGGTGCTGCGAAAGCCGTTGCTCTCGTAGAGCGGTCTTCCTTCGTCCGTCGAGTGGAGAGCGACCACTCGAATCTTTTGCTTGCGGCACTCCGCCAGTGCCTGATCGATCAGTTGGCTGGCTAGCCGCTTACGGCGATGCTCCGGTTCCACGTAAACATTTAACAAATAGCCGCGCTTGTCCTGGCGTGGATCCAGGGGGTGCGGTGGCCAGTCGAGCACGATCAAGCCCGCGCCGGCCACCACCGTGTCGCCTTCACTGGTCAGCCAGCCCAGGTATCTTCCATCCGCCAGCCGGGTTTGGACCCATGGTTTAAAGTATTCCGCCATCACATCGAGCACCCGGTTATCCTGCCGCCCGGCGTCCACAAACATGCGTCGCCGATGGTGGGTGATGACGGCCGCATCTGCGGGCGTCGCTGGTCTTATCTGGTACATGCCCGCAGTATAGACGCTCCCTACGGCGTTGCCGAACCGTCCCCGAGGAAGCCCAGGGCCTGAAGTAGGCGGGCTACTCGGTGGAAGTCCCCGCATTTATGCGGGGGAAGGAGCGCTTAGCGCTCCGGGAAAGGGTCTCAACTTTGATCACGCGCTTTAGCGCTGGCAATGCCAGGGCTCGTCTACGTGAGAGCTCTGCACCGAGTCCCGAAGGGACGGGCTGAAGGTAGCCCAGGACGATAGTCTGGGTAAACATAAGCCATTTGATCAGTCCCGCGAGGGACGGCTGAAGATGGGGGCCGGAATTTCAGCCGTCCCTGGCGGGACTAGTTCAGTTTCGTGGCGGTTACCCAGGACTGTCGTCCTGGGCGACTTTCAGCCCGTCCCTTCGGGACTGGGTGCAGAGTTCTCACGCAGCCTCTAAGCCCCTGAGGGTCTTATTTCTTTTCAGAAAAGCGCATGACCTTCGACAACACCATAAGCTCTGTTGGAAAATTCGGGCGAGCGACCTGCTCTCTGTGCTTGCTCTAACATAGGCGAAGCCATGCAGGCGGCTCCGCCAATTCTCCGCAACAATCTCTTCTATCCCGGGCAGCGGGTCGCCGTCGCGGTCTCCGGCGGTGCCGACTCCGTTGCCCTGCTGCTGCGCTTGCTCGAGGAGCGCCACAAACTCGGCGTCGTACTCTCTGTGGTCCACGTAAATCACGGCATCCGCGAGGCTGCCGCGGAAGACGCGGCATTTGTTGGCCAGCTGGCCGCAGCCCATGACTTGGTATTCCACCTCCATTGTGCAGACGCACCGGCCGCCGCCGCGACGATGCATGAGAGCCTGGAGGAGGCTGCCCGCCACCTCCGTTACGCCTTCTTCCGCCAGTTGATGGCGGACGGCTTGCTGGATGCAGTCGCCACCGCCCACACCCTGGACGACCAGGCCGAGACGGTACTGCACAAACTCCTGCGCGGAGCCTGGACCGAGGGCCTGAGCGGCATTTTCCCGGTCCTTGCCGTCGAGCCGGGAAGCATCCTGCGGCCCTTCCTACAGAATAGCCATTCCGCTATTGAAGCCTGGCTTCTCAGCAAGCCACAGTCTTGGCGTGAGGACGCCAGCAACCACGACCTGGCGCACACCCGGAATCGCATCCGCTGGCAGTTGATGCCCTTGTTGCGCACCTTTAATCCCCAGGTTGCTGCCCAACTGGCCCGTTTAGCGACGGTTTCGGCGGATGAAGAGGCCTACTGGCAGGGAGAATTGAACCGGCTTCTGCCTGCGCTGTTGCTGCCCGGCCGGCCCACCCGGGGCGGCGGCCGTTCCGCCACTACTCATCCCGAGGAAGAAACCGTGGCGATGGAGCAGGTCCGCCTGCGCGAGCTGCATCCAGCCGTAGCCCGGCGGGTGCTGCGGGCGGCCGCCCGCAGCCTGGGCGCAAGGCTCAGCTTTGAGCACACGGAACAATTGCTTGCCTTGGCGGGGCCGAAGGCCTCCGGCGGCGGCAAATTCGATCTCCCCGGCGGCATTACCGTGGAGCGCAGCCTGCGGGAAATCCGTCTCACCCGGAGCCCAACCCTCCCCGCAACCGTCCCGGCGCACGCGTTTGTCATCCCGGGGGAAATTCTCCTGCCCGAGTACGGCCTGAGCCTGCGCGCCGAGTCGGCGGCAACCACACCGGCAACCTTAAGGCCCTGGAAAGCAGGGGATCGGGTAACGCTGAAACATAGCCGGGGTCCCAAAAAAGTTGCAGAGGTCCTGGACCGGCTCCACGCGGTGGGCGAGGCGCGGAAAAACTGGCCCGTAGTCGAGTCGGAGGGAAAGATTGTCTGGATGCGCGGGGTTGAGGTCGATGCCCCTGGATTTCGCTTTACGACTTCGCTCTACCGCCCAATTTCCACCCCGATCGGCGGGCGGGAGTAATCCCCTGGTCAGTACCCTGCGCGTATAACTTCGGACACAGTTTCCCGCGGTTTTGCAGCCGATTCGGGCTTCTGCGGAGTAGAATAAACAAGACCACCGGCAGGTGTGTTACGCATACGGCTGTTAGCCGTATCCAATACCAGGAAAGTCTTTCGGAATCATCGGCAGATTACCGTCGTCTAATAGTTGTTACAGCTGCAAGAACCTTCCCGGTGAAGTGCTTGGCTTCGCCTCGATGGTCCATTCTCTTTATTGAGGCGCAGTGGAAAGAGGGTTTTTCGTGAATTCAACGGTCAAGACAATAATTTTCTGGGTTTTCATCCTCGCTTGCCTGGTTCTTCTCTGGCAGATCGTCCAGAAGAGCACCGGCATGAGTCATGACCGGGAGATTTCCTTTTCACAGTTCATGCAAGACGGCCAACAGGGCAAGATCAGCGACGTGACCGTCATCAACAGCGAAGTCCACGGCCACTACGCCAGCGACCGGGAAGCCTTCCACACCACTGTGCCGGCCAACTACCCTGACATGTTCAAGATCCTCCAAGACAACCATGTCACCATCACGGTCAAGGATACGCAGGGCAATTCCTGGCTCCCGATTCTGCTCAACTTCGCTCCCATTATTGTGATCGCGGCCCTATGGTTTTTCATGCTGCGGCAGATGCAGAGCGGCGGCAACAAGGCGTTGTCGTTCGGTAAGAGCCGGGCCCGGTTGCTCTCCATGCAGCAAAAGAAGATCACCTTCAAAGATGTGGCCGGCGTGGATGAGGCCAAGGAAGAGCTGAAGGAGATCATCGAGTTTCTGCGCGAAGCACAGAAGTTTCAGAAGCTGGGTGGCCGCATTCCCAAGGGCGTTCTCCTGGTTGGACCTCCAGGCACAGGTAAAACCTTGCTGGCGCGTGCCGTTGCCGGTGAGGCCAACGTACCGTTCTTCTCCATTTCCGGTTCCGACTTCGTCGAGATGTTCGTCGGCGTGGGCGCCAGCCGGGTACGCGACCTGTTCGAGCAGGGAAAGAAAAATGCGCCCTGCATCATTTTCATCGACGAAATCGATGCCGTTGGACGTCACCGCGGTGCCGGTCTTGGCGGCGGGCACGATGAGCGGGAGCAGACCCTCAATCAGCTGCTGGTCGAGATGGACGGTTTTGAGTCGAACGACGGCGTGATTTTGATCGCCGCAACCAACCGCCCCGACGTGCTCGACCCTGCGCTGCTACGCCCTGGCCGCTTCGATCGCCGGGTGGTCGTAGGCAGACCCGACGTACGCGGTCGTGAGGAAGTGCTCCGCGTCCATGCCAAGAAGGTCCCTTTGGCGGAAGATGTTGATCTCCGCATCTTGGCCCGCGGTACTCCGGGATTTTCCGGCGCCGATCTGGCCAACATGGTGAATGAGGCGGCGCTAAACGCTGCGCGCGCCAACCGCAAAGCGGTGCACCAGTTCGACTTCGAGCTGGCCAAAGACAAAGTCATGATGGGAGCGGAGCGCAAATCCATGCTCCTTTCCGAGGATGACAAGCGCGACACGGCTTACCACGAAGCTGGCCATGTTCTGGTGGCGGCCATGCGCGATCACGCAGACCCGCTGCACAAGGTCACCATCATTCCCCGCGGCATGGCGTTGGGCGTGACCATGCAATTGCCCGAGGAAGACAAGCACACCGTGACCAAGGATTACCTCGAAACCCAGCTCGCCATTTTGATGGGCGGACGCTGTGCCGAGGAAATCTTTATGAACCGCAAGACAACTGGTGCGGGCAATGACATCGAGCGGGCGACAGATTTGGCCCGCAAGATGGTTTGCGAGTACGGCATGAGCCGCATGGGGCCGTTGACCTTCGGCAAGAAGGAAGAGCAGATTTTTCTCGGCCGCGAGATCGCGCAACACCGCGACTTTTCCGAGGAAACAGCTCGCCAGATCGATGCTGAAGTGCGCAGCCTGGTGGACGAGGCTTACAAGTCCGCCTATTCCATCCTGGGTGATCACAAGGACACGATGCACCGCATGGCGCAAGCTCTGCTGGATCGCGAAACCCTGGATGCGAATGACATTCGCATGATCATCGCCGGCGAGGAACTGCCTCCGCTGCCGCCCCTCGGGCCGCCGCCAGGCAATTCCACCGGCGACGTGCAGCACGTGATCAAGCCCGAGCCCGGACGAGCCCCGGGTTTCGGAGGCGAAAGCCAGCCGTCACCAGCCTAAGCTGTTGTTGATAGAAAGCCCCATTTCGAGAGAAATGGGGCTTTCTTCGTTTAGGATTGCTGCTCTTTTTTCTGGACCCCCAGGTGCGACAATACCTACAGCATGCGCGGTCCCTTTGTTCTCCTGGTTGCACTTGCTTTGCTTGCCCTCTCCGGCTGCGGATATCACACTCTTGGCTCCGCCGCTCATCTGCCGGACACGGTGCATACGCTCGCGGTCCCCATCTTCAAAAACAAGACGCAGTTTTATCACACAGAAGTTCCCATGACCCAGGCGGTGGTTCGCGAATTTACGGATCGTACCCGTCTCAGCGTGACTGCGGACTCAGGTGATGGTGGTGACGCCACCGTCAGCGGGACCATCCTCTCCGAATCGGTGCAGCCGTTAACGTATAGAACCCAAACCACTGCCGTCCAGACGGGGGAGACCACCAGCGTAACCTCCAGCTTCCTGATCACCATCAACGTAAACGTGGTGGTGACCGACCGTGACCACCGCGTTCTCTACCAGCACACCAATTATGTTTTTCATGAGCAGTTTGAGACCACCGCCGATCTGACCAGCTTTATCGAAGAAGATTCGCCTGCCGTGCAACGGCTCTCGCGGGACTTTGCCCAGGCCCTGGTGAGCGATATTCTGGAATCCTTCTAAATGCCCACGGATGACGTAAGCAAACTCCGCAGCTTCTCCTCTTCGGATCGGTTCGTGGCCGAAGTGAAAGCCGCCGCGGCGTCAACCGGTCCGCTGCGGCCCGGGTACGTTCTCGCCGGAGATGAAATCTTCCTTTACGAGCGCTGCCGCCGCGCTGTCGTGGACTCGCTCATAGACCCCTCGCTGCGCGAGTTTTCGCTCAGCGACCTCGATCTGGCCGAAACCAGCATTTTTCAGGTGCTCGACCTGGCCCGTACTCCGTCCCTGATGGCGCCGTTTCAGGCCATCTTCGTCAAAAACCTGAAGAACCTCTATACCCGGGGGGCAAAGAAGGAAGAGTTCGCGGCGCTGAAAGACTACTTCCGCTCCTCCAATCCTCAGGCAGTGCTGATCTTTGTTGCCGACCACTTGCGTATTCCCGCCGATCTAAGGCGGATGGACCTGCAGGATAAAGAGCGCTACGAGCGTATCCGTGAGACCCTGGGCGATGATTGTGGCCTGGTGGAATTGGCTCGGGTAGACGAAGCGGATGCCGTGCGGTGGCTGCTGGCGACCGCAGAGAGCCGGGGCATGAAGTTCGATCCGGATGCGGCGAGGGAACTGGCCGATGCCCTGGGCGCGGATATGATGCTCATTGCCAGCGAGCTGGAGAAGCTCCTCCTCTACGCTTCCGACCGGCGGCGCATCACCTTGGGCGACGTGGAGACCATGGTGCTGGCGGCCAAGCAACGCTCCCTGTACGAGCTCACGGACGCCATTTCCGCGCGCGACAAACCCCGCGCCTTGGCCCTGTTGCACGGCCTGCTGAATGCCTCCGACGGTGGTGAGGACTCCGCCATAGGGCACCTCTACATGCTGGCCCGGACCTTTCGCCAGATGGCCGTCATCCTGGAGAAAAATGTCCGCGACTCGCGCGCCATCTGGCAAGCGTTATGGCAGGGGTTTCGCATGCCGCCGTTCGCCGCTGAGGACCTCATCCGCCAGGCCCGCCGCTATAGCTCGCGGCGAGAGCTCGCCCAAAAGCTCCGCCTCATTGCCCACGCCGATCTTGAATTGCGTTCCTCGCCCCCGGATAAGCGGTTGGTACTAGAGCGTCTGGTGATGGAACTGGCCAGCGAACCGCGTCCCCGCGCCGCCGCTTTGGCCGGAGCTCAATATGCTATGGACCTGTGAGAAAAACGCGAGAAAAGGCATTTTCATCGCATTAAACAGCTTGCCGAATATCTTCTACACTCAAAAGAAGTAGGGACCGCAGCAATGCCGAGACGCCTTTTTCCGCTCACCGTGATTGTGCTGGTGCTGTGGCCGGCCGGGGCGCCTCTCTCGGGTTCCTCGCACAGCAAAGAGCCGGCCGGCCCTGGCCCGGAGGAACGCATCCTCGTTCAGCCGTTAGGCTATCGGCCGCCCGGCCCGCTCTACATGCTGTCGGGAAGGGCGTTTAGCACCCTCGACTTCATTGATGCCCACCATCTGTTATTCACCTTCCATCAGCCGCGCTTGATGCGACGCGAGGAACACCCCGGGCGGAACGAAAACGACCAGATCATCGAGGCCGTAACCCTCGCTCTTCCTGACGGAACGGTCCAGGCGTCTGCGGAGTGGCGGATGCATGATCGCTCACGATATCTGTGGTCATTGGGCGGCGGCAGGTTTCTGGTGCGGCAGCGCAATACCTACTTGCTCACCGACGCATCGCTGAAGCTGCACCCCTACATCGAGGTGACCACTCCGGTGCTGGAAACGGAAGTGTCTCCAGATGGCCGCATCCTGGTGGTCGAGCACGAATATGAAAAGCACACTCCGGAACAGCACAGGAAGCTGGAGGAGCAGGCGGAGCAATATGGGGAGCCGCCTCCCGCCGAGGACACCCAGATAACGTTGATAGATATTCCGTCAAAAGACGTACTGGCAGCACTGCGAACGGAAAGTCCCATCCATGTGCCCATCACCTCCAGCGGCTATGTAGGTGTCGCCAAAGATAAGGGTGAAGACCAATTCCTCATCCGCTTCATTCCCTTTTACGGCGTGTCGCTGGTGTTGGGCAGGGTGGCATCCACGTGCACGCCCCACGAAAATTTTCTTAACCAAAACGCGCTGATCATCGAGAGCTGTGGCCCCAAGTCGCCGGATGTTTATCTCGACACCTGGACCACGGACGGGAAGAAGCTATGGAGCGGACATCGCGAGGGCCACTTGGTGTGGCCTACGTTCGCTTATTCGCGAACCGGCGATCGTTTTGCCGTGAGTCTGTTGCACGTCTCCCACTACGTCGACCTGGTCGACTCGCTTAACGACGAAGATGTGCGCGAGCAGGTGGTGCAGGTATTCGATACGGCCACGGGTGCGCTCTTGATGAGCACCACCGCATCGCCCGTTCTGACCGCCGGCCAGAACTTTGCGCTCTCAGATGATGGAGAGCACCTGGCAGTCCTGCGCGAGGGCGCGATCGAGATCTACAAGGTGCCTCCGCCCCCAGCGCCGGACAAAACCGACACTCAGGTGGCAAAGAAGAAGTGAGCCCATTTTTAAGGGTCCGATGGTGGGAGCCCCCGCATTTATGCGGGGGAAGGAGCGCTTCAGCGCTCCGGGAAACCGATCACGCGCTTTAGCGCTGGCGATGCTAGGGCGCGTGCATGTATCTCGGCACGGCTTTACAGGCAGGGGAAAGATCCAATGTTTTTGGAGGGTACGACCTTTAGGTCGTACATAAACGATTGCAACCGGGTCCGGCTTGAGCCGCCGAGGGAACGACTCTGGCCCCCGGACTTTCCCGCAGCCTGCAAACCCTTTGTTGTATGGAGTTCCCAAAAAGGCTACGAAAATCCGGCTTTGTATCAGGGCACGACTTCAGTCGGGCCGTAAAGAGCCAAATAGATCAGGGCTTTAGCCCCTGAGGGATTTTCTCGGAACTTTCGACTTTTTTAACCCGTACCCTTTACCCTTTTTGGGTGAGAGCCTTCACCCGCGCATGCAGGCGGCTCTTGTAGCGGGAGGCAGTATTTTGGTGCAGCACACCCTTCTGCACACTCTTGTCGAGCGCGGAGACGGTCTTGCCATACTGCTCGGCAATACCGGAGGAATCGCCCTGGGTAATGGCCTCGCGCAGTGCGCGGAGTGATTTGCGGACGTGACTCTTATTGGCGCGGTTCACCGCGGTTCGCTTAACTGTCTGACGGGCGCGCTTCAGCGCCGACACATGATTTGCCATGGTAAATCCTTATCTTTCTTGAAACTGGAAGCAGGCGGAATGAAGTGCCGTCGCCCACAAACCTCAAGTTTACGGGCTTTGCCGGCCTGGGTCAATCTTTGGCCCGAGTCGGGAGGCTCCCCTCCGGCACCACCCTGCATCTAATGGGTAAGAATTCACGGAATAGGCGTTGACGCCACGATCGGCAAACGCTACTCTGTGCGCATCCTCGGGAAATATCTGGTGATTATCGCCAACCCGGCTAAGCATTTCATGCACGCGAAGTTTCCTGCCTCGCTGCCTTTCCACAGATTGTGTTCTGAAACCACTCCAACAATCATGTCAGTCCGCACGGATCTGACAGGAGGTCATTTCTCCGCTTGATGAAAAAAGCGCTGGAAATCACGCCCAACCTGGAGCCCCTGTTCGGGACTCGCGATGAAAATCTCAGGCTACTCGAGCAAAACCTGCACGTCCGCATCGACCTGCGTTCCGATGCTTTGCATGTGGAAGGCTCCCCGGAGGCAATTGCCCGCTTCGAAAGGGTGTTTGCCGATTATGAGCATCTGCGGCGCAACGGTACCTTGCTGTGCAATGGTGAGTTGCATGGAATGCTCAAGCTGGTCACCGCCGATCCGGCGGTAACCTTGCGGGGATTGGTGGAGAGCGGCAAGCAGCGCTCCGCCGGCATCAAGCGTATGGTCCAGCCTCGTTCCATTAACCAGAGGCGCTACTTCGAAGCCATCGAGGAGTGCGATATGGTTTTTGGCGTCGGCCCGGCGGGCACCGGTAAGACCTACCTGGCAGTCGCCATGGCGGCTTCTGCGTTGTTGGCCAAGAAGGTGAGCCGCATCATCCTGGTGAGGCCCGCAGTGGAAGCCGGGGAGCGCCTGGGCTTTCTTCCTGGAACGCTGCAGGAGAAGGTAGATCCCTATCTCCGCCCGCTCTACGACGCGCTTTACGATCTGCTGGAGCAGGACCGCGTGGACAAGATGCTGGAGCGAAATGTGATCGAGGTGGCTCCACTGGCGTTTATGCGTGGCCGAACCCTCAACGACGCCTTCATCATCATGGACGAGGCTCAGAACACCACCAGCGAACAGATGAAGATGTTCCTCACCCGCCTGGGGAATAATTCCAAGGCCGTCATCACCGGCGATGTAACTCAGATCGATTTGCCCAACCC
Source organism: uncultured Acidobacteriaceae bacterium (assembly GCA_963796145.1). Taxonomy (GTDB): domain Bacteria; phylum Acidobacteriota; class Terriglobia; order Terriglobales; family Acidobacteriaceae; genus PALSA-350. The sequence continues at coordinate 35,781 of CAWCKO010000002.1, read as the reverse complement.
GAAAAAGAGTGGGCTGGTCGAGGCCATTGAGATTCTGCGCGGTGTGGATGGCATCCGTTTCTGCCACTTTGAAGACGGCGATGTGGTCCGTCATCACCTCGTACAGCGGGTCATCCGCGCGTACGACAGCTTCGGCCGGGCGCAGAGGGAACTGCCGCTCAACCTGCGCGAAGGCGCTCCGCCGAAATCGGCCGCTAAACCGCAGTAATCCGCGTGACATACAATAGCCATGCACCCTGCGCCTCCCAGATCGTTCTGGGAAGCGCAGAGTGCATGGCAAGATGATCGTTATTGAAGCTGCCCGGGCGAAACCTTTACCGGCCGCCTCTGCTCTCGGCAAGCGTGACCTGAACCGGTTCCTGGCCTGCGCTATGGAAGCGCTTGGTCTAACCGGCGAATTCTCCGTCCTTCTGACCGGAGATGAAAGACTACGCGCATTGAATCTTCAGTTTCGGGGCATGGACAAGCCTACCGATGTACTCTCCTTTCCGCCATTACCCGAGGCCGCGAAAAGCGGTCAGGGTGGCGACCTGGCCATCTCTCTGGAAACTGCTGCCGCCCAGGCGGCGGAGCACGGGCACACCTTACAGGTTGAAGTTAAGATATTGATCCTGCACGGCCTATTGCACCTGGCCGGTTACGATCATGAACGCGATCAAGGGCAGATGCGCCGCCGGGAAAGCCAGTTGCGCAAGCAGTTCGCTTTGCCCGCCGGCCTGGTTGAGCGCGCTGGTCGGGGCGGCAAGCCATGAGCCTTGTTTCCGGGATAATCATTGCCCTCCTGCTCGCGATTCTGACTCTCTCCTCGTACGTCGCTCGGCTTTACGCGGAGACGGGCAAGTTTCTTTCCGGCGAGTTCCAGGAGAACATCGACGTCTGGGAGTTGAAGGTAGAGCCGCGTCTGGGCCTCAGCCGGGAGCGAATCGCACTTTCTGCCGCCGTGCTGAGCCAGTTCTCCCTGGCCTCGCTGGCCCTGTACTTCGGAGTGCTGCTCTTTGCCGCCAACGCTGGCGCCCGGCCTAATGCGGCAGAGGTAGCCCAAGCGGTGCTGGGCGCCGTGCTGGTCATCGTGATCTTCAATCAATTCCTGCCCTTCGTCTTTTTTACCCGCACCGGCGGGGTCTGGGTCGTGCGTCTGACGCCGGTCATCCGGGTGCTCTTCTACCTGGTGCTGCCGGTGACCCTGTTGCTGGCATTTCTGCTTTCGATCGCAGCCTTGGCGGAACCCCGGCCTGGTGATCTGGAGGAGGATCCAAGCGAGGCGGCCGTCGAGGCGCTGATCGAAGCCGGAGAGGAAGAGGGAATCATCGAAGAGAGCGACCGCGACTTGGTCCGCTCCGCAGTGGAGTTCGGGGACAAGGTGGTGCGTGAAGTGATGACTCCGCGGCCGCACGTGTTCGCGGTTCCAGCGGACATGACGCTGGAAGACTTTATCTCCGGGTTGAAGAAGTATCCGTACTCGCGCGTGCCGGTATTTCGCGGCTCGCTTGATCACGTTACCGGGATTGCGTTCGCCCACGACCTGCTGCACATCGCCGACGATGCCGCCCGCACTCAGACTGTGGCGACCATTCAGCACCCCGCCGCCCTGGTTCCGGAAACCAAGCGGGTCAACGAACTGTTGCGCGAGATGCAGCGCGAAAAGCAGCACATGCGCATGGTGATCGATGAATACGGAGGGGTGGCCGGCCTGGTGACCATCGAGGATCTGCTGGAGGAGATTGTCGGCCGCATCAGCGATGAGCACGAATATGACAGTGAGCAGGATGCGCCGGTGCACGAGGCAGGCGGCACCTGGCTGGTTTCCGGGAATCTGGAATTAGCCCGGCTGGAAGACCTCTTGAGTGGCGGCTACCAGATCGAGCAGGAATACCAGGCGGCGACTGTCGGAGGACTGGTAAGCGAGATCGCGGGCCGAATCCCGCTGCCGGGCGAGGTGATCGTCGCCGACTCGTTGCGCTTCGAAGTGGTGGCCTCGACCGACCGCCGGATTGAGCGGGTGCGTGTCTCGGCGATTGAAAGCGACGGTCGTTAGACCGGTTGTATGAAACCGGTAAGGTCTACACTAAGTTGTGCGATCTGGTTTCGTCTCCATCCTCGGCCGTCCTAACGCAGGCAAGTCGACGCTGCTGAACGCGCTCATCGGCGAGAAGATCGCGATCGTCAGCAACAAGCCGCAAACCACCCGCAACCGGATTCAGGGCATCGTGGAAGTGCCGGGGCGCAAAGGGAAGAGCGCCGCCCAGATCGTTTTTGTTGACACTCCCGGAGTCCACAGGCCAGGCACGCAACTGGACCGGCGCATGATGCAGGAAGTCTACGAGGCCCTCGAGAGCCGGGACATCGTCATCCTGATGGTGGATGCCTCCCGCTACAGCGACCCACCCCTGCCGGGGAAGAAGCAGTCGCCCCGGGCGGAGCGTGAAAGCAGTGAAGACGCGTTCGTCTTGCAGTTGATCCAGAAGCTCGACTGCCCAGTGTTCCTGGTGATCAACAAAATCGACCTGGTTCTTCGGTCGAAGCTTCTGCCCCTTATCGAGCGCTTCAGCGCCTTGCATCCTTTTGCCCAAGTGATCCCCATCTCTGCCAGCAAGAAGGATGGTCTGGACATCCTGTTGACGAAGCTGGTCGAATATCTGCCGCAGGGCCAGCGTTACTTTCCTAAGGAGCAGTTCACCGACCAGCCCGAGCGTTTCCTGGTGGCGGAGCTCATCCGCGAGCGGATTCTGCTGGAGACCGGGGAAGAAGTTCCCTATGCTTCGGCCGTAGTGGTCGAGCGTTTTGAGGAGCCGCAAGCAGCTTCAAAATCACCCCTGACCCGCATCTCCGCGGTGATTTACTGCGAGCGCTCGGGGCAAAAAGCGATTCTGATCGGCAAAGGCGGCAGCAAGCTCAAGAGCCTAGGAACAGCGGCGCGCAAGGAAATCGAGTCCCTGCTGGGCACCCGGGTCTATCTTGAGCTGCACGTGATCGTCGAAGAAAACTGGCGCGAATCAAAGCACTTCGTCGACTCCCTCGATTGGCGAAAACAGCTCGAAGATCTGGCCGAAGCCCCAACAAGCGGCAAGCCCGTAAAAAAAGGCGCATGAAGTGCGACAACGCCACCAAGTTCTACAGGACGTGTGTGAGAACCCACATTCACCCTCTCCCGCAGACCTTCTGTCGGATGAGATCCTGCGGTTTCTTTTCGCGTTCTCGTAGACCTGCCGTTTCTTTTCTTAACCAGGATTTCCCCCGCGGCTCTTGTTTCTACTCGCGCACGCTAATGCCCAGGCTCTTCATCTTGCGGTACAAATGGCTGCGTTCCAGGCCCAACGCTTCCGCCGCCCTGCTTACATTTCCATGGCATTCATCGATTTTCTTTAGGATGTAATCCCGTTCGTAAGCCTCCCGAGCCTGGTGCAGTGTACTGAATTCCTCTCCCTTGCGGCTGTTACCCCGGAACACCAGCATGGGCAAATGCTTGCGTTCGATGCGAATCGTCTGTGGATTCAAAATCATCACCCGCTCGATCACGTTTCGCAGTTCACGCACATTGCCCGGCCAATGGTACTGCTTGAGCACGGCAATCGCCTCGTCGCTCATCTCGATACGCGGACGTCCATACTGCCGCCCGAACTCCTGCAGAAATTCGCGCACCAGCAGCGGGATATCTTCCTTCCGGTCGCGCAAGGGCGGCACGTAGAAAGGAATCACATTCAACCGGTAGAAAAAATCCTCGCGGAAGTTTCCCTTGGCGATTTCCTCTTCCAGATCCTTGTTGGTGGCAGCAATGACCCTGACGTCGACCTGGATGGTCTGCGTACCGCCCACCGGAGTGAAACGCTGCTCGTCCAGCGCCCGTAAAACCTTGGCCTGCATTTTGAGACTCATGTCCCCAACTTCATCCAGGAACAGCGTGCCCTCGTCGGCTCTTTCAAAGGTCCCGAGCTTTTCCACCGGGCCATTCGGGACAGCGCCATGGCGATAGCCGAAGATCTCGCTTTCGATGTAGTCCTCGGGAATGGCGGCGCAGTTCAACTCCACAAACACCCGGTCGCTGCGCAAACTCTCGCTGTGAATGGCACGAGCAATCAGCTCCTTTCCGGAACCGGATTCGCCGTAGATGAGCACCCGTCCGTTGGTAGGCGCCATCAGTTTGATCTGCTGCCGTAGCGCCTTGATGGAGACGCTCTCCCCGGTAATGGGCACATGCATCAGGAGCTGGCGCTTGAACTCCTGGTTCTCGCTGCGCAGCCGCCGCGCTTCCACCGCATTCTTCAGCAGGATCAGGGTGCGATCGATGGAGAGCGGCTTCTCCAGAAAATCAAATGCACCGAGCTTGGTGGCCCGCACCGCCGTCTCAATCGTGCCGTGGCCGGAAATTATGATGACTTCCGGTGTGCTCTCGATAGCCAGCGAACGAATCTCGGTCAGCACATCCAGCCCGTCCCGGTCGGGTAGCCAGATGTCGAGCAGCATCACGTCATAGGAAGCGTCGCGCAGCAGCACCATGGCTTCGGAAGCGGTGGCCGTGCTGGTAACGGCATACCCGTCTTCCTTGAGGATTTCGCCCAGGGACTCGCGGATCTCCGCTTCGTCATCGACGATCAGAATGTGGTTCATGACGCCGGCCTGCCGTTAGCGCCTACCAGAGCTGCTGCTTCTTGCATACTCTTGGCATCGGCCAGCGGCAGTTCGATGATGAATCGCGCTCCGGTAGGACTGTTCTGTTCTGCGCGAATGGCCCCACTGTGTTCCTGGATAATTTTCGAGGCGATCGCCAGCCCCAGCCCCGTGCCCCGTTGTTTGGTGGAGAAGTAAGGCAGGAAAAGGCGTTCGCGCATCTCGTCATTCAGGCCATGACCGGTATCGGTGACCACGATTTCCGCGTTAGTGTGGCCCTCGACCAGCCCGGTTTCGATCGTCAGTTCACGCAGCAGGCTACTTTGCATCGCTTCCGCCGCGTTGTCGATCAGGTTGGCAAGAGCCCTCTTCAACGCCTCCGGATCGGCAAACACCGGCGGAATGCCGCCCCCCAGGCCCTTCACGATGCGAATATGCTGCAGCCTCCCGGCAAACAGGGCTAAAGCGCTCTCCACAATGGAGTTCAGATCGCATACCTTCGGCCGCGAGGTGGGGAACTGGGCCAGTGAGGCAAACTGGTCAACTAGCCTGCGCATGGTTTGCACCGAACCCAAAATAACCTCGCTGCACTTGCGAATCACGGAGTCAGACTCCGCTGTGGGACGGTCGACATGCTTACGGATTCGTTCCGCCGAAAGAGCAATGGGGGTCAGTGGATTTTTTATCTCGTGAGCCACCCGCTGGGCTACTTCCTTCCATGCCATCTGGCGTTGGGCATGAAGGAAGTCGGTGACATCCTCCAATACCAGAATGCACCCCTCGCGATCCTTGCCCAGTTCCAGCCGGGCGATGGTAGCGGTTACGTTGAGCGGGCCGCGGGGGCCGGGCAATTCGATCTCTGTGGCCGCCAGCCCCATGCGTTTGCTGCGGCGCAAAAGCACGATCAGCTCATCGGCAATCTCGCGCGGCAAAATCGATTCCAGCGGCATGCCTGAAAGTTCGTAGTGATCGCGGGGGCTGAGCAGGTTCCGCGAAGCGCGGTTCGCCTGCAGTACGCGCATCTGCGGGTCGAGAGTCACCACAGCGCTGGGAATGGTTTCCAGAACTGTTTCCAGTTCGCTGCGCCGCTCTTCCAGCGCCCGGTTCGCAGCCGAGAGCTGGGTGGTGGAGGTTTCCGCCAGGGCGCGGCTCTCTTCCAGGTCTTCCGCCATGCGATTGAACGATTGCACCAACTCTCCCAGCTCCTCCGTTGCCTCCACTTTGACCCGGTGAGTGTAGTGGCCGGCGGCCACTGCATCCATGGCGTCCGCTAACGCCTCCACCGGGCGGGTCACTTGCTTGGAAAGAAAGAGTGCCAACCAGCTGCTGGCGAAAAAGACCAGGGTCGTCAGCAGGAACAGTAGAAGCATGTAGGTGGTGCGGATGCGTCTGCGATCGCGATACAGGGTTTCGTAATCGCGGGTGCCGGAGCGGATGTCCTGCACCGTGGCGCTTAGCCCGGGCGGAAGCGGCAGACCCGCGACCACGATCCCTCCATCCCCGGTGCTCGCCTCCCCCAATACATATTCGTCTTTTCCTATCACCAACGTGGGCATATCGCTGCGCTGGGCGGCATGCAAGACGGTGGTGGTTAACGGTTCCTGCCCCTGGGTGACATCGCTTCCTGCCTCATCCATCCAGGAGTGAATGACCGCCCGGCCTTTATCCTGGGGCAACTGATATTGGCCGATTGCCACGCCGTTACGGAAGACGATGGCAAAGCCGCCCTCCAGCGTGATGCGGTGGGTCCCTATCTCCCGCAGCAGAGCTTCGGAATTGCCGGTTTGCACCGCGTGGATCAAGCTGGGGGCACTGGCCAGCGATTCAGCCTCGGCCCTGGCGTTGGCGGCCGCGTACTGAGAAAGTTCGAGCGAAACCCGGGTCGAGTCCTCGCGCAATTGAGAGGCGGGCTGTGAAAACCAGCGCTCCATGGAGCGATTGAGCAGCCCGAAGCTGAACAGGAACATAAACACGGCTGGCGCGAATGACAGCAGAAGGGCGCCCACCAGCATCCGGCTGCGGATTCTCGAGCCGAGCACCCGGCTGCGCTGGTCGGCCAGCAATTTCACAATGTTACGGAAGAGCAGGACCAGCAGCGTAAGCAGCAGTAGGAATGCGATTACGGAAAGCGCGGTGAACAGGAATATCTGTCCGGTCCCATGGGGCCGCAGAAATGGCAGGTTGAAGGCATTCAGTGCAGCCAGCACCAGTAGAAGCAGGAACATGCCTCCCCCGAGCGCTACGACCGCACTCCTGCGGTGCTGGGACTCTGTCGCCACGTGATCCCCCGTGTGTCTAACAGATTACAGCTCCAGGCAAAATCCCGCACCGCTCCTTAGGCAGGAGAACGCCGGTCCTTGGGGACGAAAGAGCCTGCATGAGAACCGGGATTTTCAAAACAGTCCCGCAAGGACGGCTGAACTTAGCCCAGGACGCTAGTCCTGGGTACGTCAATAAACATGATTAAAGTCCCGGAGGGACGGCTGAAGGTTGTCCAGGATTGCGTCGCGGCCTATTTTCAGCCGTCCCTCCGGACGAGTTGGAACTGAGTTGGACACATCGCCTTACCGAGTTCTCAAACAAACCGGGGAGCGCGTCGTAAAGCACCTTAGCGGTCTCTGATCTGCCTCTACAAAGAGTTCATCTTAAGCAGAAACTCGGCATTATTCCGCGTCTTACCCAGACGGTCGACCAGCAGCTCCATAGCTTCAACTGGCGAAAGCGGATTCAGGACCTTACGCAAAACCCAGATCCGCTGTAGATCTTCCTTGGGGATAAGCAACTCTTCCTTGCGCGTCCCGGATCGCTGGATGTCGATGGCGGGAAAAACCCGCTTGTCCACCAGCTTGCGGTCCAGAATGACCTCCATATTGCCGGTGCCTTTGAACTCCTCAAAGATGACTTCATCCATGCGCGACCCGGTATCGACCAGGGCAGTGGCAATGATGGTGAGTGAGCCGCCCTCTTCAATATTGCGTGCGGCGCCAAAGAAACGTTTCGGGCGCTGCAGGGCATTGGAATCAACACCGCCCGACAGCACTTTGCCGGAAGGCGGAACGATGGTGTTGTAGGCGCGCGCCAGGCGGGTGATGGAGTCCAGAAGAATAACCACATCCCGCTTGTGCTCGACCAGCCGCTTAGCCTTTTCGATCACCATCTCGGCCACTTGCACATGGCGCGCTGCAGGTTCGTCAAACGTGGAGCTGATGACCTCACCCTTGACCGACCGCTGCATATCCGTCACTTCTTCCGGACGCTCGTCGATCAGCAGAACGATCAGAGCAACCTCCGGATGATTGGTGGTTACGGAGTTGGCGATCGACTGCAGCAGCATCGTCTTGCCGGTCCGCGGCGGAGCCACGATCAGGCCGCGCTGGCCTTTGCCCACTGGGGTCAGTAGATCCGTGACCCGCCCGCTGGTATTTTCGTGGACCGTCTCCATCTTGATGCGTTCCTGCGGATAGAGAGGGGTCAGATTGTCAAACAGGATCTTGTTCCGCGTCTCCTCTGGAGACTCGAAGTTGATCGCCTCGATTTTCACCAGGGCAAAATATTTCTCCCCTTCATGCGGAGGACGCACATTGCCGCTGATGGTGTCGCCGGTTTTGAGGTCGAATTTGCGGATCTGCGAGGGCGACACGTAGATGTCATCCGGGCCGGGGAGGTAGTTGTAGTCAGGGGAACGAAGAAAGCCGTATCCGTCGGGAAGGATTTCGAGCACCCCTTCGGCAAAAATATGGCCTTCTTTTTCACTCTGGGCCTGAAGGATCTTGAAGATCAGATCCTGTTTGCGGAGGCCGCTGGCGCCCGGGATTTCGAGCGTGCGGGCAATGCGGCTGAGCTCCGTTATGTTCTTTTCTTTTAACTCGGAAATAGTCATTTTCACCTACGGTGGGGGTAATTCATGGAGGGGTTTACGGGAAGGAATCTTGCTGGTGTAAGCCGGGTCGATTGTCTTTAGGAGGGGTCGAAAAGGCCCAGAACAGGCCGCGCTTAAGCTGCGCGGCGCTGCTGGATCTGAGATGCTTCCGGGGTAGAGGCGGCTGTTGCCGCCGGGCTCTCGTGATGGAAGCGGACTAGAACCTCATTGGTGGTGTCTTGAAGACGGGTATTGGGCTTGTGCAGCTTGCGTGTAGCCTTCGAGGCCAGCTGGCACAGTGTATAGCGATTCGTGACGTGGGCAAGTGCCCCAAAGATAAGATCAGAGCGCATCTTTATTCTCCTTCATCCTTTGACCGTCCATAAGCGCATCTCGACGGCAAAGGTCTGCCTGGCGCGGCGTCGGTCGTTTTCTATTTGTTAGACGCGAATGCTCTCTTGCGGGAACAATTTTTTCGTCTGGGTTTGTTGTTGTCCAACCGGATACTGGAATGATTCCCCGCGTCGTAAAATCGGCGCTTCCGGCGGAATTTCTTCGCGCGGAACCCTTACGCAGAAGCGCTTTTCACACACGTGGCCTCTGTCTCCAGGTTGCGCATGCCTTCAAACTGCCTGCATGTCGCGCTGCTGTGACCTCTGTGCCTAATGAAGTTCCGTCTTCCGGATGCTCGATGCCCTGACTGAAGCTGGACAATCACAGAAAGGGCCAGGTAGCTAAGCCCATGCCCAAAAGGCGCGCTCTCATTAAGCCATGTAGAACTTAACTCGATCGAAACGGGGGGTCAACACTTTTTTTCATAGAAATTACTCGATTGATTCCCAAAAATGGAATATGCGGGAAAGTTCCCCATTAACCCTCTATTTTCGCTGCCAAACTCCTCTCTAGGCAAGTTTTTGGGCAACTGCGTACCATGAGCGAAGGCGGAACCCCTGTCCTGCCGCTACCTCGATGACGAAAGACCGAACCGAACCTGCTTCACCCCCACTCTCGCTCGAAAAAGCGGAGAAAGGCTCGCACCGCTCTATGTGGGAACTTTTACTGCAGTTGCGCGTTTTGCTGCCCTACATCGCCCGTCTGGTGCCCTTGCTCGACCGAGGCCTGCTCAAGCCCCCGGATCTAAGCGAAATTACCCGGGGAATTGCCGAAATGCAGACCGGCAGCCGTGATCTGGAAGTACAGGCCAGGAATCAGGCGCTCCAGTTGGAACGCATCGAGCAGCAAATGGGTCGTCTGCGTGTCGCTCACGAAAACAGCATCGCAGACAGCCGCAAGCTTTGTTCCGAGGTGCAATCCCTCCGCCGCGGGATGCTCGCCATGGCAATCGTGATGGTCGTGTTGCTCCTGACTACGGCGGGAATGGTCGGCTTTTTACTCCTCCACTCCTAGATACCGGCTGTTCAGTCGGGTTTTCCTCAGTTATTGATGATACGAAAACTGTTTACCGTAGCGCAAATGTGATTTGTCCAGCCGTGCAATTTGTACCGTATCCCTGCAGCGTTTCTGTTGCCAGTCGTATAAATCCGGGACTAGGATACGCGATAGTTCGGTGCAGTCCTCTTCTGGGACGTGCCAGATCTCCCCTACGAAGTCGTTCCAGGCCTCACGAAAGAAAAGAAAAAGCTGGCGACTTCCTTCGTCAGCGTGTGTGGAGTGACTCTCTATGGCATGGTATGCCTATTGCATTAGTGAAAAGCAGGCGTTTCCTGAACTTAGCCGCCATCGAAAACCCATTCCAATGGAATCGGTGATGGGAATCTCAGGAAATCAGATCTTCCTCTATCCAGCCAGTGATTTAGCCGTAATCGTCAGCGAACATCATCCCTCAGAAAACTTAGACCAGAAAGCAGCCGTAGAGCACGCACGCGTGATCAGCGACTGTTTCAAACTCTCCACCGTTCTTCCTTTCCGCTTTGGCACTGTTTTTGCAGACGACGAAGCCCTGAGAAAATCGATACGCTCCAATCAACGGCAGTTTCTTGCCAATGTAGAGCGTTTGCGCGGTAAGGCTGAGATGCACCTCAAAGTCCTTTTGGACGACTGCTGCCGTGAACAGGGCTCTCCGGTGCCCATGGACCGTGTGGGCAAAGAATACCTGTCCAGCTTGCGCGAGAGTGCTACCCGGCAACGCGAACGGCAGACCAAGGCGCGGGCGGTTTCGGTGCAGATGCACCGGATGTTCAGCCCGCTCGATGAAGAGATCAGTTGCCGCAGGATGGATTCCGGCAAGATGCTCCTCGACATCGCTCACCTGATCGACCACAAGGGGATCGAACGCTACCAGAACAAGTACTCAAGCGCCAGCCAGCAACTGAAGGATTGCCATATGCAACTCTCCGGACCCTGGCCGCCCTACCACTTCGTGCAGCGGCTGACCCGTCCGGTGCATGTACATGCGGTACCTGCTTAATACCATTGCATTTGGAAAAGACAAAACCCCGGCCATTCGCCGGGGTTTCGTCTTGATACATCTCCACTAACAGATGCCAGCTGGGAGCGCGACCCTCCCCTTTGTCATCCCGAGCGAAGTCGAGGGATCTGCAGTTCAACGCACCTCTCGTGGAAATGTTTTTCGACTGAGCACAGCGTTGTGGAGGGACCTGCTGTTTTCTTTTCTCGACTCGCATGCAAACTCTAAAGCCCCGCACATTAGAAAGCCTGCAACTGAATGGGCTTTTAGCCCCTGTGGCGTTGTTCCTTCGGGCGCCTACACAACCTTATTGGCGGCGGATATATCTTTTCTCCGGCTCAGGACGAAACTGGCGCGGCGGTCGGCCGAGGCGTGGTCGATCTTGCGCCAAAAGGCCACGAAATAATCCACCGCGGAAATGATGGAAACCAGCACCATGAAGTAGATAGCGGCAATCGCAATCCACTCCACCGGCAGGATAAACCAGCCAAAGTGCCAGGCATACCAGCCATGGGCCAGGATCACGGCTACCACCGAGACAATCTGAATCACCGTCTTCAGTTTGGCCAGATCGCTGGCTTCGATGGTGAACCCTTCCGAACTGGCGATCGAGCGCAGGCCACTGACCAGAAACTCACGGCCAATCACCAGCACCACCACCCAGGCTTTCATGAGGTGAGGGTTGAATTGCACCAGGCAGACGTAGGCCGCCGTAATCATCAGCTTGTCAGCCAACGGATCGAGCAACATCCCCATGGTGGTGATTTGACCGCGTTTCCGCGCCAGGTATCCGTCCACGCCGTCGGTAATGGAAGCCAGGATGAAAAGCAGCGACGCGGCAATTTCCTGTTCACCATGGACACTGCGAAAAGGAAAGAAACTGGAAAGCATCCAGATGAACAGGGGAATGCAACAGATGCGGCTCATCGTGATGGAGTTTGGCAGGTTCACGATCGACTCGGCTGTTGAGGAAAGGCCCGCGTTCGCCCTTTCGTTAATTATGCACCAGGCGCCTGCCGTTAGCTCGACGCCGGGTGCATCGTGCGTGGACGCACGTTACTTTGGTCTCTGCTCCCGGAAATCCGGGTCCCCCGGATTTCCGGTGGAGTTTAGGGGCGTTGTTACATTTCATGCGCCTTTCTTTACGGAAAGGCACACACGCGGCCCTGGCCAGAGCAATGTGGCAGGAAATCGAGGTCAGGCATAAATGCCACGTTGTTTGATGGTGAAGGCAACCCGGTCGATGGCCAGCATATAAGCCGCAATACGATTGTTCACCGCATGCGCCTCCGCGTAGCGAACCACGTCCCCGAAGCTCTCCGCCAGGATGCTTTCCAGCTGCTCGTTGACCACGGCTTCCTTCCAGAAATACCCCTGGCGATCCTGCACCCATTCGAAGTACGAAGCCGTGACCCCGCCGGCATTGGCCAGAATGTCGGGTACGACGAAGATCTTCTTGTCCGCCAGGATTTCGTCGGCGACCGCAGTGGTTGGGCCGTTGGCGCCTTCGCAAACGATGCGTGCCTTGATGCGGTCTGCATTGCGGCTGGTGATGACGTTCTCCGTGGCTGCGGGAATGAGGATCTCGCAATCGGAAACCAGTAAGTCGGAGGAATTCACCGCTTCCGCGCCCTTGAAGCCCAAAACAGTGCCGTTGCGCTGGCGGTACTCGAGCAGCAGGTGAATGTCGATTCCGTTGCTGTTGTAGAGTCCGCCGTCATATTCGGCAATACCGATGATCTTGTAGCCCTTATCCATCATCAGCTTGGCGGCGTTCGAGCCCACATTGCCAAAGCCCTGGATCACCACCCGGCAGCCCTCGCGCTGCATGTTCAGATAGCGCAGGGCCTCGTCACACATGACTCCGATGCCGCGGCCCGTGGCCTCGCGCCGCCCCCGCGACCCGCCGATGTTGAGCGGCTTTCCGGTAACCACAGCGGTCACCGTCTGCCGCATATGCATGGAATAGGTGTCCATGATCCAGGCCATGGTCTGCTCATTGGTGTTGATATCCGGCGCCGGGACGTCCTTCTCCGGCCCCAGAAACTCGATCAGCTCCGAGGTGTAGCGGCGGGTCATGCGCTCCAGTTCGCCGATGGACATTTTCTTGGGGTCGCAAATCACGCCCCCCTTGGCGCCCCCAAACGGGATGTTGACCACAGCGCACTTCCACGTCATCCAGCTGGCCAGCGCGCGAACCTCATCCAGGGTTACATCAGGGGAATAGCGGATGCCCCCTTTGCCCGGACCACGGGCAATCGAATGTTGCACCCGGAAGCCGGTGAAGACCTCAATCGTTCCGTTGTCCATCATCACTGGGATGTGCACGATAATTTCCCGTGCAGGGTAGCGCAACACCTTCCATAGCCCCTCGTCCAGGTTGAGTTTTTGTGCGGCAAAGTCAAATCGGGCAGCCTGGGCTTCCCAGGGATTGATCTCCTGCTCGAGCGATACGGTTTGCATAACGAATTTCTCCAGATATGGACTGCGTTTGGCAGTCCGCCAAGTCCCACCGCGGTTGAGCCGTTCGCGCCCGGGCGGGACGGCGCAGGCACTTCGACGGGGCGAAATCGAGCTAAAGTCTCTGCCCGATTTCCGCTCCCGGCGAGCCCTACGCGCTCATTGCGCCCACTTGGCCGGGACCTGTTTCTCGTACTAACCCCAAACCTATCGAGTATATGCGTCCCCGGGAAACCCGGGCAAGCATCTCCCAATGTTTTAGATGCGTCACTCGGGGAATCCTCTCCTCTTTACCTTAGGGCCGCTATGGCCATTTAGTATGAGCAGAAATGCCGGTCGACACTACCATTGCACCCTCGCGTCCTGAATTCCTCCGGCTGGCGGCGACGCACAGCTTGGTCCCGGTTTACCGCACTATCACGGCTGACCTCGAAACCCCGGTTTCCGCCTTTTTGCGCCTGGCCTCGCAGGAACCCCAGTCCTTTCTCCTCGAATCTGTGGAAGGCGGCGAAAAAGTGGGTCGCTATACCTTTATCGGCGTCCGGCCCTATCGCACCATCGTGTCCCGCGGAAAGACCATTGTCATCAACGAGCGAGGCAAGAGCCGAACCCTGCAGGGCGACGTCTTTGCCCTCTTAAAGGAGCTGTTAGCCGGGCAAAAGCCGGCGCATATCGCAGGGCTGCCGCCCTTTACCTGTGGCGCGGTTGGCTTCTTTGCCTACGACGTGGTGCGGCAATTGGAGCGTCTACCGGAGCTGGCCGAGGACGATCTCGGCGTCCCCGATGCCTGCCTGATGTTTTTCGACGAGGTGCTGGCCTTCGATCATGTGCGCAAGCAGATCCAGCTCATGGTGACTGCCGATCTCGGGCGCCAGAAACCTGCAGCCGCGTACAAGGACGCCAAGCAGCGGTTGACCAGTCTGGAGAAGCGCCTGGCAAGACCCATTCCCAAACCCCGGCGCGCTCCGCCCCGGGGCAAACTCTCCGTCACCAGCCACACCTTGAAGAAAGACTTTCTCGCTTCCGTCGCCAGGATCAAGGAGTACATCGCCGCCGGCGACATCTTCCAGGCAGTCCTGTCGCAGCGCTTTGAAGTCAAGCCGGGCGTCGACCCGTTTTCGGTCTACCGCGCGCTGCGCATCGTCAATCCTTCCCCGTATCTCTATTTCCTGCGTTTCGATCTGGACAAGGCGTCTACCTGCCTGGTGGGTTCGTCTCCCGAATTGCTGGTGCGGGTGCAGCAGCGCCAGGTGGAGTACCGCCCAATTGCGGGAACGCGTCCCCGCTCCGCCAACGAGGAAGAAGATCTGCGCATCGAGCAGGAGTTGCGGTCCAATGAAAAGGAGCGGGCCGAGCACGTGATGCTGGTCGACCTGGGACGCAACGACATCGGAAGGGTCTGCGAGTTCGGCACGGTCCGGGTCAAGAGTCTGATGCATGTGGAGCGCTACTCCCATGTAATGCATCTGGTCAGCGCCCTGGAGGGCCAGCTTAAAGAAGGGCTCTCGGCCGTGGACGCCTTCTGTGCCTGCTTCCCGGCCGGCACCCTGAGCGGCGCGCCCAAGATACGCGCCATGGAGATCATCGAGGAGCTGGAGCCGACCCGCCGCGGCATTTACGGGGGCAGTGTGTTCTACGCCGACTTTTCAGGAAATTTCGACTCCTGCATCGCCATTCGCAGCATGCTCCTCAAAGGAGAGCAGGGCTACATCCAGGCCGGGGGCGGCATCGTTGCCGACTCCGTGCCCGAAGAAGAGTACGAGGAATCGGTAAACAAGGCGAAAGCCGTAGTGCGGGCCGTAGAAAGAGCCCGCGCCGCAGCCTCAAGTAAGCGCTGAAATCCGAAAAGAAACAGCAGGTCCCTCCACTGCGCTACGCTCCGGTCGGGATGACAATTCTGTTGTGGAACCCTTTCCTGTGATCCCAATGGAATTGTCATCCCGACCGGAGCGTAGCGCAGTGGAGGGACCTGCTGTTTCTTTTTCGGTTTCGACGCAGTCCTGGGTAGAACGAATCGACCGGTCCCGTCCTGCGGTTGCTCCTTGATTGCTCTACACTGAAGAAAGTGGCGTGTATGGTCTTCGTCCTCGACAACTACGACTCTTTTACCTACAACCTGGTGCAGTACATGGGTGAGTTAGGGGCCGACATGGTCATCCGTCGTAACGATCAGTTGACCGTCGAGCAGATCGAAGACCTCAAGCCGGAGCGCATCGTCCTTTCTCCAGGACCGTGCACCCCGCAGGAAGCCGGCATCAGCATTCCACTCATCCGTCATTTTGCCGGCAAAGTGCCCATCCTGGGTGTTTGCCTCGGCCATCAGGCGATCGGCGCCGCCTTCGGCGCCAATGTAGTGCGTGCACCGCAGTTGATGCACGGCAAAACCAGCCCGGTAGAGCACGATGGACGCAACCTCTTCGCCGGCCTTCCCAGCCCCATGACCTGTACCCGCTATCATTCGCTCATCGTTGCCGACGAGGGTTTGCCGGAAGAACTGGAAGTGACCGCGCGGGTACAAAACGGCCGCAGCAATGGGACCATCATGGGCCTGCGCCACCGCCGCTATCCCATTGAGGGCGTCCAGTTTCACCCCGAGAGCGTGCTCACCGTCGACGGCAAGAGCCTGATCCGGAATTTTCTCAACCTGTGATGCGATTTCTCCTGCTCGGCCAGCTTGCGTTTTTCGTGCCCCTCCTGGCGGCCCAGCAGCCCATTGGACGCACCTCGGCCACCGAGGTAAAAGTCTCCGGCGCGGTAGACATTTCCCACGGCGAAACACTGCTGGGCAATGGCAGCGAAATCACTGCCGGAGACCAGGCCGTGAAGATCGCGCTGCAACGGGGCGGGGAATTACGTCTGTGCTCGACCAGCAGCGTTCATCTCTCGAAGGACAGCTCCATCGCCGACCCGGCTAGCAGCGCCCTCATGATGGCGCTCGACCGCGGCGCGATCGAGGCCAACTACACCGTGGGCAAGTATTCTGATGTGCTCCTCACCCCCGACCTGCGCATCCTTATCTCCGGCCCGGGACAGGCCGACCTGAGCATCCGGGTAAATGCCAAGGGAGATACTTGCGTGGACAATCACGGTACAGGCGCCCCCTATGTCACTGTGAGCAGCGAGCTGGAGGGCGGGGCATACCGCGTGCTGCCGGATCAGCGGGTCAACTTCGAGCATGGCAGTCTGCGCGAGGTAGTGGATCACGAACCAGAGCCCTGCGGCTGTCCAGCCACGCCGGCCATCTCTGTGGCCAGTGCCGGGACCACAGGAACCACCCCCGCAAAACCAGGACAGCCTGTCGGTGGACCTTCTTCCACGCCCGCGGATACCGCCTTCCCGATAGCGGAAAGCGAGGGGCTGGCCGCGCCCCCCAAGCCAAGTACCGTCCCGGCAGTTCCCCCAGGTCAGACGCATGCCGAGGTAACCGTTCCGCTCACCTACAACGGAGAGAAGCCCCCTCCCGCCACTCCTCCGCCGGCTCCTGTCGCACCCGCGCCGCAGCCCACGCCTCCGTCGGAAGTCGCATCCGCACCTCCGCCACCCAACCAGCCCGGCCTCTTCCACCGCATTGGCCACTTCTTTTCGCGAATCTTCGGCAAGTAGAGAAGGGGGCTACAATCGACTCTTGAGGGTTTCTGCTTCGCCCAATCCAGAGAGAGATCAAGGAGTTTTTCGTTTATGGCAATTCCTGCCACACAGATGCGTCCGGGCATGATCATCAAGCACAATAATGAGCTGCACACGGTTTTCAGCGTCGAGCATCGCACCCCCGGAAATCTGCGCGCATTCATCCAGGCCAAACTCCGCAACCTGCGCACCGGCGCCATGTTTGAGCACCGTTTCCGCTCCCCAGACCCGATCGAGCGCGTCATTGTCGACGAAGTCCCTATGGATTTTCTGTACTCGGATGGAGACGACTACTACTTCATGAATACCGAGAACTATGAACAGACGAACCTGAAGGGCGCCACCCTGGGTGATGCCATCGAGTACCTCATCCCTAATCTTCAGATCAAAGTCTCGTTCTTCGATGGCGTGCCGGTGGGCATTGAGCTGCCAGGAACGGTGGAAATGACTGTAGTGGAAACCGAACCGGGCCTCAAATCGGCGACCGCATCTTCCGTCACCAAGCCGGCCAAGCTCGAAACTGGCCTGGTGGTGCAAGTGCCCCCTTTCATCAACGAAGGGGAAAAGATTCGCGTCGATACTGCCGAAGGCGCCTACCTGTCGAGAGCATAAAACAAGGGCACGAAACATATGGTCCGTCATTACATCGTCAAAGGCCGCGTTCAAGGGGTTGGTTTCCGCTGGCTTGTCCATCGGGAAGCAGGGTCTCGGGGATTGAAGGGCTGGGTTCGCAATACCGAGGAGCGGCGAGGTCGAAGTCATGGTAGCCGGCAGCGAGGACAAGCTGGCCGAACTTCGTGCCGTGCTCGAACGCGGCTCCCGCGGTAGCCGAGTGGACGCAGTACAGGAGAAGGAGATGGATGAAGCCATGGCTGAAAGCCTCGAATCGTTCCAGATTGAAGGAGCCTGGTAGTACGCATGCCTGAACCAATCAACTGTGAGCCGCTGAAATCTCTCATCCGGACCATTCCCAATTTTCCTAAGCCGGGCATTCTGTTCTACGACATCACCACCTTGCTTAAGGACAAGCAAGGTTACGCGACCCTCGTGGATGCGCTGGCCGCGCACTACATTGGCGCCAAAGATGTCGATCTGGTTCTGGGCATTGAGGCACGCGGATTTATCTTCGGGCCGGCCCTGGCCTACCGCCTGAATGCTGGCTTTGTCCCAGTACGCAAGCCGGACAAGCTGCCTGCGGAAACAGCGCGCGTGACCTACGACCTGGAATATGGAACGGACGCGCTCGAAATCCACCTCGATGCCATCGAGCCGGGGCAGAATGTTCTCATCGTGGATGACCTGCTTGCGACCGGAGGGACGATGGAAGCAACCGTGAAACTGGTGCGCCGGCTGGGGGCCAGAATTGTTGGCCTCGCTTTCGCCATCGAGCTCGACTTTCTCAATGGACGAGAACGGTTCAAGGAGTATGACGTGTTCAGTCTGCTGCATTACAGCGAGTAGGGCGGAGCGGCACTACACCACTCTGCGGCCGCCGCTCAGCAGGTGGAGGATCAGGGCTACAGCGGCAATGATGAGCAGGATGTGCAGGAAAAATACGGCGAGGTGAAAGAGCAGAAAGCCGCCGACCCAGAGCAGGATAAGAATAATCGCCAGCGCCAGCCACATTGCCCGTGCACCTTCAGCAGTTTCGCAATTACTGTGGTCTGATAAAGATCGACGAGGAGTGGTTTTCCTTGAGAGAAAACCACGACAAGGCCTGTCGCTTCGGCTTACACCAATTGCGAAACCGCTCTTGCGGAGAGTATCTCACCTATGAGGAGTGATTCGCGACCATGCTTCTGCGCACATCTGTAGCCATGTGTTTTGTGTTGGCCCCGCTCTTGCTCGCCGCAACCCCAGACCAACCCACCGCTCTTACCCATGTGCGGGTGATCGACGGCACCGGTGGCGCTCCGCTCGAAGACGCGACGGTGGTGATCGAGGGCAATCACATCCGGTCTGTCCAGGCGGGGTCGGGCGCGGTTCCTTCTGGTGCAAAGGTGCTCGATTTGCACGGCGACACGGTCATCCCCGGCATCATCAATGCGCACGGTCATCTGGCATTGATCGCCGATGGCCAGAATTCGCCCACGTCGTATACCCCGGAGAACGTGCTTGCGGAATTGCGCCAGTACGAGAGTTACGGTGTGACCACGATGTTATCCCTGGGGCTGAATCGCGACCTTCTGTACTCCATTCGTGAGCAGCAACGGCAGGGCAAACTCGATGGCGCGACAGTCTTTACCGCAGACCGTGGTATAGGCGTCCCGGACGCAGCTCCGGGTCTGCCGGGTGCTCCCGATCAGATCTACCGCCCGGCAACAACCGCGGAAGCGCGCGTAGCGGTGGACGCTATGGCCAAGCGACACGCAGACATCGTCAAGGTCTGGGTTGACAACGTTGGCGGAACCAAGCCCGCCATGTCTCCTGAGATCTATGGAGCGGTGATCGAGGAGGCGCACAAGCACCATCTGCGCGTGGCTGCGCATATTTACTACCTGGCGGATGCCAAGTTGCTGGTCAACGATGGCGTGGACGTGCTGGCCCACAGTGTCCGCGACAAACCCGTCGATCAGGAGCTGATTGCTGCGATGAAGCGTCGCGGTGTCCGCTATATTCCGACCTTCACCGTCGACGAATCGTTCTACATCTACGCCGAGCACCCAGGGTTCATGCAGCTTAATTTCTTCAAGGATGCGCTCTCGCCCGTGGTGCTGACGATGTTGAACAGCGACGCCTACAGCCAGAAGGTAAACCAGGACCCGAAGACCGCGCAGCACAAAGCAGACTTTGCCATGGACGGGCAAAACCTGAAGACGCTCTTTGATGCCGGTATCCCGGTCGGTTTTGGAACCGACTCAGGTGCATATCCAACCCGCATTCCAGGCTTCTCTGAGCACCGGGAACTGGAAGACATGGTGCACGCGGGGCTCACTCCGATGCAGGCGATCGTCTGCGCCACCAGCAGCAACGCCGCCCTGCTGGGCATCGGGGCCACCCGGGGAACCCTGCGCCCGGGCAAGCGCGCTGACCTGATCGTGCTGGCCGCCAACCCTCTCGACGACATCACCAACACCCGCTCGATCGTGACCATTTTCCACGACGGGCGCACCGTTCCGCCACGGGTCCCGGTGGTGACGGCTAAATAGCGCCACCGTCTGGTTTGGGGGCGGAGAAAGACAAACAGCAGGTCCCTCCACTACGCTGCGCTCCGGTCGGGATGACAATCTTCTCTTGAAGACGACACCTACGGTTCCCAAGAAAAATTGTCATCCCGACCGGAGCGCAGCGTAGTGGAGGGACCTGCTGTTTGTCTTCTTCTTAATTCTTAGGCTTTCTGGCAACCGGACCCGCTTCGCGCACCTCGGCGGGCGCTTCGAACTTGGCGAAATTCTTCTCAAACTTCTCCGCCAGCATAACGGCCTGTTGATCGTAGGCCCTGCGGTCCTTCCATGCATTGCGCGGGTTCAGCAACTCTGCCGGCACATCCGGGCAACTCAGGGGGATGCTCAAGCCAAACGCCGGCTCGGTAACAAACTCGACCTGGCTCAGGCGCCCATCCAACGCGGCGTTCACCATGGCGCGTGTATATTTCAGGCTCATCCGCTGGCCGGTGCCGAAAGCGCCGCCAGTCCAGCCGGTATTGACCAGCCAGCACTCCGCGTTATGTTGCCGCAACCGTTCGCCCAGCATCTTCGCGTACACCGCCGGGGCCAAAGGGATAAATGGCGAGGCAAAGCAAGTGGAGAACTCCGGCACCGGTTCGCTGCCCAGTCCCGCCTCGGTCCCCGCCAGTTTGGCCGTATACCCGGAAAGAAAGTGGTACATGGCCTGGGCCGGGTTAAGTCTGGCGATCGGGGGCAGCACGCCAAACGCATCCGCAGTGAGAAACAGCACATGGCTGGGATGACCACCGACTCCAGGAATAACCGCCTTGGCGATGTACTCGACCGGATAGGCCGCCCGGGTATTTTCTGTGTAGCGGATGTCGCTATAATCCGGCGCCCCGGTCTTGCTGTCGATCACCACATTCTCGAGTACCGCCCCGAAGCGGATCGCATGGTAAATCTGGGGTTCCTTCTCCGGGGACAAATCGACGCACTTGGCGTAGCAGCCGCCTTCAATGTTGAAGATGCCGCTCGCACTCCAGCCATGCTCGTCGTCTCCGATCAGCCGCCGCCGGGGATCGGCCGAAAGTGTGGTTTTGCCGGTGCCGGAGAGGCCGAAGAACAGCGCCGTGTCCCCGGCATCCCCCAGGTTGGCCGAGCAGTGCATAGGAAATACGTCGCGACCGGGAAGGAGAAAGTTCATCACCCCGAAGATCGACTTTTTCATCTCGCCGGCATATTTCGTGCCCCCGATGAGAATGATCCGGCGGGTGAAATCCGTAATGATAAACGTGCTGGAATGGGTGCCGTCCCGTTCGGGTACGGCCTCGAACTCGGGTGCAGCAATCACGGTAAATTCCGGTTTATGGCTGGCCAGTTCTTTTCCCGGCAGGCGAACGAACAACTGCTTCACGAACAGGGCGTGCCAGGCATACTCGGCGATGACCTGAACCGGAAGCCGGTAGTGCTCGTCCGCGCCGGCAAATAGATCGAGCACGTAGAGGTCGCGCTCCCGCATATGAGAGACGACACGGACCAGAAGGGCCTCAAATTTCGCCGGATCGAAGGGCTGGTTCACCTTGCCCCAATCCACACTGTCTGTGGTGATGGCATCCCGCACAATAAATTTATCTCGCGGGGAACGTCCCGTTCGAGAGCCGGTGAGCGCCACCAGGGCCCCGTTGTCGGCCAGACTGGCTTCGCCCCGCGCAATCGCCGCTTCCACCAATTGGGGAGTGGAAAGGTTCCGGTGGACGTGGGCGCCTTCCACCAGCTTCCCCGTCATTGTGGTTGCCTTGACTGAATCCACTCCAGGCTCCTCCCTGGTGACCGCCCGAGACATGTCCCGAGACATGCCCGAGTTTACCCAAGCTCACTCAAGCGAGCAATGCTTTTGCAGTGCCCTACCCCAGTGCTCTACCCAATGCCCGTTGCGCTTTGTCCAAGGATGGTGTGTCTATGAGCTGGGCATGACGGGCAGTTCAGGCAGCAGGGAGGAGTGCCGGACTTCCCCCATGACCGCGTCCACCTGTTCCAGGACCTCGGCCACACTCATGGTGTACATCTCACGCCCGTTGTCGTACCCGTTCTCCGCCGCCTGCTTCAGGTAGCGGCCCGCCACCTGGGCTGCCAGCCGATCGGTAATGACGTGGCCGGAACGCTCTTTCTGTTTCACCCAGGCCTCCGCCGGCATAGCAATCCAGACCGGCTGGCCATTCACCTCAAACCGGATGTCCACCGCGTCTGCGTGGCGAGTGGCGATTGCGACCACATTCGCGGTCCACCGGCAGTGCAGGTCCTCACGGGTCCAGTGATCGGTTACATGGAAGTCTTCATACATAATTACCAGCCTAGAGCATTTTTTGCCCGCCAGGCGAGTTCCTTCCCTGGCACTCGAAAAGAAATTTGAAAAAAATTAAAAAGAAAGATAATTTCACCGGTAATCTGCGTCCAATTAGGCGACACTAGAACGACATTTTTAACGTGTCGAGGAGCAAGGAAAAAAGTGGTGCATAATCCCGAAACAATCCAGAAATTCGAACAAACCCTCCGCCGGCAGGAAAAGCAGTTGGAGCATTCCATGATCTCGGCGGTGGAACAGGGCCGCGAAGTTGCAGCAGACAGTGCGCTGGACGCTGCCGATCAGGCCGTGCAGTCTTACCAGAAGGAGATGCTCTTCAGCCAGGGCACGAGTGGGCACGAGCAACTAGCACTGGTCCGCCTGGCGTTAAAAAGGCTCGATGAGGGCACGTATGGAGAATGCATGCACTGCGGCAAGACCATCGGTCTGAAGCGGCTGGAGGCTCTCCCCTGGACCCCCTACTGCATCGACTGCCGGGAGAAGATCGAGAACGGCGAGATTGAAGATCCCGTGGCAGCTGCCTGAGTTTGACCCACAAACTTCGCCGCTGCTAAACTTTAGAGGCCACGCAGATTCTGCGACCCCTCCTACGAATGGCTTCTGAAGGAAATTAGTGGACACACAGACTCGTCACGCGCTCAAACAAGACCGTTTGGTCGAAGCAACCAGGACCAGTGTCGGCTGGTTTCAGGATCACCGATCGAGAGTGATTCAAGCCAGTGTGGCGGCGGTAGTTCTGCTCGCCATTGCGGTGGCCGCTCTCGTTGTTTACAACCAGCGCTCGGCGGCCGCCGGTCTGGCGTTTGGCGAGGCGATGGACACCTACAATGCTCCCCTGGCGCAGGCCGGGCAGCCGCCCACGCCGGGGGAGAAGACCTTCCCTACTGCCGCCGCGCGGGCCAAATTGGCGAACCAGCAGTTTGTGCAGCTCGCCAATCAGTATGGGTTTCTTGAGGCGGGCAAGACCGCCCGTTACTTCGCCGGGCTGACTGCGATTGACCTGGGCCAGACCGGGCCAGCCGAAACCAATCTGAAGAAGGTTGCAGATGGCCATGACGCTGCGCTGGCGTCGCTGGCGAAACTGGCATTGGCCAACTTGTATCAGCAACTGAAACGCAATAGCGAAGCGGTTGTGCTTTACAACCAGCTCATCGCGAAACCGACCAACACGGTGCCGGCCGACGCGGCGCGGCTGCAGCTGGCGGCGCTATACGAGAAGACCAATCCCGCCGAAGCCAATAAAATCTACGCCCAGCTAAAAACCTCGAAAACCGCCGCGGGCCAGATCGCTACCCAAAAGCTACAGCAAAAATAACTGCTTCTCACGTTTAGTGTGTGGTTGCTCCAGGTAGCTGCACAGCGTCGGTTTGGAATTTGCGGTATTGGTCGAAGCGGACGTCGATGTCGGCGCGGAAACCTGCAACCAGAAACGCCCGCGCCTGCAAATGCAATGCAATCGCAGTGGGCAGCCAAGCCTCATTGCGAATCAGCGCCTGATCGAAAACCACATTACTGCCCTTGGCGACCGAGGCCAGCAGACCGAAGCCCACATGATAGTTTTCATCCAGGGTCGCGCTCATGCGCGAAACCTCATGGTCCGCCTCGTCAATCCAGATCGTACCGCTGACCTTCTTGAGAGCATCTTCATCCCGGCCGTGAGCCTTGGCATGTTCATCGCCGGCGAAGTCAAACGCAATCGTGTCCCGCCCATTCAGCCGTACACGGCGCGGTTTGGAAAAGGTGACAATCTGGAGCAGCCGGGTAACTGTAATTTCGCCCTTGTCAGGATCGGTGTAACCGGGCTTCGAAATCTTCAGGACTTCTTTATTGACCCGGTCTTGTTCCTTACGCGCCTGGTCTGGGGTTAGGTCCTTGCCATCCTTGCGAACCAGTTTTTCCACCTGGTGGCCGTTTACAAAGAACACCTCGTGCTCCTCGGTTTCAACCTTTTTCGTGTTCCCTTTGCTGTCCAGCTGCCGGACGGTCTGCACCGCGCGGAAGGTGTAGTTTTCCCGCACCTTGTCCAACTGCTTCTGCTGCGCCTCAACCTCGTGTAATAGGGTTGACGCATCCGGTAAAGCGGCCGGCTCGCTGGCGGCGAAGCCACCCGAAGACAGCCAAGCCAGGGGAAACAGCAAAGCACCGGTTGCGAGCCATCTCGGTAAGAGACACATCTTGCCTCCTGATGCCCATCTTAGCGTAGGCTGTTACCACTGAATTTGCGGGTTCCCGGCCCGAAAGGAAATCGAAATCATGGTGAATTTGCTCTTGAAGTGGATCCTTAGCGCCTTGGCTCTACTGGCGGTGACCTATATCGTGCCTGGGTTCAGGGTGGTCAGCCTGCCCTCCGCGCTGGTGGCAGTCGTGGTGATCGGCTTTCTGAACATGACCCTGGGACTGGTGTTGAAGGTGGTGACCCTTCCCTTCGCCATTCTCACTCTGGGTCTGCTCTTTTTAGTGATCAATGCGCTAATGCTCATACTGGCGAGTAAGATCACGCCGGGGCTGCACATCGCGAGCTTCGGCGCCGCGTTTATTGGCGCGGTGGTGCTGGCGGTGGTTCACATGATTATCGAATCAGTGCTCTAGCAGGCTGCGCGAAAAGCCAATATTTTTCAAGGGTACGACCTTTAGGTCGTACGTAAACGATTGCAAACAGGCGCGGCTTTACAGGCTGCGGAAAAAATCGCTACGTTAGTCAGCTTAGGCTGAGGCGACCCCCCCTCTCAGCTTTCCGGTCTAGCACCATGACTCAAAAGTCCAAGTGGTTTTCCTCGAGAGAAAACCACGACAAGGCTTGTCGCTTCGTCTATATAGCAAAATTGCTCTAGCGGGTTGAGTCAGCCGCCGCCGCAGCAGGCGGAGCGTGGGGTGCGGCCACGCCGCGCGGCAGGGGTGCCAGATTCCCGGCTGGGAGCACCGCCCGTCCTGATCTGGATCGCCCGCGTCCCTGGTTAACCGGCGTGGGCTGCACTGGGACTGGTTCTGCCGGCACGTGCACTGCCGAAGCAGTGCCGAACCCTCCCGCAGCCGGGGCGACCACCCGCGGGGTGACTGCTGGCGTGCTCTGGGCGCTGGTATGGTGATGGAACACCAGGCTGCGCAGGGCAGGATTCAGGGCTACGGCGGATACGGCAACGCTGGCCGCCAGGGCGCAGGCGGCCACAATCCGGGTCATCGAAAAGGAAAAATGGTGGCGCGGCATCTGTAGCCGGAGGTTGATCCGCCTCTCCAGCCCGGATAGGGGCTCGACACTCCCCAGCCGACGCAGGGTATCGTCGATTTCCGAATGTATGCTCATAGCAAACTTCCTTCCTGCTCCAGCAAGGCTGCGAGCGCGTGGCGCGCACGGTACAGCCGGGAGCGGATGGTCGATTCAGTCGTTTCAAGGACCAGGGCAATCTCCACCGTGGACAGCTCCTTCACCGCGGAAAGCAGCAAAACCTCGCGCTCCCGTGCCGGCAGAGTGTCGATGAGCCGAAGAATCCGGGCATGACGCTGGGCGGTGATTACCATCTTCTCCGCGCTCAGCTCGCCCGCCGGCAGAACCCGCGCCAGCTCTTCAAAATCATCTACTTGCGGCCGCGTCTTGGCGCGCCGTTTGCGATCCAGCACCAGGTTCCAGGTGATCCGAACCAGCCAGACGCGATAGTCCCGTACCTCGGCGAGCTTGTTGCGGTGACGGAGAACCCGCAAAAAGGTCTCCTGCACCACATCTTCCGCGTCGGCTGCATTGCGCGTAACCGAGTAGGCCACGCGGTAAAGCGTGGTCGAATACTCTTCCACCAGCGCGGTCACCCGGGCGTGCGTTTCCTGCTCTGGTATGGCCACCGCCTCGGCCTCCAGCCATCCGACGAATTGTCCTTCCATGGTTCCCATAGCTGAACGGAGAGACTGTCGTATATAGAGACGCATCATATACCCTTTGCGCTCGGCGCCGATTTGCTGGCGATTTCGTGGACCAGCCATGCAAACGGCATCTATGATCATTCGTCATGCACGCCCGTCCCTTGTTTTCTCGTCCCTTGCTGGCGCTCTGCTGCCTCATCCTGGCCGCCCACGCCGCCATGTTGGCGGAGGGTGGGGAGGTTGATCTCTCAGGTACCTACCAGGGTCATGCACCCGCGGCCGATGCCGCCAGGCGAGTCTTCACCCTCAGCCTCTCGGCGGATGGCACGGCGATTTTCACCACCCAGTACATCGGCAAAAGCGACGTAATCGAGCATGGACGTTGGTCCAGGAGCGGAAGCCAAATCGTTCTTACTCTCGACGCGATGGGGCCCAACCGTCCTCCCCGGCCCATTACTTTTCGTCATCGCGACCACCAGCTCAGTCCCCTCCATTGGGATCCTAGTGAGTGGGGACGGGCTGGACCGCCTGTCCTTCACCGTTCCCGTGCGGTGCAAGGCGGCCTCTGATCGATGGCCACGTTCTACAACATCATGCTTGGCTACTTCTTCGGCTTCGCGCTGGGGGTAGGCTCCGCGCTCGCAGTCTTCTACGCCATCTATTCCGGTGGCTACAGAAAAGCCGTTCAGCACTCGCTGCTGCAGCAAAAGCCAAAGCGCTACCTGGAAGCAATGGCTGCCGCCACCCGCCGCAAGGAAAAGGAAAGTCTTCTTCCAAAGCAGTGACCTTGTATCAGGCACTGACGTTGTCGAGCCGCAAGTATGTGCGTGAGAATCCGAGGGAAGAACAGCAGGTCGCTCCACTAGGCGGTTTGCTTTGTATCAGGGCACGACTTTAGTCGGGCCATAAAAGCTCAACAAAATCTGGGCTTTAGCCCCTGAGGCACGGGGAGCGATGGTGGGAGCCCCCGCATTTATGCGGGGGAGGAGCGCTTCAGCGCTCCGAGAAACAGTCTCGACTCGATCATGCGCTTTAGCGCTGGCAATGCTAGGGCTGTGCTGTACGGGCTTTACAGGTTACGGAAAAACCCAATGTCTTTGAAGGGTACGACCTTTAGGTCGTACGTAAACTATTACAAAAAGGTGCGGCTTTAGCCGCTGAGGGCCGAGAACCGGGATCAGAGCCTCCCATTCGGCCTTCACGAAGAATAGTTGATTTTCAATTCCTTCAACGAGGGCAGAAAGGCAGGGTGCACCTCCACCCTTAATCGTCCCGCCTGGACTCCGGGATCGGCGCCGGCGATCGCCAATGCCTCTACGGCTGTGCCGGCGGCGATGATCGAAATCCCTACCACCGGTCCATCATCGGTAATCGGGCCCGCCAACACGTACCTCCCAGCCTCGACCTGCTCTCGTATAAACGCCAGCTGGCGAGGCACTAGATCGTCCGCGCCCTGGGTATCGTTCCACCGCTCGCCCTTGAGGAGAAAAGCGATGAAGTAAGGCTCGACGTTACGAGGAATGTCTTTTATCCGAGGCCTTTCTTTCGCCTGGGCTTCTTCGGTCATTGCTCTATTTTGCCGCCTCTAACAGCAGTTGATGCGCAGCTTCGGTCTTGCCTTCTTTTTGCAGCAGGGCGGCGTGCTGGCGCAGGATGGCCCGCCGTTTCTTCTCCACCGACGCGGCGTCCGCAGTGGGGGAAGGCTTGCGGAAATTCGCTTCCGCCGCGCGATAGTCGCGGTCGGCCTTATCGATCTCACCCATTTGGGTGTAGATCATCGCCCGATGCCAGTAGGCCGTGCTCCACTCCGGCGACCCGGGCTTCACTGCTTTGGGAACCAGCGCGACCTCGAGATCGAATTCCTCCAGCGCCTCCTGCTTGTGATCGAAGGCCGCCAGGGCGATGCCGTATTCATCGTGGGCCATCATCTTATCTACCAGGCGCTGATGCGGAGGATACTGGTCGGCCAGATCGCGTTGCTGTTTGCAAAAGTCCAGCGACAGCGGATCCTGGGCCGTGAGCAGGTTGACGCACTTCACCATCAGCTTGCCCACCTGTTCGCTCAACTGGTTGGCTTTATCCTCGTCGGACGTCGGAGGAGTTGTGGGGAGTGGAGATGGAGGGGGCGCCTGTTGACCGAATAGCGGGGCCGTCATGAGCAGCGCCAGACAGCAGCAGATACAAACGCGCATAACACCCCCGCCGATATATTGATGCCGATATATTGATTATGCCGGAGGAACAACCGGGTGTGGGGCTCACCTGGCTTCCGGTTCATAGCACTATTGTGTAGCTAATAGTCTTTGTGCTTCGCCGTGCTTGCCCTGACGCTCCAGCACCTCTGCGTGCTGCCGCCGTACCCGCTGGCGCAGTTCCCTGAAATGCTCGGCCCGGGCCGCATCGCCCGTCAAAGCTGCGATAGCGCTGGTGAACGTATCCTCTGCCGTCTGCAGATCGCCGGCCGAAAGTTCCCACTGGTTGAGTTGCTGATAAGCCGTGGCGCGGTGCCAGAAGGGAACCGCCCACTGCAGGCTGTCAGTCTTCACCGTGCTTGCCGGCAGCAACGCGATCGCGTGGTTGAAAGCATCGAGCGACTGTTTTGGCTGGTGAGCCACTGCCAGCAGCGCGACGCCGTATTCATCTTCGGCCACGATCCGGGCCAGGCGTTCCGTGGCCGGGCCGTGTTCGGCTTCATCGAGTTGTGCCTTGCAGGCGGCGACGGCTTTTGCCTCCTGCGCCTGCAACAACTGCGTGCAATCCTGTCCCTGAACCGCCCCAACGCCCAACAGAAAAGCAACCCCAAGGAATAGGTCTCTGAAAAGTGGCAACCTCAATCTCCCCGGATAGAATAACGTGCAGGATGTCTCACCGGCTCTACTACGCTGACCCATCGCTAGCCTCCTTTGATGCGCATGTTTCCGACATCCGCGAGGTTTCCCGAACCCAGGGGCGGTCGCTGTGGCAAATTGCCCTGGACCGCAGTGCTTTTTATCCCACCAGCGGCGGCCAGCCGCACGACACCGGCCTGCTCACGGCTACCTCTTCCGGAGGCGCTCTGCTAGAGGCCCCAATCCTCGCGGTGGAGGAGGACGACCAGGGGGAGGTCTGGCACACCACCCCGAAGCCGTTATTGGCGGGAACCGCGGTGCGCGGGCAAATCGACTGGAGCCGTCGCCGCGACCACATGCAGCAGCACTCGGGGCAGCACCTACTTTCCGCGGTTGTGGATCGCCAGCTCGGTGCAGCGACTATTTCATTCCACCTGGGCGAGATGACCTCGACCATCGATCTTGCCCGCGAGGCCATTTCCCAGGAAGAGTTGGAGCGGGTGGAGGACGCGGTCAACGACATCATCGCCCAGGATCGCGCGATCGCCATGCGTACCATTCCGCGGAGTGAAGCGGAGATGCTGCTGGCCGCCGGCACCCTGCATAAATTGCCGGACAGGGAAGGAGACATCCGGCTGATCGAGATCGACGAGATCGATCTCAACGCCTGTGGAGGCACGCACGTCCGGTCAACCGGCCAGATTGGCGTCTTGTTGATCCGCGGGACAGAACGCATGCGCCAGGGGCTGCGAGTCGAGTTTGTCTGTGGTGTGCGCGCCGCCGTGACTGCCCGCCACGATCTGGCAACGCTCACCCGTGCTGCGACTGCGCTGTCGGTGGGTCGTCTTGAAGTAGGAGAAGCCGTTGACCGGCTGTTGGCAGAGGGCAAGTCGTCGCATAAGGCACGGCAGAAGCTGACAGAGGAGTTGGCCGGCTATCATGCCGCGAGCCTGCTGCTGGAGCATCCGTTGCAGGAGGGTCGCCGGGTAGTGAAGCGGACCTTTACCGATCATGATGCCGCTTACCTCAAACTGCTGGCGTCGCGGCTGACTGCATCGGCTCCTCAGACCCTCACGTTGCTGGCCGCCACCCAGGAGGAGCCGGCCCGGGTTGTCATGGCGGCCAGCGCAGATTTGAAGATTGATTGTGGGACCCTGCTGCGCGAGGCGCTGGCGGCCTACGGTCTACGGGGCGGGGGATCGCCAACCATGGCCCAGGGTCAAATCTCCAAGGCCCAACTGGATGCATTGTTCAGCGGGCTCGAGGAGCGCTCGAAGAAAGCCTGACTTGCCGGCGCAGCTTTCCGCATTTGCTGTCTTCACTGTTAAAATAGCGGTTGGTTGTTCCCGTCCTTGTGGGGCTATAGCTCAGCTGGGAGAGCGCCTCGTTCGCAACGAGGAGGTCAGCGGTTCGATCCCGCTTAGCTCCACCATCCCCTGGATCTAGAGCGCTTCGTCGACTGGCTTTGTCCAAACTCGCCAAATTACCTAAACCCCGTTTTCCGGGAACTTCGCCGAGACTCCACTTCCCCGATTAGCTTCCACTCTGCTGGCTACTTGCCAGTTTCCGAACTCTCCTCATTCTCCTCCCATGAAATCCGCGTAATTTGGGAAGTCATTTCATGTCCCTTGAAAGCCAATTGAAGGAGCCCTTTTCCTTCCCCAGTCAGGGTCATATTCCAAGGCACAATGGCCTCGTTAATTTCCTCTGTACTAATTACGAGCATGCCTTGTGAAATGCTTGCTTGGACAATAGGAGCCGCACCCGGAATAGCGTCAAACTCAACCAGCTTTCCATTGCTGTCCATGCTTGCGTGTGCATTGGTAAGGGTGCCAGTCAGTCGCCCGTTATAGTTCATTAATTCAAGCGTACCAACTCGTTTGTCCTGGGCCGTCATCTTCCATATCCCTACGTAGGAGGTTGGATTCGTAGTAGCTTGTGCGACCGAAGCTCCTGTACCGAAGAGCAATGACACCATACAGGCCGCTCCAAGCAAACCCGCTGCTGACGCCACCTTTTGGCCGAGACTCAAGGATCTCGCTTTCTCGATAAAGTTCATAATGGTCATCTCCAGAAAGTCCACCTCAGAATTTGAGGCAGCGTATTTGTATATCGGAATCCGACTATATCGGATCCCGACTATGGTAGTCAATTTCTCCGCAACCGAGGCTTCCTGAGTCGGCACAGAGTTTTGTCGCTCCGACCAAGTTCGCCACCCGCGGAGATAATCTGGGCAACGCAGTCTCCTCTCGATTCGTTACCAGCATCCATTGGGACAGTTATCCCATCTTGCGGTTTCCGGAGGCGCCCGCTATCCAGGTTGAGCTGTTGGATCACACTGACCAGCCGGCCCTTGGTGCAGGAGAGGCGGCCGGCACACTCGTTCCGGCAGCGCTGCTAACGCTATCTCCGACGCTACCGGCGTTCGTCTTCGAACTGTGCCGTTCACCGCGGCGCGTCTCCGCGCAGCGTTCAGCTAATTTTTATTCTGAGACACACCTTGAGCTAATACGGCAACAGGAAGAATGTACAAGTTGGCCGAAAGATAAACCTAGACCTTCAGAGCTTGTGCATCGCGTAAACTTGTGTTCAGGGAAGTTCGCCGATAGGTTTAGGAAATGGCGACACCAGGTACATCGCCTGCATCCGCGAAGTTATCGCTGCTACTCATCGATGACGACGCAGAGTTATGCAGCATGATGCAGGAGTTTTTCGCGGAGAACGGCCACCGGGTGACAGCCGTTCACAACGGCCGTGACGGCCTTGCCCGCGCTCTGGAGGGCCAATACGATTTGGTCATCCTTGATGTCATGTTGCCGCAAATCAATGGTTTCACTCTGTTGCACCAGATCCGTCGTCAGAGTGCTGTGCCGGTCATCATGTTGACGGCGCGGACCCATCGCAGCGATCGAGTCGAAGGTTTAGACAAAGGTGCGGATGACTATCTGGTCAAGCCTTTCGATCCCGATGAGCTCCTCTCGCGCATCCGTGCGGTCCTTCGGCGAATCGCCAGCTCCCAACATCTGAGCGATGCAGCCACCAGGTTTGGAGAGATCCGTATCGATGTGAACAGGCGCGAGGTGTGGAAGGGCAAGCGCCTGGTAGATTTGACCGCAATGGAGTTCGACATCTTCGATTTGCTGGCTCGCTCGGCCGGCCGGATCGTATCTCGCGACGAGATCACCGAGGGTTTGTTCGAACGCAAAGCAACTCCCTCGGACCGATCGCTCGACGTACACATCAGCCGCTTGCGCAAGAAGCTTGAATCCGGTCATACCTTGATTCGTACAATTCGGGGCGTCGGTTATGTCTTTACCAGCACGGAACGTTAAGTGTTATTGAGGAGCGCGCCAGGCCATAACATCATGCACAAAATATCTGGAGAATCGCCGAACAGGGGCACTCTATGAGATCTCTCTACGTGGGAATCCTGCTCGCGATGGCAGGAACGTTGTCGTTGTCTCTCGTGGTCTTTCTTGCCATTTCGAGGCAGATTGAGCGCAACACCTTCTACCGGACATTCGAACGAACCGACGAACTACAGTTGGAAGAGGCCCGGCAGGCATTGGATCGTGGCGGCCCAGCCGCCGTCTCGGCGTATATGCAGCGTGCGAACCGGGTCTTTGGTGGCTCGCACTATCTCCTGAATTCCGCGGGTGTCGATGTCGTTTCCGGCCAGGATCTATCGAACTTGATCCCTGGGGCTGGAGCGGTGGAAGGGCGCCAACGCCGCGCAGGCAAGCTGGTAATCAGCCGCAGAACAGCGGATGGCGCGTACTGGTTTATCGCCCTCCCACCCCCTCGGCCTCATCCCTGGGACTTCTTTCCGTATTACCTGCTGGTCATAGGAGCTACAGGAATTCTCTGCTGGGCTGCGGCGGTCTGGCTGGTATCGCCGATCCGCAATCTGACGGCAACGGTAGAGCGATTTGGTCGCGGCGACCTCTCTGCCCGCTGGCATACCCGCCGTCGCGATGAGATTGGTTACCTCGCGCGGGCCTTCAATGAAACAGCTGAACGTTTGCAGCGATTGCTCACCAGCGAGCGGCGCCTGCTGGCTGACATCTCCCATGAGCTTCGATCGCCGCTCGCCCGGCTCAAGTTTGCCGTGAGGCTCGCAAGGAGCTCTCCCGATCAGGGCCACGCCCTGGATCGTATTGAGCGTGACGTGGACCGAATTACGTCCATGGTCTCTGAGCTCGTCGAAATCACGCGAGCCGAGGGCGATCCGGAAGCCAGAAAATTTGCAATCGTAGATCTCGAGCAAGTGGTCAACGACATCGTCAGCGAAGAACGGCTTGATGCGGAGTTGCGGGAATGCAGCCTTCAGGTGGGCGGCCAGTTGGAGAGGCCACTTTGGGGAGACCCAGAGCTCCTGCGCCGCGCTGTCGCCAATGTGCTGCGAAACGCGATTCGCTATTCACCATCTCACTCAGCTGTAGAAGTGAGGTTGGCGGAAACTGCCGATACCTCGATCGTGGAAATTCGCGATTATGGGCCCGGTGTTGCTGAAGAACTACTCTCTCAGATATTTAAGCCGTTTTTCCGCGTAGAAGAGTCGCGCGATACCAACAGCGGTGGGATTGGGCTTGGGCTGTCGATCGCGATGCGGGCGGTCCAGGTACATCAAGGCACCATCACAGCCGAAAACGAAAAGCCGGGCCTTAAGGTACGAATCGTGCTGCCGCGTCTACCCTCCAGAGAGAAGTTGGCGATTAAGACCCTGGATAAGTCGATCTCCGTCAAGCCCATCTCCGTCTAGTCAATCAGTTCCCGTGCCGAGGCGGAGCTCCGCCTTGAATCTGAGTGGCTAATTTTTTTCTGAGATAGGCTTGCACCATTCGGCGGATGAGCGAGGGTGTCGCGAGCTTAACAATTATTAAGATTAAGTACGCAGCGGCACGTTTCTAATTGAGAGAATGCTTCTTGAAACGGTCGAAGAGCGGAAGCAGATTAAGGAGATAGAACATGACGAAACGAGTCCTGGCCTTTACCTTCATCCTCGCTTTCCTTCCATTCGCTGCGAACGCCGCCTCCAAAAACTCTGCCAACGTCGTAATCACCAACAATGTAACGGTAGGAACCACCGAACTGCCCAAGGGGACCTACAAGGTCGTATGGACTGGAACGGATACAAATGCGCAGGTAACGTTCACGAACGGAACATGGACCAAAACCGTTCCGGCACGTATCGTCGAAGGACGAAACGATATCGAAGCTGAGATGACAGACGACAAGGACAACAAGACGTTCTTAACCGCACTCGAGCTCCACAACGCCACGCTGCAATTTGGGGAGGGCACGCGCACCGGCGAGTGAGGAACATTCACACCGAAGCACGGCACATGGGAGGGACAGACGGAGCAAACCCATTTTCTCTGTCTCAACAGAGGGGTCCACTCCAACCTGTCCCCAGGATTTATGAGTGAGCCGGTAACGTTTCGCCACACTCACTGTCCGCTATGCACACCGAAGATCACACGGCGTCCGAACTCTCAAAAGCGAGGTTCGTGCTTCGTGAACGACGAGGAAAAAAACGCATCAGCTTCCCTCTTCGCCTTGAGGTCTCATAGGAAGCATGACTCGGCCATGCAGTGCGCAAATCCACAATGTTCTAAAGAGCTGCTTTATCTCCGTGAGGGAACGCTCAATCTGCTTGAAATGGAACCGCATTCTGACGATCAGTTTCAGTCAGACGTCGGCGCATTTGCGATGAGGTCCGTACCCAGCAAGTATTTTTGGCTTTGCGGTCAATGCACGAAGACACTCATTGTAAAGCGATGGACAACCGCCGGCATTGTGCTGGTGCTTCGCAACCAGAAGACGGCTGGCAGCCTCCCCAATCTGGCTGCTCCTCCAGCCACCTCCGCAACGACCGCGGCCATTTTCGGCGCCACTGACGGTTTCGTGCTTGCCGCCGAAGGGGCACCCGCTCCATCGGCCCGCTTTGCTGGAGTTTGCTGGGACCGGCGAGTAAGGGCCATTCACACGTAAGCGCAGCACCCCAAAGAGAGGAGTATTATTTCTGTGTCGCGATGTTCTACGGGTCCTCCCTGTCGCGCTTGAGACAGCTTGTGCCCGTTGAGTATTTCCATCGGGAGTGGAGCGCTGTCCCTCCCAGCCAGCAAGCGCACAGCGCATCGTCCCGTTCTCTTCGCTGCCATGGCGATCTACGGGAACTTAATCGCACCCCACTCCGTCACTGAAGAGGAGGAAAGCATGTCAGACCAAAAGCTACCGCCCAAAGGGCAGCAGGAGCCAAACTCCGCATCTCCGGCCGGTGGCGGCATCACCCGCCGCGGCTTTCTCAAAGGCGCGGGTGTCACTGCCGCTGGGACCGCGCTGCTCGAGGGCGTGCAGTCCTTTCACAGTCAGGCCCTGGCCGCCACGCGCAGCGATGTTAAGGAATATGCCACTGAAGCTGTGGCGATTCAATTGCACATCAATGGCAAGGAGCGAACTCTATCGGTCGAGCCACGCACCACCCTGGCGGATGCCCTGCGTATCCAGGCCGGCATGACCGGCACCAAAGTCAGTTGCGACCGTGGCGCCTGCTCCAGCTGTACCGTATGGCTCGATAAGGTGCCCGTCAACAGCTGCATGACGCTGGCCCTCGATGCGGTTGGTCACCAGGTCACCACCATCGAAGGCCTCTC
>CAWCKO010000001.1:0-49885 GCA_963796145.1 uncultured Acidobacteriaceae bacterium | reverse complement strand
GACGTTTGGTGTAGTGATCCCGGTTAGCAAAGATTCATCTTGATCAGCGTACCAACCAATCGGTATAGTACAAAACATACCCACTGGTTGGTACAAAATGCCGATAGCCGAAGCGAGACACGAATCGAAAACCAAACTCCTGCAGGCTGCGATCCGGGTGATCCGCGTTAAGGGATATACGGCCACGCGGGTTGAGGACGTCTGCGAGGCGGCCGGTCTGACCAAAGGAAGCTTCTTCCACCACTTTGACAGCAAGGACGAACTGGCGCTGGCCGCGGCCGACTATTGGATTGAGGGCACGGAGGCGCGGTTTGGCTCCGCGTCCTACCACGAGCTAGCCGACCCGCTGGAGCGCTTGCTGGCCTATGTGGACTTTCGTAAGGCGCTGCTGACGGGAGAGTTGCCCGACTTTACCTGCCTGGCGGGGACGATGGTGCAGGAGGTGTACGACACGCACCCGGCGATCCGCGAGGCATGCAACCGGAGCATCAGCGGGCACGCGGCAACACTGCTGGCCGACATTGAAGAGGCGATGCGGCAGCGCGGCATGCGCCCCGAATGGACCGCCGAAAGTCTCGCTCTCTACACCCAGGCCACCCTCCAGGGCGCGTTCATCCTGGCCAAGGCCCGGGGTGGTGCTGCGATTGCGGCGCAGTGCATCGATCATCTGCGGCGATACATCGAGCTGCTGTTCCAACCATCGCCGTGTTCCGCGCCGCCCGGGCCATCGGGAATTTCGGCAACAGTCCCAAAACGGCGCCGAAGGGCGAAATGATTCGGGGTTGCCGATTCGATAGCGTGGCCCCAGAAGCCACTAACCCAAGAGCTGGAGAAGGCGAATGGACATGACAAGGATCGGAGTATCACGGCGGAAGGCGCTCGAATCGGGAGCTTGCGCACTCGCTGGAGCGGCGGGGCTCTTGGTAACGGCACGGGCGCGCGCAGGTACGGAGCGGAGCACGACATACGAAGAAATTGTCCGGAGGTGGTATAAGGCATGGGAGAAAAAGGACCAGGGTCAATTTGAGGCCCTGATGACCGACAACTTTACCTTCACGAGCGCGGCCGGCGACGACCACATCAGTAAGAGCGCTTTCAAAACGCAATGCTGGGATACACAGGTTAACTTTATCGATCGATTTGATCTGGAGCGCGTGTTCGGAAGTGGCAACGAGGCGTTTGTGAAGTATCTTTGCCACACAAAGAACGGTAAATCATTCCGAAATGTAGAGTATTTCCGGCTCAGAGACGGGAAAGTGGAGACCATTGAGTGCTACTTTGGGGGGAAATCCACCTTTCCGTCAGCAGTAAGCAAAGGCTGACGTGAGCCCGTCGACCAGCGTCTTCGGAGCGGCCCTGGGCGCGGATCCACGCATTCTTCAGCGGCATTCTTCAGATCGAGGCGAAGTTCAAGTTCCAGGCTGAACGTCACTAACCACAGCGGGGGAGGCTCCGGCCTCCGCCGCTGTGGGTTCAGCACAACAAGGCGAATAGCAGCGGAGTTAAATAAGTGGCGAAAGACTTGTCAGGAATTGCACCCGTCATCCCTATCGACCGCCTTGATACGCTTCCGCTGCACCACCAGATCTGCGAAGGGTTCCGTGCCGCAATTCTGCGTGGCAATTTGCAGCCCGGACAACAGGTACCTTCCAGCAGGCACCTGGCGGAAGATCTGGAAGTATCCCGTTTTCCGGTCCTCGGCGCCTATGCACGGTTGCTTTCCGAGGGTTACTTCGAAAGTCGAGTCGGATCGGGAACCTTCGTTTCGGCATCATTGCCGGGTCAAGTCCGAGACGGTAGAAGATCACGGTCAACCACGGGAGGATCTCGCTGTCTTTCCCGGCGTTCCTCGTTATTACCGCGATTCGAAACTGTTCCGTGGCGACATGGCTGGGGACCCTTCGGAGTCCACCAGCCGGCGCTCGATCAGTTTCCCTTCGGAGCCTGGTCGAACCTGCTGGCTGAACACGGTCGAAAACCACGTTTGCGCGCCATTCATGACAACGACCCGATGGGGCTTGATCGCTTCCGAGACGCAATCTGCTCTTACCTCCGCACCGCGAGGGCTGTCGAATGCGACCCGTCGCAAATCATGATCGTATCGGGATCGCAACAGGCTCTGGAAATCACGGCGAGAGTGCTGCTGGATCCTGGCGACCCGGTGTGGATCGAAGAGCCGGGCTACCAGCTTGCACAGTCGGTTCTGCTCGGGGCAGGCTGCCGAATTGTCCCGGTCCCGGTAGACGACGAAGGCATAAATGTGTCTGCAGGGATCAATCTGCTGCCGAAAGCGCGTGCCGCGTTTGTTACGCCGTCGCACCAATATCCCCTCGGCGCTACCATGAGCGCTTCTCGCCGACTGCATCTGCTGGATTGGGCTCGGGATAATGGAGCATGGGTTGTGG
This sequence comes from uncultured Acidobacteriaceae bacterium, assembly GCA_963796145.1. Taxonomy (GTDB): domain Bacteria; phylum Acidobacteriota; class Terriglobia; order Terriglobales; family Acidobacteriaceae; genus PALSA-350. Next base: position 47,480 of record CAWCKO010000001.1, on the reverse strand, counting down.
AGGACGACTATGACAGCGCATACCGTTACGACACTACATCGGTTTCCTCCCTTCAGGGGATCGATTCGGACGCACGCGTGATTTACATTGGGACATTCAGCAGGGTTATCTTTCCGTCCGTACGAGTGAGTTATATTGTTGTCCCGCCCGATCTCATTGAAAGATTTATGTCAGTACGATTCTCGTTAGGTATCTCCCCCTCCTACTTATTCCAGGAAGTGCTCACAGATTTCATCCGTGCCGGTCGATTTGCCCGGCATATTCGCCGCATGCGGGCACTCTATAAGGAACGCCGGACTGCTCTGGTGGAGAGCGTGCAGAACACTTGCGGGGATATGCTGGAGATCCACGGCGCGGGAGCCGGAATGCACCTGACGGTGACCCTCCCATCAGGATTTAACGACGCAGAAATCGCGAGTCAGGCAGCAAAGTACGGCTTATGCCTATGGCCACTGTCGCCCTGTTATATGAATAAGCCGCGCCATGGGTTCGTGCTTGGGTTTGCAGCCACTCCGGCAGACCAGATGGCGGGTGCGGTGCACCAGCTATGGAGGCTTCTGAAGGAACAACCCGGTCAATCTTAGTGCACGATAACGGTCCGCACCCTCTCGTTCAGAACAGCGTGCATCTGGAGCGCGGGCGCTTTATATGGCCGCCGCCCTACGAGCGGAACGGTTTAATTTAGCCACGCTCAGTTGTCGATGCTGCTCGAAGGCATCGACTGGAGAAGACCCGATCGCACCTGGCAGCCGCCGATGGCGGTGAAAACCAGATTGAATACGCGATCAGTTACAGAAGCGTGGCATTCTGCTTGGGACGATGCGTGCGCATAGCGTTGGGAGCGACGCCTGCGAGCCTTCGCTGCCTTGTGCTTGCGGAGTCGGCGAAGCTGGCCCTCTTCGGACTGGCGGCTGGCGTTCCTGCGGCTCTATTCTCAACCCGCTCTTTGTCCGCTCTATCGCAGGATTCGACCCAGGGGCAGCGTTCACTTCCCCGTCATGGGTCCCGTCTGGGTTAATACGATCTCCACCCGCCGGTTTTTCTGCCGTCCTTCCGGATCATCCGAGCCGTCCGGTTTCTTGTTCGGAGCGACGGGCTTGGTTTCGCCCCAACCCTGGGTAGTGATGCGCGATCCGGCAATGGATGCGTTCTGCACCAGCCAGTTCTTCACCGCGTCCGCCCGATTCTCAGATAACTTCATGTTGTACGGGTGCGTGCCCTTACCGTCGGTATGCCCTTCGATCAGCATCGGCGAGCTGGGATAAGAAGCCGCTACCTGGCCAACTTTTCGTAGCGTGTCGTTGGCTTTAGGGAGCAGCGTGTATTTGTCGAAATCAAACAACACGTCGGCAGCCAGATCGATGGTCAGTTGCTGCCCCACTACCTTGGCTCCCAGATCCTGAAGCACACTCTGGATCCCACTGGTGACGCCGACAATGTCGACGACATGCTTCTGCGCCAGCGCCTGGCGAGCCGCCGCCTCGTGGCTGGGGAATCGGGATCGGGATACTTCCCTTGAGCCATGGCCGGGCAGGCGACAAGCAGCAACAACAATGATTTCCAACAACGATGGATTTGCATAGTTCTCCTCGCAGTCCGGCTTTAGTTGTCGGTGATCGGAATCCCTTCGAAGGGCGGTGTGACCGGGGTATACAGGTCTATTTTGGTCACGTCGGCAGAGGGCGCCGGAAATTTCGCCCACCAGGTAATCCCCTGTCCAGGGCCCAATTTCTCGCAGACGCCGGACATGCCGCAGTCCCAATTGAAGCCAGGCGCCAGGTACGTGCCGTCCGTATCTTTCAGGATGAAGTACTTCTTATTTGCGGCGGAGAAATAGTACTTGTCATAGTCTGTGTTCGGGCGCAGAGCGTAGAAACCCATTCCCGCACCTGTGGTGTTGTGGAAGCGAATTTTGACGCTGAGAACCCCGCCGGATCGGCTGCACTGGATTAGCTCGCCCACCACTCCCTGGGTGCTCGTGTCCTGGCTCTGAATCACCCCCGGGCTCGCAGCAGCCAGTAAGTTCGGCGCAGGAGCGCTGGGTTGCGCGGCGGGTGCCACGGCCGGGATCGTGCTGTTTTGGGCAGGTTGGGTTTGCGGGCTTGGCACTCACCGGGCCGGGCGCAGTCGATCGCGATTCCGCTGGCCCGGAGAGCAGATCAATCTTCTCTCCGGTTGACTCGATCCCTGCGATCATCTGGCTGTAATTCCATACTCCCGCGATTCTCCGCGCGGTGACATAGACGGTACCGTTGCCCTTGGGTCCCGATATCGGCACCGCTGAGACTCGGCATCGCCTGAACCACCTGTACCCACATTGATCGAACCGCTCGTTAACCAGCCCTCTTCGATCCGGGCGCCAAGCCGCTGCACCACTGCCGGGTTTGCCTGCGCTCTCGCCAACGCCTCCAGAGCCACGTCAGAACTTCTCATCCAACTCATGATCAGGGCGAAGATCCCCAACCCAAAGCAAACCATCACCAGGAAACTAACCAACAGCAACCATTTCCAGTTCCTTCCCAGCCAACTCTTGCGTTGCACAGGAATCTGTCCAACGACGCTTCCTTGCAGGATCGGGTTATTCGCTGCCATGTATTCCTCCTCGAAGACCGGTTGAAAGCGCTTACCAGGAACCGCGCGCACAGATTGCGGTCTCCAAGATCAAATCGGATCAAAACTCGGCTTCTATTGGGATAACGCGAAGAAACCAAGAGAAAAGGTCCACATTTTTTGCGTCCCGGCAGCCGGCGGTCCCTTTTTCCCGACTATCAAGGGCTAACTATCTGGAAACAACGGCCTAAATCGGTTGGCTTAGCATTCGGACTGGATATATACTTTGCAGCCGTAAAGGTCGCGATCCTTTTTGGGGTGTGAATCGAGCATGCTCGCAACTCGCCCCGGGCCTTCCCTCGCGCGTTCCATTTTCTTATTTCCATGACTTCGCGTGATCGCGCCTCACGGGTACTTCCCCCAGTGTGTTTTCTGTCATCGTGTACGAGTCTTTTATGGATGCGCCAAGAGATGTAGCCGCCCTTCCAGGAGAACAAGACGCCGGCAATGAGCGGGCGGTTGCCGACTTGGCAACGTTGCTCTACCCCGAATTACGCCGTCTGGCGTCGCGCCACCTGCGCCGGGAGCGCCGGGAGCACACCTTACAGACCACCGCCCTGGTGCATGAGGCCTATCTTCGCCTGAACGATCAAAGAGAAGTTCATTGGAAGAACCGGGAGCAGTTTCTGGGTGTTGCTGCGCAACTCATGCGCCGCATCCTGGTGGACTATAGCCGTGGCCATGACGCTAAAAAGCGCGGCGGCAGGGTAGAGAAAGTATTCCTCGAAGAAGCGGTCGGCGTTGCCAAAGAAAAGGGGGCGGACGTGATTGCTTTGGATGAAGCGCTAACCCGGCTGGCCGCGTTCGATCCCCAGCAAGCCCATCTGGTGGAGTTGCGCTTTTTCGGTGGCCTAAGCATTGAGGAGTCGGCCGATGTTCTGGGAGTTTCCCGGACAACGCTTAAGCGTAATTGGAACGTGACCAAGGCATGGCTTGCGCGTGAGCTACGCCGGGGCGACCAGAAAGATGACTGAAAAGTGGGACCAGGTGAAAGAGCTTGTTTACCTCGGCCCTGGAGCGTGACGCCGCGGAACGAAGCGCCTTTTTGCGCCAAGCCTGCGGTGACGACCTCTCTCTGCGTAACGAAATCGAATCGCTGCTGTCGAGTTTCGATGGCGACCCCAGCTTCCTAGAGGATTCTTTCACCGCAACTCTGCTTTCCGCGCAGTCATTCGCCATGGCGGGAAAACGGATTGGTGCGTACCGCATCCTGCGCGAGATTGGGCATGGCGGCATGGCGGTCGTCTATTTGGCCGAACGTGCGGATGAACAGTATCGCAAACGTGTAGCCATCAAAATGCTGCAACCGGGGTCGAATAAGGATGAAATCCTGCGCCGTTTTCGCAACGAGCGGCAAGCCCTGGCAGCATTGGACCACCCCGGCATCGTAAAACTCCTCGATGGCGGCAGCACGGAAGAAGGCTTGCCCTATCTGATCATGGAGTACGTCGAGGGCGTGCGCATCGACGCATATTGCGACACTCACAGACTGTCGATCACCGCGCGCTTGCAGTTGTTCCGTGCTTGTCTGTCTCGCGGTGCAATATGCCCATGAGAAACTGGTCATCCATCGTGATCTGAAGCCCAGCAACATTATGGTTACCCAGGAGGGCGTGGTACGGCTTCTGGATTTTGGCATTGCCAAGGTGCTCAACCCGCAATGGTCCCCGGAAACCACGCTTACCCGAGCCGGTTGGCGTGCCATGACGCCCGAATATGCGAGTCCCGAACAGGTGCGTGGAGCACCGGTCACCAGGACCACGGATATCTATTCGCTCGGAGTCTTGCTTTATGAACTATTGACCGGGCATCGGCCGCATCGGATTGGTGACGATTCTGCTTTCGAGGTTGAGCAGCGCCGTTACCGTGCGGAACCGCAAAAGCCCAGTGTGGCCGTCGACAGAATCGACGAAAAAGTTTCTTCCGACGACAGCACGCGATCCCTGATCACCCCTCAGTTGGTTGCGGAAGCACGTGCCCTTCGACCCGAAGAGCTGACGCGCAGCCTGCGCGGCGATCTTGACACCATCGTGATGAAAGCCATCCGCTTGGAGCCGGAAGATCGTTATGCCTCCGCGGAAGAGTTTTCGCAGGATATCGAGCGCCACCTTGCGGGCCTGCCCATTAAAGCCCGTAAACCGACCCTCCTCTACCGCGCTGGAAAGTTCGTTCGCCGGCATACGGAGTCGTTGGCCACCGCTATACTCATCCTCGCCGTGGCAGCTGGTTTGGGGGTGTGGGCAGCGCGCTGGCTGTGGAAACAGAAGATGGCCACCGAGCCAACGCCTGGCGCCGTTCATCTTCGCATACGTCCCTCGATCGCAATCTTGGGTTTCAAGAATCTCTCTACCCGCCCAGACACCGCTTGGGTTTCAACTGCCTTGTCGGAGATGCTTACTACGGCCTTGGGCAGCTGGCGAGCAATTGCGCACCGTGCCCGAGGACACAGTCGCACGCACCAAACTCGATCTTGGTCTTTCCGATGTGGAGAGTCTGCCGCCCGAAGCTTTGGCGCAAGTTCGCAATAACCTGGCCAGCGACTTCATCGTTCTCGGCTCATATCTCGACCTGGGAAAGGAAAAGGGAGGCCAAATTCGCCTCGACCTTCGCCTCGAAGACACGGTCAAAGGAGAAACGGTCGCCGCCGTTTCGGAAACGGGCACTGAGAAAACGCATGATCGACCTCGCTTCGCAGACTGGTGCACGCTTGCGCCAGCAGTTTGGCCTGGAGAAGCTTTCCCAACTCGAAGCCGATGGAGTGCGGGCCGAGGTGCCGTCGAATCCGGAAGCTATGCGTCCCTATTCCCAGGGGCTCGCCAGCACCCGGGCCTTTGACGCCCTATCGGCACAAGCGTTCCTCAGCAATGCTGTCGCTATTGATCCCGGGTTTCCTCTGGCTCACTCTGAGCTCGCCAGAACGTGGTCGTCTCTCGGCTATGACGCCAACGCGCAGCAGGAAGCAAAGAAAGCTATGGACGAAGCGGGTAATCTTTCGCGGGAGAAGCACTTGCTGGTTGAGGCCCGGTTTTATGAGACCAGCAGGAATTGGCCGAAGGCCATTGAAGCCTATCAGACGCTATTCAGCTTCTTCCCCGACAATCTCGAGTACGGCTTGCAGTTGGCAAACGCTGAAACTACCGCTGGCCGAGGCAAAGATGCTTTGAAAAGCTTAACTGCCCTGGATGCTTTTAAGGGTGCAGACAAAAGGCGACCCGCGAATCAATATAGCCCTATCGGATGCCGCTGCGTCGCTTGGCGACAGCAAACTCAGGCTAGACATGGCAGAGCTCGCCGCACAGCAAGCCGGGCGAGCAAGGGGCCAAACTCCTGGTGGCTCGAGCACGAGATTCTGAATGCCGGGCTTTAGCCGATCTTGGCGAAAACGAAAAGGCCAAGAGCTGCCTGCGAAGAAGCGAGACAAATCTACGACAGCCGCGGGAGACCGCAGGCGGTTTGGCGCAGACCTTGCACGACATGGCGGAAGTTCCTATCAATCAAGGGGATTTCGGCGAGGCTGAAAAGTTATACAGTCAAGCACTGGTGCTATCGATCGAGCGCTCGGCAATCAGAAGGGTCAAGCGAGAGAGCTGCTTAATCTGGGTGTGATCTCTGTCAAGAAGGGAGACTTTACGACCGCGCGCCGGCTTCTACGACGAGTCCTTCCAGGACTACCAGAATGCCGGGTGATAAGAGTGGAATGGCGGCCGTGATGGGCGACACCGGCATCCTCTTGCGTATACAAGGCAAATTGCAGGACGCACTGAATCATTTTCAGAAGGCGTTGGAACTGTCTAACCTGAAGTGGGACATCGTGGTTCCTCCGCGCATGGCCATGTCGGCCATTGGAGACGTCTTGTTAGAAGAGGGAGATCTGCCTGGCGCCTACAAAATGTACCAGCAGGCATCGGCCATTGACCACGAGATTGGCAGCAAAGATTATCTACGCCTCAAACCTTACGCAAATAGGGCGAGTGCTTCGGCAACAGGGCAAAGCGGATGAGGCAGAACAAGCTTATCGTGAGTCCCTCTCCCTGGAAGAGGAACTTGGAAACAAAAGCGACGCCGCCGAAACTCGCCTGGCGCTGGCGGAATTGGATTGCGATTCCGGCAAAGGAACCGAGGCGGAACAACTCAGCCGTGCAGCGGTCGAAGCGTTTCGCGCGGACGCTTATACCGATGAGGAGAGCCTGGCACAAGCGATACTATCCAGAGCCCTGCTTCAACAAGGAAAGGTAGACGAGGCGCGCTCAGCCATTGCCGAAGCCGTCCGGCTCTCGCAAAAGAGCCAGGATGTACTCGTTCGCATCCCTGTGATTCTTGATCACGCCTACGTCATGGCGGCCGGGGACAATCTGGGTGGAGCGGATACCACCGCTCAAGATGCGCTGACGCAGGCTCGCAACCTGGGTCTCTTTCGATTGCAACTGGAGGCCTCTCTCGCCTTGGGCGAGATTCAAATGCACAAGAAAAATCATGACGTGGGCCGCAAACGCCTCGTGGAAACGGAAAAAACCGCACGTTCCAAGGGTTTCGAGCTGATTGCGCAGAGAGCAACTGCTGCGCAACAAGCCAGGCTGCCGTAACTAGACCTTTGCGCGAGCGCGAGGCAGTTCCATCAACGTGCGCGGGACCAAAGTGAAGGTGACAGTTGCTTTTCGACCCGCGTCGTAAGGTTACTGCAGGCGGCGAGAGCCTCGAAGGGGCTGGAGGCGACCCGGTAGTTTAGCGGAAGTGATCCTGCGTATCTCCTGAAAAGCGGGGGACTCTGCTTGCCCAGACAGTGACGTAAGAAACACGGATCCGCTAGCTAGTCCTTCATCTGCTGATGAAGTTTATGCGCCAGCTTTTCGATCTCTGCAGCTTCCTTCAGCGAATCCACAGACAACTGATCAGGAGCCGAGTTGTCGATCCGCTTTTTAAGATCAGCCGACATTTCTAATAGCTTGTCGCTTTCGGCAACGAGCTGTTTTTGCCGTTGGATGCGAAGCTCGTTGGCCTCCTTGGCTCGGTCGAGAGCCTGCGCAGTCGGGCTTGACCATTGTGCGCTGATCACTCCGAACCTGCCGAAAGGTAACAATAGAGCGCCGAGCACCAGAAATCGAAGAACTCTCATACCGTTCCTCCTGATCCGCAGAATTTTACGCTTTTGCCATTCTTGGGAAGAGGCGCACAGAGATCCGAGCTCTCTGCGGATGGCTCGATGATGACAGTGTTCACTGTTTGGGCGACGAAATTACTGAAAATCCTGTTTCACAGCTAACACCAACCGTGAGTTTTGCATGGAAGCTGTGGTAATTCGGGTGCGGCAGCGGCATAGATTGTCTTGCGGTCAACCTCAAATGCACCGATCTCTCGTTCGTCCGCTGATTGGATCAAGAACCGAACTTTGTTCGTCTTTGCCGGAATCTTTACCTTGGCCGAAAGTCGCGTATTCGCCATGGCGAGTTTTACCGCATCCTCAGTATCTGCCGTGATAGAACGGGATTCGCGCTCATAGACGAGAACGTCTCCTCTCTTATCGAGGCTCGCAGTGATCAATATCAGGTCTGCTTTGCTCTTGCCATTACCCGCAACTTTCCAGTCAAGGTCTTTGGACTGCAACATCAAGGTAAAATCTGCAGTCTGGGAGTATGTGTTCAGTACAAGGGATTCGATGGTCAAATGCGTCTGCGACTTCAGTGCTTGAGGGGAAACCAAAGTCGCGAGGCAAAGAGCGGAGAACAGAAGACGATTCGGGATCATAACCGACCTCCGGCGTTATTCTACTCCGCTTTCCCTTACGGGTTGACCATCATCTGAGCGGGCGACAAGACTCACCATTGATAGTTATCCGCCAGCAGGCTCATCCAGCTAAAGAAGAGGTGCAGTACGAAGCGGAAGTCTCAGGATATCTCCATCCGCAATCTTCAGCGCAAGCTGCGAGAGCACGGAGCAGTGCTTCACCTGAGCGAGGAGTTTCGCCCTGCGGCCGGGTAACTGCGTTCGAGGTGGATGCCAATCGTGAAATCCAACTGAGGCGATAACTCATTGTCCGGAATCGCACACGGTTTTACGAAACTGAACAGGCAGGCACCCTCCTTGCACAAAAAGTGATCTTTCCGGCTGATTTTTCCTGCTTTTTTGGCAGGGAAAATGCTGTGATCCATCTTGAAGGCTGCCGCTCGAAGACAAGAGGTTCCATGCGAAATCTGCTCCAGAATCTTCGCTATAGCATGCGCATGTTGCGCAAAGACTCTACCTTGACCATTGCCGTCATCGCGACGCTGGCCCTGGGCATCGGCGCTACAACAGCCATCTACACCGTCGTCTATTCCACGCTGCTTGCAGCGCTGCCTCTTGCACATCCCAATGAATTAGTCATGGTGTGGTCGAAGATCAAAGGCAACCGCAATGGTATCTCCGCGGGGGATATCCTCGACTGGCAGCGCCGAAGCCATTCCTTCCAAGGCCTTTTCGCGGTAACCAATGGCAACTTCAATCTGGCCACCAAAGGCGCGCCCGAGCAGGTGAATGGCAGGCGCGTAACGCCTGGATTTTTCGACGGGATGGGCTACCCGCTTATGATGGGCCGCGACTTTGTGCCGGAAGAAGGAGTTCCCGGCAAGGACCATGTGGTGGTGCTAACTCACAAACTGTGGGTCAAGTTGGGAGCCAACCCTGATATAGTCGGCCAGCAACTGCGCATCAACAGCGAGCCCTACACCGTGGTTGGGGTGCTGGCCGCGGGCTTATCGGATCGCTATGACGCGCAACTTACGACCCCCCTGGCCTTCCGGCCCGAACAGATCAACCACGACTATCACTGGATGATCGCGATGGGCCGCCTGAAGCCCGGGGTCAGCATTCAGCAGGCGCAGGCGGACATGGATGCCGTGACCGAGCGCATCGCCGCTGAAAACCCGAAGTCCAACAGTGGATGGGGCGCGCTGGTCGATCCGTTCCAGAACGACTTTCTGCCTAAGGACAGCATTCAAACCCTCTGGCTGCTGTTGGGAGCGGTAGGTTTTGTGCTGCTGATTGCCTGCGTGAATGTCGCCAATCTGTTGCTGGCCAAAGGCACGGCGCGGCAAAGGGAGATCGCCATGCGCGGGTCCCTGGGGGCAACGCGGGGACAGATTTTTGCCCAGTTTCTCACCGAAAGCAGCGTCTTGGCGCTCATCGGCGGCGTGTTGGGCTGCGGTCTAGGCGTCGTTCTGCTGCGCGGACTGGTCGCCGTGATGCCGGAGGGCACTCTGCCGGCCGAGGCGAGTTTGCAATTGAACCTCCCCATTCTGGCTGTAACGCTGGCAGCCACCATGCTCTCCGGCTTGCTGTTTGGCTGCGCTCCCGCCTGGTACGCTTCACGGGTCGATCCGGGTGAGGCACTCAAGGATGGCGGGCGCTCCGGTGCCGGCGCCTCGCACAATAAACTGCGCCGCGTACTGGTGGTCGGCGAGTTGGCTCTGGCCCTGACGCTCCTGGCCGGCGCGGGCCTGGCCGTGCGTAGCTTCTGGAACCTAACCCGTGTCGATCTCGGCTTGCGCACCGACCATTTGCTCAAATTCGAGCTTGACCAGGCCGACGGCCGATTTAAAGACCCCGCGCAGATCGATACCTATTACCAGCAGATTCTCAACCGTATCCAAGCCATTCCCGGAGTCTCCGCGGCTGCGGTGGTCACCGGCGCGCCGTTGCTCGGGACCAGCAACGGAATGCCATTTTCTGTGATGGGTGGCCCGGTAGTCGATTTCGCCCAAAGGCCTTTTTCGCCCTTTCAATCCGTCACTGCTGATTACTTCAAGACCTTCGGTATTCGTGTTGTGCGCGGCCGGACGTTCAGCGACCAGGACACCGCCACCAGCGTGAGGGTCGCGATGGTCAATGAGGAGTTCGTTCGGCAATATCTAAAGGGCCTGGACCCGCTGCAACAGCGCCTGTCGATCGAGCAGATCATCCCCGGCTTGCCCAAACTGGGTCCGCTTGTCGACTGGCAGATTGTAGGCGTGTTCCACAACGTACGCTCCTTCGGCCTTCGAAAAGAGCAGCCGGAGATCGACGTACCCTTTGCCCAGTCGCTGTTACCCAGCGTCACCATCGGCGTCCGCAGCGCCGAGGACCCGGCAGCCATGACCAGAACTGTTGCGGAGGCCGTGCACTCCGTCGACCCCGAAGTCGCCCTGGCGTACTTGAGCACCATGGATGAAGTCAAAGACAAGCTGCTTGTAGGGGACCGGTTCACCCTGCTGCTCTATGGCAGCTTTGCCGTGCTGGCGCTGCTGCTGGCGGCGGTCGGCATCTATGGCGTGATGGCGTTTACTGTCTCCCAGCGGACCCAGGAGATCGGCCTGCGCATTGCTCTCGGCGCCAGCCGCGGCAATGTGACGGGGCTCATTGTCGGGGAAGGGTCAATTCTTGCCTTAATTGGCTTGGGCCTCGGAATTGGAGGCGCGGTGCTGGTGGGCCGCACTATGCAAAGCACCCTGTATGGCGTAGGTGCGCTGGACCTTTTTGTCATCGCATCGGTGGCAAGTGTTTTATTTACCACGGCGTTGGTGGCATCCTACCTGCCGGCGCGGCGCGCAGCGAGCATCGATCCCATGCAGGCGCTGCGTACGGAGTAGGCGAACTGCCCCACTCCAGCCAAAAGAAGGCTTGCATGGTCCAACCCTCCAGCCTCCTTGGGTTTAGAAGACTAGCTTCAGCGATAGCTGGGCGATACGCGGATCGTTGGTGATGTCGGCGTTCTGTGGGGTTGTGCTGGTGATCTGGCCCAAGGTTGCGTTGTTGGTTGAGTTGGGATCGCCGAAGTTGGTGTGGTTCAGGAGGTTGAAATATTCGGCGCGGAACTGCAGGTAAGTGCGCTCGGTAAAGGCGAACTTGCGCGTCAGGCTGGCATCCCAATCCGCATACTGCGGGCCAACCAGAGCGCCTTTCTGGAAGGTTCCGAAAGTACCGGCGGCGGTTGGATTGGTAAAGCTGGCAGGATTCAGATAGGACTTGCAATGGGTTCCCGTAGCACATGCGGCGCCGCCATAGGCGGGGCCTGTCTGGATAGCCCGGTCGCGTTGCTGCCCCGAACCGGATATGTTGGAGGAGCTGGATACGATGGTCAGCGGATCACCACTGCGGAAGACAAAGAGCCCCGCGGTTTCCCAGCCGTTGACCACATAGCGCAACGCCGCCGGCCCTCCATCCATGAACCTGGGCACGCTGTAGACGTAGGACAAGGAAACCACGTTCCTGTGGTCGAAGTCCGACGGGCCATAGTCCAGCGCCTTGAAGTTAGGAGCCCAGATTGGATAGACATAGGAGTTATTCGCGCCAATCGAAGTCGCCGCAGCGTTGAAAGGCAAATCGTCCAACGCCTTGGACCAGGTGTAGTTGAACAGCAACGTCAGGCCATAGCGCACGCGCTGCTCAGCGGAGAACTGCAGAGAATTATAGTTTGTGTTGCCGCCCGTATTGGCTGCCGTGACGGTCGAAGTGAAACAGCTATTGTTCGCCGAGCAGCCGGGCTGATTGTAGATGCGCGGCCCGTTGACAAAGGGAGTCTCAGAAACCGGCACAAAGGGATTCAGCTCGAGCGGCAGCCATTCGTGACTGCTGTGCTCAGCCACATAGGCAATGCGGGTGGAAAGACTACTGGTCCACTGCTGCTCCAAAGCGAGGTTCCAGTCGTAGGTGAGCGGATCATGGAAGCCATGGAATGGGTCGTACGTGAGGAAGCCCTGCGGCGGAATGGGAGCGGTCGGAGGAGGAGGCTGCGGCGCGGGAAAAGGATTGGGCGTGCCGTAGCTTCCGTAGGGATCGGCAAAGGTGATCTTGGCTCCCCCCGCATTGGTGACGTCGACGTTGGTGATGAATGGCGAGGTGTTGGTGTAGATGTTGAAGAGAGTGCTGTTGATGCGGCTGTCAAAGAACATGCCGGTGCCGCCGCGCAAACTGGTCTTGCCGGTGCCGAAGACATCCCAGGCAAAGCCCAGCCGGGGCATGAAGTGATCGTACGCAGAGTCGACTCCGTTGCGATTGAAGCCTTTGTCGCCGGCAAACTGGAGGCCGGCAGGGGCAAGGGGATACACGCTCGAGTGCGTGCCCGATGCCCAGAGGGTTGGGAAGAAGCTTCCCATGCGCCCTGCAATCTCACGCCAGGGAACGAAGGGCTCGTAACGCACGCCATAGTCCAGGGTCAGCCGGGGCGTGGCCTTCCAGCTATCCTGCACATAAGCACCGTTAAACGTGATGCGGGCATTGAAGAACTGACCCGACGCCTGGGAAAACTCCTCGACGTAGCCAAACAGGAAGCTGGCGATCGCGTCGTTGGTGTTGTTGGCGTTGAAGGTAAAGTTACCCGGCTGCCGGTATAGGTTGTTTACATCTACTTTGCTCACCTCGCCGTGATAACCGAAGGCGATATTGTGCCTGCCGCGCAGAAGATGCAGATCGTCGGTCAAAGTGTAATTGGCTCTGCGGAATAGCCCCTGCGGATTGTCGCCAATGCTGAAGTAACCGGTCGCGGCGATGGAATTGATCTGCTTAAAAGCCGGCTGCCAGATGTTGACGCCAAGGTCCGCGACATCAATGCTGCCAGGGAGCGGGCCCCGGCTTGCGTTGTCAATCTGATAACTCAAGATGAAGTTATTCAGGATGTGATCGTTGAAGGTATGCGTCTCAGAGATGAGGGAGTTGTAATAGTTGATCTGCGCGTAGTCGGCGTAGGTGAGCAGATCTTTCAGGTTGAGCACGCCGTCGAGCGAATAGGCGTCGGAGAAATAGCGGACGGTCAGCTTATCTTTTGGAGTCAGCTCCTGGTCGAATCGAGCGGTGATCTCGGCGAGATCATAGAACGATGGCTTTTGGAAGCTGATGCTGCCGTTGGCATTGAGCTCGGAGGGCGAGGGCAGATAATTCAACAGCGCCAACGAGACTGGACTGTACGCGGCTGTATTGACCGTGGTGGTAAAGGTAGAGCCAGTCTGGGTGCAGGACAGGATTGAGGACGGCATCAACGGGTTGTGGAGACAGGCCTTCTCATTTGCAAATGTGCCCGCGAGCTGGGCTGTGGTGGGCAACGTCGCAGCGGTCGAGCTGACGGCTACCTCGTGGTTGATGGTTTTCTGGTATCCCACAAAGAAGAATGATTTATCGCTGTGGAAGAGGTGGGGAATGCTGACCGGGCCCCCCACGGTGCCGCCAAACTGGTTCCGCTTGAGCGGGTCGACGGTCTTCACGCCGTTTACGTAGCTGAAATAATTGGCGGCGTTGAAGACACGGTTGCGAAGGTACTCGAACAGATCGCCGTGGTACTGGCTGGTTCCGCTCTTGGTGATGATGTTGACGACCCCTCCGGCGTTTTGGCCATACTCGGCGTTGTAGTTGCTGGTCTGCACGCTGAACTCCTGCACCGCGTCAGGCATGGGGAAGGGCGCGTTGACGTTGGTGTATTCGTCGACGTTGTTGCCGCCATCGAGCATGTAGTTCATCTGCCCGACCCGGGTGCCGTTGGCCGAAATGGTGAACGTCACCGGGAACGTCTTGGTCGATCCCTGGTCAGCCTGCGCATCCGGAGCAAACGTCACGCCCGCAACCAGCTGGGTGAGCGCGGCGGCATTGCGGCCGTTCAGGGGCAGATTATTGACCTGGGAGGTGCCGATCACTTGCTCCAGGGTTCCGGTCGTCAGGTCGACCTGGGCGGACTGGGCGCTCACGGTGACGGTTTCGCTGGTGCTGCCCGTCTGGAGAATGACGTTGGCCGTCAGCGCAGCGTCGGCGCGGACCTGCAGGCCCTGCTCGGAGTAGATTTGAAAGCCGGCGTGGTTGACGGACAGGTTGTAGACCGAGGGCGCCAGGGAGGGAAAGACATAGGTTCCTTCCGGGGTTGTGGTGGTCCTTAGCACCAGGCCGGTACCAGACTGGGTTGCGGTCACGGCGGCGGCGGGAACCACGGCACCGGTCGAATCGGTTACGGTCCCGCTGATGGTTCCGTACCCCTGAGCGAACGCGCTGCGGGGGGTACAGATGAGCCCTACGCACACGAACACCAGACTGCAGATAAGCTTCCAACCCACTTTCATCTCGGCCTCCTCACGTTTTCATACCCCGTCTCCAGCTCGAGCTACCCGTCTTTGCGGTCCGCGGGCGCTACGTTTTATGGATCGATCAAGGTTTGTAGTGAGAGGGATATAGAAAAGGATAGACAGATACCGTCTCTGACTGTCAGAAGTTGGGACGGATCTGTTTTGTTTTTATTGGTTTATGGAATCGTGGCGAGCCCCGAGAAGGTGGAATTTATTCTGTCGATACAGCAAGAACCCGGGGCGGGCCCGGCGTGTCGTCGGTGACCGTGGTTCCCAACACGATTTGCAGATCCGGTTCGGCCGTGTCGAGCTGCATCGTCCTGGCAATGGCCTGCATTACCTGGGGATCGGTGAGGAACTCTCCTGCGGCTTGGGTGCCGTAGGTATAAAGTCCGCCGATGACCACAACCACGTGACCGGTCTCAGAGTTGCGGATGCGGGAGATGAGGGCGTAGTCCTGCAGCGCGGGACTATGGGGACCTCCCACACGGGTCCGGGGCTGATTGGTGCCCCAACTCCAGGCTCGCGAAGCCGGATTTTTGGCATCCCTGATATAGATAAGGTGTTTTTCCGCATCCAGCGCCAGGCTATAGCGGAGCTGGTGGGTCAGGCGCAGACTCCATTCGTTGTTAAAGGCACCAATCAGGACAACCGCACCCTCTCTCAGATCGGAAAAGGAACTCGAGGTTTCCCTGCGGATGAGGACTTTTTTTCCATTAGCTTCCAATTGGCCGACTACCCAGGCGATGGTAACGGTGTCGGGAAACGGCACGGTTTCGGACGAGGCGGGACGGGGGATGGGAGTGGAAAAATCTCCGTTGCCCTCCGCCACCGGAAGCGTCGGGGGTCCATTGGGCACGTCGCCAACGGCTACGAGAACCGCTCCCGGGGTATCCAGGACCGGCTTCCAGAAGAGCTGCTGCGCGGTGGGTCGATGAAGCCAGCGATACCCGACCAGACATCCAGCCGCTAAGAGGAGGACGCCGACTAGATAGATCCAACGGCGGCGCGTTCGTCGCACCGGAGCGACGGTGTTTTCAACCGGCGGGTCGGGGCTAGGTTCCGTGTGCACGGGTGGAGTGGGAGCCAGCGCCAATTCCGCGATCAGCCCGGGTTCGGCAACGGCATCCGTGGTGTGCGCCGGAAGAGTGAAGCGCGGAATGTATGAGCCCGGAATGAGGCCCATCCTCAGCTCGAAACGGTGTTTCTCGTCTCCGTAATAAATTGCGAGTCTCTTGCGGAGCTCCGTGGCCGCGGTGCGCACAATGTGATCGAGGTTGGTGTCATAGGACGGCTTTCTTCCAAAAACTTCAACCCCGATGGTGCGTTCCTTGATCTGGTCGGCCGAGCCGTTCAGTGTCTGCTCCACGACGTATCGAAGGAACGCGACCGACCTCTTGCTCGACCGGAAACCTTCATCCCGGACTAACAGGTCAAGCTGGGCGCGGATCATCTCCGCTGTCGGCTCGACCCCTGCGCTCTCCTCGACTTCAATCATGACGATCCCAGTGACCGGGATTTTAGCATTCCCGGCATGGCCGGCGAATTTGGCGCCAGGTTGCGCACCCACTCAAGCCAAAACAAGGCTTGAATGAGCCACCCTCGTCCATTCTCATCCCGGAACTAATCGGCGTACGATGGTCGCATAGCTTTCAGGAGACAAGAGATGCGCCCCATGTTGCTGGTCGCGCTGATGCTTTGCGTGACGGCCGCTGGTTGGTCGCAAACCGCTCAACCGACACAAAGCTATCCAGCCCACCTGCCTTATCGCTTCAGCAATTTTGTCTGGTGGAGCGACAACGATTTGCGCCTGCTGCTGAAGAACCGGATCCCCGGGCTCGGTGATGAGATTGCGCCTACGTCCGCAGGCGAAGGCAAGGTGCGCGAGGCACTCCAGGCGTTGCTGCTGGAGAAGCAGATTGTGGCGGAAGTGCAGAGCGACGAGCCGTCGCCCTCGGCTATCGGCGCCGAACGTGTTCCGGGCGCTCCGGCGCCAGCGATTGTGTTCAGCATCCTGACCCCACAGGTTGCTGTCGACAAGGTTGAGGTTTCTCAGGATGCAACGGGTCTCGCAGCCTCGATCAGCGAGGATCTTAGACCGAGAGAGGGGCAGCGATATTCCGCTGAACAAGATTGGCGGGTGCGGGCGAACGTTCAAGAGCATTTGCAGGCGGACGGTTACCTGGAAGCGCAGGTTGACGTCGCGCATGACGCTCCTCGGCGCGATGGCGATCGATACCTGGTCAATCTTTTGGTTTCGTTTAAGCCCGGGCAGCAGTATCGTATCTCCTCGATCTCGGCAGGAGGCGGGCCGCTTTTGCCGGGGAGGGATTTCACGTCTTCTTTCGCGTTAAAACCCGGAGAGGTTGCGGGGCGGGCTCCCTTTGGACGAGTACCCGGAGAATTGCGCGCTTACTATTGGCGCTACGGATACGCGGATGTTGATGTTCATGAATCATCGCAATTGGATCGCGCGCATGCCCTGGTTTCCTATCGTCTCGACGTTCATCCAGGGCCCGTATACCACTTGCGAAGCTTGACCATCCTGAACCTCAATGCTGAACAGGAGAGTAAGGTGCGGGCTTTATTGGGCATGAAACCTGGAGACGTATTTGACCAGATGGCGGTCGACGGCCTCTATCACAAGATTCCCGCGGACCCGTTGCTGACCGGCTATGGATTCGCTTTCAGCCCGAAGGAGGATAAGGCCGCAGCCCTGGTGGATTTGAGTTTGGACTTTCATAAGGTGGGTGGAGGCGGTCGCATAACAATCCGATAGAAATTTTCAGTTATCGGCGCCGAATCCAGCCAGGTGCTGTCGCTTGAGGTGTGGCAAGAGGTTGAGTTCGACCTTTAAAGGATAGGTACAGGGCGCGAATCGGGAGTATGATCGGCCGTCACGGTAAACTAAGTTTGGGCATTATTTATGAGCATCAAAATTTCGCGTGAGACGGAAGCCTGCATCAGTGAAGAGGCCCGGAAACAGGGTATTTCTGTGGATGCACTGCTGGAGCTTTTGGTCAAAGAGCGTGCGGCAACGACCCAGCCCGCCAAGAGCCAGCCCGAATTACAGGTCTGGCATCTCGGAAGCGTAGGCTCTCTTCATCGGCGGGACATTTACGACGATGCCGGTTGAGCCAGGGCTTATTGATGCGAATGTTCTAGTCTATGCAATGGACGCGGATGCTCCACAACATGCCGCGTCACGCTCTCAGCGCCAGATCGGTTGGGTGAACGCCCCATCGCCCGCTACGTCCCAAACCTCAAGCCGCGCCCAGGTCCAGCCCGGGGTTTTCACGTTCCAGTTGTAGGTATGCTGGTCGAACTCATGGGTCGATTCGAGACTGATCGTTTCTCGATGCGTGCTGATTCCGTCGCCCCAGACGATTGCCGCCAGCCGTAGCGGGAAGGTCGACCTGACCATAGCGTCCACATGCACTTCTCCGCTTCCCTGCCCCGATAGCGCGAAGCTGGGCAACAAGACCTCGCCGGTGCTGATAAACCCGTCGCCCTTTTGCACGGACTTCAAGATCTGGTCGTAGTGGTCGAAGTCCGGCAACGTTGGCAGGCGCAGGTAATTCAGGTTGAGCAGCCCGTAGAGCTCGTCGGTCGCGCTCAACTGGAACACATCGATTTCTCCCAACATGTGCTTGCGGAATCCCAGATTGTTTAGATCGTCGAGCGTTTTGAAACCCCGCTGGCCCAGTTGCGGCAGTGACAGATCAGAGGGCATCGACTTCCATCCCGTCCCCAGGTAACTCGGATCACGAAAATAACTGGTGTTGAGAATCTTGTCCGGATAGCCGGTTGAACCTTTGGTACGCGGATGTGTCTGGTATACATAGCCGCCTTCTGCCTTCACCATTGTCCAAACTTCATCCGGGGTACGCACGCGGTAGACCGTCCCATATTTCGGATCTGTGGTCTTGAAAGGCTGACCTGGCGCGCGGTCCTGCATCCAATACACCGGCCTGGGAAAGACGAGGGCCCAGTGTCCTCCGAGATAGACGTTCGCCTCCTCAGCCGGAATGAGCAGAAACTTTGCGTCCGACTGGGCGCGGCACACTTTGTAGTACTCATCCAACTCATGTAGCCGCAACTCCGTCAGGTCGGCTGGATGTCCATCCCCGTGGAAGTCCATAATCATCGCCGCATTGATTCCCGCAGCCTCCATCACGGGCTTGAACGGAGGCACCCACCTCATTCCCTTCTCCATCGCCTGCACGGTATAGGCAAGATGCCAGTGCGGCGCGAAGGTGATAAATCCGTCGACATGGGGAAACCGGTCGCCATGAGTGTAGGCCAGGACGTGCTGGAGCGTGGCATCGGCGTTCTCCGCGCCGGGTAGCAGGAAAAGCCCCATCTCCTGCACCGTGCCTGGCGGCGCGTTCATCCATGGATCGATGCCGGTGTTGTCGTCTGGATACTGCTGCACCCCGAGCCCGACTTGTCCCCGCCAGGCCGTATACCAGAGATAGCCCTGGTTGGTGGTGTAGTCGCGCGCGAACATGTAGCGATGCGGAGGAGGAAACACCGCGATGCTCCCCGCCCCCATTTTCGCTGCCACCGTGCGGTATCGCACTGTCAACGTATGACGCTCGGAGCCGTAGGGCGAGGTCACCTCCGTTAGCTTGCCGCCGGCGTCGAAGTACACAATCGACGAGGCCATATTGCCGCCTGCCCGAATATCCTGCCTGGAGGCCATCTGCAATCCGGCGTCGTAATAATATGCGGTGTCTGGCTCCTGGGTGCTCATCAGCGCTACCTGCTGGATCAATGGGCTGCCTGGATAAAATACATAGCGCAGCAGACCGTCAAAGATTCCCAGCTTCATCCCGTTGAATGTCACCTGGACCCGGTCGCCGACCGTACGCGCAGTTACCTCGGTCGGATGAAACTCCTGCATGAACCGCCGCGTTCCCGCAGGGTTTGCCGGGGGGAAATCGAAGAACGCGTCCCAACCTCCGCTCCGCTTTCCTGTCGAGCACCGGTAGACCGGCTGGGCCAGCGTCACCACGTCCTTTCCATCTACGGCGATCGCCGTAATCAAGGGCTTCGCCGCATCCAGCGAGAACGTCGCCTTCCATCGATGCCCACTGGTGTCAGGCCAAGTCACATCGAGCGACTGACTGGTCTGAGCCACTGCAATCGGTCCCGGCTGCACCCCTGAAGTATCGGCAACAATATTCGCCCCATAGGCGCAGTAGGAGAAACAAGCCAGCATCCAGAGAGCACAGACACGCATCGGTTCACCCTCCCGCTCTACAACCTCACCCAACCAGAACAACTGCGAATGCGTGGCAGCAACCTGACGTCTGTAGGAAGATTGTTATCCATGCAGAAGTATAAGACCATGATTGCTCCGAGTACGATGGGAGGGGCGCTCAGGTTAGCGTACTTAGCAGTCGGAGACCACATAGTTGATCAGCCCAGCTCTACGATGTTTCCACGTACCTTGATCGAATTCGTCTATCCCAACAGCTTCGTAACGAGAGAGTCAATAACAGCGGCGACATCAGTTGGCATAAGGACCGGGTTTTCATCAGCGAGGTCTTCCGCTTTGAAGAGCTCGGCTTTGAGGAGATAGCGGAAGACTTCTACAAGGTCTTCTTCCGTGATGTCGAGATCGGAGGGTTCGACGTTGAAGCTCTCCGTTTCAGGCCTGTGCAGGCGCGCCGATGACGATTAGGGCAGGGCGCCGAGGAGCATGCTCCAACCAAGCCGACGGTGGGAGACTACAGTCGGCTTACATTGCTACGTGGTTGGCGGAATTGAAAATTAGACTGTTTTATGTCTTAATAGACTAAGACATGAAAAGCCAAATGGGGCCAGCGACCTGTTCCGCAGCATCGATGATGTCGTATTGCTGCTCTGTCAGTTCGCCTACGAACGTACCCCGATATCCCGGCATCGCGAGTCCGTCACCCGTCGTGCCTGATCGTCGCCGGCTATGAGACGCTATCAATATGAAGTTTCTAGCAGCTTTCGCCCTCGTCGTACGTCTACCCATATAAGAGTCGAATAAATGGCATCTTCCACCCTGCTCACACCCAGTTCCACACGTTCCCGATTCAAAACCGTTCTCTGGATCTTCCTTGGTCTCACTTCGCTCTTTGTCTTCATCACTTCAGAAGTTCTTCTCGTCACCGATTACCCCATGTACCACGCCTACCGTCTGCAGGTCATCGCCGACCGCCATCTCCTCATCCCCCATACACTCTGCGGCGTCACCGCTCTCCTGGCCGGCCCTATGCAGTTCTCGTCGCGCCTTCGCCAGCGTCATCTCAAATTCCATCGCGTCCTCGGTCGCATCTACGTTATCTCCGTCTTTATCGGTGCCTTCACCGGGATCGCCCTCGCCGCCGGCCGCCCCGGCATGCCAGGAACCTCCATGCAGGCCGCCGCGTGGATCGTCTGCACCACCGCCGCCTTTATCACCGCGCGTAACCGCCAAATCGCCCAGCATCGCCAGTGGATGGCCCGTTCCTACGCCGTCACGTTTACCTTCGTCTCCAGCCGCGTGCTCAATCTCTGGCCCCGCTACTGGAGCCATCTTGGCGACACCTTCGCCGCCGTCGGTGTCATCGCCTTCACTCTTGCCGCCCTGCTTCTTGTCGACCTCGGCCTCAACTGGCGTGAGCTCACCACCCGTGGCTGATCGTCGCCTGTTATGAGAGCTATCAATATGAAACCATTCGCGCCCCCGGCCCCTTCGCCACTCCCCCCTTTGCAAGACGAAGTTCTCATCCTCGGTGGTGGAGTGGCAGGCTGTGCCGCTGCGATCGCGCTCGCCCGCAAGGGACGAAGCGTTACGCTGATCGAACGCGAGCCCACATCGCGCCATAAGGTCTGCGGAGAGTTCCTGAGCGGTGAGGCCCTTGAGGACTTGCACGCGCTCGGCATCGACGTGGCCTCGCTTGGCGCCCTGCCCATCGATTACGTTCGCCTCGCCGCTGCCAGGCGCGCCGCCGAGGCTCCCTTGCCTTTTCCAGCAGCGTCGCTCACGCGCAAGGCGCTTGATACAGCACTTATCGCCGAAGCCATCGCCGCAGGAGTCAGCGTAGAGCGCGGTCGCAGTGTGCAGGCGCTCGGTCGCACGACAAGGAACGTCTGGCAAGCTACGCTCGACGACGGCACCAGCTGTGAAGCTCCAACGGTCTTTCTAGCCACAGGCAAGCACGATCTCCGCGGCCACACGCGTCCGAAGGACCCGGAGCGATGGGTCGCCTTCAAGATGTATTTTCGCCTAGCGCCCGCGCAGGCCGCTGAGCTCGCGCGGGCCTCTGAGCTGATGCTCTATCCCGGAGGCTATGGTGGTATCCAGCCGGTTGAAGGCGGCGTCGCAAACCTCTGCTGCGTGGTGCAACAGCGGTATCTTGCACGTGCGGGTCACCGCTGGGAGAACTTCCTCGCGAAGATGCAGCGCGACTGTCCACACCTCGCTATGAGGCTTGCCGGTGCGGAGCCGTTGCTCACCAAGCCGATCGCCATCACCCATATCCCGTATGGTTACATCCGCCGCACAACGGAGAATGGGCTCTACTGCATCGGCGATCAGGCAGCCGTCATCCCCTCGTTCACCGGCGATGGCATATCCATCGCGCTGCATACTGCACGTTGTGCTGTCGCTGCCTATCTTGCAGCCGAGGTGGCACCGCTCTACCAGGCTAAACTGCGGTCCGCACTGCTGGCCCAGATGCGCCTTGCCGAGTTCGCCGCCGATGGCTTGAACAACTCACTTTCACGCGCTGTTTTACCGTTTTGCCTCAGGGTCTGGCCCGGCGTGATGCGCTTGACGGCAAGTCTGACACGCATCTCCCAGCACACCGTTGTTGCTCCACATGCAGTCGCCGGCTGAGATCCGGCCATGCCAAGAGCCACAACTCGACGGCCTTGCATGTCATCACTTTGGGGCCGGGCAGTGTAACGAAATTTCACTCTCAAATGGAATTTGAAATGACTCTTGCGGGACGACCAGGAGGCGAGGGTGTCGCAGCATAGAGCGTTCACCCCGCTGTCCGGGGGCAAAGACGGAGTTCGAATGATGAGTCCAGTTTGTATAAGCCGAATCGCCACCGCAACGCCGCCGCACGATGTGCATGCGGCGTTCGTCTCCTACGCGTCCAGCGTGATGCAGGACCGCCGCGCACGCACGCTGCTTAAACTGATGGCACGGCGATCGGGTATCGAGCACCGCTATTCCTTCATTCAAACCGAAGGGGAGCTGGCGCCGAATTCGCTCGATGGGCGCGACCTGTTTAAGACGGGAAGCTTTCCTTCGACCGCGAAACGGATGGAGTGTTTCGAGACGTTTGCTCCTTTATTGATGCGGTGCGCGCTGGATCGGCTAGCGCTAACTCTGGAGGAGCGCCGCAGCGTACGGCACGTTATCGTGACGTGTTGCACTGGCCTTTATGCACCAGGGCTGGATTTCGCGGCGATCGAGCATCTCGGGTTAGACCCGGGCACTGAGCGCACCATGGTTGGATTCATGGGCTGCTATGGGGCGATCAATGGGCTCAAGCTGGCGCGGCACATCGTTAGGTCTGAGCCTGATGCGAGCGTGCTGATGATCAACCTGGAGCTGTGCTCGCTGCACCTGCAGGAGACGCAGGATCTCGAAAAGGTATTGTCGTTCCTGCCCTTCGCGGACGGGTGCGCTGCAAGCCTGATCCGTCTCGACGATCACGGATTTGCCCTCGACAGCTTTAGGGCGGTTTCGATACCCGACACGCGCGGTTTGATTATGTGGCGCATCGGCGATCTTGGGTTCGATATGGTGCTATCGGGCAGGGTTCCTGTGGAGCTGAAAAAGTCCATGCGCGAGCACGCGAAGGAGCTTGATCCCGATGGAAACATGGACCTGTGGGCCGTGCATCCGGGCGGGAGAACGATTCTGAACGCTGTGGGCGAAGGGCTGGAACTCGCGCCAGAGAAGCTGGCGCCCTCACGTTCGGTGTTGCGGCGCTTTGGAAACATGAGCTCTGCCACGGTTATGTTTGTGCTGCACGACATGATGCGCGAAGCTGAACCGGGGCAGCGCGGGTGCGCGATGTCGTTTGGCCCGGGCCTTACCGCGGAGACGATGAACTTCCATGTCGTTTAAGAACACTTCGGCAGGCGAGGTTACAGAATCCGCGATGACTTTCGATTTTTCGCGACGGGCCGATCTGTCTGAGTTGCTCGACGAGCCGTGCTCGTACGAAGATCTGCGAGGCTGCCTGCGCGATCTGCAACAGGTGAATCGCGTTTCGTTCGGCTATCGGCCAACGCTCGAGTGGCTTGAACAGTTTGTGCCGGAGCCGAACCATCCGTTGCATATTGTGGATGTGGGATGCGGCGGCGGCGACATGTTGCGCCGTATCGAAAGCTGGGCTGCGCGGAAACGAGTGGCTGTCAAACTCACCGGGGTCGATCTGAATCCCAATGCGATCCGCGCCGCACTCGAGTTTACGCGCGCTGAGAGCCGGATCGAATGGATCACCGGAGAGGCATATTCCCTCAACCCGGATTCGGGTCCGATTGATGTGGTCATCAGCGCTCTGTTCACGCACCATTTGACCAACGATGAGATTGTTCGCTTTATCGGGTGGATGGAGCGGGTCGCGCGCCACGGTTGGTTTATCAATGATCTTTATCGCAGCCAGACGCCTTATACGTGGTTTAAAGTACTCGCGGCCGCAATGCGGTGGCATCGTTTCGTGCGGCACGACGGCCCTGTTTCGTTTCAGCGGGCGTTCTTGCCGGACGAATGGAAACATTACGCGCAACGAGCAGGTCTGTCCGCCCGAGATGTTTCTATCGCGACTGTCCGGCCGGCACGCCTCTGCGTGGGACGAGTAAAACCGAGATGAAACGGCCTCCATCGCTTTTTGGCTGAGCCAAACCATGGTTTTGCCCAAACAACTCTCTGTAGTCAAGAACCCCTAGGAGAGGTGCAATGAAATCCTTTGCAGTCTTCGCCCTCGCTGTCATACTCGCTCCAGCCGCGCTCGCCCAGCATCAGACCTTCGTCGTCAATCCCGATGCCAGCGAGGTCAAGATGACGCTCAAAACAACCCACGAGCTCGTCAACGGCACCTTTCACGTCCAATCCGGATCGATTGAGTTTGACCGCAGCACTCCTAAGATGTCGGGTTCGGTAGTCGTCCTCGCCGGAAGCGGCAAGACCGGCAATGACCGTCGCGACAAGAAGATGAACAAGGACATCCTGGAGGTCGAACAGCACGCAACTGTTTCCTTTGAGCCGAAGACCTATACCGGCGCCATCGCTTCTTCAGGCAACTCGACCATCCAGGTAACCGGAATCTTCACCCTGCTGGGCACGCCTCACGAAATCACCGTCCCCATGTTGGTACACCTTGATGGCACCAGCACAACTGCCGAGGCTCATTTTGTGGTGCCTTACGTCCAATGGGGACTAAAGAATCCAAGCTTTATGATTTGGAAAGCGGATAATGATGTCGCGATCGACCTCAATCTTGTTGGCACGATTTCAAGGTAGCCTACGGTTGTTATCACGGGTAGTCTGATGGCTTGTGGTCCACCTAGGGTGTTGGGTTGCAATGCCGGCAAGACGAAGTTCAATTCGTAACCGTAGTCAAACCCGCGTAGTTGGCATCCCGAACTTGTGGCAATCAGAGCCGCAACGCGGCTGTCTCTGGATACCTGTCTCGAAATAAGCGCACATCTGCCTGTGAACTCAGCAGCTATTCAGTTCGGCATCTACTCGCGAAAAAACAGGCCCTAGAAATGACAGAGACGAACGTCAAACCTCAACTCAAGGCTCCAGTACCGCATTGGCTGCTTGTAACGAATGTCTCCGGTTCAAACTGTAGTGGATGTTCCGGTACACTCACAGCTTAGCGCAGATGCTGAAAGGAGATCTAAGTGAACTCGGAGCCTGTAATCTCGCAGAGAGACAGTCCGGAAGCACGACGGCCAGAGGACAAGCCAGAGGACCAGGCCACATTTCGTCCAGGGCAACAGAATCCGCATCTGCGTATTTTCAAGTCCAACGTCTTTGTTCGCGATCACGAACGAAGCCTGAAGTTCTATGTAGATAAGCTGGGATTCAGCGTAGTTGCCGACGGTCGTTTCGAATTTGGCCGTTGGGTAGCTATCGCGCCGCCGGATGGCAGCGCGATTCTGGCAGTGATTGCTCCCAAGCGCGGCTCGGAGAACTACAAGCTCATCGGCCGGTCAACGCAGATTGGTTTCATCGCCGAAGATATCAATGCTACCTATGAGCTGTGGCGTAGCCGTGGGGTGCACTTTCATCATCCTCCACAGGCCCAATTGTGGGGCGGAACGTTTGCCGGTTTCTCCGATGAAGATGGGAACTCCTTTGAACTGCTCGGCTCCGATGAGTGGAGCCGGGAATTTGAGGGGCAGCGGCGAGCGAATGCCGAGAGGCTGGAAGCCGAACGGCGCACTGCCCAGGAACTGGAAATTGCGAAACAGGTGCAGGCAAGGCTTTTCCCGCAGACGTTTCCACCCCTAAGGACCCTGGACTACGCAGGCGTCTGTATCCAGGCCCGCCACGTCGGGGGCGACTACTATGATTTCTTTGCGCTTGGACAAGAGAGGGTCGGGTTGTTTATCGGCGACATTGCCGGTAAGGGAATTGCAGCCGCGCTCTTGATGGCCAATCTGCAGGCCAATCTGCGCAGTCAGTTTGCCCTTGCCCGGGAACAGCCGCAGCGCTTTCTGCAGTCCGTGAACCGGCTCTTTTATGAGAATACGGTAGACAGCGCTTATGCCACGGTGTTCTTTGCCGAATACGACGACGCAGCGCAGCGCTTGCGATACACCAATTGTGGGCACCTATCAGGGCTGCTGCTCCGCGGGGATGACAGGGTGGAATGGCTGCACTCGACCGGCACT
Organism: uncultured Acidobacteriaceae bacterium; assembly: GCA_963796145.1. Lineage (GTDB taxonomy): Bacteria > Acidobacteriota > Terriglobia > Terriglobales > Acidobacteriaceae > PALSA-350. The sequence continues at coordinate 20,931 of CAWCKO010000001.1, read as the reverse complement.
GTTCTGGGACTGTTCAAAGATTGGACGAGCCCGACGGTGGAATGCCAACTCTACGCCGGCGACGTCCTCGCGCTCTACACCGATGGGGTTACGGAATCGTGCAACGACGCGCTAGAGGAGTTCGGAGAACAGCGTCTGATCGAGGCAATGAGGCGGCATCGCGAATTGGCCGCACAGCCGATCGTGGCGTCGATCGTCGCGGATGTTCAGCGATTCAGCCCGGAGGAGCAGCACGACGATATCACGCTGATTATTGCCAAATGCAGGAACGATTCTTAGGGCCAGTGACGGACCGCGCTATTTGTTCTCCCGCATCCAGGGAGTGAAGGTAAGCCCGACCAGCAGTCCGTCTGAATCGAGAAAGCGGCTCACGGTCTGACCCCAGGGTTCCTTCTTGTTCTTAATAAGCATTCGATAACCCAGCGATTCAAGCTCCGCTGTAGCTCTCTCAACGCTGTCCACATCGAACTCAAGCCAGGCGTGGGGCGCAGGCACATTGTCGGGCCAGGTGGCGTTACCGAAACAGGACTCCGCAGCTTGCGAAAGTGGCCACAGGGCGAACTGCTTTGCTCCCTGAAGGGCATCCGTATGAAGATAGCCGCCACTCTCTTCTTTGAAGGGAATTCCAAGGGCCTTCACGTACAGCTTGCGGCTCGCCTCTGTATCGCGGACAATCGGGCCAAAACCGGCGATGAACAGAACTTTTGTTTTTTCCAGTCCCTGCATGGCATCTCCTCTCTGAAGTGTAAGGGGAAAAGGCGCCATGATAGCTGCTCGCCTAGTTTTTTGGGGCTCGCTAGAAAGGCGATTTTGCGGCTAGACTCCTTTTGCGGCTGTATCGTCTCTATCCGAAAGGCAGGAAGCTTCATGTCCGCACCCTATCGCCCTTACCTTCGCTTTCGTTCGTCCAGCATTTTTGCCCGCAGCGGCGCTGAGTGTCTTGTTCGTGACTGTTCCGGGCGCGCTCACTGCCCAATCCGTACCGCCAGCGCTGGAGTCGCCGCCGGCGAGACCGCCGCAGGCAGGTCCACACGGGGAGAAACTGCCCGGCATGCCCAAGTTTCATAATCCCGCGCCGTACGACATCGACGAGCACACGGGCTACAAGCAGATCTTCGACGGTAAGAGCCTGACCGGATGGGACGCCGACACGAGCATCTGGAGGGTCGAAGACGGGCTCATGGTGGGGGAAACATTCGAGGGTAAGCCAAAGGGCAACAACTATATTGTGTATCGCGGCGAAAAAACCCGCGACTTCGACCTCAAGCTGCAGATGAAAATTGAAAAGGGCGGCGGTGGCGGCATCCAGTACCGCAGCCTTACCGATTTACCGTGGACGCGGCCGCAGCCCGCCGGCCAGCCGCCGTATGACCTGAAATTTATGATGACCGGCCCCCAGGCCGACTTCTGGTTTCCAGTCACTGCAAGGACCGCGGAGTACACCGGCCAGTGGTATTCCGAAAACACCATGCAGGGTATCCTGGCGTATCGCGGCCAGGTAACACAGGCACTACCCGGAGAGACCAATCGCCTGGTTGCGAATATCGGTGACAAGCAGGCGCTGGGCGGTTACGTAAGGGTAAACGACTGGAACGACTACGAGGTCATCGCGCGTGGCGGGATCATGATGCACATCATGAATGGCCAGCTGATGGCGGTGTTCATCGATGACAACAAAGACTCGGTCAATAACCAACCGGGACTTATCGGCTTCGAGATCGAGAGCCAGCCGTGCAAGATCTCGGTGCGCGATATATGGCTGCGAACGTTCGACTAGTTGGTCTCGCTTTTTGGGTGCGGCCAACGCATCCTAACACAAATTTCCAGCATACAGATGACACCCTTGGTGCGGCGTGGTGCGCCAAGGTGTAATGTGCGTCGCCCAGCAGCCTCTCTAGATTACTTCCTAGAGTCGGCAACCAGCCAACGAGCCGACCTTGATCTTGCCTGTCGGCGGCCTTCCATTAGCTCCGATCCAATAGCGGAGAGCCCGTGGCCACCGTCCATGTCGTTCTGGTGGTGTGATTCGGAGCCCTGGTGTGAAGATTGCCCGCACGCTGAAGCAGTTATGTACCTGGTTGTCATTTGTTCTGGCTGCAAGCTTTGTCACTTCCTGTGGCACCGATTTTGTTTATAAAAGCCAGGGCATCATTCCGCGTTCGCTCTTTGGCATGACAGTACTCGATTTTAAGAACGTAAGTTCTCCCCTCAGCTATGGAACTACGAGGACCTGGGATTCTTTTCCTATGCTTGATTGGGCGGATATCAACTCTGCGCCCGGCGTCTACGATTTTCAACAGCTGGACGCATTCATCAAAATCAATCAGGAACGGGACGTCGACGTAATTTATACGTTTGGAAGAACACCTCTCTGGGCATCCTCTCAACCGGGGGTCCGGGGTCCCTACGGGCCAGGACAGTGTGCGCCTCCAACTGACCTCCAGAATTGGGACGACTATGTGACGGCAATTGCTTCCCATGCCGGGGTGCGCATCACCTATTGGGAGCTTTGGAACGAACCACAGGATCCGGAATACTATTGCGGCGACACGCGAACGTTAGTGACGATGGCACAGCATGCTTACCGAATCATCAAATCGATCAACCCGGCCGCGCAGATAATTACACCCGCCGCTTCGGCGGCAGGTGGGCCCGGATGGCTCGATTCCTATCTGTCGGAGGGCGGGGGAAATTACGCCGACATCATGTCTTTTCACGGTTACTGCAATAGCGAAGCTGAGTCCATTAACTCAGTAGTTTCGCAGTACCGTAGTGTAATCGCGGCTCACGGTCAGGGCAGTAAGCCTTTGTGGGACACCGAAGCCGACTGGGCAGGTGATCCCGATGATGTACTTGAGGGAAGCGCAAACCGGGCAGCTTTCATGGCCAAGTACTATCTGCTGCAGTGGTCCGATGGGGTAAGCCGCTTCGTTTGGTACGCCTACGATGGTGGCACATGGGGCGGGCTCTGGAATGCGGCAACCGGCGCTGATCCGGACGCTGCAGCCTACGACATCGTTCAACAATGGATGGCAGGGGCATCGATGACCTCAGGGTGCGCGCCCGATGCCAGCAATACCTGGACCTGCACTCTGAGCCGGGCTGGTGGGTACCGGGCACTCGTGCTTTGGAACTCCAGCAAAACGCTGAGCTATAAGGCGCCAGAGGAATATACCGACGTTCGTGATCTGATGGGCAATGTGAACTCCTTGTCCAGCGGCGGTTTGCAGGTTGGGAATAGCCCCGTCATGATTGAGACCGGCAAGGCTTTCTAAAAAAGAGACAACCGGGATTAGTCGGCGTGGGGAACTGCCCCACTCAAGCCAAGACTCGGCTTGAATGGGCCTCCCGGCCGCCGCTACCAGGGCTGCGAACGTGCTGCGGCGATTCCGCGCACCTCGTTGGGGTATTGGCTGCTTACGGCGCAGTAGAAATGGTCTAGGCGATGGTCAGGGTGTTGACCACGCGTTTGAATTGCTTCCCGATATTTGCGGCAAAAGCCGCCGAGGCGCCGCTCACGCTGCCTATTTCGCTGCCACTGTTGAAGTCATGGGCGCCGTGCAAGGTCATGTTTTGGGGCGGCTTCTCTTCAAGGAAAAATAGTGTTACCCACAACATGGCGGTGTTCTGTTGCTCCGCACCGCAGCTCACCCGTTTGACGCTGGAGTAGTTGGCCACTTGTTTATCGTTTTCCAACACCTTGCCGCCTTCGATCTGCCAGAGGCCCGCAACGTCCGTGACATTGTTGAGACATTCGCGAACCAGCGTAAATGTGATAGCCATGTCAGCTCCTCTCCGTTCACCCGTTGGGGCGGATATTCATATAGTGCGATCTGTTCGAAAAACGTTTCAACTCCCTGGGTCATTCTGTCCAGCTACTCCTGAAGTTTTTCCTCCTGGCCTTCACTCTCGCACTCACGTGTTTTCTCCTGGTGCGAAGATCGACGTTGTGATCATTGCCGTCTTCTACACGAAGAAGAAAATTGTGGAGGCTTCGGCAAAATTTACATGCCTTAACTGGAACAAATTCTAGAGTGTGGAACGAAAGAGGAGAGAGCACGCTGTTGTGATGCACAAATATTGAGCATTGTTTGCGTTGGAAAGTGTCGGCATGTACATTAACAACATTGGTAACTAAGGTTGTAGCAGCAGCGCTGGCTGCAACACACACACTACATGTTGGAGTAACGATGCGTCACGATATATGGGTTGAACTAAGGAAGGTTTCACGACAAATCGACCAGGTTGTCAAGTATGAATCGGGGGAGTTAGACGATGACACTACGATTGCTCTCTTTCAATCGCTCATCGAAAGCGGTCTTGCCTGGTCTTTGCCGGGCAACTATGGCAGAACTGCAACCGAGTTAATTACACTTGGGGTATGCCATACCGTAGACCGTTCGTTACACCAACAGGCGGTCATGGGATGATCGATTACGAGCGCCTGGAAAGAGGCGCGAGCGGTGTGGACCGCCGCGCTGAGACACAGACGGACGTGGATCCCCTTACGTCGATCACATGCGAGAACGTTCGATTAAGAAAAGTGATTGACGTTCAGAAGACCGAAATCAACAGGCTTATGCGCTTGCTCGGCATTGGCTTGCAACGGAGATAGAAAAGCCCCACTGACCTACCAGGTCAGTGGGGTTTCTTAGAACGAAGTCGGCGATCGCCCCGCCCATTTCATTGGGCGAACAATCAACAGCCTCGCTCGCCAGTCCCCCCCGGCTTTCACTTGTCTTGAGAAAACGCAACGCGCTCAACGCGGAGCCGGAAGGCGCATGCCTGGCGTGCCGACATGGTTCAACTTTCTGAAGTCGGGAGGACTTGTGTGTCACCATAGGATGGCGATCAGGACACTCTGGGAGGAACTTTGACCGAAAATAGGAATCATCCGCCGACGCAGAAGGAGATGGACCTGGCTGCTGATCGATCGCGGCCGAGGGAGATTGAGTGCCAGAAGATCGAGATATTGGCGGACGCCCACTTCCGCTATGAACAGCTCACCCTGCGCACGGAAACCTTCGCCGGCAAGTTGTCCCCGCCATTCAAGCGGGAAGTGCTCCGCTCCGGGCGTGCTGTGGTGGTGCTCCTGTACGATCCTGCTGCGCAGCAGCTGATCCTGATTGAGCAGTTCCGGGTGGGCGCCTATGTCAACGATCTTCCGTCTGCGTGGATCCTGGAGTGTGTTGCCGGAATGGTGGATGAGGGGGAAACAAGCGAAGCGGCCGCACGCAGAGAAGTGAAGGAAGAGACCGGCTGCGATGTCGGAAAGATGGAGTTCATCGGCGCCTATCTGAGTACCCCTGGTATCAGCGATGAGCTGGTTAGCATTTATGTCGGTGAGGTGGACGCTGCGCGGGCGGGGGGCGTTCATGGGCACGCAGGGGAGGGGGAAGACATCCGCACCATCATTTTCAGCGTTGATGAGGCTCTTGCGGCTTGTGACAATGGGGCGGTGGTCAACCTGATGGCCCAGGCGGCTCTGCTGTGGTTTGCCAGACACCGCGATGCGCTTCGCCAGCGGTGGCTCGGGTCCGCGTCACGTGGCGCTTCGTAGGCGCCCGATCGGCTTTCCACGTTAGTAGCATGGCCTGTCAAAGAGAGGAGCAGACGTGTCAAAAGTTCGCGTAGCGGGGTTTGGCGTTTCGTTGGACGGTTTCAGCGCAGGGACGGAGCAGAGCCTAACGGATCCGCTTGGTAAGCGCGGTCCCGAGATCTTTCAATGGTACTTTCACACAAAAACGTTCGGCGAGATGCACGGACACGAAGGCGGCGGATCGGTCGATCTGGACAATGATTTTGCACGGAGGTCGATGGAGAACTTTGGCGCCTTCATCCTCGGTCGCAACATGTTCGGTCCGGTGCGTGGCGAGTGGCCAGATGGCTCGTGGAAGGGATGGTGGGGCGACAATCCACCCTTCCATAGCCCAACCTTCGTGCTGACGCACTATGAGCGTGGGCCACTGGTCATGGAGGGCGGGACGACTTTCCAGTTTGTTACCGGGGGCATCGAAGAAGCCCTGCGACGCGCAAAACAAGCAGCGGGTGATAAGGACATCAAAATCGGAGGCGGTGTTTCGACGGTCCGGCAGTATCTGCAGGCCGGGTTGATCGATTCGATGCATCTTGCCATCACGCCGGTCGTGCTCGGTAAAGGTGAAGCGCTGTTTGCAGGTCTCGATTTGCCTGGGCTAGGTTTTTCTGTGACGGAGCGCGAGGTCACGGAACACGCGACCCACGTTGTGCTGGAGAAGCGATAGTTGGGGATCCGCGCCGAATCCTTCCGCTCTTTTCAGTATGCTTAAGGTTACGATGACAGATCAAACCACCGCCCGCACCTGGCTTAATCAGCCTACATATTGGAGTGAGACCGGCGATGCGCTGACCGCAACGGCGCCCCCCGGCACAGACTATTGGCGGGTGACCCATTACGGGTTCATTCGCGACAGCGGTCCATTTCGGTATCAAGAACAAACTGGAAACTTTGAAGCGAAGGTCCGAATCGCGGGGAAATACCATGAGCTCTATCATCAGGCGGGTTTGATGATACGGATCGACGATCAGAACTGGATCAAAGCTGGAATTGAGTTCCTGAACGGCAAGCAAAGCGTGAGTGCCGTGGTCACGCGGGAGTTTTCAGATTGGTCTGTACTTGCTTGTTCTGACAACCCCGCGTTTCTCTGGTTGCGCATGCAACGTTATCACGACACGGTTCAGGTTTCATATTCCCGGGACAACCAGGAATGGTCGATGATTCGGCTTGCGTACTTTCCGCCGCAGGTCCCAGTCAAAATTGGAATGATGGCTGCTGCACCCGGTAAGGAGGGTCTGGAAGTCACCTTCGACCACTTTTCGATCGGCCCTCTCCATTCGCCGCCTCAAGAGGACTGAGCCAGGCTCTAATTGCCGCAAAGAGCATTCTTCAGGGTGAATTGATAACATGTCACAATATTTCCGCTGTGCTCGAGAATCTCACAGAAGCCAGTGCGAAGGAGAAGCTTATGGAAATGAACACGCGACGCGGGTTCTTTAGCAGGATCGCCGCCATGGCGGCGGTGGCCGCCGGGACTCCGAAACTCTTCGCTCTCCAAGCTCCGCCTGCTGGTGCGCCCGAGGCTTCGCCCGGCGCTCCGACTCCTCGTCGTGCCGGCGGCAATCACACCCACAATGGCATCTACTACTTCTCCGGCACCGGCTCCAATGACGGTTATCCCAAGGATGATCACGTGCTCGTGACTGACCCCTTTGAGAAGCACGTTACGCGCACCATGGACGCGCTCAAGAAGTCGGTGGAGCATGCGGGCTGCACCATGGATAGCATCATCCACCTCCAGGTCTTTCTCTGTCTCCCGCTCGCTGACGGCATTCCCATGCCGACGGGTAAGGCAAGGTTCGATGCCCATAAAGCGCAGTACGACGCGTTGAACAAAATCTACGGGACGTATTTCTCTCCCGGCAAAGCTCCCTCCCGCGCCTGCATGGCTCTCGAATGGATCCCCGGTGATTCGCTGATTGAGATCGTGGGTAGCGCAGTCGTCCTCACTCCGCCCACCGCCGGCTGAGACATGGTTTCGCCAGAGAGTGTTGAGCACGTTGCTATTGGCGTGAAGAAGCGGGCCTAAAATAATGGGTCCATTTGTCAGCCGCGTCGATTTGACGGACGACTGCGCGCGCTTCTCTAGTCCTGCGAGCACGCTAATACGGGCGCAGCATGGCGTCCAGTGCGGACGGAAATCAACATTAGGAAAAGCGGGAGTTAAGTCCTATGCGGAATGCCTTGAGGCTAAAGGCCGTTGACCTTTCCGCCGTGGTCGATCTCATGAGCAGCTCGCAAATCCACCCACTCGAACGATAGCTTCCAGCGAAGTTTCCCGTCACTTCCCCGTGTAGCTAACTCTCCACACCGAGTTTGATCCGTCGTCGCTTACCAGCAGCGATGCATCTAGAGCCACCGTCACGCCCACCGGACGTCCCCACACCTTGCCATCCGGCAGCACAAAGCCAGTGAGGAAGTCTTCATACTCGCCGCTGGCGTGGCCGGTCTGGTGCAGCGGCACCCGAATCACTTCATAGCCCACGCGCACCGCTTTGTTCCAGGAGCCGTGCTCGGCCGCGAAAATGTCTCCCTTGTACTCGCGCGGGGAACTGCTGGCCTTGATAAAAAGTAAACTCCAGCGACGCGTTGTGCGGCTGCAGCAGGACATCCGGCACGATGACTTTGTCTTTTAACTCCGGATGCTTGCCCTGATGCCGCGGATCCTGATGCGCGCCGATGTACCACCACGGCCAGCCATAGAATCCCCCTTCCTGCACGTGCGTGATGTAGTCCGGGACGAGATTGTCCCCCAGGGCATCGCGCTCATTCACCGAGCACCACAACTCGCCCGTCTGCGGATTCACCGCAATCCCACCTCCCGCGTTGCGAATGCCGTAGGCATACACGCGCAACACGCAATTCCCGGGATCGCAGGCCAGAATGTCCGCGCGGTCCTTCTCTCGTGGAGTGGTGTCCGGATCGTCCACGTTCGATGCCGAGCCCACCGCGACAAACATTCGCTTGCCATCCCGCGAAAATTCTACCGGCCGCGTACTGTGCCCGAACCAGCCCCCATGTGGCAGGTCGGCGATGTGTTGCGGTGATCCGCTCGCCTGCAAATCGCCCTTGTGATAAGGAAAACGAACGACTTCGGCTTCGCTGCCCACATACAACCATTGCGGATCGGGACCCGGAGGATAGAAAGCCAGACCATACGGCTGTTTCAGCCCGCTGACAAAGATCGCCGACTGCTCGGGCTTGCCGCCGGCGGTTAGCCCACGAAACACCCGGATGCGGCCGGGATTGCTTTCCGCAAGAAAAATGTCGCCGTTCGGAGCCGTGCGCAAGGTCCGGGGATTATCGAGCCCAGCCGCATACAACTCCACCTTGAATCCGGCCGGCGCCACCGGCCACACGTTTTCCGGCCGCGCCACCAGGTCTGGAGAGTTGAACCTCGATTTGGTCGCATACGGTTGGGGTAGATCGTTCAACGTAATCTTGTGCAACGTTCCCGGCTTCTCGTAACGAAAATCGGTGAAGGGTGGCGGCGGCGGCGGAGCCTTCAGCTTCGATGTGTCCATGTCGGGCGGTGGCGGCGTGCTTGCCTCCTGCGCGGCCTGCGACGTTTCCATCGACTCTAAATAGGTAACAATCTGCCAGCGCTGCTTTGCCGGCAAAGACGCCCAGGCGGGCATGCCGTTCTCTTTGTCGCCCCTCGTTATAAACCAGAACACTTCACCCGGCCTAACCGAATGGAGCTTTCCGTCCACCAGAGACGGCACGTTGCCCGTGCCCTGTCCCAGCTTCCCGTGGCACGACAGGCAATCGCGCGTATAGAGCGTCTTTCCGGCCTGCGCGGCCTCCTCCTGGCCCGCGTACGGGTTCTTCGCCGCTTGCGCCGAGGCTGGAGCATTGTGGAACTTTGTGTCTACATCTGCTGCGAGCAGCGCTGTAGGCAGCAGAATCATCGCCGCAGCGAGGGCGTGTGCATTGGCAAACGAGCGCATGAATCCTCACTTGGAGAAATACGGCAGACCTGCAGCCATGCCGGGGGAGCCGAAAACCACGCGCGAACCTCTGCCTGCGAGTCGCTATCCTGAAGTTCATCGAGGACGGTTTGCGGTACCACGACCTCAGCGTATATTTTCGCCAGAATTTCGATATGCCCGAGGAGCACCAGATAGTTGAGGGGCGACGTGTCTGCGACGACGATCATGCGGCTTGGCCGTTGCTCTATTCTGAGAGGGTCTCTTCGAACCGCTTGAGCGAGGCAAGATCATTCTCAAGTTCACCAATGGGGAAATGCAGATAGACGTTGTGAGCCTTGAGGAAGGCATGAACCTGAATTCTGGTCCTGAAACCCAGCATGCGGCGGACCTGCCCTTCAGACAAGCGTTCGCTGCGGTATCCTTCCAGCGCCAGCGCTTCAAGGGCTGCGCGCGATAGGTCTGGCTGTTGGCCCTGGATCACGCGGGCGACATCGTCCGGAATTTGCAATCGCACGTCCATTTATCCCAATTATCTCATTATGCCGCCGGCCATGATCCCTATAGGAGAGTGGCGGCGCCAGCCCAGCACTCTGTCTGTCTTGGGTCAGCGCACGTGTGCACGCTACTCTCATTAGGGGAAATTCCGTCCCCGAAAGAATCCCCGAAAAGGATCTCTTTTCCCAGCCGGTGTCGATTGTGCCCGTACTTTATGCCTTTTTTACAATTTTTTTCATAAGCTGGAACGAGTGAGCAAGGAGGTCACTTCCATGACGAATGTACATGGTATTGAGTTCAGCTCGAATCAGTCGGAGCTGGTAAAAGGCCTGATTCGGGAGTTACTCAAAGATGGAAACTGTGCAGTCTACGCGCTGCCTCATATGAAGCCAAATGGGGAGTTGCGAATGGCTTGCGCTCCTCCAGCTCCTAGTCCAAGACGTCAGCACGGTGTGTTTCTGCGTATTCGCCCTGGGGTGAGCGCGGCTATCGCGATCCGTCCGATGAATGCAAAGACGGGAGCGGAGCAGACTAGTATCACGAAATACTCTCAGGAGGAGTTGCTTGAGGTGATACGGTTGTGGCGCAGGGAGGTTTCCGACATAACGCCTGAACCGCCCATCGGAGTCGCTCTCGCCAAGGCAGCCTAGCGACCTTCTAAAGTCGATCACTCCGCAGAGTGGCGTAATGAATACGCCACTCTGCGCGTTGTGAAAAAACCAGGACAGGAAGCTGTGACGAAATTTCCTTTGACCGATACGCGAGAAAAGGAGGACGGAAAAGGAGGGCAGACGGAATCTTCACCCAAACTTCACTTGCTTGGCGCACGGACAGCATACCTATCCCCCGGACAAGTTTCGCGGACATATCCCCTTATCTCCCCTCGCGTCGGTCCTGTCCCGCGTCGGTCCCATAGCGCGGCTTGCGATGGAATGACTTACTAGGTGCCGGTGGGATGAAGGGAGAAGTTACGGCCGGAGAGATCGACCTCCTGTCCGGTTCGCATCTTGGTCCGCGGCGAGCACGATCGACAGGCTCGCGAGACTGTCCTCCAAGTGCGAAGTCAGTCTAGTTTCTCGCGGATGGCCCGCACGAAGAACTCCTGTTCGCGCCGGCAGAGCTCGTCGTGACCGGGCTCGCCAGCTTGCGTCAGCCATTCGTCAGGGCGGGCAAAGCTCCCGGACGGCGTCAGCTCCGCATGGTGCACGCGAATGGCATTGGAGCGGACGTGGTCTTCCACCTTGGCCGACGCGCCGTTCGAGTCGGAGTGAATGCTCTGGATCGATACCGCGCCGCGAGGCCCGATCACGTCTTTGACGAAGAATGCGGTTTCGCTCATCATCGGTCCCCATCCAGCCTCGTACCAGCCCACCGAGCCATCGCTGAAGACGATCTGCAGTTGGCCGTAGTTACACCGGCCGTCGGGGAGGCTCGGGTCGAGGCAGGCTCCGATTGCAGAAACTCGCAGCGGCCTGGCTGCGACCATTTGGCACATGACGTCCACATAGTGCACGCCGCAGTCGACGATGGGCGACGCGGACGCCAGCAGACCGCGGTGACACTGCCACTCCGCGCCGGAACTCTGCTGGTTAAGATTCATGCGCATAACCAGCGGACTGCCCAGCGTTCGCGCGATGCCGATGAACTTCTGCCATGTCGGATGGTGGCGCAGAATATATCCGACGACGAGTTTCCTGCCCGCGCGCTGTGCCGCCTCAACCATGCAACGGGCGCCTTCCGTGTCGGGGGCCAGTGGCTTCTCCACAAAGACATGACACCCGGCTTCGATCGCGGCAAGCGTGAAAGCTTCGTGTGTATCTGGATAGGTCGAGATGCAGACCGCGTCCGGTGCGAGACTGGCCAGCGCAATGCCCACATCGTCGAACAGGGGCACCTGGAGCGAGAGGTTCGTAGCAAGGTGATGTTTGCTTTCGCCACGCGACACCAAGCCGACAATCTCCACCCCGCGCATGTTGCGAAATGCGCGTGCATGCGATGCACCCATGTTTCCACAGCCGACAACAAGGATTCTCAACGACCCTGTGTTCCGAAGCATTGTGTACGTGCCCCCTGCGGATTTGCAATTGCCTCCTCATCATAGATGCGGCGCTCGTCCCGGAGCCAGCTTCGGTCGACTGAAACTGAATCGATGCAACCTGGAAGATTAGGAACCGGGATCGGGTTTGGTTCTTGCCGCTGCGCTGATGGAGTCGGAGACGACCCAACTGGCGCCGGCCAACGCGATGCAGCTCGCGTTGCCCGCCCAATTGAAGTGATTTAAAGCGGTGGAAGACTTTCGCCTTCCACCGCACCAACGTCAGAACGGAAGATCACAAATCGGCGTCAGCACATACACTGCGCCGTTCAGCCCATTCGCAACAATCTGCCCCTTGTCATTGATCCCGGCGGCGCCCGTCAGCAGAGTCAACGAAGGGCTCACCAGGTCGTTCAAGTCGATCAATTTTCCATGATGATAGATGAACGCGTGATTTGCCCCGCCGCTCGCTACGCTGCTCGTGCCCACCACGTCGCCCGACAGATTGATGCCGCTGGGCAAGCTGCTCGTTCCTCCGCCCAACCCATGCAGGTGCTCAAACCCGCCATTCCGGTACACAAATCCGACTGGTGTGCCCGATGGCGGAGTCGCCGTGCCGATGATCTCGCCGCCATCATTGATCCCCGTACCCGTGCTGCTGTAACCCTTGAACATGCCCGCATCGTGAAACGAGCCGTGGCTGTACACGAATACATGATTCGGTCCATTGCTGGTTACATTGCTGCCCCCAACTACCTCATCGTGCTCGTTGATCCCCATCCCTTCGCTGAAATTACCGCCCAGCGTGCCGATATCGGCAGGCCCTAGTCCGACGTCAAGGAACGCGTGCGTGTCCCCCAGCCCCGCCGAACTCGTGCACCCGATTCCAAACGAGAAGGTACACACACCGGTTGATATCCAGCCGGTAATATGTTCCGCATCGTTGATACCGTACGCCGCACTCTCTCCTCCGACCCGCGGATCCAGAGCAAAAGTAACTCCCGCGCTGCGAAATAAGAACGACTGGGTTAAGAGCAGGAAGTCTCCGACCGGCACTCCGGTATAGGTGCCGACAATCTCTCCTTTGTTATTGAGCGCGTTGCCGGCAGTGACATGGCTGCCCCCAAAGAAAAAACCGGAGGTCGTGGTTCCGTTGTAAAGGAAAGCCGCACCCAGAACCTCGAATCCCGTAAACACTGCCTGCCCGGTGACCTCTCCCTTATTGTTGATGGCCGAAGCAGTGAAGCTCTTAAACGGCCCAAACGGTGGCTCCGGAACCTGGGTTGCCACATAGACAGGATAAGCACGAGGGCGCGCAAGCGCGATCACGGGTGTTGAGCCGGCGGTCGCCAGCGGCAATCCTGAAAGCTCCGTCAGCGCCCCGGTGCCGGTATTTATCTTGAATCCCTCGATGTCCCCAAGATAGTACGCCGCATAAGCGAACGTGCCGGTGTAATCCACCGCTACCGAAACCGGAAATACACCGGGACCGGCCGCAGGGCCAAAGGGGGAACCGGCTATCGCTGTCAGGTCGCCGGGCTCATTGTTTGGGCCGCCATTGCTTTGCATAATGCTGAAGCCATAAAGACCATAGACGCCGGCCGCATAAAGAAACTGGCCCCTTGGATCGACGGCCTGTGCTCCGGTGCTGCTGCCGTCGTAGTAAGACGCAGGGAGACAGTGGGGTCAATGCGCCCGTAGTCGCGTTGATCGAAAAGGCATACGTGTTGGATGCGTTCCCTGCCACATAGGCAAAACGATCCAGCGAATCAATCACGATCGACTGCGGGCCGAAGCCCACAGGGAACGGCGATCCCGGAATCACCGTGAGCGTGCCGTTCGTTGGGTTAATGCTGAATCCCGAGACTGTGTCAGCACCCTGTGAGTTCCCCACATAGACAAACTTGCCCAGTGGATCGACCGTGATCGAAGCAATGTTTGACCCGATGGGCAGGGCTGTTCCTGGCAGAAGGGAGAGCTGTCCTGTGGCCTGGTCGATACGGTAGGCAGAAACAACATTCTCTTGTGACGATACCCCGTAGGCATATTGACCCAGGGGATCGATTGCCAGAGCCTGCACGTGTGTTATGACAAACGTTCCGCCCGGGATGGGAGTCAGGCGGCCGGTAAACGGCTCAATCTTGTAACCGATAACGTTATCTTCGCCGCTGATGACATAGACGAACCTGCCTGCCTGGTCGATCACGACCGAGTGGTTGCCGAGCTGTCCGGTGGCGAAGGGCGATCCAGGAACAGGTGTCAGGTCACCGGTCACGGCGTCGATCCTGAAACCCAGCAGATTTTCGCCATTAGTTACATAAGCGAATTGAGACTCTTGTGCCAAGGCATGCCCGCACGCGATTACGCCTGCAAGCAAAGTTATCCATACAAATACTTTGTGCATGAGATTATCTCCTGGTAGGTGAGCGCGGCGGGGGGAGAACTAACAGGCTCGGCGGTGATGCTAAGCCAGCACCACGAAACGTGTCAAGTTAAGCTCGGTTCGACAGATCCATCCGGAACGACATTCTCTAGCCCAACCAAGAAAGCGCTCTTTGAAAACCGTTCATAAATACTTAACGCACTGGCGAGGGTTTCGTGGGGTTTCGTGGACAGTGTCCACGAAAAAGCCCCGGGGGTTTAGTAAGGACATTGCGGTCATGGATCGCTTACGGAGTATTTGTATTAAATACGATGTTGCTGCTCTGCTCCTGAATTTTTTTTACATCCACGCCGGGCACCTTCAACAGATCATCCAGGTTCTTGAAGTTGCCGTTCTCTTGCCGGTATTTGGTCAGCACAGCTGCCTCCCGTGGCGTCAGGGACAGGACATCCTGCAAGGCTTCCGCAGAAGCGGTATTTATGTAAATCAGCTTCCCGAAGTGCGCCGCCAGATAGTCCACGATCAGCCCGGCTTGCTCATCCGTGACCTCGGCACCCCTCTCCTGCATTTGATCCACGGTGGTAGACCACTGCTCTCTTGTCTGTCGCTTCTGAGTTATCAAGTTCAGACCATGACACTGCGTGCACGTGCTCATGAGGTCGGTTTTTCCCTTGCCACCAGGCAGTACGGATGCCGGCGCCGCGACTGCGCCCGGTGCTTGCGCCGGAGCGTCCTGACCCTGTGCTGAGCCAGGGGTGTAGACGACAACTTTGCCGGTCGTGCCCGGGGATGTGCAGTCGTTGTAGAAATACTCACCCGGCCGCGTGAAGCTAAAAGTAAACGACTGGCCGGGCTGCAAAGGGCCGGAATCAAAGAGCCCCTCATAAAACTGGGTTGCACAATGCGCGGTTGTATTGCCGGGCGGGTTCAGGAAGGTGACTGCGGTTCCTACGGGAACTCGCATGTTTTGCGGCGCCATGGAGTTGGGCAAGAGAGATTCAGTAGTTCCCGGAGCCCCTTGCCGCCAGGCACGTGCGAGATACACCGTGTTCCTGGCCGTCGCGCCGTCGACCGCTGCCGCATCGATTGGCTGTCTCGGCGACGGCGGGGTGGGCGTCTCGGCCTGGGGAACCCGGCCGCCCAGTTTGAATGCCCAGAGATTGTCTCCTCGCGGTGAGTTGTAAGGGATACGACTGCCGCCGGCAAAAACGGCGATGTATTGTTCACCGTCGATCTCATAACTGATCGGGCTGCTGTGGACGCCCGCGCCGGTTTGAAACCGCCACAGTTCGTGGCCGTCCTTGATATCGAGGCCGAGGAGAAAACCGTCCGGTTGGCCAACAAACATCACATCGCCCGCGGCTGTGAGCACTCCATTGCCGTGGGCGAGAGCCCATTTCATATCTTTCTGCCAGACGATCTTATGAGTAGCCGGGTCAAACGCGATGATTTTCCCACTTCGTTGTTCACCCAGGGGACGGAAGAACACTCCGTTGTTGGATAACGTATGCGCGGAGTTTACGATGCCGGCGCCGGTATAGATCAGATGGGTACGCGGGTCGTAGGAGATCGCGCTCCAATCGGCTCCCCCTCCGGTTCCCGGTGATTGAACCACCAGTTGGTAAGCGTGTGGCGTGAACAAGCAGCCCGATTTGAAGTTGGGAGGAGGCTGGCCGGCCCCGGTGGTGGTAGGGCAGGTGGGAACCAGCGTATCGCCCTCTGGGAAGGGCTGCGTCGGCCAGGTCTTTTGCAGAGGCTCCTGGGGCACCGGCCGCTCGTCGATCGGGCTGAGGGGCTTGCCATTGGTGCGATCAAGAATGTAGTACATACCGGTCTTGCTGCCATAGACCACCGCCTTGCGGGTCTTGCCGCCGATCTTCAGATCGATCAGCACCGGCGCCATCACGTTATCCATATCCCAGATATCGTGGTGCACCGACTGAAAGTACCAAACGCGGCGGCCGGTTTTTGCGTCGAAAGCGATGATCGAATCGGCAAACAGGTTCTGTCCGGGGCGTTTCGATCCATCGACCGGACCGCCCCCACGCGCATTGCCAAAGGTCCAGTAGAGGAGTCCGAGTTCCGGATCGATGGCCGGATGCATCCAGGGCGCAGCGCCGCCGGTCTGCCAGGCATCGCCTTCCCCCCAGGTATCGTGGCCGAACTCCCCCGGCGCGGGAGCGGCGTGGAACTTCCACACGATGTTGCCTGTATTGGCATCCATGGCAATGCCAACGTCGCGGGCGCCATCACAACTACCGAAATAAATCATGCCATCGTAGTAGGTGACGGCGCTGCGCAGGGTGCCGATTGGTCCTTCATCGACGAGCTGCTTTTCCCAGATCAATTTGCCTGTGGCCTGATCCAGCGCAACCACCCGGTGGTCCGCCATGTTGGTGAACACCTTTCCGCCGCCCACCGCAACTCCGCGGCGAAGTTGGATGCCGTAGCCCGGGTTGAAGGTCCACTTGATCTTGCCGGTCTTTCCGTCGACGGCGAAGACTTTGCCCTGGGTTGTCTCGATGTAGAGAATGCCATTCACCGCGACCGCCGTGGCCTGTTGGAACTCCTTTGTCGATCCACCCTCGAGGTGGTCGCGCCAGGCGCCCCCCAGTGCAGCGATGTTGCCCTTATTCACCTGGGCAAGGGACGAATAATTCTGGTTGCCGAGATTGCCCCCAACCTTTGGGAAGTCTTTCACGGTTGGCTCGCAGCAGGATTGGGCGTAGGTTTGCGAAACGAGCAAGACGGCCGACGCCAGGAACATGGGAAACAGAACGCGCTTCATTACGTCTCCTATGCGAAAGCGTGGTAGACGTCAGGTTAAAGGAACGGAAGACAGATAAGTGTACTGACCGATTTGGTATTCAGCCAATAACGAAACAGACCGGCCGAGCCACGAGGGATCATGGAAGCAATCGCGCTACACTGGGATGGTTTCGGGGAGATTGTTTCGGCTGGGGCTGAAGAGTCTGCGTGAGAACTGGTATTACCAGCGCTAAAGCGCGCGATCAACGTCGAGACTCTTTCCCGGAGCGCTGAAGCGCTCCTCCCCGCATAAATGCGGGGGCTCCCACCACGGATTCCGCAGTTTTCCGGGTTTCGGCCGTAGCTCGAAAGGTTTGAAGACACCATGACTCGACGCGAGGTAATCGGATCAGCAGTCTTTTGCATCGCCGGCGGTGGAGGCTTTCGCGGCTTGACGGAAGCATTCAGGGCTTCGCCCGAAAAACCGCCGCAGCCGCCCGCAGTCACAAGCTGCGTCGCCGACTTCATCACCAACACACGTTACCCGGATCTTCCTCCCGAGGTGATCGAATTGGCCAAGAAGTCGATCCTTGATGGCATAGGGTTATCACTCTGCGGATCGGTCGCGAAGACCGGGGAGATCGTACGGACCTACCTGAAATTGAATGGCTTTGTATCGGGCGCTGGGCATGGGGCGACGGTGATTGGATCATCGCTGAGAGCTCCGGTGCGCTTTGCGGCCTTTGCCAATGCTGTCGGTATTCATGCTGACGATTACGACGATACCCAGCTTGCGGTTGCGGAGGATCGGGTCTATGGCCTGTTGACCCACCCCACTGCCCCGGTGCTTCCCGCGGCGCTCGCGGCCGGAGAGGTCAAATCGATCTCCGGAAAGGATCTCCTGGTCGCCTATAACGTCGGGGTTGAGGTAGAGTGCAAGATTGCAGAAGCAATTTCCCCGCGACACTATGAAGACGGATTCCATAGCACCGGAACCATTGGTACGCTGGGGGCCACGGCGGCCACAGTCAAGGTCTATGGGTTCGATCGGCCGCGCGTACTGACCGCGCTCGGAATCGGCGCCAGCGAAGCGGCCGGCCTGCGCGAGAATTTTGGCACCATGACGAAGCCGCTGCATGCAGGACGGGCCGCCGAGAGCGGAGTCGTTGCCGCGGACCTTGCAGGGCTGGGATGGACCGCCGCCAACCAAATACTGGAAGCGCCTCGTGGATTCTTCCAGGCGGAGGGCGGAGGGTTCGATTCCACGGCTATCATGGATAAGCTCGGCAAACCCTGGACGTTCGTTTCGCCAGGGATTTCCATTAAGCCTTTCCCCTCCGGATCCCTTACGCATCCCGGTATGACGGAGATGCTTGTTCTCATTCAGGAGCACCACATCGTGGCGGACCAAGTGGAACGGGTTCGAGTGGGCGCCAACCGAAACTTTCCCAACGCTCTGATTCACCACCGCCCCAAAGATAGCCTCGCAGCCAAGTTCAGCATGGAATTCTGCATGGCCGTACTTCTGCTCTATGGGAAGGCGGGCTTGACGGAATTTACTGACGAGGTCGTGAATCGTCCTGAGGTTCAGGAGATGATCCGCCGCATCGACTTCGGCGTGGATCCTGTTGCCGAGGCCGTCGGATACAACAAGATGACGACGATTCTCGAGATAAAGCTCAAAGACGGTAGCGTAATTTCCGGGCGTGCTGATGTGGCCAAGGGAAATCCGGCGAATCCGATGTCCTACGATGAGGTGGCCGCGAAGTTCCTCGATTGCGCTGCCTTCGCGAAATGGCCGGCTGCCAAGGGCAAAGCCATTGTGGAGATGGTGCGCAAGCTTGAAGACGCGCCTCATCTAGGCGCGCTGACCGCCCTCTGCGCGGGCTGAAGGAGTGGCGTCCTAACTATTGCCGTGGCTGATACAAGTGGTTGCCGTTAGGATAGGGCGTCATGGCGAGGCGGCAGGACATTCCCTCTCCGGTGGCCTCGATAAGATGCCATCTCTTTGCGGGGGCATAAACGATGTCGCCTTCTGATGCCACGAAGGGCTTGAGCCCTTCAATCGAAAAACTTTGCCGGCCACGCATGATGGTCCAGATCTCGGCGAAATCTGTGTGATAGTGTCCGAGATCGCCCGCGATGTGCTTAACATCCGCAGCATAGCCGCAGATGATATTCGCATGTGCACGGTTTTTGCGAACCGCAAGGTCACTCCAAGATCGGCTCGGGGATCCATTCGAGGATCCGCTCGAGGATCGATGCCCCGGATGCTCTTTCTGCAACTCATCTATGTTGAAGAACAGGCGATCGGGCTTGCCGTCGTTGGGTACGTCGTCAGGGTTGTCGCCGGTGAAGAGGGTCACCGGAATATATTCCGTGCCCTTCTCGGCGTTTTGGGGCCTGGTTTCGTAGATGGTCGAGGTATCCGGCAGCGTGACGGCAAGGCGGATAGCCGGTTCGGAGCCAACCACCTGGAGCGAAAAGAGGTGGCGCTCGGGTGCGAGGACCAGGTCTCCTTTGCCGGCCTCAAACGTCTGGAACTTTCCGGGCGGATCTTCCACTTCAAACCGGATCCTCCCCTCCAGCACCACCCAGTATTCCGGTGCATCCGAGTGCAACTGTCGCGGAAGCTTCGATCCCGGGGCCGCTGAAGTCACTTCGGCGCGGTTATTCTTGTCATAGACCACCAACTCGGTCCAGTTCACCTCGCCCTTATGTTTCTGTTTCAAATCAGCAAGGTGCACCAACGGCTTCATGGGGGCTAAGTAAGGCGCCGGGAGAATGGGTTTGGCGACGTAAAAGACCTTGGCCGACGGCTTCTGTTCGGCTGACGTATTCGCTGATGTCTGACCAGGTGCCGCCACGATAAAAGAAGCGATCCATCCCGCGAGGCAAAGCTGCTTCCATCGCTTTCGAGCTGCGTTTCTCCAAGGACCTTGTGTTTTCACGTTATCCAGGATACTCATTGGTGGGATCCCCCGGCACACCGTCAATATGCTTTGCCTGCGGTGACACGAATGCCGTCCGTTGAACTAAAAGACTTCTATAGTCCCACTATGACCGGGGGCCGCGGCGATCTTCTGGTCCCGCGTGATCAAAGGAGCCTTTAGCTCTTCGGCAAGCGCCACGTAGGCTGCATCGTAAGCACTCAGATTCTGTCGTAGCTGCCAGATCCGATGCAAGAGCGCGACAGGGGGATACCGAGTGACACGAACCGCGATCAGATCTTCCATTGCCTCCTCAGCCCGCTTGCGTGCCAATGTCCCCTCGCGCACCAGACGCCGCAGGACCTGAGCAAACTCCACATCGAGCAAATGAACGGTGTGCAGGGTGTCGTTGCGCGCGTAGATGCGCTGTTCTATGCGCTGTCCGGCTGGGGTTTGAAGCAGCCAGTCGACGACCGCCGAGGCATCGAGCACGATCATCGCGCGCTACGTTCCTCGCGCAACAGCCCGCCCGTGTCCAGAACGACCGGGAGCGGTTTGCGCTTGTGCAGACGCTCACGAAACTCGGCCAGCGTGGGACGCTCCGCGATCTCTCGGAACTCCACGAGCAAATAGTCGGAAAGCGACATGCCCGCCATCGCGGCCCGGGCCTTCAGGCTGCGATGAAGAGCATCCGGGACATTTCGAACCTGGATCATTTTTGCCATGCTATCAACGTAGTTGCATGTGATGCACATGTCAATGCGCAGACCGGTGCGGCTGCCTTGAGCCTTTGCGGGACGGGACGGGCTGGA